>NZ_JBWKCH010000007.1:391312-486737 GCF_056436585.1 Streptomyces sp. NPDC043685 | reverse complement strand
CTGGCGTTGACTTTTGGCACGCTGTTGAGTTCTCAAGGAACGGTCGCTTCCTTTGTACTCACCCTCTCGGGCTTTCCTCCGGGCTTCCCTTCGGTGTTCCAAACTCTATCAGTGTTTTTCCGGCCTCCTGACCACCGTCCTGCAAGCATGCAGAAAGCGACCCGGAGATAGGATCTGACAAGTTGGTTGCTGCCCGGCCAGGACGCGAAGGTACGTCGCTCAGCCCCAAGCAGGAGTACGACTGTACACGCGGCCGTGGAGCGGGGGCAAATCCGTTTGCGGTATGGTCTAGACCACTTCGGAGTGCTCGCGCGGAACCGGCACTTCAGGTGACATACGCTGCTGAACAGTGTGCCGTCGGTACGTACAGAGACGGCCCTATCGATCTCCACCCCTGGGAGGCCTCCCATGACCACCGTGACGTCCCCGCTCGCAGGACGCGCCATCGGACTGGCAGCCGTGCCGGATCCCGTCTTCTCCGGGGCCATGGTCGGCCCGGGCACCGCGATCGACCCCGTACGTGAGCCCTCCGAGGCCGTCTCTCCCGTGGACGGCGTCATCGTCTCCCTGCACCCGCACGCCTTCGTCGTCGTCGACGAGAACGGCCACGGTGTGCTCACCCACCTCGGCATCGACACCGTGCAGCTGAACGGCGAGGGTTTCGAGCTGCTCGTGAACAAGGGGGACACCGTCACGCGCGGTCAGGGCGTCGTGCGCTGGAACCCGGCTGCCGTCGAGGCCGCCGGCAAGTCCGCGGTCTGCCCGGTCGTGGCCCTGGAGGCCACCGCCGAAGCTCTCTCCGATCTTCGCATCGACGGCGAAGTGAAGGCCGGCGACAGCCTCTTCCTCTGGAAGTGACGTCAGTGCCGTCGTACGGCGGCGAGTAGGACAACCAACGCGGCGGCGGGGCCCGCCGCTCTATCGGGACGGGTGAGATGGAGACAACGCTGCGAGGCGTCGGCGTCAGCCACGGTGTGGCGATCGGCGAGGTTCGGCACATGGGAACGGCGGTGCTCGAACCGCCTGCGAAGCAGATCCCGGCGGAGGAGGCGGAGCGTGAGCAGGGGCGCGCCCGCAAGGCCGTGGAGGCCGTGGCCGCCGACCTGATGGCGCGCGGCAATCTTGCCGGAGGCGAGGCCCAGGCGGTGCTCGAGGCGCAGGCCATGATGGCCCAGGACCCCGAGCTGATGGCCGACGTGGAGCGGCGGATCGCCGTGGGCAGCACGGCGGAGCGCGGGGTGTACGACGCGTTCGCCTCCTACCGCGAACTGCTGGCGGGTGCCGGTGAGTACCTGGCCGGTCGCGTGGCGGACCTCGACGACGTGCGGAACCGTATCGTCGCCCGTCTGCTGGGGGTGCCGATGCCCGGCGTCCCCGACAGCGACGAGCCCTACGTCCTCGTCGCCCGTGATCTCGCCCCGGCCGACACCGCGCTGCTGGACCCGACGCTGGTGCTCGGCTTCGTCACCGAGGAGGGCGGGCCGACCAGCCACAGTGCGATTCTGGCGCGTGCGCTCGGTGTGCCGGCCGTGGTGGCGCTGCCGGGTGCCAGTGAGATCGCCGAGGGCACGATGATCGCCGTCGACGGCAGCACGGGAGAGATCTTCGTGAACCCGAGCGACGAGAAGAAGGCGCAGCTGGAGGCGGCGGCCGCCGAGCGGAAGGCCGCGTTGGCGGCTTCGACCGGGCCCGGCGCCACGGCGGACGGTCACAAGGTGCCGCTGCTCGCGAACATCGGTGGTCCCGCTGACGTGGCGGCGGCAGTCGAGGCCGGTGCCGAAGGTGTCGGGCTCTTCCGTACGGAGTTCCTCTTCCTGGACGACAGCAAGCAGGCGCCGTCCGAGGAGAAGCAGATCGCCGCGTACCGGCAGGTGCTCGAGGCGTTCCCGGAGGGGCGTGTCGTGGTGCGCGTGCTGGACGCGGGCGCGGACAAGCCGCTCGACTTCCTCACGCCGGCCGACGAGCCGAACCCGGCTCTCGGCGTAAGGGGGCTGCGGACGCTGCTCGACCACCCGGACGTCCTGCGCACCCAGCTGACCGCGCTCGCGAAGGCCGCGGAGGGGTTGCCGGTCTACCTCGAGGTCATGGCCCCGATGGTCGCGGACCGTACGGATGCGCGGGCGTTCGCGGACGCCTGTCGTGAGGCCGGCCTGCGGGCGAAGTTCGGTGCGATGGTCGAGATCCCGTCGGCGGCGCTGCGGGCTCGCTCGATCCTCCAGGAGGTCGAGTTCCTGTCGCTGGGGACGAACGATCTCGCGCAGTACACGTTCGCCGCCGACCGTCAGGTGGGTGCGGTGTCCCGTCTGCAGGATCCGTGGCAGCCCGCCCTGCTCGACCTGGTGCAGCTGTCCGCCGAGGCGGCGAAGGCCGAGGGCAAGAGCTGTGGTGTCTGTGGTGAGGCCGCGTCCGACCCGCTGCTCGCGTGTGTCCTGACGGGTCTGGGTGTCACCTCCCTGTCGATGGGTGCCGCGTCGATTCCCTATGTCCGGGCGACGCTCGCGAAGTACACGCTGGCGCAGTGCGAACGGGCCGCCGCGGCGGCGCGGGCGACGGACAGTGCCGAGGATGCGCGCAATGCGGCGCAGGCGGTGCTGTCGGGCGAGTAGGCCCGGTGCTGGTCGGCGAGAGGCGCTCCACCAGGTGAGGTGGGGCGCCCCTCGCGCGTTCAGTGCTGGTGTCCCCGGGTGGGTTTCTGCTCCCCGAGGTCGGGCGGCGCGCAGTAGTCGACGTTGGATTCGGGGGAGATGGGGTCTCCGGATTCCACGTCGGTGCAGTAGGCGTCGAAGACCTCTCCCGCGGTGAGGGGTTCGAGTCCGCGTGCGCGCATGCGCCAGCCGTAGACGCGGTCGGGTGTGCCGGGGGCGCTGGCGCGGACGACGAGTCCGCCGGGGCTGCCGGTGGCGAGGCCGAGCGCCAGGACTGTGGTGAATTCCAGGGCTTCGGTCTCGTCGAGTTTCAGTTCGTCGCTGTCGTCGGTGGTGTGGAGGGCGGCGAGGAGCGGTTCGGGCGGTCCGGTGACGCTGCAGACCAGGTGGCGGTGGCCGGGCGGGGCTGTGTCGAGGATGCGGACGAGGAGGTCAGAGGCTCGGGTGAAGGCGGCCCGTCCGATGTCTTCGCCGCAGGTGGCGCAGGCGCCCAGGCGGGCGAGGAGGGTGGTCGCGTACTCCCAGGTGGCGTGGCGGACGGCCTCGTCGACGAGGGTCGGGAGCAGGTCGGCCAGCGGCCGGCCGTCGTAGGGCAGCGTCGGGCCGGTGAGCGCGATGTGCGCGGTGAAGCGTGTGCGGCTCGACGGACTGTCGGGGTCGAGGTTGTGCCGTGTGCAGAACTCGGCGTACTCCTCGGGGTCGAAGAGGGCCACGGTGGTGTGGCTGCCCTGGAGGGCTCGGGTCTTGAGGAGGCCCTCCACCTGTTTCAGGTAGGTCGCGTGGTCGTCGAAGGCGAAGCTGCGGTAGCGCCGCATGGCTCGGAAGTCGTGCTCGTCGGTCAGCAGGCCGATGGTGCCGGCGATCTCGCGGCGCAGGACGCGTCGCATGGTCCGGTGGTCGGTGTGCGCCATTGGTTCCCCCTGTGCACGGTCGATCAATGCTCACTCACAGTAACCGGTGGCACTGACAATGCAGGGGGGAGCGAGTGGATCCAGGAGAAGTAGCAGGTCACGACCCTGTTCGTCGTGACCTGCGTTCCAGGCGTGCGGTGACGTGCAGTAGCGTCAGGCGCGTTTGCGGGCCAGGTCCTCGTAGAAGTTCAGCAGGTCGAGGTCGTCGATGGAGCCCGGGTTGACCGCCTTCTCCAGCGGGGTGCCCTGGAGGAGCCGTTTGACGGGGACCTCGATGCGCTTGCCGGTGAGGGTGTGCGGGACTCCGGGGACTTCGATGATCTCGTCGGGGACGTGTCGTGGTGACAGGTGCTCGCGGATGGTCTGCTTGACGCGGTCGCGCAGGGCGTCGTCGAGGACGGCTCCGGGGGCCAGGTGGACGAACAGGGGCATCCAGTAGCCGCCGTCGGGCTGCTCGATGCCGATGACCAGGGACTCCTTGATCTCGGGGAGTCGTTCCACGGCTTCGTAGATGTCGGCGGAGCCCATGCGGACGCCTTGGCGGTTGAGCGTGGAGTCGGAGCGGCCGTGGATGACGACGGAGCCGCGGGCGGTGAGGGTGATCCAGTCGCCGTGCCGCCAGACGCCGGGGTAGGTGTCGAAGTAGCTGTCGTGGTAGCGGCTGCCGTCGGGGTCGTTCCAGAAGTGGATGGGCATGGACGGCATGGGGTTGGTGACGACCAGTTCGCCGACCTCGTCGACGAGGGGGTTGCCGCTCGGGTCCCAGGACTGGAGGTCGGTGCCGAGGCAGGGGGCCTGGAGTTCGCCGACGTGGACGGGGAGGGTGGGCACGGCGCCGGCGAAGCAGGAGCAGACGTCGGTGCCGCCACTGACGGAGGCGATCCACAGGTCGTCGCGGACCTCGTCGTGGAGCCAGCGGAAGCCGTCGGGCGGCAGGGGTGAGCCGGTGGTGGCGACGCACTGGACGGCGGAGAGGTCGAAGTCGCGGGAGGGGTGGACACCGGCTTTGCGGCAGGCCATGACGTAGGCGGCCGAGGTGCCGTAGAGGGTGGCCTTCGTGCGTTCGGCGATGCGCCACTGGGCTCCGGTGTCGGGGTAGCCGGGGCTGCCGTCGTAGAGGACGATCGTGGTGCCGGTGAGTAGGCCGGAGACGAGGAAGTTCCACATCATCCAGCCGGTCGAGGTGTACCAGAAGAAGCGGTCCTCGGGGCCGAGGTCGCAGTGCAGGCCCAGCTGTTTGAGGTGCTCGACCAGGATGCCGCCCTGGGACTGGACGATGGCCTTGGGCAGGCCGGTCGTGCCGGAGGAGTAGAGCACCCACAGAGGGTGGTCGAAGGGGACCTGCTCGAAGACGGGGTCCGTGTCGGTGGAGGTGAGGGCCGACCAGTCCAGGGCGCCCTCGGGTGCCTCGGTGCCGAGGAGCGGGATGTGGATCACGGCCCGCAGGGTGGGCAGTTCGCGACGGAGTTCGGCGACGACGTCGCGTCGGTCGTGTTCCTTGCCGCCGTAGCGGTAGCCGTCGACGGTGAAGAGCACGACGGGTTCGACCTGCTGGAAGCGGTCGAGGACGCTGCGGGCGCCGAAGTCGGGCGCGCAGGAGGTCCAGACCCCGCCCACCGCGGCTGTGGCGAGGAGGGCGACCACGGCCTGCGGGACGTTGGGGAGGTAGCCACTGACGCGGTCGCCGGGGCGTACGCCGAGCGCGCGCAGTTCGGCGGCCAGGGAGCCCACCTGGCGGCGCAGTTCGGCCCAGGTGACGGGGCGTGGTTCGTGCGTCTCGTCGACGTGCAGGAGGGCCGGTTCGTCCGCGCGGGTGCCGGCGGCGCGCAGGGCGTGCTCGGCGTAGTTGAGGGTCGCTCCGGGGAACCACTGGGCGCCCGGCATCGAGCGATCGCCCAGCACGCGCGCGTAGGGGGTCGAGAAGCGGACGTCGAACCACTCCGTGACGGCTTTCCAGAAGGTGTCCAGAGCGTCGACGGACCAGCGCTGCAGAGCCGGGTAGCCGCCCTCGGCGGGGGCGCCGTGGTGCTCGGCGGCCCAGGCCTGGAACCTGGTGATCCGTGCGCGGGCGATGCGCTCGGGGTCTGGCTGCCAGAGCGGCTGGGGACTCTCGGTCGACATGTCGGCTCCCGGACTGTGCGCGTCGTGTGCGTCCTCCGCGCACGGGCTGGGGTGTGCGCGTGAGCGGCTGGCACGGACAATGCCATGTGATCGACTTCGGCACCAGGGTGCGCCCCACATAGTCCGTGTCGTGAAGATGTGGTCCTGCCACGGGTGAACGGCAGTTGAACGACACCCGTGCGCAGGACGGTCAGTGGCAGGGTGAGCAGCATGAACGGTCGTGACCTGGTGCGTTCGGTGAAAGCGGTGGGTTCGGTGGGGGCGGCGCAGGGTGTGCGTACCGTACGAGCAGCGTGGCGCAGGCGCCGGGCCGACGCCACCGGGCTGCCGGTGCGGGGGGCGGAGCGGGCGCGAGTGCCCGGGCCCGTGCAGGACGCGGAGCCGGGGCCGGGGGGCGGTGTCGTCCGGTTCAGCCGGTCGGAGCTGCGGGTTCTCGTCGCCGTGAACGGGGCGGTGTTCTGGGGCTGGGACGGAGCCGGGCCCGAGCCGTCGTACGCGCTGGCCGGCCGCTGCCCTGAGCCGGATCCCCGGGCGGTGCTGGAGCCGGACAAGGACGGCGGCTGGCGCGTGGTGGCCGAGCGGGTGACGGTCGTGATCTCGCGGCACGGCGCGGTCGAGGTGCTCACTCCCGGTGGGGTGTCCCTGCGGCGTGATCTGCCGCCGCGCTGGTGGGAGCCGGTCGGCGGCGGACCGGCGCGGTGGATGCAGCGGTCGGAGGTGAGCGCCGACGCGCGGTTCTTCGGGCTCGGCGGGCGGGCCTCGGGTCCTCGGTTGAGGGACGGGACGTACCGGCTGTGGAACACCGATCCGGGGCGCGCCTTCACGCCCGGGGACGATCCGCTGTACATCACGATGCCGGTGCAGGTGGTGGTGTCCGACGGCGGTACGCATCTGGTGTTCCACGACAGCTCGTGGGACGGCACGGTGACACTGCGGGAGGGTGAGGAGGGCGCGGGTTCCGGGCACGACCGTGTGGGGACGAGCGAGCTGCGGATGGACGGCGGTCCGCTGCGCTGCTGGGTGATGGTGGGGACTCCCGCGCGCGTGCTGCTCGCCTGGGCGTCTCTCACGGGGGCGCCGGCCCTGCCGCCCGCGTGGGCGCTGGGGCACCATCACGCGCGGTGGGGATTCGGCAGTGAGGAGGAGGTGCGGCGGATCGTCGCGGGCTATGTGGAGCATGGTCTGCCACTCGACGCGGTGCACCTGGACATCGATCACCTCGACGCGCATCAGGTGTTCACCGTCGACCAGGACCGCTTTCCGAAGCTGCCCGTGCTGGCCGAGGAACTGCGGCGGGACGGCGTCCGGCTGGTGTCGGTCGTCGATCCGGCGGTGCGGGCGCTCGCCGGCAACGCCGTGTACGACGGCGGGGTGGCCGAGGAGGCGTTCGTGCGGTGCGCCTCCGGGGAGGTCGTGGAGGGGGTCTCGTGGCCTGGGGAGGTGGTGTTCCCGGATTTCACGCACGCGCGTGTGCGGGAGTGGTGGGGCGGCCTCTACGAGGAGCGGCTCGCCCAGGGCTTCTCGGGGTTCTGGCACGACATGAACGAGCCCACGTCGTTCGCCGCGTTCGGGGAGTCGACGCTGCCTCGTTCGGCCCGGCACTCTCTGGAGGGGCGGGGCGGTGACCATCGTGAGGCGCACAACGTGTACGCCTTGTGCATGGCCAGGGCCGGCTTCGAGGGTCTGCGGAGGCTCGCGCCCGAGGAGCGGCCGTTCGTGTTCTCCCGCTCCGGGTGGGCCGGCATGCAGCGCTACGGAGGCACCTGGTCGGGGGGCGTGGCCACCGGCTGGCCGGGGCTGCGGGCGTCTTTGGCCCTGGTGATGGGCCTGGGGCTGTGCGGCGTCCCGTACTCGGGCCCGGACGTCGGGGGCTTCGACGGGCATCCCTCCCCCGAGCTGTATCTGCGGTGGTTCCAGCTGGGCGCGTATCTGCCGCTGTTCCGTACGCACGCGAGTCTGCGGGCGGGGCGCAGGGAGCCGTGGGAGTTCGGTGACGAGGTGCTGGGGCACGCGCGCGTGGCGCTGGTCGAACGCCGGCGGCTGCTGCCGTACTTCATGACGCTGGCGCATCTGGCGCGGCGAACCGGTGCGCCCTATGTGCGACCTGTGTGGTGGGGGGCGCCGGAGGAGCGGGCGCTGCGTGACTGCGAGGACGCCTTCCTGCTCGGTGACAGCCTGCTGGTGGCGCCGGTGCTTGACCCCGGCGCCGACCGGCGTGCGGTGCGGCTGCCGCGGGGGCGCTGGTACGACACCGCCACGGGGCGGGCGTACGAGGGGCCCGGTCGGGTCCTCGTCGACGCGCCCTTGTCGCGGATCCCGGTGTTCGCGCGCGCGGGTGCCGTGCTTCCGGTACGTGGAGAGGACGGCGGGCTGGAGCTGGAGGTGTGGGCGCCCGCCCGGGGACGGACCGGAGGCGGTCTGGTCGTGCCGGACGGGGGCGAGGGGTGGGACGAGCCGGAGATCGAGCGCTACACCGCTAGGTGGGTGGGCTCGCGGGTGGTCGTCGAGCGGGAGGGTGAGGGCGGCGACGGTGCGCCGCCCTACCGGGTGCGCGTCCGCGGGGAGGGTGGGGACTGAGGGCGGAGGCGGCCGGCCTCAGATGTACCGGCCCTCGAACCAGGCCCGTACCGCGAGGGTGTGCAGGGGGAAGGCGAGCTCTTCCGGCCTGCGCAAGAGGTGCCAGCCGTCCGTCTCGTCCGTGGCGGTAGGGTGCGGCAGGCCTTCGACCGGGCGTTCCGGGAGGAGACCGAAGAGCAGCAGATGCCCGTCGGGTGAGCTCATCGCGTCGACGAGCCGTACGTCCCGGCCGGCCGCGTCGATGCCGGTTTCCTCTCTGAGCTCGCGTATGACGGCCTGCCGCCAGTCCTCCCGGTCGTCGATGTAGCCGCCGGGCAGGGCGATGCCCCCGCGCGCGGGAGCGATGGTTCGGGTGATGACGACCAGGGCGGTGCCCTTGGTGTCGTACACGGGCTGGAGGGCCACCGCGACCGGGAGCGGATTGCGGTAGGCCACGGCGCCGCACGCGGGGCAGGTGCGGGGCCAGCCGGCGTGGCCCTCTCCGTAGGGCGCGCCGCAGCTCGAACAGTGGGAGTTCGGTGCGGAGTTGGGAGCGGAGTGCTGAGTTTCGGACACGCGGCGGACTGTAGCCGATCACGGAGAGGGCGCCTCGGGCAGGCGGCTCAGTGAGCGCCTGCCAGCGACTTCCTGGACACGGGGAAGTCGAAGTACGTGTCCGGATAGAGCTCGGGCTTGAAGGTGTAGTGCCACCACTCCTCGGCCAGGTTCACGAAGCCTAGGCCTTGCAGGGTGCTCTTGAGCAGCAGCCGGTTGGCGCGCTGCCGGCCCTGGATGCGCGGGTCGAGGGTGTGCGAGAGGGTGTCGAAGCAGTCGAAGCCGGTCCCCATGTCGATCGAGTTGTCGGGGAACCGCTCGCTCCGGGGCGCGAAGCACGGCACGAGGGGCTCCCCGGGGCGGTAGGGCCGGGTCGGTTTCGCCGGGAGTCGGACGAGGGTGACGTCCAGGGTCGAACCGCGGCTGTGGCCGGATTTCGCCGCGATGTACCCGTCGGTGAAGAGGCGGGTCTTGTCGACGTTCGGGTAGAACTCGCCCTTCATGGCCTCGTCGTCGAGGTCCTCGGCCCAGCGGACGAAGTGGTCCACGGCTCGCTGCGGCCGGTAGCAGTCGTACACCTTGAGTGAGTAGCCCTTGCGCAGGAGCCGGCGCTGGGCCTGGTGGAGGGCTTCGGCGGCGGGGCGGGTGAGGATGCACAGGGGCTGCTCGTAGCCGTCGATGCGCTCGCCCACGAAGTTGTGCGGGGTGAAGTAGCGCATCTCCTGGATGATCGTCGGGTCCACGCTTCTGAGTGCCACGAAGTCTTTCGGCGCCTTGGGGTCGGTGCCGGGCCGGGCGGTCGCGGGGGCGGTCGCCGTCAGCAGGACGGCGACGGCGGTGAGCAGGGCGCGTGCCACCGTGGTGAGTCGTGTCATGCACCTGCGTCTATCAGCAACGGGTGCGCCGGGAAAGGGACCGCGTGCTCCGTGGCGCGTGCGCGCCGCTCCGGGCACGCGGCCTGCCGACTTCCGACGGCGCGTGGCAGACTTCTGACGTTCCGTCAGATTCACCGACGCGGTCTGCGGGAGGGCACTGTGACGCGTGTACGGACACCTGTGGTGGCGGGGTGGTTCGCCGGGGACGGGGACGACTTCCGGCTGATCGGCACGCGCTGTGCGGCGTGCGCCTCGGTCTTCTTCCCCCGCGAGGACCATCACTGCCGCAACCCGGACTGCGCGGGTGGCGCGTTGCAGGAGATCCCTCTCTCGCGACGTGGGCGCGTCTGGTCGTTCACGGACAGCCGCTACCGGCCGCCGTCACCCTACGTGACCGATCCGGAACTTCCGTGGGAGCCGTGCACGTTGATCGCTGTGGAGCTGGAGGCCGAGCGGATGGTGGTCCTGGGACAGGCTGCTCCCGGGATCACCGTCGCCGGTCTGGCGGTGGGCATGGAGGTGGAGGTCGTGCCCGGCGTGCTCCATGAGGACGCGGAGACGACCTGGACGACCTGGCACTGGCGGCCGACGGGGGTGGGGGCATGACGGAGGACGTGGCGGTTCTCGGCGCGGGCATGCACCCGTGGGGCAAGTGGGGGCGCGGCTTCGTGGAGTACGGCGTCACAGCGGCCCGCGCGGCGCTCGCCGACGCGGGGCTGGAGTGGCGGGACGTCGACGCGGTGGTCGGGGCGGACACGGTGCGTGGCGGTTATCCCGGATATGTCGCCGGGGCGACATTCGCGAAAGCACTTGGCTGGCAGGGGGCGCGGGTCACCAGCGTGTACGCGGCGTGCGCGTCCGGGGCGCAGGCGATCGACGCCGCGCGGGCCCGGATTCTCGCCGGGCTCGCCGATGTGGTGCTCGTCGTGGGGGCCGATGCCGCCCCCAAGGGATTCTTCCGTCCTGCGGGCGGGGACCGGCCCGACGACCCCGACTGGCTGCGGTTCCGGATCCTCGGGGCGACCAACCCCGTGTACTTCGGGCTGTACGCCCGCAGACGCATGGCTCAGCACGGCGACACACCGGACGACTTCGCTCAGGTGAAGGTGAAGAACTCGGCGATGGGAGCGCTGAATCCCCTCGCGCGCTACCGCGACCGTGTCACCGCGGAGGAGGTCGCCGCCTCCGCCGTCGTCGCCGACCCGCTGCGGCTGCTGGACATCTGTGCGACCTCGGACGGCGGGGCGGCGTTGGTGCTCTCGAGCCTGGAGTTCGCGCGCCGGCACGGGCAGGCGCGGCCGGTGCGGATCCGGGCCGTGTCCACTGTGACACCGCGTTACCCGAACACCGTGCTGGATCTGCCGGACATCGCCACCGACTCCGCGGCGGCGGTGGATCCGCCCGACCGGACTTTTCGGAGTTCGATAGCCGGCGCCGCCTACGAGGAGGCGGGTGTCGGACCGGAGGACCTGTCGCTCGCCGAGGTCTACGACCTGTCCACGGCCCTGGAGTTGCAGTGGTACGAGGACCTGGGACTGTGTGGTGCGGGCGGGGGCGTCAAGCTGCTGCGGGACGGGGCGACGGCCCTGGGCGGGCGCATACCGGTGAACGTCAGCGGCGGACTTGCCTCCTTCGGAGAAGCCGTTCCGGCGCAGGCGATCGCCCAGGTGTGTGAGCTGGCGTGGCAGTTGAGGGGTGAGGCGGGTGACCGGCAGGTCGTGGGGGCGCACGTGGGCATCACCGCGAACCAAGGGCTGTTCGGGCACGGGTCGGCGGTGATCGCGGTGCGGTGAGCGGTGACAGCCCGGTGCGGATTCGAGCCTCCGTTGTTCGCTGCGCGGACGCTGTGTGACGAGCCGGGGCCGCTCGTCGCCGTGGAGGGTGTGGAGCAGCGACGAGCGCGGGTGGTGGTCCGGCGCGGTTCTCGGGACGGGCCCTTGATCCTGCTCGGCGGGATGGCGGTCGGCGGTGGCGGGCGGTGACGCCGGGCCCGGTGCGGCTGCCAGGCGGGTGGCTCGGGGCACGAGCGTCGTGCGGCTTTCAGGGCCGTGCCACGGCGTGACCCGCCGTTCGAGCCGGGCGGCAGACTCACCTCTCGTCCGGCTTTCCCGGGGCGTGGGAAACCCCTGAGCCTGCCAGGACCCGGCGGGCCGCCAGGACGCCACCAAGCCCTCCGTCCGACTGCTCAGGCGGAGTCCCGGGGGCGTGGGGATCCCGGGTTCCGCCAGGGCGTGCCCCTGTGTGGGCGGGGTCGCACCGCCGGGCCGGGCGGGCGCGACGGCGTCGTCGAAGCTCCTGCGGTTGAGAACCCGCCAGGTCAGGTGGATCCTGGACGGTAGCAAGCGAGGAGTCGGGTGTGGGCCGGGATGTCGCCCTCGGGCGGAGCCCGGTGGAGGCCGGACGCCATCACAAGTGCCTCGCGCGGCTCTTCCAAGGCCCGCGCGGGTCCGGACCAGATCTGAACAACGACGCGACCGGGCACCGCCGTGGCCGAGCAACCGGCCCCCCGGCCCGGCAAGAGCCCGGCGGCCGTCGGACGGCCGTCATCCGTTGCGGTCGGCTGCCTTGACGCCCCTTTGGCGCCGGTGAACACTTCCGGTGTCAGTCGACATCGCCGTACATACGCGGCGTAATCCGGCACTGCGGCGCGCTGATGCGCCTGCGCCAAGGCCCGGTCCTCCACGGGCGGTTCGGCTGCCACGGCACGCTCGTCACGGAAGCCGGGCGGGGCGCGGGACCTCCCGCCTCCGGCTGACGTAGCCACGGGAAACGCACCTTGCAGGTGAGAACCGGGGCGGATCGTCCCGGGCCAGGGCTGAGGAGCCGCCATGAGCAACGGAGACATTTTCGTCGGCGAGATGATCGGCACGGCGATTCTGATCCTGTTCGGTGCCGGGGTGTGTGCCGCCGTCACCCTCAGGTTCTCGAAGGCGCGGGCCGCGGGGTGGGTGGTGATCGCGTTCGGCTGGGGTTTCGGCGTGCTGGCAGGCGCGTACACCGCCGCTCCCCTCTCCGGAGGGCACCTCAACCCGGCCGTCACCCTCGGCCTCGCCGTCGACACCGGCGTGTGGGACAAGGTCTGGATCTATGTGCTGGGGCAGCTCACCGGCGCCATGATCGGGGCCGTCCTGTGCTACCTCGTCTACCTGGCCCAGTTCCGGGCCAACGTGCGGCAGACGGGCACCACGGAGGGCACCGTGGACGAACCGGTTCCGACGCTGGGCATCTTCTCCACGATCCCCGAGATCCGGAACCCGGTGGCCAACCTGATCACCGAGATCCTGGCCACCATCGCCCTGGTGCTGCCGCTCCTGGCCCTGGTGGGCAACAACCGGCACGTCGAGGGCATCGGCATCGGGCTGATCCCCGGCCAGGAGGGCATCTACGGGTCCGGCATCGCGATCCTGCTGGTCGCCCTGCTCGTCGTCGGCATCGGCCTGTCCCTCGGTGGCCCCACCGGCTATGCCATCAACCCGGCCCGTGACCTCGGGCCGCGCATCATCCACTCCATCCTGCCGATCCAGAACAAGGGCACGTCCGACTGGGGCTACTCGTGGATCCCCGTCGTCGGTCCGCTGATCGGCGGCCTGCTGGGTGGCGTCATCTACAACGCAGCCTTCTGAACCAGCCGAAGGGGTAGCCATGACGGACAACTCCGCGAAGTACGTCGCAGCCATCGACCAGGGCACCACGTCGAGCCGCTGCATCGTCTTCAGCCAGGACGGCGCGATCGTCGCCGTGGACCAGCGCGAGCACCGCCAGATCTTCCCGAAACCCGGCTGGGTGGAGCACGACGCCACGGAGATCTGGTCCAAGGTGCAGGCCGTGGTGGCGGGAGCACTGGCCAAGGCCGGTCTGCGGGCCGAGCATCTGAGCGCGATGGGGATCACCAACCAGCGCGAGACGACCCTGCTGTGGGATCGCGCCACGGGCAAGCCGGTGCACAACGCGATCGTCTGGCAGGACACTCGGACGGCGGCGCTCTGCAACCAGCTGGGCGGCTCGGACGGGCAGGACCGCTTCCGCGAGCAGACGGGTCTGCCGCTGGCGACCTACTTCTCGGGGCCCAAGGCGGCCTGGCTGCTCGACAACGTGCCCGACCTGCGGGCGCGTGCCGAGCGCGGCGAGATCGCCTTCGGCACGATGGACTCCTGGCTGATCTGGAACCTCACCGGCGGGACGGACGGCGGGCAGCACGTCACCGACGTGACCAACGCCGGGCGCACCATGCTGATGAACCTGGAGACCCTCGAGTGGGACCCCTCGATCCTGTCGGCGATGAACATCCCCGAGGCCATGCTGCCCGAGATCCGGTCCTCCTCCGAGGTGTACGGCACCGCCGTGGGCCAGCTCGCCGGGGTCCCCGTGGCCTCCGCGCTGGGCGACCAGCAGGCCGCGGTGTTCGGCCAGGCCTGCTACGACGTGGGCACCGCGAAGAACACGTACGGCACGGGCAGCTTCCTGCTGCTCAACACCGGCAGCCGCCCGGTGGCGTCGAAGAGCGGTCTGCTGACGACCATGGGGTACAAGATCGGCACCGAGGCGCCGGTCTACTGCCTGGAGGGCGCGATCGCCATCACGGGCGCGCTGGTCCAGTGGTTCCGCGACCAGCTCGGCATCATTCGTACCGCCGACGAGATCGAGCCCCTGGCGGCCAGTGTGGAGGACAACGGCGGCTCGTACATCGTGCCGGCGTTCTCGGGCCTGTTCGCGCCGTACTGGCGCTCCGACGCCCGCGGTGTGATCACCGGCCTGACCCGCTACGTCACCAAGGCGCACCTGGCGCGCGCGGTCCTGGAGGCCACGAGCTGGCAGACGCGCGAGGTCGTGGACGCCATGTACCAGGACTCCGGGGTGCACATCACCACCCTGAAGGTCGACGGCGGCATGACGAAGAACAACCTGCTGATGCAGCACCAGTCCGATGTGCTCGACGTGCCGGTGGTACGGCCGAAGGTCTCCGAGACGACATGTCTGGGCGCCGCGTACGCGGCCGGTCTGGCCACCGGGGTGTGGAACGACCTCGACGAACTCAAGGCGCACTGGCAGAAGGACGTCGAGTGGACGCCGAACATGGAGGCGTCCGTGCGGGACCGCGAGTACCACAACTGGCGCAAGGCCGTGGAGAAGAGCTTCGGCTGGGAGGAGGGCGACAGCTGACCACGCGCGCCTGCAACGCCGGGTCCGACGGCGGCCCGTACCCCGTGCGGCGGGGTACGGGCCGCTCGGGCGGGGGCGGTGTCAGCCGGACACGGCCTCACGGCGGTCGGCCGCGTACGCCATGGCGTGCTGGACGACACCGATGAGCGCTTCCTTGACCGACTCCCGGTCACGGGCGTCGGTCATCATCAGCGGCACGCCTTCGTCGAGGTCGAGGGCCTGGCGGACGTCCTCGACCGGGTAGCGGGGGGCACCTTCGAAGCAGTTGACGCCGACGAGGAACGGTATGGAGCGCCGTTCGAAGTAGTCGACGGCGGCGAAGCTGTCCTCCAGGCGGCGG
Organism: Streptomyces sp. NPDC043685; assembly: GCF_056436585.1. NCBI lineage: Bacteria > Bacillati > Actinomycetota > Actinomycetes > Kitasatosporales > Streptomycetaceae > Streptomyces > Streptomyces sp. NPDC043685. The sequence continues at coordinate 471,574 of NZ_JBWKCH010000007.1, read as the reverse complement.
GTGTCGGCGAGCACGACGGCCCCGAGCGCGCCCTCCGACAGCTCGTCCCACATGAACCAGAACCGCTCCTGGCCCGGTGTGCCGAAGAGGTACAGCACGAGGTCCTCGCGCAGCGTGATGCGGCCGAAGTCCATGGCCACGGTGGTGGTGTGCTTGCCCTCCACGCCGCTGATGTCGTCGACCGGGCGCCCGGCCTCGGTGAGCAGCTCCTCGGTGCGCAGCGGTCTGATCTCGCTGACCGCGCCGACGAGCGTGGTCTTGCCCACGCCGAAGCCGCCGGCCACCAGGATCTTGAGCGTGACGGGCTCGACCGGAGGCTTGCCGCGCTCAGAACGCCCGAAGATCATCGATCTCTTCTCCTGCTTGATGGGGGTCGGGCGACGGCGGGCCGTGGCCCGTGCCGCCTGGGTTTTCGATGAGGAGTACGTCGCCGGTGACGTCCGCGCTGTGACTGCCGCCGGTTCGGGTCATGGTGCCGTCGGCCGGGGCGCCGGCGACGAGGTGTGCGTGCGGGTCGAGGGCGGCGCAGGAGAAGTCCGGGCGCTCCCCGACACGGAGGTGTTCGACCGCGGTGCCGGCACGGTGTGCGGGGCCGGACGGGAGCGGCTCGCGCGTGAGCGGCCGGGCGTCCGGGTGCAGGGCGAGGACGTCGGTGCGGGTGTCGCCCCGATCGTCCCGGAACTGCCGGCCGGTCATGTCAGTACCCCGCTTCCACGCTGCTCATAGCGCCCGGAGGCCGTTGATCACATCGCGCAGAATGCTCTCGTCCGGCAGCTCGGCAGGCGGTACGGGCCGGTTCACATGGACGAACTCCGCGTCCACGAGATCTCCGACGAGGACCCGTACCACCCCGATGGGCAAATCGAGTTCCGCTGCGAGTTCGGCGACCGACTGCGGGTCGTCGCGGCACAGTTCGACGATGTCCACGTGCTCCGGGGAGAGCATGTGGTCCGCTTCCGGGTCGTCCGCGTGCGGCTCCACGACCACGACCGCGATCAGGTCCAGGCGGTGCTGGCCCTGGCTGCTGGTGCGGCCGCGGGTCATGGCGTACGGACGGACGACCGGTCCGGCCTCGTCGTCGAACCAGTGGCTTCTTCCCTGACCGTCAGCGCTCATGTCATCCCACTACCCGCCCGCGGGCAGATCGGTGCGTGGGGCGGCGGCCAGATGCGCGCCCACCCGCTTCACGAGGAGCGTCATCTCGTAGGCCACCTGCCCGACGTCCGAGTCGGCGTCCGAGAGGACGGCCAGGCAGCTGCCGTCGCCGGCCGCCGTGACGAACAGGAAGGCGTCGTCGAGTTCGACGACCGTCTGGCGGACGTTGCCGGCCTCGAAGTGGCGTCCCACGCCCTTGGCGAGGCTGTGGAACCCGGAGGCGACGGCGGCGAGGTGCTCGCTGTCCTCCCTGGTCAGTTCCTTGGAGACACCCGTCGGCAGTCCGTCGCCGGAGAGCACGAGGGCCTTGCGGATGCTCGCGACGCGGTCGACCAGGTCGTCGAGGAGCCAGTTCAGCTCGCCCGTGTTGGTCGTGTGGCCGGTCGGCTTCGGTGCGGTCATCGACCGTCCCCCTCTGTCGTTCCTTGTGGTGCTGTGCCGCTGGGGGTTGCTTCGCCCGCGGCGTTCTCCTCACGGCCGCGCTGCCAGCCGCGCTGGAGCGAGGCCATGCGGCTTCTGACTTCGTCGGCGTCGCGTTCGACGTTCTCGGTTCTGTCGTCGGTACGCGGCTGCGCGCTCCGCTTGAGCTGCGGGGCCAGGTTGGCCTGCCGGACGCGCCGGGGCAGCGGCGTGGTGCCGGAACCCGGCCGGGGTGCGGAGCCGGTGTCGCCGCCCGCCGCGCCCGAGCCGGCCGCGGGGAGCGAGGGGCCACCGGTGGCCTGTGCCGTGGAGCCGGAGAAGCGGTCGGACCCGTGCGGGCCGCTCGCTGCGACCTCCCCGCGGCGGGTCCGCCTGGGCAGAGCGGACGACTCCGACCGGTCACCGAGGGCGCTGCCGGGCGGGACCGGGGATCCGACGTGGTCCTCGTCGCGGTCGGCGGCGCCGATGCCACGGCGGGCGGAATCGGTTCCTCGACGGCGGGCGGGCAGCGGCGGCGGAGTGTCCGGCCGGTCCTCGCCCCGCCGGCCACCGGGCGAGGAGCCCTCGGTACGGCGCCGGGCCGGGAGGGCGGAGGCGGGCTCGGATCCGGACCGCCCTGAGCCCGGCTCGGATCCCGGCCGGCCGGAGACGGGCTCCTCGCCGCGGCGGCGCTGTGGGAGCGCGGAGGCGGGACCCGGCTCGGACCGGCCGGTGGTCGTGGTCGGCTCCTCGTCCGTCCTCCCCCGCCGGGCACGCTGGCCGGTGACCGGACGGCCGTGCGAACTGACGAGCTTGGGGGTGTGGCGGCGGGACAGCGGGACCGGAGCGCTCAGCCCCTCCTCGCCGTCGGTCCGCTCCACCGCGCCCCGGGCGTCCGCAGGATCGCGGCGCGGATCGGCGCGGCGTCCCGCCGTCTCGTCGGGGGCGCGGGTGAGCGAGTGGCGGGGGCGGAACAGGCCGCCGTGCTCGCCGTCCTCGTCCTCGACGGCGCCGGGGAAGTCGTCGACGGTGTCCAGGCCGACGGGTGCCTCCAGCTCCACCGGACCGTCCAGCAGCGAGGCGGGCAGGCCGGGACGCTGGGCGGACGCCTGGGACAGCGCGGCGCGGCGGTTGTCCTGCGGCTCGCTGTCCGGCGCGAGTCGGGGACGGTCGAGCCGGAACCCGATGCCGTTCGTGTCGGGCACGTCGTCCGTGAGAAGCGCGTCGGGGATGAAGACCACGGCGGTCGTGCCGCCGTAGGGGGAGGGCTGGAGGGAGACCCGGACGTTCTGCCGCTGGGCGAGTCGGCTGACCACGAACAGGCCGAGCCGGTCGGTGTCGGAGAGCTCGAACTCCGGGGTCTCGGCGAGCCGGAGGTTGGCGTCGAGGAGCGCTTCGGCGGCCATGCCGAGGCCGCGGTCGTGGATCTCCAGCGTGAAGCCGTTGGCGACGCGCTCGCCCAGGACCTGGACGGCGGTGTGCGGCGGCGAGAAGACGGTGGCGTTCTCCAGGAGTTCGGCCACGAGGTGCGTGAGGTCGGCCACGGCCGGGCCGCTGATGGCGATCCGCGGGAGGCGGCGGACCTCGATGCGCTCGTAGTCCTCGACCTCGGCGACGGCGGCGCGTACGACGTCCATGAGCTGGACGGGTTTGCGCCACTGACGGGAGGGCGCCGCGCCGGAGAGGATGACGAGGCCCTCGGCGTGCCGGCGCATGCGGGTGGTCAGGTGGTCGAGGCGGAACAGGTCGGCGAGTTCCTCGGTGTCCTCGGTGCGGCGCTCCATGGCGTCGAGCAGGGTGAGCTGCTTGTGGAGCAGGACCTGGCTGCGGCGTGCGAGGTTGACGAAGACCTCGGAGACGCCGGCGCGCAACTCGGCCTGCTTGACGGCGGCTTCGACGGCGGCGCGCTGGAGGGTGTTGAGGGCCTGGCCGACCTCGCCCATCTCGTTCTTGTCGTATTCGAGGCGCGGGACCTCGGTCTCGACGTCGACCTGCTCCCCCGCCGAGAGGCGGCGCATCACGCTGGGGAGCCGCACTCCGGAGGCCTCGTGGGCCTCCAGACGCAGCTGCCGCAGATCGCGGATGAGGGTGCGGCCGACGCGTACGGACAGGAAGAGGGAGAGCAGGAGCGCGATCAGGCCGAGGGCGCCGGCGACGACCGCCTTGGCGATGACGCCGACGGCGACGGGGTGGACGCGGTCCTGATAGCGGTCGTTGGCCTGGTCGTTGAGGGTGCCGAGCTCGTCGAGCACGTTGCCGGCTGCGCTGTCCCAGCTCTTGGCGGAGACGCCCCGGGGCGTCCCGGTCCCGGAGGAGACGGCGGCCCGCTCGGCCACGCGCAGGGGGGCGGAGGAGGCGTTCCTCCAGAAGCTCTGGTAGCGGTCGCGCTCGGCCACGGGCAGCAGCGGCAGGTTGACGTCGTACATCAGGGTGCGCTGGGCCACGAGGTCGGAGACGGCGCGCTCTTCGGAGTGGGAGATCCGGCCGACGATCAGGGCGGAGCCGAGGAGGGCGTCCTCGCGCGAGAGCAGTTCACGGGCGCGGGCGAGATTGACCAGCGCGCGGTACTGCTTGTCCAGTTCGATGTTGTCGACGACGTGGAGGTTGGCGAGGAGGACGTAGCAGGGGTCGACGAGCCGGTTGTAGAGGTCGAGGGCCTGGGTGCGGTTGACGGTGCCGTCCTCGACGCTGCGGCGCAGCGACTCGATGCCGTCGAAGGCGTCCAGGACCGCGGTCAGCCGCTCGTCGGTGTCCGCTCCCATCGCGTCGCGCACGTCCGGGTTCCGGGCGTTCTCACGGATGCGGCCGACGGCCTCGTCGGTGGCGGTCCGGCTGCGGCGGAGCGCGGCGAGACCGTCGGAGGCGCGGGGGTCCGCGAGGTGGACGAGGGTCTGGCGGCGTTCCTCCTGGAGGACACGGACGGTGTCCTCGATGGGGTAGCCGATCTTCTCCACCACGGACGACACGTTGAACAGGTCGGCCGCCTCACGTCCCGTGAGCACGGTGGCGAAGGTCCAGATCGCGGTCAGGGACACCAGCGGCACGAGGAGCAGCGCCACGATCTTCCGGCGGATGGACTTCCCGCGAAAGCGCATGGCCTCCCCCAGCTCGGGCCCCCGGCTACCCGGGGTACACATGTGCGTCAACAAACGGCGCGAGCCTACTACCGACCCGCGGGGAACTCGAAGACCGGTCCGGAGCCTGAACTTCCGCGCGGGCCGCGCGGCGTCGGGAGTTGTCCGGGCATTACGGGAGTTGTCTCCCCGAAACCGGTGGTGAGGGTGTGAGGCAATCCCCGTGACCGGCCAGGGCGGTTGGCTGAAATTTTTCGCTTTCCGGGAATCTTCGTGAGGAGTTGTTCGTCCTACCTCTTGGGAAACGGGGGGGGAATCGGCCACAGGAGCCGCGTCCCGCACCCGGGCGGCGTAAAACAGCGCAAGCCGGGCAGCCACTGGGGAGCACGGGTCTTCGGATGCGAGCGAGCGGTCTGCTGGCGGTGGGGAGTGACACGGTGATGGGCACGGCGGAACAGCGCGGTGCGTCCAGGGCGGGTTGGGCGCGGCTGACGGAGCATCGGACTCCCGAGGTGACCGGTCGGAGGGTTCCCGAGGGCGTGGCGGAGCCCGTGGAGCGGGAGACCGGGGTTCTGACCCACGAGGTGGGTCGCGAGGCTCGGGAACAGCGGCGTTACCGGCCCCTGTGGGTCGAGGAGCCCGCGCGGCGGCGCCGCCTGCCGGATCCGGTACGGACGGCGGCGGTGCGGGCGGTCCTCCTCATAGCCGTGACGCTGATCCAGGCGATGGTGGCGTTCCTGTGCACGATGGCCGGGTCCTGGCTGGCGTTCCCGATGGTGATCAGCAGTGTGGTCAGCACGATCGCCGCCACCTGGGGAGCGCTCGACGTGTGGGTGACGCGCCAGGTGTGGCACCAGCGCAACGGCGTGGTGTCGGTGCCGAGCAGCACGGCCCGGGCACTGCGGCGCGAGCGGCGCCGGGCCCGGCGGCAGGAGCGGGCCACCGAGCGGACACAGGGGCGGATACGCCGGCGGGGTGGCGCCGGGCAGCTGTCTCATTCGTGAGGCGTACGGCCTGAGGCGTGTTCGGCATCTCTTGCCGGCTCTCGATGCCTGACGCCCGAAGCACTGTCGGTGGCACGAGCCACGGCGAGGTGTCCCTGGCGGGTGAGCCGGCCGAGGGCGGCGCACGCGCGGAGCTCACCGGCGGCGATGCGGCACACGCGCGGAGCTCACCGCGGCCGCCGTACCGCTGCTCGCAGCGACCCGCGCTACACGTTCACGCCGCTGTCCCCTCCTCTTCCGCCGGGTGGACGTTGATGAAGCCGTCGTCGACGGTGACGCGGTGGGTGCGGACGGGGCGGCGGGCCGGGAGGCAGGTCGGGTTGCCCGTGCGCAGGTCGAACGAGGCGGCGTGCAGCGGGCATTCGACGAGGCAGCCCTCCAGCCAGCCCTCGGAGAGGGAGGCGTCCTGGTGGGTGCAGGTGTCGTCGATGGCGTAGAGCTCGCCGTCGTCGGTGTGGAACACGGCGACGGGCGGGGTCGTCTCGACGCGGAGGGACTCACCCTTCGGAAGGTCTTCGAGGCGGCAGACGGGAATCACGGGCCCCCCTCTCGGTCCGGGACGCGTGGTCCGGACCGGTTCGGCCAGACTGTGGGCAGTTCCAGGCAGTGCCGGGACCGGGGCGGATCCGGGCACGGCAGGGCAGGAGTACGTTCCCGGTCGAGATCCGGGCGCTTCGGTGACATGATGTTTCACATGGCGCATGAGCAAGCGCCATACGCAACAGAGTCCGGGCGGGGCGACCGTCGCGTCAAGGGGTTCCCGCACATGCGGCCCGAACAGGGCGACAGGTGGTGAAAGTTCGGCCATGACCCGCACGCGGAAGCAGTCCGGCCAGGAGGCGAACGGCGCGGAGAGCGGAGCCAGGCAGGGCGGCAGGGGCGCGGCCGGCGCCGTGCAGTCGGTGGACCGCGCCGTGAGCGTGCTGGAGATCCTCGCCCGGCACGGCGAGGCGGGGGTGACCGAGATCGCCGACGAGCTGGACGTGCACAAGTCCACGGCGTTCCGGCTGCTCGGCGTGCTGGAGAACCGCGGCCTGGTGACCCAGGCGAAGGACCGCGGCAAGTACTACCTGGGCGCCGGCGTCCTGCGCCTCGCGGGGGCGGCGGCCGTGCGGCTGGACGTCTCGCAGGAGGGCGTCCCGGTGTGCCGGGAGCTCGCCGACGAGCTGGGTGAGACGGTCAACATCGCCGTCCTGGACGACGACGCGGCGGTCAACATCATGCAGGCGCGCGGCACGGCGTCGGTCACCGCGCAGAACTGGCTAGGGCGGCGCACCCCGCTGCATGCCACGGCCAGTGGCAAGGTGCTGCTCGCCCATCTGCCGCCGACCCTGCGCGAGGGGCTGCTGGCGCGTCCCCTGCACCGCTTCACCGAGCGCACCACGACGGCCGCCTCCCTGCTGCGGGGCGAGTTGGACACCGTGGTGCAGCAGGGGTTCGCGACCACGATGGAGGAGCTGGAGATCGGCCTGGCGGCCGCGGCGTCCCCGGTCCGGGCGCACGACGGCAAGGTCATCGCCTCGCTCAGCGTCTCGGGGCCGGTGTACCGGCTGAGCCAGGAGCGGCTGCCGGAGGTGGCCAAGCGCACGGAGGCGGCCGCGATCGAGCTGTCCCGTCGCATGGGATACGGCTTCTGACGTAGCCGGGCCGGTCACCGGCCACACGGAAGACGGCGCGGGATCAGGTGAAACGCCTGGTCCCGCGCTGGTGTGCGGTGGGTGGCTCTCACCCGTCCCACCCGTGGTCCACGGGTTGGCCCGAAGCATGCCCCGCGCCTCTTGACGGGTCCTCGACGGCGTTCCCACTATGTTTCTCATCGCGCAACCCGTCGTGCAATGCGCAACAGCAGAGGAGCTGGATGTGCCCCACGAGGTGCCGACCGGGCGGGCTCCCTGTGGCGATGGCCGCGGCCCGTCCCCTGAACCTCCGGATTCCCCGTCAGCTCCGCGGTCCGACGCCCCACTCCCCCACCGCCTTCCACCGTCCCGGCAAGGAGGGGCATGTCCGGCACACCCGAGAACCCCCGCGTGGTCGTCATCGGCGCAGGCATCGTCGGCTGCTCCCTCGCGGACGAACTGACCGCCCGCGGCCTGCGCGACGTCACCGTCCTCGAACAGGGGCCCCTGCCCGCCCCCGGCGGCTCCACCTCGCACGCGCCCGGCCTCGTCTTCCAGACCAACCCGTCGAAGACGCTCACCGCCCTGGCCCGCTACACCGTCGAGAAGTTCGGCTCCCTCGCCGTCGACGGCGTCCCCTGCTTCCAGCAGGTCGGCGGCCTGGAGCTGGCCACCACCCCCGAACGCCTCGCCGAGCTGCACCGCAGAGCCGGTTACGCCGCCTCCTGGGGGGTGCGCGGCGAGATCGTCGACGCCGCGCGCTGCAAGGAACTGTGGCCGCTGATCGACGAGTCGGTGGTCCTCGGCGGCTTCCACACCCCGGACGACGGCCTGGCGCGGGCCCTGCTCGCCTGCCGTGCCCAGCTGGCCCGGGCCACCGCGCGGGGCGCCCGCTTCCTCGACCGGCACACCGTCACCGGCATCGAACGTAACGCCGGCCGGGTCACCGCCGTCGTCACCGACCAGGGCACCTTCCCGGCCGACCACGTCGTCTCGGCGGCGGGATTCTGGGGGCCGGTCATCGGCCGCATGGCCGGTGTCGACGTGCCTCTGCAACCGCTCGCCCACCAGTACGCCCGGACCGGGCCGCTCCCCGAGCTCAGCGGCGCCACCGCCGAGGCCTCGAAGCCGATCCTGCGTTTCCAGGACCGCGACCTGTACTTCCGCGAGCACACCGACCGCATCGGCATCGGCTCCTACGCCCACCGGCCCCTGCCCGTCGACCCGTTCGCGGTCCTGCCGTACGACGAGGCCCGGGCCCGCAACATGGACATGCCGTCCTCGTACCCCTTCACGGAGGAGGACTGGGCCCCGAGCTGGGCCGACTGCCGGCACCTCATGCCCGCCCTGCGCGAGGCCGAGATCGAGGCGGGCTTCAACGGCGTGTTCTCCTTCACCCCGGACGGCATGCCGGTCCTGGGCGAATCCCGGCGGCTGCGCGGCTTCTGGCTGGCCGAGGCCGTCTGGGTCACGCACTCCGCGGGCGTCGCCAAGGCGGTCGCCGAGTGGATGGTCGACGGACGGCCGTCGATCGACCTGCACGAGTGCGACCTCACGCGGTTCGAGGAGGCCCAGCGCTCACCGTCGTACGTCCTCGAACGCGGGGCGCGGCAGTTCGTCGAGGTGTACGACGTCATCCACCCGCTCCAGCCGATGGAGCGGCCGCGGCCGCTGCGGGTCAGCCCCTTCCACGCCCGGCAGCAGCGGCTCGGCGCGTACTTCCTGGAGGGCGGCGGCTGGGAGCGCCCGCACTGGTACGAGGCGAACGCCCCGCTCGTCGACGCCCTCGGCCCCCTCCCCGAGCGTGACGCGTGGTCGGCCCGGTACTGGTCCCCCATCGCGGCGGCCGAGGCCAAGGCGACCCGCGAGGGCGTCGCCCTCTACGACATGACACCCCTGCGCCGCCTCGACGTCACCGGCCCCGGAGCCCTGGACTTCCTCGACCGCATGACCAGCAACAACCTCCGCAAGAAGCCCGGCGCGGTCACCTACACCCTGCTCCTCGACGAGTCGGGCGGCATCCGCTCCGACCTCACCGTGGCCCGCCTGGCCCCCGACCGCTTCCAGATCGGCGCCAACTCCCCCGCCGACCTCGACCGGCTGCTGCGGCACGCGCCCGCCGGCGTCCACATCCGGGACATCACCTCCGGCACGTGCTGCGTCGGGGTCTGGGGCCCGCTCGCCCGCGACCTCGTCCAGCCGCTCACCCCGGACGACTTCTCCCACGAGGCCTTCGGCTACTTCCGGGCCGGACAGACGTACATCGGGCACGTCCCGGTGACGGCGATGCGGCTCAGTTACGTCGGAGAGCTCGGCTGGGAGCTGTACACCACCGCCGATCTGGGGTTGCGGCTCTGGGACACGCTGTGGGAGGCCGGGCAGGAGCTCGGGGTGGTCGCGGCGGGCCGCTCGGCGTTCAACTCCCTGCGCCTGGAGAAGGGTTACCGTGCCTGGGGCGTCGACATGACCGACGAGCACAACCCGTTCGAGGCGGGCGTCGGCTTCGCGGTCCGCATGGACCGGGACGACTTCGTCGGCAAGGCGGCCCTGGCCCGGGCCGGTGCGCCCACCCGCCGTCTCACGCCCCTCCTCCTCGACGCCCCGGACGCCGTCGTCCTCGGCAAGGAGCCGGTCCATGTCGACGGCGCCCCGGCCGGCTACGTCACCAGCGCGGCGTACGGCTACACGCTCGGCCGCTGCGTCGCCTACGCCTGGCTGCCCGCGGGTCTCACCACGGGCACCGGTGTGCAGATCGAGTACTTCGGCGAGAAGGTCCCGGCCACGGTCGCGGACGAGCCGCTGTTCGACCCGCAGATGACGCGCATCCGCCGCTAGGGGACCACACCTTGGCCTCTTCGAGGAGCAACCACGTGACTACGACCCCGACCACCCCGAGCCTGATCGCCACCCTCCCCGGGCGCTACTACACCGACCCGGACGTCTTCCGGCAGGAGCAGGAGCACATCTTCGAGGCGCTGTGGTTCTGCGCGGTCCGCAGCCGTGACCTCGACCGGCCCGGCGCCTTCCGCACCGTCCAGGCCGGTCGCGAGAACGTCATCATCACCCGCACGCGCACGGGCGAACTGCGCGCCTTCCTCAACGTGTGCCGGCACCGCGGGGCCCGGCTGTGCGCGGAGGAGTCGGGCGAGGTCCGCCGCACACTCCAATGCCCGTACCACGCCTGGACGTACGACCTCGACGGCAAGCTCATCGCGGCGCCCCATCTGGTCAAGATGCCGGACGTCGACCGTGCCGCGTACGGGTTGATCAAGGTGGCGCTGCGCGAGTGGCTCGGCTACGCCTGGGTGTGCCTCGCGGACGAACCGCCGTCCTTCGAGGAGACGGTCGTGCACGCGGCCGTCGAGCGGCTCGGGGACGTCGCGGCGATCGATCACTACGGCACGGAGAACCTCGCGCTCGGCACCCGCATCACCTATGACGTGAGGGCGAACTGGAAACTGATCGTCGAGAACTTCATGGAGTGCTACCACTGTGCGACGATCCACCCCGAACTGACCGAGGTGCTGCCGGAGTTCGCCGACGGGTACGCCGCCCAGTACTACGTGGGGCACGGCGCCGCGTTCGGGGAGCAGGTGAAGGGCTTCACCGTCGACGGCGGCGAGGGCTTCGGCAGGCTTCCGGACGTGAGCGCCGATCAGGACCGCCGCTACTACGCCCTCACGGTCAAGCCGGCCGTCTTCGTCAACCTCGTCCCCGACCACGTCATCCTGCACCGCATGTTCCCGCTCGCCGAGGACCGCACGGTCGTGGAGTGCGACTGGCTGTACGCGCCCGAGGTGGTGGAGTCCGGGGCGGACGTGTCGAGGTCGGTGGAGCTGTTCCACCGCGTCAACGAGCAGGACTTCGCAGCCTGTGAACGCACGCAGCCGGCGATGTCCTCCCGCGCGTACCGCGAGGGCGGTGTGCTGGTGCCCACCGAGCACCACATCCGGATCTTCCACGAATGGCTCGTCGAGCGGCTGGGAGGCGGACGGGCGGGATCTGCTCCTCCCCGGTGAGGCACCACGGGACGAAGCACCTCTGGCGCAACACCCGTCCCACGCCCCAGGGTTGGTCCGACCGACCGACCCCCGCCCCGGGGCACACCGATTGAGGAACCGCCCATGAGAACAACCGCAGAGCCGACCGGCCCGCACGGCCGGGACGACGCCGAACTGACCGAGTTCGGCTACAGACCCGAGCTCAAACGCACCCTCGGCACCTTCCACACCTTCGCCGCGGGCATCAGCTACATCTCGATCCTCACCGGCACCTTCCAGCTGTTCTACTTCGGCTACGGCAGCGGCGGCCCCGCCTACTGGTGGTCCTGGCCGATGGTCTTCGCCGGCCAGTTCATGGTCGCCCTGTGCTTCGCCGAGCTCGCCGCGCGCTATCCCGTGGCTGGCTCGGTCTACAACTGGTCGAAGAAGACGGGCAATCCGCACCTGGGCTGGCTCGCCGGCTGGATGATGCTGATCGCCTCGATCGTGTCCATCTCGGCCGTCGCGCTGGCCTACCAGCTGACGCTGCCGCAGATCTCCTCCTTCTTCCAGTTCGTGGGGGACGGCACCGGTCGGTACGACGTGGCGACCAACGCGGTCGTCCTGGCCGCGGTGCTGATCCTGTTCACGACCCTCGTGAACGCCTTCGGCGTCAAGCTGATGGCACGGATCAACACAGCGGGCGTGTTCATCGAGTTGATCGCGACCGTCGTGCTGATCGTCCTGTTCGCCGTCCACATCACGCGCGGCCCGCAGGTCGTCATGGAGACGCACGGCACCGGCGCGGGCTACGGGAACGGCTACCTGGGCGCCTTCCTGGTGGCCTCGCTGGCCTCGGCGTACGTCATGTACGGCTTCGACACGGCCGCCTCGCTCGGTGAGGAGTCCCTGGACCCGACCCGGAACGCGCCGCGCGCCATCATCCGGGCGATCGTGGCCTCCTTCGTCCTGGGCGGCCTGGTCCTGCTCCTGGCGCTGATGAGCGTGTCCAGCCTGAACGGCGAGAAGCTCTCGACGGACGGCCTGCAGTACATCGTGCTGGACGTGCTCGGCCCGACCGCCGGCAAGGCGATGCTGTGGTGCGTGCTGATCGCGGTGACGGTGTGCGCCCTGGCGGTGCACACGGCCGCGGTCCGGCTGGCGTTCGCGATGGCCCGCGACAACAACCTGCCGGCGTCCTCGAAACTGGCCAAGTGCCACCCGCGGTTCCAGACGCCGGTCCTGCCGACCGTGATCATCGGCATCCTGGCGCTGGCGATCCTGGTGGTCAACATCCGTCAGCCGCAGATCTTCACGGTCGTGACCAGCATCGGCATCATCATGATCTACCTCGCCTACCTGGGGGTCACCGTACCGCTGCTGGTCGCACGCCTGCGCGGAAGGTGGCAGCCGGCGGGCGAGGGGCGGTTCTCGCTCGGCCGCTGGGGCCTGCCGGTCAACATCCTGGCCGTCCTGTGGGGCGCGGTCATGACCCTCAACCTGATCTGGCCCCGGGCCGCGGTCTACAACGCCTCGGCCCCCTACCACTGGTACCTGCGCTGGGGCGCGGTGCTGTTCGTCGCCGTCATCGCGGGCGGCGGCTTCGCCTACTACTGGTTCGTCCAGCGGCACCGCACCGGCGTGCTCGCCGAGCACCGCTCCGAGACCCCGGCCGCTCCCGCGGCCACCCCGGCGGCCGACTGAAGGAGAACCGCCGAGGCGAGAAGTGCGCCGATCCGACGGGAGCACGCCCGGGCCCAGGTCGGACGCGGCCTAGGAGACCGGGCGCTTGTACATCCTGGTCGCCGTGATCTCGCTGTGGACCGCCTCCCCCGCCTGGGGCTGCTGCGGCAGGCCCGGGCGGAGGTGTTCCTCGACGCTGATGTACTTCAGGCCCGCCCTCAGGTCGGCGTCGTTGCGCATGCGGATGACCAGGGGGAACTCGGCCAGTGCGGTGGTGTCGAACAGGCCCGTGGTGTACAGGAGCTGCACACCGAGGGCGTCCGACACCGCCCGTTGCAGTTCCAGCAGGTACGTGGCGTTGGCTCGGCCGATGGGGTTGTCGAGGAACAGGGTGCCGGCGTGCCGGTGCTTGTCGCGGCCCCGGTCGTTCGACCGCAGGGCGGCCATCGTGCAGTAGAGGGCGATGGCGGCGGTGAGGAGCTGGCCGCCGGAGAAGACGTCGCCCATCTGCCCGACGGGGACGCGCTCGGCGCGCAGCACGGCGTCGGGCTTGAGGATCTCCACGGCGACGCCCTTGGGGTGGAGGGCCGCCGCGACGCCCCGCAGCAGCAGGGACATGCCGTCGCGGCGCAGGTCGGAGTTCTTCTTGACGGCGGCTCGGGTCGCCTCGTCGACGACCTCGCCCAGGCGCTCGGTGAGCGTGGCCTGGTCGGGCTCCTCGAAGCGGATGCGCAGGAACTCCTGTCCCGACCACTCGCCGAGCCCCTCCGGGAGGCGCGAGAGCCGCTGGGCGGAGCGCAGGGTGGCCAGGGCCGACTCGACCAGGCCGCGCAGGCGGTCCACGATCGAGTCGCGGTTGCGTTCCAGTTGGGCCAGCTCGTCGGTCAGGACGCGCAGGCGGGGCGCGAAGGCGTCCGCCCACTTCTGGGCGTGCTCGGGCAGCGCTGCGGCGGGCAGTTCACGGATCTGCTGGCGGGCCGGGGTGCGGACCTGCTCGTAGCGCGTGGAGTTGGCGTGCCGGACGAGGATGTCGCTCGCCTCGCGGACGGCGGACTCGGCGGCGGACAGGTCGGCGGCGCAGCCGCGCAGCGAGCGGCGGGCCTCGGCGGCCGCCTGCCGGGCCTCCTCGGGGCTGCCGGGGTAGGGCTCGGGCTCTTCGTGTTCCTCGTCCGTGCCGTGCTCGCGCAGCAGGTCGCGGAGCATGGCGGCGATCTCGTCGAAGCCGCTCGCGGCGTCCTCGGCGGCGCGGTGGGCGTCGAGGAGTTCCGCGTGCGCCTCGCGGGCCTGGTTCAGCGCCTCGGTGCGGGAGGCGAGTTCGGCGGTGGCGGTGCGCAGCAGGGTCTGGGCGTGTTCGGCGTCGCGCGGCTGGAGGTCCTCGGGGAGGCCGGTGTGGGCGTCGCCGTCCTCGGGGGCGAGACGTTCGGCCTCGCCGCGCAGCCGCCCGAGCTGCTCGCTCGCGGTGGACATCCGGGTCTCCAGGAGCTGCACCAGCTCCTCGGCGCGGGCGGCGGCTGCCTGGCGGCTGGGGCCGTCGGAGCCGTCGGGGGATTCGAGGAGCTGCTCCGCGCGCGTACGGACCTTGTTGCTCAGGCGGTCCAGCTCGGAGCGGGCCGCGCTCTCGTCGCTCTCGGCACGGGCCTGCTCGGCGCGCAGGTCGGCCCCCACGCCGACCTTCTCGTACAGCTGGGAGGCGGCCCGGTAGGCCTCGCGCAGGGCGGGCAGGGAGGCCTTGGGGGCCGGGGCGTCGTCCTGCGGGACGTCGTCGGGGGCGCCCGCGATCTCGGAGCGCTCGGCGCGCAGCGCGCGGGCGGTACGGCGGGCGTCGTCGGCGGCGCGCTGGGCGGCCCGCCGGTCCTCGTCGGCGGCCCGGGCCCGCTCCAGGCAGGCCTGGGCGCCGGCCTCGGACTCGGCGGCCTCGTCGGTCAGTTCGCGCACTTTGACCTGCCAGCCGGCCCGCTCGCGCAGCCGGAAGGCGAGGCCGGCAAGGGCGTCGGCGGAGCGGCGGGCCTTCTGGGCGGCCTCCTGCCGCTCGTCACGGACGCGCGCTGCCTCGGCGGCGACCTCGTCGGCTTCGGCCCGCACGGTCCGGGCCTCGGCCAGTTCGGCCTCGGCCTCCTCGGCGAACTCGCGGGTGTCCTCGGCCGCCCGGGCCAGTTCGGCCAGCCGGCCGGCGGGGCAGCCGGTGCGCCAGGAGGCGAGCCGGGCGGCCAGTTCGCGGTCCTTGCCGAGCCGGGCGGCGAGGGTACGGATCTCCTCGTCCCGCTCGGTGGCGCGGGCGCGCAGGGCCTGCCGCTCCTCGTCGGCGGCGTGCTCGTCGTGCATGGCCGGGTTCGGCGGCACGAGGAACACGTCCCCGCTGTCGCCGTCCGGCGCCGGGGTGGGGGCGAGCAGGGCGGCGGCGGTGCCGACGGCCACGGCGGAGCGGGGCAGCAGGGCCGCGTCGCCCAGCGCCTGCCGGGCCCGGGCGTGGGAGTCGGGATCGGTGATGATCACGCCGTCGACGAGTTCGGGCCGGGCGGCCAGCACGCGTGCGTGGTCGGCCGGGTCGACGGCCTGGGCGAGGTAGCGCCAGCCGGGCAGGGCGGGGATGCCGTGCTCGCCGAGGAACTCGACCGTGGCCAGCACGTCCGGGCCGGGCGGCAGCAGTCCGCCGTCGCCGAGGGCTCCGAGGATGCGGGAGTCGTCGGCGGCGGCCGTCCGCAGCTCGAACAGCTGCCGCTCGGCCGAGGAGACGGCGTCGTCGAGGAGGTCGCGCAGCTCGTCGGCGAAGCGGTCGAGCTCCTCCGCGGTGAGCCCCTGTGCGCCGCCGGCCGGCTGTGCTGCGGGCTCGCTGTCCGTGCCGTGGCGGGGCTGGGGGATGCCCGGGCGGCTCTGGGGGGTCAGGCTGAGCAGTTCGGCCAGCCGCTCCTCCCCCGCCAGTGTCTCGGCGGTGCGGCGCTCGGCGTCGTACGACCGCTCCGCCGCCGTGGCCGCGTCGGCCGCGCGGGCCGCGGTCAGTTCGGCGCGGCTCTCGGTGGCCGCGGCTTCGCGGGCGTGTTCCGTGGCCCGGCGGGAGGCCTCGCGGGCCGCGTCCCACGCCGCGACGGCGGTCTTCTCGGCGTCGCTGGCGGCGAGGGCCGCCCGGGCGGGGTCGGCGTCGGGCGCGGAGTCGTCGAGCCAGCCGGCCCGGACCGCCTCGGCGGTCTCCTGCTCGACCTCGGCGAGGCGCTGCTTGAGGTGGCCGACCTCGCTGCGGGCGCGCTGTGCCTGGGTGGCGGCGGCGGTGGAGTCCCGGTAGGCCGCGTCGCTGACCTCCTGGAGGGCGGCGGAGCGCTCCTCCTCCTCGTTGGCGTGGCTCTCCGCCTTCTCCGCGGCCGCGTGCAGGGCCCGGACGAGGTCCACGGCGGCCCTGGAGCGGGCGGCGAGGGCGGGGGCGGCGTCCCGCTCGGCCTCCTGGATCGCGGCGGACACGCGGGCGACGCGGTCCGAGGCGGCCCGGTGGCGCAGCACGACCTCGGCGGTCTGCCAGGCGGCGTACAGGGTGCGGGCGTCGGCGAGCTCGCGCTTCTGTGCGGCGGCGGACTTCTCGGCCGCGGCGAGGGCCAGCGAGGCGTGCCGGTAGGCGAGTTCGGCGGAGATCAGCGCGCTGCGCTCGCGGGCCGCCTCGGCGTGCGTCACGGCGTACGCGGCGGCGGTGACCCGCTGGGCCAGGTCGGCGGCCCGGACCCGCTCCTGCGCGCCGCGCGCGGACAGCCGGCGGGCCAGGGTCCGGGTGCGGCGCTCGGCTCCGGCGTGGACGTCGCGCGCGCGGGAGCGAGCCTCGGCGGCTTCGACGATCCGCCCGAGGAGGTCCACCGATCCGGCGGTGAAGTCTCGTTCGGCCATCAGCTCGGCGCGCCGGCCGAGCTTGTTGCCGAAGCCGCTGACCAGATCGGCGAGCCCGTCAGTGTCGCGGGTGTCGGTGACGGCGCGCAGCAGCAGGTCGGTGAAGTCGGCGTCCTTCTTGACCGCGAAGAGACCGGCGGCCTCACCCTCGTCGGCGTTCATCTCACGCTGGTAGCGGAAGAGTTCGGGGTCGAGGCCGAGGTCGCCGAGGTGCTCGATCCAGCGGTCGTGGGTCTCCTCCCAGTGCACCTCCAGGTGCGGGTAGGTCTTGCCCGCCTCCGTGAGGGCGTCGCGGAAGCCCTTCATGGTGCGGCGCCGGCCGCGTGCCCCGGACTGGCCCTCGACCTGGGCGCGCATGGCGGTGGCCTCCGCCACGGGGAGGTTGTCGAGGCTCAGTCCGGGCCCGGGGCGGAACGAGTACCAGGCCTCGGCGAACTTGCGCGGGTCGTTGGAGACCTGCCGTCCGCGCCACTCGCTGACCTTGCCGACGACGACGCACTCGCCCGTCAGCACGTGCTGCCACTCCAGGGCCACGTGTCCGCAGTCGTCGGCGAGCAGGAACTTGCGCAGGACGCCGGAGCTGGCTCCGCCGAGGGTGTTGCGGTGCCCCGGCAGCATGACGGAGAAGATCAGCTTGAGCAGCACCGACTTGCCGCCGCCGTTCTCCAGGAAGAGCACGCCCGCGGGCGCCGGCCGGCGCGGCGGGCCGACCGGCTCGTCCTCGAAGAACTCCGCCTGTGCGGGCGCGGGGTCGGGCACGATCTCGCCCACCCCCCGCAGGTCAAGCACGGTGTCGGCGTAGCGCGCACCGGCGGGCCCGATCGAGTAGAGGCGGACCCGGGACAGCTCGTACATGGCGGACTCTCGTAGATCTTCGTGAGATGGGGGGTCAGGCGGAGTGGAAGGGCAGCCCGGCGTCGGCGACCAGGTCCAGGTCGTCGCCCTCCTCGGGGGGCAGCAGCGTCGGGGTGCCGTCGGTGACCGGGACGACGCCCAGTTCCAGCAGCTCGGCCAGGGCGGCGCTGCCGGCCATGTCGCGGACCTGGAGCTGGTAGCGGGCGGTGGTGCGGTAGGTGCCGCCGTGGTCGTCGCCGGTGCGCTGAAGGAACCCGGAGTCGGTGAGGAAGGCGACGGCCTTGGCGACGATGCCGGTGGTCGAACCGGCCAGGCGGCGGGCGTCCTTGGTGGCGCCGGTGGCGCTGCGCCGCACCCAGATCCGCCAGGCGGCCTCCAGGCCGGGCGCGTCGGTCGCCGGGTCGGTGTTCTCGCCCTGCTCGGCGGCGCGCTCCTCCAGCCGGCGGCAGGCCTGGCGCACGAAGGCGTCGACGCCGTTGACCGAGACCCGGCCGATGTAGCCGTCGTCGGCGAGGTCCTCGGGACGCGGGAACGCCAGGGCGGCGACGGCGAGATGGGCCAGTCCGTGCAGGAACCGGTCGCCGCCGTCGGCGGACGTGCGACGCGCGTAGTCGCCCATGCGGACGGCGAACACCGAGTCCTCGGCGGCCGTGACGGCCATGCCCGCGCGCGGGGACACCTCCAGCACGATCAGTCCCAGACCGGTCGCCACGGCGTCCGCGAGCCGCGCGAAGGGCGGGTCCTCGCGGTAGCGCCGCAGCAGGTCGGCGTACTCCTGGTCGCGGGCGGGCTGCAGCTTGGGCTGCAACCCGAACGACACGAGCCGGGCCGCGTCGGCGGCGTCGGCGGGAGTGACGGCGGCGGGGGCCGCCGGGGCCGGCCCGTCCGGCTCGCTCCACTCGACATGCTCGCTCACGGTCGGGACTCCTTGTGCCACTCGTACTGACTCATGCTGCTTCCGTCCGGTCCGCCGCCATCCCCGCCGCGTCCAGCAGCGCGGTGCCGACGATGAGGTCCGCGCCGCCGAACTCCGGGTCGTCGAGCTCGGTCCCGTCGTCCACGGCGAACAGCAGCTTCTGCTCGCCCTGGCGATAGGCCGTGCCGACCGGCGGGCTGGCGGCGTGCACCGCCAGCAGGGCCACCAGGTACGGCAGCTCCGGGTCCTGTCCGCGGGCGTCCGCCAGCAGCCCCGACAGCCGGCGCGGTGCGTCCGCGGGCAGGTCGAGCAGCTCTTGCGCCGCCGCCAGCTGCTCCTCGCTGAACCGGCTGTCGTCCGGCGTGGCGATCAGGTCGGGCTCCGGCATCTCCGCGCCGAGGTGCTCCCGCTCCACCGGCGGCGTCAGCAGTATGTCGACCAGGTCGCCGACGCGGACGGACACCGGGGTGCGCAGCCCGGTGCCGCGACCGAAGAAGGCGTCGGTGACCCGGACGGCCTGCTCCAGCGGCAGCGGCAGCACGGGCGAGAGGAGGTGCCCGTAGAGATCGGTGCCCGAGGTGGTCATCGGGGTGGCGAAGGCCTGCCGGTCCTGCTCGGCGCGGAAGAGCGGTCCGGCCTCCAGCAGCCGGGACTGCAACTGGGTGTGCCGGCGGATGCAGTCCTTCACGATGTCGACGAGCTCGGCGGCGCGGCGCTTGTGCTCCGGCTCCTCGGTCTCGTCACGCGCCTTGCGGATGTTGGTGAGGATCGCGTTCTCGTGGCGGTAGCGGTCGGCGACGTGCTCCAGCGCCTCGGCGATCATGTCGGGCACGGTGGCGAGCCAGTCCACCGCGCGCACATTGCGCCGGGTCGCGTCCAGGGCGCGGCGCAGGGTCTCCGAGTACTGCACGGTGCGGTAGCGGGCCTGCTCGGCCGCGAGCTGGGCGTCGGCGAGCCGGCCGCGGCTGATCAGCACCTCCAGCTTGACCTCGGCGGCGATCTGCGCACTGGTGACGTCCGTGTCGAGGGCGCCGACGAGGACGTTGACCGCTTCGTCCGTCGTGCGCAGGTAGACCGTGCCGCCGGGGCCCGGGACCTCCTCGATCAGCTTGAAGTCGTAGTCACGGCGCACATAGGTGCCGTCCGCGCCGAACGTGCCGTACACCGCGCGGAAACCGCGGTCGACGCTGCCGACGTTGATCAGGTTCTCCAGGACCCAGCGGGCCACCCGCTCGTGCTCGGCGGTGGGGCGCTGCGGGGCCTGGGCTGCGATGCGCGGGACGAGGCGGGCGACGACCTGGTCGTGGTCCGCGCCCGTGTCGAAGTCCATGTTGAGGGTGACCAGGTCGATGGCCGCGAGGGCCACCTCCGCCATGCCGTACACCGAGTACTCACCGGCGAGGTTGGCCTTGCGCGCGTCCAGGTCGTGCAGCGGCGCGGTGCAGGCGAGCGCGCGCAGGCGCCGCGCCAGCCCCTCGTCGGCGGCCGGCCCCGGCGCGGGGCGCGGCCCCGCGCTGAGCTGGGGCGGAACGCTGTCCGTCGATGCAGGCGAAGTCACGGTGCACAGACTAGGTCCTGGGTCTGACATCAGCCCAAACGACGCGGTGCGCCCTGGGAGCCGCCGCCCGTCAGCCGTCCTCGCCGACCCGCCGCCGGTAGACCTCGACCACGCGCTCCAGCGAGTCGTCGAGATATCCCGCGAGCAGCCGCTCCGCCTTCTCGCGGTCGCCTCCCTGAAGGGCCTCCAGGATGGCGACGTTGCGTGCGATGTACGGCTCGTGCAGCCGCTGCGGCTCGTCCACCACGTGGAAGGCCAGCCGCAGTTCGGCGAAGACGCTGCGCATGAGCTCGGCGGTGCGCTCGCTCGCGGCGAGGGCGACCAGTTCCCGGTGGAAGTGGATGTTGGCGGTACCCACCGCCTTCCAGTCACCTTCGCGGGCCGCCGTCCGCCCCTCCTCGACGGCCCCGGCCAAGCCGCCGAGCCCGTACGGCGGCTCCCCGAGGGCCCGGACGACCGCGCACTCGACGAGCCGGCGGGTGCGGTAGATGTCCTCGACGTCCTCCACGGTCAGGACCCGGACGAAGACCCCCCGGTTCAGCTCGTGGACGAGCAGGCGTTCGTGTGTGAGCAGCCGGAACGCCTCGCGCAGCGTGTTGCGGGAGACACCGAGGGCGCCGCCGATGCTGTCCTCCGACAGGCGGGTCCCGGGCGGGAAGTAGCCCTCGGCGATGCGGCTGCGGAGGATGTCCGAGACCCGCTCCGCGGTGCTGGTGCGCCCCAAAAGAGCCCGGTCGTCGGCGAGGTCCTTCAGCTGCTCTGCCATGCGGGGATTCAACCGCAGATCCCAAGAACGAACCAACATGGGTATTGAGGGATCGTTGAACAATCCTCTACGGTGCTTGTCACGGCGTCGTCTCCCCCACCGCGTCGCCGACGGTTTCCGCACGGCACGGCTCACTCCGAAGCACCCTCCGTCCTCCCTCTGCGAGGTGCCCATGAGCACGACCCCTCCACCGCAGGCCCCGGCCGACGACACCCGTCCCGCGACCTCCGAACGCACCCCGGACGACGGGGCGCTGGGCTGGCTGCGCGCCCTCGGCCCGCGTGGCCGCCGCGCGTTCGCCGGTGCCTTCGGCGGCTATGCCCTGGACTCGTACGACTACTTCACGCTGCCGCTGAGCACGGTCGCGCTCTCCGCGTACTTCGGCCTGAACAGCGGTCAGACGGGCCTCTTCACGACCGTCACGCTGGTGGTCTCGGCGATCGGCGGCGCCCTCGCGGGCGTGCTCGCGGACCGCGTCGGACGGGTGAAGGCCCTGATGGTCACCGTCATCACGTACGCCGTCTTCACGGTCGCCTGTGGTTTCGCGCCCAACTACGAGACTCTGCTGGTCTTCCGCGCGCTCCAGGGCCTCGGGTTCGGCGGTGAGTGGGCGGTCGGCGCGATCCTGGTCGCCGAGTACGCGAGCGCCAGGCACCGGGGGCGCACGCTCGGCGCGATCCAGAGCTCCTGGGCCGTCGGCTGGGGCCTGGCGGTGATCGTCTACACCCTGGTGTTCTCCGTCGCCGGCGACGATCTGGCCTGGCGCGTCATGTTCTGGACCGGGGCGCTGCCCGCGCTGCTCGTGATCTGGCTGCGGCGCAGTGTGCACGACGCGCCCGAGGCGGTCGCGGCGCGCGAACAGAGCGCGCAGAAGGGCTCGTTCACGGCGATCTTCAAGCCGGGCCTGCTGCGGGTCACGATCTTCGCGGGGCTGTTGTCGACCGGTGTCCAGGGCGGTTACTACACGCTGGCCACCTGGGTGCCGACGTATCCGAAGACCGAGCGCGACCTCTCGGTGGTCGGCACCGGCGGCTATCTGACGTTCCTCATCTCGGGCGCCTTCATCGGCTATCTGACCGGCGGGTACCTCACCGACAGACTGGGCCGGCGGCGCAACTGCTGGGGTGTCGGCGGCGCGCTGGTCTTCGGCGCGATCGGCTACGGCATCGCCGCCCTGGCGCTGCTCGGGCTGCCCGAGACGCGCGGGAAGGAGCTGGCGTGAACCGCACCGGAACCGAGGACCGCCCCGTGCTCCTCGTCGACGAGCGCGCCCACGCGTGGCGCCCTCGAGCGGCCCGCTCCCGCTTCCGGGAGGGCCTGACGGGCCCCACGGCCGGGGTCGCGGCGGGCCACACCCAGGCCAACCTGATCTCGGTGCCCGCCGACTGGGCGTACGACATGCTCCTGTTCTGCCAGCGCAACCCCAAGCCCTGCCCGGTCCTCGACGTAACGGACGCCGGATCCTGGACGACCGTGCTGGCCGACGGCGCGGACCTGCGCACCGACCTGCCGCGCTACCGGGTGTGGCGGGACGGCGAGCTGGTGGACGAGCCGACCGATGTGCGGGCGTACTGGCGGGACGACCTGGTGTCGTTCCTGATCGGGTGCAGCTTCACGTTCGAGTGGGCGCTCGGCGAGGCGGGCGTGCCCCTCCGCCACGTCGAGCAGGGCCGCAACGTGCCGATGTACGTGACGAACCGGCAGTGCCGTCCGGCGGGCCGGCTGCACGGCCCGCTGGTGGTGTCGATGCGGCCGGTGCCGCCCCGGCGGCTGGCGGCGGCGATCCGGGAGAGCAGTCTGATGCCGGCGGTGCACGGCAGCCCCGTGTACTGCGGTGACCCCTCAGGGCTCGGTGTCGCCGACCTCGGCCGCCCCGACTTCGGCGACCCGGTGGACGCCGAGACGGACGACATCCCGGTGTTCTGGGCGTGCGGGGTGACCCCGCAGGCGGCGGTCATGGCCTCGCGTCCGCCGTTCGCCCTCACCCATGCCCCGGGGCAGATGTTCCTCACCGACGCCCGCGACGAGCAGTACCGCGTGGCCTGACAGGAGACACTGGATTCATGGCCTGCATCGACCTGAACGCCGACCTCGGCGAGGGCTTCGGCCGCTGGCGGCTCACCGACGACGAAGGGCTGCTGTCCGTCGTCACGAGCGCCAATGTGGCCTGCGGCTTCCACGCCGGGGACGCCGTCACCATGCGCCGGGTGTGCGAGCTGGCGGCCGAGCGCGGGGTGCGGATCGGCGCGCAGGTCTCCTACCGCGACCTGGCCGGATTCGGGCGGCGCGCGATGGACGTGCCGCCCGCCGAGCTGGCGGCCGAGGTCGCCTACCAGATCGGCGCCCTGGAGGTCTTCGCCCGTGCGGCCGGTTCCCGCGTCGCCTACGTCAAACCGCACGGCGCGCTGTACAACCGGGTGGTGCGCGACGAGGAGCAGGCCGCCGCGGTCGTCGACGGCGTCCTCCTCGCGGACGCCGCCCTGCCCGTCCTCGGACTGCCCGGCTCGCGCCTGCTGGAGCTGGCCGGGAAGTCCGGGCTGCCGGTCGTCACCGAGGCGTTCGCGGACCGGGCGTACACCGACGAGGGCACCCTGGTGCCGCGGGCTCTGGAGGGCGCTGTGATCAGCGAGCCGGACGCCGTGGTGGAACGCTCCCTGGGCCTGGCCCGCTCCGGCGAGGTCGTCTCCCGCTCGGGGACCCGCGTCGGGGTACGCGCACGGTCTCTGTGCCTGCACGGCGACACCCCGGGCGCGGTGGAGCTGGCGCGCCGGGTGCGGGAACGGCTGGAGGCCTCGGGCGTCCGGGTGGAGGCCTTCGCATGAGGGTCTTGCCCGTCGGCGACGACGCCCTGCTCGTCGAGGTGGCCTCGGGCGAGGAGGCCGAGGCGCTCCACGCCGAGCTGCTGCGACGCCGCGCTGAGGGCTCGCTCCCGGCCCGCGAGATCGTGCCCGCGGCCCGCACGGTCCTGCTGGACGGTCTCGACGCCCCCGCCCGGCTGGCCGCCGAACTGGCCGCCGCCGAGCTGCCGCCCGCTCCCCCGCGGGTCGACGCGGTCGTCGAGATCCCCGTGCGCTACGACGGCCCGGACCTGGCCGACGTCGCCGCGCACTGGGGGGTGCCGGTGCCGGAGGTCGCCCGCGTCCACGCGGCCACCGAGTTCCGGGTCGCCTTCTGCGGTTTCGCACCCGGCTTCGGCTACCTCACGGGGCTGCCGCCGCGCTACGACGTCCCGCGCCGGGCCACCCCGCGCACGGCCGTCCCGGCGGGTTCGGTGGCCCTGGCGGGCCCGTACACGGGCGTGTACCCGCGCTCGTCCCCGGGCGGCTGGCAGCTGATCGGCAGCACCGACGCCGTCCTGTGGGACCACGCGCGCGTGCCGGCGGCGCTGCTGTCGCCGGGCACGCGGGTGCGGTTCGTGCCCGAGGCGGGGTCATGACGGACCGTGCGCTCGCCGTGGTCAGGGCCGGGGCCCTGACGACCGTGCAGGACGAGGGCCGCCCCGGCCACGCTCATCTGGGCGTCCCCCGCTCCGGGGCTCTGGACCGGCCCGCCGCCGGCCTGGTCAACCGGCTCGTCGGCAATCGGCCTGGGGCGGCCGTGCTGGAGACGACCCTCGACGGCTGTGCGCTGCGCCCCCGTTCGGACGTCACCGTGGCGGTCGCGGGTGCGCCCTGCCGGGTCACGGTGGACGGAGGGCCCGTCGCCTGGGGCGGCCCGGTGCGCGTGCCCGCTGGGGCGCTGCTGGACGTCGGCCCCGCGACGTCGGGCGTACGCGCCTACCTGGGCGTCTGCGGGGGCATCGCGCTGGAGCCGGTGCTCGGCAGCCGGTCCACGGATCTGCTGTCGGGGCTCGGCCCGCCTCCGCTCGCGGACGGCGCGGTGCTGCCCCTGGGCCGCCCGACGGGCGTGCACGCGCGCGTGGACGTCGCCCCGCAGCCGGCGCCACCGGCCGAGCTGGTGCTGCGGGTGACACTCGGACCGCGCGACGGCTGGTTCACGCCGCAGGCCGTCCGCACCTTCGTCTCCCGCTCCTACCGGGTGTCCTCCGCGAGCAACCGCATCGGGCTGCGCACGGAGGGACCGGTCCTGGAGCGGGCCCGGCCGGGTGAACTCCCCAGCGAGGGCATGGTGCTGGGTGCCGTGCAGGTCCCCCCGGACGGCAGGCCGGTGGTGTTCCTGGCCGACCATCCGACCACCGGGGGCTACCCGGTGATCGCCGTGGTCCGCGCCGCCGACCTCCCGGCCGCCGCCCAGGCTGTTCCCGGCACGCCGGTCCGTTTCGTGGCCGTACGCCGCCGCTAGACCCCTTAGAGACCCGTCGGGCCCCGTCCGCCCGCTCCGCCGCCGACAGTGCGGCGAGCGCGGCCGACACCGCGGCCGGGGCCCGTGGGATGCGCCGCCAGGCGGCGGCCTCTCCGGCGCCCATGTACGTACGGGCGTAACCGGCCAGGTCGGTCTGGTAGACGGCGACGGCGGGGATGCCGAGGCGGGTGGCCGCTGCCATGCCGCGCACGCCCAGGACGAAGGGGCCGGCGAGGTGGACCACGTCCGGACGGTGCCCGATGACAGTGGCGGCCAGGCGGCGGCTGGGGAGGGCGACACGGACCTGGGGGTAACCGGGGAGCGGGAGGGAGGGGACGTGGACGACGGGGCACGGTGCGAAGGCGTCGGGCTTGTGGCCGGGCGCCGGTGCCGGGGCGACGACGACGGGGGCGTGACCGCGATCGACGAGGTGCCGGGCGGTCTGGAGCGCGCAGTGGGCCACGCCGTTCACATCGGGGGGAAAGGATTCGGTCACGATGACGACACGCATACCGGTGTTGTCGCCGTACCGGACGTGGCCGCGTCGACGGGGACCTTTCCGCACGAGGAACGTCCCGTGAGCGTTGCGATGCGCACCCGCGCAGGTCGGGCCGTGTCCATCCCGCCCTGGCCCGTGAGTCGTCCCCTGTTCACCCTGGCGGCGCGGGTCCGCCTCGGCATCCCGTCGGGGTGGGGGGTCACACAGCGGTCTCCTCGGGACCGATCCTGCTGCGTACGGCCGTCTGCACCTCGGCCTCCTCGGCCGGGTCGGCGGCGAGCCTGCGCAGTCGCTCGACGACGCGGGTGTCGCCGGTCTCGGCGTGCCGGGCGGCGATCTCGCGGGTGGTCTCCTCGCAGTCCCACAGGCACTCGACGGCGAAGCCGGTGGCGAAGGAGGGGTCGGTGGCGGCGAGGGCCCGGGCGGCCCGGCCGCGCAGATGGGAGGAGGCCGTCTCCCGGTACACGTGACGCAGCACGGGGGCGGCGCAGGCGATGCCGAGCCGGCCGGTGCCGTCCACGAGGGTCCACAGGGTCGGCGCGTCGGGCCCTTCGCCCCGCACGGCCTCCCGCAGCGCCGCCAGGACCAGGTCGCGGTCCTGCGCCCCGCCCCGGCAGGCCAGGACGCGTCCGGCGGCGGCGCCCAGCACGTCCGGCCGCCGGGCCCAGCCGCGGGCCCGGTCCACGGCCGCCATGGAGCGCATCCGTTCGAAGGCATCGACGGCGGCGTCCACCACGAGCGTCGAGCCGGTGGCCACGGCGCCCTCGATCAGGTCGAGGGCCTCGAGATCGTTGCCGTCGGCGAGATACCGCAGGGCCGTGCACCGGGCCCCGTCGAAACCGTCCTTCGCCGCCCGGACGATCTCGGCCCGGTCCTCGGGCCCCGCCACGGCGGTGAGACAGCGGGCGGCCGGCACATGGAGAGCGGCCCCGCGCTCGATACCCTGCTGGGCCCACTCGAAGACGGCCTGCACACTCCACCCGGGGCGGGGCCCGGACGGCCGCATCTGCCGCTGCCAGCGGTCGAAACTGCCCGTCTCGTGGGCGGCCCGCACCCGCGTGGCGACGGATGCGCGCGGATCCTCGGCCCACAGGCGCCACGGCCGGGGCTCGAAGGCGTCCCGGACGGTGGCGGCCAGCTCGGCGTCGCCCTCCGGACCGGCCGGGAACCGGGCGAGGACGGGGGCGGCGAGGGCGCGCAGGCCCGCGTCGTCGTCCCTGAGGGCGAGCTCGTCGAGGGCCCAGGCCCAGTTGGAGCCGTGGGCGGCGTACCTGCGCAGCAGTTCGAGGGCGTCCCGCCTGCCGTAGGAGGCGAGGTGCCCGAGGACGGCGAGGGCGAGCCCGGTACGGGACTCGTCGCCGTCAAGGACGTCCTCGGCGCCGAAGAGGTGGGCCTCGACCTCGTCCAGCTCGCCGTTCAGGTCGAGGAAGAGGCGGGCGTAGTAGAGGGAGCGGTTCTCCACCTGCCAGTCGTGGCGGGGATCGCGCAGCACACAGTGGTTCAGCGCCGCCAGCGCCTCGGGGCGCGGGGCGGTGAGCGCGTGCAGCGTGCCGTCGCCGCGGCCCCGCTGGAGCAGGCCGAGCAGCGTACCGCTGGGCGCTATGACCGGATCGAACATGGGAAACAGCCTCACATCAAGCGTCGACGCAACCGGGGACGTGTACTACCTGGCCGCGCGACAACACGTCGGAGTGTCCGCCGTTTCCTGCTTGCTGTAGACCATCTTCCTCTGCCTCTCGTCGGTGGCCCTTGCGGACCGCGTCACGGCCCGCGCGGTGCGGCAACCTCTGCCCAACCATCACGTCCGTGAACCACGTCGTCATGATGACTCGGCACTCTCGTCCGCCGCGACCGAAATTTCGGCGGCCCTGTACCGCCTCCCCCGTTTTCGGTGTCGTTGCTGGTCAGCCCGGTCGGCTCAGTGCTCGCCGAACAGTTCGAGCAATTGGGTCCGGCCGAACATCCGGGCGGTGTCGACCGCCGACGGCGTGCCGGCGGACGGGTCCGCGCCGCCCTCCAGAAGTGCCTTGATGACGTCCGTCTCACCCTTGAAGACGGCACCGGCGAGCGGGGTCTGGCCTCGGTCGTTGATCCGGTCGGCCTCGGCGCCGCGCTCCAGCAGCGCGCGCACCGCGTCGGCGTGGCCGTGATAAGCGGCGAGCATCACGAGCGAGTCGCCGCGGTCGTTGGTGAGGTTGGCCGGAACACCCGCGTCGACGTACGCCACGAGCGCCTCGGTCTGTCCCCGCCGGGCCAGATCGAAGATCTTGGTCGCCAGCTCCACGACCTCGGGGTCGGGGACTTCGGTCATCGGCCGGACCGCCTCTCCACTACGTCTGTTCAGGGGCGTACGCCTGCGAGGGCGCAGCCGTACGAGTGAATCGCCAGGGTACTGGCTCGCGCGGCACATGACCCGATGTGCCCGAGGTAAAGATCAGCACAGACCCGGACCAGCGCGACAACCCGGCCCGACCGGACCCGGGACCACACCACCGCAAGGGCGAAATCGTCCAGATTTCACCCAGTTGCACCTTTTATCGTATGGATACAAGCTGTGAGCCTGGAAGTACTCATGGTGACTGTCCCCGCGAACCAGGAGACCTCAAATGATCCTCTCCATCTCAGGCGTGGTCCTGCTCGGCATCGTCGTCTTCATCTTCTTCCGCAAGGACGGACTGAAGGCGTCGCATGCCGTGGTCGCCATGCTGTTCGGCTTCTATCTGGCGAGCACGGCCATCGCCCCGAGCATCAAGGCGGGCGGCGAGAGCCTGGCGAGCCTCCTCGGCGGAATCAAGTTCTGACGAGGCCGTCCCCCGTACGCATCCCGCCCGTACGCACTCCCTGGAGGCAGTAGTGGCCCGGCGCCCCCTCCCCCGCATTCTGAGCAACGGCAGCGCGCAGCTCGCCCGGAGCCGGGAGCTGGCCCGGACGGCCGCCGACAGCGCCACCGACGTCCTCCACCCGCTGATCACGATCACGCGGGGTCTGCGCCGGCTGGCAGCGGCCGGGCGGCGCAGATGGACCGAGACCCCCAAGGAGCGGCGGGGGGCGCTGCTGTTCCTGGTGGCCTCCGTGGTTCTGGTCGTGGCGCTGGCGCCGTACGGGCCGCTGCTCGCCGCCATCACCCTGATGGCGGCGGCGGCCTGGCAGGGCCGGGACCGCTCCACGGCGGCGTCCGACGGGCCGGACGAGTCGCAGTCCGAGCGTCTGAAGTCGCTGTACGAGGCGCTCGTGCCGTACTTCTCCACCGCCGAGGACCCCGAGCCGCTGTACTCCCACGGCGGCGCGTGGGACAAGGCCTTCCCCACCTACGCCTTCGACGGCGGCGGCCGGATCTCGCATCTGGTCGTCCGTTACCCGGCCTACTTCACCGACGGTGAGGCCGAGGCCCGCGCCCGGATCGAGCACCTCCTCGCGGCCAAGTCGGGCCGGGGCCGTGAATACCACTTCACGTGGGACGAGGAAGGCAACCAGTTGACGGTCGGCGTGCTCCTGCCGCTGCCGGTCGACATCGCCGCCCAGCGTTTCGTCACCACCCCCGGCGAGACGGTCCTGGGCTTCACCGACCCCACCCGGGTCCAGCGCACCCTCCCCGTCACCCAGGGGGAACGGCAGCGGGACGTGCCGCCGGTCGTCTGGCGCACGGGCCTGCGCTCCACCGAGCCGCACCTGCTGGCCCTCGGCCAGCCCGGCAGCGGCACCTCCACGCTGCTGCGGTCCATCGCCCTGCAGGCCCTCCGGCACGGCGACGTGGTGATCGTCGACGGCGGGGGCACCGGCGAGTACGCCTGCCTCACCGGCCGGGACGGCGTCCTCGCCGTCGAGGCCGGGCTCGCCGGGGTCACGGCCAGCCTGGAGTGGGCCGCGACCGAGACGGAACGCCGCCTCATCGCCGCCAACCGCGCCCACGCGGCGGGCCACCCGCCGCCCGACGACACCAAGCGCCCGCTGTGGATCCTGCTCGACCGCCCGACGGCCTTCACCCATCTGGCCGCCGCGGACGGCCGCAAGGATCCGCAGTCGCTCCTCCAGATCCCCCTCAGGCACGGCCGCCCCGCCAATGTGACGGTGGTCGTGGCCGAACAGCTGGACAGCATGGACGCCCTCAGCGATGCGGTCCGCCAGCACACCCGCGCCCGCGTGGTCCTGGGCCCGGCCACGGCGGACCAGCTCGAGTCGGTGCTGGGCGCGCCCCCGCACACCACTCCCATCGACCAGCTCCCGCCCGGGCGCGGCTACGCCCGCCTGGGCGCGGGCCCCGTCCACCGGCTCCAGGTCCCGGCCACCCCGAACCCCTACGACGACGCGACGCCCGACGCCCTGTGCGAGGCCGTCCTGGACCTCCTCCCGCCCCGGACGACCCCGGCGGACGGGGAGACGATCCCGGAGCAGGACCAGCCGGTGGGCGGGCCGGAGCCGGTACCGGTGCCGAAGGACGAGGAACCGGAGCCGGTGGCGAAGCCGGCCGGGCCCATGGAGGCGGAGCCTGTCGCGGTGGCCGTTGTGGTGGCGGCGTCCTCTGAGCCGACCGCACCGGAGCCGAAGCCCGAGCCGGTGACGGTGCCGGCCGGGCCGACCGCGTCGAGCCTGGTGACAGTGTCCGCCGGGCCGCCCGCGTCGAGCCCGGAGCCGATGGCGGCGCAGACCGGGCCGGCGGCACCGAAGCCCGAGCCCGTGACAGTGTCCGCCGGGCCGCCCGCGTCGAGCCCGGAGCCGATGGCGGCGCAGACCGGGCCGGCGGCACCGAAGCCCGAGCCCGTGACGGCGTCCGCCGGGCCGGCCGCGCCGGAACCGAAGCCGAAGCCCATCGTGGTACGAACCGGGCCGACCGCGCCGGACCCGCAGCCCGAGCCGGCCCCTGGCCCCGGGAAAGGCCCCCTGCCCGAGCCGGTCGCGATCCTGACGAAACCGGCGGACGCGGACCGCTCGTAGCCCCCGGCTGCGGGCGGTCCGCCCCCCCCCTTCTACGCGACGAACGTGCGCGGCGCCTCCGCGCTCCCGACCGCTCCGCTCTCCACCAGCCCCGCGGCCGCGGCCAATCGCACGGCCGCCTCCTCGGCCACCGCGCCCCCCACGGTGAACGGCAGCCGCACGTACCCCTCGAACGCCCCGTCCACCCCGAACCGCGGCCCGGACGGCACCCGCACTCCCACGCGCTCCCCCGCCTCGGCCAGCCGCGACCCGGACAGACCCCCGGTGCGCACCCACAGCGTCAGCCCGCCCCGCGGCACCTCGAACTCCCACCCGGGCAGCCTGCGCCGTACCGCGGCCACCAGGTCGTCCCGGTTCGCCCGGGCCTGCTCCCGCCGCACCTCCACGGCCTGCTCCCAGCCGCCGGTCCCGAACAGCCAGTTCACCGCCAGCTGCTCCAGCACCGGCGTACCGAGGTCGGCGTACGCCCGTGCGGCGACCAGGCTGCGGATCACGTCCGGCGCGGCCCGCACCCACCCGATCCGCATCCCGGCCCAGAAGGCCTTGCTCGCCGAGCCCACCGTGATCACCGTGGACCCGGCCGGGTCGAACGCGCACACCGGCCGCGGCATCCGCACGTCCGCGTCGAGCCACAGCTCGCTCATCGTCTCGTCGGCGATCAGCACGGTCCCCGCGGACCGCGCCGCGTCGACCAGCCGCCGGCGCTGGTCCTCGTCCGCGAGCGCCCCGGTCGGGTTGTGGAAGTCGGCCACGACATAGGCGATACGGGGCGCGGCGTCGCGCAGGACCTGCCGCCAGCGGTCCATGTCCCAGCCGGTGAGTCCCTCGGCCATGGCGACGGGCACGAGCCGGGCCCCGGCCTCGCGCATCAGCTGGAGGATGTTGGCGTAGGAGGGCGACTCGACCGCGATGCGCTCGCCCCGACCGGCGAAGAGGTGGCAGATGGCGTCGATCGCGCCCATCGCCCCGGTCGTCACCATGATCTGCTCGGGCATGGTGGGGATGCCGCGCGCGGTGTAGCGCTCGGCGATCATCGCCCGCAGCGCGGGCAGCCCGGCCGGATAGTCGCCGTGGGTGTGCGCGTAGGGCGGCAGTTCCTCCAGGGCGCCCTGGACGGCCCGGGTGAGCCAGGGTTCGGGCGCCGGCAGGGCGGCACAGCCGAGGTCGATCATCGAGCCGAGGGCCTCCGGCGGCAGGGGCTCCAGCCCTCGCGCGGGCAGCGGTTTCCCGGCCGGGACGGCGGTCCAGCTGCCCGCGCCGCGCCGGGACTCGAGGAAGCCCTCGCCGCGCAGCGCCTCGTATGCGGCGGCGACGGTCGTACGGCTGACGGACAGGGACAGGGCGAGTTCGCGTTCGGCGGGCAGCCGGGCGGCCACCGGGACGCGCCCTTCGAGCACCAGCAGGCGGATGCCGTCGGCGAGCGCGCGGTAGGCCGGCGGCCGGCGCGTACCGGGTCCCGCCGGGCGGTCCTGCTGGGATTGGAGGAGCCGGGCGAGCTGCGCCGCCCCCACGGCCGAAGTCCACTCCGCCATCGAAATCAGTCCACCTTCCCCGGATTGGCCATGGATGGCCTCTCCATCCAAGCCACATCGTGACATGCATCAGTCCACTACCACCACAGGGGGGCACATCATGTTCACGCGAGGGGTCTTGGCCCGGCGACTCGTCCAGCTCTACGCCGGTCTGGCGCTGTACGGCGTGAGTTCGGCGCTGCTGGTCCGCTCGGGGCTCGGCCTGGAGCCGTGGAACGTGCTGCACCAGGGCCTGTCCGAGCGGACCGGCCTGTCGATCGGCGTCGTGCTGACCCTGCTGGGCGCCGCGGTGCTGCTCGCCTGGATCCCGCTGCGCCAGCGGCCGGGCCTGGGAACGATCTCCAACGTGCTGGTCATCGGCATGGCGATGGACGCGGCGCTGGCCCTGATTCCCGACGCGCACGGCATGGCACCGCGCATCACGCTGATGGTGGTGGGGATCGTCCTGAACGGCGCGGCGACGGGCCTGTACATCGCGGCGCGCTTCGGCCCGGGTCCGCGCGACGGTCTGATGACCGGACTGCACCAGCTCACGGGCGTCTCGGTCCGGGCGGTCCGCACGGGCATCGAGCTCACGGTCGTGGCGACCGGCTTCGCCCTGGGCGGCACCGTCGGGATCGGCACCCTGCTGTACGCGCTGGCGATCGGCCCCCTGGTCCAGGCGTTCCTGCGCGTGTTCGCCGTGCCCGCGGCATCCGGCGGCAGCACGGTCGTTGCCACCGCTCGACCCCGAGGGGCGATACTGCGTCCGTGACCTCGCGGATACGCCACCCCTACCTCGACCATCCCGGCCCGATCGCCTTCGCCCACCGGGGCGGCGCCGCGGACGGCCGGGAGAACACCGTGCGGCAGTTCCGGTGTGCCGTCGAGGCCGGTTACCGCTACATCGAGACCGACGTCCACATCACCCGGGACGGCGCACTCGTCGCCTTCCACGACGCGACCCTGGACCGGATGACGGACGGGGCCGGCCGGATCGCCGACCTGCCCTGGCAGGAGGTGCGGCAGGCCCGGGTGGCGGGCGAGGAGCCCCTCCCCCTCTTCGAGGAGCTGCTGGAGACCTTCCCCGAGGTGCGCTGGAACGTGGACGTCAAGGCCGAGGCCGCGCTGCTGCCCTTCCTGGACCTGGCCGGGCGCACGAACTCCTGGGACCGGATCTGCCTGGGCTCGTTCTCCGAGGCCCGTGTGGTGCGCGCCCAGCGGCTGGCCGGCCCGCGCCTGGCCACCTCGTACGGCACGCGGGGCGTGCTCAACCTGCGGCTGCGCTCCTGGGGGCTGCCGGCCGCGGTGCGCCGCTCGGCGGTGGCCGCGCAGGTCCCCGAGTCCCAGTCCGGCATCCAGGTGGTGGACCGGCGCTTCCTGGACGCCGCACACGCGCACGGGCTCCAGGTGCACGTGTGGACCGTCAACGACGCCGAGAGCATGCACCGGCTTCTCGACCTGGGCGTGGATGGCATCATGACCGATCACATCGACACGTTGCGCCAGGTCATGGAGGACCGCGGCGTCTGGGTCTGAGACCCGGGGCCGTCCCTGCGCGCGTTCACGGGGAAGCGAGGGCACGGGTGGGCCACGACACCGTGCGGACACCACCGGCCGACGAGGCCGCACAGCTGAGGCGCGAGCAGCGCGGCTGGTACGTCTACGACTGGGCCTGCTCCGTCTACTCGACGAGCGTGCTCACCGTGTTCCTGGGCCCCTACCTGACCTCGGTCGCCAAGTCGGCGGCCGACGCCGACGGGTACGTGCACCCTCTCGGCGTCCCGGTACGGGCCGGGTCCTTCTTCGCGTACTCGGTGTCCCTGTCGGTGATCGTGGCCGTGCTGGTGATGCCCCTGGTGGGCGCCGCCGCCGACCGCACCGGGCGCAAGAAGCCCCTGCTCGCGGCCGCCGCCTACACCGGCGCGACGGCCACGGCGGCCATGTTCTTCCTGGACGGCGACCGTTATCTGCTCGGCGGCGCACTCCTCGTCGTCGCGAACGCCGCGCAGTCCGTGGCGATGATGCTCTACAACTCCTATCTGCCGCAGATCGCCCCACCCGAGCAGCGGGACGCGGTCTCCTCCCGGGGCTGGGCCTTCGGCTACGCGGCGGGCGCGCTGGTCCTCGTCGCCGATCTGGTGCTGTACACGGGGCACGAGCGCTTCGGCCTGTCCGAGAGCGCGGCGGTCCGCATCTGCCTGGCGTCGGCCGGGCTGTGGTGGGGCGCGTTCGCCCTCGTCCCGCTGCGGCGGCTGCGCGACCGCCGGACCGTCGGCCGGGAGGCGGCCCTGCCCGGTTTCCGGCAGCTCGCGGCGACGGTCCGCGACATGCGCCGGCATCCGCTGACGCTGGCCTTCCTGCTCGCCTACCTCGTCTACAACGACGGCATCCAGACGGTGATCTCCCAGGCGTCGGTGTACGGCTCCGAGGAGCTGGGCCTGGGTCAGTCCACGCTCATCGGCGCCGTCCTGCTGGTGCAGGTGCTGGCGGTGGCGGGCGCGCTGGCCATGGGCCGGCTGGCCCGGGTGTACGGGGCCAAACGCACGATTCTCGGCTCGCTGGTCGCGTGGACGGTGACGCTGGCGGCCGGGTACTTCCTGCCGGCCGGGGCTCCGGTGTGGTTCTTCGTCCTGGCCGCCGGGATCGGCCTGGTCCTCGGCGGCAGCCAGGCGCTGTCCCGGTCCCTGTTCTCCCATCTGGTCCCGGCCGGCAAGGAGGCCGAATACTTCTCGGCCTACGAGGTGAGCGACCGCGGCATGAGCTGGCTGGGACCGCTGCTGTTCGGGGTCACCTACCAGCTGACCGGGAGCTACCGGGACGCGATCATCTCGCTGGTGGCGTTCTTCGTCCTCGGGTTCGGGCTGCTCGCACGCGTTCCGGTGCGGCGTGCGATCGGCGAAGCGGGGAACCCGGTTCCGGACAGGATTTAGCACTGAACGCGAAAGGGCTGTAGTGTACGCGTTTGGCCTGCCAGGCGTACCGTTACTGCGCGTCAAAGATGCCGAAACGCTGGGTTACATCTGTTATCAGATGTGACAAACCGGGCGCTGGTGGGTACAACAAGGGCGGCTACGACGGCGACGCACGACCCGGAACGGGACTCGGAACGGGAATCTTTACCGCCGACCGGACGTTGACCGGATGACGACGACAGCGACACCTGTCCTGTGGGCGACAAGCCCGGGAGGCACGATTCATGAGTGAGCGAGCTCTTCGCGGCACGCGCCTCGTGGTGACCAGCTACGAGACGGACCGCGGCATCGACCTGGCCCCGCGCCAGGCCGTGGAGTACGCATGCGAGAAGGGGCACCGCTTCGAGATGCCCTTCTCGGTCGAGGCGGAGATCCCGCCGGAGTGGGAGTGCAAGGTCTGCGGTGCCCAGGCACTCCTCGTGGACGGCGATGGCCCGGAAGAAAAGAAGGCCAAGCCCGCGCGTACGCATTGGGACATGCTGATGGAGCGGCGCACCCGCGAGGAACTCGAAGAGGTCCTCGAGGAGCGTCTGGCGGTTTTGCGCTCCGGTGCGATGAACATCGCTGTTCATCCGCGCGACAGCCGCAAGTCGGCATAGTCCTACCAAGGTCTGGCCGAAGTAACAGCGCATCAGAAGACCGCGGGCGCCGTACGAGAGTACGGCGCCCGCGGTCTTCCGCGTGCGCGCTGCCACCGGCACCGCTCGTCCGAGCCCCGGACGTCCCGGAGCCCGGACGCCTGGGCCCGGGCCCCATACGGCTCAGTGGGTCAGCGGCGGTCGCGGAGCGTCCTCCGGCTCGTCCCTGATGACCTCGCCCTGGACGACCTTGCCGTCGGGCTGGTGCATCCGGGCCTGCTGGAAAGCGCCGCTCAGGCTGCCCTCACGGGCCTGACGCAGCTTGCGCTCGAAGGTGCGCTCCGCGGTGCGGCTCACGGCCTTCTGCACCGGCGGCAGCAGCAGGAGCAGGCCCACCGCGTCCGACACGAGGCCGGGGATGATCAGGAGCAACCCGCCCAGCATCATCAGGCCGTTGCCCTCGCTTCCCGACCGGTCCTCGGGCAGCACCCCGCTCTGCTGCTGTTGCAGGGCCTCGGAGAGCTTGCGGAAGGCGCGCCGCCCGGCCCGCTTGATGACGACCGAGCCGAGGACGAGACCCGCCAGCAGGACGAGGAGGACCACCAGGGCGCTGCTCGCCCCGGCGACCATGGAGAGCAGCCAGATCTCCAGCACGAGCCACGCGGCGACGCCCAGCGGCAGCAACGTACGCAGCCGGGAGCGCCGGGGCCGGGCAGGGGACAGCGGGGTCTGAGCGCCAGTCGTCATGCCTCCAGTGTGCCTGGCCCCGGCTCAGCACGGGATAAGGCCGCCACCAGCCGTTTCCGTGAGCGGCTGCCGGAGGGACGGGCCTGCGGCTACCGCTTCTGCGGCTTGCCGACGCGCCCCGTGACCTTGCCGACCCGCTCCCCCACACCCCACGCCGTGACCCGCCACAGCGCCTCGACGAGGATGTCGCGGCTCATCTTGGAGTCGCCCAGTTCACGCTCGACGAAGGTGATGGGCACCTCGATCACGTGGTAGCCGGCCTTGACCGCGCGGCGGGCGAGATCCACCTGGAAGCAGTACCCCTGCGAGGCGACCTCGTCGAGGCCGAGGCCCTCCAGGGTCTCGCGGCGGAAGGCCCGGTAGCCGCCGGTGATGTCGCGCAGCGGCAGATCGAGCGCGAGCCGGGAGTAGAGACTGCCGCCCCGGGAGATCACCTCGCGGGACTTGGGCCAGTTGACCACCCGGCCGCCCGGCACCCAGCGCGAGCCCAGTACCAGGTCCGCGCTCTTGAGGGCGGTGAGCAGGCGGGGCAGCTCCTCGGGCTGGTGCGAGCCGTCGGCGTCCATCTCGATCAGCACGCCGTAGTCGCGCTCCAGACCCCAGCGGAAGCCCGCGAGGTAGGCGGCCCCCAGGCCCTCCTTGCCCTTGCGGTGCAGCACGTGGACGTGGTCGTCCTCGACGGTCAGCTCGTCGGCGAGCTTGCCCGTGCCGTCCGGGCTGTTGTCGTCGGCCACGAGCACGTGCGCCTCGGGGACGGCCTTGCGTACCCGGCCGACGATGCTCTTGATGTTCTCCGCCTCGTTGAAGGTCGGGATGATCACCAAGGCCGTGCCGAGCGGGCCGAACTTCCTCCCCTGGGCTCCTGCCGCGAGGGTTCCGTCGCCGTCGTTCACTACTGCCCCTTCATGTCCATACGCAGAGGTCCACCATAGTGGGCTCGGCCTGCGCCGACGCGACGGGACGTTCGAATCGTGGTGTCGAATCCGCAAGACGCGGGTAAGAACGCGCTTCCGGGTGCGCGTGTGCGGCGGATGGGGGCCCGGCGCCCTTCGGGCCGACCTGGGATCCGCCGGCTGCGGATCGACCGAAAGCCGTTGTCTACTGAGCGTCCGGGCCCCACCCGGGTCACACCTCCCCGACCGGCCGGAACGTTCCCTCGGCGCTGCGCCGGCCTGAGCCTGGCTCCCAGTGGCGGTGCCCCGGTGCGGCACACCGTCCCTGACCCGGCGGCGCCGCGGCGAGTGCTCGGACGTTCCCCGGTCGGGCGTCCGGTGGTGGACTCGGCCGAACCTACCGGCCTCCTGCGGCCGCCTGTCAACAGCCGTCCGACCTGCGCATCGTTCGGCAAAGCGCTGGTCAGCGCGGAGGATACGCAGGTCGCGCGCCGGGGGCGCGGCGCGCGACGTCATGCGCGCCACCCCCGTAGATCACTCGCCCGGCCGTACGAAGACCGTGCGTCCGCCCACCACGGTGCGCAGGCAGACGGGCAGGTCGCGGCCCGGAGTGAGGTCGGGCAGGCCGGGGGTGCCGGAGCGGGGATCCGTCGACCAGCGCGCCACACGGTCGTCCGGCGCCTGGACGACGAGTTCACCGGTGCGCCAGACGGCGTAGTCGGCGGGGGCGCCGGGGACCAGGACGCCCGCGTCGTCCCGTCCGACGGCCCGCCAGCCGCCGCGCGTGTGCGCCGTGAACGCGGCGCGCACGGAGACACGGTGCTCCGGCGTGCGGTGGAAGGCGGCGGCCCGGACCGTGCCCCACGGGTCGAGCGGGGTGACGGGGCTGTCGGAGCCGAAGGCGAGCGGGACACCGGCGCGCAACAGGGCCGCGAAGGGGTTGAGGGCGCGGGCCCGCTCCCCGCCCAGGCGCTGTGCGTACATGCCCTCCTCGCCGCCCCACAGGGCGTCGAAGGCGGGCTGCACGGAAGCGGTGAGGCCGAGTTCGGCGAAGGCGGCGATGCTCTCGGGGGTGAGCATCTCGGCGTGCTCGACGCGGTGCCGGGCCGCCCTGATCCGGGCGAGGCCGAGCGTCTCGGCGGCGGCGCGCACGCCCTCCACCACGGCGTCCACGGCCGCGTCGCCGATGGCGTGGAAACCGGCCTGGAGCCCCGCCTCGGTGCAGGCCACGACGTGCGCGGCGACCGCGGCGGCGTCCAGGTAGGCGGTGCCGGTGTGCGCGGCGTCGGCGTACGGCTGGTGCAGACAGGCCGTGTGCGAGCCGAGGGCACCGTCGACGAACAGGTCCCCCGCGGCTCCGGCCGCGCCCAGCTCCCGTGCCTTGGCGACGTCCCGCTCGGCCCAGTAGCCGACCACGCGCGGCCCGGGCTGCGCCGCGGCGAGGCGCAGCAGGCCGGTGAAGTCGTCCTCGGAGGAGATCTCCGGCCCGGCGCACTCGTGGACCGTGCCGATGCCCAGCGAGACGGCGTGCGCGAGGGCGGCGCGCTGCGCCTCGGTGCGCTGCCCGGGCGTCACGGCGGCGAACGCGGCGGCGCGCACGGCGTGATGGGCGTCGGCGGTGAGCGGACCGTCCTGACGGGTGACACCGGGAACCAGGTCAAGCAGGGCGGTGCTGACGACAGCGGAGTGGACGTCGATCCGGCTGAGGTAGAGGGGCCGGTGCCCGGTGGCCTCGTCGAGTTCGGCTCGCGTCGGGGGGCGCCCCCCGGGCCAGCGGGCGGCGTCCCAGCCGTGCCCGAGCAGCACAGGGTCGCCGGGGCGGGCGGCGGCGAAGTCCCGTACGAGGGCGAGGGCGGCCTCCAGGGTGGGGGCGCCGGAGAGGTCGAGCCCGGTCAGGCTCAGGCCCGTGGCGGTCGTGTGCACATGCGCATCGGTGAACGCCGGGGTGACCAGCGCCCCGTCCAGGTCGACCACCTCGTCGACCCCGTCCGCGAAGGCGTCGGCGGCCCCTTCGGACCCCACCCAGGCGATCTGTCCGCGCTCCACGACCATCGCGGTGGCGAAGGGGTCGGCGGGGCTGTGGACCTCTCCACGACGGAGAAGCACGGTCTTGGGCGGGGTGGTGGACTCACTCATGGAGCACAGTCTCACAGGGGCGGGGGCGACACCCTCATCAGGGGCGCGGGGAACCGCGCGGACGCCCCCGCGCGCCGACCGGCGGTCAGATCCGCGGCGGTCGCGCCTCGTACGGCGTGGACAGCACCACCGTCGTCCGCGTGGACACCCCCGCCAGCGACCGCAGCCGGGCCAGCAGTTCCTCCAGCTCGTGCGGCGTCGCCACCCGCACCTTGAGGATGTAGTTCTCGTCCCCCGCGACGCTGTGGCACGCCTCGATCTCCGGCACTCCGGCGAGCCGGTCGGCGATGTCGTCCGGCGCGCTGGGGTCGAACGGCTTCACCGAGATGAAGGCCGTCATCGGCAGGCCCACGGCCTCCGGGTCGACGACCGCGGCGTAGCCCCGGATGACACCCCGCTGCTCCAGCCGCCGCACCCGCTGATGCACGGCCGACGTGGACAGCCCCGTGGCCTTGCCCAGGTCGGTGTAGCTCATCCGCCCGTCCTTGACGAGCAGCTGCACGATCTGTCGGTCCAGCTCCTCCATGGCGCAAGAACCTACAGGGCGGTTGATCTCCTCCGATACCTGAGCAGCCCGGGTCATGCCCGGTTCGTGATGTGACCGGCGGCCGGGTGTCAGCCGTCCGGGGGACAAACGCACCGCAGCGGACACCCGGGCCGGGCATGTGACGAACGCCACATGCCTCGAACAGGCTCCGTGATGTTCTCGTGATTACCCCCCAGGGGGGACGGGAAGTGCTTGCTGTGGCCGAGGCCGCAGTGCCTGATACGGCCCAGTCCGAGGGGGAGAACCCAATGCAGAGTCTTAAGCGCCCTGGTCGCACCGCACCCAAGCGGCAGCAGCTCGTCATCGAGCCCGAGCCGGAGGGCGTCGAACCCGACGCCTACGACGACGAACTCGACGACTACGACACGTTCGAGATGTTCCGGGTCGTCTGCCCGGACTGCGCGCAGCCCATCGCCCTGCTGGCGGACGAGGAGGTCCTGCCGGAACACGCGATGTGCGCCTCGCCGTGGAACCCCTTCGGACTCACGGTCTGCGCCGGAACCGGCCGCAGGGCCACGGACGCCCGCCCGGCGGACGAGTCCGTCGAACCGCAGGAGCAGGACACCGCCCTGCTGTTGACGCTCCCTCAGGGGCTCGACTGGCGGACCCAGCCCTTCTCCCACGTCGGCGGACCGGGCTCGCGCCCCATCAGGGTCCCCGTCATGCGCCGCCAGGCGGCCTGAGCGCGGGCCCTCTTCCCCGCCCGCTCCCTTCCCTCAGCTGCCCCGCGCCACGGCCGCAGACCGCCGTGGTGCGGGATCAGTGCGTCCGGGGCCGCCGGGAGCCGGGCGGCGGTGAACGCACGCCCGATTCCACCGTCCGGTGACCTGTCCGGGCTCTGCCGCGTTGCCCTGGTATGACCCCCATCTCCTCAGCGACCGGGCGTCAGCGCCTCCTGTACGTCCCGCCGCCCGCAGAATCGGTTCGGCCGACTCCGCCCCGCTACCAGGACCCGCCGATCTACCGCGACTTGATGCGCGCGTGGGCCGAGCGCGGCCGCACCCTGCCGGGTCGTCACGACCCGGAGTGGATGCGGCTCGCGGCCCCCTGGCGGGGCCTCGACCAGTTCAGCGTCCCTCTGGACCCACGAGATGGCGGGCGATGACCATGCGCTGGATCTGGTTGGTGCCCTCGACGATCTGCAGCACCTTGGCCTCGCGCATGTAGCGTTCGGCCGGGAAGTCGGCGGTGTAGCCGTAGCCGCCGAGGATCTGCACGGCGTCGGTGGTGACGCGCATCGCCGTGTCGGTGCAGTGCAGTTTGGCCATGGCGGCCTGCCGTGCGAACGGCCGGCCCGCGTCCTTGAGCCGGGCCGCCGCGAGGTAGAGGGCGCGGCCCGCCTCGATCTGCGTCGCCATGTCGGCGAGCATGAAGCGCAGCCCCTGGAAGTCGGCGATCGGCTTGCCGAACTGGCGCCTCTCGGCCGCGTAGGCCAGCGCCTCGTCGAGCGCTGCCTGCGCCACGCCGATCGCGCAGGCCGAGATGCCGAGCCGCCCCGAGTCGAGCGAGGACAGGGCGATCGCGAAGCCCTGGCCCTCCTCCCCGATACGCCGGTCGTCGCCGACCCGGACGCCGTCGAAGTGGACCTGCGCGGTGGGCGAGCCCTTCATGCCCATCTTCTTCTCCGGCGCCGCGGCGCTCACGCCCTCGGCGTCGCCCGGCACCAGGAAGGCCGTGATCCCGCGCGGGCCCTCCTCGCCGGTGCGGGCCATGACCGTGTAGAAGTCGGCGATGCCGCCGTGGGTGATCCAGGCCTTGGTGCCGGTGATGACCCAGTCGTCGCCGTCCCGCACGGCCTTGGTGCGCAGGGCCGCCGCGTCCGAGCCGGAGTGCGGCTCGGAGAGACAGTAGGCGCCGAGGAGGCCGCCGCCGAGCATCGCGGGCAGGTGCTCGACCTGCTGCTCCTTGGTGCCGTAGGCGGCGAGGGCGTAGGAGGCCAGGGAGTGGACGCTGACGCCGAGGCCGACGGTGAGACGGGCCGCGGCGAGCTCCTCCAGCACCTGGAGGTAGACCTCGTAGGGCTGGTCGCCGCCGCCGTACTCGGAGTCGTAGGGCAGGCCGAGCAGGCCGGAGCGGGAGAGCAGGGTGAATAGCTCGCGCGGGAAGCGGCCGGCGTCCTCCTCCTCTGCCGCCTTCGGGGTGATCTCCTGCTGCGCGATGTCGCGCACGAGCGAGATCAGGTCCCGGGCCTCCTCCGTGGGCAGTTGTCGGTCCACCGGCTGCGGGGCGCGGTCGGGCATGGCGACGCTCTCCTCCCTGTCGGGCACTGGCGGACGGGCCCATGGGTGGGGGCGACGCCGCCGGGTCGTTCTGGTGCCTGGCCGATGCTTGCAGTCCCGGGTCTCGGACGCTGCTGACCAGCGGCTGTGCGCTGTGAGTATGCCCGATCGGAGGCATCCCGTCACCAGTTAACGACCGCTTACTTCAAGAAAGGGCCGGGCGCATCCCGGGAGGCGAAATTGGTCCGAACCATTGACCCAACTGGTCTAGTCCTCCTACTGTTTCGCTCCACCGATTCACCGCGTTCATGCCAATCGGCGAGCGTTCCCTCTCCCCACGAGGAGACACCGGATGCACACCCCCCACCCTTCCCGCTTCCGGGCCATCGTGTCCGCGGCCTGCTGCGCCGTCCTCGGTGCCGGTCTGCTGGCCGGCGCGGGCACCTCCGCCTCCGCGGCGACCTCGGCTCAGGAGGCCGCCGCAGACGTCGAGGCCGCACCGCAGGCCGAGGCCGCCGGTTCCAAGGTCCTCGGGTACTTCACCGAATGGGGCACCTACGACCGCAAGTACCACGTCAAGAACATCGAGACGTCCGGGTCGGCCGGCAGGCTCACCCACATCAACTACGCCTTCGGCAACGTCACCGGCGGCAGGTGCGCCATGGGTGACGGCTACGCCGCCACCGACCGGGCCTACACCGCCGCCGAGTCGGTCGACGGCAAGGCCGACACCTGGGACCAGCCGCTGCGCGGCAACTTCA
Source organism: Streptomyces sp. NPDC043685 (assembly GCF_056436585.1). NCBI lineage: Bacteria > Bacillati > Actinomycetota > Actinomycetes > Kitasatosporales > Streptomycetaceae > Streptomyces > Streptomyces sp. NPDC043685. The sequence continues at coordinate 428,604 of NZ_JBWKCH010000007.1, read as the reverse complement.
ACCAGTTGCGCAAGCTGAAGCAGAAGCACCCGAACCTCAAGGTCCTGTGGTCCTTCGGCGGCTGGACCTGGTCGGGCGGGTTCGGCGAGGCCGCGAAGAACCCGGCCGCCTTCGCCCGCTCCTGCTACGACCTGGTCGAGAACTCCAAGTGGGCCGACGTCTTCGACGGCATCGACATCGACTGGGAGTACCCGAACGCCTGCGGAGCCACCTGCGACACCAGCGGCAAGGCGGCCTTCAAGAACCTGATGCAGGCGCTGCGGACCACGTTCGGCCCGAAGAACCTCGTGACGGCGGCGATCACCGCCGACGCCACCCCGGGCGGCAAGATCGACGCGGCGGACTACGCGGGCGCCGCCCCGTACGTCGACTGGTACAACCCGATGACGTACGACTTCTTCGGCGCCTGGGACGCCACCGGGCCGACGGCCCCGCACTCGCCGCTGACCTCGTACGCCGGGATCCCGAAGGCGGACAACCACACCTCGGCGACCATCGCCAAGCTCAAGGGCCTCGGCATCCCCGCCTCGAAGCTGCTGCTCGGCATCGGCTTCTACGGCCGCGGCTGGACCGGTGTCACACAGTCCGCCCCGGGCGGTACCGCCACCGGCCCGGCTGCGGGCACCTACGAGCAGGGCATCGAGGACTACAAGGTGCTCCGGACCAAGTGCCCGGCGACCGGGACGGTGGCCGGCACGGCGTACGCCAAGTGCGGCGGCGACTGGTGGAGTTACGACACTCCGGCGACCATCGGGACCAAGATGACCTACAAGAACCAGCAGGGTCTGGGCGGCACGTTCTTCTGGGAGCTGAGCGGCGACACCGCCAACGGTGAGCTGATCAAGGCCATCAGGTAACACCCGGAGAGGGGGGCGGAGGTCCGCGCCGGACCCTCCGCCCCTGTGTCACACGCCCCGGCGGGCGGGCCGCGGGGCCGGGTAGGACGGGTCGAGCTCCTCGATCGCGCGCAGCGCACCGCCGAGGGTCTTCACCAGCAGCTCGCACATGGTGGCGCGGGGCAGTTCGGGGCGGTCGATCCACTCGAGCGTCGCGCCCTCGACGCTGCACACCCAGGCCAGCAGCCCCATCCGCGCCAGCGGCGCGATGTCGACACGGCCGTAGACGCCTTCGGCGATGGTGGTCACGACGGCCTCGCGCACGCCGTCGCGGATGGCGTGCACCTCGGTGTCGAAGCCGACCCCGCCGCTGACGATCGTGCGGTACGCGGCCTGGTTGTGCTCGGCGTAGTGCAGGTAGCTGTCGATAGTGCGCTGGAGCCGGTCGACCGGGGGCAGTTCGGGACCGCTCGCCGCGAGGGTGAGCAGGTCGGTGACCGAGTCCTGGACGATGGCCAGGTAGTAGCCGCGCTTGGAATGGAAGTAGTAGTAGATCAGCCCCTTGGCGACGTGCGCCTGCCGGGCGATGTCGTCCATCGACAGGGCGTCGTAGGAGGTGTCGGCGAACAACCTCCGCCCGATGGCGATGAGTTCGGCACGGCGCGCCATCGAGCGCTCGGTGCCGCGGGCTCTGGGACGCGCGGCAGGCTGGGGGCTGATATTCAATTTCGACCCTGGTCTCAACGGGCGGGGTGGGACCTTCGCAGTATGGCAGGCCTCACGCCGGGGCCGTGGGTCAGGTCACAGCAGCCCGAGCTGGGTCACGAGCATCGCCACGACCACGACGAGGGCCCATCCCATGGCGTGCTCGACGATCTTCGGGCCGTCGTCCCGGGGGCCTCCGGTGCGGACGCGGGGGGCGGTGACGGAGTGCGCGGTCATGGCTTCTCGCAAGGTCGGTGGTGCGGACGGACTCCCCCCGAAGTCCTGTCCACCTTGCCACCGCAAGCGGCTTTTGCGGCCGAGAGCTTGCTCACACACGCACGCCCACGGCCGTCAGCGCCTTGCGCTGGGCAGCACTGGGACGCGCGGGGAAGTAGAGGTAGCAGACGCCGCCGGTGCCGGAGACGACCTTGCCGGAGGCGTTGTACCGCTTCGTCCTGAGCCAGATGTTTTCCCACTCGCGTCTGCGGTAGACGCGCCGCACGGCCTCGTTGCTCGCCGAGAACGGGTCGTTGGCGATCACGTCGCCGTCGGCGGTGAACCCGATGACGGTCATCAGGTGCCCGGCGGTGCCGTACCCGGCGCCGGTCAGCTCCTCCTTCAGGAACGACTGGGACGTTATGGCCGGGATGCCCGCCGCGATCAGCGTCTCCAGGTCGGTGAGCGAGCCGAGCCGCGTGACGACACCCTGGAGATCCTTGAAGGTGGCCGCGTAGGCGGCGTTGAACGGCCAGTTGCCGCAGCCCGCGTATTGGTGGTCGTAGGTGTACCGGGCCGCGTGGCAGACCTGGGGATCGGCGTACGACGGATCGACCCAGGCGAGCTGCTTCTCGGTGAGCCGACCGCCCCAGTACTCGATGATCATCTGGGAGGAGGTCGGGCTGCACCAGGCCTCGCCGCCGTTGTCGTACTCGGGGTACTGGCCCTTGTGGATCTCCTGCGAGTAGCGCGGGACGGCCAGTTCCTTCGCCAGGCCGGGCCTGGAAGCCGGGACGGTGAACCGGTCGGGCACGTCGGAGCCCATCGCGCCGAGCCGCCACACGGTGGGGGTGAGCTTGCCGCCGGGCTTGCGGTAGAGGGTCAGGCGCAGCCGGTACGAGGCCAGGCGCAGGCCGGTCGACGGGTCGTCGATCGCCAGGGTGTCGGTCCAGACACTGCTCTTGCCGTCGCTCTGCCCGTCGACCGAGGTGCGCCGGATGTCCTGGTCACCGGCCGCCCAGCGGCCCATCACGTACCAGGGCGTACCGGTGCCGTCGGTATAGGTGCCCTTGATCTCGATCTGGATCCAGGTGCCGGCCGGGGTGTGCGCGTTCCAGGAGACGACGGCCTCGGTGGCGGGGACCGTGAGGCGGTGGACCGGGGAGGTCCAGGTGCCGTACTGCCACGCCGCCGTGGTGCCGGTGTGCGGGTCCGTGTAGTCGGCCGTTCCGGCCGGCTTGCCGATCACCAGGCCGGGGCGGGTGCCCGCGACGGCCCGGGTGCCCTTGGCGGTACCGCCGCCCCAGTCGCCGTAGGAGACCCAGGCCCGGTTGTCGACGGTGCGGGCCGGGACCGCGCGGGCGGGGGCTGCGGTGTCGGTCGTCATGGGTGCCTCGGGGTCGGCGGCCGCCGTTCCCGCGCCGGAGGTGACGGCGGCGGCGACCGCGGCGGCCAGGACGGTTCTGCGGGACGGCTGTTCGGCACTGCGCATGGCGGGGACCCCCGGATGTCGGAGTCGGGCAGGAGCAGGAGCAGGTCCGTGCACGGTAGTCGGATCCGTGCGTGCGCCACATATGAGCACAGCCCGCCGTGTCCTGCCAGCACTTCGACGCGCGCCACGCCCACCAATATTGGCGTCGACCAGTGGCATCCGCCCAGGCCCTCGTCGTTAGAGTGCTGCGCGAGATGAATCCGCCACCTTCCCCCGTACCGGGCCCCGCCGTCCGTGACCTGGCCGCCCGGATCCGCCGCCTCTCCCCCTCCTGCGGCCCGGTCCGGCTGGTCGGCGTCGACGGGCACGCCGGGTCCGGAAAGAGCACGTTCGCCGGGCAGTTGGCCGGGGCGCTGGGGGATGCGCCGGTGCTGCGCCTCGACGACATCGCCAGCCACGACGCGCTCTTCGACTGGACCGGGCGGCTGCGCGAGCAGGTGATCGAACCGCTCTCGCGGGGCGGGACCGCGCACTACACGCCCTACGACTGGCGCGACCGCCGCTTCGGCCCGCCGCTGCCGCTCCCGCCCGCGCCGGTGGTGCTGGTGGAGGGCGTCGGAGCGGGCCGCCGGGCGCTGCGCCCCCACCTGGCGCTGCTGCTGTGGATGGAGCTGACGCGCGAGGAGGCCTGGGCGCGGGGCCGGTCGCGGGACGGGGCGGAGCAGCGGGAGTTCTGGAACGGATGGGTCGCGGCGGAGCGCCGGCACTTCGCCGACGATCCCTCGCGGCCGTTCGCCGACCTTCTGGTGCGGCAGCGCGCCGAGGGATATGAGGTGCTGGCGGGACCTGCCGGGACCGTTGGACCGGACCAGTCCCTCACGCACGGTGACGGACCGCCCGCAGTGTGCTGAACTTGTGAAGAGGCGTGCGGGACAACTTGCCGGAGTGCTCCAACTCCGCTTGACCGCTGGGCCGTACAGGTCTTACGTTCTCAATGAGCGGCATCGGAGCCGCCCACAGACGCGAAGCCCCCGGTTGTTCCCCCGTGATCGGGGGCTTCGTTCTGCCTTCTTGCGGTTCTCCGGCCGCCGCGGGGCGCCGAGTGCTCACCCTGGGTCACCGTGAGCAGTACGCCGCGCCCGTTCCCACCTCGCCGAACGGCCCGTGCGGCCCCCTACGGGGGCGCGGCCCCCGACGGTACGATGCCCTCGTCGCGACCTGTCGGACGGTTGCCCGGCGCTCGGTGCAACTCCGGTCCGTGGCAGCGCGGTTCGAGCAGGGCAGCCGGCCGGGGGACGGTTCGTTGGCATACCGACGGGGGCACGGTTCGTGGGGGACGTGATGGACTTCGGCACGCAGGGCCCGCAGGCCCCGGCCGACCTCGCCTGGCTGCGAGGCGTGGACGCCTACACCATGGGTGCCTATCCGCAGGCGGAGGAGGAGTTCCGGGCCGCCGTGCGCATGGACTCCGGGATGGCCGACGGCTGGCTCGGACTGCACGCGCTGCGCGTCGACACGACGACCGCGCTGCTGCGGATGTTCCGGCACCGGGAGCGCTTCGGGGAGCAGCGCTCCCGCTACCGTCGCACGCTCAACTCCTGGTACTGGCTGGGCTGGTGGGTGCAGCCCGTGCTGGAGAGCCCCCGCGACCTGCTGCTCGCGCACGCCTCCCACTGGCTGGACGGGCGTCACGTCCCCGAACTGGACCGGGCGCTCGCCGGACTGCCGCCGGTGGACACCGACCATCAGGTCCGCTTCCTGCACGCCTGCCGCGCCTACCTGGTCAAGGACTGGGACCAGCTGGTCCGCCACACCGACCCGCTGCTCGACGACCCGATGCTCGGCATCGAGGCGGGCCTGTTCGGCGGCATGGCCCGGGTCCGTCTGGAGATGTACGGCCAGGCCGAGCCGCTGCTGTCCGCCGCGTTGATGCGCTGCCGCAGTGAGCAGCCGCAGCGCAAGGAGCTGCGTTACTGGCTGGCCCGGGCGCACGAGGGCACCGGCCGCAGCGCCGCCGCGCTCCCCCTGTACCGGGCCGTGCACCGGGTCGATCCGGCCTTCATGGACACCTCCGCCCGGCTCGCCGCCATCGCCGAGGGCGACGGGTACGACGACGCCGCGGACTTCGCCGCGATCACGCTCACCGGTGCGGGACAGGACGTCGTGGACGGGCCGGACGGGTTCGATCCGCTCTTCGGCCTCGAAGGGCGCGATCTGAGGCTGCCCGACCCCGAGCCGCCCCTCGCTCCCCTGCCGCCGGTGACCGTCCCGCCCGTGCGCGAGAGGACCGGCCCGGCTTCCACCCTGCCGGCCGGGCCGACCGACCCTGCGTTACTGGAGGAGGCACTCGCCGAGCTGGAGCGCATGGTGGGTCTGGAGCCGGTGAAGCGCCAGGTCAAGGCGTTGTCGGCGCAGCTGAACATGGCCCGGCTGCGGGCCGGGCAGGGCCTTCCGGTCCAGCCGCCGAAACGCCACTTCGTCTTCTCCGGCCCCTCCGGCACCGGCAAGACCACCGTCGCCCGCATCCTCGGCCGCGTCTTCTACGCCCTCGGGCTGCTCGGCGGCGACCATCTCGTGGAGGCCCAGCGGGCCGACCTGGTCGGTGAGTACCTCGGGCAGACGGCCGTGAAGGCGAACGAACTGATCGACTCCGCCCTCGGGGGCGTCCTCTTCGTCGACGAGGCCTACTCGCTGTCCAACTCGGGCTACGGCAAGGGCGACGCGTACGGCGACGAGGCCCTCCAGGTGCTGCTGAAGCGCGCGGAGGACAACCGCGACCACCTCGTGGTGATCCTCGCCGGCTATCCGGAGGGCATGGACCGCCTGCTCGCCGCCAACCCCGGGCTGTCGTCCCGGTTCACCACCCGCGTCGACTTCCCGTCGTACCGGCCCCTGGAACTCACCGAGATCGGCAAGGTGCTGGCGGCGGAGAACGGCGACCTGTGGGACGAGGAGGCCCTCGACGAGCTGCGGTCCATCGCCGGGCACGTGGTGGACCAGGGGTGGATCGACGAGCTGGGCAACGGGCGGTTCCTGCGGACGCTGTACGAGAAGAGCTGTGCGTACCGGGATCTGCGGCTGTCGGTGTATCCCGGGGTGCTGGGCCGGGAGGATCTGGCGACGCTGCGGCTGCCGGACCTGATGCAGGCGTACGGGGAGGTCCTGTCGGGGCGGGGACCGCAGGATCCGTCGGCGATGTGAGTTCCTCGGCCGCGGGCCGGTGGGGGCCTGGTCGCGCAGTTCCCCGCGCACCCTGAGTGGGTGCAGTGACGGCCGGTCGAACCGCATCCACCGGTCCGGGGGGCGCGGGGAGCGCGTGCGACCGGCCCCCGCGCCCGCGGCCGAACACCTACGAAGCCAACGCCTCCTCGTTGCTGCGAGGCTCGGTGACCCGAACCTCCGGCACCTCGCGATGCGCGGGGTCCCGCACCTCCCCCACCAGCAGCTCCAGCACGTCCTCCAGCGCCACCAGTCCGAGCACCTTCCCGGACCTGTCGGCCACCTGGGCGAGGTGCGTGGCCGCGCGGCGCATCACGGTCAGCGCGTCGTCCAGCGGCAGCTCGGAGCGCAGGGTCGTCATGGAGCGCCACAGGTGCTGCGGGACGGCCCGGTCCGAGTCCTCCAGGTCGAGGACGTCCTTGACGTGCAGATAGCCCATGAACACGCCGTTGTCGGCGGCGACCGGGAACCGTGAGTAGCCCGTGCGGGCCGTGAGCTCCACGATGCGCCCGGGGGTGACCGAGGGGCTGACCGTCACCAGGGACTCGCGCTTGAGCAGGACGTCCGTCACCGGGCGGGAGCCCAGCTCCAGGGCGTCCTCCAGGCGTTCGGCCTCCTCCGGATTGAGCAGACCCGCCTGGCCGGCGTCCTCCACCAGCCGGTTGAGCTGCTCGCTGGTGAAGACGGCCTCGACCTCGTCCTTGGGCTCGACGTGGAAGAGCCGCAGGATGCCCTGGGCGCAGGCGCCGAGGGCGGCCGTGATGGGCTTGCAGAAGCGGGCGAACCAGACCAGGCCCGGACTGAGCCACAGCGCGGCCTTCTCCGGGGCCGCCATCGCCAGGTTCTTCGGGACCATCTCGCCGATGACGAGATGGAAGAAGACCACGGCGGCGAGGGCGATCACGTAGGTCAGCGGATGGATCACGCCCTCGGGCAGGTGGATCCGCTCGAAGACCGGCTCCAGCAGATGCGCGACGGTCGGTTCGGCGACCGCGCCGAGGGTCAGCGAGCAGACGGTGATGCCGAACTGGGCCGCCGCCATCATCTGCGGGAGCCGCTCCAGACCGTAGAGGACCTGGCGGGAGCGGGCGGTGCCGAGCGGTTCGATCTGGCTGCGGCGGACGGAGACCAGCGCGAACTCGGCGCCGACGAAGAAGCCGTTGGCGAGCACGAGCAGCGCCGCGAAGAGAAGCTGGAGCACGCTCATCGGACGGCCTCCGCCAGGGAGACGACCGGGGCGGTCCGCACCAGCCGGACCCGTTCCGCGCGGTAGTGGCCGACCTGGCGCACCGAGAGGCGCCAGCCGGGCAGCTCCGCCTTGTCGCCGACGGCCGGGATACGGCCCAGCAGGTCGGCGATCAGGCCCGCGACGGTCTCGTAGGGGCCCTCGGGCGCTTCGAGGCCTATCCGCCGCAGGGTGTCGACCCGGCAGCTGCCGTCGACGTCCCAGGCGGGCCTGCCGTCCTCCGGCGGCGCGGCCGCCAGCTCGGGCAGGTCGTGTCCGTCGTGCTCGTCGCGGACCTCGCCGACGAGTTCCTCGACGATGTCCTCCAGCGTGACGACGCCCGCGGTGCCGCCGTACTCGTCGACGACGACCGCGATGGGCTGCTCGCTGCGCAGCCGGGCGAGGAGCGGCTGCACGGGCAGCGTCTCCGGCACGAGCAGCGCCGGGCGGGCGATGCGTCCGACGGGGGTGCGCAGCCGGTCCTGGACCGGCACGGCCAGGGCGTCCTTGAGGTGGACCATGCCGACGACCTCGTCGATCCTCTCCCGGTAGACGGGGAAGCGGGACAGGCCGGTGGCCCGGGTCAGGTTGACCACGTCCTCGGCGGTGGCCGAGGACTGCAGCGCGCTGACCTTCACACGCGGCGTCATCACGTGCTGCGCGGTCAGCTCGCCCAGGGACAGTGTCCGCACGAACAGGTCGGCCGTGTCCTGTTCCAGGGCGCCGGCCCGGGCCGAGTGGCGGGCCAGGGAGACGAGTTCGCCGGGGGTGCGGGCGGAGGCCAGCTCCTCGGCGGGTTCGATGCCCAGGGCGCGCACCAGCCGGTTGGCGACGGCGTTGAGCGCGGCGATGACCGGCCGGAACAGCCGGGCGAAGACGTGCTGCGGGCCCGCGACGAAGCGCGCGACCTGAAGCGGCCTGGACACCGCCCAGTTCTTGGGCAGGAGCTCGCCGATCACCATCTGCACGGCGGAGGCCAGCAGCATGCCGACCACGACCGTGACACCGGAGACGGCTCCCGCGGGGACGCCGACCGCGGTGAACGGTCCGTGCAGCAGCTCGGCGAGCGCCGGTTCGGCGAGCATGCCGACGACGAGCGAGGTGATGGTGATGCCGAGCTGGGTGCCGGAGAGCTGGAAGGACAGTTCCTTGAGCGATTCCACGACACGGTGGGCGCGCCGGTCGCCCTCGGCGGCGGCCTTCTCGGCCTCCGGACGCTCGACCGTCACGAGTCCGAACTCGGCCGCCACGAAGAATCCGTTGGCGAGAATCAGCAGGAACGCGGCTGCCAGGAGCAGCAGGGGGGTGGTCATGATGCCGCCGCCTCCACACGGTCGCTTACCCCGGCAACGGGGTCCGCGCTATGTCGGCAGGGGGCGGCGCAGGTACTGCAGGACGATCCGTCCATCGCCGGAGGGGGTCACTCCTCGGTTAGCAGGAGCCCCTGGCGCACCGGGCGGGGCGGCAGGGGCGGAGGCGCATCCGTTCGCGCCTTCCGGAAACAGATTAATCAAGACATGGCCCGATGCGGCAGGGTGACCGCATCGAGGATCTCTCCGAGTCAGCCCTGACGCCGCTCGGGGTCCGTCACCGAACGGGCCTCGACGAGCGCCCGCAGCGCCCGGGCATCGGCGATGGCGCGCTGCTTGGCCAGGCCCGGCTGGATGCCCAGAGCGGGCAGGCTGGTGCCGTCGCTGAGGTTGAGGAACACCCAGGGGTCGCCGGGCCGGAGGGTCACCTGGAGGATCTCCGCCCACTCAAGACGGCGCTTGTTCGTGAGATTGACAACAGTGACGCCGTCCTCGTCGGCGACGACCTTGGGCCGCGCGAGGAGCAGCAGCACGGCGTCCAGCAGGAGCGCCGTGAGGATGAAGCTGACGCGCTCTCCGGGGCTGAGCTGCTCGAGCAGCATCGCCACGGCCGTGATCACCACGAAGACGGCGACGGCCGCGCCGAGCAGCACCACACGGGTGCTGCCCGGCCGGAACGTGACGGGCAGGGTGGGCAGATCGGACATCTCGCGTACGCCCCTCAGAGACGGCAGGCGTGGATGGCCGTGGTCAGGATGGCCCGGGCGCCGATGTCGTACAGGTCGTCCATGATCCGCTGGGCTTCCTTGGCGGGGACCATCGCGCGCACGGCGACCCAGCCCTCGTTGTGCAGCGGGGAGACGGTCGGGGACTCCAGGCCGGGGGTGAGGGCGACGGCCTTCTCCAGCTGCTCGACGCGGCAGTCGTAGTCCATCATCACGTACGTCCGGGCGACCAGGACGCCCTGGAGGCGGCGCAGGAACTGCTGGACCTTGGGGTCGTCGGGCTCCGCGCCGGTGCGGCGGATCACGACGGCCTCGGACTGCATGATCGGCTCGCCGGCGACCTCCAGGCCCGCGTTGCGCAGCGAGGTGCCGGTCTCGACGACGTCGGCGATGACCTGGGCGACGCCGAGCTGGATGGCGGTCTCGACGGCGCCGTCGAGGTGGACGACGGAGGCGTCGATGCCGTGCTCGGCGAGGTGGGCCGCGACGATGCCCTCGTAGGAGGTGGCGATCGTCTTGCCGGTGAGGTCCGCCAGGCCGCTGATCGTGCCGGGCTTGGTGGCGTAGTGGAAGGTGGAGCGGGCGAAGCCGAGGGCGAGGATCTCCTCGGCGTCGGCGCCGGAGTCGATGAGCAGGTCGCGGCCGGTGAGGCCGATGTCGAGCTGCCCGGAGGCGACGTAGATGGCGATGTCGCGGGGGCGGAGGTAGAAGAACTCGACCTCGTTCACCGGGTCGACGATCCGCAGTTCCTTGGACTCCCGGCGCTGCTGGTAGCCGGCCTCATGCAGCATCTCCGCCGCAGGGCCTGACAGGGAACCCTTGTTGGGGACGGCGATGCGCAGCATGAGGTCGGCTTCCTTTGCGTGGGTGTCGTGCGGGGACGGGCGCGGCTTACAGGTGGGCGTAGACGTCGTCGAGGGAGATGCCGCGGGCGACCATCATCACCTGGACGTGGTACAGCAGCTGCGAGATCTCCTCGGCGGCGGCTTCCTTGCCCTCGTACTCGGCGGCCATCCACACCTCGGCGGCCTCTTCGACGACCTTCTTGCCGATGGCGTGGACGCCCTTCCCGACCAGTTCTGCGGTGCGGGAAGTGGCGGGATCGCCCTGGGCGGCCTTGTGCTGGAGCTCGGTGAAGAGCTCCTCGAACGTCTTCTTGGACATGGTGACGCTCAGCCTATGCCACACACGGCTTTCGTCAGTGCCAGGGTTCGGATACTGAGCGCAGGGTCGCCGCGGTCGCCACCGCCGCCGTCACCGCCTCGTGCCCCTTGTCCTCGCTGGAGCCCTCGATCCCGGCACGGTCCAGGGCCTGCTCCTCGGTGTCGCAGGTCAGTACGCCGAAGCCGACGGGGACGCCGGTGTCGACGGAGACCTGGGTGAGGCCCTGGGTCACGCCCTGGCACACGTACTCGAAGTGGGGGGTTCCGCCGCGGATGACGACGCCGAGGGCGACGATCGCGTCGTAGCCGCGGCCGGCGAGGACCTTGGCGACGACCGGGAGCTCCCAGCTGCCGGGGACCCTGAGCAGGGTCGGCTCGTCGATGCCCAGGTCGTGCAGGGCGCGCAGGGCGCCGTCGACCAGGCCGTTCATCACCTTCTCGTGCCACTGGGCCGCGATGACGGCGACCCTGAGGTCACCCACATTGCGTACGGACAGCTCCGGTGCACCCTTGCCGCTCACGTTGCTCCCTCTGTGCTTCGTTACTGGTTGCCGCAGGCCGGCACGGTGGTCGTGTCCAGCCAGGGCAGGTCGTGGCCCATCCGGTCCCGCTTGGTGCGCAGGTAGCGGAGGTTGTGCTCGCCGGCGCTCACGGGCATCGGCACGCGGGCCTTGACCGCGATGCCGTGACGGAGGAGCGCGTCGGTCTTGTCGGGGTTGTTGGTCAGCAGCCGGACGCCGCGCACGCCGAGGTCGGCGAGGATCTGGGCGCCGGCCGCGTAGTCGCGGGCGTCGGCGGGCAGGCCGAGTTCGAGGTTGGCGTCGAGGGTGTCGCGGCCACGCTCCTGGAGTTCGTAGGCGCGCAGCTTGGACATCAGGCCGATGCCGCGGCCCTCGTGTCCGCGCAGGTAGACCACGACGCCTCTGCCCTCGTCCTGGATGCGGGCGAGGGAGGCGTCCAGCTGGGGCCCGCAGTCGCAGCGGGCCGAGCCGAAGACGTCACCGGTGAGGCACTCGGAGTGGACCCGGACGAGGACGTCCTGGCCGTCGCCGATCTCGCCGTGCACGAGGGCGACGTGCTCGACGCCGTCGACGGTGGAGCGGTAGCCGTAGGCGGTGAAGGTGCCGTGGGCGGTGGGCAGTTGGGTCCTGGCCTCGCGGCGGACGGTGGGCTCGCTGCCGCGGCGGTAGGCGATCAGGTCCTCGATGGAGATGATCGTCAGGCCGTGCTTGCGGGCGAAGGGGATCAGCTCGGGCAGGCGCAGCATGGTGCCGTCCTCGCCGGCGATCTCGACGATCGCTCCGGCCGGGCGCAGGCCCGCGAGGCGGGCGAGGTCGACGGCGGCCTCGGTGTGGCCGTTGCGCGTGAGGACGCCGCCGGGCCGGGCGCGCAGCGGGAAGATGTGGCCGGGGCGGACGAAGTCGCCGGGGCCCGAGACGCCGTCGGCGAGCAGCCGGAGGGTGGTGGCGCGGTCGGAGGCGGAGATGCCGGTGCTCACGCCGTGGGCGGCGGAGGCGTCGACGGAGACCGTGAACGCGGTCTTCATCGACTCGGTGTTGTCCTCGACCATCTGCGGGAGCTTCAGCCGGTCCAGCTCGTCGCCCTCCATGGGCGCGCAGATCAGGCCTCGGCACTCGCTCATCATGAAGGCGACGATCTCGGGGGTCGCCTTCTCGGCGGCGATGACGAGGTCTCCCTCGTTCTCCCGGTCCTCGTCGTCGACGACCACGACGGGACGGCCGGCGGCGATGTCGGCGATGGCCTGCTCGACGGGGTCGAGAGCGAAGATCTCGACGTCGTCGGAGCCGTACAGGGCGGTGGCGGGTGTCGGGTGGGCGGTCATGCCGGCGCTCCTTCCAGGGTGGGTCGCGCGCTCCGGCGCGAGCGAAGCCACCAGTCGCGCATGCCCCACAGGACGAGCGCGCCGTAGATGACGTAGACGAAGCCGGAAAAGGCGTAGCCGTTGGCGAAGTTGAGGGGCACGCCGACGAGGTCGACGAGCAGCCAGGCGAACCAGAACTCGACCATGCCGCGGGCCTGGGCGTACATGGCGACGACGGTGCCGACGAAGATGTAGGCGTCCGGCCAGGGGTCCCAGGACAGCGTCGGGTAGGCCGTGAAGAGCAGTGCCACCGCGACGGTGCCGGCGGCGGCGGCCGCGGCCATCGTGGCGCGCTCGCGCCAGGTGGCGAACCGGACGGCGATGTGTCCGTCCTCGCCCTGGCCCTTGCCGCGCTGCCACTGCCACCAGCCGTACAGGGCGACGACCATGACGACCGCCTGCTTGCCGGCGCTGCCGGTGAGGTGGCCGAAGAAGGCACCGAAGAGGATGAGGCCGGCCAGGAACTGCACGGGCCAGGTCCAGATGGAGCGCCGCCAGCCGAGGGCGAGGGCCGCGAGGCCGAAGAGGTTGCCGATCATGTCGGACCAGAGGATGTGCTGGCCGAAGAGGACGAACGCCTCGGAGTTCAGCGTGTTCACCGGGTCGCCCCCTGCGCGCGGTCGCCGAGCATCCGCTCGACGTACTTGGCGATGACGTCCACCTCGAGGTTGACCGGGTCGCCGGGCTGCTTGTGGCCGAGCGTGGTCAGGGCGAGGGTGGTGGGGATGAGGCTCACGGTGAAGTGGTCCGCGCCGGCGTCGACGACGGTGAGGCTGATGCCGTCGACGGTGATGGAGCCCTTCTCGACGACGTACCGGGTGAGGTCGGCGGGCAGGGAGATCTTCACGAACTCCCAGTTCTCCGAGGGCTTGCGCTCCAGGATCTCGCCGGTGCCGTCGACATGGCCCTGCACGATGTGCCCGCCGAGGCGGTCGCCGACGGCCATGGGGCGTTCGAGGTTGACGCGGGATCCGGCCTTCAGGGCACCGAGGCTGGAGCGGTTCAGCGTCTCGGCCATGACGTCGGCGGTGAACTCGTCGCCCTCGTGGTCGACGACCGTGAGGCAGACGCCGTTCACGGCGATCGAGTCGCCGTGCTTGGCACCTTGGGTGACGACGGGGCCGCGCAGGCGGAAGCGACAGGCGTCGTCGAGGTTCTCGACGGCGGTGACCTCGCCCAGCTCTTCGACGATTCCGGTGAACACTTCCCGGGTCCTCCTGCCTCTTCGGGCACGGACTCCGGGGCTGCCGATGACGGGCAGAAGATACGAGCAGGACACCAAGGACGACGCCGGACGGAGCCCGCCGACGAGGACGGACTTCTGGGCGGCGCGCACGGATGCCCGCTCGCCGCGCACTGCCTCCCATCCGGACTTTAACCGTCGGTCCAGGAATTTCACCTGGTCAACCGGTCGCTGGAGGCGACCGGGTCGCGGACTGTAACCGCCGGTTCGGACTTTCACCGACCCCGGAGTGCGCTGCTATTGGTACACGGCCAGTGTGCCACGCCTGATCCACGTTCAGAGGGGCGAGGTGTGTGGGCTGCCTCACAGAACGTGCCGCCTCCTTGCCGGAGCGCGACCGGCGGCTCAACTTCCGCATCGGCCCGGCCCCTTGAGGCCCCTCATTGGTCCACACCTATTGACGGGTGGTCTAGTCCTTTCTAGGGTCGGCGTCAGAGCCGACCGGCCCCCACCGACCGGCCCGGCGGCGGTGACGACGGCCCTTGCCCGCCGTCGGGCCTTCCCACGTGCGCCCGCTCCCCCGGCGCGAACAGCTCCCCCTGAGCCTGCTCACGCGCCGACAGCAGCGCGCCGCGCAGGACGGCGCCGCCGCCGAGGGTGGTGGCGCGCACCTCCGTGGGCAGCGGCGTCATGCGGGCGATCCGGTCCTGCACGCGGGCGGCGAGCTCGTCGCCGCCGGCCTGCCCGACCTCCCCGCCGAGGACCACACAGCCGGGGTCCAGGATGGCGACCACCGAGGCGACACCGACGGCCAGCCGGTCGGCGAGGACGTCGAGGAAGCGGGCGGCGGGTCCACTCCCGGGCGCGGGTTCCTCCGCCACCGGGCCCGTGCGTCCCGGCCGGACCGCGCCCCGCACCCGGCCCACCGCCTCCCGCACCACACCGGCGGCCGCCCGCACCACGCCCACCGCCGAGGCCTCCTGACCCGCCGGGGCCGCGACACCGCACCGCGCCGCCAGGTCCACCACGGCCGCCGACGCGGCCAGCGAATGGAAGCCGCCCTCGCAGTCCGTCGAGGTCGGCAGTGCGCTCGTGCCCGGGACCGGGAGGAAGCCGATCTCGCCGGTGCCGCCCGAGGCGCCGCGGCGCAGCGCGCCGTCCAGGACCACGGCCGCTCCCGTTCCGTGACCCAGCCACAGCAGGACGAAGGTGTCCCGGTCCCGGGCCGCCCCGTCGCGCTGTTCGGCCACCGCCGCGAGGTTGGTCTCGTTCTCGACGCTGACGCTGGCCTCGGGCAGCCGCTCCTGGAGCGTGGCGACGAGCCGGCGGTGCCACTCCGGCAGCCCGGTGGAGTCACGCAGTTCACCGCTGGCGGGGTCGATCAGACCGGGCGCCCCGATCCCCACGGTGTGCAGGCGATCGGCACCGGCCTCCTTGGCCGCGCGCTCCACCAGTGTGACCGCCTGCTCCACGGCGGGGCCGGTCCCCGTGTCGCCCCCGATGGGCACCGACGCCTCGGCCAGCACCCGCCCCACCAGGTCGGCGACGGCCACGGCGACACCCTCCGTGCGGACGTCGAGGGCGGCCAGGTGCGCCCGGTCGGCGACGATGCCGTAGACCTTCGCGTTCGGGCCGCGCCGCTGCTCCCCCGTCTCGCCGACCACCGTGATCAGGCCGGCGGCCGTGAGGCGTTCGACGAGGTCGGCGACGGTCGGCCGGGACAGACCGGTCAGCTGCTTCAACCGCCCTGCCGTCAACGGGCCTTCCTGCTGGAGCAGACGCAGGGCGAGCCGGTCGTTGATGGCCCGGGCGGTGCTCGGGGATGCGGGCATGCCGGGATCCTTCCAGATCGGCGGGACCGTCGGCCGTGCCCACCGGGGAGACCCTCTTATTATCAGGCAGGGTTCCTGATAGTTTACGCGCGGACCAGCCGCGAGCACGGCAGAGACCCGGAGGGGGACCGCAGAATGGGCAACGTGGTCGACGAACAGCGCGAGGTGAGGCGGTCGCGGTACGCCGTGGCCGCCGTCTTCGCCGTGCACGGCGCCGTCACCGGCTCGTTCGCGACCCGCGTGCCCTGGATCCAGGACCACGCGGGCGTGAGTGCGGGTCAGTTGGGGATCGCGCTGGCCTTCCCCGCGCTCGGCGCGTCCGTGGCGATGCCGCTCGCCGGCAGCATCAGCCACCGCTTCGGCGCCCGCAACGCGCTGCGCGGTCTGATCGCTTTGTGGACGTTGTCGCTGGTCCTGCCGTCCCTCGCCCCGAACCTGCTGACGCTCTGCCTGGCCCTGTTCACGTACGGCGCCACGGCGGGCATGGCGGACGTGGCGATGAACGCGCTGGGCGTCGAGGTCGAGAACCGCCTCGGCCGGTCGATCATGTCCGGGCTGCACGGCATGTGGAGCGCGGGTGCCCTCGTCGGCTCGGCGGCCGGCACGCTCGCCGCCCACCTGGGCTCGGACGCCCGGCTGCACCACGTCCTGGCCGCGGCGATCCTCACCGTCGTCGGCGTGCTGTCCTGCCGGTGGGTGCTCGACCTCCAGCCCGCGGAGGACGAGGAGCCGCCGCCGCGGTTCGCGCTGCCGCCCCGCTCGGCGCTGCTCATCGGCGCGATCGGGTTCTGCGCGGTGTTCGCGGAGGGCGCGAGCCTGGACTGGTCGGCGGTGTACCTGCGCGAGCAGCTGGAGACCTCGGCCGGTCTCGCCGCGGCCTGCACGACCGGCTTCACGCTCACCATGGCCGTCGCCCGGCTCGCCGGTGACAAGATCGTGGACCGCTTCGGGGCCGTGCGCACGGTGCGGGCGAGCGGTGTCTTCGCCGTCCTCGGCGGGCTGCTGATCGTCCTCGCGGAGCATCCGGCGGTGGCCATGAGCGGGTTCGCGCTGATGGGGCTCGGCATCGCCGTCGTCGTGCCGCTGTGCTTCGCGGCGGCGGGCCGCAGCGGTGCCAACCCGAGCCTGGCCATCGCTGGCGTCGCGACCATCACCTACACCTCGGGGCTGGTCGCGCCGAGCGCGATCGGCATGCTGGCCCAGGCGACCAGCCTGATGGTGTCGTTCTGCCTGGTGACGGCGCTGTCGTGCGGCCTGGTGGCGTTCGCGGGGGTGCTGCGCCCGGGCGAGCGAACGAAGATCGGCCACCCGGACACGGCGGTCGCTGACCAGCGCCCTCGAACGGGCCGGTCCTGAGTCGGCCGGTCCTGAGTCGGCCGGGTCCTGGGTCGGCCCGGTCCTGAGCCGGCCCTGGCCGTGACCGCCACGCGAGCTGAGCCGAGGTGGGGCGTCGGTCGACGGGCGGCTCTGAGCCGACTCGGGCGTGACCGGCACCAAGCCTGAACCGAGCCCCCGACCCGGGACGACACCAGAACACCCCGGTCACCCCCGCACCCAGCCCACCCCGACAATGGTCCGGACACTCGCACGTACGACGAAAGCGAACCGCACCATGGATCTCGGCGTCCGCTGGAAACTGCACGGCGACGGGCGCACCCCGGCGCCCGGCGCGGTGGTCCGCCCCGACGAGCGGCTCTCCTGGCCGCGCACGGCCGGGCTCGGTGCCCAGCATGTCGTCGCCATGTTCGGGGCGTCCTTCGTGGCCCCGGTCCTGATGGGCCTGGACCCGAACCTCGCGATCATGATGTCGGGCGTCGCGACCGTGGTGTTCCTGCTCGCCACCCGGGGCAGCGTGCCCAGTTACCTGGGGTGCTCGCTGTCCTTCGTCGGTGTGGCGGCCGTGATCCGCGCGCAGGGCGGCAGCAGCGCGACCGTCACCGGCGCGGTGTTCGTCGTCGGGGGCGCGCTGTTCCTGGTGGGGCTCGCCGTGCGGCGGTTCGGGGCGCGGATCATCCACGCCGCGATGCCGCCGATCGTGACCGGCGCGGTGGTGATGCTGATCGGCTTCAACCTGGCACCGGTGACGGCCTCGACGTACTGGCCGCAGGACCAGTGGACGGCCCTGCTGGTGATGCTGTTCACCGGTCTGGCGGTCGTCTGCCTGCGGGGTTTCTGGTCCCGGATCGCGATCTTCCTGGGGCTGGTCTTCGGGTACGGCATCTCCTGGGTGTTCGACCTGGTCTTCGGCAAGATCCACTCGGTGGACGCGAGCGGCAGGCTCACCGACCACTGGCGGCTGGACCTGTCCGGCGTGGGCACGGCCGACTGGATCGGGCTGCCGAGCCTGCACGCCCCGTCGTTCGAGTGGTCGGCGATCCTGGTCGCCCTGCCGGTCGTCATCGCGCTGGTCGCGGAGAACGCCGGGCACGTGAAGGCGGTCGGTGAGATGACCGGCGACTCGCTGGACG
The DNA here is from genome assembly GCF_056436585.1 of Streptomyces sp. NPDC043685. NCBI lineage: Bacteria > Bacillati > Actinomycetota > Actinomycetes > Kitasatosporales > Streptomycetaceae > Streptomyces > Streptomyces sp. NPDC043685. Next base: position 410,408 of record NZ_JBWKCH010000007.1, on the reverse strand, counting down.
ACAAGCTCGGTACGGCGATCGCGGCCGACGGCGTCGGCTCGATGCTGTCCACCGCCGTCGGCGGCCCGCCCAACACCACGTACTCCGAGAACATCGGCGTGATGGCCGCGACCCGCGTGTACTCGACGGCCGCCTACTGGGCCGCCGCCGGTTTCGCCCTGCTGTTCGGCCTGTGCCCGAAGTTCGGCGCGGTCGTGGCGGCGATCCCGGGTGGGGTGCTCGGCGGCATCACCGTCATCCTGTACGGCATGATCGGCCTGCTCGGCGCGCAGATCTGGATCAACGCCGAGGTGGACTTGCGCAATCCGCTGAACCTGGTCCCGGCCGCCGCGGGCATCATCATCGGTGTCGGCAACGTCTCCCTGAAGTTCACCGACACGTTCTCGCTGAGCGGGATCGCGCTCGGCACGATCGTCGTCATCACCGGCTACCACGCCCTGCGGGCCTTCGCCCCGGCCCACTTGAAGACGCAGGCGCCGCTGCTGGACGAGGGCACCTCCTCCTACGACGACGCCAAGTCGTAGGCGTAGGACGCGGTGAACGTCCCGGGGCTGCCCTTGCAGCCGTCCGACTCCCCCGGCAGCTTCACCCACAGGTAGGCGTCGATGCGGGCCTCGCCGGTGGTCAGGGTCGGGGTCCGGCCGAGCGCCCGGCCCGCCGGATCGCACCACTGGCCATCGGGCGGGGCGCCGTTGCCGTTGCGGCTGGTGTCGATGACGGCGCCGAGGCTCGCCGGTCCGCCGAGCGCGTCGAGGACCCGCCGGTCGTAGGCGACCTCGTCGGCGGTGGTGTGGAAGTTGGAGACGTTGCTGAAGATCCCGTCGGACGACTCGGGCGAGGCGGCACCGGCCTGCCGGAGCCAGGCGGCCTGCTTGCCGGGCGCGTTCCAGCCCGAGTGCCCCGCGTCGAAGTACACCCGGGCCCGGGGGTTGGCGGCCTTCAGGACGCGGCCGGCCCGGGCCAGCGAGGCGAAGCGGTCCGCGCGGTCACCGGCGGAGAGGCACTCGGTCTGGGCGACCGAGTCCGGCTCCAGGACGACGACGACCTCGCCGGAGCCCAGCCCCGCCGCGAACCGGTCGATCCAGGCGTCGTAGGCGTCCAGGTCGGGCGCCCCGCCTTGGGAGTGGCCGCCGCAGTCCCGGCCGGGGATCGCGTACGGCACGACGACCGGCACCCGGCCCAGCGCGGCTCCGCCCGAGGTCACCGCGGCGACCCGGGCGGTGACGGTCCGCGGGGAGTAGTCGGCGAACCAGACCGCCGCGGGCTGCTCGGCGATACGGGACGCGATGACCGCGTGCCGGGGGTCGCCGGCATGGGAGCGGACCCATTCCAGCACCTGGGAGTCGGGGTGGCGGTACAGCCGGCCGGCCACGGTGGTGGTGCGCTCCCGCTTCTTCTCCGTCCTCGGCGGCGCGGAGCTGCGCGTACGGTGCGCGGTCGGCGACGGCGAGGGGGTGGCGGACGGGTCGGCGGCCGGCGCGGAGGACGACGGCACGGCCGGCAGGGGCACCGGGCGCGGCGACGCCGACACCCGGGGCGGCGCGGCCTCGTCCGGGGCCCGCCGGTCGTCGAACGCGGCGAGGACCCCCGCGACCGCACCGGCCGCGACCACCAGCGAGGCCGTCGCGACCATGGCGGCGCGCCGGGCGGCCCGCCTGCGCTCGGCCCTGCGGGCGGCCAGGCGCCGGGCGCGCGAGCCTGACACGGTGCTGCTCCCCCTCCCCCTGCGGCGGGCGGTGTTCCCCCGTTTCGGGGAAGCGCCGGGCCCGCCGGTACCTCCGCCAGCCTAGAGCTGCGACTCTGCCCGCATGCCGCGATGCGAACAAGTCCCCCCAGCCGTGGACACTCCGGTCGACGCAGTGATCTCCCGGATGCGCGCGCTCCAGGAGACCCTGCATCCCGCGGACGGGGTGGCGGTCTTCAACCGCGTCTACCTCGCCGTGACGCAGGCGGTGGACCGCTGTGTGGACACCGGGCGGTTCGCGGACGCCCACGCCGCGATCACGCTGGACGTACGGTTCGCGCAGCGGTATCTGGCGGCCGTCGAGTCGGTGGCCGACGAGCGGCGTCCGCCCGCCTGCTGGCGGCCGCTGTTCCAGTTGCGCCGCCATCCCGGGGTACGGCCGCTGCAGTTCGCGCTGGCGGGCATCAACGCGCACATCGGGCACGATCTCGCGCTGGCCGTCGTGGACACCTGCCGTACGCTCGGCTGCGCACCCGTCGACCTGGAGGACGAGTTCGACATGGTGGGCGATCTCCTCGTGTCGCTGGAGGAGCGCATCCGCGACGATCTGATGCCGGGCCCCGACCTGTTCCGGATCGCGGACCCGCTGACCCATCTGCTCGGCTCCTGGAGCCTGGAGCGGGCCCGGGACGCCGCGTGGACGGCGGCCCGGGCGCTGTGGGTCCTGCGCGAACTCCCCGATGTGGCGGAGGAGTTCACGGAACGCCTGGACACGGCGGTGGGCTTCGCTGGGCGCATGCTGCTCACACCGCTGGCCGGGCCGCCACTCCGGGGCTAGGGCCTGTCGTTTGGATCAGGTCGGCCGAGAGTGACTGCGCCTCTCGGCGACCCGAGCGGGGCGTGGTGCGTGCAGATGCAAGGCGGAGGAGGGCGTCAACGCGGAGCGTTGACAACCGACGACAACGCGGCAGATGTGCGTGCCACGCCCCGCGACGCCGGCATGATCCAAACGACAGGCCCTAGTCCTCCGGCAGCTCGACGGGCGCGATCTCGTCGTAGAGGTCGCCCGGGCCCGGGTTGGTCGGGTCGGTGGTGCCGCCGAGGTGGTGCATGACGCCCCAGACGGCGTTGAGGGCGGTCTGGATGGCGCCCTCGGCCCAGCCGGCCGTCCAGGAGATGTCGTCGCCGGCGAGGAAGATGCCGCGCTTGTCCTCGGGCAGCCGGTCCTGCATGAAGTGCGTGAACAGGCGCCGCTGGTAGCGGTAGTGGCCGGGCAGGTTGGCCTTGAACGCGCCCATGAAGTAGGGCTCGTTCTCCCAGGAGACGGTCACCGGGTTGCCGATGATGTGCGCCCGGATGTCGACCTTGGGATAGATCTCGCCGAGCGACTTCAGCATGACCTCCATCCGCTCGTTCGCGGACAGCGGCAGCCACTTCAGGCTGTCGTCGCACCAGGTGTAGGACAGGCAGATCACAGCGGGCTTGTCCGGGCCGTCGTCGAGCAGGTAAGTGCCGCGCGTCATACGGTCGGTGAGCGTCATCGACATGACGTCCCGGCCGGTCTCCTCGTCCTTGTCCAGCCAGAACGGCCGGTCGACCGGCACGAAGAGCTTGGAGCTCTCCATGTAGTGGGTGCGCTCGATCGCGGTCCAGTGGTCGATCGGGAAGAGCGAGTCGTCGCAGGCGATCTTCGACAGCAGCATCCAGGACTGGGCGGTGAAGACGGCCGCCTTGAAGGTGCGGATGTCGCCGCGCGCGTCGATCACGGTGATGCGGTTGCCGGCCGTGCGGTGCAGCCGGGTGACGGCGGGCAGCGGCTCGCCGCCCTCGTGCAGGGTCGCGAGCGAGGTGCCGAGCGGCCAGTGGACGATCTTCTGCGGCTCGCGCTCCCACAGGCGCAGCGGCAGCTGCTGGGAGCCGCCGACGATGCCGCGGTGGTGGTCGTCGGCCTCGGTGTAGACGACGCGCAGGATCTCCAGGATGGAGTTGGGGAAGTCGGTGTCCCAGCCGCCCGTGCCGAAGCCGACCTGGCCGAAGATCTCCCGGTGCCGGAAGGACTTGAACGCCTCGGAGTCGCAGAGGAAGCCGTAGAACGTCTGGTTGTCGAGCTTCTCGACGAGCTTGGACCAGATCTCGCGGATGCGCGGCACGTCCCGCTCGCGCAGGGCGCGGTTCATGTCGGAGAAGTCGGCGCCCTCCTCCAGGCACCGGCCCCAGGCCTCGGCGACGTCCCGGTAGACCTGCGGCAGGTCCTCGATGGTCTCGGCGTAGTGCGACTCGCCCTTGAGGTCGACGACGGTCGAGGGGGTCGCCTCGGCCAGGGGGTTGGGGAAGGGCCGGGTCTCGAGGCCGACGAGGTCGATGTAGTGCTGGAGGGCCGTGGAGGACGGCGGGAAGCGCATGGCGCCCATCTCGGCGGTGAGGGACTCGTCGCAGCCGTCGAAGCCCACCGTGCGCAGCCGGCCGCCGATCTGGTCGGCCTCGTACACGACCGGCTTGAGGCCCATCTTCATCAGCTCGTACGCGGCGACGATGCCGGACAGGCCGCCGCCGATGACGGCGACCTCCGTGCCGTGCTCGGTCGCGGGTATCTGCCCGAGACCGGCCGGGTGGGCGAGGAAGTCGTCGTAGGCGTAGGGGAAGTCCGGGCCGAACATGGTGATCGGCGGCTGCTGCGCGTCAGCGTGCTCGACGGCGTTGGGCACGGTGGACGTCATGGGGTACGGACTCCTTGCACGGGTACGAACGGGCGGTTCAGGGGGCGTCAGACGAGCGGCCGGTACAGGCCGGGCCGCCGGTCGCTCAAGTACGGGTTGGCCTCGCGCGAGGCGGCGACGAAGGCGGGGTCGACGTCGGCCAGGACGAGGTCCTCGCCGCGCCCGGCCCGGGTGCGGGCGATCCCGTCGGGGCCGGCGAGCGTGGACAGGCCCACGAACTCGAACTCGCCTTCCTGGCCGACCCGGTTGACGTACGCGACGTACATCTGGTTCTCGAAGGCCCGCACCGGGATCATCGACTCGGCGACGAACTGGAATGGATGCATCTGCGCGGTCGGGACCACCAGCAGGTCGGTGCCGGCCAGGGCGTGGGCGCGGACGTTCTCCGGGAACTCCACGTCGTAGCAGATGAGGATGCCGACGCGCACGCCGCCGATCTCGGCCTGGACGACCGGCTGGTCACCGGGCGTGAAGTGGTCGCGCTCGAAGCAGCCGAAGAGGTGGGTCTTGCGGTAGTTCGCGAGCCGGGTGCCGTCGGCGGAGATCAGCTGGGCGGAGTTGAACACGGTGTCGCCGGCCCGCTCGGGGTAGCCGTAGGCGATCGCCAGGCCGTGGTTCGTGGCGATCTCGGCGATCGCGTCCGCGCAGTCGCCGTCGGCGGGCTCCGCGAGCCGTCCGATGCCGTCGCCGATCGCGTAGCCGGTCAGGAACATCTCCGCCGTGACGAGCAGCCCGGCACCCGCGGCGGCGGCCCGGCCCGCGGCCTCGTCGAGGACCTTCAGGTTCTCGACGGTCGAGCCGGGGCGGCCGGAGCTCTGGAGCAGGGCGGTGCGCATGCGTGATCCTCACCGGGCGAAAGGGGGTCGGGGGGCCCACGGGGTCGTTGGAGGGGCCACATAGACGGTACGGGCGGCTGACCAGGGCGGACAAGCAGGAGCCGTTGCGCGCCGGTGAACGGTTCATTGCGTGCGTGCCGGGCCGGGCGGCGATTCGTTGCGCGCCCCGGGGTCGTACCCGGCTCCTCCTGGGAGGGCAGGCCCGCTCCGTCTCGCCCGCCGTACGGCGGAGGCGGGGTCCCGCCCCGAGCGCGATGTCCGTTCCCCGTCGGGCCGGGAGAGTGAGAGCTGTCCATCCGGCCTGCGGAAAGGAACGCAATGAAGCGCTTTGCGAAGATCGTCGTGCTGGGGTCCGCGCTGCTGCTCACGGCCGGGGCGGCCTCGGCGGCGACCGCGTCCGACGCGCCCCGGCAGCGGGAGGCCGCGGCCCTCACCGGCACCGCCAAGCTGTACCGCTCGGCGGGGGACGACATCACGTTCTCCTTCGACGCCCATCTGGCGGCCCGGGACACCGCCGATCCGATGAAGGCCACCGGCACCTTCGAGTTCAGCCACTACCTGAACGGCGAGGGCGCCCGGGCGAAGGTGAAGGTCGACTGCCTGGTGACCGGCGGCAAGGTGGCCGTCGTCTCCGGCGTCGTCACCGAGTCCGATCTCCCGGGCGCCGAGGGCAAGCGGGTCGGCGTCACCGTGCACGACCTCGGACGCCACGACCGGCTCGGCTACAGCTGGGCGTCCACGGGCAGTCCCGCCGAGACGGAGGGCCTGCCCAAGTGTGTGAGCTCCGCCCCCTTCGAGAAGGTCAGGAAGGGGACGGGCGACTTCACGGTCGTGCCGTGGCGGCCCGAGATCTAGCCAGCGCCAGGGCCGTCACCAGGTAGGGAATCGCGAGGACCGCGAAGACGGTGCCGTGCGCCAGGCCGGTGCCGAGCAGCGCGTACACACCGAACGTGGCGACCGTGGCCAGCTCGGTGCCCAGGCTCGCCACGGAGGTGAGGGTGGCCCGGCGGGACTCGTCGATGCGGTGCTGGAGACGGACGTCGGCGAGCACCTCGGACAGCTGGAACCCGGCGAAGGCGAGGCTCACCAGGGCCACACCGGCCAGGGAACGGGTCAGGGCCCCCAGGGCGAGGGCGAGGGCGGCACCCGCGAGCAGCACCGCGAGGCCGGTCGTGCCGAGGCGTTCGGCCGGGCCGGTCAGGAGGCTGCCGAGGGTGACGCCCGCCCAGATCAGCATGATCAGGTAGGGCACCGTGGCGTCGGCGACGCCGATGTCCCGGACCAGCAGCGGTGTGTACTCGTCCAGCGCGCCCCACACCGCGGCCACGGCGGGCACCAGCAGCAGGGCGCCGCGCACGCCACGGTCCCCGCGGATCTCGGCGAGTCCGGCGCGCACGGTGGTCGCCCAGCTGTCGGCGGGGCCCTCGGGCCGCGCCCGGTGCTCCGGGAACCGGGTCGCGGTGAGGGCGGTCAGCACACAGGACAGGACACCGGCGGCACCGGCCGCCGCGTAGCCGCCGTGGGCGAGGACGGGCCCCGCCAGGCCCATGGAGGCCACGGTGCCCAGCAGCCGCGCCGCCCGGGCCCGGCCCATGACGCGCGCGTAGCGGCCGGCGGCGCCGAGCCGGTCCAGTTCGTCGTAGACCAGCGCCTCCAGAGCGCCGGAGCCGAGCGCCCCGCCCGCGCCCCACAGGACGAATCCGGCCGCGAACGCCCCGTACGACGGGACGGCCACCCACAGCGCGAAGCCGGTGGCGGTGAGCAGCGGGCCGATCCACAGCAGCCTGCGGCGCGACACGATGTCGGCCCAGGCTCCGGAGGGGACCTCCAGCAGCACGGCGGTGACCGACCACAGGGCGAACAGGGAGGAGATCTGCCAGAGCGACATCCCGGTGTCGGCGAACAGCAGCGCGTACACCGGGTAGAGCAGGACGAAGTCGTCGAGGAACGCGTAGCCGTACAGCGTGGCCGTCAGCCGCCGGACGCCGGTGGCGGGCACGCGTGCGGGTGAGAGTGTCATGAGGCCTTCCCGGAAGGACGGATCGGACGCCGGAGGTACGGCGGCCGAGGCGGTCCTCGGGAGGCACGGCTGGTGGATCAATGTCGCCGGGTCATGACACCCAGGCTAGGGGGTCGCGGCCGGTGCGGGCCACGGAGTTACGTGGGCGAGCCCGACGAGAAGCGGCGCAGCAGCGGCGAGAGCACGAGCACGGACTTGGTCCGCTCGACGAAGGGCTCCCCGGCGATCCGCTCCAGGACCCGTTCGAAGTGGCGCATGTCGGAGGCGAAGACCTGGGCGATCGCGTCCGCGTCCCCGGTGACGGTCGAGGCGGCCACGACCTCCTGGTAGCGCTCCAGGCCCCGCTGGATGGTCTCCGGGGAGGTGTTCCCGCGGCAGTAGATCTCGACGAACCCCTCGGTCTCCCAGCCGAGGGCGCCCGGGTCCACGCGTACGGTGAAGCCGGTGATGGCTCCGGTGGCCCGCAGCCGGTCCACGCGCCGTTTCACGGCGGGCGCGGACAGGCCGACGAGCGAGCCGATGTCGGCGTAGGAGCGGCGGGCGTCCTCGGCGAGGGCGTGCACGATGCGTTCGTCGAGATCGTTCAGCACAGTGGGTTGATCACTTTTCGGATGGCGCGAGTCGGGAACGGCGGTAGCCGTACCCGAAGTAGAACACGAGACCCACGGCCATCCAGACACCGAAGACGACCCAGGTCACGGTCGACAGGCTGCCCATCATCCAGAGGCAGAAGGCGAAGCCCAGCGCGGGCAGGACCGGGGACAGCGGCACCCGGAAGGTGCGGGGCATGTCCGGCTGGGTGCGGCGCAGCACCACGACGGCCACGTTGACGAGGGCGAAGGCGAACAGGGTGCCGATGCTGGTGGCGTCGGCGAGCTGCCCGAGCGGGATCGCGGCGGCCAGGACACCACAGAACAGGGAGACGATCAGGGTGTTGGCGCGCGGGGCGCCGGTCTTCGGGTGGACCTTGGCGAACACCTTGGGCACGAGGCCGTCGCGGGACATGGCGAACAGGATGCGGGTCTGGCCGTACAGCACGGTCAGGACGACGCTCGCGATGGCGATGACGGCGCAGAACGCCAGCAGCGTGCCCCAGAAGGTCTGCCCGGTGACCTCGCGCATGATCTGGGCGAGGGCGGCCTCGGAGTCGGTGAAGTTCTTCCACGGCTTGGCGCCGACGGCGACGGCCGCGACCAGGACGTACAGCGCGGTGACGATGACCAGCGAGAGCATGATCGCGCGGGGCAGGTCGCGCTGGGCGTTCTTGGCCTCCTCACCGGCGGTGGAGGCGGCGTCGAAGCCGATGTAGGAGAAGAACAGCGTGGCGCCGGCGGCGCTGACCCCGGCCATGCCGAGCGGCATGAAGTTCTCGTAGTTGCCGGAGCGGAAGCCCTGCACGCCGATGGCGCAGAACATCACCAGCGCGGCGATCTTCACGACGACCATGACGGTGTTGGCGCGGGCGGACTCGCGGGCGCCGCCCAGCAGGAAGGCCATGGCGAGCAGCACGACGATCAGCGCCGGCAGGTTGAACACGCCGCCGTCGCCGGGCGGGGCGGACAGGGCGTCGGGGATGGTGACGCCGATGGTGCCGTCGAGCAGTTCATTGAGGTACTCGCCCCAGCCCACGGCGACGGCCGCGACCGACACGCCGTACTCCAGGACCAGGCACCAGCCGCATATCCAGGCGACCAGCTCACCCATCGTTGCGTACGCATACGAGTACGAGGAGCCGGCGACGGGGATGGTGCCCGCGAGCTCGGCGTAGGAAAGGGCCGAGAACAGGGCGGTGAGGCCGGCGATGACGAAGGAGAGCGTGACGGCCGGGCCCGCCTTCGGGACGGCCTCGCCGAGGACGACGAAGATGCCGGTGCCGAGGGTGGCACCGATGCTGATCATGGTGAGCTGCCACAGTCCGAGGGTGCGGCGCAGCGACCCTCCCTCGCCCTGGCCACCCTCTGCCACCAGGCGTTCCACGGGCTTGCGGCGCATGAGGCGCGCGCCGGTCCCGGGGGGCGCGGAAGCGGCTGTCTGGCCTTGGTTCTGCGGGGGTGCGCCTTGGTCGAGCACGCGCTGGCTCCTTTTCGCTGCCGGTCAGGGCGGCGGGGACCGGGGACGCCCTTGAGCAGGGACCCACCGAGCGGAGTCCCCGCCACGCCACGTACGAGGCGACAGCCTATGAGCAACGGCGTTGCTGTCGAAATGCAGCAACCTTGCGCATCCCCGCAAGATCATTGCGTTCCCCGGGGCTGGACGGGTGTTCGTTGCGGGGCGGCTGACGAGTGTTGCATCCGAGCCGTCAGAGGCTCCCTACGCCGACGGCGGGCCCCACGCATGCGCGAGGCCCCCGAGTGTTCTCGGGGGCCTTGCGCGCGTGCGTGGGGCGGGTCAGTTCCAGCTGGCGTGCAGCGGCTTGCCCTCGGCGTAGCCGGCGGCGCTCTGGATGCCGACGATGGCCTTCTCGGCGAACTCCTCCAGGGAGCCCGCACCGGCGTAGGTGCAGGAGGAGCGGACGCCCGCGATGATCGAGTCGATCAACTCCTCGACGCCAGGGCGGGCCGGGTCGAGGAACATCCGGGAGGTGGAGATGCCCTCCTCGAACAGCGCCTTGCGGGCCCGGTCGTACGCGGACTCCTCCGAGGTGCGGTTGCGCACGGCCCGGGCGGACGCCATGCCGAAGGACTCCTTGTAGGCGCGGCCCTGGGCGTCGTGCTGGAGGTCGCCCGGGGACTCGTACGTGCCCGCGAACCAGGAGCCGACCATCACGTTGGACGCGCCGGCCGCGAGGGCCATGGCCACGTCACGGGGGTGGCGGACGCCGCCGTCGGCCCAGACGTGCTTGCCGTACTTCTTCGCCTCGGCGGCGCACTCCAGGACGGCGGAGAACTGCGGCCGGCCGACGCCGGTCATCATGCGCGTGGTGCACATGGCGCCAGGGCCGACACCGACCTTGACGATGTCCGCGCCCGCCTCGATCAGGTCGCGCACACCCGCGGCGGCGACCACGTTGCCCGCGACGATCGGCACCTGCGGGTCGAGGTCGCGCACCAGCTTCAGGGCGCTGATCATCGACTCCTGGTGGCCGTGCGCGGTGTCGATGACGAGGGCGTCGACTCCGGCGTCCAGCAGCTGCTGCGCCTTGCCCGCCACGTCGCCGTTGATGCCGACGGCGGCGGCGATGCGCAGCCGCCCCTGTGCGTCGGTGGCCGGCGTGTAGAGCGTCGCGCGCAGGGCGCCCTTGCGGGTCAGGATGCCGGCGAGGGTGCCGTCCTGGTTCACCGCGGGGGCGTAGCGGCGGTTGGCGTGGTCGAGGGTGTCGAAGGCCTCGCCCGGGTCCATGTCGGCGTCGATGAGCAGCAGGTCCCGGGACATGACCTCGGCGAGCTGCGTGAAGCGGTCCACGCCGGACAGGTCGGCGTCGGTGACCACGCCGACCGGCTTGTGGTTCTCGTCGACGACGACACCGGCGTCGTGCGCCCGCTTGGGCAGCAGCGCCAGGGCGTCGGCGACGGTCTGGTGCGGGGACAGGATGATGGGGGTGTCCAGCACGAGGTGCCGGCTCTTCACCCAGGAGACGACGTCGGTGACGACGTCGTTCGGGATGTCCTGCGGTATCACCACGAGGCCGCCGCGGCGGGCCACGGTCTCGGCCATGCGGCGGCCGGCGATGGCGGTCATGTTGGCGACGACGAGCGGGATGGTGGTGCCCGTGCCGTCCGGGGAGCTGAGGTCGACGGCCTGCCGTGAGCCCACCGAGGAGCGGCTCGGCACCATGAAGACGTCGTCGTACGTCAGGTCGTACCCGGGCTGTATGTCATTGAGGAAACGCACGTGCTGCACATCCCAGTCGATCAGAGGTGACCCCCGGACCGGCCGGCCAGGGGGAAAGAGCACGTACTTCATTCTCCCATGGCCGACGCCCGAACGACCCCCAGCAGATCATCCAGGCTGGTCAGGGGGCCTCTCGGAGGATTCTCCAAGGCCGAGGGTGACGAACAGCCCGGGGCCCTGGTCCGTCGCCTCGGCGAAGATCTCCTCGGCGACCTGCCACTCGTCGGGCCGCGTCTCGGCGTACGTCCGCCAGCCCCGGACGACGACCAGCAGCCCCCGCTCCCCGGCCTCCTCGGGCCAGAGGGCGGGGTCGGCCAGGCAGTCGGCGAGGGCGTCCCAGTTGCGCCCGAACCAGTCGGGCAGGGCCAGGTCACGGACGCAGCGGTCCATCAGGCCCGCCTTGTCCGTGACCCCGTCGAGGTCCAGGACGAGCACGATCCGGCCCGCCGGATCGTGCACGCCGTGCGCCTGACCGGCCACCCGTCAGACTCCGTCCGGGTCGGACCGGTTGAGCGCGGGCTTCGGCGCCGGTCCGGCCGTCATCAGGTAGTCCGCCGCGGACGTGTCCGTCACCAGGCTGGTGACGAGCCCGGAGCGCAGCACCGCGTCGATCGCGGGCCCCTTGCGCTGCCCGCCTGCGATCGCCACGACCTCGGGGATACGGCGGAGCTGGTCGGCCTTGACGGTGATGCACCGCTCGCCCAGGTCCCGGCCGACCCGGCGGCCGTCGGCGTCGAAGAGGTGCGCGGACATCTCGGCGGCGACCCCGAGGGAGGCATAGTGCGCGCGCTCCTCGTCGCTCAGCATGTCGTGCACCGTGGAGATGCCCGGCTCCCAGGACCCGATGGAGACACAGGCGACGGTGACCTTGTCGAAGTGCTCGAAGGCCCGGGCGATGCCCGTCTGGTTGCGCAGCGCCGCGGCCGTGGCCGCGTCGGGCAGCAGCATGGGCGCGTAGATGGGGTGGGCGTCCCCGCCGGCCACCTGGGCGGCGCGGCGTACGGCCTCGACCGAGCCGCGTTCGGCGGTCCCGGCGTCGTACACGCCCGTCAGCTGCACCACCGTGCACGGCGGCAGCCGGTCGAGCGCCGCCGCCATGTGGATGGTGGAGCGGCCCCAGGCCAGGCCGAGGACATCTCCTTCGTCGACCAGTTCGCCGAGCAGGTCGGCGGCCACTTCTCCCAGGTTCTCGGGGTCGGGCGTCTCCTCGGCCTCGGCCGGGGACTCGACCACGACGGCGTGCCTGAGGCCGTAGCGGGCGCGGAGCGCGTCCGAGCGCTCGGCGTCCAGCTCGGCGGGCACACGGATCTCGATCCGGACGAGATCCCGTTCGAGGGCGGTCTCCAGGACCCGGGCCACTTTGAAGCGGCTGACGCCGAACTCCTCCGCGATCTGGATCTTGGACTTGCCCTCGAGGTAGAAGCGGCGGGCCATGGCCGCCGCCTGCACCAGCTCAGCGGGTCCCATCCGCATGGCTGACCGGCCCGCCGACATACCCGACACGGCGTTCTCCTCACTGCTGTTCACACTCTGGATTCGCCGTTCATCCTTGCAGATCCGGCGCGGTCGATCAGCCCTGATGAGAGCCGTTCACTTTGCTGTGGCTCAGTGGTCGCAGGCCCAGGAGGCCTTCGCCGTCGCCGCGTCCGCCTGCGTGCGTAGTGCACGTACCGCCTCGGCCGGGTCGTTTGCCCCGTAGACCGCCGATCCGGCCACGAAGACGTCGGCTCCGGCCTCGGCGCAGCGCTCGATGGTGGACGCGGAAACTCCGCCGTCGACCTGGAGCCAGAGCTCCAGTCCGTGCTTGCTGATCAACTCGCGGGTGCGGCGGATTTTCGGAAGCATGATGTCGAGGAAGGCCTGTCCCCCGAAGCCCGGTTCGACCGTCATGATCAGCAGCATGTCGAGCTCGGGGAGCAGGTCCTCGTACGGCTCGATGGGGGTCGCGGGCTTCAGCGCCATGGAGGCGCGGGCGCCCTTGGCGCGGATCTCCCGGGCGAGCCGGACCGGTGCTGCGGCGGCCTCGACATGGAAGGTGACGGAACCGGCCCCCGCTTCCACGTACTGCGGCGCCCATCGATCGGGGGCCTCGATCATCAGATGGCAGTCCAGCGGGGTGTCCGTCGCACGGGCCAGCGACTCTACGACCGGCACGCCGAGCGTGAGGTTCGGGACGAAATGGTTGTCCATGACGTCGACGTGGAGCCAGTCGGCTCCCTCCACGGCCTTCGCCTCGTCCGCGAGGCGGGCGAAATCTGCGGACAGGATGCTGGGGTTGATCTGCGCGGCCATGTCCTAAGACTGCCATGCCCTTCGGGGGTTGTGGGCATCGGTCCCGGCTGGTCTGCCGGCTGCGGGACTCACGTGGTTCGTCGTGTGGTTCCCCGCGCCCCGTACCGGTGTCTTCGCGGAGGGGAATGACATGAAGCAGGGCGTCGCGCACCTCGTCTGCGGGCGGCGGGCCAAGTGGCTGGTCCTGGGCCTGTGGGTGGTCGTGCTGTTCATCGCCGCGCCGTTCGCCATGAAACTCACCGACGCGCAGGACAACGACGCGGCGTCCTGGCTGCCGGGCTCCGCGGAGTCGACGCAGGTGCTGCGGATCTCCGAGGACTTCCGGCCGGAGCAGATCCCGGCGGTCGTGATCTACGCGCGCGAGAGCGGCCTGACGGGGCAGGACCGGGCGGAGATCGCCGAGGACGTGCGGCAGCTCAAGCAGCTGCGTGACCACGGCATCCTCGGTGAGCAGACGCGAGGGCCGGTGTTCGACCGGCAGGCCGATCCGCGGGCGGCCCAGGTCTTCGTGCCGATCATGATGGACGAGGAGGGCTGGGAGCGGATCTCCCCCGCCGTGGAGTCGATCCGGGACGACGTGGGTGAGGGCGGCGGCGGGCTGAGCGTGCACATCACCGGCCCCGGCGGCACGTCCGCGGACTTCGCCGAGGCGTTCGAGGGCATCGACTCGACCCTGCTGCTGTCGGCGATGGCGGTCGTCGTCGTCATGCTGCTCATCACCTACCGGAGTCTGACCCTGCTGCTGGTCCCCCTGGTCGCGGTGGTCTGCGCGCTGTTCACCGCGCAGGCACTGATCTACCTGCTGGCCGAGCACGGCGGTCTGACGGTCAACGGCCAGAGCGCCGGCATCCTCACGGTGCTGGTCTTCGGGGCCGGGACGGACTACGCCCTGCTGCTGGTGGCCCGCTACCGGGAGGAACTGCGCCGGCACGAGGACCGGCACGAGGCGATGGCCCTGGCGCTGCACCGCGCGGGCCCGGCCGTGCTGGCCTCCGGCGCGACGGTCGTGCTGAGCATGCTGGTGCTGCTGGTCGCCGAGATGAACTCCACCAGCGGCCTGGGCCCGGTCGCCGCGATCGGCGTGGCGGTCGCCCTGCTGGCGATGATGAGCCTGTTCCCGGCCCTGCTGGTGATCTTCGGCCGCTGGATCTTCTGGCCGGTGATCCCGCACCACGGCAGTCCCGACCCGACCGAGCGGGGCGTCTGGGCCCGCACGGGCCGCCGTATCGCCCGCCGTCCCCGGCTGACCTGGGGCGTCACGGCGCTGGTGCTGGCGGTCTGCTCGCTGGGCCTGATCCAGCTGCGCGCGGAGGGCATCGGCAACGCGGACGCCTTCACCGGGAAGCCCGACTCGATCACCGGCCAGGAGGTGTCGGCGCGCTACTTCCCGGCGGGCAGCGGCGCCCCCCTGGTCATCGTCAGCGACCGGGCGCAGGCCGTGCGGGTGGGCCGCGCGGTCGCCGCGACCGAGGGCGTGGTCCCGCAGTCCCTCGGCCTGCCGCCCGGCACCAGGCCGGTCTTCGAGGGCAAGGTCCTCTTCGAGGCCACCATGACCGCCCCCGCGGACAGCGAGGCCGCCAAACAGACGGTCCAACGGGTCAGGGACGCCGTGCACGCGGTGCCGGACGCCGATGCCGAGGTGGGCGGCGGTACGGCGGCCCTGCTGGACATGGACGAGGCGACCACGCACGACAACCTGCTGATCATCCCGTTGGTGCTGCTGGTCGTCCTGCTGATCCTGTGCGGCCTGCTGCGCGCCCTGATCGCCCCGCTGCTGCTGATCGGCACGGTCATCCTGTCGTTCGCGGCGGCACTCGGCATCAGCGCGCTGGCGTTCCGGTACGTCTTCGACTACGCGGGCGAGGCGACCGACTTCCCGCTGTTCGTCTTCGTGTTCCTGGTCGCCCTGGGCATCGACTACAACATCTTCCTGACCACCCGCATCCGCGAGGAGGCGGCCCGCCAGGGCACCAGGGCGGGCGTCATCACGGGTCTGGCGGCCACGGGAGCGGTCATCACCTCGGCCGGCCTGGTCCTGGCGGGCACCTTCGCCGCCCTCGGCACCCTTCCGATGGTCGCCTTCGCCGAGATCGGCTTCACGGTCGCCCTGGGCGTCCTCATCGACACCTTCATCGTCCGCTCGGTGCTGGTGACGTCGTTGTTCCTGGACGTCGGGCCGAGGGTGTGGTGGCCGCACCGGCTGGCGCGCCGGGACGGCGGCGGGCCGGACCGGGCGGTTGTGGGCGCGGGAGTCAGCCGGTCCGGCGAATGAGCGCCAGGTACATCGCGTCGGTCCCGTGCAGATGCGGCCAGAGCTGCACGTCGGGCCCCTCGCCCAGGTCCGGCACGCCGGGCAGCAGCGGGCGGGCGTCGATGAGCTCCGTGTCCGGGTGCTGCTTGAGCACGTCGGCGATCACGGCCCGGGTCTCGGCGAGGTGCGGCGAGCAGGTCGCGTAGCCGACGACACCGCCGACCCGCACCGACTCCAGGGCGGTGCGCAGCAGCCCCCGCTGGAGCGGCGCGAAGCCCTCCAGGTCCTCCGGGCGGCGCCGCCAGCGTGCCTCCGGGCGGCGGCGCAGGGCACCGAGGCCGGTGCAGGGCACGTCGACCAGCACCCGGTCGAAGCTGCCGGGCCGCCACGCCGGGCGCGTTCCGTCCGCGGCGATCACCTGGTACGGCCCCGGGTTCCCGTCCAGCGCCTTGGCGACGAGTCCGGCGCGATGCGTCTGCTTCTCGGAGGCGACCAGCAGGGCGCCCCGCTCGGCGGCCAGCGCTCCGAGCAGCGCCGCCTTGCCGCCGGGTCCCGCGCAGCCGTCCAGCCAGCGCCGGTCGGGCCCGTCCAGGGGCGCGTTGGCGAGGGCGATCGCCACGAGCTGACTGCCCTCGTCCTGCACACCCGCGCGCCCGTCGCGCACGGCCGCGATGGCGCCCGGCTCCCCGCCCTCGGTCAGCCGCACGGCATAGGGCGACCAGCGCCCCTGCTCGGCGGCGTCCTCCTCCAGCAGTTCCTCCGGGGTGGCCCGTCCGGGCCGTGCCACCAGGGTCACCTCGGGCCGCTCGTTGTCGGCGCGCAGCAGGTCCTCGACGCCGGCCCGCCCGCCGCCCAGGGAGTCCCACAGCGCGGAGACGACCCACCTGGGGTGCGAGTGGACGACGGCGAGATGGTCCTCGGGGTCCTCGTCGTACGGGGGCGCGACCTTCTCCAGCCAGTCGTCCAGATCGTGCTGCGCGACCTTCCGCAGCACGGCGTTGACGAACTTGGCCCGGCCGTCGCCGAGCACCACCCGGGCGAGCTCGACGGTCGCGGACACGGCCGCGTGCGTCGGGATCCGGGTGCCGAGCAGCTGGTGCGCGCCGAGGCTGAGCACGTCCAGCACCGGCGGGTCGACCTCGCCCAGCGGCCGGTCCACGCAGGTCGCCAGGACGGCGTCGTACGTCCCCTGCCGCCGCAGCGTCCCGTACACCAGCTCGGTGGCGAGCGCCGCGTCCCGGGCGTCGAACGTCTCCGGGCCCTCCTTCTCCCGCGCCTTGCGCAGCAGGGGCGGCAGGACGAGGTTGGCGTAGGCGTCCCGCTCGTCCACCGCCCTCAGCGCCTCGAAGGCGAGGATGCGGACGGGGTCCTTCTTGGGCCGGCGGTAGGGCTTGCCCGACGTGCGGGCTCGGCGGGGCTGTTCGCTCACGAAAAAGGTGCTCCGGGGGTGAGAAGAAGTGCGCCGTCCAGCCTACGCCGCCGGGAGCGGGGCGGGACCGGCGGACCGGCAGCGGTGCGCCGGTCCGCGTCGCGGTCCCCGCCCGGGCCGGCCTCAGCCGCCGAGCCGCTCGCCCTCGGCGATGCGCACCCCGCGCGCCCAGTCCGCCGCCCGCATCGGCTTCTTGCCCTGTGCCTGCACCCACAGCAGCTCGACGCCGTACGAACCGGTCCCGACGTACACGTTGTTCTTCGCGGCGGCGATCTGCCCGGGGGCGAGGTCCGCCCGGTCGGGCACGGGCGCGACCTGGATGAGCTTGAGGCGCTCACCGCGGAACGTGGTCCAGGCGCCGGGGGCCGGGGTGCAGCCCCGCACCATCCGGTCCACGCGCAGCGCGGGGGCGTTCCAGTCGAGGTGCGCGTCCTCGACGTTGACCTTCGGGGCGAGGCTGATCCCCTCGGCCGGCTGCGGTACGGCCTTCAGCGTGCCGTCCTCGATGCCGTCCATGGTCGCCGCGAGCAGCCCGGCCCCGGCGAAGGCGAGCCGGGTCAGCAGGTCACCGCTGGTGTCGGTGGGCCGGATCTCCTCGGTCACCGTGCCGTACACCGGCCCGGAGTCGAGCCCCTCCTCGATCAGGAAGGTCGACGCGCCGGTGATCTCGTCCCCGGCCATGATGGCGTGCTGCACCGGGGCCGCGCCGCGCCAGGCCGGCAGCAGGGAGAAGTGCAGATTGACCCAGCCCTGCGCCGGGATGTCGAGGGCGACCCGGGGCAGCAGCGCCCCGTAAGCGACGACGGGGCAGCAGTCCGGCCCGATCTCCCGCAGACGCTCCAGGAACTCGGGGTCCTTGGGCTTCGCGGGCTTCAGCACCTCGATCCCCGCCTCCTCCGCCCGCTCGGCGACGGGCGACGCGACGAGCCTGCGTCCGCGCCCGGCCGGCGCGTCGGGCCGCGTGACGACGGCGGCGACCTCGTGCCGCCCGGAGGCGAGCAGAGCGTCCAGGGCGGGAACGGCGACCTCGGGTGTACCGGCGAAGACGAGCTTCATGGGGTGGTGGGAGCCTCTCGGACGGGGGCGGCTGACGGGCGACGCCCAAGTCTATGAGCCGGAAACGCAAAGCCGCCGAGGGCGCTCTCCCCCTTACGGGAGACCCGGGCCCGAGGGCCGCGGACCGAGGCGCACGTCCCGCGCAAACGGGCGCACGCATATGCCCCCGCGCCCCCACACCGTGACCAGCGGAGCGAATCCGCGTTGGTCAAGACAGAGTTGACCACAGCGGGCCACGATCGCGGCCCATTCCTTTCAACGCCGGTTCGAGAGGCTTGTTCATGGCCGACCACGCAACCCACGACGCCCAGGCTCGGGCCAGCCTGCACTTGCTGGTGCGGGACATCGAGCGGGTCCGCCGGCAGGTGGACGCACTGCGCACCCTCACCGCCCAGTTGGGCAACGTCTACCGCCCGCGCCGCTCCGGCCCCTCCACGGGCTTCGTCGTCTACGGACGCGCACCCGCCCCGACCGTCCGTCTCGCCCAGGAGCTGCGGGACAGTGTCGAGACCCTGGTCACGGCAGCCGTGGACTTCGACCGCTCGCTCGGCTTCTCGTGGGACGCGGTGGGCTCCGCGCTCGGAGTCACCAAGCAGGCGGTGCACCGCCGTTACGGCGCACGCCGCGCCACGGCCCAGACGGCCGCGGTCGAGCCCGAGCGCACCCCGGAGCCGTCGGGCAGCCGCACGGTCGGCGTGCCTCCCGGGCTCCCCACGGTTCCGACGGTCCCCGCGGCCCGCTCCATGCCCACGCAGCCGACCGCGGGCAGCCCGGCCCTCCGCGACGAGGTGCGGCCGACGGCCTTCCCCGGCCCGCGCAACGGCTGACCCTTCCCCGGCACCCGCCCTCCCGGACGACTCCGGGAGGGCGGCCGTGTCTCCGAGCGCGCCGCCTGCGGACCGCCGGACGGCCCGGCTAGTCACCGGCACGCGCACGGCAGCCCCGACCCCTGCCAGGCACCGGCGCGCCACAACCGCCCG
>NZ_JBWKCH010000007.1:560-391215 GCF_056436585.1 Streptomyces sp. NPDC043685 | reverse complement strand
CCGGGGCCCATGCACCGCACCGGCGTCGAGCCCCGGGGGCCACTCACCCGATGTCGGCCGGATCGATCCGCACCCACACCCCGGCCGTCCCACCGCCACCGCCGTCGCCCCGGCGGCCCCTGACACGCACCGGCGCGCCACAACCACCCGGGGCCCATGCACCGCACCGGCGTCGAGCCCCGGGGGCCACTCACCCGATGTCGGCCGGATCGATCCGCACCCACACCCCGGCCGTCCCACCGCCGTCGCCGCCTCCCCGGCCACCGGCCCTGCCACCGCTGCCACGGCTCCCGCCGCCCGTGCCGCTTCCGCTCCCGCGAGCCATCCGGGCGGCCTGCGCGGCCTTCAGCGCGGCAGCCAGTGCCGTCCCCTTCCCGGGCGGCACCCGCACCAGCGCCCGCTCCCACTGCTCCCCGGGCGGCGGAGCCCCGGTCCGCCGCGGACGCCCCGGAGCGGTGACGGGGAGCGGCACCGGCCCCAGCATCTCGGCCTCCGGCGGCAGTTCGGCCGTACGGAGGAAGTCGGCGACCGCCTCCGCCGGCCCCGACACGGCCGCCATCCGCGACACCGGCGGGAAACCCAGTTCGGCCCGCTCGGCCAGTTCCCGCACCGCGTGGCCGACCGGGTCCCACCGCACGAGCGCCTGCACGGGCCGCAGGGTCGGCTCGGCCACGATCACCACCGTGCCGCCGGCGGACTGCGGCCGGACGAGAGCCCCGGCCGCGATCCACCGCCGCAACGCGTCCTCACCGGCGCGCAGGTCGGGACGCCCGAGCATGGCCCACCCGTCCAGCAGCAGCGCCGCCGCGTAGCCGCCCTCGGCGACCGGCTCGGCGCCGGGTGTGCTCACCACGAGCGCAGGCGTCCCGGGCACGGTGTCGAGCACGTGTTCACGGCCAGAGGTGCGCACGGGCACCGCCGGGAACGCCCGCCCGAGTTCCTCGGCGGTCCGCCGGGCCCCCACGACCGAGGCGCGCAGCCGGAAGCCCCCGCACTCCGGGCAGTGCCAGCCGCTCTCCTCACGGCCGCACCAGCCACAGCTCAGCGCACCGCCGTCCGCGGCCTCCAGCGGCCCGGAGCAGTGCCGGCACCGGGCGGGGGCTCGGCAGGCGGCACAGGCCATGCGCGGCACGTATCCCCGCCGGGGCACCTGCACCAGCACCGGGCCGTGCCGCAGGCCCTCCCTGACGGCCTGCCAGGCGAGGGTCGGCAGCCGGGCGGCCCGGGCGGCCTCGTCCCGGGCGAGATCCTGGTCCCCGACGGTCCGCACGAGCGGAGCCGCGGCGCGCACCTGGTCCCGGCCGGCGACCAGCGGCCGCGCCCACCCGGTCTCGACGAGCTGCGCGGCCTCCACCGTGCAGGCCCAGCTGCCCAGCAGGAAAGCGCACCGGTCCTGGGCGGCCCGCAGCAGGAGCACCTCCCGGGCGTGGGGCTGCGGGGCGTGCTGCTCGCTGTGGCTGTCGTCGCCGTCGTCCCATAGGGCGACCAGACCGAGGTCCTGGACAGGCGCGAACATCGCGGCCCTGGTCCCGATCACGGCCCGGACGGAACCCCGCCGCACGGCGAGCCACTGCGTGTACCGCTTCTCGGGGCCCGCGTCGGCCGTGAGCACGGCATGCCGCCCCTGGCCGAGCAGGGCGGTCAGCGCGGCGTCAACCCGGGCGACAGCCCGCCCGTCGGGCAGGACGACGAGCGCCCCGCGCCCGGAGGCCAGCGCCGCGGCGACGGCACGCGCCAGTTCCTCGCTCCACTGCGGCCCGGGCAGCGCGTTCCACACGGCCCGGGGTGCGCCGCCCGAGGCGAGGGACTCCAGGAAGGCGGGCCCCCGTTCGTACCGCTGCCAGGAGCCGGCGTCGGGCGCGGGAGGCGGGGGCAGGGGCTCGGGCGACGGACGCTGTTCGGCCCGGGCGTTGCGCGGCGGGACGGCGAGCTGCAGGACGTCGGCGAGGCTGCCCGCGTACCGGTCGGCGACCGCCCGGGCCAGTCCCAGGAGCTCCGCGCTGAGCACCGGCTCGGGGGACACGACCTGGGCGAGGGCGGCCAGCGGTCCGGAGTAGTCGGACTCGGCCAGCCGCTCGACGAGGAACCCGTCGATCAGCCCTCCGCCCTCGCGGCGGCCCTCGCGCACCCGGTGCCGCCCGGCCCCGAACCGCACCCGCACCCGTACGCCGGGCTGTGCCTGCTCGTCCAGTTCCTCGGGCACGGCGTAGTCGAAGTAGCGGTCGAGGTGCAGCACGCCCTTGTCGACGAGGACCCGCGCGACGGGCCGCTCCTTGGCGAGCGCGGCGCCCCGCCAGGTCCGCGGCTTGGCCCGGGGCGTCTTCGCCTGCCGCACGCTCTCCCGGATGAGCGCGAGCTGCTCGGGCGGCGCCCCCTGCGCCCCGTCACCCGCTGGTTCGTTCTCGCTGCTCACGCTTGCATTCTTACCAAAGACCACTGACAGGCGAAGGCGCCCGAGTTCCCCTCGGTGACGGCGTGCACGCGCCTTGGACCACTCGGCCACGCCACCGGGCACCGCCCGGCCGGCGGCGGGATTCGAACCCGCGGGGGCTCCTGCGAGCCCAGAAGGATCCGTCACCTTCGCACCGGGCGCCCCGGCGCTCCCCCAACGTAGGGATCGTCCGCCGCCGTCCGCGAGCGGTTTTGGGGACGCGGCGCGGGTGAGCGGGCCCGGGAGTCATGGCGGAGGCCCGGCCCCCCGAAGGGTGCCGGGCCTCACGCGATGCCCTGGAGGACGGGACTACAGGCCCGCGGCCTTGCGCAGCGCGTCCACGCGGTCCGTGCGCTCCCAGGTGAAGTCGGGCAGCTCACGGCCGAAGTGGCCGTAGGCCGCCGTCTGGGAGTAGATCGGGCGGAGCAGGTCGAGGTCGCGGATGATGGCGGCCGGGCGGAGGTCGAAGACCTCGTCGATCGCCTTCTCGATCCGGTCCGTGTCGACCTTGGCGGTGCCGAAGGTCTCGACGAACAGACCGACCGGCTCGGCCTTGCCGATGGCGTACGCGACCTGGACCTCGCAGCGGGTGGCGAGGCCCGCGGCGACCACGTTCTTGGCGACCCAGCGCATCGCGTACGCGGCGGAGCGGTCGACCTTGGACGGGTCCTTGCCGGAGAACGCACCACCGCCGTGGCGGGCCATGCCGCCGTAGGTGTCGATGATGATCTTGCGGCCGGTCAGTCCGGCGTCACCCATCGGGCCGCCGATCTCGAAGCGGCCGGTGGGGTTGACCAGCAGACGGTAGTTCTCCGTGTCGAGCTTGATGCCCTCGTCCAGGAGCGCCTTCAGCTCCGGCTCGACGACGAACTCCTTGATGTCGGGAGCCAGCAGCGAGTCCAGGTCGATGTCGGAGGCGTGCTGCGAGGAGACGACGACGGTGTCCAGACGGACCGCCTTGTCGCCGTCGTACTCGATGGTGACCTGCGTCTTGCCGTCCGGGCGCAGGTAGGGGATCGTGCCGTTCTTGCGCACGTCGGACAGGCGCTTGGACAGGCGGTGGGCCAGGAAGATCGGCAGCGGCATCAGCGTCGGCGTCTCGTCCGTCGCGTAGCCGAACATCAGGCCCTGGTCGCCGGCGCCCTGCTTGTCGAGCTCGTCGTCGTCGCCCTCGACGCGGGTCTCGTACGCCGTGTCCACGCCCTGGGCGATGTCCGGGGACTGCGCGCCGATCGACACCGACACGCCGCAGGAGGCGCCGTCGAAGCCCTTCTTGCTGGAGTCGTAGCCGATCTCGAGGATCTTGTTCCGGACCAGCGTCGCGATGTCCGCGTACGTCTTGGTCGTGACCTCGCCGGCCACGTGCACCAGGCCGGTCGTGATCAGGGTCTCGACGGCGACCCGGGAGGACGGGTCCTCACGCAGAAGCGCGTCGAGAATGGTGTCGCTGATCTGGTCAGCGATCTTGTCGGGGTGACCCTCGGTCACGGACTCCGAGGTGAACAGGCGACGGGACACAACGCTCCCTGGGGTTGCAGCGGCTGCTGGCTGATCATGGGCGGACGGCGGGGGCTGCACCCGGCGCCATCCGTGGAACAGTTTACGGGTCACGCTTCGGCCACGGTCCCCCTGTCTCGCCACTCGGGAGTGCTGTGACCTGCGGCACGGGCATTCTGCCCAATGCCGAGCGGCGTTGGCCAGAGGCGCCACGCCCTGATCCAGCCGCTTTCGAGCGGTGTGCGGGAGGCGGGACCTCAGCGCAGGCGCTCGGCCACCAGGTCCCAGACCGTTTCGGCCAGGGCCTCCTTGGGGCCGTGCGCCACGGCGGTCTCGCTGCCGTCGGCGCCGAGGACGACGGCCTCGTTCTCCTCCGAGCCGAAGGTCTTGCGCTCCCCCACCTCGTTCACGACGAGCAGGTCGCAGCCCTTGCGCTTGAGCTTGGCGCGGCCGTTGGCGAGGACGTCGTCCGTCTCGGCGGCGAAGCCGACGATCACCTGTCCGGCGCGGGCCCGGTCGCCGGAGATCTCGGCGAGGATGTCCGGATTGCGCACCAGGGTGATCGGCTCCGGGTCCTGCCCGTCCTTCTTCTTGATCTTGCCCGTCGCGTACGCCGCCGGGCGGAAGTCCGCCACCGCGGCCGCCATCACCACGGCGTCGGCCTCGGGGGCGGCCCGCAGCACCGCCTCGCGCAGCTGCACGGCGGTGCCGACCGGGACGACGTCCACGCCCGCCGGGGCGGGCAGGGTGCTGTTGGCCGCGATCAGCGTGACGCGGGCGCCGCGGGCGGCGGCGGTGCGGGCGAGGGCGTAGCCCTGCTTGCCGGAGGAGCGGTTGCCGAGGAAGCGGACGGGGTCCAGGGGTTCGCGGGTGCCGCCGGCGCTGACGACGACGTGCCTTCCGACGAGGTCGGGCTCGGTGACGCCCCGGGCCAGGACGCGGCGGCAGACCTCGAAGATCTCGCCCGGGTCGGGGAGCCGGCCCTTGCCGGTGTCGACGCCGGTGAGGCGGCCCACGGCCGGCTCGATGACGAGGGCGCCGCGGCGGCGCAGCGTCGCCACGTTCTCCTGGGTGGCCGGGTGCTCCCACATCTCCGTGTGCATGGCGGGCGCGAAGACGACCGGACAGCGGGCGGTGAGGAGTGTGTTGGTGAGGAGGTCGTCGGCGAGGCCGTGGGCCGCCTTGGCGAGCATGTCGGCGGTGGCGGGGGCGACGACGACCAGGTCGGCGTGCTGCCCGATGCGCACGTGCGGCACCTCGTGCACCTCGTCCCAGACCTCGGTGGAGACCGGGTTGCCGGAGAGCGCGGACCAGGTGGCGGCGCCGACGAAGTGCAGCGCGGAGGCGGTGGGCACCACCCGCACGTCATGGCCCGACTCCGTCAGCCGCCGCAGCAGCTCACAGGCCTTGTACGCGGCGATGCCCCCGCTGACCCCCAGAACGACCTTCGGCTTGTCCACGTCTCTCCCCGGACCTCGGCAACCGGCACACCGTACGACTCCATGACACACCACAGGCCCGGCAGTCGGCCTGCCGGGCCTGTGGATGAGTCAGCGTGAAGCTGTCAATCCTGCTTACTGCGCCGGGCCCTCGACGGCCTCGGACGTCAGGAGCCCCGCGTTGATCTCGCGGAGGGCGATCGAGAGCGGCTTCTCGTGGACGTGGGTGTCGACGAGAGGACCGACGTACTCGAGGAGACCCTCGCCGAGCTGCGAGTAGTACGCGTTGATCTGGCGGGCACGCTTGGCCGCGTAGATCACGAGGCTGTACTTCGAGTCGGTGGCCTCGAGGAGCTCGTCGATCGGCGGGTTGATGATGCCCTCGGGCGCGGAGATGGAAGAGGACACGCTCTACCTTCCGATGGATGGGAAAGATTCTGTCGGGCTGATCTGCCGGGCGGAACGACCGGCGATGGTCACACGACGTCCATCAAGGCTAGCAGCTCGCGAGCCACGTCCTCGACGGAGGTGTTGACCAGGGTGGTGTCGAACTCCGGCTCGGCCGCGAGTTCGATCTTCGCCGCGTCGAGCCGGCGCTCGATCACCTCGGGCGGCTCGGTGCCCCGCCCGGTGAGTCTGCGGACGAGCTCCTCCCAGGAGGGCGGAGCCAGGAACACCAGCTGGGCCTCGGGCATCGACTCCCTGACCAGGCGGGCACCCTGCAGATCGATCTCCAGGAGCACGGGCTCGCCGTTCTCCAGGCGCTCCTGCACAGCCGCTCGCGGCGTGCCGTAGCGGTTGCCGGCGAACTCGGCCCACTCCAGCAGCTCGCCGTTGGCGATCAGCTTGTCCATCTCGTCGTCGGAGACGAAGAAGTAGTGGACTCCGTGCTGCTCGCCGGGGCGGGGCTTGCGGGTCGTCGCCGACACCGAGAGCCAGACCTCGGGGTGTTCCTTGCGCATATGGGCGACGACCGTGCTCTTGCCGACCCCGGAGGGGCCGGAGAGCACGGTCAGCCGCGGACGTACGTCCGGGGGTACGGGGGACGTCCCCCGGGGTGTTGCAGCCATGCAGCGATTATCCAGCAAACCCGGAGTGCCCGGGACTCGCTTCCCCCGGGATGCCCGGTTCAGGAACCGGTGCTGCCGAACTCGCGCTCCAGGGAGGCGATCTGGTTGGAACCGAGACCCCGCACGCGGCGGCTCTCGGAGATACCGAGTCGCTCCATGATCTGCTTGGCGCGGACCTTGCCCACGCCGGGCAGCGACTCAAGGAGGGCGGAGACCTTCATCTTGCCGATGACGTCGTTCTCCTGGCCCTGCTTGATGACCTCGTGAAGGGAGGCGCCGGAGTGCTTGAGTCGATTCTTGACCTCGGCCCGCTCCCGGCGAGCCGCGGCGGCCTTTTCGAGCGCGGCTGCGCGCTGTTCAGGGGTAAGGGGCGGAAGAGCCACGCCTACGTCACCTCGGATGTCGAACTGTCGGATACGGACCGGTGAGGAACCTAGTCGCCCCACACCTGGGGAGCTACGAGCAACACGCTTGCCCGTTCACTCTCGTCGGAGACTAGCGGGCAAGTCCGCCAGAGTCAGCGAGAACAGCGGAAAAGTCCTGGTCAGCCTTCATCTGAACGGACATTTAGGACATACTGCCCCGGATTTGAGGATGTATTCAGACTCAAGCGGGCTCCGGACCACTCATCGAAGGTCTCGACCGAAGGTCTGGACCGCCTCATGAAGACGTCACGGCGTGACGGATCTCCTCCGCGAAGCGCTCCGCGGCGTCACGCAGAGCGACCGCGTCGGGACCGTGGCGTAGCACTCCACGGCTGACGTTCGGCACGACGTTGCGCACCGCCGCCCCGAAGACCCCGGGGAGATCGGCCGGCGTCGCGCCCTGGGCGCCGATGCCGGGCGCGAGAAGCGGGCCGTTGATGTCCAGGTCGTACATCGACAGATCACCGAGGGTGGCGCCGACGACCGCGCCGAAGGACCCGAGGGGCCGCTCCCCCGCGTTCTCGGCGGCCAGGTGCGCGAGCATGGTCGCTCCCACGTTCCGCCCGTCGGAGCGCACGGCGTGCTGGACCTCGCCGCCCTCCGGGTTGGAGGTCAGCGCCAGCACGAACAGGCCGGCGCCGCTCTCCCGGGCCAGCGCGATCGCCGGGGCGAGCGAGCCGTAGCCGAGGTACGGCGAGACCGTCAGCGCGTCGGAGAACAGCGGCGCGTCCTTGTGCAGGAAGGACTCGGCGTATGCGGCCATGGTGGACCCGATGTCTCCGCGCTTGGCGTCCATCACGACCAGCGCGCCGGCCGCACGGGCCTCGGCGACCGACTTCTCCAGCACGGCGACGCCGCGCGAGCCGAAGCGCTCGAAGAAGGCGCTCTGCGGCTTGAGCACGGCCACCCGGTCGGCCACCGCCTCCACGACCGTGCGGCTGAACCGCTCCAGGCCCGCCACGTCGTCGTTCAGGCCCCACTCGGCCAGCAGGGACGCGTGCGGGTCGATGCCGACGCACAGCGGGCCGCGCTCGTCCATGGCCCGGCGCAGGCGCGCGCCGAAGGGTTCCGGGGCACTCATGCCGTCCTCCTCACGTCGGCGCCCACCGCGTCGGCGAGCGTGGGGTACGGGCTCGTGCGCAGGCGCGCTGCGAGCCCCTTGTGGAGGTCGCGAGCGTAGAACGGGCCCTCGTAGACGAAGGCGCTGTAGCCCTGGACCAGCGTGGCACCGGCCAGGATGCGCTGCCAGGCGTCCTCGGCGTTCTCGATGCCGCCCACGCCCACCAGGGTGATCCGGTCGCCCACGCGCGCGTAGAGGCGGCGCAGGACCTCCAGGGAGCGCTCCTTGAGGGGTGCCCCGGACAGGCCGCCGGTCTCCTCGACCAGCGCGGGGCCGGACTTCAGGCCGAGTCCCTCGCGCGCGATGGTGGTGTTGGTGGCGATGATGCCGTCCAGGCCGAGCTCCACGGCCAGGTCGGCGACGGCGTCGACGTCCTCGTCGGCGAGGTCCGGCGCGATCTTCACCAGGAGCGGGACGCGGCGGGCGGGCACCGTGCGGTCGGCGGCCTCGCGGACCGCGCTCAGCAGCGGGCGCAGCGCCTCCGTGGCCTGGAGATTGCGCAGCCCGGGCGTGTTCGGGGAGGAGACGTTGACGACCAGGTAGTCGGCGTAGGGCGCGAGCCGCTCGGCGGACTTCACGTAGTCCGCGACGGCCTCCTCCTCGGGGACGGCCTTGGTCTTCCCGATGTTCACGCCGACGACCGGCTTGAACACCGGCGTGCGGGAGGCCAGGCGGGCGGCGACGCGGAGGGAGCCCTCGTTGTTGAAGCCCATGCGGTTGATCAGCGCCCGGTCCTCGACGAGGCGGAACAGGCGCTGCTTGGGATTGCCGGGCTGGGGCTCGCCGGTCACCGTGCCGATCTCGACGTGGTCGAAGCCGAGCATGGCCATGCCGTCGATGCCGACGGCGTTCTTGTCGAAGCCCGCGGCGAGCCCGAAGGGGCCGTGCATCCGCAGCCCGAGGGCCTCGGTGCGCAGCTCCTTGTACCGGGGCGCGAGGGCGGCCGCGAGGAAGGTGCGCAGCACGGGCACGCGGGCGGCCAGGCGGATCCAGCGGAAGGCCAGGTGGTGGGCCTGCTCCGGGTCCAGCCGCTTGAAGACGAGACGGAAGAAGATCTTGTACATGGTGTCCTCACGAGGACATGGCGTCCTCACGAAGAGGGGGACACCGTTTCCGGTGTCCCCCTCGGGGCTGCTAGTCGCGGGCCGCGGTCAGGTGTTCGGCGTGTTCCTGGAGCGAGCGGACGCTCACGTCGCCGCGGTTGAGGGCGTCGATGCCCTGCACCGCCGCCGCGAGGGCCTGGACCGTCGTCAGGCAGGGCACGGAGCGTGCCACGGCCGCCGTACGGATGTCGTAGCCGTCGAGGCGGCCGCCGGTGCCGTACGGGGTGTTGACGATGAGGTCGACCTCGCCGTCGTGGATGAGCTGGACGATGGTCTTCTCGCCGTTCGGGCCGGTGCCCTCGGACTGCTTGCGCACGACCGTGGCGTTGATGCCGTTGCGCTTGAGGACCTCGGCGGTGCCGGAGGTGGCGAGCAGCTCGAAGCCGTGGGCGACCAGCTCGCGGGCCGGGAAGATCATCGAGCGCTTGTCGCGGTTGGCGACCGAGATGAACGCGCGGCCCTTGGTGGGCAGCGGGCCGTAGGCGCCGGCCTGCGACTTGGCGTACGCCGTGCCGAAGACGGAGTCGATGCCCATGACCTCGCCGGTGGAACGCATCTCCGGGCCGAGGACCGTGTCGACGCCGCGGCCGTGGATGTCGCGGAAGCGCGACCACGGCATGACGGCCTCCTTGACGGAGATCGGCGCGTCGAGCGGCAGCTCGCCGCCGTCGCCGTTGGCCGGGAGCAGGCCCTCGGCGCGCAGTTCGGCGATGGTGGCGCCCAGCGAGATGCGGGCGGCGGCCTTGGCCAGCGGCACCGCGGTCGCCTTCGAGGTGAAGGGGACGGTGCGCGAGGCGCGCGGGTTGGCCTCCAGGACGTAGAGGATGTCGCCCGCGAGCGCGAACTGGATGTTGATCAGGCCGCGGACCCCGACGCCCTTGGCGATGCCCTCCGTGGAGGCGCGCAGGCGCTTGATGTCGAAGCCGCCGAGGGTGATCGGGGGCAGGGCGCACGCCGAGTCGCCGGAGTGGATGCCGGCCTCCTCGATGTGCTCCATGACACCGCCGAGGTAGAGCTCCTCGCCGTCGTAGAGGGCGTCGACGTCGATCTCGATGGCGTCGTCGAGGAACCGGTCGACCAGGACCGGCCGCGAGGGGCTGATCTCGGTCGACTCGGCGATGTACGCCTCCAGGCGCGTCTCGTCGTAGACGATCTCCATGCCGCGCCCGCCGAGGACGTACGAGGGGCGCACCAGGACCGGGTAGCCGATCTCGTCGGCGATGGCCTTGGCCTCGGAGAAGGTGGTGGCGGTGCCGTGCTTGGGGGCCGGCAGGCCGGCCTCGGCGAGGACCCGGCCGAAGGCGCCGCGGTCCTCGGCGGCGTGGATCGCCTCGGGCGAGGTGCCCACGATCGGCACGCCGTTGTCCTTGAGCGCCTGCGCCAGGCCCAGCGGGGTCTGGCCGCCGAGCTGGACGACGACGCCCGCGACCGGTCCGGCCTGCTGCTCGGCGTGCACGATCTCCAGCACGTCCTCCAGCGTCAGCGGCTCGAAGTACAGGCGGTCGGAGGTGTCGTAGTCGGTGGAGACGGTCTCCGGGTTGCAGTTGACCATCACGGTCTCGTAGCCCGCGTCGCTCAGGGCGAAGGAGGCGTGGACGCAGGAGTAGTCGAACTCGATGCCCTGGCCGATGCGGTTCGGGCCGGAGCCCAGGATGATGACGGCCGGCTTCTCGCGGGAGGCGACCTCCGTCTCCTCGTCGTAGGAGGAGTAGAAGTACGGCGTCTTCGCGGCGAACTCGGCGGCGCAGGTGTCGACCGTCTTGTAGACCGGGCGGATACCGAGGGCGTGCCGGACCTCGCGGACGACGTCCTCGCGCAGGCCGCGGATCTCGCCGATCTGCTGGTCGGAGAAGCCGTGCCGCTTGGCCTCGGCGAGCAGATCGGTGGTCAGCTCGGGGGCCTCGGCCAGCTCGTCGGCGATCTCCTTGATCAGGAAGAGCTGGTCGACGAACCAGGGGTCGATCTTCGTGTAGTCGAAGACCTCCTCGGGCGTGGCGCCCGCGCGGATGGCCTGCATGACGGTGTTGATCCGGCCGTCGGTGGGCCGGACCGCGTCACGGAGCAGCTGCTCCTTGTCGCCGGGGTCGCCGACGAAGGTGAACTGGCTGCCCTTCTTCTCCAGGGAGCGCAGCGCCTTCTGGAAGGCCTCGGTGAAGTTGCGGCCGATGGCCATGGCCTCGCCGACCGACTTCATGGTGGTGGTGAGGGTGGAGTCGGCGCTCGGGAACTTCTCGAAGGCGAAGCGCGGGGCCTTCACGACCACGTAGTCGAGCGTCGGCTCGAAGGAGGCCGGGGTCTCCTGCGTGATGTCGTTCGGGATCTCGTCCAGCGTGTAGCCGACGGCGAGCTTGGCGGCGATCTTGGCGATCGGGAAGCCGGTCGCCTTGGAGGCGAGCGCCGAGGACCGGGAGACACGCGGGTTCATCTCGATGACGATCACGCGGCCGTCCTCGGGGTTCACCGCGAACTGGATGTTGCAGCCGCCGGTGTCGACGCCGACCTCGCGGATCACGGCGATGCCGACGTCGCGCAGGATCTGGTACTCGCGGTCGGTGAGGGTCATCGCGGGCGCCACGGTGATCGAGTCGCCGGTGTGGACGCCCATGGGGTCGAAGTTCTCGATGGAGCAGACGACCACGACGTTGTCGTGCTTGTCGCGCATCAGCTCCAGCTCGTACTCCTTCCAGCCGAGGATGGACTCCTCCAGGAGCACCTCGGTGGTCGGGGAGAGCGTGAGGCCCTGCCCGGCGATGCGGCGCAGCTCCTCCTCGTCGTGGGCGAAGCCGGAGCCGGCGCCGCCCATGGTGAAGGAGGGGCGGACGACGACCGGGTAGCCGCCGAGCTCCTCGACGCCCTTGAGGACGTCGTCCATGGAGTGGCAGATGTAGGACCGGGCGGACTCGCCGTGCCCGATCTTCTTGCGGACCTCCTCCACGACCACCTTGAACTGGTCGCGGTCCTCGCCCTTGTGGATCGCCTCCACATTGGCGCCGATCAGCTCGACGCCGTACTTGTCGAGGACGCCGTTCTCGTGCAGGGAGATGGCGGTGTTGAGGGCCGTCTGGCCGCCCAGGGTGGGCAGCAGCGCGTCGGGGCGCTCCTTGGCGATGATCTTCTCGACGAACTCGGGCGTGATCGGCTCGACGTAGGTGGCGTCGGCGATCTCCGGATCGGTCATGATCGTCGCCGGGTTGGAGTTCACCAGGACGACCCTGAGACCCTCGGCCTTGAGGACGCGGCACGCCTGGGTGCCGGAGTAGTCGAACTCGGCGGCCTGGCCGATGACGATCGGGCCGGAGCCGATGACCAGGACGGACTGGATATCGGTGCGCTTAGGCACGCTGGCCCTCCATCAGGGAGACGAAGCGGTCGAACAGGTAGGCGGCGTCGTGCGGGCCCGCTGCCGCTTCGGGGTGGTACTGGACGCTGAAGGCGGGGCGGTCGAGGAGCTGGAGCCCCTCCACCACGTTGTCGTTCAGGCAGACGTGCGACACCTCGGCGCGGCCGAACGGGGTGTCGGACACCTGGTCGAGCGGGGCGTCGACGGCGAAGCCGTGGTTGTGCGCGGTGACCTCGACCTTGCCGGTCGTGCGGTCCTGCACCGGCTGGTTGATGCCGCGGTGGCCGTACTTCAGCTTGTACGTGCCGAAGCCGAGGGCGCGGCCCAGGATCTGGTTGCCGAAGCAGATGCCGAAGAGCGGGGTGCCGCGCTCCAGAACGCCCCGCATCACGGAGACGGGGTGGTCGGCGGTGGCCGGGTCGCCCGGGCCGTTGGAGAAGAACACGCCGTCCGGGTTCACCGCGTAGACGTCGTCGACGGTGGCGGTGGCCGGGAGCACGTGCACCTCGATGCCTCGTTCGGCCATGCGGTGCGGGGTCATGCCCTTGATGCCCAGGTCGACGGCGGCGACGGTGAACTTCTTCTCGCCGATCGCGGGCACGACGTAGGGCTCGGAGGTGGCGACCTCGGCGGAGAGATCGGCGCCCTTCATCTGCGGGGCCTCCTGCACGCGGGCGAGGAGCGCGGCGTCGTCGCGGACGGCGTCGCCGCTGAAGATGCCGACGCGCATGGCGCCGCGCTCGCGCAGGTGGCGGGTGAGGGCGCGGGTGTCGATGCCGCTGATGCCGACGACGCCCTGGCTGTCCAGCTCCTCGTCCAGCGTGCGCTGGGAGCGCCAGCTGGACGGCACGCGCGCGGGGTCGCGCACGACGTAGCCGGAGACCCAGATCTTCCGGGACTCCATGTCCTCGTCGTTCACGCCGGTGTTGCCGACGTGCGGGGCGGTCATCACCACGACCTGGCGGTGGTAGGAGGGGTCGGTGAGGGTCTCCTGGTAGCCGGTCATGCCGGTGGAGAACACCGCTTCGCCGAAGGTCTCCCCCACGGCCCCGTAGGCACGGCCGCGGAAGATCCGGCCGTCCTCCAGGACGAGTACGGCGGGAGTTCTGGCGGCTCCCCTGGTGGAGGTGGTCATCGTTCGGCGCCTTCCTTGCTGTTCGTTTCGATCATGGTGGTGAGGGCTTCCACCCAAGCGGTGTGCTCGGCCGCGTGGTCGGAGCGGAACCCGGAGTCGATCAGCCGGTCGCCGTGCTCCCAGGTGACGACCAGCAGGCCGCCCTCGGTGAGCACCTTGCCGGCGATGCCCTTGTCGAGCCGGGCCTCGCGCAGCCGCTCTGCCGGGACGAAGAAGTCGCTCGCCCCGGGGCGTACGACGTCCAGACCGGTGTCGGTCAGGGTCAGCTCGGCGCGGCTGCGGGTGCCCAGGCCCCGGGCGACGATGCGGTCGAGCCACTGCCCGGCGGTGGTGGAGCCGTGGTACCGGCCGCTCATGGTCAGGCGCGCCGGGCCCGGGTCGTCCGGGGTGACCGGCAGCTCGGGCAGGTCGCCCTGGAGGGTGCCGCGCCACTTCCAGCCCTCGCGCATCAGCCAGTAGACGAGCGCGACGAACAGGGCGAGGCCGACGACCCAGCCGATGCGGGCGGCCCAGTCGGTCACTTGCGCCGATTCCTTCTCGGCGGCCAGCAGGAGTACAGGTGTCACGTGAGCTTCCCGTCGACGAGCGTGGCCTTGCCCCGCAGCCACGTGTGCGTCACACGGCCCGGCAGCTCACGCCCCTCGTAGGGGGTGTTGCGGCTGCGCGAGGCGAAGCCCGCGGGTTCCACCAGCCCACGGTATGCCGTGTCGACCAGGGTGAGGTTGGCGGGCTCACCTGCCGAGACGGGACGGCCGTGGCCGGTGGCCTGTCCGATCCGCGCGGGTGTGACGGACATCCGGTCGGCGACACCGGCCCAGTCCAGCAGACCCGTCTCGACCATGGTCTCCTGCACCACCGACAGGGCCGTCTCCAGCCCGACCATGCCCATGGCCGCCGCGGCCCACTCGCAGTCCTTGTCCTCGTGCGGGTGCGGGGCGTGGTCGGTGGCGACGATGTCGATGGTGCCGTCGGCGAGCGCCTCGCGCAGGGCCATCACGTCCCGCTCGGTGCGCAGCGGCGGGTTGACCTTGTAAACGGGGTTGTAGGTGCGGACCAGCTCGTCGGTGAGGAGCAGGTGGTGCGGGGTGACCTCGGCGGTGACCTGGATGCCGCGGGACTTGGCCCAGCGGACGATCTCGACCGAACCGGCGGTCGACAGGTGGCAGATGTGCACGCGGGAGCCGACGTGGTCGGCGAGCAGGACATCCCGGGCGATGATCGATTCTTCGGCCACCGCGGGCCAGCCCCCGAGGCCCAGTTCGGCGGAGACGACGCCCTCGTTCATCTCGGCGCCCTCGGTCAGCCGCGGCTCCTGCGCGTGCTGGGCGACGACACCGCCGAAGGCCTTCACGTACTCAAGGGCCCGGCGCATGATCACGGCGTCGTGGACGCACTTGCCGTCGTCGGAGAAGACGGTGACACCGGCGGCCGACTCGTGCATGGCGCCCAGCTCGGCGAGCTTCCTGCCCTCCAGGCCGACGGTGACGGCGCCGATGGGCTGCACGTCGCAGTAGCCGTGCTCCTTGCCGAGCCGCCAGACCTGCTCGACGACACCGGCGGTGTCGGCGACCGGGAAGGTGTTGGCCATGGCGAAGACGGTCGTGTAGCCGCCGGAGGCCGCGGCCCGGGTGCCGGTGAGGACGGTCTCGGAGTCCTCGCGGCCGGGCTCGCGCAGATGGGTGTGCAGGTCGACCAGCCCCGGCAGCAGCACCTTGCCCCCGGCCTCGACGACCTCGGCGCCCTCGGCGCTCAGTCCGCTTCCCACCTCGGCGATCGTCCCGCCGTCGACGAGCACGTCCTGCGGCTCGCCGCCGAGCACCTTCGCACCACGGATCAGGGTCTTGCTCATCTGTCTTACTTCTCCTCGGTACGGGGGTGGGTGACGGCGGGCTCGTTGCCCCCGAGCAGCAGGTACAGAACGGCCATCCGGATGGACACTCCGTTCGCGACCTGCTCGACGACGGTGCAGCGGCCGGAGTCGGCGACCTCGGCGGTGATCTCCATGCCGCGGACCATGGGGCCCGGGTGCATCACGATGGCGTGCTCGGGCATCCGCGCCATGCGCTCACCGTCGAGGCCGTAGCGCCGGGAGTACTCGCGCTCGGTCGGGAAGAACGCCGCGTTCATCCGCTCGCGCTGGACGCGCAGCATCATCACCGCGTCGGACTTGGGGAGCGTGCTGTCGAGGTCGTACGACACCTCGCAGGGCCAGGTCTCGACCCCGACCGGCACCAGGGTGGGCGGTGCGACCAGGGTGACCTCGGCGCCGAGGGTGTGCAGCAGGTCGACGTTGGAGCGGGCGACCCGGCTGTGCAGGACGTCGCCGACGATGGTGATGCGCTTGCCTTCGAGGTCCTGGCCGAGCCCGGCGTCCGGGCCGATCAGGCGGCGGCGCATGGTGAAGGCGTCCAGCAGGGCCTGGGTGGGGTGCTGGTGGGTGCCGTCGCCGGCGTTGACCACGGCCGCGTCGATCCAGCCGGAGTTGGCCAGGCGGTAGGGGGCCCCGGAGGCGCCGTGCCGGATGACGACGGCGTCGACGCCCATGGCCTCCAGGGTCTGGGCGGTGTCCTTCAGGGACTCGCCCTTGGAGACGCTGGAGCCCTTGGCGGAGAAGTTGATGACGTCCGCGGACAGCCGCTTCTCGGCGGCCTCGAAGGAGATCCGGGTCCGGGTGGAGTCCTCGAAGAAGAGGTTGACGATCGTGCGGCCGCGCAGGGTCGGCAGCTTCTTGATCGGCCGGTCGGCGACCCGGGCCATCTCCTCGGCGGTGTCGAGGATCAGGACGGCGTCGTCGCGGGTGAGGTCGGCGGCCGAGATGAGATGACGCTGCATCTGTCAGGCTCCGTAAGGCAGTTCAAACGGGAGATTCGGGGCAGACGGGCGCGCGGGCGCGCGCACTGAGCCGGCGTACGACAGCGGCGTACGCCCGGAGTGCTACTGAGCGTCCGGCTTGGCACCGAGCAGCACGGTGTCGCGACCGTCCTCCTCGGCGAGCTGGACCTTGACCGTCTCCCGCAACGACGTGGGGAGGTTCTTGCCGACGTAGTCGGCGCGGATGGGCAGTTCGCGGTGGCCGCGGTCGACGAGCACGGCGAGCTGCACCGCGCGCGGGCGCCCGATGTCGTTCAGGGCGTCGAGGGCGGCGCGGATGGTGCGGCCGGAGAAGAGCACGTCGTCGACGAGGACGACCAGCCTGCCGTCGATGCCGTCACCGGGGATCTCGGTGCGGGCCAGCGCACGCGGCGGGTGCATGCGCAGGTCGTCGCGGTACATGGTGATGTCGAGCGAGCCGCAGGGAACCTTGCGCTCGGTGATCTGCTCCAGCTTGTCCGCGATCCTGCGGGCGAGGAAGACACCCCGGGTCGGAATGCCGAGGAGCACCACGTCGTCGGCGCCCTTGGCGCGTTCGACGATCTCGTGGGCGATGCGGGTCAGTACCCGCGCGATGTCGGGCCCTTCGAGAACGGGCCGGGCATCGGACTGCGTGTCGTGCGTGTCCATATGAAACGGACCTCCTTCTCCGCCTCACGGGACGGACCTTAAAGGACGTCGGGATTGCGCCATACACGGTAGCAGGTCGCCACGGTCGCCCGAACGGCCCCCATGGATCACCCATCCGGCCCAATGCGAGGCCACTACCACGGAAGAGTCGGTGCGGACCATTCGGCTTGACGCGGCAGAGTAACGCTGCGTAACCTCACAGTGAGTTACCAGCCGCGCGGCCTGGCACCCACGCCAGACGCGTCGACACAGTGCCGGGGAGCTATATGTCCAGCGAATACGCCAAACAGCTCGGGGCCAAGCTCCGGGCGATCCGCACCCAGCAGGGCCTTTCCCTCCACGGTGTCGAGGAGAAGTCCCAGGGACGCTGGAAGGCGGTCGTGGTCGGTTCGTACGAGCGCGGCGACCGTGCCGTGACCGTGCAGCGCCTTGCCGAGCTGGCGGATTTCTACGGCGTTCCGGTGCAGGAGCTGCTTCCGGGCACCACCCCGGGCGGGGCGGCCGAGCCGCCGCCGAAGCTGGTCCTGGACCTGGAGCGGCTGGCCACGGTGCCGGCCGAGAAGGCGGGCCCGCTGCAGCGCTACGCGGCCACGATCCAGTCCCAGCGCGGTGACTACAACGGCAAGGTGCTCTCGATCCGCCAGGACGACCTGCGCACACTCGCCGTCATCTACGACCAGTCCCCCTCCGTCCTCACCGAGCAGCTGATCAGCTGGGGTGTCCTGGACGCGGACGCGCGCCGCGCGGTGGCGTCCCACGAGGACGCCTGACCCGCACGGCGGGCCCAGCAGAAACGTGCCGCCGGGGTGGCCGAAACCGTATGGTTCTCGGCCACCCCGGCGGCGTTGTGTGGCCCTTGGGGACCCAGGTGGCGGGCCAGGGCCCCGCAGGAGGCATGAAGACGCCGGAGGGCCCGCAGCGGTGTCGCTGCGGGCCCTCCGGCGTGTGATCCGTCTCAGACCTCGTCGCGGCGGAGCGAGGGCTTGAGTTCCTTCAGGCGGCCGAGCAGGCCGTTCACGAACGAGGGCGACTCGTCCGTGGAGAACTCCTTCGCCAGCTGCACCATCTCGTCGAGGACGACGGCGTCCGGGGTCCCGTCGACCCAGATCAGCTCGTAGGCGCCGAGCCGCAGGATGTTGCGGTCGACCACGGGCATCCGGTCGAGGGTCCAGCCGACGGAGTACTGCGCGATCAGCTCGTCGATGCGCTTCGCGTGCTCCGCGTAGCCCTCGACCAGCTCCATCGTGTACTCGCTGACCGGCGGCTGCCGGGTGTCCGCCCGGGAGAGCCGGACCCAGTCCGCGAGGACGGTCAGCACATCGGCGCCGCGCTGGTCCCCCTCGAAGAGGATCTGGAAGGCGCGCTTACGGGCCGTGTTGCGGGCAGCCACGGTTAGCTGTTCACCCGGCCGAGGTAGTCGCTGGTGCGGGTGTCGACCTTGATCTTCTCACCGGTGGTGATGAAGAGGGGCACGTTGATCTGGTGACCGGTCTCCAGGATGGCGGGCTTGGTGCCACCGGTGGAGCGGTCGCCCTGGACGCCCGGCTCGGTCTCCTGGATGACGAGCTCGACGGCGGCCGGCAGCTCGACGAAGAGCACCTCGCCCTCGTGCTGCGCGACGGTGGCCGTGAAGCCCTCGATCAGGAAGTTCGCGGCGTCGCCGACGGCCTTCTTGTCGACGTGCAGCTGGTCGTAGGTCTCCATGTCCATGAAGACGAAGTACTCGCCGTCCATGTAGGAGAACTGCATGTCGCGCTTGTCGACGGTGGCCGTTTCGACCTTGACGCCGGCGTTGAAGGTCTTGTCGACGACCTTGCCGGAGAGCACGTTCTTGAGCTTGGTGCGCACGAAGGCCGGGCCCTTGCCGGGCTTGACGTGCTGGAACTCGACGACGGACCAGAGCTGGCCGCCTTCGAGCTTGAGCACCATGCCGTTCTTGAGGTCGTTCGTGGAAGCCACGGTTGCGGAATCTCCTGGACTGACGTACGACCCCGGTGCACGCGCCTGCCTGGCTACAGGGCGAGCAGCTCCTTGGTCGTGATGGTGAGTAGCTCGGGTCCGCCGTCCGCCTCGGGGCGGACGACGAGCGTGTCATCGATCCTGACACCGCCCCGGCCCGGGAGGTGGACCCCCGGTTCGACGGTGACCGGCACGCAAGCGTCCAGTTTACCCATGGCCGCGGGACTCAATTGAGGGTCCTCGTCGATTTCGAGCCCGACACCGTGTCCGGTCAGGATCGTGAGGCCCTCCGTGTACCCCGCGGAGTCCAGGACCTGACGGGCGGCGCGGTCGACGTCCCGGCAGGCGGCGCCGGGAACCAGGCTCTCACGCCCGGCGCGCTGGGCGGCGAAGACCAGGTCGTACAGCTCGATCTGCCAGTCCGCGGGCGCGGTGCCGATGACGAAGGTGCGGCCGATCTCGCAGCGGTATCCGCGGTACGTCGCGCCGAGGCACACGGAGAGGAAGTCGCCCTCCTCGACGCGGCGGTCGGTGGGCCGGTGTCCGGGACGCCCGGCGTTCGGCCCGGTGCCGACGGACGTCGGGAAAGCCGGCCCGTCCGCCCCGTGGTCCACGAGCCGTCGCTCCAGTTCCAGGGCGAGATGACGCTCGGTGCGGCCGACGAGGATCGACTCCAGCAGTTCGCCCAGGGCCTGGTCGGCGATCTCGGCGCCGATGCGCAGACAGGAGATCTCCTCCTCGTCCTTGACGACCCTGAGCTGCTCGACGGCCTTGCCGAGGCCCGCCAGGCGCAGCCGGGGGGCGACCGAGCCGACCGCCCGGTGCCGGGCCACGGTGAGGTGGTGCTCCTCCACGGCGAGCGAGTCGGCGCCCTGGCCGTCGGCGAGGCGGGCGGCCGCGACGGCCGTATCACCCCCGCCGACTCCGGGCAGGAGCTGTACGCGCAGGGCCTCGTCGGGGCGCTCCTGGGCCGGGCGGTCGGCCGTCGGGCCGGCGCACACCAGGAGGTCCTGTTCCTCGGTCCTGCCGAGCAGGAGGACGGCGCCGTGCGGGGCCGCGCCCGCGAGATAGCGCACATTGGCGGGGCGGGAGACCAGCGCCGCCGCGCTGCCGCCCGCGTTGCAGTATTCCCTCAGACGCGTCCGGCGGGCCGCGTACACCTCTGACATGACCCGAGCGTATGGGCTCCGCCGGTTTTGCGCTGGTTGAGGGGGTCTGAGTGGGCGGTGCCCGGTTTGTCAGGGTGGGTTGGGGTGCTGTTTCGGGAGGGGGCGTGCCGCGCGGGGGCGTGTGCCGTCCGCGGCTGGGTGGGGGCTGGTCGCGCAGTTCCCCGCGCCCCTATGGGGCGCTCGACTGAGGGGCGTTCACCACTGGGGTGGGCTGGCGATGGAGCGGGCCAGGACGTCGTCCAGGACCCTCGCCGTCTCCGGGACGTCCAGCTGGGAGTTGTCGATGATCGGCAGGCCGGACCCGTACCACCCGGCCATACGGCCGTGGATGCGGGCGACCTCCTCGTCCGACAGCCGCCGGTTGCCCGAGCGCTCCGCGTTGCGTTCCAGGACGATGTCCAGCCCGGGCAGCAGGACGACCGGCAGCAGGCCGGGTCCCACATGGCGCTTCCAGCCGCCGAGGCCGACGACCGGGCGGTCGGGGAAGACCGCGTCGTCGAGGATGCACGAGATGCCGTTGGCCAGGAAGTTGCGCGCCGCGAAGCCGCAGGTGCGGCGGGCCAGGCGGTACTGGGCCTCGGAGTTGTCGTTCCACCCGGACTGCGGGTCGGCGAAGCCGGAGCGGACCCACTCGCGGACGTCGTCGAGGCTGATGTGGGCGGTGGGCACCCGGCGGTGGTCCGCCCAGAACTTGGCCACGCTGGTCTTGCCCGCACCCGCGGGGCCGATGAGCAGCACCGCGAGCGTCGTGGCGGTGGGATCGGAGGCCGCCGCGGCGGGCGGGGCCGTCGGCATGGCGACCGGACCGCCGGGCGGCAGCGGCACATGGCCGGTGGTCTCCGGCACCGGCGGGCCGGAGGGCGGCATGGCCGCGGCCGGTCCGGGCGGGGGCGCCGGATAGCCCGGTGCCGGAAGCGGCGGGGGCACGGGCGCGGAGCCCTGGTGCGCTCCCGG
Source organism: Streptomyces sp. NPDC043685 (assembly GCF_056436585.1). Classification (NCBI taxonomy): domain Bacteria; kingdom Bacillati; phylum Actinomycetota; class Actinomycetes; order Kitasatosporales; family Streptomycetaceae; genus Streptomyces; species Streptomyces sp. NPDC043685. Next base: position 370,072 of record NZ_JBWKCH010000007.1, on the reverse strand, counting down.
GTTCGGCGGAACCGGGTGATGTGCGGCCGACGACCAGCCGCCGGCCGGTCCGTGCCCCGGTCGGTGGGGCGGTGGCAGCGGAGAACCCACTGCGTGCTGCATCCGGTGCCACTCCGTCTCGTACAGGCGATGGGCGCTGACAGCGGGGGGAGCCCGCTTTCCCCCACAGCCTAAAGGGCGTGGGGGCACCCCCGTCCGAACGGTACCGCCCCCGGTCGTCGATGTGTGAACGGCCGGGGGCGGCCCGAAGTGCCCGGCCCGCAGGGTGATTTCGGGCGGAACGAGCGCCGGTGGACTTACTGGCCCACTTCGCCGTAGGCGGCGAGCAGCACGGCGGGGTCGGGTCCTTCCAGGACCGTGGGCTTGGCCAGACCGTCGAGGACGATGAAGCGCAGCAGGTCGCCGCGGGACTTCTTGTCGACCTTCATGGTCTCCAGCAGCTTGGGCCACTGGTCGTGCCGGTAGTGCAGGGGCAGTCCGACCGCTTCGAGGATGGTGCGGTGGCGGTCGGCCGTCGCGTCGTCCAGCCGGCCCGCCAGACGGCCCAGTTCGGCGGCGAAGTGCATGCCGACCGAGACGGCCGCGCCGTGCCGCCACTTGTAGCGCTCGTTCTTCTCGATGGCGTGGCCGAGGGTGTGCCCGTAGTTGAGGATCTCGCGCAGGCCGGACTCCTTCAGGTCCGACGAGACGACGTCGGCCTTGACCCGGATGGAGCGCTCGATCAGCTCGGCGGTGTGCGGACCGGCCGGGGTGCGGGCGGCCTCGGGGTCGGACTCGATGAGCTCCAGGATCACCGGGTCGGCGATGAAGCCGGCCTTGATGACCTCGGCGAGTCCGGAGACGTAGTCGTTGACCGGGAGGGACTCCAGCGCGGCCAGGTCGCAGAGCACACCGGCGGGCGGGTGGAAGGCGCCGACGAGGTTCTTGCCCTCGGAGGTGTTGATGCCGGTCTTGCCGCCGACGGCCGCGTCGACCATGGCGAGCACGGTGGTCGGAATGGCGATCCAGCGCACTCCGCGCAGCCAGGTGGCCGCCACGAACCCGGCGAGGTCCGTGGTCGCGCCGCCGCCGACGCCGACGATGACGTCCGTGCGGGTGAACCCGGACTGCCCCAGCGCCTTCCAGCAGTAGGCGGCGACCTCGGCGGTCTTGGCCTCCTCAGCGTTGGGCACCTGGACGGCGACCGCCTCGTAGCCCTGCTCGGCCAGGTCGGCGCGCAGCGCGTCACCGGTCTCGGCCAGCGCCTCGGGGTGGACGATCGCCACCCGCTTGGCCTTGTCGCCGATCAACCCGGCGAGTTCGCCGAGCAGTTGCCGGCCGACCAGCACCTCGTACGGGTCGGTGCCCGCCGTGCCGCCGACCTGGATCCGCGTCACTGCCTCGCTCATGCTTCCTTCAACTCCAGTGCGTCCAGGACGGCTTCGGTGACCTCTTCGGGGGTCCGGCCGTCGGTGGGGACCACGGCCGTGGCGACCTCCTCGTACAGGTGGCGGCGGGCCTCCATCAGCTCGCGCCACTGCTTGCGCGGGTTGACCGCGAGCAGCGGCCGGGCCGCGTTGAGGCCGGTGCGCTTGACCGCCTCCTCGACGTCCATCGACAGGTACGCCACGCGCTGCCCGGCGAGCAGCGCGCGGGTGCCGTCGTCGAGGATCGCGCCGCCGCCCAGGGCCAGGATCCCGTCGTGCCCGGCGATCGCCCGGTGCACCGCCGCCTTCTCGATCGCGCGGAAGGCGGACTCGCCGTCGTCGACGAAGATCTCGGCGATGGTCCGGCCCTGTTCGGCGACGATGTCGTCGTCAGTGTCCCGGTAGGAGACGCCGAGCCGTTCGGCCAGCAGCTGCCCGACGGTGGACTTGCCCACGCCCATCGGGCCGACCAGGACGACCAGGGGACCGCTCATCGGATGGCGAGGTTGTCGAGGTACGACGTCACGTTGCGGCGGGTCTCGGTCACCGAGTCGCCACCGAACTTCTCCGCCACGGCGTCCGCGAGCACCAGGGCCACCATGGCCTCGGCGACGATGCCGGCGGCCGGGACCGCGGACACGTCGGAGCGCTGGTGGTGGGCCTGGGCCGGCTCGCCGGTGGTGACGTCCACGGTCTGCAGGGCGCGCGGCACGGTCGCGATCGGCTTCATCGCCGCGCGGACCCGCAGCAGCTCGCCGGTGGTCAGGCCGCCCTCGGTGCCGCCGGAGCGGCCGGAGGTGCGGCGGATGCCGTCGTCCGTCTTCACGATCTCGTCGTGCGCCTTGGAGCCGGGCACCCGCGCCAGCTCGAAACCGTCACCGATCTCGACGCCCTTGATCGCCTGGATGCCCATGAGGGCACCGGCCAGGCGGGCGTCCAGCTTGCGGTCCCAGTGCACATGCGAACCGAGGCCGACCGGCACGCCGTACGCCAGGATCTCGACCACGCCGCCGAGGGTGTCGCCGTCCTTGTGGGCCTGGTCGATCTCGGCGACCATCGCCTTCGAGGCGTCGGCGTCCAGGCAGCGCACGGGGTCGGCGTCCAGCTTCTCGACGTCGGCCGGGGTCGGGTAGACGCCCCGCGGCGCCTTCGCGGCGGCCAGTTCCACGACGTGGCTGACGATCTCGACGCCGGCCGTCTCCTTGAGGTAGGACCGGGCCACCGCGCCCAGGGCGACCCGCGCGGCCGTCTCACGGGCGGAGGCGCGCTCCAGGATCGGCCGGGCCTCGTCGAAGCCGTACTTCTGCATGCCGGCGAGGTCGGCGTGGCCGGGCCGCGGGCGCGTCAGCGGGGCGTTGCGGGCGAGCCCGTCGAGGATCTCCGGGTCGACCGGGTCGGCGGCCATGACCTGTTCCCACTTGGGCCACTCGGTGTTGCCCACCATGATCGCGACCGGGGAGCCGAGGGTGAGGCCGTGCCGGACGCCGCCGAGGAAGGTGACCTCGTCGCGCTCGAACTTCATCCGGGCGCCGCGTCCATAGCCCAGGCGCCGCCTCGCGAGATGGTCCGCCACCATGTCCGTGGTGATCGGCACGCCGGCGGGAAGACCCTCCAGCGTCGCCACGAGTGCGGGACCGTGGGACTCCCCCGCGGTCAGCCAGCGCAACCTGCTCAACGGTGCTCCTCAGTGCTCGCGCCTCGGTACTGCCCTGCGTACGCGCCTCGTCGCGTACGGCGACGGCACGACCGGGTGCGCGGCCCGGTCCGCCGTCTCCGATCCTCCCACGCCGGGGCCCTGTGCCCTGCGGCCGGTCCATCAAGCGGACGCGTTCGCGGACGGACCCTCCCCCTGGCGCTGCTGCGGCGCGTACGCCCCGAGGAAGTCGGCACCGCTGGACTGCGGCGCGGGCGCGGCCTGCTGCGGCGCGTAGGCGCCCAGGTGGTCGGCCCCGCTGCCCTGCTGCCGGGCCGGCTGCGTCTGCTGCGGCGCGTACTGCCCCAGGTAGTCCGCACCGCGCCCCTGTCCGTACTGGGCGGCGGCGTGGACCGGCTGCCCCGCGCGGACGGCCCGCCGGTAGGCGATCTTGCGCTTGATCTTGACGACCCAGGACGCCACGACGGCGGCCACGATCAGGGCCAGGACCGTGATCTGCACCCAGTCGGGCAGGAATCCGAGCAGGGACTCGAATATCTGGGACTTGACGGACGCCTGAGGCAGGCCTGTGGACATGACGGACGTTCCCCTCCCCTGTTCCGCCCCCTGCGGAACCGAGAGCGGATCTTAGCGGGCGGCGAGAGCCCGCTCGCCCGCTTTTCTCATGGCATCCAGGGGTGCGGGGCCCCGCCCCGTCATCTGCTCGACCTGGAGCACGGCCTGGTGCACCAGCAGGTCGAGGCCGCTGACCACGGCACCGCCGTACGCCGACCAGCGGGCGGCGAGGTCGGTGGGCCAGGGGTCGTAGAGGACGTCGAAGAGGGCCGCCGGTCGTTCCGGTACGGACCGCGCGAGGGTGTCGGTGACACCGGTCGGGGTGGTGCTGATCACCAGGGGGGCACGCAGGGCCTGCTCGGCGTCCGCCCAGTCGGCGATGCGCACGGTGATGTCGAGCCGCTCGGCCCACTGCCGCATCTCGGCGGCCCGGGCCTCGCTGCGCACGTAGACGGCGATCTCGCCCGGGCAGATCCGGGAGAGCGCGGCCAGCGCGGAGGAGGCGGTGGCGCCGGCGCCGAGCACGGCGGCGGCGTCGACCTTGTCGATGCCGTGCTCACGCAGGGCGGCGACCATGCCGGGGATGTCGGTGTTGTCACCGATGCTGCGGCCGTCCTCGGTGCGGATGACGGTGTTGACCGCGTCGACCGAGGCGGCGGTGTCGCTGATCTCGTCGAGCAGCGGGATCACGGCCCGCTTCAGCGGCATGGTCAGCGAGAGCCCGGCCCACTCGGGCCCGAGCGCCTCGAAGAACCCGGGCAGCCCGGCCTCGTCGACCTCGAACCTGTCGTAGGTCCAGCCTTCCAGGCCCAGCTCCTGGTAGGCCGCGCGGTGCAGGACCGGGGAAAGGGAGTGGGCGATGGGGCTGCCGAGCACCGCGGCACGGCGGGCGTCAGTTGCCTGTGCTGGCATCGAACTTCCTCTTGAGCTTCTGGAACTGCGCATAGTCCTTGGCGAACTCGGTCTTGTGCACACCGTCGGTCGCCACGAAGTAGATCCAGCCGTCCTTCGTCGGATTCAGGGCCGCCCGCAAGGCGACGTCCCCGGGGTTGTCGATCGGCCCCGGCGGCAGGCCCTTGTTGGTGTACGTGTTGTACGGGTCCTTGTTGCTGTTGATCTCGGATTCACTGATGTGGATGTTGCTCTGGTTCTTCAGGTAGTTGAAGGTCGAGTCGAACTGGAGCAGCTGGTTGGTCTCCGTGTTGGTGGGCTTGAGGCGGTTGTAGACCACCTCGGCCATCTTCCGGAAGTCGTCGTGCGTCTTGCCCTCGGCCTGGACGAGGCTCGCGACGGTGACGAGCTGCCACGGGTTCTCGAGTCCCAGGCTCTTGGCCTTCTTCTCGACGCCGGCCTTCTCGTACGCCGCGGTGGCCCGGGCCACCATCTGCTTGAGCACGGCCTCGGGCTTCTGCCCCTTGCTGACGCCGTAGCTGGACGGGTAGAGGAACCCTTCGAGCGGATCCCTGACGTTCGGGTGGTTCTGCGCCCAGGCGGGCAGGCCGAGCTTCTTGTAGTCCTTCTCGGCGACCGCCTCGGTGGTGCCCGCCTTGACGCCCAGCCGCTTGTCGATGAGGCGGTAGACGTCGGCGTTGCGCTTGCCCTCGGCGATGATCAGGTTGTCGCGGCTCTTGGGACTGAGCATCAGTTCGACCGCACTGTCGGCCGACATTTGCTTCTGCAGCGTGTACACGCCGTCCTGGATGCTCTTGCCGTCGGGGTTGCTCTGCTGGGCGGCGACGAAGGCGTCGACGCTCTTGACGACCCCCGCGTTCTTCAGCACCTGACCGATCTTGTACCCGAGTGCTCCCTCGGGGATCTCGACCGTCACCTGCTGCCCGTTGCCGTCCCCCGCGTAGTCCGGGGCGTCGCCGAAACGATCCTGGTAGAACTGGTAGCCGAAGTAGCCGACACCGGCCAGGCCGCCGCCGAGGAGCACCGCGACCAGCAGGCAGGCCATGCCGTTGCGGCGCTTCTTCGGTTTGCCGCCGCGTCCCCGCTTGTCGTCGCGGCCGCGACGCCCGTCGGGCTCGTCACGGTCGTCATCGTCGTCCCCGCCCGCGAAGAAGGCGTGTTCGCCCTGGTCGGGTCCGGGGTCCCAGTCGGTCTCCGGTTCCGATGCGGGCTCGACCCCACGCCGGCCGGGCGGCTCGGGGGGCGGGTACGCGTCGGGGGTGCCGTAGTAGTCCTGCCGGCCCTCTCCGTACGCACCGGCCTGCTGCCCGTAAGGGTCCTGGGGATCACCGGGGTACGAGACCTGCTGCTGCGGTTCGCCGGCCCAGCCGCCGTTGTCGTACGGCTGCTGGTGGTAGCCCTGGGCCTGCTGGTGTCCGTGGTCCGGCTGCCCCGGGTACTGCTGGTGCGGGTGGGCCTGCGCCACGTACTGCTGGTCGTACGGGTTCTGCTGCTCCTGACCGTATCCGCCCTGGTCACCGGTGCCCCAGTCACCGTACTGCGGCTGCTGCGGGTAGTGCTGCGGCTGGCCGCCGTACGGGGACTGCTGACCCTGCTGGGCCTGCTGCCCCTCCCATCCGCCGTCCCCGTACAACGGGTCCTCGGGATGCCACGGTTCGGAGCCTTGGCCCCGGCCATACTCAGTCATCGATCCCCTAGAGCCGCGAGGCGGCGGTGGCGCGGCTTCCGGCCCCGGCTCCCGTCCCGCCTCTTTGCTGTGCGGCGGCTGTTCGAATGCCGTCGCATCGCGCGGAACGTTACCGTATCGCGATCAGATGACCACTTCGACGCCTTCGCCGGGTGCTTTACCTGACACCCGTTCGGATTCGAGGGCCTGTTGCAGGATGATCACCGCTGCCGCCTGGTCGATGACCGACCGGCCCTTCTTGGACTTCACGCCCGAGGCACGCAGTCCCTGACTGGCCGTCACCGTCGTCATGCGTTCGTCGACGAGTCGGACCGGAACCGGGGAGATCAGGCGGGCCAGTTCCTGGGTGAAGCCCCGGACCTTGACCGCGGCCGGGCCCTCGCCTCCCTTGAGGGAGCGCGGGAGACCGACCACCACCTCGATGGGCTCGTACTCCTCGACGAGTTGCTTCAACCGTCGCTGAGCCGCGGGGATGTCACGCCCCGGGACCGTCTCGACCGGGGTGGCGAGGATCCCGTCGGGGTCGCACGAGGCGACCCCGATGCGGGCGTCCCCGACGTCGATCGCGAGTCGACGTCCTCTGCGCATGCTGTCCGACCCGTCTCTTACTTGGCGGTCTCGGTGACCAGACGCTCCACGGCGTCCACGGCGTCACCGATGGCGGCCGGGTTCTGGCCGCCGCCCTGGGCGACGTCCGGCTTTCCGCCACCGCCGCCGCCGAGGGTCTTGGCAGCCGCGCGCACCAGGTCGCCGGCCTTGAGGCCACGCTCGCGGGCGGCCTCGTTGGTGGCGATCACCGTGAGCGGCTTTCCGTTCACCACTGTGAAGAGAGCGACGACGGCCGCCCGGCCGCCCTGGATGCGTCCGCGCACGTCAAGGACGAGCTTGCGCAGGTCGTCGGCGGTGGTGCCGTCCGGGACCTGGCCGGTCACGACAGCAATGCCGCGGATGTCCTTGGCGGACTCGGCGAGACCGGCGGCGGCCTGGAGGACCTTCTCGGCGCGGAACTTCTCGATCTCCTTCTCGGCGTCCTTCAGCTTGCCGAGCATGGCGGAGACCTTCTCCGGGAGCTCCTCCGGGCGGCCCTTGATCAGCTCCTGGAGCTGGGCGACGACCGTGTGCTCCCGGGCGAGGAAGTTGTAGGCGTCCACGCCGACCAGGGCCTCGATCCGGCGCACACCGGAGCCGATGGAGGACTCGCCGAGCAGCTTCACCAGGCCGAGCTGGGCGGTGTTGTGCACGTGGGTGCCGCCGCACAGCTCCTTGGAGAAGTCGCCGATGGTCACGACACGCACGCGCTCGCCGTACTTCTCGCCGAACTCGGCGATGGCGCCCTGCTTCTTGGCCTCGTCGATGCCCATGACGTCGGCGCGGACGTCGAGGTCGCGGGCGAGCACCTCGTTGATCTTCTGCTCGACATCGGTCATCACGGCCGTCGGAACGGCGGACGGGGAACCGAAGTCGAAGCGGAAGCGGCCGGGCTGGTTCTCGGAACCGGCCTGGGCGGCCGTCGGGCCGAGAGCGTCGCGCAGGGCCTGGTGGGTCAGGTGCGTGGCCGAGTGGGCACGGGCGATGGCCTTGCGGCGGCGGTCGTCGATCGAGGCGTGAGCCTTGGCACCGACGGTCACCTCGCCGACCTGGACGACGCCCTTGTGGACGTAGACGCCCGGGACCGGCTTCTGGCAGTCGCGGATCTCGATGACGGCACCGGTGTCGACCTTGATGCGGCCGGTGTCGCCGATCTGGCCGCCGCCCTCGGCGTAGAACGGGGTGCGGTCGAGGACGATCTCGACCTCGTCGCCCTCGGTGGCGGCCGGGGAGGAGGCGCCGTCGACGAGGATGCCGACGATCGTGGACTCGCTCTCGGTGTCGGTGTAGCCGACGAAGTCGGTGGCACCGGCCTGGTCGGCGATCTCGCGGTAGGCGCCGGCGCCGGCGTGGCCGGTCTTCTTGGCCTGGGCGTCGGCCTTGGCGCGCTCCCGCTGCTCCTTCATCAGGCGCCGGAAGCCGTCCTCGTCCACGGACAGGCCCTGCTCGGCGGCCATCTCCAGGGTGAGGTCGATCGGGAAGCCCCAGGTGTCGTGGAGCAGGAAGGCCTTGTCGCCGGGCAGGACGGTGCCGCCGGCGGCCTTGGTGTCGGTGACGGCCGTGTCGAGGATGTTGGTGCCGGCCTTCAGCGTCTTGAGGAAGGCGTTCTCCTCGGCGACGGCGACCTTCTCGATGCGCTCGCGGTCGGTGATGAGCTCGGGGTACTGCTGGCCCATCATCTCGATCACGGTGTCGATCAGGTCCTTCACGACCGGACCGGTGGCGCCGAGCAGGCGCATGTTGCGGATGGCGCGGCGCATGATGCGGCGCAGCACGTAGCCGCGGCCCTCGTTGCCGGGGGTGACGCCGTCGCCGATGAGCATCACGGAGGTGCGCATGTGGTCGGTGACCACGCGCAGGGAGACGTCCGAGGCGTGGGCGTCGCCGTAGCGGACGCCGGTCAGCTCGGTGGCCTTGTTGATGACGGCCATCGAGGTGTCGATCTCGTACATGTTCTGCACGCCCTGCAGAATCATGGCGAGACGCTCGAGGCCGAGGCCGGTGTCGATGTTCTTGCTGGGCAGGTCGCCGAGGATCTCGAAGTTGTCCTTGCCGATGCCCTCGCCCCGCTCGTACTGCATGAAGACGAGGTTCCAGATCTCCACGTACCGCTCGTCGTTGACGGCGGGGCCGCCCTCGGCGCCGAACTCGGGGCCGCGGTCGTAGTTGATCTCGGAGCAGGGGCCGCAGGGGCCGGGGACGCCCATGGACCAGTAGTTGTCCTTCATGCCGAGGCGCTGGATGCGCTCCTTCGGCACACCGACGACCTCGTGCCAGATGCGCTCGGCCTCGTCGTCGTCCTTGTAGACGGTGATCCACAGGCGCTCGGGGTCGAGGCCGTAACCGCCCTTGTCCTGGGCGCTGGTGAGCAGCTCCCAGGCGAGCTTGATGGCGCCTTCCTTGAAGTAGTCGCCGAAGGAGAAGTTGCCGCACATCTGGAAGAACGTGCCGTGCCGGGTGGTCTTGCCGACCTCCTCGATGTCCGGCGTGCGCACGCACTTCTGCACGCTGGTGGCGCGGCTGAAGGGCGGCTTGACCTCGCCGAGGAAGTAGGGCTTGAAGGGCACCATGCCGGCCGGGACGAGGAGCAGAGTCGGGTCGTCCGCGATGAGCGACGCCGAAGGGACGACGGTGTGACCGCGCTCCTCGAAGAAGCTCAACCAGCGGCGGCGAATCTCAGCCGACTCCATCAGTGGTCCTCATTCCGGTTGTACGGGTACGTCTGGTACGTCGAACCCTCGACGTACTTCGGGTGGTTGCGGTTCTCGATGGCGATGTGACGCCGGGGTGCGGGAAGCTCGGGGTTCTCGTTGATGCCGAGGGCGTCGCTCAGTTCGGCCTCGCGCACGGCCATGTTGTCGCGGACGTCGAGCGCGAAGCCGACGGCACGGTCCTTGATGCGGTGACCGGCCTCGAGCGCCTTGTTGCCCGCGGTTCTCGCGAGGCTCTCGGGGGTCAGCTGCTTCAGCTTGCGATTGACCTTGGTGGTGGCCCACACACCGGCGGCGACGCCCGTGGTGAACCAGAAGGTGCGGCGGAACATCGCTGGCTCTCAGTCCCTCTTCCCTCGGGCGCTGCGCCGGGTGACCGTACGGCCCACGATCACGGTGCGCCTGGACGCCTTGGCGGGCACGTCCTCCTTGCGGCCGCCCAGGGCCCGGCGCACGCCGTAGCCGAAGGCCGCGACCTTGACCAGGGGGCCGCCGAAGGTGGAGGCGACGGTGGTCGACAGTGCGGAGGCGTTCGACGTGACCTCCTGGACGTCGGAGGCGATCGAGTCGACCCGGTCGATCTGGGTCTGCGCGGAGCGCACCGCCGCGGACGCGTCGGCCAGCAGCGGGACGGCCTGATCGGTCACGTCCGCCACGAGCTTGGTGGTCGCCTTGAGCGTCTGGGCCACCCTCGCCAGGGCGACGGCGAGGAAGGAGACCAGGATCGCCCAGAACACGGCCACCAGGATCCCGGCAACCTCTCCACCGGACACTGTGTGCACCCGCTCCCTGAAACGTGCCTGAACATCGAAAAAGTCGTGCGACGAGCCTATCGCGCCGGAGGTTGCGCTCCGTACCGGTTTCCCGCGCGGGAGCTGGGGAATCGCGAAAGCCCGCCGCCTCGCCCACCCGGACAGGTGGGGAGACGGCGGGCTGAGGTACCGCGTGCCTGCCGAGGATCAGCGGGCGTAGTACTCGACGACGAGCTGCTCGTCGCAGATCACCGGGATCTCCTTGCGGTTCGGCTCGCGGTCCAGGCGGAAGGCCAGGGCCTTGAGGTTCACCTGGAGGTAGCGCGGGGTCTCACCGTCGGGGGCGAAGCCACCCTCACGAGCGATCGTGAAGAGGGTCTTCTCCTTGGAGCGCTCGCGGACCTGCACGACGTCGTCCGGACGGACACGGAAGGAGGGCTTGTCGACCTTCTTGCCGTTGACGGCGATGTGGCCGTGCACGACCATCTGGCGGGCCTGGTAGATCGTGCGGGCGATGCCCGAACGCAGAACCAGGGCGTCGAGACGGCGCTCGAGCTCGATGATCAGGGCCTCACCGGTCTTGCCCTGGACCTTGGAGGCACGCTCGTAGGCGCGGACGAGCTGGCGCTCGGACACGTCGTACTGCGCGCGCAGACGCTGCTTCTCGAGCAGACGGACCTTGTAGTCCGAGTTCTGCTTGCGGCCACGGCCGTGCTCACCCGGCGGGTAGGGGCGGGCCTCGAAGTACTTGACGGCCTTCGGGGTCAGCGCGATGCCGAGGGCACGCGACTTCTTGACCTTGGGGCGGGACTGGTTCGCCACTGTTTTTCGCTTTCGTTGTATCGGCTTGTCAGGGTTGTGGGAGGTCGCATCCGCAGCCGGGGAAACCCGCCGCGGTCCTGGTGGACCTCGGTGGGCAGCCGCTCCCCTGGTCTGGGCACATACGTGCAGCACGCGAGTGGCCCACCGACCGGTGCCGTCGTACGACGGATGGTGGTGGGCTGCCCGCGACACCGTTCGACGGTGCGCGACGCTCCTGGAGCCTGCCGGGGGACCATGCCCCTGACCGGCTCCGGCCGACTGCCCCGTTCTGACTGCACGGGACGCGGCACTCCGATCGAGTTTACAGGGTGCTCAGGACCGCTTTCGACCGAGGTTCTTCCGGGTCCACTCCACGGCGTCCGCGTAGCGGGCCTCGGCGCCGTGCCGGGTCGGCTCGTAGTACTCGCGGTCCTTCAGCTCGTCCGGCGCGTACTGCTGGGCCGCGATGCCCTCGGGCAGGTCGTGCGGGTAGACGTAGCCCTGGCCGTGGCCGAGCTTGGTCGCGCCCTTGTAGTGGCTGTCGCGCAGGTGGGCGGGCACGGGTCCGCCGTGGCCCTTGCGGACGTCCTCCAGGGCGGCGCCGATCGCGGTGGTCGCGGCGTTGGACTTGGGCGCGAGGGCCAGGGCGATCGTGGCGTGGCTGAGGGTGAGGGCGGCCTCGGGGAAGCCGATCATGGCGACGGCCTGGGCGGCGGCGACGGCCGTCTGCAGGGCGGTCGGGTCGGCCAGGCCGATGTCCTCGCTGGCGGAGATCATCAGGCGCCGGGCGATGAAGCGGGGATCCTCACCGGCCTCGATCATCCGGGCCAGGTAGTGCAGGGCGGCGTCGACGTCGGAGCCCCGGATGGACTTGATCAGGGCGCTGGCCACGTCGTAGTGCTGGTCGCCGTCGCGGTCGTACTTCACGGCGGCCCGGTCGACCGTCTCCTCCAGGGTCGTCAGGCCGATCTCCGCCTCGCCCTTGTCGAGGGCGGCCCCGGCGGCCGCCTCCAGGGCGGTCAGGGCGCGGCGGGCGTCGCCCCCGGCGATGCGCAGGAGGTGGCTCTCGGTGTCCTCCGGGAGGGCGACGGCGCCCTTGAGACCCCGCTCGTCGGTCAGGGCGCGGCGGACGAGGCTCCTGATGTCCTCGTCCGTGAGCGGTTCCAGGGTGAGCAGCAGGGAGCGCGACAGCAGGGGCGAGATCACCGAGAAGTACGGGTTCTCCGTGGTCGCCGCGATGAGCGTCACCCAGCGGTTCTCGACGGCCGGGAGCAGGGAGTCCTGCTGGGCCTTGCTGAAGCGGTGGATCTCGTCGAGGAAGAGGACGGTCTCCTTGCCGTACCCGCCGGAGGCGCGGCGGGCGCCGTCGATGACCGCGCGGACCTCCTTGACGCCGGCGGTGATCGCCGAGAGCTCCACGAAGCGGGCGTCGGTCGCCTTGGAGACGACGTACGCCAGGGTGGTCTTGCCGGTGCCGGGCGGGCCCCACAGCAGCACCGAGGAGGGTCCGGCCGGGCCGGAGGCCTCCCCGACCAGTCTGCGCAGGGGGGAGCCCGGCTTCAGCAGGTGCTGCTGGCCCACGACCTCGTCGAGGGTGCGCGGGCGCATCCGCACCGCCAGGGGGCTGCTGGACGGCTCCTTCTCCTGGCGTTCTTCGGCGGCGGCGGTGAAAAGGTCGGGCTCCACGTCAGAAACCCTAGTTCACGGCACCGACAGTCCGGCCGGCCCCGGCAGCGGCCCGGCTCAGCTGAGCCAGAAGTCCCACCAGCGGGTCAGGATCAGCATGCCGATGATGCCGATGTGCAGCACCGGCATGACCCAGGTGAACTCGCCGAAGAAGCTCCTGAGCCAGGTCGGGGCGGGCAGGAAGCCCTTGCGGATGTTGAACGAGGTCACGTACCAGAACATCAGGATGGTGGCGACCCAGGCCAGGCTGCACCACAGGCAGAGCGCGTTGATCCGGTACAGGGACTGGAACATCAGCCAGGCGCAGAAGCTCACGCCGAAGAGGCAGCCGGCGTTGAAGGTGAGCCAGTACCAGCGCGGGAAGCGGGCGCGGGCGAGCAGGCTCATGCCGACGCCGATGACGATGCCGTAGGCGACGAGGCCGAGCATCGGGTTCGGGAAGCCGAAGACCGCGGCCTGCTTGCTCTCCATGACGCTGCCGCAGGAGACGACCGGGTTGAGGCTGCACCCGGGTGTGAACGTCGTGCCCGCGACCTTGGCCTCGAGGATCTTGAACTTGTCGATCGTGATGACCCACGCGGCGAGCAGTCCGGCCGCGCCGGTGATCACCAGCAGCAGGGCGAGGGCCCGGCTGCCGCCCTCCGCGCGGGGCGCGATCTCGGCGCGCTCCGGCTCGGGCTCGGTGGAGACGTCCTTGACTGTCGTCTTGCTCATCACGCCGATTCCGTCACTTGAGACCTGAACATCTTCGGGCAGGGGCCATTGTGCCGCACCGGTGCCCCTGTCCACCGTTCAGTGGACATAAGGGCGGCCGCCCGGTCGTCCCCGAGGGGCGTGTTCCGGCCGACGCTCGTCGTATGACAGCACAGGGATACGAACTCGCCGTGGACGTGCGGGGCCTGCGCAAGCGCTACGGGGGCGTGACCGCCGTCGACGGCATCGATCTCGGCATCCGGCGGGGCGAGGTGTTCGGGCCTGCTCGGGCCCAACGGCGCGGGCAAGAGCACCCCGGTGGAGATCCTCCAGGGCGACCGGAACCGGGACGCGGGCGAGGTGTGCTCGGGGCGGATCCGGCTACCGGCACGCGCGCGTGGCGTTCACGTGTCGGAATCGTCTGGCAGGACGAATCGGCGCCCGCCGAGTTGACGGTCCCGGAGACGGTGCGGCACTTCGCCCGCTACTACCCCCGGCCGCGCAACCCGGAGGAGGTCATCGCCCTGGTCGGTCTGGAGGCGAGGGCGGGCAGCCGGATCGAGGCGCTGTCGTCCAGGAGCAGCAGCTCAGGGCCCCCGATGACACCCAGCGCCACGTCCAGGCGCCGGCGCTGACCTCCCGAGCCGACGACCGGTTTCGACCCGGCGGCCCGGCGCGGTCTCGCCGAGGCCCGGGCCCTGGTCGCCGGGGGCGCGCCCGCCTGGCCGGAGATGGTCGCGCTGCGCGCTGCCAGGGGGCGTTGGCCAACGTCCTAGGCACGCGGGGAGTCCGGTGGCGGTCGGCGTGTCGCTGGCGTACGCCGACGACTCGCTGACGGGTGATGGTGCTGACGACGTACGAGACGGACCGGGACATCCTGCGGGCGGTGGAGGCGGGGGCCGCGGGCTATCTGCTGAAGGACCTGCCGCGAGCGGAACTCGCGGAGGCGGTACGGGCCGCCGCGCGCGGCGAGACGGTCCTGGCGCCGTCGGTGGCGGCCCGGCTGGTCGACCGGCTGAGGACGAAGCCGCAACGGCCACGGCTCTCCGAGCGTGAGACGGCCGTGCTGCGGCTGGTGGCCGAGGGCTGCACGAACGCGGAGATCGGGCGGCGGCTGTTCATCGGGGAGTCGACGGTGAAGACGCACCTGCTGCGGGCCTTCGCCAAACTGGGAGTGGACGACCGGACCGCGGCGGTCACCAGCGCCCTGCGGCTGGGACTGCCGGAGCAGTGAGGAAGGCGCCGTACGACCGGCGCCTTCCTCGTGTACGGAGGGTGTGCGAGGTGTTCAGCCGAGCCGGGCTTCCAGCTCCGCCACGATCTCGTTCACGCCCACCGCCGTCTGCTCGCCCGACTCCATGTCCTTGAGCTGGACGACGCCCTCGGCGAGGTCGCGTTCGCCGGCGACGACCGTGTAGCGGGCGCCGCTGCGGTTGGCGTTCTTCATCGCGCCCTTGAGGCCCTTGCCGCCGTAGGAGAAGTCGGCCGCGATGCCGTTCTTGCGCAGTTCGGTGACCTTGGCGAACAGGATGCGGCGGGCCTCCTCGCCGAGCGGGACGGCGAACACGCTGGTGGTGGCGGGCAGTTCGAGCTCGACGCCCTCCGCCTCCAGGGCGAGGACCGTGCGGTCGACGCCGAGGGCCCAGCCGACGGACGGCAGCGCGGGACCGCCGATCATCTCGGAGAGGCCGTCGTAGCGGCCGCCGCCGCCCACCGCGGACTGCGAGCCGAGGCCGTCGTGGACGAACTCGAAGGTGGTGCGGGTGTAGTAGTCCAGGCCGCGCACCAGCTTCGGGTCGTCCTCGAAGGCCACGCCCGCCGCCGTGATCAGCTCACGGACCTCCTCGTGGTACGCCTTGCAGGCGTCGCACAGGTAGTCGCGCAGCAGCGGGGCGTCGGCCAGCTGCTTCTGAACCTCCGGGCGCTTGTCGTCGAGGACCCGCAGCGGGTTGATGTCCGCGCGGCGCAGGGTCTCCTCGTCGAGGTCGAGGCCGCGCAGGAACTCCTGGAGCGCCGACCGGTACACCGGGCGGCACTCCTTGTCGCCGAGGCTGTTGAGCAGGATCCGGAAGTCGCTCAGGCCCAGCGAGCGGTAGGCCTGGTCGGCCAGGATGATCAGCTCGGCGTCCAGCGCCGGGTCCTCCGCGCCGATCGCCTCGGCACCGACCTGGGAGAAGTGGCGGTAACGGCCCTTCTGGGGGCGCTCGTAGCGGTAGTACGAGCCGGAGTACCAGAGCTTGACCGGGAGGTTGCCGGCCTTGTGCAGGTTGGCCTCCAGCGCCGCGCGCAGGACGGAGGCCGTGCCCTCGGGGCGCAGGGCGAGCTGGTCGCCGCCCTTGGTCTCGAAGGCGTACATCTCCTTGGTCACGATGTCGGTGGACTCGCCGACCCCGCGCGCGAACAGCTCGACGTTCTCGAAGCCGGGCGTCTCGATGTAGCCGTAGCCGGAGTTGCGCAGCGGCGCGGCGATCGCCTCACGGACGGCGAGGTACTTGGCGCTGTCCGGCGGGATCAGGTCGTACGTGCCCTTGGGGGCCTTGAAGGTGCTCACGGAAGGTCTCGTCACATTCCTCGTCGGGGAGCCGGGGATGCTCCCTGGCCGGCGGCCACCTGCCGCAGATACGGGTTGGTGGCGCGCTCCTGGCCGATGGTCGTCTGGGGGCCGTGGCCGGACAGCACCACGGTCGAGTCGTCGAGCGGCAGGCACACACGGGCCAGCGACTCGAGGATCTCGGCCATGTCACCGCCGGGCAGGTCGGTGCGTCCGATGGAGCCGGCGAACAGCAGGTCGCCCGAGAACAGGATCGGCGGGATGTCCGCCGCCTCGGGCATGCCGAAGGTCACCGACCCCTTGGTATGGCCGGGCGCGTGCGCGACGGACAGCTCCAGGCCCGCCAGCTCCAGCTTCGCCCCGTCGGCCAGCTCCTTGACGTCATCGGGCTCCCCCACGGTCAGCTCGCCCAGCAGCGGCATCCCGATGGAACGGCCGATCGCCTTCTCGGGGTCGCTCATCATGTACCGGTCCTCGGGGTGGATCCAGGCCGGCACGTCGTGCGCGCCGCACACCGGGACGACCGAGGCGACATGGTCGATGTGGCCGTGGGTGAGGACGACCGCCACGGGCTTGAGGCGATGCTTCCTGATCGCTTCCTCGACGCCGTCGGCGGCCTGATGGCCGGGGTCGATGATCACGCACTCCTCACCGGCGGCGGGGGCGACGAGGTAGCAGTTCGTCCCCCAGGCCCCGGCGGGGAACCCGGCAATGAGCACGATCGTCCTTCGTTGTGTCGATACGGGCGGCTACGGCTGCTCACAGAGCCTACCGGCGCTGCCGATTCCTCAGCGAACCCATATACGGTACGGGGCACACGCAGGCGCTCGGCACACAGGACGCACGCGTACCGGTCGACGTTCGAGACCCATGAGGAGAGAACCCGGTGGTCAGCCAGGAACAGCGGCGGCGTCAGCTCGCCCGGGAGAAGTTCTTGCGGCAGCAGCAGCGACGCACGGACGCGCGACGCAAGGCCCGTATCCGCAACTCCGTGATCGCCTCGGCTCTCGGCGTGGTCGTGGTGCTCTCGGTGACGGTCTTCCTGACCAAGCCGTTCGAGGACGACGGCAAGAAGAACGCGAACGCGGAGGTCACGCCGAGCGCGACGCCGAGCAAGGCCCCGGACCCGTGCGAGAAGCCGGCCCCGGGCAAGGTCAAGTCGGAGACCTGGAGGAAGGAGCCGGCGATGACCATCGACACGTCGGCGAAGTACACGATGAAGCTGGACACGACGTGCGGTGAGATAGACGTCGCGCTGAAGGCGTCGGCTGCGCCGCACACCGTCAACTCGTTCAACTTCCTGCTCGGCAAGGGCTACTTGGACCACAGCAAGTGCCACCGGCTCACCGACCAGGGCATCTACGTCCTGCAGTGCGGCGACCCCAAGGGCACCGGCATGGGCGGACCGGGCTACACCATCCCGGACGAGAACCTCAAGGACAAGAGCCTCAAGGGCGGGGTGTACCCGGCCGGCACGGTCGCGATGGCGAACCAGTACAACGCGCAGACGAAGCAGGGCCGCGACAGCGGCGGCAGCCAGTTCTTCCTCGTCTACCAGGACAGTCAGCTGCCGCCCGACTACACACCGTTCGGCACTGTGTCCGAGGCGGGCATGAAGGTCCTGAAGAAGATCGCCAAGGCGGGAGCGCAGGCCCCCGACCCCCAGACGGGCAATACGGCGCCCAACGCGACGGTCGTGATCAACAAGGCCACGATCACGGAATCCTGAGCCCCAACTGCGAAATTTCGGTCGCGCGGGATGCGGACACGCCCCCCGCCGGTCGCCTATGTTGGCCGTGACGAAACTGTGGACGATGCCCGGGGGAGCTTCAGGCCCCTCGCAGGCATCATGTGGAGGAGGCGCTGTGAGCAGCGACCCGTGGGGCCGCGTCGACGAGACGGGGACCGTGTACGTGCGTACAGCCGACGGCGAGCAGGTCGTCGGTTCCTGGCAGGCAGGCTCCCCCGATGAGGCGCTGGCCTATTTCGAGCGCAAGTACGAGGGCCTGGTTGTCGAGATCGGCCTCCTCGAGAAGCGAGTGAAGACCACCGACCTGTCGGCGAAGGACGCCCAGGCCGCCATCGACCACATTCGCGAACAGGTCGACGCGCATCACGCGGTGGGCGACCTGGACGCCCTGCGGGTCCGGCTGGACAAGCTCGTGGAGCTGGTGGAGGCGCGCCGCGAGGAGCGCAAGGCGCAGCGCGCGAAGCAGTCCGACGAGGCCCGGCACGCCAAGGAGGCGCTGGTCGCCGAGGCGGAGGAGCTGTCGCAGTCGGACCAGTGGCGGGCGGCCGGTGAGCGGCTGCGGGCGCTGGTGGACACCTGGAAGGGTCTGCCGCGTCTGGACCGCAAGTCCGACGACGAGCTGTGGCACCGGTTCTCGCACGCCCGGTCGGCGTTCTCCAAGCGGCGCAAGCAGCACTTCGCGCAGCTGGACGCGCAGCGCGAGGAGGCCCGCAAGACCAAGGAACGGCTGGTCGCCGAGGCCGAGGCGCTGTCGAACTCGACGGACTGGGGCGTGACGGCCGCGCGCTACCGCGAGCTGATGTCCGAGTGGAAGGCCGCGGGCCGCGCCCAGCGCGAGCACGAGGACGACCTGTGGAACCGCTTCCGCGGCGCCCAGGACGTCTTCTTCGCGGCCCGCAGCTCGGTCTTCGCCGAGCGGGACGCCGAGCAGTCGGAGAACCTCAAGCTCAAGGAGGAGCTGGCCGAGGAGGCCGAGAAGCTCCTGCCGATCACGGACCTGAAGGCGGCCCGGGCCGCCCTGAGGAACCTGAACGAGCGCTGGGAGGCCATCGGTCATGTCCCGCGCGACGCCCGGCCCAAGGTCGAGGGCCGGATGCACGCGGTCGAGCGGGCGATCCAGGAGGCCGAGGAGACCGAGTGGCGCCGGACGAACCCGGAGGCGCGTGCGCGTGCCGAGGGTCTGACCGGCCAGCTCCAGGCCGCGGTGGACAAGCTGCGGGGCCAGATCGAGCAGGCCCGCGCGCAGGGCAACAACGCCAAGGCCGACAAGCTCCAGCGTGAGCTCGACGGCCGCCAGGCGCTGCTGGACCAGGCGCTGAAGGGGCTGCAGGAGTTCGGAGGCTGATCAGCCGACGCGAAGGGGGGCTTCCGTCCACGTCGGACGGAAGCCCCCCTTTCGTGTGGTCGCCGCGCGGGCGGCCTACTTGCTGCGCGCCGACGTCACCCGGTACACGTCGTAGACGCCCTCCACGCCGCGGACCGCCTTCAGCACATGGCCGAGGTGCTTCGGGTCGCCCATCTCGAAGGTGAAGCGGGAGGTGGCGACCCGGTCGCGGGAGGTCTGCACGGCCGCGGACAGGATGTTGACGTGCTGGTCGGACAGCACGCGGGTGACGTCCGAGAGCAGCCGGGAGCGGTCCAGGGCCTCGACCTGGATGGCGACCAGGAAGACCGAGGACTGGGTGGGCGCCCATTCGACGTCGAGGATGCGCTCGGGTTCGCGGGACAGCGAGTCGACGTTCACACAGTCGCTGCGGTGCACCGATACGCCGCTGCCGCGGGTGACGAAGCCGATGATGGGGTCGCCCGGGACGGGGGTACAGCAGCGGGCCAGCTTGACCCACACGTCGTCGACACCCTTGACGACGACGCCCGGGTCGGCGCTGGAGCGGCGCTTGCGGCTGCGGCCGCGGGCCGGCGGGACCGACTCGTCGATCTCCTCGGTGGCGGCCTCCTCGCCGCCGAGGGCCTGGACCAGCTTCTGCACGATGTTCTGCGCGGAGACATGGCCTTCGCCGATCGCCGCGTACAGGGCGGAGATGTCGGCGTAGCGCATCTCGTGCGCGAGGGTCACCAGGGAGTCGCCGGTCAGGATGCGCTGGATCGGCAGGTTCTGCTTGCGCATGGCGCGGACGATGGCGTCCTTGCCCTGCTCGATCGCCTCGTCGCGGCGCTCCTTGGAGAACCAGGCACGGATCTTGTTGCGGGCGCGCGGCGACTTGACGAAGCCGAGCCAGTCGCGGGAGGGGCCGGCTCCGGCAGCCTTGGAGGTGAAGACCTCCACCAGGTCGCCGTTGTCGAGGGTGGACTCCAGCGGGACCAGCCGGCCGTTGACGCGGGCGCCGATGGTGCGGTGGCCGACCTCGGTGTGCACCGCGTAGGCGAAGTCCACCGGGGTGGCACCGGCGGGGAGCGCTATGACGTCGCCCTTGGGGGTGAAGACGAAGACCTCGTTGCGGGACAGGTCGAAGCGCAGGGACTCCAGGAACTCCCCCGGGTCCTCGGTCTCCTTCTGCCAGTCCAGCAGCTGGCGCAGCCATGCCATGTCGTTGAGGTGGTCGTCCTTGCCCTTGCCGGACGACTTGGGGGCGTCGGAGCGCACCTTGGACGCGCCGGCGACGGCCTCCTGCTTGTACTTCCAGTGCGCGGCGATGCCGTACTCGGCGCGGCGGTGCATGTCGAAGGTGCGGATCTGCAGCTCGACGGGCTTGCCGCCGGGGCCGATGACCGTCGTGTGCAGCGACTGGTACATGTTGAACTTGGGCATCGCGATGTAGTCCTTGAACCGGCCGGGCACCGGGTTCCATCGCGCGTGCACCGTGCCGAGGGCCGCGTAGCAGTCGCGGACGGTGTCCACGAGGACGCGGATGCCCACCAGGTCGTAGATCTCCGCGAAGTCACGGCCGCGGACGATCATCTTCTGGTAGACGCTGTAGTAGTGCTTCGGGCGGCCGGTGACGGTCGCCTTGATGCGGGCGGCGCGCAGGTCCTGCTGCACCTCGTCGGTGACGATGGCCAGGTATTCGTCGCGCTTGGGTGCCCGCTCGGCCACCAGCCGGACGATCTCGTCGTACATCTTGGGATAGAGGATCGCGAAGGCGAGGTCCTCCAGCTCCCACTTGATGGTGTTCATGCCCAGGCGGTGGGCGAGCGGCGCGTAGATCTCCAGGGTCTCGCGCGCCTTCTTCTCCTGCTTCTCACGCTTGAGGTAGCGCATGGTGCGCATGTTGTGCAGGCGGTCGGCGAGCTTGATGACCAGGACGCGCGGGTCCTTGGCCATGGCCACGACCATCTTGCGCACGGTCTCGGCCTGCGCGGCCTCGCCGAACTTGACCTTGTCCAGCTTGGTGACGCCGTCGACGAGCAGGGTGACGACGTCGCCGAAGTCGCGGCGCAGGTCGTCCAGGCCGTACTCGGTGTCCTCGACCGTGTCGTGCAGCAGGCCGGCCATCAGCGTGGCCGGATCCATGCCCAGCTCGGCGAGGATGGTGGTGACGGCGAGCGGGTGCGTGATGTACGGGTCGCCGCTCTTGCGCTTCTGGCCGCGGTGCCAGCGCTCGGCGACCTGGTAGGCGCGCTCGATCTGGCGGAGCGTGGCCGTCTCGATCTTCGGGTCGTTGCCGCGCACTATCCGCAGCAGCGGCTCCAGCACCGGGTTGTACGGGTTCGCGCGCTGCACGCCGAGCCGGGCCAGACGGGCGCGGACGCGGTTGGAGGAGCCGGAGCGGGCCGGCTGTCCGGCGCTCTGCCGCACCGCGGGCGGCGGGGTGGGCTTGGGCCGCGACTGCTCTTCCGACTTGTCGGCCGGCGCCGCCTGGGCGTGCTCGACCGGCCCGCGTGTGTCGTTCTTCGCGTGGGGCGCGTTCGGCGCGGGCTTCGCCGCGGCTGCCGAGGCGGACTCGGGCTTGGCGGCGGTCAGGTGCTGGGCCTCGTCTGGCAAGAGGGCTCCTCGTGCGCGATCCGGGTCCCCCGGTCAGGCTCCGGACCCCCATGGTAGCGATCCTGAGCTCCAGGATCGCCTTCAGGCCAATGTGAGGACCGTCTACCCGGAAACGCGGACAACGCACGAGGCGGGCTCCGGATTCCTCCGGGGCCCGCCTCGTGCGTTGTCGTGCCGTTCCCCGCCGGGAGGGCCGCGCGGCCGCTAGACCGTGAGCAGCGCCTCCAGCGGAGCACCGTTGAGCGCCGGCTCCAGGCGGGCGCGGCCGCTCAGGAAGCCGAGTTCCATGAGGACGGCGAGACCCGCCACGTCGGCTCCGGCCCGGCGGATGAGCTGGACCGAGGCCTCGGCGGTGCCGCCGGTGGCGAGGACGTCGTCGACGATCAGGACGCGGTCGCCGGTGGTGAGGTCCTCGGCGTGCACCTCGATCTCCGCCGAGCCGTACTCCAGGTCGTAGGCCTGGGCGAGGGTCGCTCCGGGGAGCTTGCCCGCCTTGCGCACGGGGATGAAGCCGAGGCCGGCCCGGACGGCGACCGGGGCGCCGAGGATGAAGCCCCGGGCCTCCAGGCCGACGACCTTGGTGGCGCCGGTGCGCTCGGCGATCTCGGCGAGCGCGTCGGTCAGCGCGGTGAACGCCGCCGGGTCCGCCAGGAGCGGGGTGATGTCCTTGAACATCACCCCCGGCTCCGGGTAGTCGGCCACGTCACGGATGCGGCTGAGCAGCAGTTCCCTGATGTCGGTCATCGGCGCTTCCCCGAGGTGCGGCCACGGCCGCGGTTGCGGGAGGCGGGCTGGTTGCGCGGCCCGACGACCGCGGGTGCGGCGTCCTCGGGCTCGTCGGCGTACGACTCGTGGCCCTCCTGCGCCTCGGTGGGCTCGCCCTTGGCGGCGGACTGGGCCCGCTTGGCCAGGACGCGCTTCTTGAGGGCCTTCATCGCCGGCTCGCGCTCCTTGAGGTCGGCGACGAGCGGGGTGGCGATGAAGATCGAGGAGTACGCACCGGCCGCGAGGCCGACGAACAGCGACAGCGAGATGTCGTTCAGCATGCCGGCGCCGAGGACACCGCCACCGATGAACAGCAGGCCCGCGACCGGCAGCAGGGCGACCACCGTGGTGTTGATGGAGCGGACCAGGGTGCTGTTGATCGAGCGGTTGGCGACGTCGCTGTAGGTCCAGCGGGTCTGCTTGGTGAGGTCCCGCGTCTGTTCCTTGAGGCTGTCGAAGACCACGACCGTGTCGTAGAGCGAGTAGCCGAGGATGGTCAGCAGACCGATCACCGTGCCCGGGGTGACCTCGAAGCCGACCAGGGCGTAGATGCCGACCGTGATCGTGATGTCGTGGATCAGGGCGACGAACGCGGCGACCGCCATGCGCCACTCGAACGCGATCGCCAGGTAGACGACCACGAGGATCAGGAAGATCCCCAGGCCCTGCCAGGCCTTGTTGGCGATCTGCTCACCCCAGCTGGGGCCGACCAGCTCGGCGTTGATCTGCTCCGCGTCGACCTTGAGGTCGTCCGAGAGCTGGCTCTTGATCTGGTTGGCCTTGTCGGTCTCGATGCCCGCGACCTGGATGCGCAGGCTGCCGTCGCCGAGCTTCTGGACGATCGCGTCGTGGCCGGAGGCCGTTTCCGCGTACTCCTCGGCCTGGGACACCGAGACGCTGATGTTCTTCGGGGTGGTGAAGACGGCACCGCCCTGGAACTCGATGCCCATGTTCAGGCCGCGCACCGCCAGGCCGACGATGGCCGTGATGGTGATCAGGATCGACAGGCCGTACCAGATCTTGCGGTTCTTGACGAAGTCGTAGCCGATCTCGCCGCGGTGCAGCCGGGCGCCGAGGTTGCCGAGTTTCGACATCTCACGCCTCCTTCGTCTCGACGGGGGCGGAGGGACGGCGGGTGCGGCGCAGCGGCGGCTGCGCACCCAGGCTCTTCGGGTCGAGGCCGGACCACTTGTGGCCGCTCGCGTAGAAGGTGCGACGGGCCAGCAGGGTCAGCAGCGGCTTGGTGAAGAGGAAGACCACGACGACGTCGAGCAGCGTGGTCAGGCCGAGCGTGAAGGCGAAGCCGCGCACCTTGCCGACGGTGACGATGAAGAGCACCGCGGCGGCGAGGAACGACACGAAGTCGGAGACCAGGATGGTGCGCCGAGCGCGAGGCCAGGCCCGCTCGACGGCGGGGCGCAGCGTACGGCCCTCGCGGATCTCGTCCCGGACGCGTTCGAAGTAGACGATGAACGAGTCCGCCGTGATGCCGATGGCGACGATGGCACCGCAGACGGCCGGCAGGTTCAGCGCGAAGCCGATGGCCGGGCCGAGCAGGGCCATGAGCGTGTAGGTGAGGGCGGCGGAGACCAGCAGCGAGAGGATCGCGACGAAGGACAGACCGCGGTAGTAGGCCAGCAGGTAGATGACGACCAGCGCGAGACCGATCGCGCCGGCGATAAGACCGGCCTCAAGCTGGTCACCGCCCAGCGCGGCGGTCACGGTCGTCATGCTGTCCACCTTGAAGGTGAGCGGCAGCGCGCCGTACGACAGCATGTTGGACAGGTCCTGGGCGGACTGCTGGGTGAAGTTGCCGGAGATCTCCGCGTTGCCGCCGGTCAGCGCCTGATTGACGGACGGGTCGGAGACCACGTCGCCGTCCAGGACGATCGCGAACTGGTTCTGCGGCGGCTGGTTCTGGGCCAGCTTGCCGGTGATGTCGCCGAACTTCTTGGCACCCCCGCCGGTGAAGTCCATCTGGACCGTCCAGCCCGCGCCCCGCTGGGTGTCCAGGGTGGCCTGGGCCTTGTCGACGTCGGTGCCGTCGACCTCGGCGGGGCCGAGGATGTACTTCTGCCACTGGCCGCCCGAGTTCTTGCCACAGGCCAGGGTGGGCTGGGAGGCCTTGACTCCGTCGCCCACGCTGGAGCGGGTCTTGGCGTTCGTGCAGTCGAGCTCGGCGTACTTCGCCTGCAGCGCCTTCGCGTCCGCCTCGGCGGTGCCGCCGCTCGCCGACGGGGAGGGGCTGGCCTTGCCCTTGTCGGAGGCGCTCGGGGACGGCGTGGCGTCGGCCTTCAGCCCGTCGGTGACCGCGCGGCCCTGGGTGGTGGGCGAGGCGGACGGCGAGGCGGAGTTCTTGTCGGTGGCCTCGGGCTTGTCGGACGCCTTGCCGGACGGCTGCCCCGAGGGGGTGCCGGTGGGGCTCGGGGACGGGCTGGGCGCGCCCTTGCCGCCGGAGACCTCGGTGGCGATGACCGGGCGGAAGTAGAGCTTGGCGGTGGTGCCGACCTGCTTGCGGGCCTGCTCGGAGTTGGTCCCCTTGGGGATGTTCACGACGATGTTGTCGCGGCCCTGCGTCTGGACCTCGGCCTCCGAGACGCCCAGACCATTGACACGGCGCTCCATGATGGAGACGGCCGTGTCCATGTTGGTCTTGTTGATCGCCGACTCGTTGCCGGCCTCGGGGACCGCGCGGAGCGTGATGCTCGTACCGCCGGCAAGGTCGATGCCGAGACGCGGCTTCGTGTGCCCCGAGGCGAACATCCCACCGGTGAGCGCCGCGATGGCGATCAGGATCAGGGCCAGCGAGCGCCACGGCTTGCTCTGGGCGCTCGCGCTCCTGCCCTTTTTAGGTGTGGCCACCTTCTCGTACTCCCTCTCGGGCCACCTCGCTCCGGATCGGCGGACGGGCGGCCATGACATGGTGTCGGGATTCCGTGCGAGCTGGGCGTGTCCCGGGGTGCGCGGGACGGGCCCGCGCACCCCGGGTCACGACTACTTCGCCTCGGAGTCGCCGTCGGTCTTCTTCGGCTCTGCGTCCGTCTTCACCTCGGGCACGTCCTCGGCCGCGTCCTTCTTGCCGAGGTCGACAGCCTTGTCGTCAACAGGGGCGTCGGCGGTGGAGTCGCCCGTCTCGGTGAGGGAGGAGGCGTCGTCCGGGACGATGTCGGCGTCGGACTTCAGGTCGTGCTCGACGCCGTGGACGATGCGGTTGTACTCGTCGTCGGTGAGGACGGCACCGATGGCGTTCTTGGCGAAGAGGAGTTCGACGCCGGGACCGGCGTCGACGAGGACGGTGTCCTCGTTGACCTCCTTGACCGTGGCGTACATGCCCCCGATCGTGCGAATACCGCTGCCGGGCTGCATTTGGTTCCGCATCTCCACGGCCTGCTGCTGCTTCTTCTTGGCCGATCGGGTCATCAGGAACATGGCCCCGATGAGCACGATGAACGGGAGGAGGGTCAGGAGACTCACGGGTCGGTACTTCCTTCACACGACCGCGCTGTGAGCGGCCAGATGGTTGGGGGTGTGTACGCCGCCGGCAAAGGCGGCATCGGCGGAGTCTAAGCGAGTCCGCGCGCAGGGAACAACGCTCAGCATGGCACCGGGGTTCCTGCTCCGGCCACCGACCTCGCCGCCTCGGAGCCGTAACGGCGCCGTCACGCCCCGAACAGGTCCTGTTGTCCGTTTCCGGTGGTCTGGGAGCGGGGTGGGGTGAGGCCGAGATGCGCCCATGCGGCGGGGGTGGCGACCCGGCCGCGCGGGGTGCGGGCCAGCAGGCCCTCCCGTACGAGGAAGGGCTCGGCGACCTCCTCCACGGTCTCACGTTCCTCGCCCACCGCGACAGCGAGCGTGGACAGACCGACCGGACCGCCGCCGAACAGCTTGAGCAGGGCCTCCAGCACGCCCCGGTCGAGGCGGTCGAGCCCGCGCGCGTCCACCTCGTACACCGCGAGGGCGGCCGCCGCGATGTCCTTGGTGATCAGGCCGTCGGCCTTGACCTGCGCGTAGTCCCGCACGCGGCGCAGCAGGCGGTTGGCGATGCGGGGCGTGCCGCGGGAGCGGCCGGCGATCTCGGCGGCGCCCGCCGGGTCGATCTCGACCTCCAGGAGGTTGGCCGAGCGGTGGACGACCCGCTCCAGTTCGGCCGGTTCGTAGAACTCCATGTGGGCGGTGAAGCCGAAGCGGTCGCGCAGCGGGGGCGGGAGCAGGCCGGCCCGGGTGGTGGCGCCGACCAGGGTGAAGGGGGGCAGCTCCAGGGGGATGGCGGTGGCGCCGGGGCCCTTGCCCACGATGACGTCGACGCGGAAGTCCTCCATCGCCATGTACAGCATCTCCTCGGCGGGCCGGGACATGCGGTGGATCTCGTCGAGGAAGAGGACCTCGCCCTCCTGGAGGGAGGAGAGGATCGCGGCGAGGTCGCCGGCGTGCTGGATGGCGGGGCCCGAGGTGATCCGGATGGGGGCGCCCATCTCGGCCGCGATGATCATCGACAGGGTGGTCTTGCCGAGGCCGGGGGCGCCGGAGAGCAGCACGTGGTCGGCGGTCGCGCCCCGTGCGCGGGCGGCGCGCAGAACGAGGTCGAGCTGTTCGCGGACCTTCTCCTGGCCGATGAACTCGTCCAGGTCCTTGGGGCGCAGGGCGGCCTCGACCGCTTGGTCCTCACCGTCGGCGGCGGGGCCCACCAGCCGCTCCGCGGCGTCGGCGTCGGTCGTGTCGTCCCAGTTCATGGAGGGTGCCTCGGGAATCTCGGTGCGGACTATCGGGCGCGGTTCAGGGTCTGCAGGGCGGCCTTGAGCAGCTGGCCCACCTGGGGTGTGCCCTCGGCGGCCTCGGCCTGCGGGGCCACGGCCGACACGGCCTCGTCGGCCTCCCGGGTCGCGTAGCCGAGGCCGATGAGGGCGGCGTGCAGCTGGTCGCGCCAGCCCGAGCTGACCGGTGCGCCGACGGCGGGTGCGCCGACCGGGGCACCGAGCCGGTCCTTGAGCTCCAGCAGCAGCTTCTGGGCGCCCTTCTTGCCGATGCCGGGGACGGCGGTGAGCGCCTTCTCGTCGGCGGTGGACACCGCCCGGCGCAGCGCGTCGGGGGTGTGCACGGCGAGCATGGCCTGGGCGAGTCTCGGTCCCACGCCGCTCGCGGTCTGGAGCAGCTCGAAGACCTGCCGCTCGTCGTCGTCCGCGAAGCCGTACAGGGTGAGGGAGTCCTCGCGCACGACGAGGGAGGTGTGCAGCTTGGCCGGCCGGCCCGTGCGGAGCGTGGACAGCGTGTTCGGCGTGCACTGCACGGCCATGCCCACGCCGCCGACCTCGACGACCGCGGCGTCGGGGGCGAGCGCGGCGACCGTGCCGCTGACGAAGGCGATCATGCCGTACGGCCTTTCGATGTGTGCAGGGCGACGGCCTGCTGGAGTCGGTTCTGCGCGGGGGCGCGCCAGATGTGGCAGATGGCGAGGGCGAGGGCGTCGGCCGCGTCGGCGGGCTTGGGCGGGGCGCTGAGCCGGAGCAGCCGGGTCACCATGGCGCCGACCTGGGCCTTGTCGGCCCGGCCGCTGCCGGTGACGGCGGCCTTGACCTCGCTGGGGGTGTGCAGCGCGACGGGGATCCCGCGGCGGGCGGCGCACAGCATGGCGACGGCGCTGGCCTGGGCGGTGCCCATCACCGTGCGGACGTTGTGCTGGCTGAAGACGCGCTCGACGGCGACGAACTCGGGCCGGTGCTCGTCCAGCCACTGCTCGATGCCCTGCTCGACCGCGACCAGGCGGTGGCCGAGCTCGGCGTCCGCGGGTGTGCGCACGACACCGACGCCGATCATGGTGAGCGGCCGTCCGGCGACGCCCTCGACCACGCCGACACCGCACCGGGTCAGCCCCGGGTCCACCCCCAGTACGCGCACGCGCCCTCCCTTTCGCTCACCTGTTTGTGCAGGCTATCGGGTGCCACCGACAACGCGACGGGCCGACGGGGTGTGTCCCGTCGGCCCGTCGCTTCCGTGCGCGTGTCAGGCGTCGACCTTCTCCATGACTTCGTCGCTCACGTCGAAGTTGGCGAAGACGTTCTGCACGTCGTCGCTGTCCTCCAGCGCGTCGATCAGCTTGAAGATCTTCTTGGCGCCCTCCTCGTCCAGTTCGACCTGCATGGTCGGGACGAAGTTGGCGTCGGCGGAGTCGTAGTCGATGCCGGCGTCCTGGAGGGCGGTGCGGACCGCGACCAGGTCGGTGGCCTCGCTGATGACCTCGAAGGTCTCGCCGAGGTCGTTGACCTCCTCGGCACCGGCGTCCAGGACGGCGCCGAGGACGTCGTCCTCGGTCAGCTCGCCCTTGGGGACGATGACGACGCCCTTGCGGTTGAACAGGTACGACACCGAGCCCGGGTCGGCCATGGAGCCGCCGTTGCGGGTCATGGCGACGCGGACCTCGGAGGCGGCGCGGTTGCGGTTGTCGGTGAGGCACTCGATGAGCACCGCGACACCGTTCGGGCCGTAGCCCTCGTACATGATCGTCTCGTAGTCGGCGCCGCCGGCCTCGAGGCCGGCGCCGCGCTTGACCGCGGAGTCGATGTTCTTGTTGGGGACCGACGACTTCTTGGCCTTCTGGATGGCGTCGTAGAGCGTCGGGTTGCCCTCGGGGTCGGCGCCGCCCATGCGCGCCGCGACCTCGATGTTCTTGATCAGCTTCGCGAAGAGCTTGCCGCGCTTGGCATCGATGACGGCCTTCTTGTGCTTCGTCGTGGCCCATTTAGAGTGGCCGGACATCTGCCTGTCTCCTTCGCGTAACCCATCTCAGCAACGAACGCAGGAATCCTACAAGGACTCGGCTGTCCGGTTCGCCCGCACCATGTCGACGAACAGGGCGTGCACCCGGTGGTCGCCGGTCAGTTCCGGGTGGAACGAGGTGGCCAGGGCGTTGCCCTGGCGTACGGCGACGATGTGACCGCCGTGCTCGGCGAGCACCTCGGCCCGGGCGCCGACGGACTCCACCCAGGGGGCGCGGATGAAGACGCCCTCCACAGGATCGCCCTCGACGCCCGCGATGTCGACGGCCGCCTCGAAGGACTCGTTCTGCCGGCCGAAGGCGTTGCGGCGCACGATCATGTCGATGCCGCCGATGGTCTCCTGGCCCGAACGCGGGTCGAGGATCTTGTCCGCGAGCATGATCATGCCGGCGCAGGTGCCGTAGACGGGCATGCCGTCCCGCACACGCGCGCGCAGGGGTTCCATCACTCCGAACAGGACGGCCAGCTTGGAGATGGTGGTGGACTCCCCGCCGGGGATGACCAGGCCGTCCACCTCGGCGAGTTCTTCGGGGCGCCGCACCGGCCTGGCCACGGCGTCGGCCGCGGCCAGGGCGACGAGGTGCTCCCGGACGTCGCCCTGGAGGGCCAGGACGCCTATGACAGGAGTGCTCATGAGTGGTTACCAGCCGCGGTTGGCGTAGCGCTCGGCCTCGGGCAGGGTGTCGCAGTTGATGCCGACCATGGCCTCGCCGAGGTTGCGGGACGCGTCGGCGATGATCTTCGGGTCGTCGTAGAAGGTGGTGGCCTTCACGATGGCGGCGGCGCGCTTGGCGGGGTCGCCCGACTTGAAGATGCCGGAGCCGACGAAGACGCCCTCGGCGCCGAGCTGGCGCATCAGGGCGGCGTCGGCCGGGGTGGCGACGCCACCGGCGGAGAACAGCACCACGGGGAGCTTGCCGAGCTCGGCGACTTCCCTGACGAGCTCGTACGGGGCGCGCAGCTCCTTGGCGGCGGCGTACAGCTCGTTGTTGTCGTAGCCGCGCAGGCGGGCGATCTCGTTCTTGATCTGGCGCAGGTGGCGGACGGCCTCGACGACGTTGCCGGTGCCGGCCTCGCCCTTGGAGCGGATCATCGCCGCGCCCTCGGCGATGCGGCGCAGGGCCTCGCCCAGGTTGGTGGCGCCACAGACGAACGGCGTGGTGAAGGCCCACTTGTCGGAGTGGTTGACCTCGTCGGCCGGGGTGAGGACCTCGGACTCGTCGATGTAGTCGACGCCGAGGGACTGGAGCACCTGGGCCTCGACGAAGTGGCCGATGCGGGACTTGGCCATGACCGGGATCGAGACGGCGTCGATGATGCCCTCGATCATGTCCGGGTCGGACATGCGGGCCACGCCGCCGTCCTTGCGGATGTCGGCCGGGACCCGCTCCAGGGCCATGACGGCCACGGCGCCCGCGTCCTCGGCGATCTTCGCCTGCTCCGGCGTGACGACGTCCATGATGACGCCGCCCTTGAGCTGCTCGGCCATGCCGCGCTTGACTCGGGCGGTACCGGTGGCGGGAGCCTGGTTTTCGGAGATGGACACGGGTGACCTCGCTGAGGGAAAAGGGGATTTCTGCAGCACTGAGGAAACGTGAGAGAACCAGTCCACAGCAAGGGCCAATGGGAACGCCGTGGATCCTTTTTGCGTCGGACGGCCGGAAAACGCCCCTGGGAACGGGGTCAGGCGGCCCGGGCCACCAGGGCCGCCGGAGGCTCGTCGTCCATTTCGAAGGCCATGGGGAAGGGCGCGTGACCGGCCAGGCGGAACCAGCGCACCTTGCGGTGGCGGCGCAGGGCACGGGCCGCGCGGACGGTGTCGTTGTGGAAGCGCCGGGCCATCGGCACCCGCCGGACCGCCTCGGTGAGCTCCCGGGCCGCCTCCTCTCCCCCGGGTGCCTCGCGCACCGCCTCCACCTGCGGGGCCTCGCCGAAGACGGCCCGCAGCGCCTGGCTCAGTTCGCTCTCGGCGACTTCCCGCTGCTCCTCCTCGGCCTGCCGGGCGGCGTGCGCGGCCTCGTAGAGCACGATGGAGGCGGCCGGATCCAGGACCCCCGCCGTCGCCAGTTCCTGCGCCACCGAGGCCCGGCGCAGCAGCTGCGCGTCCAGGGCGGCCCGGGCGGCGTCGATCCGGGCGTGCAGACGGTCGAGCCGGCCGGCGGTCCAGCTCAGGTAGAGCCCGATCGCGACCAGGGCGACGGCGATCCAGATGAGAGTGGTGGTCACGGGCGGCAAGGCTAGCGGCACGACAGGACCGCCGGTTCACCCCGCCCGCCCGCGGTCGCGGCGGGCGGGACCGGAAAGGCACCCCACGGCTCCCGGGTCAGTCCCGGGCGAACCCCAGACGCCCCCACAGCCCGGTCGTCCGCTCGTCCTCGGCCACCGCCGCCGCGCCCGCCGTGACCGTCTCGTAGACGGACATGATGTCCGCGCCGACGGTCGACCAGTCGAAGCGCCGTACGTGGGCGCTCCCCCGCGCACGCAGCTCCGCCCGCCGCTCCGGGTCGTCCAGGAGGCGTACGGCCGCGTCGGCCAGGGCGTCCGCGTCCTCGTTGGGGAACAGCTCGCCCGCCGCTCCCCTGTCCAGGACCTGGGCGAAGGCGTCCAGGTCGGAGGCGAGGACGGGGGCGCCGGCGGACATGGCCTCGACCAGAATGATGCCGAAGCTCTCGCCGCCGGTGTTGGGCGCGACGTACAGGTCGACGCTGCGCAGGAAGCGGGCCTTGTCCTCGTCGCTGACCATGCCGAGGAACTCCACGCGGGAGCGCAGCTCGGCGGGCAGGGACTCCACCGCCTCCTTCTCGTCGCCGCGTCCGGCCACCAGCAGACGGGTCCGCGGCCGGGCGGCGAGGATCTTCGGCAGGGCCTTCATGAGCACCGGCAGTCCCTTGCGGGGCTCGTCGATGCGCCCTATGAAGCCGATCGTGTCGCCCTGCCACTCCGCCTTGGGCTCCGCCTCGGCGAAGAAGCCGACGTCGACGCCGTTGGGAATGACCACCGCGTCCCCGCCGAGGTGCTCCACCAGGGTGCGGCGGGCGTACTCGCTGACCGCGATCCGCGCGCTGATCTTCTCCAGCGCGGCCTGGAGGATGGAGTACGCGGCGATCATCGCGCGGGAGCGCGGGTTGGAGGTGTGGAAGGTCGCCACGATCGGGCCCTGGGCGGCCCAGCAGGTCAGCAGGCCCAGCGAGGGCGAGGTCGGCTCGTGGATGTGGATCACGTCGAACGAACCGTCGTGCAGCCACCGGCGCACCCGGGCGGCACTGAGGAACCCGAAGTTCAGCCGGGCCACCGAGCCGTTGTACGGCACCGGCACCGCGCGCCCGGCCGAGACCACGTACGGGGGCAGCGGGGTGTCGTCGTCGGCGGGGGCCAGGACGGACACCTCGTGGCCGAGGCGGAGGAAGTACTCGGCGAGGTCGCGGATGTGGAACTGGACGCCCCCCGGCACGTCCCAGGAGTACGGGCAGACGATGCCGATCCTCACGGGCGCCCCTTCTCGGGGTCGAGGTCCGCGAGCCACAGGCGTTGCAGCATGTGCCAGTCCTCCGGGTGGTCGGCGATGCCGGTGGCGAAGGCGTCGGCCAGCGCCTGTGTCATGACGGACGTCTTCTCGGCGCGCGTGCCTGACTCGGGGACCTCGACGGGCGGATGGACGCGGCCGCGCATGACGGGCGAGTCGTCGTACCAGAGGGTGACGGGCAGCAGCGTGGCGCCGGTCTGCTGGGCGAGCAGGGCGGGTCCGGCCGGCATCCGGGCGGTGTCGCCGAAGAAGTCGACCTCGACCCCGGAGGCCGACAGGTCGCGGTCGGCGACCAGGCAGACCAGGCCGCCGTCGCGCAGCCGCCGGGCCAGGGTGCCGAAGGCGGTGCCGCCGCTGTGCGGCAGGACCTCCATGCCGAGGCCCTCGCGGTAGGCGACGAACCGGTCGTAGAGCGTCTCGGGCTTCAGGCGCTCGGCGACCGTGGTGAAGGGGATGCCCAGCTTGGTGGTGACCCAGGCGCCCGCGAGGTCCCAGTTGGCCAGGTGCGGCAGGGCGAGGATCACGCCCCTGCCCGCGTCCATGCCCTCGGTGAGGTGGTGCAGGTCCTTGGCGGTGAAGCCGTCCGCGATCCGCTCCGCGCTCCAGGCGGGGAGGCGGAAGGACTCCATCCAGTAGCGCAGGTAGGAGCGCATGCCCGCGCGGGACAGCTCGGCGAGGCGCTCGGGGCTCGCGCCGGGCACCACGCGCGCGTAGTTGCTCTCCAGGCGCAGCACGCCCTTGCCGCGCTGCTTCCAGGCGGCGTCGGCGATGGTGCGCCCGAGCCGTACGGCGGCCGGCTCGGGGAGCTTCTTCACCGTGCTCCAGCCGAGGCCGTACAGCGCGTCCGTCAGCCGGTCCTGGGCGCTCACGTGGCGGCCTCGCTCCCGTGCGAGGCGTTGTGCTGCTCGCCCTCGTCGTCCTGCGCGGCGGCGGCCGCCTGCTCGGCCTCGGCGGACTCCCGGCGGACGGTGACGACCCGCTGGATCAGTGTGACGAGGCTGCCCACGGCGACGATCCACAGGGCGACGGGCAGCAGGTACTGGATGCCCGGCACGCCGAACGCGTGCAGGCCCGCCAGTCCGGCCGCGACCAGGGAGATCACCAGCCGCTCGGCGCGCTCGACGAGCCCGTTGACCGCCACCGGCAGCCCGATCGACTCGCCCCGTGCCTTGGTGTACGACACCACCTGCCCGCTGGCCAGGCAGAAGATCGAGACCGCGCAGAGCACGAGGTCGTCGCCCCCGCCCGCGTACCACAGGATGAAGCCGCCGAAGATCGCGCCGTCGGCGACCCGGTCGAGCGTGGAGTCCAGGAAGGCGCCCCAGCGGCTGGAGCGGCCGAGCTGGCGGGCCATGTTGCCGTCGACGAGGTCGGAGAACACGAAGAGCGTGATCACGACCGTGCCCCAGAAGAACTCGCCCATGGGGTAGAAGACCAGCGCGCCCGCGACCACACCGGCGGTGCCGATGAGCGTGACGGTGTCGGGGCTCACGCCCAGGCGGATCAGAAACGCGGCGAACGGTGTGAGGACACGCGTGAAGAATGCACGCGCGTACTTGTTCAGCATGGCCTTCCCGAGGGTCGGTGTCGCCGTCTGGCCCCTGCTGGCCACCGGCTGGCCCATCGTAGTCACGCGCGCGCGTGGTCGAGGTGCGGGCACCCGGACCCCTTTCGGGGGAACCCGTGCGCCCCTGGTGGGCGGTGGGATCACGTCGTTCGTATGGACGCCCCGTGACGACAGTGGGAAGGTCGAATGACCGCGGGCGTCGCCGGAGCCGCACCGCACGCGACGCGGGTCCCGCGTGTCCGCGCCCACAGTGACCTCACCGTGCACGGGAGGCAGGATCATGGGCGACAAGGCACAGACACACCCTGGGGCCGCCGGCAGGGCACAGGCGGCCGACCACCCCCAGTCCGTACGGAATGTGGTGCTGGTCGGCCACTCCGGATCGGGCAAGACCACCTTGGTGGAGGCCCTCGCGCTGACGGCGGGGGCGGTGAACCGGGCGGGCCGCGTGGAGGACGGCGGCACCCTCTCCGACTACGACGAGATCGAGCACCGGCAGCAGCGCTCGGTACAGCTCTCCCTGGTGCCCGTCGAGTGGGACGGCATCAAGGTCAACCTTCTCGACACCCCCGGATACGCCGACTTCGTCGGTGAGCTCAGGGCCGGTCTGCGCGCGGCGGACGCGGCCCTCTTCGTCGTGTCGGCCTCGGACGGCGTGGACGGCTCGACCCGCGTGGTGTGGGAGGAGTGCGCGGCCGTGGGCATGCCCCGGGCCATCGTCGTCACGCACCTGGAGTCGGCCCGCTCCGACTTCGAGGAGATGACCCGCACCTGCGCGGAGGCCTTCGGCGCGGACGATCCCGACGCGGTCCTGCCGCTCTACCTGCCGCTGCGCGGCCCCCAGGCCCCCGACGGGCACGCTCCCGTGACCGGGCTGATCGGGCTGCTGTCGCAGAAGCTGTTCGACTACTCGGCCGGCGAGCGCAAGGAGTCCGAGCCGGGCGAGGACCAGCTGCCGCTCATCGAGGAGGCCCGCAACCGGCTCATCGAGGGGATCATCGCGGAGAGCGAGGACGAGACCCTCATGGACCGCTACCTGGGCGGTGAGCCGATCGAGGTCGCCACGCTCATCGAGGACCTGGAGCGTGCCGTCGCCCGCGGGGCCTTCTTCCCGGTCCTGGCCGCCGCTCCGGCGGGCGAGGGCGCCCGGCAGGGGCTCGGCACCGTGGAGCTGTTGGAGCTGATCACGCGGGGCTTCCCGACGCCGCTGGAGCACGAGACCGTGCGGGTGACGACGATCGACGGAAAGCCGCGCGAGCTCAAGCCCTGCGACCCGGACGCCCCGCTGGTCGCGGAGGTCGTGAAGACGTCCTCGGACCCGTACGTGGGCCGGCTGTCGCTGATCCGTGTGTTCTCCGGCACCCTGCGCGCCGACCAGACGGTCCACGTCTCCGGGCACGGGCTGGCCGACCGCGGGCACGAGGACCACGACGTCGACGAGCGGATCGGCGCCCTGTCCACACCGTTCGGCAAGCAGCAGCGGCCGGTGCCGCACGTGATCGCGGGTGATCTGGCGTGCGTGGCCAAGCTGAGCCGCGCCGAGACCGGTGACACCCTGTCCGCCAAGGACGACCCGCTGCTGATGGAGCCCTGGCAGATGCCCGACCCGCTGCTGCCGCTGGCCATCCAGGCGCACAGCAAACCGGACGAGGACAAGCTGTCCCAGGGCCTGGCCCGGCTGGTGGCCGAGGACCCGACGATGCGGCTCGAGCAGAACCAGGACACCCACCAGGTGGTCCTGTGGTGCCTGGGCGAGGCGCACGCGGACGTGGCCCTGGAGCGGCTGCGCAGCCGGTACGGCGTCCAGGTCGACGTCGTGCCCCACCGGGTGTCCCTGCGCGAGACGTTCGCGAGCAAGGCGGCCGGCCGGGGCAGGCACGTCAAACAGTCCGGCGGGCACGGGCAGTTCGCCATCTGCGAGATCGAGGTGGAGCCGCTGCCCGGCGGGTCCGGCATCGAGTTCGTCGACAAGGTGGTGGGCGGCGCGGTGCCTCGGCAGTTCATCCCGTCGGTGGAGAAGGGCGTACGCGCCCAGGCGGCGAAGGGGGTCGCGGCCGGGTACCCGCTCATCGACGTGCGGGTGACCCTGCTGGACGGCAAGGCGCACTCGGTGGACTCCTCCGACGCCGCCTTCCAGACGGCCGGCGCGCTCGCGCTGCGGGAGGCCGCGGCCGACGCGAGGATTCATCTGCTGGAGCCGGTGGCGGAGGTGTCGGTGCTGGTCGGCGACGAGTTCGTGGGCGCCGTGATGAGCGATCTGTCGGGGCGGCGCGGCCGGGTGCTCGGCACCGAGCAGACACCCGGCGGACGCACCCTGATCCGGGCCGAGGTGCCGGAGATCGAGATCGGCCGCTACGCGATCGATCTGCGGTCGATGGCGCACGGCACCGCCGGGTTCAGCCGCCGGTACGCGCGGCACGAGCCGATGCCGCAGCAGGTGGCGGACCGGGTTCGTGAAGAGGAGCGCAAGGCCTCGTAGTTGGCGCCGGGCGCCCCCAAGTGCCCCTGTGGAGGCTTCCCTCCGCGGGGGCGGGCGGCTTGACGGGCGCCCGCCCCCGTGCGCCGATGCGGACGGATACGCTGATGACCTGATCAACAGGTGTGCGCAGCGCGGAAGTCGGGAAGGCCGCAGATGCGGATGCGGCAGCGATGGGGGCGGCAGTGACGGACGGATTCGACTTCAGCCCGGGGGCCCAGGTGCCCCTGGCGGGTGCGAGCGGCCAGACGGCGGCGACCTACGCGCTCGCCGCGGCGGCCTACCGGGACGACGAGGTCACCAAGATCCTGGCCGCCGACAACGAGTGGCACCAGTCGACGGTGACCCCGCCGCGCCCCTGGGCGAAGATCTTCCGCCCCCGGCTGGGCGAGGCCTTCTCCCGCGCGGTGATCGACCGGATGCTGGGTGCCGGGCGCAAGCCGGTCATCCAGTCCTTCGGCATCGAGCCCCAGGTCGTCGTGGAGCACTGTCTCGCGGCCCACCGCATCCGCCGCGACCGCGACAACTGGCTCTCGGCGATCACGGTGATCTGCGGGCTGCTGTTCCTGCCGGGCTTCCTCGTGTGGCTGCTGGTGTTCACGCTGCGCACCACCATGACCAAGCGCGAGGACAAACGGGCCGGTGCCCTCGCCACGACCCTGCTGCTCGCCATGGGCGCGCTGGCCGTGCTCTTCGTGATCCGCATGCCGTTCACCGGCTTCTGGGCGCTGTACGGACGCGCGGCGGTGATCATGCCGGTCGTCGGCTGGTTCTGGGCCAAGCAGATCTGCGAGCGGACCGCGCGTGACCTGCGGGATCGCTGGTCGAGCCTGCTGTCGGGCGGCGGGGTGGGCGCCAAGATCCCCGAGGCCGTCCCCGGCAATCCCGGTGACGCGGCCGAGCAGGTCCGCAAGGAACTGGCCCGCCTCGCCGCCGAGCAGCGGTCCAACTCGGTCTTCTACGCGGGCCCCAAGGGCATACTCGGCATGGGCACCCGGTGGGGCAGCTGGCAGCTGGCCGAGGAGCTGGTCTCCGCCGAGCCGGGCAAGGAGTTCCACCCCTTCCGCAGCTGGGACGTCATCGTGGCGATCCAGGGCGGCCTGGGCATGCTGGAGCGTACGTCCATCAACACCGGCGGCTTCCCCAAGCCGTCCATCACGCACTGGGTCGTCACGCCGATCGGCGAGAAGGCGACGGAGGTGTCCCGGCCGAGCGGCACGGACGTCGACGCGTACACGGTCCGGACGCACGCCATACAGGACATCTGCAACAAGCAGCAGTTCGGCAGCGGCGACCGGCACTACCTGGGTGTGCAGTGGACCCTGTGGGACGGCCACCTGGTGATCACGATGCTGATCACGGTGACCGTGCTGCACGACACGCTGCGCATCGAGGTCACCGGGCACGCCCTGGGGCCGGTCAACTCCCTGTTCAACGAGAAGCCGGCGGCCAAGGAGAAGAAGGTCCAGAAGGCTTTCCGCTTCTGGGAGACCCGCACGGTGAAGATGCCCCTGATCGACGCCGACGAGGTCGTACGGCTGGCCGCGCGCGCCCCCCTGACCTGGTACCCGCCGCTGCTGAACTGGCTCGGCGGCTCCCTGACGCTGCCGGAGCCGTTCGGCCTGCGGCACGCGTGGGCGGATCAGCCGTGGCGGCACCGGTTCATGGCGGACGACGCGCTGCGGGCGGCCACGCCGGTGCTGCGGGTGGTGCACGCGGCGGCGCTGAAGGTGCTGCGGGAGAACGGCGTGGACGTGGAGAAGTTCGGATCCAGGTCGGCGGCGCTCAGCGGGGCCGTGCAGGAGGCTGCGCCGAAGAAGGCGGACGTGTACGACGCGTAGGCCTCCGGCGTCGGCCGGTGGGGGCTCGTGTCCCCACCGGTCTGAACGGCCTCCGCCTCAAGCGCCGGACGGGCTGACAGCGACCGCCGGGCTCAGGTGGCCGGCCAGGCCTCCGCCAGCATCTTCCTCGTGTCGGCCAGGAGCTGCGGCAGCACCCGGGTGTGCCCCACCACCGGCATGAAGTTGGTGTCGCCGCCCCACCGCGGCACGATGTGCTGGTGCAGGTGCGCGGCGATGCCCGCACCGGCGACCGTGCCCTGGTTCATGCCGATGTTGAAGCCGTGCGCGCCGGAGGCCGCGCGCAGGGCCGTCATCGCCTGCTTGGTGAGTTCGCCGAGCTCGGCGGTCTCCCCCGCCGTGAGGTCGGTGTAGTCGGCGACGTGCCGGTAGGGCACGGTCATCAGGTGCCCGCCGGTGTACGGGTAGAGGTTGAGCACCGCGTAGACCTGCTCGCCGCGGCGGACGACGAGCCCGTCCTCGTCGGACTTGGCCGGGATGGAGCAGAAGGGGCAGCCGTCGCCGGCGCCCGGGCCGGTCGGCTTGTTCTCGCCCTGGATGTAGGCCATCCGATGGGGCGTCCACAGACGCTGGAACGCGTCCTGCGTCCCCACTCCCAGCTGCTGCTCCGGCTCACTCGTCATGCTGTGCAGCATATGGCGTCGAGCTGGGGGGGGCGGCAAAGGCCCCCGGGATCCCCCGGGGGCCTCGAGCGCGTGAGATCAGACCTGGGCTCGCTCCTCGACGACCTTCTGGATCTTCGCGATGGCCTCGTCGAAGGGGATGCCGTTCTCCTGCGAGCCGTCGCGGTAGCGGAACGACACGGACTCGTGGGACATGTCCTCGTCGCCCGCGATGACCATGAAGGGCACCTTCTGCTTCTGGGCGTTGCGGATCTTCTTCTGCATGCGGTCGGAGGAGGAGTCGACGTCGACGCGCAGGCCCTTCTTCCGGGCCGCGGCGGCGAACTTCTCCAGGTACTCCACGTGCGCGTCGCCGATCGGGATGCCGATCGCCTGGACCGGCGCCAGCCATGCCGGGAAGGCGCCCGCGTAGTGCTCCAGGAGCACCGCGAAGAAGCGCTCGATGGAGCCGAACAGCGCGCGGTGGATCATGACCGGGCGGGTCTTGGTGCCGTCCGCGGCGGTGTACTCCAGGTCGAAGCGCTCCGGCAGGTTGAAGTCGAGCTGGATGGTCGACATCTGCCAGGTGCGGCCGATGGCGTCCTTGGCCTGGACGGAGATCTTCGGGCCGTAGAAGGCGGCGCCGCCCGGGTCGGGCACCAGGGGCAGGCCCTGCTTCTCGGCGACCTGGCGCAGCGTCTCGGTCGCCTCCTCCCAGGCCTCGTCGGAGCCGACGAACTTCTCCGGGTCCTTGGTGGACAGCTCGAGGTAGAAGTCGGTCAGGCCGTAGTCGCGCAGCAGGTTCAGCACGAAGGTGAGCGTCTTGTCGAGCTCCTCGGACATCTGCTCACGGGTGCAGTAGATGTGCGCGTCGTCCTGGGTGAAGCCGCGGGCCCGGGTCAGGCCGTGCACGACGCCCGACTTCTCGTAGCGGTACACGGTCCCGAACTCGAACAGGCGCAGCGGCAGTTCGCGGTAGGAGCGGCCGCGCGCGTCGAAGATCAGGTTGTGCATCGGGCAGTTCATGGGCTTGAGGTAGTAGTCCACGCCCTCGTCGAGCTGCATGGGCGGGTACATGCCGTCGGCGTACCAGTCCAGGTGGCCCGAGGTCTCGAAGAGCTTCCCCTTGGTGGCGTGCGGGGTGTAGACGAACTCGTAGCCCTCCTCCTCGTGGCGGCGGCGCGAGTAGTCCTCCATGACCCGGCGGATGATGCCGCCCTTGGGGTGGAAGACGGCCAGGCCGGAGCCGATCTGCTCGGGGATGGAGAACAGGTCCAGCTCGTTGCCCAGCTTGCGGTGGTCTCGCTTCTCGGCCTCGGCGAGGAACTCCAGGTGCGCCTTCAGCTCGTCCTTGGTGGGCCAGGCGGTGCCGTAGATGCGCTGGAGCATGGGGTTCTTCTCGCTGCCGCGCCAGTAGGCGGCCGCGTTGCGCATGAGCTTGAACGCCGGGATCGCGCGGGTGGACGGCAGGTGGGGGCCCCGGCAGAGGTCCTTCCAGCACAGGTCGCCGGTCTTGGCGTCGAGGTTGTCGTAGATCGTCAGCTCGCCGGCGCCGACCTCGACGTCCGCACCGTCGTCGGAGGAGGCGGAGCCCTTGAGGCCGATCAGCTCCAGCTTGTAGGGCTCACCGGCGAGCTCCTCGCGGGCGGCCTCGTCGGTGACCACGCGGCGGGAGAAGCGCTGCCCGCGCTTCTGGATCTCCTGCATCTTCTTCTCGATGGCCTTGAGATCCTCGGGCGTGAACGGCTTCTCGACGTCGAAGTCGTAGTAGAAGCCGTCCTTGACCGGCGGGCCGATGCCCAGCTTGGCCTCGGGGAAGAGCTCCTGCACGGCCTGCGCCATGACGTGAGCGGTGGAGTGGCGCAGGATGTCGAGGCCGTCCTCGGAGGAGATCTCGACGCCCTCGACCTCGTCGCCGTCGGACAGGGCGTACGACAGGTCCTTGAGCTCGCCGGCGACGCGCGCGGCGATGATGGAGCGCTCGCCCGCGAAGAGCTCGGCGGCCGTAGTGCCCGTCGTCACCACGCGTTCTTCCCGCTCGGAATCGCGCTGGATGATCACACGGACGTCTGACACCGGTC
This sequence comes from Streptomyces sp. NPDC043685, assembly GCF_056436585.1. Taxonomy (NCBI): domain Bacteria; kingdom Bacillati; phylum Actinomycetota; class Actinomycetes; order Kitasatosporales; family Streptomycetaceae; genus Streptomyces; species Streptomyces sp. NPDC043685. The sequence goes on along the minus strand of NZ_JBWKCH010000007.1, from coordinate 328,743 downwards.
TCTCCTGACTGAAGGGGGCTGCGTGCGCCATACCGGAGCGCGCGCACGAGTAAGGATCGTACCGACCCGACACCACCCTTCGCGAAATCAGTCCCCGCACTCCCCTCCGCAGGCCTCCTCGAAGAAGTCCAGGTTCTCGTGGAGCTCCTTCAGCAGCCGGTCCCGCTCGGCGTCGTCGACCTGTACGGGGACGACGCCGTGGGCGCCGGTGAGGCGGCGGAACCCGCCCCGGCTCTCCAGCCGCCCCTGCACCCGCACCGGGAGTCCGACGAGGTGGGCGTGGCCGGCGATGCGGTAGCCCTCCTCGTCGAGGGTGATCCGGACGTTCGGCACGTCGGCCCCGGCCAGCACGCGCAGGCGTACGGTGCCGTCGCCGCGCGGCCCGGACCGGCGCAGCCGGACCACCGCTCCCGTGATCCGCACCGGGACGGCGGGCTCCTCGCGCAGGTAGCGGGCGCCCGCCTCGCGCAGCACGGTCAGATCGCCGGGTGAGAACTCGACGGGCTCGGCGGAGGGCGCGCAGCCCTCGGGCACACCGGCCGCCGGGGCCCACGCGACGGCGATCCGGGCGCCCTCGGTGCCCCGGACGAGGGCCACGAGCGCCTCGGTGAGCTCGTGGCTCACCCCGGCCTCGACGGCCGCGTCGAAGGCGTCCATGCCGCCGGTGGCCCGCTGGTAGTCGATGGCCTCCCGGGCCGCGAAGAGGGCCTGGTGGAGGCGTACGGCCAGGGGGCGTCCGCCCGCGACGGGCACGAAAGCGGTGAGCCGGCCGTCGGTCGCGGAGCCGACGAGGACGTCGGCCAGGGCCGCTGCGGCGGAGCGCCGGTGGCGGGCGCCGTGGTAGCCGGCCCGCGCTCGGGTGGCGAGGGCCGCGGCGAGCAGCATCCGTCGGGCGGCGCCGCGCAGCCGGTCCTCGACGGTCCAGGACGCGGTGCCGGCGGGCCCGGCGGGGACGTCGTGCCACCAGCGGATCTCGTCGCTGGGCACGGTGAGGGAGACCAGGACCTCGCGGGCGGAGGGCGCGCCGCTGCGGGACAGCGCGAGCAGGGCCTCCGCGAGCAGGTCGTCGCTGTCGGGGAAGGCGCGGCTCTCGGGGACCAGGAGACTGGTGCCGCCGGCGCCGGGGCCGGGCGGGGTCCAGCGGCCGTAGCGGCCGGGGGCGCCGCCGCGTCGCTGCCAGCCGTGCCGGCGCAGCAGGGCGCCCAGCACGGCCGGGTCGACGTCGGCGGGCTCGGGCGGGTGACCGGTGCGTCCCGCTGTGTCGACGGGGTGCGGCCGGACCGGCCTGCGGGGCTCCTCGGTCGGGCGGTGCGTCACGGTTTCCCTCCCGTCCCGACCCTCGTCATGATCTCGCACAGGGCCCGGTCGTCGAAGATGCGTGAGGTCGGTATGCGCACGGTGGTGCGGCGGCGGCCGGTGATCGGCTGTCCGGCGAGGTTGGTCCAGTAGCAGCAGTGCCTGAGGTCGAGCCGGTCGTGGCCGGCCCGCAGCCAGTCGTCCTGGGAGCGCGGCACCAGCATCACGACGAGGATCTTGTGCACCGACACGGGGGTGCGGGCGAGCTTCGCCAGGTGGTCGTTGTCGAGGGTGAAGGAGAAGGTGCGGCCCGGGGGGTGGGGCGGCACCTGGTAGGTGGCTTTGAGCTGCACCTTGATGGTGACCTCGTCGTCGACCGTGTGGCCGGGGGCGCTGTGGCTGACGTGCCAGTCGATGCCGTTGTCGGGAAAGGGCTGGGACAGCGAGCAGCCGGCGGCCGCCGCGACGGCGTGGAGATAGCCGACCTGCAAGGTCTCCATGCAGGCGGTGGTGGCGAGAGTGCCGCGCGAGGGAGCCGTGCGCTCGGGCAGCAGCCCGCCCCGTTCGGGCTGCGCTATGGCCATGGCCAACAGCCTTCCAGAACAAGTGTTTCCCCGCTGTGGGCCGCTGAACTGCGTCGACCCGTACTCCTGTTGTCTCCTTCCGGCGTACGGCGCAAACAGCCCGGGTATCACCGGATCGGGCAGCGGACGGGACGTCAACTGCCGAAGGTGAACGAGGGGTTGTGTGCTCTATGACGACGTGCTGGTACGAGGGGCCGCTGGCCGCCTTCGACACGGAGACGACGGGCGTGGACGTCGAGACCGACCGGATCGTGTCGGCCGCCGTCGTCGTCCAGGATGCCCCGGGCATCCGGCCGCGGGTGAGCCGGTGGCTGGTGAACCCGGGGGTGCCGGTGCCCGCCGAGGCGACGGCGGTGCACGGACTGACGGAGGAGCACCTCCAGCGCAACGGCCGGTGGCCGGCGCCGGTGATGTACGAGATAGCGCAGGCGCTGGCCGAGCAGGCGCGCGCCGGGCGGCCGGTCGTGGTGATGAACGCGCCGTTCGATCTGACCCTGCTGGACCGGGAGTTGCGCCGGCACCGCGCCTCGGCGCTCGGCCGCTGGTTCGAGTCGGCGCCGCTGTCGGTGCTCGACCCGCGGGTGCTGGACAAGCACCTGGACCGCTACCGCAAGGGCCGTCGCACGCTCACCGACCTGTGCGCGCACTACGGCGTCGACCTGGAGGGCGCGCACGACGCGGCGGCCGACGCCGTGGCGGCACTGGAGGTCACCCGGGCGGTGGGCCGCCGGTTCGCGTCCCGGCTGGAGCGGCTCGCCCCGGGCGAGCTGCACACCCTCCAGGCGGTGTGGCACGCGGCACAGGCACGGGGGTTGCAGGCGTGGTTCGCGCGCAGCGGGGTGGACGAGGCGGTCGACCCGGCCTGGCCGCTGCGTCCGGAACTGCCGGCGGCGGCCTGAACACCTGGTCAGGGCTGGCGAGGGCATGAAAAAACCGGTCCGTCTGTGACGGACCGGCTGTTTCCGGTGGGCGATACTGGGTTCGAACCAGTGACCTCTTCGGTGTGAACGAAGCGCTCTCCCACTGAGCTAATCGCCCGGGAACGCACTGAACCATACAGGCCCGGGCGCGTTTCCTTCAAACCGCTCGGAGGTGCCTGAGGAGTCCGCGCCGCCCGGACCGCATCATCAGCGCGTGGTTGGCGCGGAAGACGGGCCGTCCCGGCACGGCGAGCCGCCGCAGCAGCGGCTTGTGCACGGTGACGGTCTGGTCGTACCGGGCGAGTGTGCCCGTCCCCCGCGGCACGACCGTCCAGCGGGCCCGGCCCTCGATGTCCCCGGACAGGGAGGTCTCCAGCACCCCGGCCGCCCGGTCCCGCCGCACCTCCCGTGCCGTGAAGGTCATGTCGTACGGCACCACGGAGCGGATGCGGAACACTCCGGTGGTGTCGTCGAGCCGGGTCACCTCGCGCACCTGGGGCCACCAGTGCGGGTAGTCCTCGGGGCGTTCCAGCACGTCGTACACGGCGCCGGGGGGCGCGGGCAGGACCCACAGGCTGCGGAAGCGGTAACGGTTCCAGTCCATGCCGGGAGTCTGCCCGGTCACGGCGTGGACGGTCTGAGTACGCGCCTGAGTATCCGCGCTCATGCCTTGCGAGGTGACGCGGGCCACACTGCGGAGCATGACCCACCTTCCGCCCCCGGCCGAGGAACTGCGGCTCCTCGATGCCGAACTGTGGCAACTGGACGCCCGCCGCGCCCAGTTGCTGACCCGTCGCGCCTGGCTGGTGGCGGCCCTGCACCAGCCGGAGCAGTCGCGTGCCCACGCGTCGGCCCGGCCGCCTGCCGCCGCACCGCCCCGTCCGGAGACGGCCGCGCCCAGCGTCCAGAATCTGCTCCTGATCCTCGGGGGTGTGCTGCTCACGCTCGCGGCCGCCGTGTTCACCTTGGTCAGCTGGGGGCACCTGGGGATCGCGGGCCGGGCGCTGGTGCTCGGCGCGGTCACGCTGGCCACGCTCGCGGCGCCCGTGGCCCTGCTGAAGCGGGGCCTGCGGTCGACGGCCGAGTCCGTGGCGGGTCTCGGGCTCGCCCTGACCGTCCTGGACGCCTACGCGCTGCACGCGGCGGCCCTGTCCGGCACGGACGGCACCGGGTACGCGGCCGCCGCCACGGCGGTGCTCGCGGCGGCCTGGTCGGCGTACGGCCTGCTGCCTGCCACGTCCGCGCTGCGTCTGCCCCTGCCCTGCGCTCTGGCGGCGGCCCAGTTCCCGCTGCTGCTGTGGACTCTGGCCGCCGACGCGAGCCCGTACCTGATCACGGCCGCGCTGCTGGTGACGGCCGGGCTCGACGCGGTGGCGGCGGTGCGGTCGCCTGCCGGGGCGGTGCGGGTCACCGCGGTGGTGGGCGCGTACGGCATCGGTGGCTGGGGCGTGCTGGGTTCCGGCTGGCTGTCCCTGACGGCCGACGGTCCGGGGGACGCCTTCCGTGCCGGGGCTCTGCTCCTGCTCGCCGCTGCGATCGCCCTGGGTGCGGCCCGGCGCGGGCCGGGCACCGGGCAGGCCCTCGGCCTCGCGATCACGTCCGGGCTGCTCGTGGTGGGTGCGCTCGGCGGGGTGGCACGTTTCGCGGTGCCGTCGCAGTGGGTGGTTCCGGCCCATCTGCTGGTCGGCATCGCCCTGTTGGCGGTGGTGCGGGTGGAGCGGCTGCCGGACGCGATACGGCTGGGCTTCGCCTGGGCCTCCGGTGCCGTGCAGGCGCTGGCCGTGCTGTGGGCCCTGCCGGTCGTCGCCGTGGTGGTGCTGGGCCCGGCCGGCCTGCTCGGCCGGGTGTGGAGCGGTGCTCCCGCCGACGCCCGTGCCGCGGTGACCGTGGACGTGCCCTGGCCGCCCGACGCGGCCATGGCTCCCCTCGTGCTGGTGGCGGTCGCCGCCGTGGTGGCCCTGGCGGTCCGCGCGGAGCCGTGGCGTGCGCGGGCCCGGCTGGGTGCGCCGGCCCTGCTGTGGGCAGCGGTCCTGACGCTTCCGGCGGTCCTCCAGGTTCCCTATGTCGCGGGGATGCTGGTCCTGGGTGTCGTGACGGCGGCGGCGCTGTACGCGTGCCGGGTCACGGTGTCGGCGGCACGGGTCACGGCTCTGGTCCTCGCCCTGGTCACGGCTGTCAGCCTCACCCTGGTCTCCCTCGCCTCCCAGTCCGCGACGCTCGTCGTGCTGTCCGGGCTGACGGTGCTGTTCGCCGCGGCCTCCTGGCGGGCGGGCGTCTCGCCCTTCACGGCTCCGGCCGCTCTCGTCCACGCCGCCGCGCTGGCCTCGGCGTCCGGTGCCGCCGCCGACTGGCCGCCGGCCCGCACCGCCCTGCTGCTCCTGGTGGTCCCCGCCGCTGCCGCCCTGCTGGCGGCGCGTCTCGGCGCGTCCCGGACGACGGTGCCGGTCGAGGCCACGGGCGCGGCCGTCGGGCTGGTCGCCACGGCTCTCGCCGTCACCGACCCGCCGTTGCTCGCGCTGGTGCTGGGCCTGTGCGGGGTGATCGCCGCGGGCACGGCCCTGCGCGCCGAGCGCCGTTCCGTCGGCTACGCGGCCACGGCCCTGTTCGTACTGGCCGCCTGGGTCCGCCTGGCCGCCTGGGACGTCGGCACACCGGAGGCCTACACCCTCCCCGTGACCGTCCCGGCGCTGCTCGTCGGAGCGCTCCGGCGGCGCCGCGACCCGCGGGTGTCCTCCTGGACGGCGTACGGCCCCGGGCTCGCCGCGACCCTGCTGCCGAGCCTGGTCGCGGCCTGGGCCGACCCGCGGTGGACCCGTCCGCTGCTGCTGGGCGTCGCCGCGCTGCTGGTCACCCTGCTGGGCGCCCGGCACCGGCTGCGGGCACCGCTGGTGCTCGGCGGCTGGGTGCTGTCCCTGGTGACCCTGCACGAACTGGCCCCGTACGTCGTCCAGGTGACGGGGGCCCTCCCCCGCTGGGCGCCTCCCGCCCTGGCCGGCCTCCTGCTGCTGGCGCTCGGGGCGACGTACGAGCAGCGGATCCGGGACGTCCGGCGGATGCGGGAGGTTCTGGGGAGGATGAGCTAGTGAGCTGGTCCTGAGGGGTTGGGACCCCCGAAAGGGGGCCCCGACCGGCGAACCCGACGCGGGAACAACGCGACACGGTCGAGCGATGCGTCAACCGCCTCGGAAAATGCCCTAGTTCCGGTACCGGAACACGATCCGACCGCGCGTCAGGTCGTACGGCGGGAGCTCCACCAGCACCCGGTCCTCAAGCATGATCTTGATGTAGTTCTTGCGGATCTTCCCGCTGATGTGCGCGAGCACCTGGTGGCCGTTCTCCAGCTCCACGGTGAACATGGCGCTGCGCAGGCACTCGACGACCCTGCCCTCGACCTCGACGACGTTCTTGTTCTTCGTCATCGCACCAGCTCCAGGTTGCTGCTGACCGGCCGCGCGCCGACGCCCTCGAACAATGCCGTGGCCGCGTGGTTGGACTCGTGGACCTCGGTCCAGGCCGTGGGGAACCCGGAGCGGTGTGCCGTGATGAGCGCGTGGGCCAGCAGGGCCCGCGCCACGCCACGGCGCTGTTCGCCGGCCCGGACCGCGACCAGCCCGATGCGCGGCCGGATCGCCGTCACCACCCGGATCAGCCCCAGGTAGCGGTCAGGCGCCGCGGCCACCGCGTACTTCGTCGGGTCGACGACGGTGTCACCCTCGGTGCGGGGCATCACCTCCGCGGGCATGGACTGCCACCACCCGGCCGTCGCCTCGACCTCGTCCCGGATCGCGCGGTCCACCTCCCGCAGCTGACCCTCGTCCACCTGACCGGCGGGCACGATCGTCACGCCCGAAGGCGGCGCGACCTCTTCCAGCCCGGTGACCCGCGGGTCGGTCGGCACGGCGTACTCCCACTCGCGGCGCCGAACCGTGAAACCGGCCCGTCGCCAGCCGGCCGTCAGCTCTGCGTCCGCTTCGTCGACCACCGTGTACAGCGGCGCCGGCAGTTTTGCGACCATCACTCCGGCGAGCCGGTCGAAGGCGACGTCATGCCAGGCGTCGATGCTGACGAACAAGCGCCCGTCAGGCCGGTGGAGCGCGTGCCCGCGGCCGACCACCAGGTCGTCTTCCAGTGCGTGCCATTGCCTGTCAGCGACGCGAGTGACCGTCACCGCGTTCTCGCTCAGGCGGGATGCGTAAGGCTTTGTGTCCATCGGAGTCTCCCTCCCAGGAGTGCCTCGATCTCAGGCGCTCCTGGCGACACCGAACGTCAGCCGCCGGACCGTGACGGGTTGAGGGAGCACCCACGGGTAACTGCGTTCACGGGGCTCACCTCCCTACGGCGACTTCACGGTCCGACCCGGACCGTAGCAGTGGGCCATGGCCGCGCTCAAAGCCTTTTCCGACCTGCGGGTGGCGGTACGGGAAGGGGGCGGCTGATCGGATCAGCCGCCCCCGACCTGCTCGGTGCGGTCTATGGAATGTAGCCGTAGTCCAACTGACCGGCCAGCCTCGTCCTGTCGCCGTGCAGGGACAGCACGAGCGTGCGTGCGAGGGTGCCGCCGAAGCGGGTCCCGCCGTCAGCCGTCGGGACCGTGTCGATGAAGCTCTCCACCAGCCCGTTGGGCATCACGTAGTGCGAGTACTGCTGCGTCGGGGCGTCCTCGGGGTTGCCCAGCACCAGCGCGCTGCCGTTGAGCGGCCGGTAGTCGCTGCGCAGCCCCGGGCCGACGAACCCGTAGAGGCCGTCCCAGCCGCTCAGCCCCGGCGCGAACGTGAACTTGTGGCTGATCGTGAACAGGTAGTACTTGCCGCCGCGGATGATCAGGTGCGGCCGCTCGGTCTGCTGGTTCACGCAGTTGGCCGAGAGGAGCGGGGGCTGGAGCTTCCAGTTCTTCATGCCGGCGCCGTCGGCCGTGGCCAGCCCGATGTTGCCCGTGTAGTACTTCGCGTCCTTCGGCACCTCGTGGCCGGCCGGGACGTCACCTATGTCACGCTCGGTGCACTGGTACGTGCCCGCGGTACCGCCCGTGTTGCCCTCGAACAGCAGGTGGATCTTGCGGTCTCGCGGGTCGCGGAAGACGAACGGGTCGCGGAAGGCGTAGATGATCGGGCCTTGTTGCGACTGTTCGAGGGTCTGGTATAGCTTGCCGTCGGCCTGGGCGATGATGCGGTGGTCCCGGAAGCCGGTGAACCACACGCGGTTCTTGTCCGCGTGGATCTTGCCGGTCGCCTGCGCCAGACGCTGCAGCGCGTCGCTGGGGTCGACCCCGCCGTTGTCGTGCCCGGAGGCGGTGTAGAAGGAGTGCACCTTGTCGCCGATGAGCGCCGTCGAGCCGGCCCACTCACGTGAGCCGAACGAGGTGCCGGCCGGGAACAGGTCGCCGCCGTACTTCCAGCTCTTGGCGTCACGCGAGTAGAAGTAGCCGATCTTCGCGTACCAGTGCCGGTCGCCGAACGGCACCGAGCGCGGGGCCGTCAGCGAGAAGATGACGTGCCAGCCCTTGTAGGTGGCGGTCTTGGTGTTGAGCTTGGTGAGCGGCCAGGTGTCCCACACCCACACCTTGTCGGTCATCACCGGGAAGTCGGGTGACACGCGAGGGGCGGTGTTGGTCCTGTCCTGCCGGAGTTTCAGGGCGTCCGCGCGGGACCAGACGGCTGTGTAGTCGTCGTCAGCGGTGTACTGCCGTGTGCCCGTCCGGGACGGGTCGTGGGGGGAGGCGGAAGCGGGAGTGGTGATGCCGGTCAGCATCGCGAGGGTTGCCGCACCCGTCGCCAGCCGGAGCAGCACTCGTCTTGCTCTGTGCATACGTCACCCTTGGGGGGAAGAGGGAACGAATGGAAGATGTGGAACCGGTTCCATGGTTGACAGTACCTCAATTACCGTAAAAAGCGGTGAACTTGAGAGGTAAAGATGCACACGTACGAACAGCGGTCGGTGTCGCGTTGTGGAACTCGTTGGAACCGATCCAGCGAGGTCGGCGCAGCGTGGATCAGGCTCCCGCGGCGACCGTCGTACGCCGGGGCACGAGCTCCAGTTCCAGCATCTCCTCGACGGGGGCGCCAAGGGGCCGGCCGATGCGCTCCAGCAGCAGGCGCGCGCTGATCCCGCCGCTGGCCCGCAGGGGCTGGCGTACCGTGGTGAGCCCCACGTAGGCCGCCACGTCGAGGTCGTCGTAGCCCACCACGGACAGGTCCTGAGGAACCCTCACGCCCGCCGACCTCGCCGCTTCGATCACCCCCAGCGCCCGGGTGTCGGACGCGGTGACGATCGCGCTGGGGGGCTCCGGAAGGGCCAGCAACTCGTCGGTGAGGCGATGCGCCACGGCACGGCCGTGCGGTCCGATCCGCACGTACGGCTCCTCCAGCGCGAGGCCGTACGCCTGAAGCGCCCGTTCGCAGCCTTCGCGGCGACGGGCGCTCGCGCTGAAACGGAAACGGTCGTCGGCGACGTCGCCCATGAAGGCGATGCGACGATGGCCGAGTTGCAGCAGATGACGCGTCGCCAGCATGCCGCCGCGCACGTCGTCGATCACCACACGGGGCAGGTCCGGGTGCTCACAGTCCAGCAGCACCGTGGGCAGACCGGCCCGGACCAGCTGCTTCACCTCTTCGTCGGTGGGAGCGAGTGAGATCGCCAGCAGCCCGTCGAAGCGGTCGCCGGCCGCCACCGCCCGGTACTGCTGATCGCGCTGATCCGGGGTGGCCACGTCGAGCAGCGTGAGGTCGTGGTCGCTGCCGTGCAGCACGTGTGAGATGCCGCGCAGCCGCTCGACGACCGACGGCTCGGTGGCGAAGGGCGCGATGACGGCGATGCTCTGGGTGCGTCCCGTGGACAGGGCGCGAGCGCGCCGGTTGGGCCGGTACTCCAGATCCCGGATCACCCGCAGCACCCGCTCGCGGGTGTCCTCGCTGACGTTCCCGCTGTCGTTCAGGACGCGCGAAACCGTGCCGACGCCCACCCCGGCCCGGGCCGCGACATCGCCGATGGTCGCCCGTTCTCCCACGGCCGTACAGTACCCGAACTCGCAGATCAGCCTCCTGACTCGCACATCCTCGGTTCCCAGGTGCCGGTCGGGTCCGTCAGCCGCTGTTTCCCCCGGGCGTCCACCGCCCGGGGGCCGGACCGTCAGCGACCGCCGTCCCGGATGCGTTGCTCTCCCGACCCACGGACGACCAGCCGGGTGGGCACGGTGATCGTGCGGGCCCGGGAGCGGTCGCCGTCGAGCCGGGCCAGGGCGGTGGCCGCGGCGCTGCGGCCGATCTCCTCGGGGTCCTGGGCGACGACCGTCAGGGCCGGTTCCAGCGCTTCGGCGAGGGAGACGTCGTCGAAGGCCACGACGGCCACGTGTTTGCGTTTGCTGCGGGCGAGCTCGGCGACGATGCCGAGCGCCATGATGTTGTTCCCGGCGAACAGGGCCGTGGGGGGATCGGTCAGTTCGAGGAGTTGAGCCGTCACGGCCTCCGCCCCCTGCTGATCGTGCGCGCTGACGACCAGGGAGCGGTCGTAGGGGATCTCGGCTTCCTGCAGGGCCGCCCGGTATCCGGCGAGGCGTTCGCGGCGGGTGTACAGCTTGACCGGCAGGTCGCCGACGAACCCGATGCGGCGGTGCCCGTGGGCGACCAGGTGCGCGACGCCCTCTTGCGCCCCCGCACGGTTGGAACTGACGACGCTGTCCGTGGACAGGCCGACCCCGGGCCGGTCGAGGAAGACGACGGGCAGCCCCGCCGTACGGTGCGACTTGAGGTCGGAGTGGTCGGCGCCGACGGACGGCACGACGATCAGGATGCTGACGCGCCGTGCCAGGAACTGCGCCGTCAGGGCGCGTTCGCGCTCGGGGTCGTCCGCGGACGAGCCCATGAGCAGCGTCAGTCCGCGGTCCCGGACCGTGTCCTCGATCCCGCGGGCCACGGCTCCGAAGAAGGGGTTGGCCAGGTCGGGGATGACCAGCCCTATGGTCGTGTCCGGACCGCCGACGCGGATGTTGCGGGCCATGAGGTTGGGCTGGAAGCCCAACTCGGCCACCGCGGCGAGCACTTGCTCCCGCGTCCGGGCCGATACGGGCCCGTCCTCGTTGAGGACGCGGGAGACCGTCTTGGCGCTGACACCCACTTCTCGGGCGACATCGGCCAAGGTGGGTCGGCGGCTCGCTGCCATGGAGTAAACCGTCTCCTGGATGCTCCCGGTTCCGGGCCGCGGCCTCGGCCGGAACATGCGGGAGCGGGGTTGCGCTGTCAGGTGGCCTGTACTCCGGCGGCCTTCGCGGCCTCGGAATCCGCTACGACAGTATCTCCGGCCTCGTCGACGGTGAGGGCACCCGTCATGATGGCCACGACTTCCGCCATGGAGTAGTCGGACGGCTTGATCACGGCAGCGCGCCGGCCCAGCCGGTGGACGTGGATCCGGTCGGCGATCTCGAAGACGTGCGGCATGTTGTGGCTGATGAGGACGACCGGCATGCCCTTGTCGCGAACACGGCGGATCAGGTCGAGGACCTGGCCGGACTCCTTGACGCCGAGGGCGGCGGTGGGTTCGTCCATGACGACGACGCTGCGGGCCCAGGCGACCGCGCGGGCCACCGCGACGGCCTGCCGCTGTCCGCCGGAGAGGGTCTCGACGGCCTGGGTCAGCGAGCGCAGGCCGATCTTCAGATCCGCCATGTGCTCGGCGGCCTCCTGGCGCATGCGCTTCTTGTCGAGCATGCGGAAGGCACTGCCGAGGACGCCCGGGCGGCGCAGCTCGCGGCCGAGGAACATGTTCGAGGCGATGTCCATGGACGCCGCCACGGCGAGGTCCTGGTACACCGTCTCGATGCCGTGGGCGCGTGCGCTCTGCGGGCCGGAGAACTGGATCGGCTCGCCGTTCAGGCGAATCTCCCCCTCGTCCGGCACCACCGCGCCGGTGAGGGCCTTGATGAGGCTGGTCTTGCCGGCGCCGTTGTCGCCGATGACGGCGAGGACCTCGCCGGGCAGCAGGTCGAAGTCGGCGCCGTCGATGGCGGTGACCTGGCCGTAGCGCTTGACGAGACCGCGGGCCTGCAGCACGGGGGTCTGGGTGGTGGTCGTGGTCATCGGGCCTTCCTCCGGGAGATCTGGTCGACGGTCACCGCGAGGATCACCAGGACCCCGGTGATCAGGGTCTGGTAGATCGAGGCGACGCCCATCAGCTGGAGCCCGTTACGGAAGACGCCGACGATGAGGACGCCGATGAACGTGCCCAGGACCGAGCCGCGTCCGCCGAAGAGGCTGGTGCCGCCGAGCACCACGGCGGTGATGCTGTCGAGGTTGTCGGTCTGCCCGGCCTGCGGATCGCCCACTCCGGTACGGGAGATGAGCAGCAGGGCGGCGACGCCGTAGAGGAGACCGGCCACGGTGTAGACGCCGATGGTCAGCCGGGAGGTGCGGATGCCGTTCAGCCGCGCCGCTTCCGGGCTGTTGCCCAGTGCGTAGACGTGGCGGCCCCAGCCGGTGCTGCTCAGCGCGTAGGCGAGCAGGAGGAACAGGGCGATCGTGACCAGCGAGCCGTAGGTGATGTCGGTCCTGCCCAGCGGGAAGGTCTGCCCGAGGGCCGTCAGCGGGCCGGGCAGGTTGCTGACCGTCTGCTCCTCGGAGTAGATGTGCGTCAGCGCGAACGCCACGTTGAGCATGCCGAGGGTGACGATGAACGGCGGCAGCGGGACCTTCTGCACCAGGGCCCCGTTGAGCATCCCGAAGCCGCCGCAGACGACCAGGCCCAGCGCGATCGCGGCGAGCGGCGGCAGGGAACCCTCGGCGGCCATCTTCGCGATGACGATGCTGCCGAACGCCATCACCGCTCCGCAGGACAGGTCGATGCCCGCGGTGAGGATGATGAGCGTCTGGCCGATGGCCAGCGTGCCGACGACCATGACCTGCTGGACGATCAGCGAGAAGTTCCCGCCGGTGAGGAACTGATCGGTCGAGACGGTGAAGAAGACACAGGCCAGCAGGAGGGCGATCAGCGGGCCGGTGGTCGGTTGGGTGAGCAGCCTGCGGACCGTGGTCGGCGCTTTGAGATCGGCGTACGGGGTGGACGTGGAGGGTGGCGTGGACGTGGCAGTCATGCGAGGTCCTTGTCGGAAGACAGAAGTCCTTGTCCGTCCCTTCAGGGCGGCAGGAGGACGAGGAGGCGGCCGTCCCGGTTCGGGGAGGAGGGGGCGGCCGCCCCGCTGAGGGGTGTCGGACGGTGGCAGCGGGAGCCGGCGGCTCAGCCCCAGCAGTTGTCCAGGCCGTAGGCGGTGTCCTTCGAAGCGACCCCGTCCTGCGCCTTGTCGGTGATCAGAGTGACCCCGGTGTCGGTGTAACCCGACGCCTTCTTGCCGTCCTTGGCGTACGTCACGACGGCCTTGACGCCCTCGGCGGCCATCTTCAGCGGGTACTGCTGCGAGGTCGCGGCGATCTTGCCGTCCTTGACCGCCCGGGTGCCGGTGCAGCCGCCGTCGACGGAGACGATCAGGACGTCCTTCTCCCGGCCCTTGGCCTTGAGCGCGGTGTACGCGCCCAGCGCCGCGGGCTCGTTGATGGTGTAGACGACGTTGATGCCGGGTTCCTTCTGGAGGCAGTTCTCCATCGCCGTCTGGCCCTTGGACTGGTCGCCGCCGGTGTCCTGAGCACAGGCGACGTCCTTGTCGGTGGCGCCGAAGCCCTTGAGGAAGCCGTTGTGCCGCTGGACGCCTACGGACACACCCGGCGCGAGGTCGAGGGCGGCTATCTTCGCGGTCTTGCCCTTCATCGCGGCCTTGGCGTACTCGCCGATCAGCTCACCGGCCTTGAGGTTGTCGGTGGCGAAGAGGGCGTCGACCGCGCTCTGCGGCTCGGTCGGGGTGTCCAGGGCGATGACCAGGACACCCTTGGCCTTGGCCTTCTCGATCGCGGGCACGATCGCCTTCGAGTCGCTCGGGGTGATCAGGATGCCCTTCACACCGGCGGCGACCATGTTCTCGATCGCGGTGACCTGCCCGGCGTTGTCACCGTCGAACTTGCCCGCGGCGGTCATGAGCTGGACGCCCTCGGCCTTCGCGGTCTTCTCCGCGCCCTCCTTCATCTTGACGAAGAACGGGTTGGTGTCCGTCTTGGTGATCAGGCCGACCTTGGCCTCGCCCGAGCCGGTGCTCGCGCTGCCCGATCCCGATCCGGATCCACAGGCGGTCAGGGTCAGGGCCGCGATGCCCGTGCACGCGGCGGCTCGGAGCAGAGAGGAGGGCAGACGAGAGGTGCGTGACATGAACGACTCCAGCGGGATGTCGGGCGGGTGGTCGGCAGCGGGGCCTGCCGTCCCGCGATGTCAACGATGACCGATGTCATCGTTGACACTGCTTGGCGAGGATGATGGACTCCGCTCACCGGCAACGTCAATGCCTTGCACTCGTCACAAATCGGCAACGCCCCTCGGCGGCCGCCCCGCCCCGAAGGCGCACACCGGCGTGCCCGGGTCATGACCGTTTCCGCTCCGCGCGTCCCAGAGAAGAGCAGCCCATGAGCCGGATCACCGTCCTCGGAGAATGCGTCGCCGACGCGTTCACCGAGCCCGCACCTGCCCCGAACGAACTCGCCCTGCGCGTCCTGCCGGGCGGCGGGCCGGCCAACACGGCGGTGGCCCTGGCCCGCCTGGGCACCCCCGCCCGCTTCCTCGCGCGGCTGTCCGGCGACGTGTTCGGCCGCCTCTTCCGGGCCCACCTCGCGGCTTCCGGCGTGGACCTCTCGCACGCCGTCGAGGCCGCCGAGCCCAGCACGCTCGCCGTCGCCGAACTGGACGCCGAGGGCCAGGCCGCGTTCTCCTTCCACGCCCAGGCCACCGCCGACTGGCAGTGGACGACCGCGGAACTGGCCGGGGTGGACCTGGCCGGCACCGCCTGCGTGCACACCGGTTCACTGGCCCTGGTCAGGGAGCCGGGAGCGGCGGTGGTCGAGGACTTCCTGGCGGCGGCCGCCCCGAGGGCCACCATCAGCATCGACCCCAATGTCCGCCCACTCCTGGTGCGTCCCGAGGTCTACCGCGCCCGGCTGGCGCACTGGTGCGGCCTCGCGGACGTGCTGCGGCTGAGCGAGGACGATCTGGAGCTCCTCCTGCCCGGAACACCGCCCGAGCAGGCGTGCGACACCTGGCATGCGGCGGGAGCGCGGCTCGTGGTGATCACGCGCGGCGCGGCAGGAGCCCTGGCCTCACTCGACGGGGAGCGCGTGCGGGTGCCGGCGGTGGCGACGCCGGTCGTCGACACGGTCGGTGCGGGGGACTCCTTCACGGCAGGCCTGCTGCACCACCTCGCCACCCGCGGACTCCTCGGCGGCAGACTGACGGACCTGCGCCTCGCCGACGTCGAGGCGGCCTGCCTGTTCGCCGTGCGGGTCGCCTCCCTGACCTGCTCGGTCGCCGGCCCGAACCCGCCCTGGCGGGACCAGTTGCCGCAGCCCACGCCGGGCGCCCGCGCGGTCCGGCATCTCGACTCCACCCACTGAACCGCACGCACTGAACCCCACGGACGAGGACGGAAGACCATGACGAAGACCCTGCTCGCCGAATTCACCGCCCGAGAGGGAGCGGAGGACGAGGTCGCCCGCTTGATCCAGGAGTACGCCCTGAAGGTGCGCGAGGAGGAAGGCAACGTGACGTTCGACGTCTACACCAAGGCGGCCGACCCCCGCGGCTACTGGATCTTCGAGGTCTACCGGGACGAGGACGCCTTCCAGGTACACCTGAACGCCCCGTACGGCGGCCCGTTCAACGCCGCGCTCACTCCGCTGATCGAGGAGGACGCCTCCGTACTGACGTTCCTCGATCCACTGGACACGCGTCCCTGACGGGCGTCGGCCGGCGGGCCCATCGCCAGGAGGAGCGGGACGTGGTGGTGGCCGCCGCGTTCGGCTCCGGCCGGGAGGTGCCCGTGTGGCGCCTCCCGGTTTTCACGGGGAGACGGCTCGTCACCGCCAGATGGACTTCAGCCGCCACGCACGGAGGCCGTCGAGGGTGGCGCTGCCTCCTTCGGCGAACACCTGGACACCGGTGCTGGAGGGGTCGGGGAAGATCTGGTCGGTGATCACGGACTCGCCGCGTCCGCCGAAGACCTCCACGGACGACCAGTCGACGAGGATCCGCAGCCTGACCTTGCCGTTCTCGGCCTTCAGGGGTGCTGTCTGCACGCCGGGGAACGCGCTGCCGAAGTCCCCGGCGCCGGATCGGCTGCGGTCGACGTACAGCTCCTGGGCGGCGGTGTCGTAGCCGATGACGGTCTCCTCGCCGCCCGCGCCGGTGCGCACCTTGAGTCCAAAGCGATCCGCGTCCTCGAGGGAGAAGGTCGCCTCGATGTCGAGCGCCTTGCCCTCGGCCCCGAGGCCGGTCAGGGACTTCGAGGTGCTCTCGACGGTGACACCGGACGCCGTCGCCGGATCCTTCTGCCGGAGGTACTCCAGGCTGCCCACCGGCTTGCTGGTGAGCCGGATCCGGCCGTCGACGGTACGCAGGGCCATCTCCCTCGGGACGCTCTGCACGCCGCGCCACGGGGAGGTGGGGACGGACCCGCCGTAGTCCCAGTTGTTCATCCAGCCGATCATGTAGCGCTTGCCGCCCGGCACGTTCTCCCAGGACACGGCCGCGTAATAGTCCTTGCCGTAGTCGGCCCAGCCGGCGCGCCGCAGAGCGGACTCGGCGGGTCTGTCCGCGGTGGTGAACCGGTCGGCCAGCACGTGGCCCCAGCCGCCGGTGTTCATGTCGAGGATCCGGATCTGCGCCTTCTTGCCGACGTACGGGCGCATGTCGAAGGACGCCCAGTCCAGGGTCTCGCTGTCGGTGCCGGTCACACTGCGGACGACCTTGCCCTCGACGATCAGATTGACGGACGTCTCCTGGGAGACGCGCTGAGCCGGGGTGTCGGACATGACGATGTGGTCGGCGTTGACATGGCCCCAGCCGCCGGTGTTGTCGTCGACGATCCTGATCCGCGCCTTCTTGCCGGCCAGGTCGCCGACGTCCCACGAAGCCCAGTTGAGCGCCTCGGAGTTCTTCCCCGTGGCGCTGCGCACGACCCGGCCGTCCACGAGCAGCTCGACGGCGGTGGGGCCGGCCGAGCCTGCCGGGTGGTTCCCGCCGCCGACGAGGAAGTTGATGTGCTTCTTGTCGACGGTGAACTCGGGCGAGGTGAGGGTGCCGGTGGTGGAGTCGCCGCTCCGGAAGGTGTTGACCAGGCCGTTGCCCAGGTATCCGGAGACCTGTTGCTGGCCGGGGAGGGTGCCGGTGGCGGGTGCCGTGCCGAAGGCGTCCCCGGTCGCCGTCCAGTCGCCGTAGCCGCCGCCCTCGAAGTCGGCGAGGAGCGTGCCCTCGGGCGGGGTGTTCTCCAGGACGGTACCGTCCTCGTGCGGATGCCGCCCGCCACCGATGGTGAAGTTCAGGTAGGGGCTGGTCACGGTGAAGGAGGGGGAGGTGAGGGAGCCGGTGGCGCCGTCACCGCCGTGGAAGCTGTTGGCGAGGCCCTTGCCGTCGAAGCCCGAGACGGTTCCCTGGCCGTCCACCGGACCGGTCGCCGGCCCTCGGCCGAACGCGGTCCCGGTCACCGTCCAGTCCCCGAAGCCGGCGCCTTCGAAGTCCTGTACGACGTCGCCCGTGGGCGGTGTGTAGGTGCCCTTGTCCTCGGGGGTGAACTTCTTGCCGTCGAAGTCTCCGACGAAGTACTGGGCGGCCGAACCACCCGCGATGCCACCGGGGTTGAGGTTGACCACCAGGACCCACTTGATCTTCTTCGGGTCCCCGTCGACCGCGAGGGGGAACAGGTCCGGACACTCCCACACGCCACCCGTCGCACCGGCCGGCCCGAACTCGCTCTGCTGCTCCCAGTCCTTGAGGTTCTTGGACGAGTAGAACCGCACCTTGTGCTCGGCGGACAGAGACACCGTCATCAGCCAGCTCTTGGTCGGCGCGTACCACTGCACCTTGGGGTCGCGGAAGTTGTCGGAGCCGATGTCGATCACGGGATTGCCCTGGTACTTGGTCCAGGTGCGGCCTCGGTCGGTGCTGTAGGCGAGCGACTGGGCCTGCTTGCCGCCGTTCTTGTAGGCACTGGTGTAGATCGCCACCATGGGCGGGTTCTCCTTGGTGCCGAACCCGGAGGTGTTGTTCCAGTCGACGACGGCGCCGCCGGAGAAGACCATCTCCTCGTGGTCGTGCGACAGGGCGAGCGGCAACTCCTCCCAGTGCACGAGGTCCTTGCTCACCGCGTGCCCCCAGGACATGTCGCCCCATGAGTCGCCGTTCGGGTTGTACTGGTAGAAGAGGTGGTATTCGCCCTTGTAGTACACGAGGCCGTTGGGGTCGTTCATCCAGTTCTTCTGCGGGGTGAAGTGGAACTGGGGTCTGTACGTCTCGGTGTATGCCGGTGCGACGCCCTGAGGAACGAGCGGGGCTGCCGACAGGGCGCAGGCGGTCACCACCGTCGCCATCCGCATGCGGGCCTGCCGGGATACGCGTATTCGGCTCATAGCGGCTCCTTGTCCCACGGCCGTCCACGCGGCGGTGGGAAAGAACCCTGCGCGACGACCGAGAAGTGCACCCCGGCCCGACGAAGGCTGCCCCGCCGCCGCCCGAGGGTGTCATCGTTGACTTGTGTCATCGATGACAGTGGCTGCCCGATTATGAGACGCAGTCAGGTGGCCGCGTCAACGGTGTGGATGCGGTTTGTATGAGACAGCGCCTTCTCGGGGCGGCTGTCAGTTTCTCGTTCTTGCCGCTCTCCCCTGCCGCCAGGTGGTCACCGTGCCCGTGCGAATCGAGCGGTGCTCTGCCGCAGCGTTGCGCTCGGTGCGGTACCTGTGGGTGACGCTCGGTCAGGTGCGCCGAGTACCGCCGTCCACTCGTTCGAGACCGTCCGGACAGGCTGTGGCCTCGGGAAACGACCGGTTCGCCACGCTCCGCAACAACAGCCGGCTGCCTACGCTGAGTTGCGGGGGCAACCGCTCCTGTGAAAAACACTCGAGGCTGAGGAGCACTGACTTGAGCGACCTCCTCCTGCTCGCGGGCGGATCGGTGACGATGACCCACCACGTCACCGGCACCTACTTCATGTGCAACGACTGGCACGACGGTGTCGGCAACCACACCCAGACCTGGGCACAAGACCCCTTCGCGAAGGACAACAACTCGCACCGGTGGTTCCTGCGGCAGAACGCCGACGGCACCGTGCGCATCGAGTCGTACGCCAACCGCCGCTGCCTCACCGCGGGGGCCAACCCGCCCGACATCGTGACACTTCGAGAACGCACCGACAGCCTCAACCAGCACTGGCGCCTGATCTCCCACGCGGAGCGCGGCAACGACTTCTACATGGTCTCGGTCGTGCACCCGCGCTACGCCCTGGCCATCGCCGACCACCTTCAGGGCAACGACCGGCTGGTGGGCCTCACCCGCATGTGGGGCGGGCCGAACCTCTCCCAGCTGTGGCGGATCTATCCCTCCTCAGAGGACCAGGGATGACTCCGGACGAGCACGCTCGCCGCCCCACCGCGGGGAGTGCCGCCTGAAGCGTGCCGGGCCGCCATCGGGTGGCCGCCGAGCGTCGGCCGCGACGGCGATGCGACGGCGGTCACCCAGGCCGGCGGCGCCGGCATCGCTCAGCAGTCCTGTCAGGACCCGTGAACTCAGTGGCCGACCCATCGGCCGAGGTGCGGTCCGGATTCTGCGGGGCACACCCCACCCGACGACCGGCTGATCCAGACGAACGGCCAGGGGGCGCGCGCCGCCCGTGGTTCGCGCCGTCGGCGCCTGTGTGCCTCGAAGGACCTCTCGACTGCGGGACAGGCCCGTGATGTCATACGTCTTCTCCGAACGGCCGCCCGGCGGCGGCACGGTCGGCTGGGACGGGGAGGCACCGTGACGGACCTGGGGGAATCGTCGGGCATCGGGCCGGGCACCGAGGACGGGGCGACGCTGGAGCGGCTGCTCTCGATGGTGGGGGCGGGAGCCGTGGAGTTGCACACGGCCCCGCGGGGCCTGCGGGCGAAGGTCACCGGTGTCCATGTGCTGGACGCCCTGGAACCGGCGATCCGAGCGCGGGAGTTACTCCTCGCGGTCGGCGTGGACCCGCGTTCCGCGCACGCGGTCGACGTGGTGCGCCGGGCCGGTGAGGCCGGTGCGGCGGGCGTGGTGTTCGGCCCGGGCCGGCCGGAGTCCACCGCGCGGGCGTTGCAGACGGCCGCGGAGGGGAGCGGCACGGCGGTGCTCTTCCGCACCGCCTGGTGCCCGTGGGCCCAGCTGGTGGGGGTGCTGAGGGCGGGGCTGGCCGCGGCGGGCGCGCCCGCGGTGCCCACGGCCGGCGACGTACGCCCGGGCGACCTGGACTCGCTGGCCGACGCGGTGGCCGCCCTGGTGGGAGGCTCGGTGACGATCGAGGACACGGAGTCGCGGGTGCTGGCCTACTCCTCCACGGAGGAGAACGTGGACGAGATGCGCCGGCTGACCATCCTCGGCCGTCGCGTGCCGCCCTGGCGGGTGGCGGCCATGCGGGAGGCGGGGTTCTTCCAGGCGCTGTGGGGTGCGGACGACGTGCTGCACCGGCCCGCCCGAGGACAGGATCCCGAGCGTCTGGTCGGTGCCGTGCGGGCGGGCGGAGAGGCGCTCGGGTCCATCTGGGTGGCGGCCGTGGCCGGTCGACCACTGTCGCCGAACGCCGCGGAGACGCTGCGCGCGGCGGTCCGGGCCGCCGCAGCCCATCTGCTGCACCACCGCACCCACAGCTCCGACGGCCGGCTGGTGGAGGACGCGGCCCGGGCGCTGCTGGAGGACCGCGGCTCGGTCGAGGTGCTCGCGGAGCGGGCCGGGCTGCCACCCCGGGAGCCCTGTGCCGTCCTGGCGGTGGGGACCGGCACCGGCCACCCCGCGGACGACGGCCCGGCCGGGCTCCACGGCCTGCTCACCTTGCACTGCGCGGCCCTCGGCCACCGCGTCGTGGTGGTCCCGGCGGGAGGCAGGACCCTGATCCTGCTGAGCGGGCTGGAACGCGACCCGCGGCGGGCCGACGCCCAGGTGAGACGGCTCGGGCACGCCCTCGCCGAGCAGTTGTCGGCGACGATCGGCTCGACGGTGAAGGCCGGGCTCGGTGACGTGGTCCCCGGCCTGGCACGGGCGCCCGAATCCCGCAGGTCGGCCGAGCAGGCCCTCCAGGCGATCGTCGCCTCCGGCGGGCCGCACACCGTGGCGCGGAGCGAGGACGTCGCGGACACCGTGGGCATCCTCCAGGTCGTCGACGTCCTGCGCGAGGTGACGCTGCCGGCGCGGACCTCGGTGGCCCGGCTGAGGGAGTTCGACGCCGACCACAGCGGAAGCTGCCTCGTGGAGACCCTGCGCGCCTACCTCGACCACTTCGGGGACGTGTCCGCCGCTTCGCGCGCCCTGGGCGTCCATTCCAACAGTCTGCGCTACCGGTTGCGCCGCATCACGCAGGTGTCCGGGCTGGACCTGGGCGACCCCGATGCCCGGCTGCTGGCCCAGGTGCAGTTGCGTCTGGGCGGCGAGACCGAGGGCACCCGCCCCTGAACGCCCGGCCCGGCGCCGGACGCCCCGCGCCGAGGCGCGAGCGCGCGGGCGGTCCGTCGTTCGGCCGCGGACACCAACCGGAGGCTCCCCCGTTGTCGTATCGCACAACGCCTCTGCCCGGAAGGCGAGTTGTTGCCGCCGCCCGTCGTCCGTGCGGCCCGTGTCTTTGAGGATCCGACGAAGACGCCGGCCGGGCGCGGAGAGCAGCCTGGTGGTCCACCCCGGGCGGTCCGGGGCGCCGCGCCTACGACACCGGAAGGGCACACCATGACCGGACTGACTGCCGCCGCCGAGCGACGCGAACGGATCCTCCAGGAGGCGGTGCGCCAGGGGCTGCTGGATGCCGAGCGGTTCCCCCTGGCCGCCTTCGTCGACCTCGACGGCGTCGCCGCGACCGTCGCGTCCCTGCACCGCGCCTTCCCCACGTCCCCCGGTGTCCTGCACGCGTTCGCGGCCAAGGCGAACTGTCTGGTGCCGGTGCTGGCGGAGCTGCGGCGGCTCGGCATGGGCTGCGAGGTGGCCACCGCGGGTGAGCTGGCCCGCGCGCTGGCCGCCGGATTCGCGCCGGAGCGGATCGTGTTCGACTCACCGGCCAAGACGGAGGCCGAACTGCGGCACGCCCTCGACCTGGGGGTGACCGTCAACGTGGACAACTATCAGGAACTGGCGAGGATCGACCGGGCGCTCGGTGACCGCGTCCCGGCCTCGCGGATCGGGGTGCGGGTCAACTCCCAGCTCGGCGGGGGCAGCATCGCCGCGATGAGCACCGCGACGAGCACGTCGAAGTTCGGTGTGCCCCTGGCGGACCCGGGGAGCCGGCAGCGGCTGCTGCGCGCCTACCACGACCACCCGTGGCTCACCTGGGTGCATACGCACGCGGGTTCACAGGGCTGCCCGCTCGACCTCATGGCCGCCGGGGTCGCCCGGGCCGTGGCGTTCGCCGAAGAGGTCAACGCCTCGCTCGGACGGCGTCAGGTCGTCGGCATCGACATCGGCGGCGGACTGCCCGTCAACTTCGCCGACGACGAGACCACGCCGACGTTCGACACCTATGTCCGGCAGTTGCGGGCACAGGCTCCCGCGCTGTTCTCCGGCCGGTACGAGATCGTCACCGAGTTCGGGCGTTCCGTCCTGGCCAAGAACGGCTTCCTCACCGCGTACGTCGAGTACACGAAGAGCATGGGGGGCCGGCGGATCGCGGTCACCCACGCCGGTGTGCAGGTGGCCACCCGGACGGTGTTCAACCCCGACGCCTGGCCCCTGCGCATCGAGGCGCACGAGGCAAGCGGCAGGGCCAAGCGGGGCGGACCGGTCCGCCAGGACATCGCGGGACCTGCCTGTTTCGCCGGGGACCTGCTGGCACGCGACCGTGCGTTGCCGCTGCTGGAGCCCGGTGACCTCGTCACCGTCCCGGACACCGGCGCCTACTACTTCTCGACGCCGTTCCACTACAACAGCCTGCCCGAGCCCGCCGTGCACGGGGTCCGGACGGACGGTGACGGCGGCGTCCGCTTCGAACTGCTGCGTCCGGCGCAGAACCCCTGGGACGTGCCGGGCCAGGAGGCCCACCTCGTGCCGCCGCGGCGCCGGGCGCCCGAGCCCGTTCGCAGCGCCGGGTAGGGGCACCGAGGTGGCACAGGCCGACCGCGACGGGCCCGGCCGGGACGGACCGCTCCTCAGTCAGCGCGCCGCGATCGTCTTCCTGCTGGCGGCCCTGGTCGGCATCGGTGCCACCGTCCTGGCGGCACTGGCCGGCCATGTGTGGCCGGTCGCGGTGAGCGTCGGGGGCGGGGTGCTGGCCCCCGCCGTGCTGTTCTTCAACCAGATCATCGACTAGGACGAGCGGTTCCCGCAGTGGCGCCCGGGAACCGCTCGTCCGGCCCTGTGTTCGCCCGGCTTCCGTTACGGCATCTTGTCGCCGAGCAGCGCCAGGTTCTCGATGGCGGCGAGGCCGTACAGCGCGGTGTCGTTGGTGGAGACCCAGGTGGCCTCACTGCCCGGCACCAGCGCGACCGGGCCGCTCAGCTTCTCCGTCTTCCAGGGCGCCGACTCCTTGTAGCCGTCGGAGTTGTAGAACTTCTCCCACGCCCGCTTGGCGAGCTTCTCGTCCCCGGTCTTGACGGCCGCGTACGCGTCGAGGCGCGAGTGGCCCTGGAACAGCAGCAGGTTGCCGAAGTCGGAGCCGTAGCGGGCCTTCTGCTCGGCCTTGGTGGCGTTGAAGTAACGGCAGTAGTCGAAGTACGCCTCGTTGAACTTCGGCATGTCGACGAGGTCGATGAGCTCGGCGCACAGCTCGTTGAGGCCGAAGACGGCCGAGAGGTGCGAGACCTCCACCTTGGGGGCCCCGGCGACGGCGAACCTGCCGGTGTCCAGGTCGTACAGGCCGCTGCCCTGGATGAAGCCGTTGGGCTGGGCGGCGATGGTCTCCATGGTGGACAGCACGCGGGCCTTGGCCTTCTCCCACTTGGGGCCCTTGCGCTCCCACTCCGTCAGCCAGGCCGACACCAGGCCGCTCCAGTCCGTGCCGAAGCCGACCGACAGTGCGTGCCGGTCGGGGGTGTACGGCTCGGTGCGGATCTTGCGCAGCGGGTCGAGGGCGAGGAACGTCTCGTCGGAGTCGACGTTGGCGTGCATGAGGTCGCCGACGCGTTCGTCCGCCGTGAGGAAGTAGTAGTAGCGCCGGTAGGTGGTGTTGGCGATGCGCTGCTGCTTGGCGCTGTCGGCGAAGTGCTGCACACCGTGCCGGGTGCCGAGGCCCGCCCATTTGCCCAGGTGGTAGACGTCGACCTCGCCGGTGTGCCGGGTCATCGCCTCGGCGAAGCGGAAGATGTCGGCGCGGCCGGAGCGCAGGTAGGCGAACCAGAGCCACAGGTCCGGCGACAGCTCGGAGTTGTCCCAGGCGTAGCCGCCGATGTCGTACCGCCACTGATGCCGGAACGTGTCGTAGGTGTGCATGATGTCGCCGTAGTCCCAGAAGCCGTACCAGCGGCGCTGCTCCACCTGGTCCTTGTAGTAGGTGAAGAGGAAGTCGAGGTGGTCCTCGATCTTCGCCTTGGCCGGGGTGGAGCGGTCGGGCTCGGAGTACATGCCCGGGCCGAAGACCTTGGCCTTGATGAGCTGCCTGGGCGGGGCGGCCAGCTGCGGCAGCACGCGGACGGCCTTGACCTGCTCGGCGAGCCGGTCGGGGCTCGGTGTCGACTCGTTGGCCCAGAAGAGGAGTTCGGAGGTGCGGGCGATGCCGTACGGGGTGCCGAACTCCGGCTCGTAGTCCTCGTAGGTGATGTTGAGTCCTTCGATCTGCTCCGGGTAGGTGTCCTGGCCCATGCCGTCGTGGTAGAAGCGCATGTCCATGGGCTGTGCTTCCGGCGACCAGAGCCAGAGGGTGACCTCGGCCTCGTCGGTGTGCGCGTCCCGGATGTCGAGCTGGGCGGGGAACTTCTCCCAGAAGTCGCGCAGCCCGAAGGAGAACCCGCCGCTCGCCCCGCCGACGTAGCCGAAGCCGGAGGCGCGCCCGCCACCGCCCGCGGCGACCCAGCCGTGCCCCTTCTTGGTGCGCTTGCGCAGGGTGAAGCCGTCGGCGGACAGCTGGGAGAGGGTGTAGTCGCCCCATTCGGGGATGTACTGCAGCCGGGTCGTCACCCGCTGGTCCCAGGTGGCCGGGTCGGGCAGTTTCCTGCCCTCGAACTGGGCCGCCTGCACGGCCGCGCCGGGGTCCCGGCGCAGTCCGGTGATGCCCTTGACGGCCTCGCGGAGCATTCCGGTGCCCTCGCCGCCGATGCGGATGTGGCGGTCGTAGGACTCGTCCCGCAGGGGCACGGTGAAGCGGACTCCCAGGCCCCGGATGAAGTCGCCACTGGCCTTGCCCGGTTCCTGCTTGCCGTCGTAGGTGATGGTGTGCACCATGCGGAAGGAGTCGGCGCCGGCGTAGAAATAGAGTCTGATCGAGAAGGGCAGCCAACTGCGGCCGCCCTTGCGGTGTTTGCCGTCGATGCGGACGACCGCGCGGACCGGGCCCGCCTGCTCGACCTCGACCTTGGAGATCGCGCCGTCGAAGCGTTCGGTCTTGACCGCGCCCTGGTCCTCGTCCTCGATCTCGGGCTGGCGGATCAGCACGAGCCGGCCGTTCTTCGCGATCTCGGTGGAGCCCCGGGTGACGGACTTGACGAGGGTGGAGCCGGATGTGCCGATCCTCGCCGTGATGACGCCGGTCGTGATGTCGATGGTGCCGCCGTGCTTGCCGACGGTGACCTTCTTCTCGGGCGCGGCGGGTGTCCCGGGGGCGAGGGTGAGCTTGCCGTCGCTCGAGGCGACCGCGTGCGCGGTCCACTTGAGGGAGCCGTCGGGCCAGTAGGCGATCGGCCAGGACTGTACGGGTACGGCCTTGCCGCCGGCGTCCGTCAGCGCGAAGGTCTGGTCCTTCTGGTAGGCGCCCTTGGGCCAGGGCACGCCGAGGGTGGAGCCGGGTGCGGCGCCGAGGCCGCCGTCCTCCAGCCAGTCCAGGGTCACCGGCTCCGCGTCGGCGGCTTCGGCTCCGGGCGCGGCCTGGGCGTCCTGGGCTCCCAGTGCCCAGCTGAACTGGGTGGCGGCTCCGGTGACGGCGGCCGCCTTGAGGAGGGATCTGCGGGGGATGGGAGACATGGCGATGCTGCCTTTCCTTGTCCGTGCGGGAAGCGAATCCGTGCGGGGGTCAGGGGCATGACAGAGCAAGGCGCGGCGCCGGGGGCGCCGGCCTGGAAGGGGGGCACCGCCGTCAGCGGTGCCGGTACCGCTCCTCCACGGCGACGGCCGCGGCCGCCACGGCCCCGAGGACGGGGAGCGCCAGCGGCGCGGCGAACCAGGCGGACACGGCCACCACGGCCAGCCCGCCGACGATCAGGAAGGAACCGGCCGGGTCGAGCACCGTGCGCCGCCCGGCCCCGGCCAGCAGCGTCCGCCAGCGGGCGCCCGGCGCCCACACCGCCGACGCGCGCAGCCCGGCGACGACGAGCCCGATGAGCGCGACCACACCGAGGGCGCCGACGAGCGGCCCGCCGGGAATCCCCGCCCGGGCCGCCCGCACGTCCACCCAGACCGCGCCCACCGCGGCCCACCCGGCGATCCCGGCGAGCCACCCACCGCGCAGGGCCGTGCGGAAGTCGGCGACGAACTCCCGCCGGCCGCCGCCCTCATGTGCCGTATGGCGTCGCAGGTGCCGCGCCCCGGCGGCGAACGCGGCGGGGTAGGTGACCACTCCCAGACAGGCCACCGCGATCCACACACCGGTCAGCAGGCACTCGGCGAACACCGCGAACCTTCCCCAAGCTCTCGACTCCGCTCGAGCAGTAAAGGCCCCATGGGCCGACGCCGACTCCCCCCGTGCCTTCACCCGTGTCCCGGCCATGCCCGCCTCAGCCCTTCAGGCCCGACGTGGCCATGCCGTCGATCAAGTAGCGCTGGAAGGCGAGGAAGAAGGCGAGCACCGGAAGCAGCGCGACCAGTGACATGGCGATCATGCCGCCGTAGTTGGCCAGCCCCTCCTGGTCGACGAACATCTTCAGGCCGAGCGAGACCGTGTACTTGTCGGGCTCGTTGAGGTAGATCAGCGGGCCCATGAAGTCGTTCCAGGAGTTGATGAACGTGAAGATCGCGCTGGTGATCAGGGCCGGCCTGCTCAGCGGCAGCACGATCGACCAGTAGGTCCGAAAGTGCCCGCAGCCGTCGAGCCGGGCCGCCTCGTCCAGTTCCTTGGGCATGTTGCGCATGAACTGCACCATCAGGAAGACGAAGAACGCTTCGGTGGCCAGGTACTTCCCGAGCAGCAACGGCGTGTAGGTGTTGATCAGTTCAAGGTTGCGGAACAGCACGTACTGCGGGATCAGCAGCACGTGGTACGGCAGCAGGAGCGTGCCGATCATCAGCGTGAACAGCAGATTGCGGCCCGCGAACCGGATCCTCGAGAAGGCGTAGGCCGTCAGCGAGCAGGAGACCAGGACCCCGATCACGGAACCCACCGCGAGGAACAGCGAGTTGAAGAAGAACGTGGAGATCGAGATGTCCGCGATGCCGTCGGCGAGGCTCTTGTAGTTGGCGATGACCGGGTCGGTCGGGAGGAGGTCCAGGCTGCCGACGATCTCGTCGCTCTTCTTGAAGGACCCGCCGATGACCCAGATCACCGGGTAGAGGATCACCGCGAGAACCAGGAGTGATCCGATGTGCCAGGCGAGGGAGCCGGGCAGCTTGCGCCGGAGCGCTCCGGCTGTGGCCTTGACGTCGGTGGCCGATGGGGGTGCCCCCTGATCGAGCGGAGTCGAGAGATTGGGGGAGCTCATCGGGCGCCCTCCTCGTAGTGCACCCAGCGCTTCTGGGACCAGAACAGCACCGCCGTCACCAGGGCGACCGCGACCAGCAGGAGCCAGGCCATCGCGGAGGCCAGACCCATGCGGCTGTTCTCGAAGCCCTGGACGTAGAGGTAGCAGGTGTAGACCATCGACCCGTCGGCCGGACCGCAGGCGTTGCCACCGGCGCCGCCGCCGACGATGTACGCCGAGCTGAAGATCTGGAAGGAGTGGATCGTCTCCAGCAGCACGTTGAAGAAGAGGACCGGAGAGATCATCGGCAGCGTGATGTTCCAGAACCGCCGCAGCTTGCCCGCCCCGTCGACCTCGGCCGCCTCGTACAGCTCGCGCGGGACCTGCTTGAGACCGGCCAGGAAGATGACCATGGGGGCGCCGAACTGCCAGACGGTGAGGGCCACCAGACTGTAGATGATCATGTCCGGGTCGCCGGTCCAGCCGCCGACGTCGATGCCGAACATCTTCTGGGTGCGGTCGACGATCGCGTCGTCCGAGAAGATCGCCTTCCAGACGATCGCGACGGAGACGCTCGCGCCGATGAGGGACGGCGCGTAGAAGGCGGCCCGGTAGAAGGCCTGCCCGCGCCGGCTCTGGGCGAGCAGCAGGGCCACACCGAGGGCGGCGATCAGCTTGAGCGGCGTGCCGACGGCGACGTACCAGAGCGTCACCTGCACCGAGTGGCGCCAGCGCGGATCGCCGAACATCTCGGAGAAGTTGCCGAGGCCGATCCACTTGGGGGCGTCGAAGAGGTTGTAGTCGGTGAAGGCGTAGTAGAGCGAGGCGATCATCGGGCCCGCGGTGAGCAGCAGGAACCCGGCGATCCACGGGGACATGAAGAGATAGCCGGCCAGGTTCTCCCGGCGCCGCCGCCGCTTGAGGGCGGCGGGGCGCTCGGGTGTCACCGGACCGTGCCGCGGCTCGGAGTCCTTTGACAGGCCCTCCATCGCAGGGGCGTGTGTCACGGTGGTTCCCATCAGGTGCCGAGAGCCGTCTTCGACTCGCTGAAGAACTGCTTGACGGCCTCGGCCACCGAGCGCTTGCCCAGGCCGAGTTCCTCACCAATGCGCAGGAAGGCGGCCTCGCAGACGTCCGCGCCGTTCGGGTGCGGGGTGATGGGCTCCAGGACGCCCGCCTTGACGAGGGACTCCTCGTAGGCGGCGATCGCCTTGTTGACCTCGTCGGTCGGCTTGTACGCGTCGAACTGCGCCTGTGTCGCGGGGACGCCGCGGTCGTAGCCCATGATCTTGGCGACCTCGGGGTCGTGCACCATGAAGTCGATGAACTGGGCGACTTCCTTGGGGTGCTGGGTGCGCTTGGCGGCGCTCAGCATGAGGGAACCCAGGTACTGGCCGGTCTTCTTGCCGTCCGTGGTCGGGATGGGGGCCAGGCCGTACTCGCTCTTGCCCTCGGAGGTGTAGCGGACGGTGAAGTTGTCCCAGGTGAACTCACCGGCGGAGATCTCCCCGGCGACCGCCGACTTGGGCTTGATCTGGGCGACCTTCTTCTGGTTGGCATAGCTGCCGTCCTCGACGCCTTGCTTCGCCTTCGTCCACCAGTCCGTCAGATCCGCCTCGGTGAAGCCGAGGGCGTCCTCGGTGAAGAACGCCTTGCCGTTCTGGCGCAGGTAGAGGTCGTAGAGGTACATGATGTTGTACGGGCCGGTGTCACCCGCACGCCCCGTCTTGTCACGGATCTTCTTCATCGCCGCGTGGTAGTCGTCCCACGTCCAGCCCTGCTCCGGCTTCACACCGGCTCGCGTGTAGACGGGCTTGTCGATGACCAGGGACATGGAGTTCGAACCGACCGGAACGCCGAGGAGCTTGCCGTCGACCTCGCCGAACTTCTCCAGGCCCGCGCGGAATCCCTCCATCCGGAGGTGCCCCGCCTTGACCTGCTCGCTGAGATCGAGCAGCACGTTCTTCGCGTCGTATTTCCGGAGGAAGCCGATCGCATTCTGGAACACGTCCGGCGGATTTCCGCCGGAGGCCTGGGTGTTGAACTTTTTCCAGAAGTCGAGATAAGGCTGGAAGTCCGTTTTAACCTTGATCTTCGGGTACTTCTTGTGGAAGAGCTCGATCGTCTTGTTGATTCGCTCTGCGCGGTCCTCCGCACCCCACCACGCGTAACGGATCGTCACCGTCCCGTCCGCGGAGGTCCCTCCGTCGCCACCGCAGCCGGTGGTCGCCGCCAGCCCCATCGTGGCCGCCGTAGCCCCGGCCGCCTTCAGAATCGTACGTCTCTCAACGTTCCTGCCGTTCAGCACCGTTGGACCTCCCCGCACGTCGTCCCGCTCGCATGAATCGTTTCAAGTAAGCGCTTGCTGGCACAAGTTACGGAGGGGCTGAGGGTGCGTCAATGATTCGGACAAGATTTTCTTACCGAGAGCCGACCGCTGGAGCGGGCGGAGCGGGCAGCACCAGGGACGGGGCGGGGCGACGCCGCTGGTGACGGCGGTGTGGTCGGATCGCCGAACGGGGTGCGGGTGGCGGGGTGAGTTTTGTGCGCGACCGGAAGACGACGGTGGGGTGGGAGTCGCGGGTTCAGGGGTGTGGGTCTGTTTCGGCCATGTGGCGCTGGGATGGGGTGGAGCTGGGTGAGGGGGGCGGCGACTGGGGGTTACGGAGCGGGGGTGGGGCTGGGTGTGGGGGTAGCAGGAACGGACGGGTGGGCTGACGTTTCCCCCGGGCGGCACCAGGTCGGCCGGAACGAAGCGATGCGGAGGGTGGGTGCCGGCCCTGCTCGGCGGGGGTGACATGGAGCTTGACCGGTGAGGGGCGCGCTGTCGGGCCTGACCAGCGGAGGCGGTGACAGAGGTCCGGCGGACAGATCCAGCGGACGGGGGTCTGAGCATCGGGTTCAGCGGCAGGGCCCCTGGAGCCGATGGCAGCAGGTCGGACCCGGCCGGCGAACACCGCCGGAGAGGGCACCCGCACCACCGCCCCGCCGCTGGCAGAACGACGGCGGCCCACCTGCTGGTCGCAGGTGGGCCGCCGGTCCGGGTGGGCGATACTGGGTTCGAACCAGTGACCTCTTCGGTGTGAACGAAGCGCTCTCCCACTGAGCTAATCGCCCGGACGCAGGAAGAACATTACCCCATGTCAGGGGGTGCGTGTGACGCTCACTGGTCCTTGATCTTCCACGGCATGACGACGCCGAACTTCCACAGGTAGAAACCGACGATCACGCCCACGATCACCAGCCCGACCGACGTCAGGATGATGTTGCGGCGCCGCACCCTGGGGTCGAGGGCCCGGTGGGCGGCCTCCGTGACCTTCCGCTTGGTCCAGCGCAGCACCAGCTGCGCCCAGACGAACTCCGTC
Organism: Streptomyces sp. NPDC043685; assembly: GCF_056436585.1. Classification (NCBI taxonomy): domain Bacteria; kingdom Bacillati; phylum Actinomycetota; class Actinomycetes; order Kitasatosporales; family Streptomycetaceae; genus Streptomyces; species Streptomyces sp. NPDC043685. The sequence continues at coordinate 297,763 of NZ_JBWKCH010000007.1, read as the reverse complement.
GCCCAGATCGCCATGCCGCCGAAGATCACGACCCAGCCCGGACCGGGCAGGGGCAGCATGATGATGCCGGCCACGACCACCGCGAGGCCGATGATGAAAACGCCGACCTGCCAGCTCAGGTGCAGCGCGCGACGCGCCTTGATGAATTCCGGCGCCCGGGAGCCGAGGCCCCGGTCCTGCTCGCCGTGCACCTCGCCCGTCCCCGATTCGTCCGACGCCACGGCCACCTCGCCCGGCTCGTTACTCCCCGTATTCATACGGACGAACACTACCGGAGCGAAACCAGTCACCGGAATGGCCGCATGCCGCGAACGATCCCTCGGCCGGAAGAGTTACGTAAAGGCACGCAAAACACTCAGAGGGGTTTACAACGGCACCGTAGGTGGCATGTCGATTTCGCCGACGTGCGAATCCCCGAGCGCACACTGAGCGAAAGGCCCTGGCGCTTATGAACACCACGGTCAGCTGCGAGCTGCACCTGCGCCTCGTTGTGTCGAGCGAGTCATCCCTGCCTGTCCCCGCAGGCCTGCGGTACGACACGGCCGACCCCTACGCCGTGCACGCCACCTTCCACACCGGAGCCGAGGAAACCGTCGAGTGGGTGTTCGCCCGCGACCTCCTCGCCGAGGGACTTCACCGCCCTACGGGCACCGGCGACGTCCGTGTCTGGCCGTCGCGCAGTCACGGTCAGGGCGTCGTCTGCATCGCCCTGAGCTCGCCGGAGGGCGAGGCCCTGCTCGAGGCCCCGGCGCGGGCCCTGGAGTCCTTCCTGAAGCGGACCGACGCCGCCGTGCCCCCCGGCACGGAACACCGGCACTTCGACCTCGATCAGGAGCTCTCGCACATCCTGGCGGAAAGCTAGGGCGAGGCGCTCACCAAGCCGCCCGGCGCCGTCGACTCGGGGAGACGGCTCGGGCTCGGACAACCGCATACGGGATGACACCGGCGCCGGTACCGCGGATCACGCGGCTCGGCGCCGGTTCGCGTGCCGGCTCCACTCCCCCGTCGGCATCTCTCCCCTGCCGGTGCCCGCGGGAACCACGGCGGGCCCGGCGGCGTTCTATTCGAAGCCATGTGCGGGCATGAGGGCGGTCCGGCGGCGGTGGAGCCGTTACCATCGGCCAGCATCGGCGGGCGCCCGCCCGACCCTCAGGCCAGGGAGCGAATCGTGCTGATCACCCACGACACCCGGTGCGCCCTCGACACCGTGGTCGATCTGGTGAACACCGCACCGGAGGACGACACGGCCGCGGACGGGCTGCCGGACGTGGCGGCCCTCGCGGACTTCGTGCGCAACCACGAGATCAGCGACGTCGGGGTGCTCTCGGAGTTCGACCTCTCCGCGGTGCGCAGGATCCGCGAACGCTTCGCCGCCGTCTTCGCGGCCCCCGACGCCCGGAGCGCCGCCGGGCAGATCAACGAGCTGGTCGCGGCCGCCGGCACCACCCCCCGGCTCACGGATCACGACGGCTACGACTGGCACGTGCACTACTTCGCGCCCGGTGCCTCGGTCGCGGATCACCTGGCCGCCGACTGCGGGATGGCGCTGGCGTTCTTCGTGGTGGCTGGGGAGCAGGAGCGGCTGCGGCGGTGCGAGGCGCCCGACTGCCGGCGCGCCTTCGTCGATCTCTCCCGCAATCGCTCGCGCAGGTACTGCGACAGCCGTACCTGCGGTAACCGTCTGCATGTGGCCGCGTACCGGGCGCGCCGCAAGGAGGCGGCGGGCTGACAGCCGCCGCAGGTCCGCGAGGTCGGGAAAGAGCGCCGGCGCGGACCCGGCGGGTGGCGCCGGGTACCGCGGGTTGAGGCTCACAGCAACAGCAGATCGTGCAACGCGGCCATGAGCAGCAGGCACCCGATCACCGCCAGGAAGATCATCAGCGGTGGCTGGGAGAGGGCGAAGAGGCAACCGCGCGGCTCGTCCTGCCCCGGACGTGGCTCGTCCCGCGGGGGGTGCGGCCGGTCCCGCGGCGGTGCGGGGTGGCTCTGTTTCGTCGTGTCCAGCATCTCGCGGCGATGATGACGCAGTCGCCCGGCCGGGCGCGATCGGCGACGTCGTCGCGTGCGGGGATGCGCCGATTCCGTGAGGTCCGGTTCGGGTTGTGATCACTTCCGCGCACGGACGGACCCTCTGTGACGATTCGGCCCCGGGCGGGCCGCTCGGTCAGATGCCGTGCTTCTTGAGGATGGCCTCGATGTCGCTGAAGTCGTCGTCACCCCGGGAGGCGGGGGCGGGACGGGCCGCGGCCGGGCGAGCGCCGCCCCGGGCCAGGCCGGGCGTCGAGGCCGCCGGGGCCACCGCGTCGGGCTGCTCCGCCGCGCGGGCCGCGGCCCTGCGCTCCTTGCGGGTGCCGCCGCGACGCCGCTCCACGGCTCGTGTGGTCATGAAGAGCAACCACGCGAGACCGAGCACGCCGAATCCGGCCCAGGCCGTCGGGCTGAACGCGGTGTCGGCCAGCCATTCGACGACCCCCGTCATGACGAGGCCGATCGGGACGAGCGCGTACGCGGCGATGCGGACCGCCGCGAGGTAGCGCTTGCGGTACGCCGTGATCACGGCGATGCCCAGGCCTGCCGCGGACACGGCGGAGCAGACGGTCTCGGCAATCATCCGGTCCTCCAGGCGTGGCGCGGTCGGGTCGGGGCACTTCGTCCCTTCCATCCTGCACCCGCCCCACCCCGCCGGGCCATGGTCCGCTCCGACATCAGGGACATCTCCGGGTCGTCTCCTCCGCAGGTGCCGGTGCGCTGCGCCCCCGGCCGCCACTGCTGGGAGACTGTCGGCATGAGTGACTCCACCCCCGACCGTTCCACCGCTCCCGTCCTCGAGATCTGGTGCGATCTCCAGTGCCCGGACTGCCGTACCGCGCTGGACGATCTCCATGCCCTGCGCGCCCGCTACGGCGACCGTCTGGAGCTGCGGCTGCGGCACTTCCCGCTGGAGAAGAACAAGCACGCCTTCGCCGCCGCCCAGGCCGCTGAGGAGGCCTGGGAGCAGGGCCGGGGATGGCCGTACGTGGAGGCGCTGCTGGGGCGGGTCGAGGAACTGGCCCGTGCGGGTGAGCCCTTCCTGGTCCAGCTGGCCCGCGAACTGGACCTGGACGCCGAGGAGTTCGACACCGCGCTGGTCGACGGCCGGCACATCCTGATCGTGGACGCCGACCAGGCCGAGGGCAAGGCGCTCGGCGTGACCGGCACCCCGACGTACGTCATCGGCGGTGAGCGGCTGGACGGCGGCAAGAGCCAGGAGGGGCTGCGCGAGCGGATCGAGGAGATCGCCGACCGGCTGCTGGCCGGGCAGGAGCAGTGACCGCCCTCGCCCGGCTCACGGGCCGTTACAACAGCGGCTTGTACAGGGCGTACTGCGTCGTCTCGTAGCCGAGCGACGCGTAGAGCCGTTCGGCCGGGGTGTTGCCGGCGAAGACGTTGAGGCCGAGGGTCCGCCTGCCCTCGGCGATCGTCTGTGCTTCCGCCAGGAGCATGAGGGTGCGGCCGTGGCCCTTCCCCCGGTGGGCGGCGTCGACCTCGACGTCGAAGACGAACGCGCTGTTCTCGCGCACCGCCAGCCACAGCGTGCCGACCCGTGTGCCCAGGTGTTCGACGACGCTGATGAGCATGCCGGGGGTGGCGAGCCCCTCGGGCAGGAGGGTGGCGTGGTCGCGCTGCGATTTGGCCCGGGCCTCGGCCTCCGGGACACCCCGCTCCATCCAGCCGCGGGCGTAGTGCTCCTTGCCCTGCTCCAGCCAGGGGCCGAACTCCGCCTCGGTCATGGGCCGGGCGCGACTGCCCTCCGGCAGGTCGGGCGGGGTGTCCCCGAGAGGCTTCTCCATGCCGCGGTTGCGGACGACGTAGCCGAGCGCCGTGGCGAGCCGGAGTCCTGCCGTGGACTCGGCGGGGACCGTCGCCTCGATGCGGCGGCACCCCCAGCCGCGCACGACCTCCTCCGCGGCGAGCGCGGCCACGGTGCCGCGGCCCCGCCCGCGGTCCGGTTCGTCGATGCGCAGCTTCATGATCCGGGCCACCGCCGCGCCGAAGACCGGGTGTGTGCCGAGGTGTATCACCCCCACGGGACGGCTGTTCACACACACCTGGAAACGGCGTGAGCGCGTCCCGTCGTCGTTCTGCTGAAGCGGCTCGGTCGGCCGCAGGGTCGTGGTCATCAGGGGTGTTCTACCCGCAACCAGGGCCCCGGTCAGCCGATTATCCGGGGCGGTTCACGGGTCGAGGTCGTTCCCGGACCGCTCCTCGAAGATCCGCATGGCCTTGGCGGTCACCGGGCCGGGCGCGCCGGGCAGCTCACGGCCGTCGACGCGGTGCACGGCCTGCACGTCCCGCAGGGTGGAGGTCAGGAAGATCTCGTCGGCCCGCTCCAGGACGTCCAGCGGCAGGTCGGTCTCGATGGCGCCGGTCCATTCGGCCGTCAGCGCGCGTGTGATGCCCGCGAGGCAGCCGGAGGCGAGCGGCGGCGTGTGGATCTCACCGTCGAGGACGACGAAGACGTTCGACCCGGTGCCCTCGCACAGCCGCCCCACGGTGTTGCCGAACAGGGCCTCGGAGGCGCCCTGTTCGCGGGCGCGGGCGAGAGCGACGACGTTCTCGGCGTACGAGGTGGTCTTCAGGCCGGTGAGGGCGCCGCGCTCGTTGCGGGTCCAGGGGACCGTGATCACGCCGGTGGAGTCGGGGCGGCGGGTCGTCTCGCCGACGGCGACGACGAGGGTGGGGCCGTGCTCGCCGCGGTCGGAGCCGAGGGGGCCGTGACCGCCGGTGTAGGTGATGCGCAGCCGGCCGAGCGGCACGGGGTTGGCCTCCAGGACGGCGGCGCAGGCGCGGCGCACCTCGTCGTGGTCCGGTTCGGGCAGGCCGAGGCCGCGCGCGGAGAGGGTCAGCCGGTCGAGGTGCCGGGTGAGCGCGAACACCCGGCCGTGCACGGCCTTCACGGTCTCGAAGACGCCGTCGCCCACGGTCAGCCCGTGGTCGAAGACGGAGACACGGGCGGACTCGATGTCCCGCAGCCCGCCGTCGAGCCAGATCTTCACGTCAGGTCCTCTTCCCTCGCCTCGTGGGTTCCCGACGCTATCGCGAGCAGCCGGGCCGCTTTCAGTTCGGTCTCCCGCCACTCCCCCTCCGGGTCGGAGCCCCAGGTGATGCCGGCGCCGGTGCCGAACCGCAGCGTGCCGTCGGACCGGTCGATCCAGAAGGTACGGATGCCGACGGCCAGCTCCCCGGTCCCACGGTCGGCGTCCACCCAGCCGATCCCGCCGCAGTAGGGGCCACGGGGCGCCGTCTCCAGGGCGTCGATGATCCGCAGGGCGCTGGACTTGGGCGCGCCGGTGACCGAGCCGGGCGGGAAGGCGGCGCCGAGCAGTTCGGCCCAGCCGGCCCCGTCCGCCAGCTCCCCGCGGACCGTCGAGACGAGATGGACCAGCCCGGGGTGCTTCTCCACGGCGCACAGGTCGGGCACCGTGACGCTGCCCGTGGCGCAGACCCGCCCGATGTCGTTGCGGACGAGGTCCACGATCATCACGTTCTCGGCGTAGTCCTTCTCCAGCAGGTCCGCCTCGGTCCTGCCGGTGCCCTTGATGGGCCCGGACTCGACGGTCCGGCCGTCGCGCCGCAGGAAGAGTTCGGGGGAGGCGGTGGCGATCTCCACGCCGTGCCCCGGCAGGCGAATCGTTCCGGCATAGGGGGCCGGGTTGCCCCGGGCCAGCAGCGCGGTGAGCGCGTCCACGTCGGCGCCGGGCGGGACGGGCGCGGACAGCACCCGGCACAGGTTCGCCTGGTAGACCTCCCCGGCCGCGATGTGGGCGCGGATCCGCCGCACGGCGGCCGTGTACGCGGCGCGGTCGAGCGAGGACGTCCAGTCGCCGGCAGCCGGTCCGTGCCACGCGCCGGGCACGGGAGCCGGCACGTGCGCCGTCCGGACCTCCGCGAAGCGGGCGCAGGCCAGACGGCCCTCGAAGTCGGCGCAGACGGCCCAGAAGCCGCTGGACTCCAGGGCTTCGGGATCGTCGGTGACATCGAGGAGCCCGGTGGCGACACGGTCACCGAAGCGGGCCAGAGGAGGGAGGTCGAGCACGCAGTCGAGTCTAGGCGGGTGTCCCGCGGGTGACCGGGGGATGTCTCCCCGGGCGGCCCTGTGACGTCGCTGAGCAGGGGAAGCGCAGCACGCTGCACAAACGCGTTTTTGTACTGGCCCCGGAATCCGCTAGAGTTCAACACGTCGCCGGGCCGCGAGAGCGGACCGAACCGACAGGCGGACGTAGCTCAGTTGGTAGAGCGCAACCTTGCCAAGGTTGAGGTCGCGAGTTCGAACCTCGTCGTCCGCTCGAAGGAAGAGGGGGATCCCGGTCCCCCGCACTCCTGGTGGAGTGGCCGAGAGGCGAGGCAACGGCCTGCAAAGCCGTCTACACGGGTTCAAATCCCGTCTCCACCTCCAAGGACGATTAGCTCAGCGGGAGAGCGCTTCCCTGACACGGAAGAGGTCACTGGTTCAATCCCAGTATCGTCCACTGGATCTTCGAGATCCGCCCCGCGCGATTAGCTCAGCGGGAGAGCGCTTCCCTGACACGGAAGAGGTCACTGGTTCAATCCCAGTATCGCGCACGCAGTGCCCACGACCCGTCGCTGACTGTGGTCATGGTCCCGAGGACGATTAGCTCAGCGGGAGAGCGCTTCCCTGACACGGAAGAGGTCACTGGTTCAATCCCAGTATCGTCCACATCACACCGGAGCCCCCGGCCGTTCTCGGCCGGGGGCTCCGGTGATGTCACGACCTCACGTCACGAAGAGAACAGCATGTGGCCGAAGCTCTTGTGGCGGTGGTGACCGTGGTGGCCGTGGCCGCCGTGCGGGGCGCCCCAGGCGGGAGCCGGTGGGGCCGGGTAGGCCTGCGGGGCGGGCGGGGGTGGCGGAGCCGGCTGGGACCACTGGGCCTCCAGACGGGTCAGCGACTCCAGCTCGCCGTAGTCGAGAAAGATTCCTCGGCAGCCGCTGCACTGCTCGATCTGGACACCGTTGCGGTTGTACGTGTGCATCGGCGCACGGCACTTCGGACACTGCATGGTCGTTCAACTCCTCGCCGTCGGTCCTGCTTCACCTCTCGCCAGGACAGACTCTGTCCCGCTGTGATCGGTTGCACCCTACTTCGCGTGGTCCTGCGCCGACTGCGGCGGGACGGCGGCCATTCGGTCACAGGCGTCCACGACCGCCTGTTCCACGTCGTCCAGCGCCCGGCCTGCCGCGGCCGCCTTGACCACGGCCCGGGCCGCGGTCTGCGCGGTGAGGGCACGGGCCGCGACGTCCAGGGCGGGCCAGGGATCGCCCTGGGCGGGGACGGCCGGGCCGCCCGCCTGCCGGTAGGCGGTGAGGAACCGGTCCCACGCGTCGGGCGGGAGCAGGCCGCAGGCGTACCAGGCGGCGGGGCGGGCGAGGTCCCAGGCGGGTGTGCCGACGCCGAGGTCGTCCACGTCTATCAGCAGCCAGGGGCCCGCCGGGGCGGGGTGGCGTACCAGCTGGCCGAGGTGGAGGTCGCCGTGGCAGAGGGTGCCGGTGTGCGGCATCGGGGCCTCGCCCCGGGACCACGGCGGGAGGGTGGCCCAGGCGCGCAGCACCGGGGCGGCGGCGGGGTGCGGGCCGGCCTCGCGGAGCCGGGCGATGGCCCGGGCCGCCTTGACCGGGCCGCGCATGGCGGGCAGGTCCGCGGGGGCCGGGGTGCGGTGCAGGCGGGCGAGCAGAACGGCGGCGGCCTCCCAGGGGGCGGCGTCCGGATCGTCCGGATCCACGGGGGTGCCGTACGGCCAGAACGTCACCGGGCGGCCGTGCAGGGCGACCGGGGTGGGGTGCAGCGGGGGCAGGAGAATGCCGGGGTGCCGGGCGGCGAGGGTGAGGCGGGCGGCGAGTTCGGCCGGGTCGGTGCCCGGGGGGTGGGCCTTCGCGACGGTGTCCGCGTGCCGCACCACCAGGCCGTCGGGGCGGTCGGCGAGCGTGGCCGCGCCGCAGGGGCAGGCCGATGAGCGCGTGTGGGCGGCGGCTCGGGCCTCGGCGGTGAGATCGGCCAGGAGCGGCCCGGGGGCGGAGTTCACCGGCTGAGAGTACGTGCAGACAGGGGCCCCGCCGCAGGGAACCGCACCGTTCCGGTGCTCGACGCCCGCGGGGCAAAAGCAATGCCGGCGCAGCTCCCCAGCTGCGCCGGCATTTTTGCCGTCCGCCGCACCCCCGTCCCCACGGGGTTTCATGGGTGGGATGTCCCCGCCCGGACCGCTCTTCCGGGCCTGGGGTCGCCGCTCAGCGCCCCAGCATCTCTCCCACGGACGACGCCTGTGTGGCCACTGTCTCCCACCCGTCGAAGACGAGGAGGAGCAGGACCGCCAGGGGAAGGGCCATCAGCGTCGCCACCACCGGGTGGCGACGGCCCGGGCGGCGGCGGAACGCGGCGGCGTACACCTTGCGTCCCTCTGCGCGGAGCAGCGTCCGCGGAGCCGTCTGGGCCATGGCCCCTCTCCTGACCGTGATCGGTTGTCGTTGACAGCGGCGGGCGTCTGACCTCGGGGGACGAGTGCTGCCACCCGCCGCTTGACCTCAAATCTAGGCGCCGGGCCCGCTTCGGGCGTCATGCCCTCGTACCGATTGCCGGGCCTCCCGGAGGATGAGTCGCCACCTGCGGTGTACTCCCCTGGGTGGAGACGGGGACACGGGTCTCAGGGTCTTCCCCGACGGGGCGCCCGGATCGTTCCGGTTTGCCGGTGCTCTCCTCCTGCGGAACCGGCTGTTCCGCCAGGATCGGCACCCGATTCGCCATACAGCGGGCGGTGCGCCCGACCGCCCCTCCCTACTGCCCACACGGCGTGGGGGAGCCCCGCCGGGTGACTTCGCTCACTTCCACGACACCTCGGCGCCCCGCCGTCTCCACCCTGTGGCCCGCCCCGCTCGCCATCACCACTGACGTGTGCGTCGTGTTCCCGGCGTCCACGGCCATCTCCACACGATCACCCTGCACAGGACCAATCCCCCTAAGCGCACGGGCGGTTGGGAGCACCCGCTGGGCGAAGTCCGCCTCCTCGCGCCCTCCCTGACCGCCTTTCAAGTCTCCCGCCGGCCACTGACAATCCATCACCCTGAGAGGGCGCGGCCTCTGCGCGCGGGCGGCCGTGGAAACGTAAGCTGTGGCTCGTCACAGGACCGGGCAGCGGGGATGAACATGGCGATGATGCGCCTGAGGCGCGAGGACCCGCGCGTCGTCGGCTCGTTCAAGCTTCACAGACGGCTCGGCGCGGGTGGGATGGGCGTGGTCTACCTGGGCTCCGACAAGAAGGGGCAGCGGGTCGCGCTCAAGGTCATCCGGCCCGACCTGGCGGAGGACCAGGAGTTCCGTTCACGGTTCGCCCGCGAGGTCTCGGCGGCCCGGCGGATCCGCGGCGGCTGCACGGCCCGCCTGGTGGCGGCCGACCTCGACGCGGACCGCCCCTGGTTCGCCACGCAGTACGTACCCGGCCCTTCCCTGCACGACAAGGTCGCGGCCGAGGGGCCGCTCGGCGCCGCCGACGTCGCGGCCGTCGGCGCCGCCCTCTCGGAGGGCCTGGTCGCGGTGCACGAGGCCGGGGTGGTGCACCGGGACCTGAAGCCGTCCAACATCCTGCTGTCCCCGAAGGGGCCGCGGATCATCGACTTCGGCATCGCCTGGGCCACCGGCGCCTCGACGCTCACCCACGTCGGCACGGCGGTCGGCTCGCCCGGTTTCCTCGCGCCGGAGCAGGTGCGCGGGGCCACCGTCACACCGGCCACGGACGTGTTCTCGCTCGGCGCCACGCTCGCGTACGCCTCGATGGGGGACTCGCCCTTCGGGCACGGCAGCTCCGAGGTGATGCTGTACCGCGTCGTGCACGAGGAACCGCAACTGCACGGTGTGCCCGACGCGCTGGCACCGCTCGTCCGGGCGTGCCTGGCCAAGGACCCCGAGGAGCGGCCCAGCACGCTCCAACTGTCCCTCAGGCTGAAGGAGATCGCGGCCCGGGAGTCGCAGGACCTCGCCGGTGTCCGGCCGCCCGCGCCGCGCGGTGCCGAGTCCGACCGGCTCGCCGACACCTACCCCGAGCGGACCCGGCGTCCGCAGGGGCCGCAGGGCGTGGGGGCGTCCGGGGCGCAGCGGGGCCGGAGCACTCCCCCGCCGCGTGGTGGGTCGCCGTCCCGGGACGGACATGGGGCGCCGGAGGGTACGCCTTCCCCGAGCAGGGGCGGATCGCGGTCGGCCGGGGGCGGTCCCCGTTCGACGGGTGGCACGGGCCGTGGCCGGGCTCCGGTGCGCGGATCCGGTGCCTCGCGCGGCGGCGCCCCGTCGCGGTCGGGGTCGCGGCCGACGCCCACCGGGCGCAACGGCACCCGCTCGGGCAGCGGCAGTCGCCCCGCCCCGCACAGCGGCACCGGACGCCCGGCATCCCGGAACACGGGCACCAAACTGCGCCCCGCCAACCCGCGGCTGCTGCGGCAGCGGCTGTTCGTCTTCGTCGTGGTGACGCTGCTGGTGGCGGTCGGCATCGCCCTGGTGCAGGGCTGTCAGGGCCCGGCCCGGGGACTGGGCGGCGACGGGGGCGGCGTACGGCAGGAACAGGTCCGGCAGGAGCAGGTCCGGCAGGACGGCTCTCCGCGGGGCTTCTAGCCGTGGGACGACGGCCCGCTGTTCGGCGGGCCGTCAGAGCTCCGGCATGATCCGTTCGAAGAACTCCCGGTCACCGTCGAAGACCGGGTCCAGCGCCAGGAACTCCCGCGGGGTGACCCAGCGGGTCTCGGCGACCTCGCGCGGGTCGGGGACCACCTCGCCGGTGCCGGCGCGGGCGGTCCACCAGTGGAGGCGGAAGCGGCGGTCGTCGGTCTCCGACTCCCAGACCTTCGCCTCCGGCACGACGGTGAGGCCGACCTCCTCGTGCACCTCCCGGACGACCGCCTGCTCCTGGGTCTCCCCCGGTTCCACCTTGCCGCTGACGGGCTGCCAGTAGCCGGGGCGGACGACCGCCGGTCCGCGCCGCACGGCGAGGAGACGGTCGCCGCGCAGGAGGACGGCGACGACGGCCTCGCGCTGCTCCATGGACGCGTCCTAGACCTGGGGCCGGCCCGTGGCCACGGCGTAGAAGGCCACGGCCGCCGCCGCGCCCACGTTGAGGGAGTCGACGCCGTGGGACATCGGGATGCGGACCCACTCGTCGGCCGCGACCAGGGCCTGGGTGGACAGGCCGTCGCCCTCGGCGCCGAGCATGAGCGCCACGCGGTCCATGGTGTGCGGCGCGGCCTCGTCGAGGGACCGGGCCTTCTCGTCGGGGGTGAGGGCGAGAAGCGTGAAGCCCGCCTCGCGGACCGACTCCAGGCCCTTGGGCCAGGTGTCCAGACGGGCGTACGGGACGGAGAAGACCGCGCCCATGGAGACCTTCACGCTACGGCGGTAGAGGGGGTCGGCGCAGTCCGGGGAGAGCAGGACGGCGTCCATGCCGAGGGCGGCGGCCGAGCGGAAGATGGCGCCGATGTTGGTGTGGTCGTTGACCGACTCCATGATGACGACGCGGCGGGCGGTGCGGAGGAGGTCGGCGGCCGTGGGCAGGGGTTTGCGCTGCATGGAGGCAAGCGCCCCGCGGTGCACGTGGTAGCCGGTGACCTGCTCGGCGAGCTCCGGGCTGACGGCGTAGACCGGGGCCGGGAGTTCGTCGATGACGTCGCGCATGACGTCGACCCACTTGGCCGACAGCAGCATGGACCGCATCTCGTAGCCGGCTTCCTTGGCCCTGCGGATGACCTTCTCGCCCTCGGCGATGAACAGGCCCTCGGCGGGTTCGCGCTTGCGGCGCAGTTCCACGTCGGTCAGGCCGGTGTAGTCGCGCAGACGCGGGTCGTCGGGGTCCTCGACGGTGATGAGATCGGCCACAGGGTGATACTGCCTTGTCCTGGGTGCGGTGCCAACGGCTCGGTACGGGTTGTGTTACCCGGGGTTACTTTCGGGGCGCGGGGGTCTTGGGGCCGACCTTCACGACCTCGCCGATGACGATCACGGCCGGGGGCTTCACGTCCTCGGTCCGTACAGTCTCGGCGACCGTCGCGAGCGTGGCGTCGACACGGCGCTGGCCGGCCGTCGTGCCTTCCTGGACCAGGGCGACGGGGGCGTCCGGGGACTTGCCGTGGGCGATGAGCGTCTCGGCGACCTTGCCGATCGTGCTGACGCCCATCAGGATCACCAGCGTGCCGGTCAGCTTGGCCAGAGACGGCCAGTCGACCAGGGAACGCTCGTCGTCGGGGGCGATGTGGCCGCTGACCACGGTGAACTCGTGGGCGACGCCCCGGTGCGTGACCGGGATGCCGGCGGCGCCCGGGACCGAGATGGAGCTGGAGATGCCGGGCACGACGGTGCACGGGATGCCGGCCTCGGCCAGGGCCTGGACCTCCTCCATGCCGCGTCCGTAGACGAAGGGGTCGCCGCCCTTGAGCCGGACGACCGACTTGCCCTGGCGCGCGTGCTCGATCAGGGCGTCGTTGATGGCTTCCTGGGCCATGAACCTGCCGAAGGGCAGTTTCGCCGCGTCGATCACCTCGACGCCCGGGGAGAGTTCGGCGAGCAGGTCGCGCGGGCCGAGGTGGTCGGTGATGACCACGTCGGCCTCGGCGAGCAGACGGCGGCCGCGCACGGTGATCAGGTCCGGGTCGCCGGGTCCGCCGCCGACCAGGGCGACTCCGGGGGTGCGGGTGCGGTGGTGCGGGGCGACGAGCGTGCCGTCGCGCAGGCCCTCGACGACCGCGTCGCGGATGGCGGCGGTGTGGCGGGGATCGCGCCCCTTGGCGTCGGTGGTGAGGACGGCGACCGTGACGCCCTCGCTGTGGCCGGTGGCCGGGGTCCAGGCCGTCGCCCGGTCGGCGTCGTCGGAGCGGACGCACCAGACGCGGTGCCGCTCGGCTTCGGCCGAGGCGGCGGTGTTGGCCTCGGGGTCGCTGGTGGCGATGAGGGCGTACCAGGCGTCGGCGAGGTCGCCCTCCTGGTAGGGGCGCCGCTGCCAGGTGATCTCGCCGGCGTCCGCCATGGCCTCGACGGACGGAGTGGCCTCGGGTGACACGAGGAGGACGTCCGCGCCGGCCGCGATCAGTGCCGGGAGGCGGCGCTGGGCGACCTGGCCGCCGCCGAGGACGACCACGCGGCGGCCGGTGAGGCGGAGGCCTACGGGGTAGGCGGGGTGTTCGGCCATGGGGTGCGGCTCCTGTTGCGGCGGTATTCAGTGCCCTGACGTGCGGATTTTAATGGGCGGGCGGGAGAGCGGCTCGGGCGGTCCGGTGGCTGGGCACCCGGGCGCCCGCCGAGGGGTGGTCCGTGGGCGGGCGTCCCGGTCAGCGGAACGCCCGGTCACGCAGCCACGTCGACGACGGCGGGCCTACTTCTCCGTCACTCCTGCGGAGTCGAACGTCGCCACCTCGTGCATGGCCCGGGCGGTGCTCTGGACCAGCGGGAGGGCGAGCAGGGCGCCGGTGCCCTCACCGAGGCGGAGGTCGAGGTCGACCAGGGGGCGCAGGCCCAGCTTGTTGAGGGCGGCGACATGGCCGGGCTCGGCGCTGCGGTGACCCGCGATGCACGCCGCCAGGACCTCCGGGGCGATCGCGCGGGCGACCAGGGCGGCGGCCCCGGCGCTGACGCCGTCCAGGATCACCGGCGTACGCAGGGAGGCGCCGCCGAGGAGCAGGCCGACGATGGCGGCGTGTTCGAAGCCGCCGATCGCGGCGAGCACGCCGACCGGGTCGGCCGGGTCCGGCTGGTGGAGTTCGAGGGCGCGGCGGACGACCTCCGTCTTGCGGGCGAGGGTCTCGTCGTTGATGCCGGTCCCCCGGCCCGTGACCTCGGCCGGGTCCGCACCCGTGAAGACGGAGATCAGCGCGGCCGACGCGGTCGTGTTGCCGATGCCCATCTCACCGGTGAGCAGGGCCTTGTTGCCGGCGGCGACCAGGTCGCGGGCGGTCTCGATGCCGACCTCGATGGCCTGCCTGGCCTCCTCGCGGGTCATCGCCGGGCCGGTCGTCATGTCGGACGTGCCGCCGCGGATTTTGCGGGGCAGCAGGCCCGGGGTGGCCGGGAGGTCGGCGGCGACGCCCACGTCCACGATGCAGACCTCGGCGCCCACCTGGGTCGCGAAGGCGTTGCAGACCGCGCCCCCGCCGAGGAAGTTGGCCACCATCTGGGCCGTCACCTCCTGCGGCCAGGGGGTGACGCCCTGCGCGTGCACACCGTGGTCGCCCGCGAAGATGGCGACCGCGGCGGGCTCCGGGATGGGCGGCGGGCACTGGCGGGACAGACCGGACAGCTGGGCGGAGATGATCTCCAGCATGCCCAGCGCACCGGCCGGCTTGGTCATACGCTTCTGGCGCTCCCACGCCTCGCCGAGCGCCTTGGCGTCCAGCGGGCGGATCTGCGCGACGGTCTCGGCGAGCAGGTCGTGGGGTTCCTCTCCGGGCAGGGCACGGCGGCCGTATGTCTCTTCGTGCACGACCCAGGACAGCGGGCGGCGCTTGGACCAGCCGGCCTGCAACAGCTCGGGCTCGTCCGGGAACTCGTCGACGTAGCCGACGCACAGGTAGGCGATGATCTCCAGGTGCTCGGGCAGGCCGAGGGCGCGGACCATCTCGCGCTCGTCGAAGAAACTGACCCAGCCGACGCCGAGGCCTTCGGCACGGGCGGCGAGCCAGAGGTTCTCCACGGCCAGGGCGGCCGAGTACGGGGCCATCTGGGGCTGGGTGTGGCGGCCCAGGGTGTGGCGGCCGCCGCGGGTCGGGTCGGCGGTGACGACGATGTTCACCGGCGTGTCGAGGATGGCCTCGATCTTCAGTTCCTTGAACTGCTTCGCCCGGCCCTTGGGGAGGGACTTCGCGTAGGCGTCGCGCTGGCGCATGGCCAGTTCGTGCATCGCGCGCCGGGTGTCGGCGGAGCGGATGACGACGAAGTCCCACGGCTGCGAGTGGCCGACGGAGGGCGCGTGGTGGGCGGCCTCCAGGACACGGAGCAGCACCTCGTGCGGGATCGGGTCGCTGCGGAAGCCGTTGCGGATGTCGCGGCGTTCGCGCATCACCTTCAGGACGGCCTCGCGTTCGGCGGGGTCGTAACCGGGGGCGGCGGGGCCGGTGGACCGTCGGGCTTCTGCCACTGCGACCGCGCTCTCTTCTCGGCGTTCCTGGTCGGCCAGGTCTTCCTGTTCGGCGGCCCGGGTGTCCAGGTCGTCGGCGTTCTGGGCGAGTTCGGCGTCGCCGTCGCGTGGTGCCGGGACGGTGGTCATGGGTGCGGACGGCTCCAGCGTCTCGGACGGTGCCGGCAGTGACTGCTGCGGGCCTTGCACGGGCTGCCCGGCCGACTCGTCCGCGACCGGGGCCGCGACGGAGGCCGGGAGTACGACGGTGACGTCCTCGGCGGGTGCCGGGGTCGCGGGCTCGGCGGCGGGAGTGACCGTGACGGCGTCGGGGACCTCGGCCGGGACCGCGTCGGCGGCGGGGGCGGACCCGGGGGCCGGGGCCTCATCGGGTGCCGCTGCCGCGGAGGGCTGGGCCGGGGCGGACGCGTCCGGGGCGGCGGCGGGGTGCGGGGCCTCGGCCGGCACGGCGGTTCCGGGGAGCGCGGGGGCGGCGCCCTGGGCGTCCGGGGCCGGGGCCGCGGTGGCGTCCTGGCCGGGCGCTTCAGGGTGGGGCGCGGCGGGCTGGGGGTCCGTCGCCTGGGAGTCCGTCGCCTCGGGCTGCGGCGCGGCAGGGGCGGCCGGAGGCTCGGGAGCGGCCTCTTGGGCGGCGACGTGCTCCGGTGCGGGGGTCTCCTGGGCGGTGGCCTCAGGGGCCGGTGCGGGGGTCTCGGGGGCGGCCACGTCCAGGGGCTGCGCAACGGCCTCGGGGGTGTTCACGGCAACGGCCGGTGCGGCGGTCTCGGATGTGCTCGCGTCCTCGCCCGGTGCGGCGGCG
The DNA here is from genome assembly GCF_056436585.1 of Streptomyces sp. NPDC043685. Lineage (NCBI taxonomy): Bacteria > Bacillati > Actinomycetota > Actinomycetes > Kitasatosporales > Streptomycetaceae > Streptomyces > Streptomyces sp. NPDC043685. The sequence continues at coordinate 281,815 of NZ_JBWKCH010000007.1, read as the reverse complement.
TCGGGATCAACATCCGCTGCCGGTACGTGTGCAACGGCCTCGGGGGCGCTCGTGGGCACGCCTGCGGCGGGAGCCTCGGGGTCGACACCCGGGGCGGGTACCTGCGGCGCCGCCTCGGGAGCGGGCGCCTCCGGAAGCGGTGCGGCGGCCTGCGGGGCCGCGGTCGCCTCGGCAGCAGGTGCCACAGCCTCGGGACCAGCATTCGGGGTGGGCGCCTGCGCCGCCGCCTCCGGGGTCGCCAGGTCAGGAAGCGGCGCGGCGACCTGCGGAGCCGCGGTCGCCTCGGCAGCAGGTGCCACAGCCTCGGGACCAGCATTCGGGGTGGGCGCCTGCGCCGCCGCCTCCGGGGTCGCCAGGTCGGGAAGCGGCGCGGCGGCCTGCGGGGCCGCAGTCACGTCCGCAGCAGGTGCCGCAGCCGGTGCCGCAGCCGCGGGTTCGGCACCCGCCGTCGGCATCTCCGCCACCACCTCAGGCGCCACCGCGTCGGGAAGCGGCGCGGCGACCTGCGGGGCTGCGGTCGCGTCCACAGCAGGTGCCACAACCTCGGTCTCACCGTTCGGGGTGGGCGCCTGCGCCGCCGCCTCAGGCACCACCGCGTCAGGAAGCGGCGCGGCGGCCTCGGGGGCGACGCCGGTGGCCGGTGTCTGGGCAACCGCTTCAGGAGTCGCCGCCTCGGCATGCGGCGCGGCGGCCTCGGGCGCGGCACCGGCGGCCGGTACCTTGGCGACCGCCTCGGGGGTCACCGCCTCGTCCGACCCGTCCGGTGCCTGCGCCGCAGTCTCCGTGCCGACGGTCTCCGGTGAGGTGACGGGGGCGTGCTCCGGGCCGGACGCGGCCTCCGGGAAGGGGACCGCCGCAGGAGTCTGCCCGGTCTCGGGGGCAGGAGCCGAAGTCACGGTCTGCTCGGCTGCGTCCGCAACCGCGGCCTGCTCGCCCGCGGAGTCCGGCCCCGGCACCCCGGCGTCCTGGCCCGCGTCCGCCACAACCGGCGGCAGCGTGGCTTCCGGGGCAGCCGCGGCCGCGCCCTGCGCCGCCCCGCCACCGGCGTCAGCCGGGACGGCCTGCTCGGCGGTGGCGTCGGCCTGGTTCCGTGCCGGGCCCGCGTCCATCGCCCCGGCGTCGGCGGCGACCGCCGCGGGGGCGGCCTGACCGGCCTCGGCGGGCGTCTGGTGCTGAGCAGTGGACGGGTCTTCACCGGCCGCCACGGGCGGGGTCGTGTGGGTCGTCGTGTGGGTCGCGACCGCCTGGGCCGTGCCCATCGGGTCCGCCGCCGGAACAACCGTTTCCGCAGGTGCCGCCCCGGCGCTCACCGGAGCCGGGTGGGTCACCTGTTCGCCCCAGGGCGCGGCGGGGGCCGCGGGCGTCTCGGGGGCGCGGGGGCCGTCGAGGTACTCGGGGCCCGCCGGCGACGGTGCCGGCTGCCGTACGGGCGCGTCGGCGGGGCCGCGGTCGGCGAGGGAGCGGACCGGGCTGGAGGAGCTGTCGGGCAGCGGCGGGCCGAGGTGCAGGGGCCGGCGCGGGGTGATGGGCGGGATCGGCGGCGGGTCGGGCAGGCGAACGCCGCCGAGGTCGACCGAGCCGCTGTCGCGGCCGGAGATCTCGTGCGGGCCCGGCTGGTGCACGGTCTCCACGACCGGCTCCGGCGCGGGCGGAGGGACCTCGTTGCCCCAGGCGCCCTGGGCGCCCGGCAACAGCAGCAGGTCTTCGTCCTCGGTCTCGGCGGTGGTCTCGGAGAGGTAGGTGTACGCACCGTGCGCGGGGGCGCCCGGCTGCTCCACCATGCCTGCGCTCTCCGGCAGTCCCTCGCCCGGGACCTGGCCGGTGTCGGTCATGCGTACCCCTCGCCCATCGGTTAGTGCTCCTACGACCAGCTCGCCCGGAACGGCGCACCGACCGCCCCGCAGTGAAGAACGAGCGTGCGTCCCCAGCGGCACGAACGGTCCGCCCGGAAAAGGCGACAAAGCCATTCACTGGCATTGTCGCGGTCGAACCACCCCCACGGCAGCTTGATCCACGCCGGTTCCGCTGTGGACTGCGACACGTTGCGCGTCCTCCGGTTCTGCCGTACCACACACACCCCAAAACGGGCGGGTTTTCCGGACATTGCCCGACGAAGCGCCGGGCGTCCTTGTGCGGTGCAGCGATCGGCCAGCCTACCGCGCGCGGTACGACAACCCGATCACGGGGACGGCGGCGGGGTCAGGCCCCGCGTCGCGGCAGCACGCCGCTGAGCAGGAACGCGACGCTCCGCTCCTTCTCCGTCCAGGCCCTGGTGTCGAGTTCGACGGATTGCAGCAGGGCGCACTCGACGCCGTAGCCGTGCTCGGTCAGGTCGCGGCCGATGAGTTCGGCGGCGTCGCGGGTGGCGGCGTGCGTGACGATGCGCTGCGGGCGGCGGTCGGCGACCGCCGAGACGACGGCCGCTCCCCCGCCGCCGACGCGGACGACGTCGGGTTCGGGGAGGTTCTCCAGAACGTGCGGGGCGGTGCCGTGCACGATCTGGAGCTGGACGCCGAGGCGGCGGGCGGCGGCGTCGGTGCGCGCGCAGGCGTCCAGGTGGCCGTCGACGGCGAGGACGGCGGCGCCGGCACGGGCGGCCTCGACGGCGAAGGCGCCGCTGCCGCAGCCGATGTCCCACACGAGATCGCCGACGCGGGGCCCGAGGCGGGCGAGTTGGGAGGCGCGCAGCAGCGGGGTCTCGCCCTCGCCGAAGTCCGTGCCGTAGGCGTCGGCGGGCAGGGTCCAGCCGCGCGGTCCGGCGGACGGGTCGCGGCCGGAGATCCAGCCGCCCGTCTCCCCCGCGGTGCCGGGTCCGGCCGGGCCGCCGAGGACGATGACGACGTTGGGGTCGCGCCAGGTGTGGTCGGCGGCCTTGTCGGAGGTGACGACGGAGACGCGCTCGCGGGCGGTGCCGAGTTCCTCGCAGATGACGAAGGAGCGGTGGACTCCTTCGAGGAGCAGGCCGAGTTCGGCGGGTCCGGCGCCGGGTGAGGTGAGCACCGCCACCTTGGGGTGGGCGCGGCAGACGTTCACGGCACGGCGCAGGGTGCGGGGGTGGGCGACGACCACCTGTGCGTCGTCCCAGGGCATGCCCGCGCGGGCGAAGGCGGCGGCGACGGAGGAGACGGCGGGCACGACCTCGACCTCGAGGCCGAACTCGGGGGCGCGCAGGGCGCGTACGACGCCGAAGAAGCCGGGGTCGCCGTCGGCGAGCACGACGGCCGTGCCGCGGTGGGCGGCGATGCGGCGGGCGGCGAGGGCGACACTGCCGAGGCGGATGCGTTCGGCGCCGCCCGGTACTTCGGGGAGCGCCAGGTGGTGGGCGGCGCCCGCCACCAGTGTGGCGGCGCCCAGGGCGGCGCTCGCCGTGGCGGTCAGCGGCGAACCGTCCCAGCCGATCACCGTGACCCGGTCGGCCATCGTCGTCAGTCTCCAGGGTTTTCGCAGGTCGTGCGTGTCGTTGCGGGGATCCGCCCCGGGGCGGGCTCCGTGAGGGTACCCGGTGGAGATGTCGGAGGGGGCGCCGGTGTGGTCGTCGCCGTCGTCCTCCGGTCGGTTCCGGTCAGTTCCAGTCGCCGAAGGACGTGAAGCCGTCGCGGAGCTGCTCGCCGACGCCCTCCAGGTCCTCGGGGAGCAGGCTCCAGACGATGAAGTCGGTGCGTACGTCGGTCCATGTGCCGTCCTCGGCACGGGCCCTGGCTATACAGGCGTTGCGCAGTACGCCCTCGCTGATACAGCCGATCTTCTGGGCGACCTGCTGGGAGGCGGTGTTGTCGGCCGCCGTGCGCAGCTCGATGCGCTCGAACTTCTGGTCCCCGAAGAGCCACTGGGCGGTGGCCAGGGCGGCCTCGGAGGCGTAGCCCTCGCCGCGGGCCCAGGGGGCGATGATGTAGGACAGTTCGGTGGAGCGTACGTGCCAGTTGGTCCTGCCGAGCTGGATGACGCCGACCAGGCGCTGGGTGAGGAACTCGGTGACGGCGAAGTCGATTCCGTGTCCTTCGGTGCGCTGCGCGGGGGCGTACTCGGTGATCCAGGTGCGTGCGCCGTGCTCCGTGAAGGGCTGCGGGACGGAGGTCCAGGCCGCGACCTGTTCGTCGTTCATCATCGCGGCCAGTGCGGCGACGTCGTCTTCGTCGAGGGGACGCAGCACCAACCGCTCCGTGCTGATGGAGATGTTGGGGAAGGTGCTCGTCATGCGCCGCTCCGTAACCTTCGGTGAACCTTCAGGGCATGCTGAACTGCCCAGCATGCAGCATGAAAGCACTTGTCCGCATCACGGGGCCCTTCCCCCGGCGGGCGGGGGAAGGGCCCTGTGCGCGGGTGCCGGACAGGGGCTCAGAAGGAGGCGAGCACCGAGCCGGCGTACTTGTCCTGGATGAACTTCTTGACCTCGGGCGAGGTGAGGAGCTTGGCGAGCTTCTTCACGCGCGGGTCGTCCTCGTTGCCCTTCTTCACGGCGAGGAAGTTGCCGTAGGGGTTGTTCTTCGGGGACTCCAGGACGAGGGCGTCCTTGGACGGCTCGAGGTCGGACTCGATCGCGTAGTTGCCGTTGACCACGGCGGCGTCCACGTCGTCGAGGGAGCGCGGGGTCTGGGCCGCCTCCAGCTCCTTGAACGTGAGCTTCTTGGGATTCTTGGTGATGTCCGAGGGGGTCGCCTCGTTGCCGACGCCCGCCTTGAGGGTGATGAGCCCGTGGGCGGCGAGGAGCTTGAGGGCGCGGGCTTCGTTGACCGTGTCGTTGGGGATGGCGACGGTCGCACCGCTCTTCAGGTCGTCGGCCTTCTCGACCTTGTGGGAGTAGAGGCCGAGCGGCTCCAGGTGGACCGTGACGACGGGCACGATGTCGGTGCCGTTCTTCTTGTTGTAGTCGTCGAGGTACGGCTTGTTCTGGAAGTAGTTGGCGTCCACCGAGCCGTCCTGGGTCGCGGGGTTCTGCGACGTGTAGTCCGTGAACTCCTTGACCTCCAGGTCGAGGCCCTCCTTCTTCGCCAGGTTCTTCTTGACGAAGTCGAGGATCTCGCCGTGCGGCACGGGGCTCGCAGCGACGACCAGGGGGCCGGAGGTGTCGGAGGCGTCCTTGCCCGAGCCGCAGGCGGTGAGCCCGAGGGTGAGGGCTCCGGCGGCGAGGACGGCGGTGGTGATCTTGGCGGTGTTACGCACGAAAAGTGCCTTTCCTTATGACCTTGCGGGTGATGCGACCCCGTCGGGTGTGAACGGGGGGTTCAGGAGGCGGCTTTGAGGAGCCGCAGTTTGGGGGCGGGGCCCGAGTGGGCGCCGCGGCGGTGCAGGGAGCGGGCCGCGTAGTCGCCGGCGAACTGGATGACCGAGATGACGACGGCGAGGATCGCGACGGTGATCCACATCAGCTGGGTCTCGAAGCGCTGGTAGCCGTAGCGGATGGCGATGTCTCCGAGGCCGCCGGCGCCGACGGTGCCCGCCATGGCGGAGTAGCCGATGAGGGCGACGATCGTGGTGGTGGTGCTGGAGATCAGCGACGGCAGGGACTCGGGGACGAGGACCTTGCGGACGATGGTCCAGGTGTTGCCGCCCATGGACTGCACGGCCTCGACGAGCCCGTGGTCCACTTCGCGGACGGCCGTCTCGACCAGGCGCGCGAAGAACGGGATGGCGCCGACGGCGAGCGGCACGATGGCGGCCTCACGGCCGATGGTGGTGCCGGTGATCGAGCGGGTGAAGCCCATCAGCGCGACCATCAGGATGATGAACGGCAGGGAGCGGGCGATGTTCACGACCTGCCCGATGACCTTGTTGGCGGCGAGGTTCTGCAGCAGGCCGCCGCGGTCGGTCAGGACCAGCAGGATGCCGAGCGGCAGTCCGCCGGCGATGGCGATGAGCGTGGACCAGCCGACCATGTAGAGCGTGTCCCAACACGCCTGCTCCAGCAGGGGCTGCATCTCGGACCAGGTCACTTGGCACTCTCCTTCACCAGTACGGACTCGTGGCCCAGGACGTCGATCTGGAGGCCCTGTTCGCGCAGGAAGCCGATCGGCACGACGTTGTCCTCGTAGCGGCCGGGCAGTTCGATGCGCATCCGGCCGACCTGGAGGCCGCCGACGGTGTCGATGGCGGCGCCGAGGATCGATATGTCGATGTTGTAGGTGCGGGCGAGCTGCGAGATGACGGGCTGGGTGGCGCTCTCGCCCTGGAAGGTGACGTCGACGACCGTGCGGTCCTCGCCGGAGGCCTCGCCGCCGAGCGGGAACAGGGCGGCGGCCAGTTCGGAGCCGGGGGTCGCGAGGAGCTCGCTGACCGTGCCGGACTCGACGATGCGCCCGTTCTCCATCAGCGCGGCCGAGTCGCAGACCGACTTCACGACGTCCATCTCGTGGGTGATGAGCAGGACGGTCAGGCCGAGCTGGCGGTTGAGGTCGCGCAGCAGCGCCAGGATCGAGCGGGTGGTCTCCGGGTCGAGGGCGCTGGTGGCCTCGTCGGACAGCAGCACCTTGGGGTCGCCGGCGAGGGCGCGGGCGATGCCGACGCGCTGCTTCTGGCCACCGGAGAGCTGCGCGGGGTAGGACTTCGCCTTGTCGGCGAGGCCGACCAGGTCGAGGAGCTCCAGCGCCTTGCGGGAGCGTTCCTGCCCGGATGCGCCGAGGATCTCCAGGGGCAGTTCGACGTTGTCCTGGACGGTGCGCGAGGACAGCAGGTTGAAGTGCTGGAAGACCATGCCGATCCGGCTGCGCGCCCGGCGCAGCTCCCTTCCGGCGCGCGGGCCGCGGCCGGCCAGGGCGGTGAGGTCCTGCCCGTCGACGGTCACGGTGCCGGAGGTGGGGCGTTCCAGCAGGTTGACGCAGCGGATGAGCGAGGACTTGCCGGCGCCGGACTGGCCGATGACGCCGTACACCTCGCCTTCGCGGACGTGCAGGTCGACGCCGTCCAGGGCGGTGACCTCGCGGCCGCGTGCACGGTAGACCTTGGTCAGGCCCGAGGTGGTGATCACTGGGATTCCGTCACTGTCGAGTGCGCGGGCGTGGGTGTGCCCGGGCACAGGTGCATTCGGTCGAAGACGCGACACGGTTCTCGCTGGGGAGTGCGACCGGGGAGAACATGTGCGCGGGGCGGCGACGGTCGCGCAGCGCTCAGGGCGCGCGGACGGGCCGCGTCTCGCTTCGGGGCGCGAGCTCAGGGGGTGGTGCGGGGGCCCTCTAGAAGGCGCACATTCGACACATACAACGAGCACCGGGCGTCATGGTCGCCTCGGTCGCGGGAATGCGGTCGCTCGTCGTGGTCATGCCGTCAGTAAAACATGTGTACGGTCCTGACCGGCCCCGCGTTGTCCGGATGCTGGACAGTCGTGGACAGAGGCGGTGCGTTTCAGCCGCGCGGGGAGATCTCCACGCCCCGCTCGGTGACCAGTACGGACAGGGCCGACAGGTTCTCGACGACCAGGTCTGCGTGGAGTTCGTGGGCCTGGTGGGTTGTGGTCAACGCCACGGTGGTCATGCCGGCGGCGCGGCCGGCCGTGAGGCCCGCCGGGGCGTCCTCGAAGACCACGCAGTGCGCCGGGTCGACGCCGAGCGCGCGGGCGGCGAGCAGGTAGGGCTCGGGGTCGGGCTTGCCGCGGGCGATGTCGTCGGCGGCGACGAGCGTCTTGGGCAGGATGCCCACGGCGTCGAGCCGGGCCTCGGCAAGGCGCCGGGTCGCGGAGGTGACGACGGCCCAGCGGTCGGCGGGCAGGGCGTCGAGGAGGGCCCGGGTACCCGGCAGCAGGTGCACCCCGCCGTTGGGGACGTCGTCCACCTCCAGGTCCTCGATCCGCGCGACGGCCCGCGGCACGACCTCGGCGGGCAGCAGGTCGGCGGCTATCTCGGCGGCCGGCCGGCCGTGCAGCTCCACCCGCGCGAACTCCTCGGCCGTGATCCCGTACTCCCCGGCCCACCGCGTCCAGCAGCGGTCCACCGAGGCGAGGGAGGAGACGAGGGTTCCGTCGTTGTCGAAGAGCAGGGCCTGGGCGTGGATGGTCATGCCCTCGACCCTACGGTGCGGGCCGGGGCCGCAGGCATCGGGCCTTTTCGGCCGTAATAAGGTCGCAGCATGCTTGATGTCCTGACGCTGGTGACCGGCGTCGCCGCGCTGCTGCTGGCCGCCTGGTGCGGCTGGGCGGCCTACCGTGACCAGCCCACCAAGGACTGGCACTTCATCGGGATGGCCGTGGTCACGCTGCTGTCGCTGATCCAGCTGGTGGTGGGGATCGTGCTGCTGGCGCGGGGCGAGAAGCCGGAGCAGGACACGACGATCTTCGTGGCGTATCTGCTGGGGGCGTTCGCGTGCGTCCCGGCGGCGGGGTTCATGTCGCTGGCCGAGCGGACCCGGTGGGGTTCGGTGACGGTCGCCGCGGGCGGCGTGGTGCTGGCCGTGCTGGAGGTGCGTCTCTATGACATCTGGGGAGGCTGACGTGGGCCGGCGGCGGCTGATCAGCGGGCCGGGCACGCTGCTGGTGTGGCTGTACGGCGTGATGGTGGTGGGGGCCGTGTCCCGGTCCGCGTATCAGATCGCCACGGAGTTCGACCGGGCTCCGCTCGCCTACTCGCTGTCGGCAGTGGCCGGTGTCGTGTACGGGTTCATCACGTACTCGCTGGTGCGGGGCGGGGAGACGGCACGCAAGGCCGCACTGGCGTGCTGTGTCGCCGAGTTGGCGGGGGTACTGACGGTGGGGACCTGGACCCTGGCCGAGCCGTCCGCCTTCCCGGACGCGACCGTGTGGTCGGACTTCGGGATGGGGTATCTCTTCATTCCGGTGATCTTGCCGGTGTCCGCCATTTACTGGCTGCGGGCTTCGCGTTCGCGCGATGGGGATGCCGCCTGAGGTTCGTCAGGCGGCCGCGGGCCGTCCGTGGCTCGTCGCGCGGTTCCCCCGTGCCCCTAAAGAGGGCCGAACATCACGCCGTCGCCGCGTAGGTGCCGGCCGGCTTCTCCAGGATGATCATCGGTACGCCGTCGGAGCCCTGGGACGTGCCCACCGTCTCGTAGCCGACCTTGCGGTAGAGGCGGAGATTGCCCTCGCTGCGGTGGCCGGTGTGAAGGCGGAAGCGGGTGGCGCCGTGCCGGTCGGCGAGGGCCGCTTCGGCCGCGCGCAGCAGGCGGGCTCCGATGCCGTGGCCCTGGAGGCGGGGGTGGACACAGAGCTTGCCGATCGCGGCGGCGCCGTCCTCGGTGACCGACCCGCGGACCGAGCCGACGACCTCGTCGCCGAGCCGGGCCACGAAGACGCAGTCCCGGGCGACTTCCTCCCGGACCGAGTCGAGGGTTTGGACGAGCGGGTCGATGCGGTAGTTCCCGTACAGCGCGGCCTCCGTCTGGAAGCACAGGTACTGCAGCCTGAAGATCTGCTCCGCGTCCTGCTCGGTCGCCGCAGAGATGGTCACGCTCATGCCCATGTGCGCACGCCTCCCGCTCATCTGATCACCGGTGGTCCCTCACTCCTATCCCCGTCCTCAGCGGGCCGCAACCTCCGGTGTGAGCAATCTCCGCAGACATCCCAGGCATCTGGAACGTTCCGGTCCAAGACTCCCCTGTGACATACCCAACTCCCCTGCGATTTCCCGGTAGGTCAGGTCCTTCGGGGAGAGCAGGGCCTCGATGAGCCGGGGGCAGCGGCCGGGGAGGCGGCGCACCGCCTCGCGCAGGGCCCGGCCTCGGGCGGCGTCGAGGGCGAGTTGTTCGGGGTCATGACCGCCGTCGTCGACCGGTTCACCGGCGTACGGCCGTTCGAGGCGGCTCGTACGGCGGGTGCGGCGCGCCTCGGAGCGGACGGCCCTGCGGAGCCACTCCTCGGGGTCGAGCGGCGGGCCCTCGGCGTCGAGGCGCTCCAGCAGGCGGAGCCAGACCGCCTGCTCCAGGTCGCCCGGCTCGGTTCCGGCGGAATATGCCTCCGCGGAGGCCTCGGCGGTGAGCAGCGGGCGCAGGGCGGTGACCAGGTCGTGCGTCATATGCGGAGCGACGCGGCCGCCCGGGCGGTGGGTTGCCCGGGCGGCCGAAGCTCACTCGACCGGGGGGTGTGAGGTGCGGTGTTGACGACCTCAGCCGCGGAAGTCGGCGCGGGCCAGCAGACCCGTGTCGGGCTGGTCGGTGAAGACGCCGTCGATGCCGGTCGCGAAGTACGTCCCGTACGCGCCGAAGACGTCTCCGTAGGCGTCCGCCTCCGTGCCCTTGCGGAAGTCCGCGGGCAGGAACGGGTTCTCGTTGCGCAGGGTGTACGGGTGCAGGAGCAGGCCCACCTTGTGCGCGTCGGAGACCAGCGTGGTCGGACGGGTCAGACGCCCCTGGGCGTCACGCGGGACGACCAGGTCCAGGGTGGGGCCGATGCCCTGCGCGTAGGAGGCGATCTCCCTGAGGCCGGCCGGCTTGATCAAGTCGGCGACCGTGCGCGGGTCGCCGGTCTCGACGAAGTCCCAGGGGCGCGAGTCCGCCGAGGACAGCAGGACGACCAGCGGGTTGTCGACGAGCCTGTGCAGGCGCTGGACGCTTGTCGGCTCGAAGGACTGGAGGATGACCGGGGAGGTGCGCCGGTCCTTGCGGTGCTTGTGCAGAAGCTTGGCCACGCGCTCCTCCAGCGGCAGGCCCTGCTTGCGGAAGTAGGTGGGGTGCTTGAGCTCGGGGTAGATCCACACCTGCTTGCCGCGCTTGCGGGTCTGCTCGTCCTGCCACCTGAGGACCTCCTCGAAGGTGGGAATCTCCCAGCGGCCGTTGTAGAGGGTGTTGTGCGGGCGGTTGGCCGGGATGCGCTCGACCGCGCGCAGCGTCTTCAGCTCGGCGAGCGTGAAGTCCTCGGTGAACCAGCCGGTGGTGGAGACGCCGTCGAGCAGCTTGGTCTTCTTGCGACCGGCGAACTCGGGGTGGTCGGCGACGTCCGTGGTGCCGCCGATCTCCGGCTCGTGACGGCAGACCAGGTGGCCGTCCCTTGTCGGGACCAGGTCGCCCGCCTCGACGATGTCGGCCCCCATGTCGAGGGCCAGCTGGTAGGAGCCGAAGGTGTGCTCCGGGCGGTAGCCGCTGGCACCGCGGTGGCCGATGATCGTCGGCCTGGGCAGGCTGCGCACTCCCCCGCCGCCGTGCCGGGCGCCGTCGGCCCGGGCCGTTCCGGCCATGCCGAGGACCGCGCCACCGGCGCCGAGCACCGCGGCGCCGAGCAGGGCCCGTCGTCCGGTACCGCTCGTTTCTTCGTTCGACTCCTGCGTTCCCATGAGCGCCCTCCCTGGCCGTTCGGCTTGCCGGTGCGGGGCGATCGTAGGGGCGCGTACATGACCGGCGGGAGACCCCGGGTGGAACACGCGGGTGATGTCGGATGTCGTAGTGGCTGGTGGGGAGGATGAGTTGACGGCTCGTCGTATCCGTTCGATTCGGCCCGCGCGTTCTGGGAACGCGTCCGGTGTGCTCCCGGGCGATGTGCGTCACATCGTGTCGGCCGTGTGACATGTCGTCGGCGACACGCCACCGCAGGTAAACACGCGTCAACAGTGCGTAAGACCTCGGTGAAGTCGCCGTGCCCGATGTGCGCGATGCCCGGGGCCACGAGTATCGTCCTCACCTGCACAGACTCATACAGAACCCCTTGACACCGGAGGGTCCGTTGTCCCGCTTCGCGCTCATCAAGGCAGTGCTCGGTCCGATCATGCGCCTGATGTTCCGCCCACAGGTGGAGGGTGCGGAGCACATTCCCGGCAGTGGCCCGGTCATCCTCGCCGGCAATCACCTGACGTTCATCGACTCGATGATCCTGCCGCTGGTCTGCGACCGTCAGGTCGTCTTCATCGGCAAGGACGAGTACGTGACCGGCAAGGGCCTCAAGGGCCGGCTGATGGCCTGGTTCTTCACGGGCGTCGGCATGATCCCGGTGGACCGCGACGGGGGCCGGGGTGGTGTCGCCGCGCTGATGACCGGGCGGCGGGTGCTGGAGGAAGGCCGAATGTTCGGCATCTACCCGGAGGGGACGCGGTCGCCCGACGGGCGCCTGTACCGGGGGCGTACGGGTATCGCGCGGCTGACCCTGATGACGGGTGCGCCGGTGGTGCCGTTCGCCATGATCGGCACGGACAAGCTTCAGCCGGGTGGGGCGGGGCTGCCCCGGCCGGGCAAGGTCACCGTGCGGTTCGGTGAGGCGATGGAGTTCTCCCGTTACGAGGGGATGGACCGGGACCGGTATGTGCTGCGTGCCGTGACGGACTCGGTGATGGCCGAGGTGATGCGGCTGTCCGGGCAGGAGTACGTGGACATGTACGCGAGCAAGGCGAAGGAAGCGGCGTAGTTTTTCGGGCCCGGGGTCGCCGCCCTGGGCTTGAGCGGCTTCGGATCGTCGGTGCCTTCGGATCGTCGGCGGCTGCGGGTGCGTGGGGGCTTGTCGCGCAGTTCCCCGCGCCCCTGAGGCGGCATGACCTCAACGGCGTGATCGCGTGGAGGCCCGTGCCTGTGTTGCGCAGTTCCCCGCGCCCCTGAGGGGCATGGCCCCAACGACGTGATCGCGTGGAGCCCCGTGCCTGTGTTGCGCAGTTCCCCGCGCCCCTGAGGGCGTGGTTCTCATGTCGGTTGTGGTTCGCTGTCTTCCAGTTTCTGGCCCCGTAGCAGGAACCATGCCGCCACCGCCGCCGCGAGGAGTACCGCGGCTCCGACACCCGCCGCGAGGGCCAGGCCGTCGACGAAGGACGTGCGGGCGGCGTCCAGCATCACGTCGGCGCTGTGGGCGGGCATGTGTGCCGCCGCCTCGACCGCGCCGCCCAGGGACTCGTGGGCCGCGGCCGGTGTGCCCGCGGGGCCGGTGAAGTCGCGGTAGACGCCGGTCACGATCGAGCCGAGCGCGGCGATACCGAGCGCGGCGCCCAGTTCGTACGCCGTCTCCGACACGGCGGACGCGGAGCCCGCCTGCTCCTTGGGCACGCTGGAGAGGATCACGTCGGCGGTCACGGTGAACGAGAAACCGGCGCCGGCTCCGACCACCAGCAGTGCGGTGCCGAGCAGCGGATAGCCGGTGGACTGCCCGAGCACCGTGAGCGCGGCCAGCGCGAGACCGATTGCCGCGAGACCACCGGAGACGACGGCCCTCACCGAGAAGCGCCGGGCCGCGCGGCCCGCGATCAGTCCGGCCACCACCGCGCCGACGGCCGCGGGCAGTTCCGCCAGACCGGCCTCGAACGGGCGCCTGCCCTGGACGAGTTGCAGGTACTGGGAGAGGAAGAACACCAGCCCGGACAGGCCGAGAATGGTCAGCAGGTCGGCCAGCACCGCCCCGCTGAAGCCGCGGTGGCGGAACAGCCGCATGTCCAGCAGCGGGATCGGCAGTCGCAGCTGACGGCGGACGAATCCGTACAGGGCGGCCGCGCCCAGCAGCCCCGCGGCCAGGGCGCCCCAGGCGAAGCCGTGGGTGGCGGCCTCCTTGATCGCGTACACGACGCCGATCATGCCGACCAGCGACAGCATGACGCTGCTCAGGTCCCAGGGCCCGGGGTTCGCGGTGCGCGACTCGGGCAGCAGCTTGATCCCGACGAGCACCAGCACGGCCATCACGGGCAGGTTGATCAGGAAGACCGAACCCCACCAGAAGTGCTCCAGCAGGAACCCCCCGACGATCGGGCCGACGGCCGTACCGGCGGAGGCGGTGGCGCCCCAGATGCCGACGGCGAGACTGCGCTCACGCGGGTCGTGGAAGAGGTTGCGGATCAGGGCGAGGGTGGCCGGCATCAGGGTGGCGCCCGCGACACCGAGCAGCGCCCGCGCGACGATCATCATCTCGGGGGTCGTGGCGTAGGCGTTGAAGACGGATATCGCGCCGAACGCCGTGGCGCCGATGAGCAGGATCCGCTTGCGGCCGATCCGGTCGCCAAGGCTGCCCATGGAGACGAGCAGACCGGCGATGACGAACGAGTACACGTCGCCGATCCAGAGCAGCTGGGTGCCGGAGGGCTTGAGGTCCTCGCTGATGTAGGGGGTCGCGAGACCGAGGACGGTCGCGTCGACGGCCACCAGCAGCACGGCGAGCACGAGAACGCCGAGCGCGAGCCAGCGGCCCGGGCGCTCCGCCGTCTCGGTGCGGTTCGCCGGCCGCAGGGTGCTGGTCATGATTCCTCTCTTCTGAGTGCGCCGCCGAGCAGCAGCTCGACGATCATGTGCTGGAAGTCCTTGGGGGCGCCCTTGCCGCTCTGCACCATCCAGGCGCCGGAGGCCAGCAGTCCGTACAGCGCCTCGGTGAGCCAGGCGGGCGTGAGGTCGATGCGGAACTCACCGCTGAGCTGGCCGCGCCGGAACAGGGCGGAGATCCGGTCGTCGAGGAGGGTCCAGCCCGCGTTCTGCTCCTCGCCTTCGAAGAGCTGGTTCTCGGAGTAGAGGAACGCCAGCAGTCCGGCCGCCGGTTCGACGGCTCCTACGAGTCGGCGTACGGCCTCGCTCGCGGTGCCCTCCTCCAGCCGGGCCGCGTCCAGGGCGGCCTCGCACTCCGCGATGCCGAGCGCCTCCAGCGCCCGGACGAGGGCGTCACGTCCGGCGAAGTGCCGGTGCAGGGTGGCCCGGCTGATTCCGGCGGCCTTGGCGACCTCGTCCATCGTCGCGGTGGATTTGCGGGTCAGCAGGGCCGCGGCAGCGCGCAGCACATGCTCGGGATCGACAGCCATGAGACAACCATAACCCAGGTGAGACATTGATGTCTCATTCTGGGCATGCGTGACTCACCGATGACGCCAGGTGCGCGCCACCGGAAAGGGGTGGGCGATCAGTGCCAGGGCAACTGCGCGCGCCGCTGCCAGTACGCGTGCGGTTCCTCGACCAGCGCGGCGAGGCGCGCCAGCTGGTCGTCGTCGAGGTCGACCACCGCGGCGTGCAGGTTGGAGGCGAGCTGGGCAGTGGTCGCGGCCCCGGAGAGGACCACACCGGCCCAGGGCTGCCGGAGGATCAGGGCCAGGGCGACCGCGTCGCAGCCCAGTCCGGTCCGCTCGGCGATCTCCTTCAGCGCGTGGGGGGCGTGCGGCCCGGCGAGGCGGCCGTTGGCCATGCCCTCCTTGACGATCACGGTGAGTCCGGCGTCGTGCGCCTCGGCGAGGGCCGGCCCGGCGGAGGTCTCCAGCGCGTTGTACGTCGACTGCACGGTGCGGAACAGGGGTTCGCCGTCGACCGTCACGGCGAGGGCCGCGCGGATCGCGTCCGCCTGGGCGGGGCCGCTGGTGGAGAAGCCGACGGTGAGGCCCCGCGCGGCGGCTTCCGCGAGCTTCGCGTGCAGTTCCTTGTCGGTGAGGGCCGGGCTGTCCGGGGTCACCGAGTGGATCTGGTAGAGGTCGAGCCGGTCGCCGAGCAGGGCGTCGCTCTCCGCGCGCTGCCGTTCGTAGGTGGCCAGGCTGTGGTCCTTGACCTCGTGCTTCTCGGCGTTCGTGGACCAGTCGGCGGTGTAGGTGTAGCCCCACTTGCTGCCCACGACGATGTCGTCGAGGCCGGGCCTGTCCTTCAGCCAGCCGGCGAGGAACTCCTCGGAGCGGCCGTAGGAGCGGGCGGCGTCGAAGTAGCGGACGCCCTGGGCGTAGGCGGCGTCGAGGAGTTCATGGGTGCGGTCGCGGAGCGTCTCGACGCTGCGGTCCTCGCCGAGGTCTTCGTTGCGGCCGAGGTTGATGTAGCCGGGGCGCCCTACGGCGGCGAGGCCGAGGCCGATGTGGCAGGTGGGGGTCGTGGCGTTCGCGAGACGGGCGAAGGGCATCGCTGGCTCCGTTCGGTCGGCGGCTGACGACCAACGTAACCCGCGATGACCTTCGTCCCTGAGCTCGGCCGTTGCGGTGTTTCGGCGGGTGCGGGTCGCCCGCGCCGGTCCGCGCACTCCCCCGCACCCCTGAGGGCGATCCCCTCAGGCCTGCTTCCTGGCCACCGCCCACTCGTGCTGGGCCGCCACATCGGCCTTCACCTCGGCCAGCTGGACGGCGACCGCGCTCGGGGCCGTGCCGCCCCTGCCGCTGCGGGAGGCCAGCGCGCCGGGGACGTTCAGGACCGTGCGGACCTCGGGGGTCAGGTGGGCGGAGATCTTGGCGAACTGCTCGTCCGTCAGCTCGTCCAGTTCCTTGCCCTCGGCCTCGGCGGCCTTCACGCACTCACCGGCGACCTCGTGGGCCACACGGAACGGGATGCCCTGCTTGACCAGCCATTCGGCGATGTCCGTGGCCAGGGAGAAGCCGGCCGGGGCCAGTTCCTCCATGCGCTCGCGGTGGACGGTGAGGGTGGCCATCATGCCGGTGAAGGCCGGGAGCAGGATTTCCAGCTGGTCGATGGAGTCGAAGACCGGCTCCTTGTCCTCCTGGAGGTCGCGGTTGTACGCGAGCGGGAGGGCCTTGAGGGTGGCCATCAGGCCCGTCAGGTTGCCGATGAGACGGCCGCTCTTGCCGCGGGCCAGCTCGGCGATGTCCGGGTTCTTCTTCTGCGGCATGATCGACGAGCCGGTCGAGAACGCGTCGTGCAGGGTCACGAAGGAGAACTCCTTCGTGTTCCAGATGATGACCTCCTCGGCGATGCGGGAGAGGTTGACACCGATCATGGCGGTGATGAAGGCGAACTCGGCGACGAAGTCCCGGGAGGCCGTGCCGTCGATCGAGTTGCCCACGCTGCCGTGTTCAAAGCCGAGGTCCTCCGCCACGGCCTCCGGGTCCAGCCCGAGGGAGGAACCGGCCAGGGCGCCCGAGCCGTAGGGCGAGACCGCCGTCCGGGCGTCCCACTGGCGCAGCCGCTCCGCGTCCCGGGAGAGGGACTGGACGTGGGCCAGGACGTGATGGGCGAAGAGGACGGGCTGGGCGTGCTGGAGGTGCGTGCGGCCGGGCATCGCCACGTCCGGGTGGGCCTCGGCGAGGCCGATCAGCGCGTCCTGGAGCTCGGCGAGCAGACCGCCGACGATCCGGGCGTGGTCGCGCAGGTACATGCGGAAGAGGGTGGCGACCTGGTCGTTGCGGGACCGGCCGGCGCGCAGCTTGCCTCCGAGGTCGGGCCCGAGGCGCTCCAGGAGGCCGCGTTCCAGGGCGGTGTGGACGTCCTCGTCGGCGATCGTGCCCACGAAGGAGCCGTCGGCGACGTCGGCCTCCAGCTGGTCCAGTCCGGCGATCATGCGGGTCAGCTCGTCGTCCGTGAGCAGGCCCGCCTTGCGCAGCACACGCGCGTGGGCACGCGAACCGGCGATGTCGTACGGCGCCAGCCGCCAGTCGAAGTGGACGGACGCGGACAGCTTCGCCAGGGCCTCGGCGGGACCGTCGGCGAAACGACCGCCCCAGAGCCGGACGTCACCGCTGTTGCTGCTCACCTGCTGCACTCCTCTGTGGGTGTGGATGTGCCACCGCTTCCCCGCTGCCGGGGAGGCGGTCGTCACGCTACTGCGTGCGTGAGGTCCCGCCGGGCTGCGATCGTCATGCATGAGTATGCAGAGCTCTGCATGATTCGTCAATCGAACTCGGGGTGCGGGCCGGGCTCCGGACGTCCGCGAGAAGAATTTGAGGATCCGTTGAACACGGGAAACCGCTTACCCGTACCTCTCGCCGAACGCAGGCGCCGCGTTTCGACCGACGAACCCCCCGACCCCTAGTGAGGCATCCGCATGTCCAGGGCTCTTCCGAAGTACAACAAGCGTCGCGTCACGTTCATCGGCGGCGCCGCCGCGGTGGCGCTGTCCGGCACGGTGATCGCCGGATTCGCCCTCGCCGGGGAGGGCTCCAAGAGCGACGGGACCAGCGCCCGGACACTCGCGGGCCCCGGCACGATCTCCTGCCCGGACGTCCGATCGAAGCTCCCGGCCGTCCCCGCCTCCGCCAAGGCAGAGGTCGACCGCAACCTGGCCCTGCTCAACACCCAGATCCAGGAAGCGAACAAGCGCCTGGTCGACACCGTCGGCCAGGGCGGCCCGAACTTCGTCCAGAACGCCATCCTCGGCCCCCTCAAGGACAAGCGCGTCGCCACCGTCAACCGCATCGCCACCGCGATCGGCCGCACCGCCGCCAAGCCGCAGGGCCTGGACTCCCTGGCCGCCTGCACGCTCGGCGGCGCGGGCACCAACGCGGGCGGGGGCGCGGCCGGCAAGCCGCAGGCCGGCGGCAACGCGGGCAACGCCGGAAACCAGGGGAACGCCGGCAATGCCGGGAACGCGGGCAACGCAGGGAACGCGGGCAACGGCGGCCGTGCCGGGACGATCTCCTGCCCGGACGTCCGCTCGAAGCTCCCGGCCGTCCCCGCCTCCGCCAAGGCAGAGGTCGACCGCAACCTGGCCCTGCTCAACACGCAGATCCAGGAAGCGAACAAGCGCCTGGTCGACACCGTCGGCCAGGGCGGCCCGAACTTCGTCCAGAACGCCATCCTCGGCCCCCTCAAGGACAAGCGCGTCGCCACCGTCAACCGCATCGCCACCGCGATCGGCCGCACCGCCGCCAAGCCGCAGGGCCTGGACTCCCTGGCCGCCTGCACGCTCACCAAGTGAGGTGACAGGCGCTGTGGCCGCCCCGTGGGAGCGCCGGCCGGGGCGGCCACGGACGACGCCTGCACGCGGGATCCGGCAGAGGTGACCGGATCCCGCAATTCTTTAGACGCTCGAAAGATTCACGACCATAATCGTTCGACATGGGAAAGACCTATGAGCGCATAGACGGCCGGCTCCGCACCTTCATCGAGGCGCAGCCGGTCTTCTTCACCGCCACCGCCCCGCTGACCGCCGACGGCACCGTCAACCTCTCCCCCAAGGGCCTCACGGGTTCCTTCGCGGTGCTCGACGAGCACACGGTGGCCTACCTGGACTTCGCGGGCTCCAACGCCGAGACCATCGCCCACCTGCGGGAGAACGGGAGGATCACCCTGATGTGGTGCGCCTTCCAGGGCCCGCCGAACATCGTCCGCGTGCACGGCAAGGGGGAACCGGTCTTCCGCGACGACCCCCGGTTCCCGGAACTCCTCGCCCACTTCCCGGACATCGACCCCGCGCAGCACGGCCTGCGCGCGATCATCGTCGTCACCGCCGAACTCGTCCGCGACACCTGCGGCTACGGGGTGCCCTTCATGGCGTACGAGACGGACCGCGATCTGCACGCCAAGCGGTTCGCCCGGGAGGACGACGCCTCCCTGAGCGCCTACTTCACCAAGAAGGAGTACATCGCCACCAGCCTGGACGGACTGCCCGGGCTGCCGTTGCCGCTGCCTCCCTCTACGGTCTGAGGCATGCGCCCCGGTGCCGTCGCCCTCGCCGTCTGCTGTCTCGTCGTGCCCGGCACCGGGCCGTCCGCCCCCGCTCCGCCACTGCCGGCCCGGATGGCCCACACCGGTGGCGGCACCCAGCTGATCACCGCGGTGGCCCCGAAACGGGCCTCGACGACGGGCACGGTCACCTGGTGGGACCGCGACCGGGGCGGACGCTGGGTGAAGAAGGGCTCCGCGCCCGCGCGCTTCGGGGCGAACGGACTCGTCGAGGGCACCTCCCGCACCCAGGGCACGAACACCACGCCCACCGGCCTGTACGGCCTGCCGTACGCCTTCGGCATCGAGGCGGCGCCGGACGGGACGGCGTACCGCTACCGCCGGGTGCGGCAGGACTCCTGGTGGTGCCAGGACAACGACTCCCGCGCCTACAACCGCTGGAGCGAGCCGCGCGCGGCCGACTGCCGGGCCGCCGAGTCGGAGCACCTGATCACCTATCGCCCGCAGTACGCGCACGCACTCGTCATCGGCTTCAACTACGAGCGTCCCGTGCGGGGGCGCGGCGCGGGCATCTTCCTCCACGTCGACGGGCGCGGGGCGACCGCCGGTTGTGTCTCCGTCCCCGAGGACGCGATGCGGCGGATCCTCCTGTGGGCCGACCCCGCGCGGCGGCCGCACATCGCCGTGGGGACGCGGAGCGGGAGCACGGCCGTCACGCGTCTGTGAAAGGCCACCGGCCCGGCTGAGTGTTACCAGTGGTCACCGCTGTTCGCGCACGACTCGGCAGGCGGCTGAACACTCCCGTGCCGCGGCACGTATCTGTGGGCCAAGGGTCAAGTCCCCACGGAGGAACCGTGACCACCACGCTCGCAGGCGGACGTGCCGCCCGCCGCCAGACGATGCGCCGCATCCGCCCGCGCCGCTCCCCGGCCGTCCCGCTGCTGATCGCCCTGTGGGCCGGTGCGGCCGCCGTGCTGTGGCTGTGGTGGGACAACACCCCGTCCCTCGCGGACACCCCGAGCAAGATCCTGGCCGCGGGCCGGATCACCGGTCTGCTCGCCGGTTACCTCATGGCGCTGGTGGTGCTCCAGATGGCCCGGGTGCCCGCGCTGGAGCGCCGGGTGGGAACGGACCGGGTCGCCCGCTGGCACGCCATGACCGGCCGCTACACGCTCTGCCTGGTCCTCGCCCATGTCTTCCTGACCATGTGGGGTTACGCCCTCCAGGCGGGCAAGGGACTCGGCGACATCGTCCAGCAGACGACCGACTCCATCAACCAGCTGCCGGACATGGGCAAGGCGGCCATCGGCACCGGCCTGCTGTTCCTCATCGGGATCCTGTCGATCGGCGGCGTACGCCGGCTGATCGGCTACGACACCTGGTACCACGTGCACCTGCTCACGTACGCCGCGGTGTACCTGACGTTCTGGCACCAGATCACGACGGGCAACGAGTTCGCCGTCGAGCCCACGGCCAAGACCTTCTGGTACGGGCTGTACGGCGTGGTGACCGCGTTGGTCCTCTGGTACCGGATCCTGACCCCGATCCGGCTGAATCTGCGGCACCGCATGCGGGTCGAGGCGGTCATCGAGGAGACCCCGGGGATCGTGTCCGTGCTGATCGGCGGGCGGAAGCTGCACCGGATGGGCGCGGAGGCCGGGCACTTCTTCCGCTGGCGGTTCATGGCGCCGGGCATGCGCTTCAGCTCGCACCCCTACTCCTTGTCGGCGGCGCCCCGCCCCGACATGCTGCGGATCACCGTCAAGGCGATCGGCGACCACACCGAGCGGCTGCGGGACCTGACGCCCGGCACCCGGGTGTGGGCCGAGGGGCCGTACGGGGCGATGACCGCGCAGCGCCGCAGCCGGGGCAAGGTGCTGCTGGTGGCGGGCGGTGTGGGCATCACCCCGATGCGGGCCCTGTTCGAGACGCTGCCGGGCGCGTCCGGTGACATCACGCTCCTCTACCGGGCCAACAGCACCCAGGACCTGGCCCTGTGGGGCGAACTCGCCAAGATCGCCGACGAGCGGGGCGCACGGCTGATGTACGCGGTCAACAGCCCGGACGGGGAGCGCCCCGACATCTCGGCGGAGTCCCTCCAGCGGAAGATCCCGGACATCGAGAACCACGACGTCTTCATGTGCGGGCCGCCCGGCTTCGCGCAGACGGTCTACGAGGCACTGCGCGGCGCGGGAGTACCCGCCCGCCGTATCCATCACGAGTCGTTCGAGATGTGAGCGACGGGACACCAACAGCCCTTCAGGAGTTTGGGAAACGATGAGGAAGTCTCACCCCGTCCGGCGCGCCGTGCTCGCCGGCGCAGCCACCGTCTCCGGGATCGTGCTGCTGCTGTCCCTGAAGCCGGCCTCCGACCCGGGGTCGGCCCAGGCGGCGGGGCAGGCTCCGCCCGCGGCGGCCGGGCAGGCACCGCAGGGCGGTGTGAACGGCGCGGTCACCGGTGACGCGGCGCAGACGCAGTACGGCGCCGTGCAGGTCCGCCTGACGATGAACAACGGCAAGATCACCCAGGCCGAGGCGGTCCAGGCCCCCAAGGGCGGCCGCAGCGACCAGATCACCGCGAGCTCGGTGCCGCGCCTGAACCAGGCGGCCGTGGCGGCGCAGAGCGCGGACATCGACGCGGTGTCCGGGGCGACGTACACCAGCGCCGGCTACAAGAAGTCACTCCAGTCGGCCCTGGACAAGGCGAAGGCGTCGGCCGGACCGCAGCAGGGGTCGGGCGGCGGCGCGCAGACGCTGACCGGCGATGTCGCGCAGACGCAGTACGGCCCGGTCCAGGTACGGGTGACCGTCGCGGGCGGGAAGATCACCAAGGCCGAGGCGGTCCAGGCCCCCAAGGGCGGCCGCAGCGACCAGATCACCTCGACCTCGGTACCCCGCCTCAACCAGGCCGCCGTCGCCGCCGGAACCGCCGACATCGACGCGGTCTCGGGCGCCACCTACACCAGCGCCGGCTACAAGAAGTCCCTCCAGTCCGCCCTGGACAAGGCCCCCGCCGGGGGCGGTTCCTCGCAGGCCGCGGGCTCGGGGGGCGGCCAGGCCGCGACTCGGACCCTCACCGGCAGCGTGGCGCAGACGCAGTACGGCCCCGTCCAGGTACGGGTGACCGTCGCGGGCGGGAAGATCACCAAGGCCGAGGCGGTCCAGGCCCCCAAGGGCGGCCGCAGCGACCAGATCACCTCGAGCTCGGTACCCCGCCTCAACCAGGCCGCCGTCGCCGCCGGAACCGCCGACATCGACGCGGTCTCGGGCGCCACCTACACCAGCGCCGGCTACAAGAAGTCCCTCCAGTCCGCGCTGGACCAGGCCGGTGGCTGACACGGTGGCCGATCCCGCACAGGCACCCGCCGCGGTACGTCACACCGAGGAGACGATGGGGACCGTCTTCTCCTTCGACGTCCGCGGCGGGGAACCGGCCGCGGTGCGCGCGGCCCTGGACGAGGCGGTCGCCGGGCTGCACCGGGTCGACGCGGTGTTCAGCACCTACCGCGAGGACAGCCAGATCTCCCGGTTGCAGCGCGGCGAGGTGACGGTCGAGGAGTGCGATCCCGAGGTCGCCGAGATCCTGGAACTGGCCGCCGAGGCGGAGCGGCTGAGCGGCGGCTGGTTCAGCACCTCGTACGAGGGCCGTCTCGACCCGACCGGCATCGTCAAGGGCTGGGCCGTCGAACGGGCGGCTCGCCGGCTGGCCGAGGTGCCCGGGGTGTGCGGGGTGAACCTCAACGGCGGCGGGGACGTGCAGCTCCTCGGGACGCCGGGGGCGCAGCGGCCGTGGCGGGTGGGCGTGGCCGACCCGTTGCGGCCGGGAGGTCTGGCGGCGGTCATCTCGGCGGCCGGGGTGGACGAGCTGTCCGTGGCCACGTCCGGTACGGCGGAACGGGGCGCGCACATCGTCGACCCGCGCACGGGCCGTTCGGCGGTGACCGACCTGGTCGCCGTGACGGTGGTGGGTCCCCGGCTGACGTGGGCGGACTGCTGGGCGACGGCGGCGTTCGCGATGGGCTCGCGTGAGGGTCTGGCGTGGCTGGAGTCGCTGCCGGACGTGGAAGCGCTGCTGATCACGGCCGGCGACGAGGTGCGCTGCACTGGGGGGTTGGCGGCGAGGCTGGGGTGAGTTGTGGCTGGGGCGGGGCGTTTCGCAGCCCGGCGTAGCGGGGTGCCGCTGCGCCCACCCGTGCCGCCCTCAGCGGCACGCATGCCCGCAGCGGGGCCGGCCTGGGGGCGCGGGGAACTGCGCGACAAGCCACTCACCACCCGCACGCAGCCACCCACCCGCACCTCTACGGCGCGTGCCCGTTCTGCGCCAGCCTCAGCAGATGATCCGCCAGCGCCTGCCCACCCGTCGGCTCCCTGCTGATCAGCAGCAGCGTGTCGTCACCCGCGATCGTCCCCAGGATGTCGTGCAGCTCGGCCTGGTCGATGGCCGAGGCCAGGAACTGCGCCGCCCCCGGAGGGGTACGCAGGACCACGAGGTTCGCCGACGCCTCCGCGGAGATCAGCAGCTCCTGCGAGAGCCGCCGCATCCGCTCCTCCTTCGCCGACCCGCCCAGCGGCGCCCGGGGCGTACGGAAACCGCCCTCACTGGGCACCGCGTAGATCAGGTCACCGTCGGTGTTGCGGATCTTCACCGCGTTCAGCTCGTCCAGGTCCCGGCTGAGCGTCGCCTGCGTGACGCTCAGCCCGTCGTCGGAGAGCAGCTTCGCCAGCTGGCTCTGGGAGCGGACCGGCTGCCGGTTGAGGATGTCCACGATCCGGCGGTGGCGTGCGGTGCGGGTCTGCGGCACGGCGGGCCCGTTCGCCCCCGGCTGCTCGTGGTCCTGCGCCTGGCTCATCGTCGTCTCATTCCCCGGATCGTCCGTCCCCGTTCACTGCCTGAAGGATGCCGGGCAGCGCCCCGAGGAACGCGTCCACCTCGTCGTCGCCGAGGTTCAGCGGCGGCATCAGCCGGACGACGTCGGGGGCGGGCACGTTCACCAGGAATCCGGCCTCCTGAGCCGCCTGGCGCAGCTGGGGCGCGAGCGGCTCGGTGAGCACGATACCCAGGAGGAGTCCCGAGCCCCGGACGAAATCGATCAACTGATGGCCGAGGGCCTCGATTCCGTCCCGCAACCTCTCGCTCTGCCGCTTGACGTTCTCCAGCAACCCCTCGTTCTCGATGGTGTCGAGGACGGCGAGCCCGGCGGCGCAGGCGACGGGGTTGCCGCCGAAGGTCGTGCCGTGCTGGCCGGGCTGGAGCAGGTCCGCGGCCCGCCCGAAGGCGACGGTCGCGCCGAGCGGCAAGCCGCCGCCGAGCTGTTTGGCGAGGGTGACGATGTCGGGCAGGACGCCCTCGTGGGCCTGGTACTCGAACCAGTGCCCGGTCCGGCCGATGCCGGTCTGCACCTCGTCGAGGACCAGGAGCGCCCCCGTCGCGGCGGTGATGGCCCGGGCGGCCTTGAGGTAGCCGGCCGGCGGGACGACGACGCCGAGCTCGCCCTGGATCGGCTCCAGGACGACGAGCGCCGTCTCCTCGGTGACGGCGGCGGCCAGGGCCTGCGCGTCGCCGAAGGGCACGTGGGTGACGTCGCCCGGCAGCGGCAGGAACGGCTCCCGCTTGCCCTGCTGGCCGGTCAGCGCGAGGGCGCCCATGGTCCGCCCGTGGAAGGCGCCCTCGGTGGCCACGACGTGGGTCCGCCCGGTCAGCCGGCCGATCTTGAAGGCGGCCTCGTTGGCCTCGGCGCCGGAGTTGCAGAAGAAGACCTTGCCGTCCCGGCCGAACAGGCGCAGCAGTCGTTCGGCGAGGGCGACGGTCGGCTCCGCCATGAAGAAGTTGGAGATGTGGCCCAGGGAGCCGATCTGCCGGGTGACGGCCTCGACGATCGCCGGGTGGGCGTGGCCGAGGGCGTTGGTGGCGATGCCGCCGACGAAGTCGAGATAGGAGGTGCCGTCGGCGTCCCAGACGCGGGTGCCCTCGCCGCGTGCCAGGGGCAGCAGCGGGGTGCCGTAGTTGTTCATGAGCGCGCCCTGCCACCGCTCGGCGTACTCCTGCTGGGCGGTCATACGGCTTCCCCCTCGTGTTCGTCGGGCACGACCATCGTGCCGATGCCCTCGTCGGTGAAGATCTCCAGCAGGATCGAGTGCTGGACCCGGCCGTCGATGACGCGGGCGGTGGTGACGCCGTTGCGCACGGCGTGCAGGCAGCCCTCCATCTTCGGCACCATGCCGGAGGACAGGTCCGGCAGCAGGCGCTCCAGTTCGGAGGCGGTGAGGCGGCTGATCACCTCGTCGCTGTGCGGCCAGTCCTCGTAGAGGCCCTCGACGTCCGTGAGGACCATGAGGGTTTCGGCGCCCAGTGCAGCAGCGAGTGCCGCAGCCGCCGTATCAGCATTGACGTTGTAGACATGTCCGTCGTCCTGGGAGCGGGCGATCGAGGAGACGACCGGGATGCGGCCGTCGGCGAGCAGGGCCTCGATGGCGCCGGTGTCGAGGGCGGTGATCTCGCCGACCCGCCCGATGTCGACCAGCTCGCCGTCGATCTCGGGCTGGTGCTTGGTCGCGGTGATGGTGTGCGCGTCCTCGCCGGTCAGGCCGACGGCGAGCGGCCCGTGCCGGTTGAGCAGCCCGACCAGCTCGCGCTGGACCTGCCCGGCCAGCACCATCCGTACGACGTCCATGGCGTCCTCGGTGGTCACCCGAAGGCCTGCCTTGAACTCGCTGACGATGCCGTGCTGGTCGAGGGCGGCGCTGATCTGCGGTCCGCCGCCGTGCACGACGACCGGCTTGAGGCCGGCGTGGTGCAGGAAGACGACGTCCTGGGCGAAGGCGGCCTTGAGGTCCTCGTCGATCATTGCGTTGCCGCCGAACTTGATGACGACCGTCTTGCCGTTGTGCCGGACCAGCCAGGGCAGGGCCTCGATGAGGATCTGCGCCTTGGGCAGCGCGGTGTGCTTGCGTGTCGCTCCACTGCTCATGACGAGTACGCGCTGTTCTCGTGGACGTAGTCGGCGGTGAGGTCGTTGGTCCAGATGGTGGCGGTCTCGGACCCGGCGGCGAGGTCGGCGACGATGTGCACCTCGCGGTAGCGCATGTCGACCTTGTCGCGGTCCTCGCCGACGCCGCCGTTCTTGCAGACCCACACGCCGTTGATGGCGACGTTGAGCCGGTCGGGCTCGAAGGCGGCGGACGTGGTGCCGATCGCGGAGAGGACGCGGCCCCAGTTGGGGTCCTCACCGTGGATGGCGCACTTGAGGAGGTTGTTGCGGGCGATGGAGCGGCCGACCTCGACGGCGTCGTCCTCGGTCGCGGCGCCCACCACCTCGACCTTGATGTCCTTGCTGGCGCCCTCGGCGTCCCGGATGAGCTGCTGGCCGAGGTCGTCGCAGACCTGCCGTACGGCTTCGGCGAACTCCTCGTAGGCGGGGGTCACCTCGGCGGAGCCGGAGGCCAGGAGCAGCACGGTGTCGTTGGTGGACATGCAGCCGTCGGAGTCGACCCGGTCGAAGGTGGTGCGGGTGGCCGCCCGCAGCGCCTTGTCCAGGTCGGCGTCGTCGACGGCGGCGTCGGTGGTGAGGACGACGAGCATGGTGGCGAGGCCGGGGGCGAGCATGCCCGCGCCCTTGGCCATGCCGCCGACCGTCCAGCCGTCCTTGGTGACGACGGACGTCTTGTGGACGGTGTCGGTGGTCTTGATGGCGATGGCGGCCTTCTCGCCGCCGTGCTCGGACAGTTGGGCCGCGGCCGTCTCGACTCCCGGGAGCAGCTTGTCCATGGGCAGCAGGACGCCGATGAGGCCGGTCGAACAGACGGCGACCTCGATGGCGCCCCGGCCGAGGACCTCGGCGGCCTTCTCGGCGGTGGCGTGGGTGTCCTGGAAGCCCTTCGGCCCCGTGCAGGCGTTGGCACCGCCGGAGTTGAGGACGACGGCGGAGACCTGGCCGCTCTTGAGTACCTGCTCGGACCACAGGACCGGGGCGGCCTTCACACGGTTGGAGGTGAAGACGCCGGCGGCGGCGCGGCGGGGCCCGTTGTTGACCACGAGGGCCAGGTCCGGGTTGCCGTTCTCCTTGATCCCGGCGGCGATGCCCGCCGCCGTGAACCCTTTGGCTGCCGTGACGCTCACGGTGCGACTCCGATCGTGGAAAGCCCGGTGGTCTCGTCGAGACCCAGGGCGATGTTCATGCTCTGGACGGCACCGCCCGCGGTGCCCTTGGTGAGGTTGTCGATGGCGCTGATCACGATGATCCGTCCCGCGGCCTCGTCGTACGCGACCTGCACCTGAACGGCGTTCGAACCGTGGACGGACGCCGTGGCGGGCCACTGCCCCTCGGGCAGCAGGTGCACGAACGGTTCGTCGGCGAAGGCCTTCTCGTAGGCGGCGCGCAGGGACTCGGCCGTGACCCCGTCGGCGGCCTTGGCGCTGCACGTAGCGAGGATGCCGCGGGGCATCGGCGCGAGGGTCGGGGTGAAGGACACGGTGACCGGCTGCCCGGCGGCCGCGCTGAGGTTCTGGGTGATCTCCGGGGTGTGCCGGTGCACCCCGCCGACGCCGTACGGGGACATCGAGCCCATGACCTCGCTGCCCAGCAGGTGCGGCTTGGGCGCCTTGCCCGCGCCGGACGTGCCGGAGGCGGCGACGATCACGGCCTCGGACCCGGCCAGCCCCGCGGCGTACGCCGGGAAGAGGGCCAGGGAGACGGCGGTCGGGTAGCAACCGGGCACCGCGATGCGCTTGGACCCCTCCAGTGCAGCGCGGGCGCCCGGCAGTTCGGGAAGGCCGTAGGGCCAGGTTCCGGCGTGGGGCGAGCCGTAGAACTTCTCCCAGGCGGCGGCGTCCGTCAGCCGGAAGTCGGCACCCATGTCGACGACCAGCACGTCCGGGCCGAGCTGCTCGGCGACGGCGGCGGACTGCCCGTGGGGCAGCGCGAGGAAGACGACGTCGTGTCCGGCGAGCACCTCCGGGGTGGTCTCCTGGAGCACCCGCCCGGCCAGGGGCAGCAGGTGCGGCTGGAGCGCACCGAGCTTCTGTCCCGCGTTGGAGTTGCCGGTCAGGGCGCCGATCTCTACCTCGGGGTGCGCCAGGAGCAGACGCAGCAGTTCCCCGCCCGCGTATCCACTCGCTCCGGCCACTGCCGCACGTACCGCCATGGAACCTCCTCCTTAGAGGGCATGACTATACGTTTCGCTGCACGTTTATGCAATCCCATGCATGGATGTGGCCGCGGCGCGGCAAGGGCTTCAGAAAACCAGGTTTGTCCTGGCCATGACCACAGGTTAGGGTCCCCGGGCACATGCAGGAGATCACGGCGGGTGGGGGGACATGGCCGAGGAGAACGACACCATGACGAGCGCGAGCGCGTGGGGGCAGGCGCTCGCGGCGGTGGTGCTGGTGGGCGCGCTCGGCGCGGGGTTCTGGGGGCTCGCGAAGACCTCGGCCGAGGAGAGCGTGCCGAAGCCCGCCACCTGCTCCGACGAGGAGACCCCGGCCCCGAAGGGCGGGCACCTCTCCGGCGCGCAGCTCTGCGAGGCGCTGAACCGGTCCGACCTGGCCGCGCTGCTCGGCACGCCGGCGGAGATCGCGCAGACCGCCTACGGCAGCGACAGCTCCTTCAAGACCGGCAGCGGCAAGGAGATCCGCACACCGCAGGCACGGGTGGAGTTCGAGACGTACACCGTGACGCTGGCGGCCACCTACGACGGCCTGCCGGTGGCCGGGTCGGAGACCCTGCTCGGCAGCGACGCCCGCCGGCAGAAGGTCCTGGGCCGTCCGGGGGTCCTCTACTCGGAGCGCACCCTCAGCATCAGCTTCCGGCTGGACGGCGGCGACGCCGACAGCGGTCCCGGCGTCCCGGCCCGGGCCCTGAGCGTGGCCCGGGACGCGAAGGACCGCGGCGGCTCCCTGGACGTCGTGATGTGGCGCGCGGACGGAGGGGTGCCGGAGGACGCGGTGCTGCTGGGCGTCGCCGAGAAGGTGCTGCCCACGGTTCCGGGCTGGACCGCGCGCGGCTGATCCGGCCCGCCGCCTCGGCGCCCGCGCGGCTGGGGCCCGGCGGCCGGGCCCGCGCGGCTGGGGCCCGGTGGCCGGAACGAGGCGTACGGGGCCGTACCCGGCGTGGGTATGTTGTGAAGGCCCTCGCGACGCGCGGGACGGAAGCCGACCATGGGTGGACCGGCGCCGGGGGGCAACCACGGGGGATGCCCACGGTGTCCACGGGGATGGCTCGCATGGCCCTGCGCATTCACTTCACCGACGACGACCTCACCCGCATCCGATTCGCCCAGGCACCCGACCCGATGTGGGAGACCCTGCAGAGCATGCACATGCTCCAGAGCCGGGACGGCTGGGCGGTCTTCGGCCGCTGGCGCGCCGGGGCGCGCCCGGCCCTCGGCGCACCGGAGCGCCAACTGCTGCGTCTGGCGCCGCCCGTGGGCTATTCGCCGGACTTCCTCACGCCCGCCGCCGGCGAGGGCGGTCTGGAGCCGGGCATCGACGCCCTGCTGTCCACGCCCCGCGCGCGGCTGCGCCACGACCTGCTCGAACTCGCGGCCTCGGGACGCAGGCTGCCACCGTGGGGCCGGGCCCTGGCAGCCGGCGACGCGGAGGCGGTGCACCATCTGGGGCGCACCGTGCGGGACTACTTCACCCATCATCTGGCGCCCTGCTGGGATCATGTCCGCGCCCGTTTCGAGGCCGAGCGTGCCGTGCGCAGCCGGACACCGGCCGCCGGCGCCGGCAGTCTGCTCGGCACCCTGCACCCCGAACTGCACTGGCGGCCACCCGTGCTGACGGTGGGCGGACTGCGCGTGGAGCGGGACGTGCACCTGCGCGGACGCGGACTGCTGGTCCTGCCGTCCTACTTCTGCTGGCGCTACCCGACGGTGCTGAAGGACGCCGCGCTGCCTCCGGTGGTCGTCTACCCCATGACGCACGAGGGCTCCCACCCTGCCGGTCCCACCGCCGACGGCACCGCCACCCCGGCCAGGCCGCTGGTCGCCCTGCTGGGGCGGACCCGGGCGGAGATCCTCCGTCACGCCGCCGGCGACGGCGCCACGACCACGGAACTGGCGCAGGGCACCGGAGTCTCCGCCGCCACCGCCAGCTACCACGCCTCCGTGCTGCGGGACGCCGGCCTGCTCAGCACCCACCGGCTCGGCAACGCCGTGCTGCACACCGTCACGCCGCTCGGCGCGGGCCTGCTCGAAGGCCGTACCGGCTCGGCCGTCTGAACCCCGCGACGCGGGCTTTTCGACTGCGTTCTCAAGGCGGTGCGCCCGGTTGGGCTCCTGGCCAGACTCGGCGTCGGCGATGTCGGCCGACCCGAGCGTGGCCGGCAGCGCGTGGGCCTCGGCGGGTTCGAAGGCGGCCTCGGCGGCTTCGTCGATGCTCAGGATCTCGTCGGTGCCCCGGCGGCCCCGCTGGAACTCGAACGTCGACACCCGCCACGCCGCCGCCCGTGCCCGCTCCACCACCCTGGCCTGAGCGGGTGTCAGGTCGGGGTGGGCGGACCTCCACCGGTTGATGTGCTCCACCCACACTGCTACCAGTGACGGCCGCGGCACGGGCCGCCGCCCGGGGGACGGCGGCCCGTGCCGGCGGGTCCTACTTCTGCTTGATCCGCAGGAACGTCACCGAGTTCGCCGGGAAGGTGTACGTGAACTTCTTCGCCACGCCCCGGAAGGTGGACGTCACCGGCGTCACCGGGGTGTCCGTCTCGGTGTTCACGGCGTCCTCGTCGGCGGCCAGCGTGGTCACGCGGGCCGTGGAGGCGACCTTGGCGCCGCCGAGGTCGACGGCCGTACGGGCCTCGGCCGGCTGGGCGTTGACGACCTTGACGATCAGGTCACCGGTCGTCGCGTCCTTGGTGACGACCTGACGGAACGGCTCGGCCGGCTTGTCGTCCTTGAAGCTGCCCCACTCCTTGCCGTCGAGGAACAGGGTGACCTGACGGCCGCGCACCTTGATGTCGATGTCGTAGGCCCGGCCCGTCTCGATCGACCCGGCCTTCGTCATCAGGGTGCCCTTGCCGCCGTCCACGGCCTGCTCGATCGCGGACTGGGTGTTGTTCCAGCCGCCCAGGTTCCACCAGTAGTAGTTGCCGGTGTCCTTGACGCCGAAGGCGACGAGGAAGCCCTCCTTGCCGGACTTCTTGGTGGCCTTCACATGCAGGTCGTAGTCCTTCCAGGCCGGGTCGCCCGCCGTGACCATGGTGTTCTCGGCGGCGGTGTCGGTCTGGACGTAGGCCCCGTCCTGGATGCTCCAGCTGCCGGCGCCGGAGTGCTTCCACTTCGAGGCGTCACCGGAGAAGTCGTCGCTCAGCAGGGTCGTGCCGTCGGCCGAGGTGACCTTCACGTCGTCGTACGCGGCGCTGGTCGCCCACGTCGACAGGCCGACGGCGCCGGTGATGGGGCCGCTGACGTTCGGCGTGGTGGTGGCCTTCGACGGCACCACGCGGTCGCCGACGTTGTTCATGAACAGTTTCTGGACCTCGTAGTTGGCCGAGTTCCAGGAGGCCCGGTTGTTGAACCAGATCAGGTCGGGCCGCCACTGCACGTAGTCCTCGTTGGCCAGCAGCGGGGCGTAGGAGGCGAGCTTGACGACGTCCGCGTTGCGCTCGAGGCCGGTCATGAAGGCGGCTTCGGACAGGCCGTTCTTCCAGGCGTTGCCCTGTGAGGCGTACTCGCCGAGGAAGACCTTGGGGCCCTCGCGGTCGTAGGAGTCGTAGCGGTCGTTGTTCTGGAGGAACCAGGTGGGGCTGTTGTAGTAGTGCTCGTCGACCATGTCGACCTTGGCCTCGCGGTTGAGCTGCCAGGCGGTGTCGAAGGTCGAACCGGAGTCGTCGGGGCCGGAGTTGGAGATGACGGTGATGTCGGGGTACTTGGCCTCGACGGCGGCGCGGAACTGCTGGAAGCGGGCGAAGAACTCCTTGGGGAGGTTCTCCTCGTTGCCGACCTCGATGTGGGTCAGGTGGAAGGGCTTAGGGTGGCCCATCCGGGCGCGCACCTTGCCCCAGGTGGAGGTCGCCGGGCCGTTGGCGAACTCGATGAGGTCGAGGGTGTCCTGGATGTGGCGCTTGAGCAGCGCCTCGTTGTCGACGGCCTTGTTCTGGCCGCAGCCGGTCACCAGGGCGGGGACGACCGGCAGCGGCATGGCGCCGATGTCCTCGGAGAAGCGGAAGTACTCGTAGTAGCCG
This sequence comes from Streptomyces sp. NPDC043685, assembly GCF_056436585.1. NCBI lineage: Bacteria > Bacillati > Actinomycetota > Actinomycetes > Kitasatosporales > Streptomycetaceae > Streptomyces > Streptomyces sp. NPDC043685. The sequence goes on along the minus strand of NZ_JBWKCH010000007.1, from coordinate 249,494 downwards.
AGTCCGTAGCTCTGGTTGTAGCCCCAGACGTTGGCGTTGGTGGCGCGTTCCTCGACGGGGCCGATGGTGTCCTTCCACTGGTAGCTGCGCTTGCGCTGCCAGTTCGAGGACGCGCTGTAGTCCTCCATGGAGCCGGTGTTGACCAGGCAGCCGCCGGGGAAGCGCACGAACCCGGGCTTCAGAGCGGCGATCTTCTCGGCGAGGTCCTTGCGCAGGCCGTTCGGCTGGTTCTTGTAGGTCTCGCGCGGGAACAGCGACACCTCGTCGAGCGCGGCGGCGTTCGTCGAGGCGACGGCGAGCCGGCCGCGGTTGCTGGTGCGGGTCGCCGTGAACGTGGCCCTGTACTTGGCCCAGCCGCCCTTGACGGCGACCTGGCGGGCGGTGGCCAGGCTGCCCGCGGCGTCCTTCAGGGAGACGGTGAGGGTGCTGCCGCTCTCGGCGCGGGCCCACACGGAGACGTCGTACCGCTTGCCCTGCTCGACCCGGATGCCGGTGTTGTAGCCGGCGTTCGTGACGGATGAACCGGCGGCCAGGGAGAGGTAGTTGCGGTTGCGTTCGTTGAGTCGGCCCGAGTCGTTCACGACCTCGGCGGTACCGCCGACCGTCCAGGAGGTCAGGGGCGTGTAGGAGCCGTTGTCGGCGGTGGAGTACTCGAAGGACCGGTTCTGCACGAGCTCGGCGTACAGACCGCCGTCGGCGGCCCGGTTGATGTCCTCGAAGAAGACGCCGTACATCGTGTCGTCGATCTTCGCGCCCTGGGCGGACGGGTCGACGGTGATCGCGTAGTCGGTGACGTCCTCGGCGTGCGCGGGGGCCGGTACGAGGGCTATCGCCGCCAGGAGGGCGGTGGTCGTGAGACCGGCTCTCCGGCGGGTGCGGGCGGCGGTGCGTGGCATGGATACTCCGCGGCTCTCTGGTAGAGGAGTGTTCGAAATATCAGACATTGGTCAGCACTTCGAACGGCAAGATAGGGAGGGGGCGGATGCGCGTCAATGGGTCGCGCAGCAACGGCCGGGACGGAGAGCGGGGCGGGATGGGCGAGTTCTGGCCAGTGCCGGACGTACTGGGGTATCTGGCCGGGCGCTGGCGGGTGTCACGCTCGGTGCGGGATCTCGCGACCGGCACGGAAGGGGAGTTCACCGGCGCCACCGAGTTCCGTGCGGACGGGGAGGAGCCCGGCGCGCTGCTGCACCTGGAGTCCGGCACCTTCGTCTGGCAGGGCGTCGTCCGGCCCGCGGAGCGCACCCTGCGCTTCCTGCCGGGCCCGGACGGCACGGCCGACGTGCGGTTCGCCGACATGCGGCCGTTCCACGACCTGGACCTGAGCACCGGTCGGCATGTCGCCGACCACCCGTGTTCCGCGGACCTCTACCGCGGCGAGTTCACCGTCCGCGACGCGGACCACTGGCGGACGGTGTGGCGGGTCAGGGGCCCCGCCAAGGACCTGGTGCTGCGGACCGGCTACGCGCGCGAGGGCTGATCGGACGCCCCGTCGAAACGCAGGTTCCAGCGGCCCGCCCGGCCGGTCACCGAGGTCGCCGAGAGCGGGCGGACGTCGAGGTTCCAGTACGTCGAGGGCGGCGCCTTCAGGACGTACACCAGGGCGGCCCGGATCACGGACGGTTCGGCCACCGCCACCACCCGGCAGCCGTCCTCGACGGGCCGGGTGTCCAGCCAGCCGCCCACGCGGGTGATGAAGTCGACCAGGGACTCACCGCCGTGCGGTGTGGCGCGGGGGTCGGCCAGCCAGGCGTCCACGGCGTCGGGCTCCCGGGCCATGGCCTCGCCGAGGGTCAGCCCGCGCCACCGGCCCATGTCGCAGTCCCGCAGCCCCAGCTGCACCAACGGGGCGTACCCCAGCCCCTCCCCCGTCGAGCGGCTGCGCGGGGCCGGCGAGCAGTAGCGCAGTTCCGCCGCGGCGAGCGGCAGCAGCCCCTGGGCGACACGCTCCACCTCGCCCCAGCCGGCCTGGTCCAGCGGCCTGTCGTCCTCGAAGCGCTCGGCGAGCAGCGCGGAGCTGCGCGCGGCGGCGACGAACGTGACCCTCAGTGGCATGCGGCGATGGTGTGCGCCGCAAGTACGCAGGTCAAGAGGTGTTACCTACGAGTTACCGAGAGGCGGCGGCTCTCACCGGCCGAAGAGGAGCGCCATCCAGTGCTCGGGCCGCTCCAGCGGGGCGAACCCGAGCTTGCGGTACACCCCGTGCGCGTCGTGCGTGGCGAGCAGCACCCGCCGCACCCCGTAGGACCGCGTCTCGTCCCGTACGGCGCCCACCAGCGCGGTCCCGACGCCCTTGCCGCGCACCGACGGACTGACGTACACGTCGCACAGCCACGCGAAGGTCGCCCGGTCGGTGATCACCCGGGCGTAGGCGACCTGCTCCCCCGACACCGCGTCGTGGACACCGAAGTTGAGCGAGCCCTCGATCGCGCGGTCCTGCTGCTCGCGCGAACGCCCCAGCGCCCAGTACGCGTCGGTGGACAGCCAGTGGTGCACGCGGTCGCGGTCGAGGCGACCGGGGTCGGTGGAGATCTCGTAGCCCTCGGGCGGGCGCGGCGTGTCGGTCATGTCCGCGATGCTCGCAGCCGTCCGCGGACCCGTCGAGCGGTTATCCCCACACCTCGTCACAGGCGGTGCGCAGCCGCCGCACCCCCTCGGCGATCTCCCCGGTCCCGGCGACCGCGGCGAAACTCAGACGGAGGTGCGCGGCCGGCGGTTCGGCGCTGAAGTACGGGCGGCCGGGGGTGAGGGCGACGCCGGCGCGCAGGGCGGCGGAGGTCAGCACGGACTCGTCCGTGCCGTCGGGCAGGCGCGGCCACAGGTGGTACCCGCCCGACGGCACGTGCGGCAGGGCGAGTTCGGGCAGGTGCAGGGCGAGGGCACCGGTCATCGCGTCGCGGCGGGTCTTCAGCTCCGCGGAGAGCGCCCTCAGATGGCGTGGCCAGGCGGGCGAGCCGACGAGTTCGAGCGCGGCCTCCTGGAGGGGGCGCGGCACGAAGAACGTGTCGACGACCTGGATGGCGCGCAGGCGTTCCAGGACCGGGCCGCGGGCGGCCAGGGCACTGACCCGGAAGCTCGGCGAGGTCGCCTTGGTCAGCGAGGAGACGTGGACGACGACGCCGTCGGGGTCGTCGGCGGCCAGCGGGCGCGGCAGCGGCCCGGCGTCCTCGTGCACCAGCCGCCGCACGAAGTCGTCCTCGACGACGAACGCGCCCGCCTCCCGGGCGATGCGCAGCACCTCGGCGCGCCGCCCGGCCGCGAGCACGGCGCCGGTGGGGTTCTGGAAGAGCGGCTGGCAGACGAAGGCCGGGGCGCCGGTGGCGCGGAACGCGTCGGCGAGCAGCTCCGGTCGCACGCCGTCGGCGTCCACCGGGACGGGCACCGGGCGCAGGCCCGCCGCCCGGGCGATGGCGAGCATGCCGGGGTAGGTCGGCGACTCGACCAGGACCGGCGCGCCGGGCGGGGCGAGGGCGCGCAGGGCGGTGGTGAGCGCGGACTGCCCACCCGCGGTGATCAGCACCTCGGCGGCCGTGACCGCGCCGCCGATGCTCCGCGCGAACCACTCGCGCAGTTCGGGCAGCCCCTCCATGGGCGGCCGCCCCCAGGCCCCGGGACGGCGTCCGGCCCGGGAGAGGGCGGCCGCCATGGCCCGCTCCGGCTGCAACGAGGGGTGCAGGTAGCCGCCGTTGAACTCGATCACGCCGGGCGGTGGCGCGGCCAGCGACACCAGGACCCCGGAGGCGTCCACCGAGCGCGGGACCAGATCGGCGGCTCCGTCGGCGCTGAGCGCGACCTCCTGCCAGGAGGTGTCCCCGGCGGGGGCCGGTGCCGTCCGGGCCTGCGCGCGGAAGGCGCCCGCTCCGGGCCGGGTGACCACCAGGCCCTCGGCGGCGAGCTGCGCCAGGGCCCGCGACACCGTCACCGGACTGACCCGGAACCGCTCGACGAGTGCGCGGCTCGACGGCAGCTTTCCACCGGGCGAGTAGCGGTCCAGCTCCCGCCTCAGCCGTTCCGCCAGGTCACCTACGCTGCTACGCTCTTGCATGAGAGCACAGAGTAGCGCTACTGCCGCACCAGCGATAGCAGTCGCCCCCTCAGAGCCGGAGCGCCCCGGCTTCGGCACCCTCCAGGCCGCGCTGGGCGTCGTCGCCTTCTCCCTCACGTTCCCGGCCACCGCCTGGGGGCTGGAGGGCTTCGGCCCCTGGTCCCTGGTGGCCGTGCGGAGCGCCCTGGCCGCGCTCGTCGCGGGCGGCTGTCTGCTGGCCCTGCGCGTGCCGCCGCCCGCCCGAAGGCACTGGCCGGGCCTCGCGGTGGTCGCAGCCGGTGTCGTCCTCGGCTTCCCCCTGCTGACGACGCTGGCGCTGCGGACCTCCACCACCGCGCACGCCGCGGTCGTGGTGGGCCTGCTCCCCCTGACCACCGCGCTCCTGTCCGCGCTGCGCGTCGGCGCCCGGCCCTCGCGCACCTTCTGGATCGCCGCTCTCGCGGGCGCGGCGGCGGTGCTGGCCTTCACGGCGCAGCAGAGCGGCGGCGCCCTGACCACCGCCGACCTGTACCTCTTCGCCGCACTGCTGGTCTGCGCGGCCGGCTACACCGAGGGCGGCCGGCTGGCCCGGCTCATGCCGGGCTGGCAGGTGATCGGCTGGGCGCTGCTGCTGTGCCTGCCTCTCACCGTGTCCGTGGCCGCGCTCGCCCTGACGCACGAGCCGGTGCGGCTGACCGCGCACAGCGTCACCGGACTGCTGTGGGTCGCGGCGGGCTCGCAGTTCGCCGGACTGGTCGTCTGGTACCGCGGCATGGCGGCCATCGGCATCCCCAAGGCCAGCCAGTTGCAGCTCGCCCAGCCGCTGCTCACACTGGTGTGGTCGGTGCTGCTGCTGGGCGAGCACCTCACGGTCGCCGCCCCGCTGACGGCCGCGGCGGTGCTGGTCTGCATCGCCGTCACACAGCGGTCACGCGGCTGAGCGGGACGGCGCACGGCCACCGCCGGCAGACGCCGCCTGCCGTGGACCGGCGAGGCCACGGACCGCTGCCCCGCACCTCGTGAGGAGGCCCCAGATGCGCGCAACCGTGGGCGACCAGCTTGTCCAGCACGGCAGGGTGGTCGGTCAGCACGACAAGGTCGGCGAGATCGTCGAGGTGCTCGGCCAGGAGGGCGGCCCGCCGTACCGCGTCCGGTTCGAGGACGGGCACGAGGGCGTGTGCTCACCGGGGCCCGACACGGAGATCCGGCACCGGGAGACCACCACCGGGCCTTGACCTCAGCGCGGTGGCGGCGCCGGCTGCCCGTAGTGGTCGGCGACCACCCGCGCCATCGCCCCGATCCGGTCGGCCGCCACGTCCTTGGCGGCGAAGTAGACGTGTCCGCGCACCTCGGGGTGCTCCGCGGCGAGGCTCAGGTGCCGTGACAGCTCGCCGGTCTCCTGCCAGGCGGCGGGCTGCGCCGGGTCGCCGGCCTTGTAGAGCGCCTCCCCGACGTAGAGCTGCGTCGAGCTGCCGCGTGCGACCTCCGCCCACCAGGGCACCAGCTTCGCGTAGTCGGCGGCGGCGAAGCCGATGTTCCAGTACAGCTGCGGGACGATGTAGTCGATCCAGCCCTCGCGCACCCACCTGCGGGTGTCCGCGTGCAGATCGTCGTACGTCTCCACGCCCGCCTTCGTGTCCGAGCCGAGCGGGTCGGTCCCGGCGTTGCGCCACACGCCGAAGGGGCTGATGCCGAAGCGTGCGCCCGGCCGGACCTCCTTGACGCGGTCCGCCGTCTCCCGCACCAGCCGGTCGATGTTGTCCCGCCGCCAGGCGGCCCGCTCGGGGAAGTCACCGCCGTGCTCGTCGTAGGCCTCGTCGTCGTCGAAGCTCTGCCCGGCCACGGGGTACGGGTAGAAGTAGTCGTCGAAGTGGACGCCGTCCACGGGGTACTTCGCCACCGCGTCGAGCATGGCGTCCTCGACGAAGGCACGGACCTCGGGCAGCCCCGGGTTGTAGAAGAGCTTCCCGCCGTACGTCACCACCCACTCGGGGTTCCGGCGGGCGGGGTGCGAGGCGGCGAGCCGGGCCGGGTCGGCGTGGACGGCGACCCGGTACGGGTTGAACCAGGCGTGCAGGTGCAGGCCCCGGGCATGGGCCTCCTCGACGGCCGTACCCAGCGGGTCCCAGCCGGGGTCCTTGCCCTGGGTGCCGGTGAGGTACTGCGACCACGGCTCGTACGGCGAGGGCCACAGGGCGTCCGCGGTGGGCCGGACCTGGAAGAACACGGTGTTGAGCCGGTTGCGGACCGCCGTGTCGAGGTGGGTGAGCAGCTCCGAGCGCTGCTGCGAGGCGGCCAGTCCGGACTTCGAGGGCCAGTCCCGGTTGGCCACGGTCGCGAGCCACACCCCGCGCATCTCGGCGGCCGGCGCCCCGCCCCGGTGGCCGGACGCGGCCGACGCCCGGGGCATCATCGTGAAAGCCGACAGCGCCGCCACGGCGAACGCCCTGCGTGAGACTCGTCCCATCCGCATGCCCCAAAATGCCGCGGATCCGCACCGTCGCGGATCGCTCCGGGCCCAGCATGCCCGAACGCGGCCCGCCCCCCGTGATCGATCATCGATACTTGGCGGTAACGTGCACGAACGGAGCAGGCGCCGGGACCCGGCCGGCCTGCCGGTCGTGGATCAGCAGCGAAAGGGACGATGTGACGGACATCCCAGCGGGAGACATTGCACGCGTCGGAGTCGTGGGCTGCGGTCAGATGGGCGCGGGGATCGCCGAGGTGTGCGCCCGGGCCGGTCTGGACGTCATGGTCGCCGAGACCACCGGCGAAGCCCTGGAGATCGGCCGCACCCGGCTGTTCACCTCCCTGGCCAAGGCAGCCGAGCGCGGCAAGATCACCGAGGAGGAGCAGGAGGCCACGCTGGCCCGCCTGAGCTTCACCACGGACCTCGGCGAGTTCGCCGACCGTGACCTCGTGATCGAGGCCGTCGTCGAGAACGAGCAGGTCAAGACCGAGATCTTCCAGGTCCTGGACCAGGTCGTGACCCGGCCGGACGCCATCCTGGCCTCCAACACCTCCTCCATCCCGCTGGTGAAGCTGGCGGTGGCGACCTCGCGGCCGGACCAGGTCATCGGCATCCACTTCTTCAACCCGGCCCCGGTGCAGAAGCTCGTCGAACTGATCCCGGCCCTCACCACCTCCGAGGGCACGATCAGCCGCGCCCAGCTGTTCACCGAGAAGCTGCTCGGCAAGCACGCGATCCGTGCCCAGGACCGTTCCGGCTTCGTGGTCAACGCGCTGCTGATCCCGTACCTGCTCTCCGCGATCCGGATGTTCGAGACGGGCATCGCCAGCCGCGAGGACATCGACAACGGCATGGAGATGGGCTGCGCCCACCCGATGGGCCCCCTCAAGCTCTCCGACCTCATCGGCCTGGACACGGTCGCCTCGGTCGCGCAGTCGATGTACGAGGAGTACAAGGAGCCGCTGTACGCCGCTCCCCCGCTCCTGCAGCGCATGGTCGACGCGGGCCGGCTGGGCCGCAAGACGGGCTCGGGCTTCTACACGTACGCCTGACCGTCCGGTTGTCACAGCCACCTCCTCATGTCGGTCCGGGTACCCCCCCGAGGCTGATTACGGACGGTCAGATTTCGGCCAAGCGACGGGCCCGGCACCTGGGTTGGTGCCGGGCCCGCGGCATTCACACACCGTGTGCGCGCCGGGCTCGCATATGCCCGTCGCACACTCTCCCCAGGCGCCCACCAGGCGAGTTGACTCCTCATGCGCATGCAAGGGATGTGAAGCGACTACGGAAAGGAGCGGACTCGTGACCGTCGATCCCGAGCATCCGGTCGTCCATGGAGAACTCGCAGAGTTACGACGCCGCCTCGATGTGGCCTACGCCCGTGTCGAGGGCGGACTGGCGCTGCTCAGTCACCGCACCGAGGAGACCGCCAAGGAACTCGACGAGCTCAACACCCGGATCCACACGCTCGAACACGCGCGCTGGCCGCTGCCCGCGGTCGCCGCCCTCACCGCCGTGGGTGCCCTCGTCGTGGCGATCTGGCAGGCGCTGGGGCGCTAGTCAGGGCAACGTGTCCTGACCGAGCCTGAGATGGTGCAGCAGAAGTAACGCGGCCGCCATGTTGGCGGCCGGGACCTCGCCGCGGGCGACCATGTCGGGGACGAGTTTGAGGGGCACCCATTCCCGGCGGTCCGACTCGAAGTCGTCCACGGGGTGCCCGACGTACTCGCCCTCGTCGGCCCAGTACACGTGGTGCCGGGCGTCGGTGAGCCCGTTGGACGGCTCCACGCTCATGAGGTGGTGCAGGGGCCCCGGCCGCCAGCCGGTCTCCTCCTCCAGTTCCCTGGCGGCCGCGCGGGCGATGTCCTCGCCGTCCTCGACCACCCCGGCCGCGAGTTCCCACCCCCAGCTGTCGGTGATGAACCGGTGCCGCCACAGCAGCAGCACCTCGTTGGCCTCGTTGACGACCGTGGCCACCGCGACGGGCCTGAGCCGTATGAGGAAGTGCTCCAGGTGCCGGCCGTCCGGCAGTTCGACATCCGCGAGATTGACACTGAACCAGCGGTTTGAGTACACACCTTGTTCGTTGTGTTTCGTCCACTGCACGGTTCTGCCACCTTCCGTCGAGTAAGTGGCAATATCGCAGCAGGGACGTACGGACAGCAGGCGCACGGGAAGCGCCTCGGAGCGACACGGGCAACACCGCCCGGACCTACAACGGTACGCGCAGCGCCCCGTCGATGAGTTCGGCCGCCTCGGCCGTGCCCGCGCAGCCGCTGCGCACCAGGTGCTCCCGCACCGCGCGCAACCGGTCGCGCAGCCGCTGGGACTCCATGCCCCGGGCCTGCTCGGCCATCTGCACGGCGATGGCCACCGCCTTGTCGGCGTTGCCCTGGCGCAGTTCGATGGTGCTGAGCATGGCCAGCCGGTGCACCCGGCCGCGGTCGTGCGCCGGGTTGTCCACGGCGGCGGCGGCGTGCTCCCCGGCGGCCGCGATCTCCCCGAGGCTCAGCAGCGCCTCGGCCACCTGGACGTTGACGAGCCCCGGCTGGACATAGCCGGTCTCGTCGGGCTCGTGGCCCCGCCGGATCCGCTCGGCCGCCTGCTCGGCCCGCCGGATGCAGGACAGGGCGCTGCCCCCGTCGCCCAGATGCGCGTACGCCTTGGCCTGCATCGCGTACAGGTCGGAGGCGAGCGCCGGGGTGATGTGCTTGCCGGCGGCCCGCAGCGCCGCTTCCGCGAAGGCCACGGACTGCCGGTACTCCCGCATGAACAGCGACTGGTTGACCAGCAGGGCGATCACGTACGCCCCGAGCCCCCGGTCCCCGCTGGCCTTCGCGAGCCGCAGCGCCTGGTGGAAGTAGCGCTGGGCGAGCCCGTGCGCGTCGGAGTCGTACGCGCAGATGCCGGCCACCGCCACCAACCCGCCGGTGGCGCGGTGCAGTTGCCGGCCGGTCTCGTCCGTGTAGCTGCCGCGCAGCAGCGGGGCGGCCTCGGCGTTGAGGAAGCCGACGATCCGGGCCCGCGTCGCGATGCCCCCGGCCTTGCGGTACATCTGCTCGTAGTGCGCGCGGGCGGCCCGCAGCATCTCCAGGTCGCCCGTGGTGACACGGTGTCTGCCGCCGCGGGAGACGTCCACGTCCTCGGGCGGGTTCTCCCACTCCCACACCGGCATCACCGCGGGCGTGCCGGTGAGGGCGGGCGCGCCCAGGATGTGCGGGCGTTGCTGCTGGTCGGAACGCCACAGGGCGGTGGCCCGTTCGACGAACCCGGACAGCGAGCCGGTGTGCGCGGCGGCCGGCTCGCCGGGCACGCCGAGGCCGATGTCGTCGAGGGTGACGTGCCGCTGCAACCGGCCCGCGAGCACCTCGCAGATCAGGTCGGGCACCTGGCCCCGGGGACGCTGCCCCTTCAGCCACCGGGCGACGGCGGTGTGTTCGTACCTCAGGGACAGGCCGCGCGCCCGTCCCGCCTGATTGACGTGTGCGGCCAGCCCCGCGTGCGAGATCCCCGCCTCGTCCAGGATCGCGTCGAGCAGAGTGTTGGGCTGCATGTGGGCCCCCCGGGTGGCTCGGTGCGGCCAGGTTAGTGGGTCCGGCTTCACACGGGGTGTGAACGGAGTGCTCGAATCCGTACCGTGTGCGCGCTGTCGCTCACAGTCGCCGGCCGGTTGACTGAACTGCCTCGAAAGAGGCCGGCCGGGCCGCCGGCTCCCCCTCGTACAGTGCGGCGGCCCGTACCCGCCGTCCGCCCGGCCGCCTGCCCGACACTCCGTGGCGGGGCGGACGGCTCCGCCGGCTCAGCCTGGCGGGTCATCGCCGCTGTGTCAGAGGCGGGTCGTCCGCCGCGGGCGCGTGGTGGTCGTTCGCCCGGTTCCCCGCGCCGCTGACGGACATGCCCTGGCCGCCCCCGAGCACCAGCAGGGCGATGTCGTCCGCCTGGACGGTGCCCCGGGTGTGCTGCCGCAGGGCGGCCGAGATCCTGCCGACGACGCTCTGCGCGGAGAGCGGGCCGGCCCTCACGACATGCGTCAGTTCGGTCGCCAGGGGGAAGAAGCGGCCACCGGAGTCCCGGGCGTCCAGCGCGCCGTCCGTGAAGAGGAACAGCGCGTCGTCGGGCCCGAGACGGCCGAGCCCCACCGCCGGCAGCACCGGCGGCAGCGGGGCCACCCCCACGGGCGGGTACGGGTCGCCGGGGACGAGTTGTTCCACCTGGCCGCCGCCGATCCGGAACGGCCAGGGGTGTCCGCAGTTCAGGGCGAGGATCTCCCCGTCGGGCCGGATCTCCAGGAGCAGGAGTGTCACGAACTCCTCGGCGGCGCTCGCCGGATGCTGCCGGCGAAGATGCCGGTCCAGGGCCCGCTCCAGCCGGCGCAGCACCCCGCCGAGGTCCTCCTCGTCGTGCGAGGCCTCGCGGAAACAGCCCAGCACGGCGGCGACCGTGCCGAACGCGCCGATGCCGTGCCCGCGTACGTCGCCCATCACGGCCCGCACGCCGTGCTCGGTGGCGACGACCTCGTACAGGTCGCCCCCGACCGCGGTGCCACGCTCCGCCGGCACCTGGACGGCCGCCACCTCCAGGCCGTCGACGCGGGCGGGCAACGGCCGCAGCAGCGCGCTCTGCGCGGCGCCCGCGACACGGCGCAGCTGCCGCAGCTCGCGCAGCAGCGACCGCCGCACATGCAGGACGAGCCCGGTCCCGACCGCCATGAACACGGCGCTGGTGACGATCCGGGCCTGTAGGCCGGTCTCCTGGGCGAGTGGGCAGGCCAGCTTGTACGTGACGGCCGCCGCGCCCCACACCGTGGGCAGACCGAGGCTGCGCACCCGACCCCTGATGCGGATCATGCCGATGGCCCCCCAATAGGCCCTGACACACAGAATCGGACCGGCCCGAGAAGGCCGGTCCGATTCTGTCGACAGCGCATCCGCGGAGGGTAGGGATCACCGCCGTTTAGCACTCGAACGAGTGAGGCGCCTCAGCTCCGCAGCTCGGCGCCCACCCGCTCGCCCGCGAGGGCCACCGCCGCGTCCCGGGCCGCGGAGGCCTCGTCCACGGTCAGCGTCCGGTCCGAGGCCCGGAACCGCAGCGCGTAGGCGAGCGACTTCCGTCCCTCGCCCAGCTGCTCGGCGTTCTCGTACACATCGAACAGCCGGATCGACTCCAGCAGTTCCCCGGCCCCGTCCCGCAGCGCCGCCTCGACCTCGGCGGCCGGCACGAACGCGTCGACGACCAGGGCGACGTCCTGCGTGGCGACCGGGAACGTGGAGATCCGCGGGGCCTCGGCCGTGGCGTCGCCGGCGGCCTCCACCGCGTTCAGGTCGATCTCCATCGCACAGGTGCGCGCGGGCAGCCCGAGGGCCTTCACGACCCGCGGGTGCAGCTCGCCCGCGTGTCCCACGACCCGCTCGGCGCCGTCGACGGTCAGCACCAGCTCGGCGCACCGACCCGGGTGCCACGGCCCGTACTGCCCCTTGCGGATGACGAGTTCGGCACCGGCCTCCCGCGCGACGGCCCGGGCGGCCTCGACCGCGTCGGCCCAGTCGGCCGGACGGCCCTTGCCCCACCAGCCGGCCTGCTCGCGCGCGCCGGCGAGGACCACGGCCGCGTGGCGGGGCTGCTCGGGCAGCGCCGCGTTCAGCTCGGCGAGTTCCTCGTCGGTCGGGCGGCGGTCGACCGGGAGCACCGCGGCGACCCGCTGCTCCTCGCGCGGCCGGAAGACCAGGCCGGTCTCGAACAGCGCGAGGTCGTGCGAGCCGCGGCCGTCGTTGCGCCGCAGGGCGGCGAGCAGACCCGGCAGCAGCGTGGTGCGCAGCGCGGGCTCCTCGTCGCTCAGCGGGTTGCTGAGCTTCACGACGCGGCGCACCGGGTCGTTCGCCTCCAGGCCGAGCTGGTCGAAGACCTGCTCGCCGATGAAGGGGTAGTTCAGCGCCTCGACGTACCCGGCACCGGCCAGGGCCCGGCCGACGCGGCGGTGCAGCCGCTGCCGGTCGGTCAGCCCGCGGCCGGCCGGCGGCTTGGGCAGCGTGGAGGGCAGGTTCTCGTAGCCCTCCAGCCGGATGACCTCTTCGGCCAGGTCGTTCGGGTCGGTGAGGTCGGGCCGCCAGGACGGGACGGTGACGATGAGCTCGTCCTGCCCGTACACGTCGCAGCCGACCTCCTGGAGGCGGCGCACGACGGTCTCGCGGCCGTAGGCGACACCCGCGACCTTGTCCGGGTGGTCGGCCGGGATGGTGATGGTGCGCGGCGCGGACGGGGCGAGGACCTCGGTGACGCCGGCCTCGGCGGTGCCGCCCGCGAGCAGGACCAGCAGGTCGACGGTGCGCTGCGCGGCGGCCGCCGCGGCCAGCGGGTCGACGCCGCGCTCGAAGCGCCGGGACGCCTCGGAGGACAGCTTGTGCCGGCGGGCCGTGCGCGCGATCGACACCGCGTCGAAGTGCGCGGCCTCGATGACGACGTCGGAGGTGGCGTTCTCCACGTCGTCGTGGTCGGCGATCTCGGTGTTGGCGCCGCCCATGACACCGGCGAGCCCGATCGGGCCGCGGTCGTCGGTGATCACCAGGTCCTCGGCGTCCAGCGTGCGCTCGACGCCGTCGAGGGTGGTGAGCTTCTCGCCGGGCTCGGCGCGGCGCACGCCGATGGTGCCCTGGACCAGGGAGCGGTCGTAGGCGTGCAGCGGCTGGCCGAGCTCCATCATCACGTAGTTGGTGACGTCGACGGCGAGCGAGATCGGGCGCATGCCGACCTTCTGCAGCCGGCGCTGGAGCCAGATCGGCGAGCGGGCCTCGGAGCTGAGGCCGGTCACCGTGCGGGCGGTGAAGCGGTCGCAGCCGATGGGGTCGGAGATCCGCACCGGGTAGCCGTGCGCGTTCGGGCCGGGCACGTCGATCAGGGCCGGGTCGCGCAGCGGCAGGCCGTAGGCGGTCGCGGTCTCACGGGCCACACCGCGCAGCGACAGGCAGTAGCCGCGGTCGGGTGTGACGGCGATGTCGAGGACCTCGTCGACCAGCTCGAGCAGCTCGACGGCGTCCTTGCCGATCTCGGTCTCCGGCGGCAGCACGATGATGCCCTTGGTGCCGTCGTCGCCCATGTTCAGCTCGTCGCTGGAGCAGATCATGCCGCGCGACATCCGGCCGTAGGTCTTGCGCTCGGCGATCTGGAAGTCACCGGGCAGGACGGCGCCGGGCAGGGCCACGACGACCTTGTCGCCCACGGCGAAGTTGCGGGCGCCGCAGATGATCTCCTGGGGCTCGCCGGTGCCGTTGGCCTGGCCGACGTCGACGGTGCAGAAGCGGATCGGCTTCTTGAACTCCGTCAGCTCCTCGATCGTCGCCACCTGGCCGACGACCAGCGGACCCTTGAGGTCGGCGCCGAGCTGCTCGACGGTCTCGACCTCGAGGCCGGCCGAAATGAGCTTGGCCTGCACGTCGCGACCGGTCTCCGTCTCCGGCAGGTCGACGTACTCCCGCAGCCAAGAAAGCGGGACCCGCATCAGATCTCCATCCCGAACGGCCGGGTGAACCGGACGTCACCCTCGACCATGTCTCGCATGTCTTCGACGTTGTGGCGGAACATCAGCATCCGCTCGATGCCGAACCCGAAGGCGAACCCGCTGTACTTCTCGGGGTCGACACCGCAGGCGGTGAGCACCCGCGGGTTGACCATGCCGCAGCCGCCGAGCTCGATCCAGCCCTCGGACGAGCAGGTGCGGCAGGGGCGGTCGGGGTTGCCGATGGACTCGCCCTTGCAGACGTAGCAGAGCATGTCCATCTCGGCGCTGGGCTCGGTGAACGGGAAGAAGTTCGGCCGCAGCCGGGTCTTCATGTCCGCGCCGAACAGGGCCTGGACCATGTGGTCCAGGGTGCCCTTGAGGTCCGCCATGGTCAGGCCCTCGTCGATCGCGAGCAGCTCGATCTGGTGGAAGACGGGCGTGTGCGTGGCGTCCAGCTCGTCGGTGCGGAACACGCGGCCGGGGCAGACGATGTAGACCGGCAGGTCACGGTCGAGCAGCGCGCGGGCCTGCACCGGAGAGGTGTGGGTGCGCAGTACGACGCCGGACCCGGACTCGTCGGTGCCCTTCGGGCCCTGGACGAAGAAGGTGTCCTGCATCTGCCGGGCCGGGTGGTCGGGCAGGAAGTTCAGGGCGTCGAAGTTGAACCACTCCGCCTCGGCCTCCGGTCCTTCGGCGACCTCGTAGCCCATGGCCACGAAGACGTCCGCGACCCGCTCCATCATCGTGGTGAGCGGGTGCCGGGCGCCGGACGGCACGCGGTCGTAGGGCAGCGTGACGTCCACCGCCTCCTCGACGAGCACCCGCGCGTCCCGCTCGGCCTCCAGCTCCACCTGACGGGCGGCGAGGGCCTTGTTCACGGCACCTCGGGCCTGGCCCACGCGCTTGCCGGCCTCGGCCTTGGCGTGCGGGGGCAGGGCGCCGATCTCGCGGTTGGCGAGGGCCAGCGGCGAGGTGGGGCCGGTCTGGGCGACCTTGGCCTCGTGGAGCGCTTCGAGGGAGTCCGCGGCGGCGAAGGCGGCGAGCGCCTCGTCCCGCATGCGCTCGATCTCTTCCGGTTTCAACGTCTCGACCTCGACAGGGTCGTACGACTTATTCGGTGCCGACATCTCTTCCCGTGCTTCCGATTGGCTGGCTGAAGGTCCCCGTCACCGACTCGGACGGCCGTCTGGTGGGACACAAAGGTGCCAATGGCCGAGTCTAACGGGGTGGAGGAATACGAATGCGCCCGCGGGGCTCAGGCGAGATAGGCCGGAGCGCTCACGGGCAACGTAAATCGGAACTCGGCGCCGGCGCCGGGGGCGCGGCCGACCGTGATGGTGCCGCCGTGGGCCTCGACGATGCCCTTGACGATGTAGAGCCCGAGGCCGGTGCCACCGCGCTTGCTGCCCCGCCAGAAGCGGGTGAAGACGCGGTTCATGGACTCCTCCGGGATGCCGGGCCCCTCGTCGCTCACGGTGACCGACGTGGCTGCGTTCTCGGCGTATTCGCCCTCGCGGAGGGACGCCGTGGCCGTGACGTCGATCGTGACAGTTCCCTCGCCGTGCCGCACGGCATTTTCCAGCAGGTTGCTGAGCACCTGGTCGATCTTGTCGGGGTCGGCCCACAGGGCGGGCAGCGGCTGCTGCACGCGCAGCAGGAACCGGTCGGCGGGCTGCCCGGCGGCGACGTAGGCCTGGATGTGCCGTCCGACGGCGGCGCCGATGTCGACGGGTTGGCGGCGCACCTCCAGTCGGCCGGAGTCGATCCGGGAGATGTCGAGCAGTTCGGCGATGAGCCGGGTGACGCGGTCGGCGTCGGCGTCGACGGTCTCCAGCATCAGGCGCTTCTGGTCGTCGGTGAAGCGTTCCCACTTGGCCAGCAGGGTGGCGGTGAAGCCCTTGACGGAGGTCAGCGGGGAGCGCAGTTCATGGGCGACGGTGGCGATCAGCTCGGCGTGGCTGCGCTCGGTGCGGCGGCGGGCCTCGGTGTCGCGCAGGGTGACGACCAGGCGCCGGAGCGGTCCGGTGGGCCGGGTGCGGACGTAGCGCGCGCACACCAGCACCTCACGGCCGCCGGGCAGGAGCAGGTTGCGCTCGGGCTGTCCGACGCGGATGGCCAGGCCGCCGTACGGGTCGGTCAGCTGCCACCAGCGCCGGCCCTCCAGGTCCTCTAACGGCAGGGCCTTGTCCAGCGGCTGTCCGAGGGCGTCCCCGGCGCGGACGGCGGTGATGCGCTCGGCGGCCGCGTTGAAGCAGATGACGCGCCCGCGCTCGTCGGCCACGACGAGCCCGTCGGGCAGCTGGTCGGGGTCGATGCCGAGGCCGGAGGGATCACCGGGCGGCCGGGACGCGGCGGGCGGGCTCCCGGCGTCCTGGGCCCCCGGTGCGCTGCTCGTGCCGACGCTCATCCCCGTACCCCACCTCCAAGGCTCCACAGAGGGGTCCCTGAGCTGGTCACCCTACTAGTTCCCGGTGACGGAGCGGCACCCTCCGGAGGCGCGCTGTGCACGCGCCGACGCATAGAGACATACGGCGGCGGCGGTGGCGAGGTTCAGGCTCTCGGCCTTCCCGTGGATCGGGACGCGCACGACGGCGTCCGTGAGGGCCCGGGTCTCCTCCGGCAGGCCCCACGCCTCGTTGCCGAAGACCCAGGCGGTCGGCCCGCCCATGGTGCCCTTGTCGAGCTCGTCGTCGAGGTCGCGGTCGCCCGCCCCGTCGGCGGCCAGGACCCGGACACCGGTGCCCCGCAGCGCGTCGACGGCCCGTTCCACGGGGACGCCGACGGCGACGGGCAGGTGGAAGAGGGAGCCGACGGAGGCGCGGACGGCCTTGGGGTTGTACACGTCGACGGAGGCGTCGGTCAGGACGACGGCCTCGGCTCCCGCGGCGTCGGCGCAGCGCAGCACGGTCCCGGCGTTGCCGGGGTCGCGGACGTTGGCGAGGAGCGCGACGAGCCGGGGGCGGGCCGCGAGGACGTCCTCGAAGGGCGTGTCGAGGAACCGGCAGACACCGACGAGTCCCTGCGGGGTGACGGTGGTGGAGATGTCGGCGATGACCTGCTCGGCGGCGAGGTGCACCCGGGCTCCGGCGTCCCGGGCCGCCCCGACGATGTCGGAGTGGCGCTCGGCGGCCTCCAGCGTGGTGAACAGCTCCACGAGCGTGGCCGCGCCCCCGGTCCGGTGCCCGGCCGCCTCCCGGACGGCCTGCGGCCCTTCCGCGAGGAACAGCCGCTCCTTGCCCCGGAAGTTCCGCTTGGCCAGGCGACGCGCGGCCAGGACGCGGGGGGAGCGGGGGGAGATGAGCTCGGGGGTGGCGGGAGGCATCCGGTTCGCTTTCTCGGTAGCTGCACAGCAGGACCCGCAGACCGTCCGGCCTGCGGGTCCTTCAGTCACATCGGCTCGAGCCGGTGTCACGCAGCCTTCGGCGCGTTCACGTCGCTCGGCAGCGCCTTCTGGGCGACCTCGACGAGCGCGGCGAACGCACCGGCGTCGTTGACGGCCAGCTCGGCCAGGATCTTGCGGTCGACCTCGACGTTGGCGGCCTTCAGACCCTGGATGAAGCGGTTGTAGGTCATGCCGTTGGCGCGGGCGGCGGCGTTGATGCGCTGGATCCACAGCTGCCGGAAGTCGCCCTTGCGCTTCTTGCGGTCGTTGTAGTTGTAGACCAGCGAGTGGGTGACCTGCTCCTTGGCCTTGCGGTACAGGCGCGAACGCTGACCGCGGTAGCCGGAGGCCGCCTCGAGGATCGCCCGGCGCTTCTTGTGGGCGTTGACTGCCCGCTTGACGCGTGCCACTTGTTAACTCCTTGTAGCGGGGTCGTGGGGGTGCTCACACGACCCGAAATCGATTGGGTCCCGGTCTGGCGTACGTCCGGCGCTCACGCGCCCGGACGTCACTTGCCGAGAAGCTTCTTGATCTTCGCGGCGTCGCCCGGGGCCATCTCGGCGTTGCCCGTGAGGCGACGCGTCACGCGGGACGACTTGTGCTCGAGCAGGTGGCGCTTGCCGGCGCGCTCGCGCAGCACCTTGCCGGAGCCGGTGATCTTGAAGCGCTTGCTGGCACCGCTGTGCGACTTGTTCTTCGGCATAGCGCCGTTCTCTCCTCGTCGGTGGCGCTCCGGTGCCCGGTCGTGAAACCGGGCACGGTGGAGCGTCGTCTTGTTTCGGTTGCTTCCTGGGACTGGCGTCCCGGGGAGTCACGCCTCGGCGTGCTCCTCGGCGGGCTCCTCAGCCGGCGCCTCGGTCTCCGCGGCGTTCTGCGACTTGCCGGGGTTGGCCTTCGCTTCCGCCTTGCGGGCTTCCTGCGCCTGGCGGGCCTCGGCCATCGCCTCGGTCTTCTTCTTGTGCGGACCGAGGACCATGATCATGTTGCGGCCGTCCTGCTTCGGGTTCGACTCCACGAACCCGAGGTCGGCCACGTCCTCCGCGAGACGCTGCAGCAGCCGGTAGCCCAGCTCGGGCCGGGACTGCTCGCGACCACGGAACATGATCGTGATCTTGACCTTGTCGCCCTGCTTGAGGAACCGAACGACGTGACCCTTCTTGGTGTCATAGTCGTGCGGGTCGATCTTCGGCCGGAGCTTCATCTCCTTGATGACCGTGTGCGCCTGGTTCTTGCGCGCCTCACGGGCCTTCATGGCCGACTCGTACTTGAACTTCCCGTAGTCCATGAGCTTGCACACAGGCGGACGGGCGGTCGCCGCCACCTCGACCAGGTCCAGGTCGTACTCCTGCGCAAGCTCCAGTGCCTTGGCCAGCGGGACGATGCCCACCTGCTCGCCACTGGGACCGACAAGTCGCACCTCTGGAACGCGAATCCGGTCGTTGATGCGGGGCTCGGCGCTGATGGATCCTCCTCGGTAGCACCACGCGGCAGTCTGGCGGACGGCCGCGTAACGTCTGTGTTCGATAGACCTAACCGCACCGAGGCAACAAAAATGCCCCGCACGATCCCAGGCGAGGCTCCTCGAACTACCGGAGCACCGCCGCGGGAAGCCGCGGGGCACGCTTTCGGACGGAACGCCGCCACGGGGACGGGACCGCCTGACCGGTGACCCGCCGCCCTGAGGGCGATCGGGTGGGAGTTCGAAAGCCTCCACTTGTGGGCCGGGCTCGCGGGCTGTGAGGCACACGTGTCCGACCGGTCGTTACACGAGATTACCAGCAAGGGCCAGGAAGGGCGAATGGGGGCGTGCCGGGGGCACGTGGGGATCACCCGCTGCCTGCGCCTATCGTGTGAGGCATGAGTGAGACCCCTCCTGAGTCCCCCGACTTCGACGCCATGACCCGCGACATCGCGGAGGTCCCGGCGGTCGAGGTGATCGTGACGGTCGCCGTCAACCTGATGAGCGCCGCCGCGGTGAAGCTCGGTCTGACCGAGGAGGGCGAGAAGCACAAGGACCTGGACGAGGCCCGCAAGCTGGTGCACGCCCTGGCCGGTCTGCTGGACGCGACCGCGACCGAGATCAGCTCCTTCCACGCGGCCCCCCTGCGCGACGGCCTGAAGTCGCTCCAGCTGGCGTTCCGCGAGGCCTCCCTCGTCCCGGACGAGCCGGGCAAGGGACCGGGCGAGAAGTACACGGGCCCGGTCTACGGCTAGCCCGGCCTCAGCGGACGAACAGGGGCTCGCCCGGTGGCGTCGCCTCGGCCGGCAGCAGTGCCAGGTCGAGACCGCGCACCAGGCGGGCCCTCAGCGTTTCGTCGGCGGCGATCCGCCGGGCCACGGACCGGGCGGCCTCGGCGGGGGCCGCGGAGGGGTCCACGACCAGGGCGAGGGTGCCGTCGGCCTGGCCGGGGCCGAGGTGGGCGCGCAGGACGGCGGGCTCGGCGGCCACGGCGGCCCGTACGGCCTCGACGACGGCCGGATCGGCGAGCGGGTCCGTGGTGGCACGGCCCTCGGCGAGGGCCAGCAGGGCGGGGCCGGTCAGTTCGAAGGGCACCGGCCCGGCCAGGTCGAGCACGATCGTGTCCGCCTTCTCGTGCGCGGCGGCCTGGAGGGCCTGATGCAGCGGTACGGCGACGGGGCGGGCGGCCGGGTCCCAGCGGGCGAGGGACTCCGTGGACGTGAAGGCCGGCAAGGCGGTGCGGTTCCCGGCCTTCAGGGTCGGTACGGCCATGTCGCTGGTCTTCTCGCGGCGCAGTCCCCGCTCGTCCTCCTCGACCTCGCCGAGGACGGCCACGACGGGCACGAGCAGCCGGGCACCCTTGAGGGCGTCGAGGACCGGACCCAGCGCGCCGCGGTCGGCGGACCAGGCGGCGAGCGCCGCGCTCAGCCGGGGGTCGGCGGAGCCGTCGTCGTCGGAGAAGCCGGGGTCCGGGATGTTCTTGTTCGCCACCCGTCGACCCTATCGGCCGGTCGCCGTGCCGCCCGCAGCGGCTCAGTAGTCCTCGCGGCTCGTACGGCGGCCGCGCCACAGCACGACCGCCACGACCAGCAGCACGCCGCCGGCGCCGCCCGCGAGGGGGGCGGCCCAGTCGGCGGTGCCGTCGCCGGAGGCGGCGTCGTCCGGGCCGTCGCCGAAGTACCGCGCGCCGTAGGACGCCGAGTGCAGGCCCTCCGGCTTCAGCCGGCCGGCGGCCTCGATGGCGGCGGCCGGGTCGACGAAGCCGAAGCCGCGGGAGTCGTCACGGCCTCCCGCGGGGGCGTTGCGGGCGGTGTCCTCCAGGAGGGACTTGATCTGGGCCGGCGCCAGGCCAGGGTGGGCGGCCTTGACCAGGGCGGCGGCGCCGGAGACGAAGGCGGCGGCGGCGCTGGTGCCCCAGCCCTCGTAGTACTTGTGGTCGGGGTCGGCGATGACGACGTCGACGCCGGGGGCGCTGACCGTGGCGTACCAGCGGCGGGTGGAGAAGGAGGCGCGGGTGCCGGCGCGGTCGACGGCCGTGGCCGCTATGACACCCGGGTAGGCGGCCGGGTAGGAGATGTGGTCGCCCTTCTCGCCGCCGTTGCCCGCGGAGGCGACGACGACCACCCCCTTCTTCAGGGCGTACTGGACGGCCTGGTCCTCGGTGGGTTCCGGGTGCGCGGACGCGGAGTCGTCGCCGAGGGAGAGGTTGATGACGTCGGCGCCGTGGTCGGCGGCCCAGCGGATGCCCTCGGCGAGGGCGTTGCCACGGGTGCTGCGGGCCTTGGCACGGGAGGGGTCGCCGTCCTCCAGGATCACGCGGACCGGGAGGATCTTCGCCTCGGGGGCGATGCCGACGATGCCGTCGGCGTTGCCCGGGCCGTGTCCGTGGCCGGCGATGATCCCGGCCATGGCGGTGCCGTGGCGGGCCCAGGCGCGGTCGCCCGGCTCGGCGCCGAACCGGATCAGGTCCTTGCCGGGCAGGACGTTGCCTGCCAGGTCGGGGTGGTCGGCTTCGACGCCGGTGTCCAGCACGGCGACGGTGACGCCCCGGCCCTTCGTGGTATGCCAGGCCTGTTCGGTGTGCATGGCCTCCAGGGCCCACTGCTGGGCGCGGATGCCGTCGGCGTGCGCGGTGGCGGTGGGCAGGAGCACCAGGCTCGCGGTGAGCAGGGCACCGAGGGCGACGGCCCTCCGGGACGGCCTGCGCGCGGGTTTCCCGGGCCGGGTGTGCTTCACGACGGCTGCTCCGAGGCCGAGCGGACGTTTCTGCGGAAGTCGCGTTCCACGCGGTCCGCCAGGCCCTTGGCCTCGTTGCCGAGGCCGGCCTGGGCGGCGGCGGTGCTGGCACCGGCCTCCATGGCGTCCCCGGCCGGCTGCGGGTCGTCGACGCTGCGGCCGTCAGCCCATCCGGAGACGGCGTAGACGACGACGGGGGCCTCGGTGAGCACGGAGACGGTCCAGGCGGCGCGCTGCCGGGCGCCGAAGCCGGCGGCGGGCGTGCCCTCGGCGGCGTACGGCAGCGGCATCAGGTCGCTGCGGCGGTCGAGGCGCTCGTTGCGGAAACGGTTCGCGAGGGCGGTCATGCCCGGGGCGTCGGCCGTGGTGAAGAGCAGGCCGACGGTGGTCACGTAGCTCTCGGTGGCGTCGGTGTAGGTGGCGCGCAGCAGGCGTTCGCAGCCGACCGGGGCGAGGGCCTTGCGCAGCAGTGGGTCGAAGGCGTCCTTGCAGCCGCTGTCCGGGGCGACGGCGATACGGGTCCAGGTGCGGTCGGCGCCGCCGGGTCCGGCGCCCTGGCCCTGCACGGTGGGCGGGAACAGCTGGTCGACCGGGACGCTGTGCCAGAGGCTCCCGGCGGCGGCGAAGGTGCTGGGCGCGCCGTCGTCCCCGGAGCCGCCCACGAGCCAGCTGCCGGTGACGGCGCCCGAGATGAGGCCCAGCCCGAGCACGAGGCAGGCGGCTGCCGCGGCGGCCTGCGACACCCCACGCCCGCGGAGCGGCCGGGGCCGGGCATCGCCGTCGTAGCCCTCGGGCTCGCCGAACGACACGAGGGGCCGGGTGGCGCTCCAGGAGAGGGCGGGGTCCGGGGTGACGGGGGCGGGGTCGCGGACCGATGCGGTGGAGGCCACCGGCTGACCGTGCCCTACGGCCCTGCCGGTCGGGGCCGACGGCTCGTGCGCGGGGCGCGGCGGGGTGCCGGGGCGGGTCGCCGTCGCCCTCTGCGCGGCGGGACCGGCGAAGGAAGCACCCTCGGACAGACCCTGGCCGCGCCCGAGTGCCCTGCCGGTGGGCGCCGAAGGCTCGTGTGCGGGGCGTGGCGGGGTGCCCCGGCGGGCCGCCGTCGCCCTCTCGGAATCATCCTCGGACAGACCCGGACGGCGCCCAACTGCCCTGCCGGTCGGGCCCGACGGCTCGTGTGCGGGGCGTGGCGGGGTGCCGGGGCGGGGCTCCGTTGCCCTCTGTGGGGCAAGGCGGTCGGGGTGTGCCTCCGTCGGGTCCGCGGCGGCAGGGCGTCGCGGGGCGGTCGTGTCGGACGCCTGCTCGCCGGGGGCGCCGGTGCGGCGGGGCGCGGGGAGGCGGAACGGCCTGCCGGACGTCTCCGGGGGCGATCCGGCCGAGGCGTCCGCCCGGCCGGGCGCGCTCAGGCGGAACGGCCTGCCGGGCGTCTCGGGCGAGGTTCCCTCCGCCCGGCCCGAAGCGTCCGGCGCGGGGAGGTGGCGGGGCCGCGGAGGGGTGTCCGGTGCCCCGGAGTCGGTGCGTCGTTCCCGGCCGACGCTGGGCGGCGTGTCGGGGAAGCGGCTGGAGGGGCGCGGCGGGGGCGGTGCGGCGGACTCGGTGCCCCGGGCCGCTGCAGCGGCGCCGAGGGTCGGGAAGCGGGGGCGGCCGGGCGATCCCTCGGAGGGGGGAGGGCCGTCCGTCCTCGGCGGGGTGGCTCCCGGTCGCATTGCGGGACCGGAGCGCGTGTCCGGGGTGGTCCGCTCCTGCGGTGCCGGTGCCGGTGCCGGGTCCTCCGGCGCGGCCGGAGGGTGTGACGGGCGTGGTGGGGTGGCGGGGCGTGGGGGGAAGGAGGCGCGCTGCGCTTCCGTGCTCATGCACCCCCCGTTTCCTCGTGCCCGGGCCGCTCGTCTCGCGCGGGCCGGTGTCGCCCGCGCGAGGCCCGGTACGGAATCGTCCCGGGCACACATACCCGTACGGACGGAGCGTCATCCCGGCGCGGATTCCCGGCCGGCGGCGTCCGCCGTACGTGCGCGTCACTCTACGGCTTGTTCCTGGGCGAACGGGAACCAGTCCACGAGGCCGGGGCATCTGCCCGGAACGTCCCCCTACCCTGCGGTAATCCAGTCTGGCAGGCTGCGTCCATGACTGCGCGCGCCGCCGACCGGGCCCGTTACGACCGGGCCACCGCCCATCTCGACGCCCCTCTCGCGATCGTGGACCTGGAGGCCTTCGACGCCAACGCCGCCGACCTGGTGCGCCGCGCCGGAGGCAAACCCGTCCGGGTCGCCAGCAAGTCCGTGCGCTGCCGGGCCCTGCTGGAACGCGTCCTGGCCCGGGACGGTTTCGCCGGGATCATGTCGTTCACCCTCGCCGAGTCGCTGTGGCTGGCCCGGTCGGGGTTCGAGGACGTGCTGCTGGCCTATCCGTCCGCCGACCGTGCCGCGTACGCCGAACTCGCGGGGGATCCCAAGCTCGCCGCCGCCGTGACCGTCATGGTGGACGACGTCGCCCAGCTGGATCTGATCGACGCCTCCCGGGGCGGCGGGCGTGAAGTGGTGCGGGTGTGCCTGGAGTTGGACACCTCGCTGAAGCTGCTCGGCGGGCGGGTACGGGTGGGGGCCCGGCGTTCGCCGCTGCACTCCCCCGCCCAGGTCGCCGACGTGGCCCGGGCCGTGGCCCGGCGGCCCGGCTTCGAGGTCGTGGGGATCATGGCGTACGAGGGCCATGTCGCCGGTGTCGGGGACGCGGTGGCCGGGCGTCCGCTGCGCTCGCGGGCCATCCGGCTGATGCAGGCCGCCGCCCGGCGTGAACTCGCCGAGCGGCGCGCGGAGGTGGTGCGTGCGGTACGGGCCGTCGTGCCGGATCTGGAGTTCGTCAACGGCGGCGGTACCGGCTCGGTGCAGCACACGGCGGCCGAGGACGCGGTCACCGAGATCGCCGCCGGGTCGGGCCTGTACGTGCCGCGCCTGTTCGACAACTACACGTCGTTCAGCGGCCGTCCGTCGGCCCTCTTCGCCCAGCCGGTGGTGCGGCGGCCGGGGGTCGGAGTGGTGACGGTCCTGGGCGGTGGGTATCCCGCCTCGGGTGCGGCCGGACCCGACCGGTCGCCCGTGCCGTATCTGCCCGAGGGGCTGCGCTACGACCCGCAGGAGGGGGCCGGTGAGGTGCAGACGCCGCTGCTCGGCTCGCCCGCCGACGACCTGCTGATCGGCGACAAGGTGTGGTTCCGGCACGCGAAGGCCGGTGAGCTGTGCGAGCGGTTCGACCGGCTGCACCTGATCGAGGGCGACGCGGTGACGGCGACCGTGCCGACCTATCGCGGCGAGGGCCACACGTTCCTGTAGGGCCTGGGGCGTCAGTCCGTCGGGCCGATGCTGCTGCCGACGCCGCCGCCGGTGTCCGCGTCGCCGAACGGGCGGATGCCCTCGGTGAGACGGTCCATGTCGGCGGGCGGCGGCCCGTCCTCGCCGGCGTCGAAGACGTAGCGGACGAGGACCGGCGACTCGGTGCCGACGCTGGAGGGGAAGACGAGCGACTGGACGTAGCCGCCGGGGCCCTCGGCGGTTTGACGCGCCAGCGCACGAGGTACCCGGCTCGGCCCGCCACCGCGACCGGCCCGGACTTCACGACCTGGTGCGACTCCAGGCCGCCGTAGAGCTCGCGGCCGAGCCGGTCGCGGTCGTAGGCCTCGTCGGCGGCCTCGGAGATGTCCGCCTGGGCGAGGGCCTCGGGGGACTTCTCGTCGTTCGCGGTCACCGTGCGGGAGAAGACCATGCCGTGGCGGCACAGGCCCACGCCGCCGGGGCAGTCGTAGGTGCCGTCGGTCGTCATGACGACGTCGTCCTGGGTGACGTACCGAGGGCGGACCCAGCCGTCGAGCAGGGGGAACGTGATGCCGTTGAGCTGGTCCTCGACGACCGCGGGGTCGTCGGCGGACGGCTCGGAGGCGGACGCCCCGGGGGCCGGCTCCGCCGCGGTGGGAGCGGGGGACGGGGACGAGGGCGCCGTCCTGGTCCGGGTGCCGCCGCCGTCGCCCCCGTCGAGGGCGATGGCCGCGGTGACGATCGCCCCGAGCAGGACGGCGCCCGCGGCGGTCAGGGCGACCCCCTTCGTCCGGCCCGTGCCGCCGCCCGGCGGCGGGGCGACGGGGGCCCCGGGCGCACGGCGGTGCTCGGTCCAGGCCGCGCCGTCCCACCAGCGTCGCAGGTGCGGGGCGTGCGGGTCGGGATACCAGCCGGGCGGTGGCGTCATGCTCATCCCGGCACTGTAGGGCGCGGCCCGGACCGTCCGGACGCTCGTCTACAGGGGTGTGACGTACGCCCCCGCGATCCCGCCGTCGACCAGGAAGTCGGTGGCGTTGACGAACGAGGAGTCGTCGCTGGCGAGGAAGGCCACGGCGGCGGCGATCTCCTCGGCCTCGGCGAACCGGCCCAGAGGGATGTGCACCAGGCGGCGCGCGGCCCGCTCCGGGTCCTTGGCGAACAGCTCCTGGAGCAGCGGGGTGTTGACCGGGCCGGGGCACAGGGCGTTGACGCGGATGCCCTCGCGGGCGAACTGCACGCCCAGTTCACGGGACATGGCGAGGACGCCGCCCTTGGAGGCCGTGTAGGAGATCTGGGAGGTCGCCGCGCCCATCCTGGCCACGAACGAGGCCGTGTTGATGATCGAGCCCTTGCCCTGGCGACGCATGTAGGGGATGGCGGCCTTGCAGCACAGGTAGACGGAGGTGAGGTTGACCTCCTGGACCCGCTTCCAGGCCTCCAGGCCGGTCTCCAGGATGGAGTCGTCGTCGGGCGGGGAGATGCCGGCGTTGTTGAAGGCGATGTCGACGCTGCCGTAGGTGTCGTAGGCGGTCTTGAAGAGGGCCTCGACCTCGTCGGGGTCGGTCACGTCGACCTTCACGAAGGTGCCGCCGGTCTCCTCGGCGGCGGCCTTGCCGCGGGCTTCGTCGACGTCGCCGCAGACCACGTGGGCGCCCTCGGAGGCGAGGCGGCGGGCGGCGGCGAGGCCGATACCGCTGCCCGCTCCGGTGACGACGGCGGTACGGCCGACCAGGCGGCGGCAGATGTTCTCCTGGGCAGTCACTGTGCGGGGCCCTCCGTGCTGATGAAGACGTTCTTGGTTTCGGTGAAGGCGGCCAGGGCGTCGGGGCCGAGTTCGCGGCCGACTCCGGACTGCTTGTAGCCGCCGAACGGGGTCCAGTAGCGGACGCTGGAGTGGGAGTTGACGGACAGGTTGCCGGCGCGGACGGCCTGGGAGACGCGCAGGGCGCGGCCGAGGTCCCGGGTCCAGATGGAGCCGGAGAGGCCGTAGGGGGTGGCGTTGGCGAGGCGGATCGCGTCCTGCTCGTCGGTGAAGGGCAGCAGGACGGCGACGGGGCCGAAGATCTCCTCGCAGGCGGCGGCCGAGTCGGGGCTCTCGCCGGTGAGGACGGTCGGCGGGAACCAGAAGCCGGGGCCCTCGGGGGCGCTGCCGCGCAGGGCCGGGGCGTCGTCGGGCACGAAGGCGCGGACGCGGTCGAGCTGCTGCCGGGAGATCAGCGGGCCCATCTGGGTCTTGTCGTCGGCCGGGTCGCCCACCACCACGGCGGACAGCGCCTCGGCGAGCAGCTCGCGGACCTCGTCGTAGACCGGTTCCTGTACCAGGATCCGGGTGCGGGCGCAGCAGTCCTGGCCGGAGTTGTCGAGGAAGGAGAAGGGGTCGACGGCCGTCTCGAGGTCGGCGTCGGCGAAGACGATGTTGGGGCTCTTGCCGCCGAGTTCTAGGGTGACGGGCTTGACCTGCTCGGCGCCGAGTGCGGCGACGCGCGTACCGGTGCGGGTGGAGCCGGTGAAGACGATCTTGGCGACCCCGGGGTGCCGGACCAGGGCGTCGCCGGTGATGTCGCCGCGCCCCGGCAGCACCTGGAAGAGGTGTTCGGGAAGCCCTGCCTCCAGGGCGAGTTCGGCCAGGCGCAGTGCGGTGAGCGGGGTGGTCTCGGCGGGCTTGAGGATGACCGCGTTGCCGGCCGCGAGTGCCGGGGCGGTGCCCCAGGCGGCGATGGGCAGGGGGAAGTTCCAGGGGGCGATCACGCCGACGACGCCGAGCGGTTCGAGGATCGTGACGTTCAGGCCGCCCGGCACCGGGATCTGCCGGCCGGTGAGCCGTTCCACTCCCCCGGCCGCGTAGTCCAGCAGGTCGCGGACGTTGCCGGCCTCCCAGCGGGCGTTGCCGATGAGGTGACCGGCCTCACGGACCTCCAGGCGGGCCAGTTCCTCCAGGTGCTCGTCGACGGTGGCGGCGAAGCGGCGCAGCAGCCGGGCGCGGTCCGCGGGGGGCAGGGCGGCCCAGGTCCGCTGGGCCCTGGCGGCCCAGGTGACGGCCGTGTCGACGTCGGCCGGGCTCGCACCGGCGACGGCGGCGACGACCTCCTCGGTGGCGGGGTTCAGTACTTCCAGAAGGTGCTCGGAAGACAAGAAGGACCTCACATGCGTTCGAAGGAGCGGCGCAGCTCCCAGTCGGTCACCGCGGCGTCGTACGCGTCCAATTCGACGCGGGCCATGTTGCGGTAGTGCGCGACGACCTCGTCGCCGAAGGCGGCCCGGGCGATGGCGCTGTTCTCCCAGAGCTCGGCGGCCTCGCGCAGGGTGGTGGGGACGTGGTCCAGGTCGGCGGCGTAGGCGTTGCCGGGGCAGGGTTCGGGCAGTTCGAGCTTCTGCTCGATGCCGTGCAGTCCGGCCGCGACCAGTCCGGCGACGGCGAGGTAGGGGTTGACGTCGCCGCCGGGCAGACGGTTCTCGAAGCGCATCGAGCGGCCGTGGCCGACGACGCGCAGCGCGCAGGTGCGGTTGTCGTGGCCCCAGGCGACGGCGGTCGGGGCGAAGGAGCCGGGCTGGAACCGCTTGTAGGAGTTGATGTTGGGGGCGTACAGCAGGGAGAACTCGCGCAGGGCGGCGAGCTGGCCGGCGAGGAAGTGGCGCATGACGTCCGACATGCCGCCTTCGCCGTCCCCGGCCATGGCGTTGGTGCCGTCGGCGTCGGCGAGCGAGAGGTGGATGTGGCAGGAGTTGCCCTCGCGCTCGTTGTACTTGGCCATGAAGGTGATCGACATGCCCTCCTGGGCGGCGATCTCCTTGGCGCCGGTCTTGTAGACCGAGTGCTGGTCGCAGGTGACCAGGGCCTCGTCGTAGCGGAAGGCGATCTCGTGCTGGCCGGGGTTGCACTCGCCCTTGGCGGACTCGACCGTGAGGCCGGCGCCCGCCATCTCGTTGCGGATGCGGCGCAGCAGGGGCTCGATACGTCCGGTGCCGAGCACGGAGTAGTCGATGTTGTACTGGTTGGCCGGGGTGAGGCCCTTGTAGCCGGCGTCCCAGGCCTGTTCGTAGGTGTCCTTGAAGACGATGAACTCCAGCTCGGTGCCGACCTGCGCGGTGTAGCCGAGTTCGGCCAGGCGCTCCAGCTGGCGGCGCAGGATCTGGCGGGGGGCGGCGACGACCGGGGAGCCGTCGCTCCAGGCGAGGTCGGCGTGGAGCATGGCCGTGCCCGCGTTCCAGGGGACCCGGCGCAGGGTGGTGAGGTCGGGGTGCATGGCGAAGTCGCCGTAGCCGCGGTCCCAGGAGGACATGGCGTAGCCGTCGACGGTGTTCATCTCGGTGTCGACGGCGAGCAGGTAGTTGCAGCCCTCGGTGCCGTGGTGGAGGACCTCGTCGAGGAAGAAGCGTGCGGCGAACCGCTTGCCCTGGAGCCGTCCTTGCATGTCGGGGAAGGCCAGGACGACAGTGTCGATCTCACCGCCGGCGACGAGGGTGTGCAGTTCCTCGACGCTCAGCGGAGCTGTGCGGTCTGCCACGGGAAGGCCTCCTAGGCTCCTTGGATCCGCTGCCTTGGATCCGCCGGGAGCCATAAGGTATTGCGGAGAACCATTGCTTGGGAAGGGGGTACGGCCACATGCCGGAGGAAGACGGCGGCGCCGGGGTGCGGGACGGGCTGACGCCGGTGCTGCGGCCGGTGCGCGCGGGCAACGGCTTCGAGGAGGCCCTGGAGCAGATCCTCCAGGTCGTACGGCTGGGTCTGGTGCCGGGGGGCGAGCGGCTGCCGGCCGAGCGGGAGCTGGCGGAGCGGCTGGGGATCAGCCGGGTCACCCTGCGCGAGGTGCTGAAGGTGCTCCAGGACCAGGGCCTGGTCGAGTCGCGGCGCGGCCGGTACGGCGGCACCTTCGTGCTGCCGCGCACGGACGCCGTCGGCGAGGACGAGCTGCGGCGGCGGGTCGCCGAGGTCGACATAGAGGACGTGCTGCGGTTCCGGGAGGTGCTGGAGGTGGGCGCGGCCGGGCTGTGCGCGGCACACGGGCTGGAGGAGAAGCAGGCGGAGCGGCTCCGGCAGGCGCTGGCCCGTACGCACGACGCGCCGCTCGCCGAGTACCGCCGCCTGGACACGCTGCTGCACCTCACGCTCGCCGAGCTGTCCGGCTCCCCCACGCTCACCGCGCAGTACGCGGCCGTCCGCGCGAGGGTCAACGACCTGCTCGACTGCATCCCGCTGCTGGTCCGCAACCTGGAGCACTCCCAGCGGCAGCACACGGCCCTGGTGGAGGCGGTGATCGAGGGCGAGGCCGACCAGGCGCGGGAGATCATGCGCGAGCACTGCGGGGGCACGGCGGCGCTGCTGCGGGGTTTCCTCGGCTGAGCCGGGCCGTGTCGGCGCGCGGTGAGGATTTACGGGCGATTGACGCACGGGTCTTGCCATCCCCCGGTCGGCCCGCAAAGGTATGGCTCCATTCCATTGAGTCGGAGCCCGCTCGATCCCGTGACCGCCGCCGCCCCGTCGGGAGTCTGCCCATGCCCCAGGAACCCACCGCCACACCCGCCGCCCCGGAGGGCGACGACTATCTGGAACGCAGAACACTGCGCCGCGGCAGCGCCGGCTGGGTGCTGCTGACCGGCCTCGGCGTCGCCTACGTCGTCTCCGGCGACTACTCCGGCTGGAACTTCGGCCTCGCCGAGGGCGGCTTCGGGGGCCTGGCGATCGCCATGGTGCTCATGGGCGCGATGTACACCTGTATGGTCTTCGCCCTCGCCGAGCTGTCCTCGATCCTGCCCACGGCGGGCGGCGGCTACGGCTTCGCCCGGCGGGCGCTCGGCCCGTGGGGCGGCTTCCTGACCGGCACGGCGATCCTGATCGAGTACGTCCTCGCACCCGCCGCCATCGTCATCTTCATCGGTGACTACGTCGAGTCGCTGGGCCTGTTCGGCCTGGAGTCCGGCTGGCCGGTGTACCTGGTCTGCTTCGCCGTCTTCCTCGGCATCCACCTGTGGGGCGTCGGCGAGGCGCTGCGGTTCAGCTTCGTCGTGACCGGCATCGCCGTGGTGGCCCTG
Organism: Streptomyces sp. NPDC043685; assembly: GCF_056436585.1. Classification (NCBI taxonomy): domain Bacteria; kingdom Bacillati; phylum Actinomycetota; class Actinomycetes; order Kitasatosporales; family Streptomycetaceae; genus Streptomyces; species Streptomyces sp. NPDC043685. The sequence continues at coordinate 218,599 of NZ_JBWKCH010000007.1, read as the reverse complement.
ATCGTGTTCGCGCTGGCGGCACTGCCCGACTTCTCCCTGGCGTCCCTGGACGACATCCCGGTCGACACCTCCGCCGCCGGGTCGAGCTCCTGGCTGCCGTTCGGGCTGCTCGGGATCTGGGCGGCGTTCCCCTTCGGCATGTGGTTCTTCCTCGGTGTCGAGGGCGTGCCGCTGGCCGCCGAGGAGACCAGGGAGCCGGCCCGAACCCTGCCGAAGGCGATCCGCTGGTCGATGGGCATCCTGGTGGTGCTCGCGGTGGTCACCTTCTTCGCCGCCGCCGGTGCCCGCGGCTCCGCCGCCGTCCAGGAGGCGGGCAACCCGCTGGTCGAGGCGCTCCAGCCGAACGGCGAGGCGACGACCCTCAGCCGGATCGTGAACTACGCGGGCCTGGCCGGTCTCGTGGCGTCGTTCTTCTCCCTGATCTACGCGGGCTCGCGCCAGCTGTTCGCGCTGTCCCGCGCCGGCTATCTGCCCCGCTTCCTGTCCCTCACCAGCCGCCGCAAGGCGCCGTACCTGGGCCTGCTGGTGCCCGGCACGATCGGCTTCCTGCTGGCTGCGATGTCCGGCAACGGCGCGCGGATGCTGAACATCGCCGTCTTCGGCGCGACCATCTCCTACGCGCTGATGTCCCTGTCGCACATCGTGCTGCGTCGCCGGGAGCCGGAGCTGGAGCGCCCGTACCGCACGCCGGGCGGGGTGCTGACGTCCTCGGTGGCCCTGGTGCTGGCGTGCGCGGCACTGGTCGCGACGTTCCTGGTGGACGTGACGGCGGCGTTGATCGCGCTGGCGGTGTACGCGGTGGCCGTCGGGTACTTCGGGCTGTACAGCCGCAAGCACCTGGTGGCGAAGGCGCCGGAGGAGGAGTTCGCGGCGCTGGCGGCGGCCGAGGCAGAGTTGGCACGGGACTGATCCGTCGAGTGGTGAGGGAGTCGTCGTGGGCAGGCCGTTGATCGGTGTCAGCACCTATCTGGAGCCGGGTGCGCGCTGGGGCGTCTGGGAGCTGGAGGCCGCCCTGCTGCCGGTCGGCTACCCCCGGCTGGTCCAGCGGGCGGGCGGTCTCGCCGCGATGCTGCCGCCGGACGACCCGCGCCGCGCGGCGGAGGCCGTGGCCCGCCTGGACGGGCTGGTCATCGCGGGCGGGCCGGACGTGGAACCGGCGCGGTACGGGGCGCAGCGCGAGCCGCGGACGGGACCGCCGGCGCCGGAGCGCGACGCGTGGGAGCTGGCACTGATCGATGCGGCGCTGGCGGCCGGGGTGCCGCTGCTGGGGATCTGCCGGGGCATGCAGCTGCTGAACGTCGTGCTCGGGGGGACGCTCGTGCAGCACATCGACGGGCACGCCGAGGCCGTCGGCGTCTTCGGCGGGCACACCGTGAAGCCGGTGCCGGGCAGTCTGTACGCCGGTGTCGTGCCGGAGGAGACGTTCGTGCCGACGTACCACCACCAGGCCGTGGACCGTCTGGGCGAGGGCCTGGTCCCCTCGGCGTACGCGGCGGACGGCACGGTGGAGGCGGTGGAGCTGCCCAGTGCCGCCTGGGTCCTGGGCGTGCAGTGGCACCCGGAGATGGGCGAGGACGCACGGGTGATGGGGGCGCTGGTGGAGGCGGCGTCGAAGGGCTGAACGACCAGGGGCTCCCCCGGGCCCCTGGCTCACGCCCGACGGCCGGGGCGAGCGGCTATCCCCGCGTCAGCGACAGCAGGTCCCGCGCGGGCCCGGTGGGGCGATGCCCCGTCGGCCACACCGCCCTCAGGTCCCGCGCCAGGGCGATCCCCTCCACCGGCACCGACACCAGCCGCCGCATGGCCAGTTCCTCCCCCACCGCGAGCTCGCTCAGCACCGTCGGACCCGCCCCGCCGACCACCGCCGCCTTCACCGCCGTCGTCGAGGACAGCTCGATCAGCGGCCGGGCCAGACCGCCGAGGGCCGCGTCCAGGACCTGCCGCGTGCCCGAGCCCTTCTCACGGAGGATCAGCGGGGTCGACGCCAGTTCACCGGCGGCCAGGGGACGCCGCCGGCGAGCCCAGGCGTGCGTGGGCGCGGCCACCACTATCAGCCGGTCGTGGGCGATGACCGCCGAATCGAGTCCGGCCGGCACCGACACCCCCTCCACGAACCCGAGATCCGCCTCGTCGGACAGCAGCCGCTCCGCCACCACGGTCGAGTTCCCCGCGTGCAGCGACACCGCCGTGTCGGGCCGCTGCGCGCGCAGCGCCAGCAGCCAGCCCGGCAGCAGATACTCCGCGATCGTCATGCTGGCCGCGACCCGCAGCCGGGAGTCACGGCGGACGCGCAGCGCCTGCGCCCCCACGTCGAACGCCTCCGCCGCCTCCACGATCCGCCGCGCCCAGTCCGTCACCAGCGCCCCGGCGTCCGTCAGCCGGGACCCGCGGGGCGAGCGGTCCACCAGCGCCACCCCGAGCTGCCGCTCCATCGACCGGATCCGGCTGCTGGCCGCGGGCTGGGTGATGCCGAGTTCCCGCGCCGCCCCGCCGAGACTGCCGAGCCGCGCCACCGCCAGCAGCAGCTCCATGGCCCCGAGATCCGGCACCCGGTGCGCCAGGGACCCGGTGGCCGCCGGCCCGGCCTGCTCATCCGCGTTGCTCATAAACCCAGCTTATGTCGCCATAGAGGCGTCCTCCCTGGTGGTGCGCCGCTCCCGGACCCACCGTGGAGGCATGGTCACCGCAGCCCCGTCCGTCCCGTACCCGCTCTCCGTCCGCCGGCTCGGACCCAACTGGTACGCCACGGTGATGGGCACCGCCGTCGTCGCCACCGCCGGGACGGCCCTGCCCGCGCACGTCCCGGGGCTGCGCGGGGTGCTCGCGGGGGTGTGGGCCCTGTCGCTCGTCCTGCTCCTGGCGCTGCTCGCGGGACGGGCCGCGCACTGGGCCCGGCACCATGACCAGGCCCGGGCCCACCTGCTGGACGCGGCGACGGCGCCGTTCTACGGCTGTCTCGCCATGGCCCTGCTGGCCGTGGGCGGCGGCGCTCTCGCCGTCGGCCGGGACTGGATCGGCCTGCGGGCCGCCGTCGCCCTCGACGCGGTGCTGTTCACCGCGGGTACGACCCTCGGGCTCGCCGCCGCCGTCGCGGTGCCGTATCTGATGGCCGTGCGCCACCGGGTCGAGCCGGGGCAGGCCACCCCCGTCTGGCTGCTGCCGCTCGTCGCTCCCATGGTGTCGGCCGCCGTCGGGCCGCCGCTGGTGCCGCATCTGCCGCCCGGGCAGGCCCGGGAGACCCTGCTGCTCGGCTGCTTCGCCCTGTTCGGGCTGAGCCTGCTCGCGACCCTGGTCATGCTGCCGCTGGTCTTCGCCCGGCTGCTCACCGGCGATCCGCTGCCCCTCGCCCTCACGCCGACGCTGTTTCTGGTGCTCGGCCCGCTCGGGCAGTCCACCACCGCCGTCGGCGCCTTCGCGGACACCGCGCCCGGTGTCGTGCCGGAGCCGTTGGGCGAGGCCTTCGGCGCCCTCGCCGTGCTCTACGGCGTGCCCGTGACGGGCTTCGCGCTGCTGTGGTTCTGCCTGGCCACCGCGCACGTCGTGCGCGCCCGGCGGCACGGGATGCGGTTCTCGATGACCTGGTGGTCGTTCACCTTCCCGGTCGGCACCTGCGTCACGGGCGCCGGGGCCCTGGCCCGGCACACCGGGCTCGTCGCCTACGCGGGTCCGGCGGTCCTGCTCTACGCGGTGCTGGTCGCGGCGTGGGCCACGGCCGTCGTGGGCACCGTGCGCGGGCTGCTCAGGGGCGAGCTGCTCGCAGCGCCCCGCCCAGCACCCGCGGCGCCTCGGCCAGTGACGGTCCGTACCACGTCAGGTGCCGTCCGCTGACGAGCGCGCAGGGCAGGCCGGGGAACGCCTCGGGACCGTCGTCGGCGGTGAAGCGGTACGGCTCGTCCGGCAGCACCACCAGATCCGGGGCGCAGGCCGTCATGTCCTGCGGCGGGATGCGCGGGTAGCGGTCGGGGTGCCTCGCGTACACGTGGTCGACGCCTAGCCGGGCGAGGACGTCGCCCGCGAAGGTGTCACGGCCCAGGACCATCCACGGGCGGCGCCACACCGGCACGACGGCCGTCCGCCGCGTGCCGGGCTCCGGCAGGGACGACCACACGGTCTCCGCCTCGTCCAGCCAGCGCGGCCGGGCCGGCACCCCGCAGGCCTCCAGCACCCGGGCCAGCTCCCGGAAGGCCTGCGGAACGTCACGGATCCGCGTGACCAGGACCTCGGTGCCCGCCGCGCGCAGGGCCGCGAGGTCGGGGGCGCGGTTCTCCTCCTCGTTGGCGATCACGAGGTCGGGCGCGAGGGCGAGGATCCGGTCGGTCTTCGGGTTCTTGGTTCCGCCGACCCGTACGACGTCCAGGTCCGGGGGGTGCGTGCACCAGTCGGTGGCGCCCACCAGGGCACCGGGCGCCGAGCAGGCCACGGCCTCGGTCAGCGAGGGGACGAGCGAGACGACCCTCACCGGCGCGGCCGGTCCCGGACCGCCTCGATGTGCTCCGCCACGGCGACGACGATGACGCGGGTGTCCGACTCGGCCGCCCGCCAGCGGTGCCGTACGCCACCGGTCAGGTACAGCGTGTCGCCCCGGCCGAGGCGGTAGGCGCGACCCTCCGCCTCGATCTCCACCGCGCCGTCGGCGACGTACATCAACTGGTCGTTGCGGTACTGGAATTCGCGCCCCGCGTCATGGTCGCCGATGAACTCGGAGGCGTGCATCTGGTGGTGGCCGCGGACCAGGGAGCGCGTCCGGGGCTGGGGCAGCGGCTCACCGCTCTCGGCGCGCACCACGTCCACGCTGCACGCGGGGTCGGCCGCGGCGAGCAGTTCCACGGCGGTGGTGCGCAGGGCGTCGGCGACCTTCTCGAGGGAGCTGGTGCTGGGCCGGGCCCGGTCGTTCTCGATCTGGCTCAGGAACGGGACGGACAGGCCGCTGCGCGCGGCGACGACGGCGAGCGTGAGCTCCAGCGCGCGGCGCCGCCGGCGCACGGCCGCGCCCACCCGAAGAGGCTGCTCTTTGTGGTCGCCCATCGCTCCGGCTCCCTCCTTCGCCCGTCGATCCGCTCCCCGTGCGGCGGTGTCCCGGCGCACTGCCGTTGTGGAGTTGTCTGCACCCTACGCATGTTCGGCAAACCGTTTCCCGCGCCGTCACACCGACGTCATACGGGACGGTGCGCGACCTCACACTTCGCGCCAGTCGATCCGCCGACGACGGGGGCCGGGCAGGCCTTCCGCCTGCCGGAAGAACAGGGCGGGAGAGGAGGTTCTGGGGGTGGTGTAGCGCTCTGTGGTTGTCCGGATCCCGCTCGTGGGAATCGGGGGGCGGGGTGGGACCGGCGTGTCGCGCGTCCCACCCCGGAACCCTACTGCGGTGTCATGCGGTTCACCACGTCCGGGTGCTGCTGGAGCCACTCGGCCACGGCTTCCTGCCGGCGAGTGTCTGTCGGTGGCGTACGGCATGATGCGTGGCGTGACCGGACGACTGATGCTCCTCGACACCGCTTCCCTGTACTTCCGCGCCTACTTCGGCGTCCCGGACTCGGTCAGGGCCCCGGACGGCACGCCGGTGAACGCCGTGCGCGGGCTGCTCGACTTCATCGACCGCCTGGTCAAGGACCACCGGCCGGACCTCCTGGTGGCCTGCATGGACGCCGACTGGCGGCCGCAGTGGCGGGTGGAGCTCATCCCCTCGTACAAGGCGCACCGCGTCGCCGAGGAGCACGCGGTGGGCCCCGATGAGGAAGAGGTGCCCGACACCCTGTCGCCACAGGTGCCGGTCATCGAGGCGGTGCTGGACGCGGTGGGCATCGCGCGGGTGGGTGTCGCCGGGTACGAGGCGGACGACGTGATCGGCACGTACACGGCACGGGCGAAGGGCCCCGTCGACATCGTCACGGGTGACCGCGACCTCTACCAGCTGGTGGACGACGCGCGCGGGGTGCGCGTGCTGTACCCGCTGAAGGGCGTGGGCACGCTCCAGCACACCGATGAGGCGGTGCTGCGTGAGAAGTATGGGGTCGACGGGAAGGGGTACGCGGATCTGGCCTTGCTGCGCGGCGACCCCAGCGACGGCCTGCCGGGCGTGCCGGGCGTCGGTGAGAAGACGGCCGCCAAGCTGCTGGCCGAGTTCGGGGACCTGGCCGGGATCCTGGCGGCGGTCGAGGACCGGCGGTCGAAGCTGACGCCGACGCAGCGCAGGCGGCTGGACGAGGCGCGCCCGTATCTCGCGGTCGCTCCGAAGGTGGTCCGGGTCGCGGACGACGTACCCCTGCCGGACGTCCCCACGGAGCTGCCGCGGACGCCGCGCGACCCCGAGGCGCTGGAGGCGCTGGCCGCCCGGTGGGGACTGGGCGGGTCGCTGGAGCGCCTGCTGACGACGCTGTCGCGTTGACCTCTTCACCACACGAGGCGCCACATGGGGCCGAGGTGCTAACTTAGGTAACCCTAACTATGCGAGACAGGGAGGTCCTCATGGCAGAGCGACCGGGACGCCAGCCGCGCCGGCTCCACTGCGCGCAGGTCGTCCGCACCGAGCGGCTGACCCCGCACATGCAGCGTGTGGTGCTCGGCGGTGAGGGCCTCGCCGACTTCGCGGCGGACACGTGCACCGACCACTATGTGAAGCTGCTGTTCCCGCCGACCGGCGTGACCTACCCGGAACCCTTCGACCTCCAGCGCGTCCGGGACGAGCTGCCGCGCGAACAGTGGCCGGTGACCCGGACGTACACCGTCCGCCAGTGGGACGCCGAACACCGCGAGCTGACGCTGGACTTCGTCCTCCACGGGGACGAGGGCCTGGCGGGCCCGTGGGCCATGCGCGTGCGGCCGGGTGAGACGGTGCGCTTCATGGGACCCGGTGGGGCGTACACGCCCGACCCCGAGGCGGACTGGCATCTGCTCGTGGGTGACGAGAGCGCCCTGCCCGCGATCGCCCGCGCCCTGGAGGCGCTGCCGCGCGGCGCCAGGGCGTACGCCTTCGTGGAGGTCTCCGGCCCCCCGGAGGAGCAGAAGATCGACTCGGACGTCGAGGTCGTCTGGCTGCACCGCGGGGCCCGGCCGCGGGGTGAGGCGCTGGTCGAGGCCGTGCGCACCCTGGAGTTCCCCGAGGGCCGGGTGCACGCCTTCGTCCATGGCGAGGCACATTTCGTCAAGCAGTTGCGCCATCTGCTCCGCGTCGAGCGCCAGGTGCCGCGCGAGGACCTCTCGATCTCCGGCTACTGGCGCCGCGGCCACGACGAGGACGGCTGGCAGGCCTCCAAGCGCGAGTGGAACGCCCGCATCGAGGCCGAGCAGGAGAGCGTCTCCGCGGCCTGAGGCGCACCGGCGCGGCGCGCTGCCCGACCCGGCACCGGGAGCGGCGGTGGCGGGCTCACTCCCCCCGTATCCGCGCGTGCAGATGCATGTCGTGCCATCCGTCCGGCTGAAGGACGGCACTGCGCTTGGTGCCCTCCAGGGCGAAGCCGGTCCGGGTGGCGACGCGGCAGGACGCCTCGTTGCGCACGGCGTGCAGGAGTTCCAGCCGGTGGAAGCCCGTCTCGTCGAGGGCCCAGTGGGTGAGCGCGGTCGTGGCTCGGGCGGCGACCCCACGGCCCCGGACCGCGGGGACCGTCCAGTACGCCACCTCCGCCGTCCCGTCGTCGAGCCGTAGCTCACGCAGTGCCACCCGCCCCAGCAGCGCGTCGGAGTCCGCGTCCGCCACGGCCCAGTGCGCCTCCCGCTCCTCCTGCCACGCCCCGCGCCACTGCTGGATCCAGCCGGCCACCTCCGCCACCGAGTCCGCGGTTCGGGCGTGCCACTGGTGCATCACGGGGTCCTGGAAGACCTCGTACACCGCGGGCGCGTCGCCGGTCCGCCAGGGCCGCAGGAGGAGTCCGCCGTCGGCGGGCAGAGTGGGCTGCGGGCGGTGTGCGAGTGTCCCGGCGGTCAGAACCGGGCTGATGAGGAACGGCATGCCCGCATCCTGGCAAGCACGCGTCGCCGGGTCCCAGTGGTTTTCCGCTTCCGGACGGCGGCCTCGTACGCTGGGCCGCGATGAGACGCAAGACCCCCGCCCCGCCCTCTCCCCTGCCGCAGCGCCACGGCGTGGACCCGGTACGGGTACGGCTGCCCTTCGCCGGGCCGTGGGGCACGGTGCGCGAGTATCTGGTGGAGCGGCTCTCCGGAGCGGGCGCCGGGGTCGTGGACGGCATGTTCGACGCGGGCCGGATCGTCGGGGCGGACGGACGGCCCGTGGCGGCGGACGCCCCCTACGTGCCGGGCATGTTCGTGTGGTTCCACCGGGACCTGCCCGAGGAGGTGCCGGTGCCCTTCCCGCTGGAGGTCGTGCACCGGGACGAGCACATCGTCGTCGCCGACAAGCCGCACTTCCTCGCCACCACCCCGCGCGGCGGCCATGTCGCCGAGACCGCGCTGGCCCGGCTCCGCCGCGAGCTGGACCTCCCGGAACTCACCGCCGCGCACCGCCTGGACCGGCTCACCGCGGGACTGGTGCTGTTCACCGTGCGCCCCGGCGAACGCGGCGCGTACCAGACGCTGTTCCGCGACCGCCGGGTCCGCAAGGAATACGAGGCCGTCGCCCCCTACGGCCCCGGGCTCGCCCTGCCCCGGACCGTGCGCAGCCGGATCGTGAAGGAGCGCGGGGTGCTCACCGCCCGGGAGGTGCCGGGCGAGCCGAACGCCGTGAGCCGCGTCGAGCTCGTCGAGCACCGCGCGCGCCCCGGCGGCCCCGGCGCCCTCGCCCGGTACCGGCTCGTGCCCGCCACCGGCCAGACCCACCAGCTGCGCGTCCACATGACCGCCCTGGGCGTGCCGATCCTCGGTGACCCGCTCTACCCGGAGGTGACCGCTCCCGTGCCGGCCGGTGACTTCCGGCGTCCGCTCCAACTGCTGGCGCGGTGCCTGGAGTTCACCGATCCGGTCACGGGCGAGGAGCACCGCTTCCGCAGCGGCCGGGTGCTCACGGCCTGGGCTGCCCACGACCGGTGGGCCGCCGGGACGTACGACGGCCCGTAGCCTGCGCGGTCAGTCGCCGCCGCGCCACCAGCTCAGGAAGCGCTGCCAGACGCCCTTGCGGTGGGGCGGCTGCGCGGCGGCCGGCCGCGGCGGGTCCGGCATCGGCTGGTGCCGCACCGGGGCGGGCTGCGGCTGCGCGGCGGGCGGCTGTGGCTGCGCGGCGACCGGCTGGGGCTGCGACCCGGCCGGTGCGGCCTGCGGCTGCGCGGTGCCGATCTGCCAGTCCGAGCGCTGCGCGGCGACCGGCTTGTGGTTCGGCACCTCCTGCACGTCCTGCGGAGGCTTCGGCGAGAACTGCACCGGCAGCTCCACCAGGTGCCGGGAGGCGATGGACGCCGTCCAGCGCAGCTCCTCCTCGTCGCAGTCGAGCTCCACGTCCGGCAGCCGCATCAGCAGCGCGTCGACGCCGACGTCGGCGATGGAACGGCCGATGTCCTGCCCGGGGCACTCGTGCGGACCGCCGCCGAAGGCGAGGTGCGAGCGGTTGCCCTGCATGCTCGCCTTGAGGTCGGGCCGCACCCGCGGGTCGACGTTGGCCGGGAGCGGTGCGAAGAGCAGCCCGTCGCCCCGGCGGATGCGCTGCCCGCCCAGCTCGGTCTCCTGCTTGGCGAAGTAGGCGAAGACCGTGCTGAACGGAGGCTCGTTCCACAGGGACTGCTCCACCGCCTCCGGCACCGTCATCTGGCCGCCGTTGAGCTGGGCCCTGAAGCGCGGGTCGATCAGCACCGTGAGCAGCACGTTGGACAGCAGGTTGGTGGTGGCCTCGTAGGCGGCGAAGAGCACCAGGCGCAGGTGCTCCCTGACCTCGTCGTCGCTCAGCCGGGCCGGGTGGGTGATCAGATAGCTGGCGAGGTCCTCCTCCGGCTGGGCGCGGCGGGTGGCGGTGAGCCGGCTCAGGGCGTCCATGACGTAGGAGTGACTGGCGATCGCCGTGTCGGTGCCCTTGAGGGCGTCGCGGGCGGCCTCGACGAGCCGGTCGTTGTACTCGTCGGGCATGCCGAGGATCTCGCACATCACCGCCATCGGCAGGTGCTCGGTGAACTGGCCGACGAGGTCCGCCTCGCCCGCCTCGCAGAACCGGTTGACGATCATCTGCGTACTGCGGTTGATGTAGCGGCGCAGGCTGCGGAAGTCGATCGTGGAGATGGCGCCCATGACCGCGCCGCGCAGCCGCTTGTGCTCGTCGCCCTCGGCGTGCGAGGCGATGGGCTGCCAGGCGATGTGCGGCATCAGCGGGTGGTCGGGCTTGACCAGGCCCTCCCGCAGCGGGGTCCAGATCCGGCTGTCCCGGCAGTACTGCGAGGGCGAGCGCACCATGTGCAGGTTCTCGGCGTGGCCGAGGACGATCCACATCGGCACGTCGTCGTGGAGCAGCACGGGCGCCACGGGGCCGTGCTGCTCCCGCAGTTGCTCGTACAGCGCTCCCAGGTCCTCCGCCTCGTGCAGCCGGTGCAGTCCGCCGGGCCCGGAGCCGTGCGCGGGGCAGCCGGGGGGCGGGCCGGGACGGAGGTCGTCCGTACTGGTCGGGGCGTGGGATTCAGGCGTCACAGTGATCGCTCCGAACTGAGGTGAATCAGGTGTCTGGGGGGAGGTGGGGACGGCGGGGTCAGGTGAGCGAACCCGTCATGGCGAGCGAGTGCAGGAAGCGCATGAGCGTCATCAGCACATCGCGGCTGGAGGCCCGGCGCCGCGCGTCGCACTCGATGATCGGGATGTCCGGTGTGAGGTCGAGGGCTGTGCGCAGTTCCTCGATGTCGTAACGAGGGGCGTCCGGGAAGGAGTTGATGGCGACCACGAACGGCACACCGCGCTCCTCCAGGCGCCCCATGACGTCGAAGCTGACCTCCAGCCGCCGGGTGTCGACCAGGACCACCGCGCCGAGCGCGCCCTCGAACAGGCCGTTCCACAGGAACCAGAAGCGCTGTTGCCCGGGAGTGCCGAAGAGGTACAGCACCAGCTGCTCGGTGATGCTGATCCGGCCGAAGTCCATGGCGACGGTGGTGGCCGTCTTGGTCGCGGAGCCGAAGTTGTCGTCGACACCGATGCCGGCCTGCGTCATGGTCTCCTCGGTGGTCAGCGGTGTGATCTCGCTGACCGAGCCGACCATGGTCGTCTTGCCGACGCCGAAACCGCCCACGATCACGATCTTGGCCGCGGCCTGCGCCGTGTGGGGCAACTGGTCCTCGGCCCGGGGGCCCGGGATGGTGTCAGAGCCGTTGAAGTCCATTCATCACCGCTTCGAGGAGGGAACGGTCGGTGCGCGCCTTGCGGACGATCGGGGCACGCGCCTGCACCAGTTCCGCCGTCAGCAACTCGGTGAGCAGCACGCCCATCGCGCTGAACGGCAGGTGGAGGTAGGCCGACAGCTCGGCCACGGACAGGGGGGCGGCGCAGAGCCGGAGCAGCGCCGCCTGCTCGGGAGAGGCGGAGGGCGGCGGGTCCGTGGCTCGCGCCACGATCAGCGTCACCAGGTCGAGCTCGGCCCGTTCACCGTCCGGGCCTGCCACCACGTACATCCGCTCCGGGTTGCCCGGTTTGTCCTCGCTCTCCTTCGGCGTGGACGGGTCCGGGACGAGGTCGCGCCTCTGGCGTTGGGGAGGAGTCATACGATTTGCCCGTTCCGCCGGGGCGGACTGGTGAGGTGGCCGCCGATCCGGACGACGAGGTCGCGCATCATCGCGCTCATCCGGCCCGGTTCGCACCGCACGTCGGAGAGGACCGCCAGGAAGGCGTTGGCGCCCGCGCCCATCAGGTAGAAGTAGCCGCGGTCGATCTCGATCATGACGAGTTTCATCTCGCCGTCGCCCACGGTGAGTTCCTGGCAGATGCTGCCCGCGAGGGACTGCAGGCCGGCGCAGGCCGCGGCGACCCGGTCGGCGGCGTCCGGCTCGCCGCCGTAGCGGGCGATGCGCAGACCGTCGGCCGAGAGCACCACGATCATCTCGATGCCCGGTACGCCGTCGGCGAGTTGCTTGAGCATCCAGTCGAAGTTGCCTCGCTGCTGGATCACTTGAGGTCCCCCTCGTCATCGGCCTCCGTGGGGGCCGGGTCATTGATCAGGTGCAGGTACTTGGTCGGGTTCCGGATGAAGTCGGTCGGGTGGGTGCCGGGTTCGATGCCCTGCTTGAGTCCCTCCCAGAAGGCTTCGAGGCCCTTGCCGGGGGCGTCCGGGGACGACATGTCGTGCCACGACTTGGGCTCGGGCTCGGGGGTCGCCCAGGGGTTGTGCTCGCCGCGTTCGGCGGCCTCCCGGTCGGCCTTCTCGTTGGCCGCCTGCTGGGCGAGTCGCTCGGCGAGCGGCATCTTCACCCTGCTGCGGCGCTGCGGCAGGCCGTTCGTCGTCCACTCGGTGACCTCGGGGACGTCGTCGTCCTCCAGGGAGACCGTGGCGGGGATCTTCGGGCTGGTGGGGCGGCGCCTCTTGGGCGCGCGCTTCGGGCCCTCGGGGATGCCGACCGTCATGGGGATGCCGGTGGCGCCGATGCCGTGGGCGAGTCCGACACCGGGCTCGTGGGTGATCATCTCGCTCGGCACGATGAGGATGGCGCGGACACCGCCGTACGCGGAGGCGCGCAGCGAGACCTGCATGTTGTACGCCGTGCACAGCCGGCCCACGACGGCCAGCCCCAGACGCGGGTGTTCACCGATGTCCTGGAGGTCGACGCCCGCCTTCGCGGCCTCCAGCATTCCCTCGATCCGGGCACGTGCCTCCTCGTTGAGGTTGACACCGCCGTCCTCGATCTCGATGCAGACGCCGGTCTGCACCTCGGTGGCGGTGACGTGCACCTTGGTCTGCGGCGGGGAGTAGCGCGTGGCGTTGTCGAGGAGTTCGGCGGCGGCGTGGATGACGGGCTCGACGTAGATGCCCTTGACGCTGACCTTGGCGATGGAGGAGAGCTGGATGCGCCGGTACTCCAGGATGCGGGACATGGCACCGCGCAGGGTGCTGTACAGCGACACCGGCTCGGGCCACTGCCGGCCGGGGCGTCCGCCGCCGAGCACGGAGACGGAGTCGGCCAGGCGGCCGATCAGGGCGTTGCCGTGGTCGATGCGCAGCAGGTCGTCGAAGACCTCCGGGTTGCGGCCGTGGTCCTCCTCCATCTCCCGCAGTTCCTCGGCCTGCTGATGGATGATCGCCTGCACACGGCGGGCGACACTGACGAAGGAACGTGCGGCGGCGTCACGCATCGTCACTTCGTAGTCGACGATCTTGAGCACCGTCAGCAGCGTCTCGGCCTGCGGAGCGGGCAGGTCGCGGAACGCGGGGTGGGAGAGACCGAGCTTGCGGATCACCTCCCTGGGTGGTTCTCCGGCGCGCAGCAGGTCGAGCGCGGCGGGGACGATCTCCCGGGAGAACCGGAGCAGTTCGGTCTCGTGGTCGGCGATCCGCTGCTGGAGCTGCGCGCTGTACCGGGCGTGCTCCGCACGCTGGTCGCGCAGCGCACGGCCGCGGCGCACCGCCTCGGCGGCCGTGGCGAGCACCATCGCGGTGGCGATGCCGCCGCACCAGCCGACGGCGCCCCGGGCCGGCTCCGACACCAGGGCGACGGCGGCTCCGGTCGCCGCGGCCATGACTATGGCGGGCAGCAGGAGCACGCGCGCGTAGGGACGTTCACGGCGACCGGGAGGGGATTGAACACTCACCATGTGGGCCTTCTGACAGGAGTCGACTGAGGTTCGGAAGGACGTGCAGGGGGGTATGTCATGGAACTGTCGGGATCTTCCAGCACATTGGGGAACAAGCGCACGAATTCATCTCAAGCCGGTGCGCTGCGGGCGAGCTTAGTCCGACCGGATCATCGCCGTGTCATATTCAGCAACTGCCGGAAACCGGACGCGAAGGGATAGTACGCTCGGTCGTTTACACGCTGCGACATCGTTCGAATACTGCGCGTAGCGGCGAACGGGCATACGAAAGCCCACTCACCGAGATGGGTGAACGGGCTTCGGTACGACGCTCTCAGAGCGGGCGGGGAACCGCGCGGGCGACCACGACGAGCCGGCACCCGCGCGTCGACGATCACCCCACCGACGAGTAGGCGACCACTCCCCGCAGCAACAGATCCACGGCCTTGCGGGCGTTCTTCACCACGGACGACCCCTGCGGAGCCGCCGCCGCGATCTGCCCCAGCACGTCGATGACCTGCTTGCACCACCGCACGAAGTCCCCCGCCGGCATCTCCGCCTCGCGCAGCACCTCGTCGAGCCCCTTGCCGGAGGCCCACATGTACGCGGCCCAGGCGAAGCCCAGATCGGGCTCGCGCTGCCCGACCCCCTCGGTCTGGGTGATCCGGAACTCCTCCTCCAGCGCGTCCAGCCGCCCCCAGATCCGCACCATCTCGCCCAGCGCGGCCTTGGCCTTCCCGGACGGCATCTTCGGCGCCATCGCGTCGTCCGCGGCCCGCGCCTCGAACACCAGCGCCGAGACGCACCCGGCCAGTTCGGCCGGGCCGAGGCCCTCCCAGACGCCCTCGCGCAGACACTCGCTGGCGAGCAGGTCCAGCTCGCCGTACAGCCGCGCGAGCCGCTTGCCGTGCTCGGTGACCTCGTCGCCGCGCAGGTAGTCCAGCTCGGTCAGCAGCGCCACGATGCGGTCGAACGTGCGGGCGATGGTGTTCGTACGGCCCTCGATCCGCCGCTCCAGCTGCGAGGTGTCCCGCAGCAGCCGGTGGTACCGCTCGGCCCAACGGGCGTGGTCCTCACGGTCGTCGCAGCCGTGGCAGGGGTGGGCGCGCAGCGCCGTGCGCAGCCGGGCGATCTCACGGTCGTCGGCCGCCTGGGAGCGCCGCTTGCGGTGCCGGTCCGCCGGGATGTGCCCGGCCTTGGTGCGCAGCGCCGACGCGAGGTCCCGACGGGACTGCGGGGAACGGGGGTTGAAGGACTTCGGGATCCGCATCCGCTCCAGCGGCTCGACCGGCACCGGGAAGTCCATGGAGGCCAGCCGCTTCACCTGCCGCTCCGCGGTCAGCACGAGCGGGCGGGGCCCGTCGTGGTGCTCGAAGCCGCGATGGCCGTTCGAACGGCCCGCGGGCAGCCCCGGGTCCAGCACCAGCGCCAGACCCGCGTACTTGCCGGTGGGCACGTGGATGACGTCACCGGGCTTGAGCTTCTCCAGCGCGACGGCGGCCTCCGCGCGCCGTTCCGCCGCGCCCTGCCGGGCGATCTCGTTCTCCCGGTCCTTCAGTTCACGGCGCAGCCGCGCGTACTCCTCGAAGTCGCCGAGGTGACAGGTCATGGAGGCCTTGTAGCCCTCGAGACCCTCCTCGTTGCGCTGCACCTGCCGGGAGATGCCGACGACCGACTTGTCCGCCTGGAACTGCGCGAACGACGTCTCCAGCAGCTCGCGCGAGCGGTGCCGCCCGAACTGCTCGACCAGGTTGACCGCCATGTTGTACGACGGCTTGAAGCTGGAGCGCAGCGGGTAGGTCCGGGTGCCGGCCAGGCCCGCGAGGTGCTCGGGGTTCATGCCGCGCTGCCACAGGACCACGGCGTGGCCCTCGACGTCGATGCCGCGCCGTCCGGCCCGGCCCGTCAGCTGGGTGAACTCGCCCGGGGTGATGTCCGCGTGCTGCTCGCCGTTCCACTTGACGAGCTTCTCCAGCACCACCGAGCGGGCGGGCATGTTGATGCCCAGGGCGAGGGTCTCGGTGGCGAACACGGCCTTGACCAGACCGCGTACGAACAGCTCCTCGACGACCTCCTTGAAGGTCGGCAGCATGCCCGCGTGGTGGGCCGCGATGCCGCGCTCCAGGCCCTCCAGCCACTCGTAGTAGCCGAGGACGTGCAGGTCCTCCGTCGGGATGGACGCCGTGCGCTCCTCGACCAGGGCGCGGACCCGCTCGCGGGCCTCCTCGTCGTTGAGCCTGAGCCCCGCGAACAGGCACTGCTGGACGGCGGCCTCGCAGGCGGCGCGGCTGAAGATGAAGGTGATGGCCGGCAGCAGCCCCTCGCGGTCGAGCCGCTCGATCACCTCGGGCCGGCTCGGCGTCCAGATGCGGGAGCGCTGCCGGCGCTCCCGCTCGCGGTCGGCCTCGCGCATGGACCGGCCGCGCCGGCGGTCCTGGTACGACGGCCGGCTCGCCTCCATGCGCGCCATGCGCGTGAGGTCGGGGTTGACGGCCCTCTTGTGGCCCTCGCCCTCCTCGAACAGGTCGTACATCCGCCGTCCGGCCAGCACGTGCTGGAACAGCGGCACGGGCCGGTGCTCGGAGACGATCACCTCGGTGTCGCCGCGGACCGTGTCGAGCCAGTCGCCGAACTCCTCGGCGTTCGACACCGTCGCCGAGAGCGAGACCAGCGTGACCGACTCGGGGAGGTGGATGATCACCTCTTCCCACACGGCGCCCCGGAAGCGGTCCGAGAGGTAGTGCACCTCGTCCATGACCACGTAACCGAGGCCCAGGAGGGTCTGGGAACCGGCGTACAGCATGTTCCGCAGCACCTCGGTGGTCATCACGACCACCGGCGCATCGGAGTTGACGCTGTTGTCGCCGGTGAGCAGGCCCACCTTGTCCGTGCCGTAGCGGCGGCACAGGTCGGCGTACTTCTGGTTCGACAGCGCCTTGATGGGTGTCGTGTAGAAGCACTTTCTGCCCTGCTGGAGGGCGAGGTGGACGGCGAACTCGCCGACGATCGTCTTGCCGGAGCCGGTGGGCGCGGCGACCAGCACGCCCTTCCCCGCTTCGAGCGCCTGGCAGGCCTCGATCTGGAAGGGGTCGAGGCCGAAGTCGTACATCTCGCGGAAGGGGGCGAGCGCGGTGGCCTGCTCGACAGCGCGCTTGCGGGCTGCCGCGTACCGCTCGGCCGGTGAGAGGTCCTCTGTCATCGTGCTTTCGAGCGTACCGGGCCGCACTGACAACAGGACGATCATTATCCGGATCCGTTTCTGTCAAACCCCGGATCCGCGCAGCTCAGGGGCCGACGACCCGCACGCCTCCGCGTACGCAGCGCGCGCTCAGGGGCAGCGGGCCCGGGGGCTCCCCGTCGGCGTAGCCGGTGACACCCTCGGCGGCGAGGTCCACCCGGGCCGCCCGCAGCACGGTCACCTTCGGATGCTCGACGTGCCTCCCGCGGTACACCGTCGGGAACACCTTCAGCAGCGTCGCCCGGCCGCAGTCCCCGACGACGGTGAGGTCGAGCAGTCCGTCGGTCAGGTCGGCGTCCGGGCAGATCCGCATGCCGCCGCCGTAGGAGGAGCCGTTGCCGACGGCCACGAGGGTCGCCTCGACCTCGCGGACCTCACCGTCGTCGAGGCGTAGCCGGTACGGGACCGGCCGCAGCCCGGCGAGTTCGGCGATCATCGCCAGGTCGTACCTGAGGCGGCCGTGAGGCCATCGGATGCGGTTGCCCCGGTCGTTGACGCGGGAGTCGAAGCCGGAGGCGAGGACCGTGCCGAACCAGCGGTCGCCGACCCGCCCGAGGTCGATGTCGCGGATCCGGCCGCTCTTGAGGGCGTCGGCGATCATGCGGCCGGCGGCGGCCGGCTCACGCACGGGCAGGCCGAGGGCGCGGGCGAAGTCGTTGCCGGTGCCGGCGGCGACCAGGCCGAGCGGGGTGCGGGTGCCCGCGACGGCCCGCAGCGCCAGGTTCGCCATGCCGTCGCCGCCGACGGCGATCAGCGCGCCGGTGCCGCACTCGACGGCCGCACGCGCGCGGGCGAGGGCGTCGGCGGCGTCCTCCCCGACGACCGTACGGACCGGGAAACCGGCCGCCCGCAACGCGGAAGCGGCCGGCTGCGCCGCACGGGCGCCCCGGCCGCGGCCCGCGGTGGGGTTGACGAAGAGGGTGATCTCGCCGGTCACGCGACCGACCCTACGATCTGCCCGCCGCTGCTCAGGTCACGTCGTCATATCCGTTGACCCGCTCCGAGCGGTCGCTGCCCGCCTGCTCGGGCAGGGCCGCCCGGCTGGTCGTCACGGGCTCGATCTCACCGATGTCCTCGGGCGTGAGGTCGAGCTCGGAGGCCTCGTCGTCGGCGGGGCCGAGGGCGTCGCGACGGCCGCGACGGCGGTCGTTGAGCAGGGAGAAGGCGACGGCCGCGAAGTAGAGGATCCAGATCGGCCCGGCGAGCATCAGCATGGTCAGCGGGTCGGTGCTGGGCGTGGCGACAGCCGCGAACACCGTGATGGCCATGATCATGCCGCGCCACCAGCCGAGCATGCGCTTGCCGGTGAGCACCCCGGTGAGGTTGAGCATGACCAGCAGCAGCGGCAGCTCGAACGAGAGGCCGAAGACGAGCACCATCCGCATGACCAGGTCGAGCAGGTCGTCCAGCGGAAGGAGGTTGGACGTGCCGCCCGGGGTGAAGTCGAGGAGCACCTTGGCCGTGGTGGGAAGCACCGTGTACGCGAAGTAGGCGCCCACGATGAACAGCGGGGCGCCGGTGGCGACGAAGCCGTACGCGTACTTCTTCTCGTGCCGGTGCAGGCCCGGCGCGACGAAGGCCCACAACTGGTAGAGCCAGATCGGCGAGGCCAGGACGACACCGGCCATCAGGGACACCTTCAGCGCGAGCGTGAAGGGGGTGAGCAGACCGTTGATGGTGATCTGCGCACAGGGCTTCGTGCCGGCCTGCGACCTGGCCAGTTCCGCGAAGGTCTTGTCACAGCCGACCGAGTCGAGGATCGGCTTGGTGATCAAGTTGATGATGTCGTTGTACCAGAAGGCGGCCGCGACCGTGACGACGACGATCGCCAGCACCGCCTTGGCGAGCCGGTTGCGGAGCTCGCGAAGGTGCTCCGCGAGGGGCATGCGCCCCTCGGGATCCCTCTCCTGCTTGCGGGCAGACTTCAGCAACCCACGTTCCCATCTCGTGCGGCGGGCCGGAGGTCACCGGCCCTGCGTCAGCGCTTGGTCGTGTCCGTGGGCTCGCTGACCGGGCGCGAGCTGGTCACGTCGCCGGGAGCCGCCTGGATGGTGCGCTGCGAGGGCTCGTCGTTGTTGGGCGGGTCCGTCGGGGTGGTGGAGGACTTGTTCTCGTCCTTCATCGCCTTGGCCTCGCTCTTGAGGATGCGGGCCGACTTGCCGAGCGACCGAGCCATGTCCGGAAGCTTCTTCGCGCCGAACAGCAGGATGATGACGACGAGGATGAGAATGATCTCGGGGGCTCCGAGCCTTCCGAACATAAGTCTTTACCTTCTCACCGAGGCGGCTGTGTGGGGTGCTGTCCGACCGGTCGGACACTTGTCCGAACGATCGTGTTGGCAGCGATCGTAACGCTCGGGGGTAAACGCGAGGCAATCCCTCTGCATCCCCTGTGCGTACTCCCGTCCGCGGCCAGTGCCTCGTTAACCGGGCCGCGACCAGCAGAGTACCTGTACGAACCGGCTGCGTGACAGGGCGAAGTGTCCCGAAACGCAACTGACAGCCGCCCGCCGGACAGCTCACAGAGCGTCGACGGAACGGGCGGCGCTCTCGGCGGCCCGCTCCAGGTCCTCGGCGGCCCGGTTGATACGGCGCGCCGAGTCGGTGACCTGCCTGCCCAGGCGCTCCGCCTCCACGAAGACCCGCACCGCGAGCACTCCGAGCACGACGAGACCCACGAATCCCACGGCAACCGCGAACATCGGCCAGAACATGACGCCGAGCCTAGACCTTCCTGAACGGGTGAACGTCCCGACCCACTAGACGGTGGAGTGCAGCCGCAGGGTGCGGACACCGCCGCCGGTCAGCAGTTCCACGATCCGCTCCCCCGCGGGCTTGCGGACGGACGCCCCGCACTCGGGGCAGGTGAAGGAGTAGAAGGTGGTGCGGCTCGTGGCGCCGATGGCCAGGCGCAGGGCGCCGGCGGCGAGCTCGAAGCACCCCCGGCAGTCCGGGCAGCCCGCCCTGAACACGACCGGGTCCACACGTCTCATCCCGGCGAACGCGGACTCCACCGTCATGCCCCCGACACCACCGGACGTCGTCGCCGACTCGCTCAAGCCCTCGCTCCTCTTCCTGGGGTCGTTCGCCTGCGGAGCACTCCGCCCGACACCGCGACCGACGTCACGCCCGGCGGCAGGGTGGGTGCCCGGGACCGGCCGGACCCGGTGGCCGAACCCGGTGGGCACCTGCGGCCTCACTCGGGGCCGCCACCCGTTCCGCCCGCGACCACGTGCGGCTCGCCCGCCTCGGCGGCACGAGCCGTCCGCACCGCCTCGATCCCGTCGTACGCCGCCAGCGCCTCACCGGCCGCCCGCCGGGCGCTGTCCGCGAGCTCCGGCGGCGAGACGATCCTGCCGTCCCGCCCGAGCCGCAGGGCCAGGCGCCGCAGCGACGCCGGTTCGGGGGTCCGCAGAGTGATACGCAGCCCGCCGTCCGCGAGCTCATCCGCACTGTCGTGCGGGTAGTACTCCGCGACCCAGCGTCCGCCGGGTCCGACCTCGATCACGACCTCCGGATCCTCGGCCGCCGGCTGCACCAGCGCCTCCGAGAGGTCGCGCAACTCGATCTCGGGCGGCGCCGACGGCTCGTCCAGGATCTTGATCTCCGCGACACGGTCCAGCCGGAAGGTGCGGCGCGCCTCGGAGCGGTGGCACCAGGCCTCGACGTAGGTGTGCCCGACGCTGACCAGGCGGATGGGGTCGATCTCCCGCTCGGTGACCTCGTCGCGCGCGGGTGAGTAGTAGCGGATCCACAGCCGGCGGCGCTCGGCGATCGCCCGGTCGACGTCCGCGAAGACCCCGCCCTCGGACTCGAAGGTCACCGACAGCCGTGAGCTGGCGCCCGCCGCCTCACCGGCCGCCGTCTCCACCTTGGCCGTCGCCCGCAGCAGCGCCTGCCGGTCGCTCTCGCGCAGTCCGGGCAGCGTGGCGACGGCCCGGGCGGCGACCAGCAGGGCGGTGGCCTCGTCGGCGGCGAGCCGCAGCGGCTCGGCCGCTTCCGCGGCGAGGGCGGCCGGGTTGTGCCACCAGATGCGCTCGCCGTCGGTGTCGATGTCGAGCAGGTCGCCGCCGCGGAAGCTGGTGCCGCACATGGGCAGGACGTCGAGGTCGGAGACCAGCTCGTCCTCGCTGATGCCGAAGGCGCGCGCGACGTCCTCGACCCGCGCTCCGGGCCGCTCTCTCAGATACGTGACCAGCGAGAGCATCCGCCGGGTCTGGTCGATGGCGTTCACGGGCCTGACCGGTTTGCCTGCCACTGTCTTTCCGCTCCCCCTCAGCCCTTGGCCACGGCCCGCAGCCGGTCCACCACGTCGGCCCGCAGCTCGGCGGGCTCAAGGACGACCACGTCCGGCCCGAACTCCACCAGCCAGGCGTCCAGCCCGTGGCCGTACGGAATCTCCAACTCGTCCCAGCCGTCGCCGAGTTCCCGGACGGAGGTGGCCTTCGCCCGAAGGGGGTACCCCGCGCCCGCGCGCAACCGGATCCGCGCCGAGCGGTCGGCGATCTCGCCGGCCCAGCTCGCCACGGTCTCCCGGACGGTGACGACGTCCGGCACCTCGGCGGTGTACCGGCCGCCGCGCGAACGGACCTTGCCGGTGATGCGGGAGAGCCTGAAGACCCGCTCGGCGCCCCGGTCGCGGTCCCAGCCCGCCAGATACCAGTGGCCCCGCCAGCACTCCAGCGCCCACGGCTCCACGTGCCGCTGCTCGGGGTGGGCGGCGGTGGCCTTGCGGTAGTCGAACGCGACGGGCCGGCGGTCCCGGCAGGCCAGCATCAGCGGCTCGAAGGCCGCCTCGTGCACGGGGATGCGCGGCTCCAGCGCGCCGTGCGACCCGTAGGGGTCGACGTCCTCGGGGAGCCCCGCCGCGCGCAGCTTCTGCAGGGCGCCACTGGCCGCTCCGGCCAGCCGGGCCTGCTGCCACACCTTGGCGGCGAGCCCGAGGGCGGCGGCCTCCTCGGCGTCCAGCGTGATGGCCGGCAGACGGTTGCTGTCGCGGCGGGCCATGTAGCCGATCTCGCCGTCGAGGCTCTCGACGGTCTCGATGACCAGCCCGAGTTCGCGCAGGTCGTCCTTGTCGCGCTCGAACATGCGGTTGAAGGAATCATCGGAGCCGGTCGCGCCGTTTCCCGGCCCGAAGGCCTCGACGTAGGCCTCGATGGAGTCGCGCAGCTCACGCTTGCTGAGCGGCCGCCGTGTCCCGAGCAGACACAGCGCCAGATTCATCAGCCGCTCGGCCTTGGCAATGGCCATCGACGCGCTTCGCCTCCCTATGGTGCTTACGAGCGATGACCGTACCGCCACACGGTGGCACGGCAAAAGCCGAGGGCCCATGCCCGAACAGGCATGGGCCCCACATGATCGAGTCTGTTCGGATCCTGCTCAGACCCCGAGCAGGTCGACCACGAAGATCAGCGTCTCGCCGGGCTTGATCAGAGGGGACGGGCTCTGGTTGCCGTAGGCCAGGTGGGCGGGGATGGTCAGCTGGCGGCGGCCGCCGACCTTCATGCCCTGCACGCCCTGGTCCCAGCCCTTGATGACCCGGCCGCCGCCCAGCGGGAAGCGGAACGGGGTGCCACGGTTCCAGCTGGCGTCGAACTCCTCGCCGGTGCTGAAGGAGACGCCGACGTAGTGCACGGTGACCGTCTGGCCGGCCTGCGCGACCGGGCCGTCGCCCTCCCAGATGTCCTTGATCTCGAGGTCCGCCGGGGGCTCGCCGCCCGGGAAGTCGATCTCGGGCTTGTCGATGCTCACTTCATCTCTCCTTGTTACGTGACCTGCGTCGAGGACAGTCTCACAGACCGGCCGGTCAGACCGTGCCGAGGATGTCCACCGTGAAGACCAGGGTGTTCTTGGCCAGCTCACTGCTCGGGCTCGCGCCGTAGCCGAGCGAGGGCGGGATCACCAGCAGCACGCGGTCGCCCACGTGCTTGCCGACGAGGCCCTTGTCCCAGCCTGCCACCACGGAGCCGTTTCCGATCTGGAAGGCGGTGGCGCCGCCGTGGTCCCAGGAGGAGTCGAACTTCTTGCCGTCCTCCCACTTGACCCCGGTGTACTGGGCGATCAGGCCCTGGCCGGCCTCGACCTTCTTGCCGTCGCCCTTGATCAGCACCTGCTCCTTGAGGTCCTTGGGAGCCTTCTCGCCCTTGGGGACGGTGATGACCGCGGCTTTCTGCGACGGGGACTTCACCTCGGGCATGCCCGGCTCGGAGGGCGCCTGCTCGCCCTTGGCCTCGGCCTTGGCGTCGACGCTCGCGGCACCGACCGGGTCGACCACCCAGATCAGCACGTCCTTCGCGGAGATCCCGGAGGAGGTGTTCAGGCTCTGGCCGATCAGGTCGCCCGCGGTGCCCTGCACCAGGATCCGGCTGCCGGGCTTCTTGCCCTTCATCGCGTCGAGGACCTTCTCGGGCAGCTGCTGGCTCGGCTTGCCGAGCTGCTCGATGGACTGCCGCCGGGGAGCCTTGTCACCCGTCGATCCGGCGGCCCAGGTACCGCCGAGCTCCTGGTCGCCGCCCCACTTCTCGACGGTCCAGTCCAGGCGGACGAAGTCCGATCCCTTGATCGGGGTGCCGCTGCCCGCCGAGACCGTCCTGACCACGGTCTTGTCGGACGGCTTGCCGTCCTTGGGCACGGAGATCTCGGGCTTCGCCCCGACCTTCCCCTTGACCTCGGCGACGCCTCCCGCCGCGTCGCCGTTGTTCCCGTCGTCCGATCCGCACGCGGCGGTGAACAACAGGGCGGGAACGGCCAGCAGCGCGGCCACGCGTCGTTTCGTGTTGTAGTTCATCAGTCCAACTGGGATCGGTGGTGTGGGGGCAATGGGCGCCACTCTACGGCGTGCACGCTCCTCACCCGCCTCACCGCGCGACATGGCGCCCCCGAGCCGCTCCCGTACCTGCGGACAAGGAACGGAAAAGCCGGTGCCGGGAGGTCCGAAAACCTCCGGGCACCGGCTTCCCGCACCGGCCGGAACCGGCTACATTCCGGCGATCAGCTTCTCCACCCGGTCGTCCACCGAACGGAACGGGTCCTTGCACAGCACGGTCCGCTGCGCCTGGTCGTTGAGCTTGAGGTGCACCCAGTCGACCGTGAAGTCACGGCGCTGTTCCTGGGCCCGCCGGATGAAGTCGCCGCGCAGCCGGGCCCGAGTGGTCTGCGGCGGAACGGACTTGCCCTCGAAGATCTTCAAGTCGTTGCAGATACGGGCCGCCTGGCCCTTCTTCTCGAGCAGGTAGTACAGACCACGACGGCGGTGGATGTCGTGGTAGGCGAGGTCTATCTGCGCGACCCTCGGGTGCGACATGGTCATGTTGTGCTTGGCGCGGTACCGCTCGATGAGCTTGTACTTCATGACCCAGTCGATCTCGGTGCCGATGCGGTCGAGGTCCTCGGCCTCGATCGCGTCCAGCGTGCGGCCCCACAGCTCCAGGACCTGCTCGACGGTGCCGGTGCGGATGCCCCGGCGCTCGCAGAAGTCCAGGGCCTTCTCGTAGTACTCGCGCTGCACCTCCAGGGCGGAGGCCTCGCGGCCGCTGGCCAGGCGGACCTTGCGGCGGCCGGTGATGTCGTGGCTGACCTCGCGGATCGCCCGGATCGGGTTCTCCAGGGTCAGGTCCCGCATCACGGTGCCCGCCTCGATCATGCGCAGCACCAGGTCGGTGGCGCCGACCTTGAGCAGCATGGTCGTCTCGGACATGTTGGAGTCGCCCACGATGACGTGCAGGCGGCGGTAGCGCTCAGCGTCGGCGTGCGGCTCGTCGCGGGTGTTGATGATGGGCCGGGAGCGGGTCGTCGCCGAGGAGACGCCCTCCCAGATGTGCTCGGCCCGCTGGCTGACGCAGTACACGGCACCGCGCGGCGTCTGCAGCACCTTGCCGGCACCGCACAGCAGCTGCCGTGTGACCAGGAACGGAATGAGAATGTCCGCGAGCCGGGAGAACTCCCCGTGCCGGGCGACCAGATAGTTCTCGTGGCAGCCGTAGGAGTTGCCCGCCGAGTCGGTGTTGTTCTTGAAGAGGTAGACGTCGCCCGCGATTCCCTCCTCGTGCAGGCGTCGTTCGGCGTCCACCAGGAGTCCTTCGAGAATGCGCTCGCCTGCTTTGTCGTGGGTGACCAGTTCGGTCACGTTGTCGCATTCCGGTGTCGCGTATTCCGGATGCGATCCCACGTCGAGATAGAGGCGGGCGCCGTTTCGCAGAAAGACATTGCTGCTGCGGCCCCATGACACGACACGGCGGAAGAGGTACCGCGCCACCTCGTCAGGAGACAGGCGGCGCTGTCCCCTGAACGTGCACGTGACGCCGTACTCGTTCTCCAGCCCGAAAATGCGGCGGTCCATGAGGGAACATTACGCCCGATCCCCTGAACTGAAACGGGGTTCGACAGCACGGTTTGGATCATTTTCCGAACCGGCCGCAACAACCGCTCCCTGGCCGGGAGCTGCGACTACCCGTCCTGTGGCCGTCAAAACCAGCAAAGACACGCCACCGGCGACACCCGGTACGGCGAAGCCCCACACGGCACCGCCCACCTCCACGACGGGGCCCGCGACGCCCGTTCCGACCGAGTGGCCGACGGTGAACGTCGTCACCAGCCAGGAGAACGCCTCGGTGACCGTGCCGCGCGGGGCGTGCCGGTCGACCAGGACGAACGCGCAGGCGATGGCGGGCGCGAGGAACACGCCGGCGAGCGCGGTGAGCGCCACCATGGGCACGGCGTCCGGCGTGAGCGTCAGCGGCAGGTAACACACCACCAGAAGGGCCACCAGCACCCGCAGTCGCCGGGCGGGCTCACCGGACCACTGCCGGGCCCCGTAGACGGCGCCGCCGACCAGCGCGCCGAATCCCAGGGCGGCCATCAGCCAGCCGTACACGGCGTCCCCGCCGTGGTCGTCCGCGTAGGGCACCGAGGCGACGGTGATGGACCCGAGGGCCATGCCGATGAACAGGAACGCCGCCAGCAGCGCGAGCAGTCCCGGCGAGCGCAGCGCACCGAGCCAGTGCGCCTCGCGCGGCGCCGACCGCCAGGCGCGGGAGGGCTGCGAGACCACCACGGACAGCGCGCCCAGCACACCGACGACGTTCAGCACGAGCAGCGCGGCCTGGGCGGACCACAGGGACACGCACAGGGTCACGAGCAGCGGCCCGACGGTGAACATCACCTCCTGGGCCACGGCGTCCATGGCGTACGCCGTGTGCACCTGGTCCTCCCGCTTCAGCACGGAGGGCCACAGCGCCCGCAGCCCGCCCTCCAGCGGCGGCGTGAAGAGCCCGGCCCCGGCGACGGCGGCGTAGGCGAGCGGCAGCGACCCGATGCCGGAGAAGGCGAAGACCGCCATGGCGAGGGCGGAGAGGACGGCCGCGGGCAACTGCACACGCGGCTGTCCGCGCAGGTCCACGATCCTGCCCAGCACGGGCTGCCCGACGGCGTTGGCGACGCCGTAGACGGCCGCCAGGGCGCCCGCGAGGCTGTACGTGCCGCCCTCCGCCCGGACGAACAGCACGATCGCGATGGCGGCCGTGGCGTTGGGCAGCCGGCCCACGAGCGTGCCGACGAGCAACCGGGCGGCGTGTCGCGCCCGAAGGATCTCCAGGTATCCCGTGGCCATGTTCCCGCCGTCCCCGCGCTAGGTTTTACGTATAACGTCGACTTCCATACGTACCATGTCCGCTGTTCACGAGTCCAGATGAAAGAGCAGGCCGACGGTGGCACGAGGCAGTACCCGCCCCACGAGCCGGGACGTCGCCCAGGCCGCCGGCGTCTCCCAGGCGGCCGTCTCCCTGGTCCTCGGCGACAAATGGCGCGGCCGCGTCTCGGAGGCGACCGCGGAGCGCGTCCGCGAGGCCGCCCGGGACCTGGGCTACCGCCCGAACCTCGCCGCCCGCAACCTGCGCCTGGGCCGCACGCGCACCGTCCTCCTCGTCGTCCCGGCGCTCACCACCGAGTTCTTCGCGGGTGTCTACACGGGCGCTGCCCGTGTCGCGGCCGAGCACGGCTTCGGCGTGGTCCTCTACCCCTCCCCCGAGGGCATCGGCCCGGCCCGCGACCCCTTCGCCTCCGCGCAGTCCGCGCTGGACGGCGTCATCGCCTCCTCCATGGCCGCGGACGCCCTGAGCGCGATCCGCGGCGAGGCGCTGCCGCTGGTGATGCTGGACAGCGACCCGGCCGGGAGCCTCGGCGCGGCGACGGTCAACCTGGACATCGCCGACGGCGTCCGCCAAGCCACGGAGCACCTCCTCTCCCTGGGCCACCGCCGCTTCCTCCATCTGGCGGCGGACGTCCCCTCCTGGACCTTCGAAGTACGCGCCCGGGAACTGGCGGCGAGACTGGCGGAGGTACCCGGCACGTCCGTCCGCACGGCCCGCTCCCCGATCTCCATCGAAGGAGCGGTGGCCGCCGCCGAAGCGGCGCTCGCAGCTCCCGGCACTCGCCCCACCGCCGTGATCTGCGACGACGACCAGCTCGCGGCCGGCACGTACAAGGCAGCCCGCCGGGTGGGACTGCGTGTCCCCGATGACCTGTCGGTCACGGGTCTGGACGATCTGGCCCTGGCCACGGCCATCGACCCGGAACTGACGACGGTCCGCCTGGACGCGGAGCTGTTCGGCGAGCGGGGCATGGGGGCCCTCCTGGCGGTCCTGGAGGGCCGGGAGCCCGAGAGCGGGGACATCCCGGTCCAGCTGGTGGTACGGGGCTCTACTGCACCGCCTCGTTGACTGTGCGCTGCGTGGGTGCTGAGGCCGGGCGGGTCCGCAACCAGGGGTGGCGGGGTGCCGCTGCGCCCACCCGTGCCGCCCCCAGCGGCACGCATGCCCGCAGCGGGGACGGCCCGCACCCGCCTACGGCGAGCAGGGGACGTGTCGGGGGGTGTCCGCCCGCAGCGGTTGGCGCGTCGACGCCAGTCAGTCGGTACAAGGGTCCATCGCGCCGTTCCGAGGACGGACACCCCCCGGCGGCCCCGGCCCACACCCGGCAGAAGGCGAAGCCACACCAAAGCCGCAGACGGCAACGCGCCCCGGCCGCGAACCACCGGCCGGAGCGCGTCGCACCACGTCAGGACTACTCGGCGTCCTCCGACGCCTCGTCCGCCGCACCGCCGGAGGCACCCGCCTCGAGCAGCCGATCCAGCTGCCCCCCGCTGATCCGCTTGAACTTGCGCTTCTGCGGGCGCGTACGGTCCAGCACCGCCACCTCCAGCCGCTCCGCGGGGATCTCCCGCTCGCTGCCGTTGGTGTCGCGGGACAGCGCCTGGACCGCCAGCCTCAGCGCCTCCGCGAGCGTCATGCCCTCCCGGTGGCGCTGGTCCAGATAGCTGCTGATCTGCTCGGCGTTGCCGCCCACCGCGACCGAGCCGTGCTCGTCCACGATGGAGCCGTCGTGCGGCAGCCGGTAGATCTGGTCGCCCTCGGGCGTCTCGCCGACCTCGGCGACGACCAGCTCCACCTCGTACGGCTTCTCGGCGGCGCTGGAGAAGATCGTGCCCAGCGTCTGCGCGTACACGTTCGCCAGGCCCCGGGCCGTCACATCGTCACGGTCGTAGGTGTAACCCCGCAGGTCGGCGTAGCGCACGCCGCCGATCCGCAGGTTCTCGTACTCGTTGTACTTGCCGGCGGCCGCGAAGCCGATCCGGTCGTAGATCTCGCTGAACTTGTGCAGCGCACGGGACGGGTTCTCGCCGACGAACACGATGCCGTCGGCGAACTGCAGCACGACGAGGCTGCGACCACGGGCGATGCCCTTGCGGGCGTACTCCGCCCGGTCGGCCATGGCCTGCTGGGGTGAGACATAGAACGGCGTCGACACCGGTTATCCGTCCCTCTCTTGAAGATTCCGTCGGTTCACTGGACCACCCTCCGAAGAAAACCGCCGCTCACAGCAGCGCGGCCCGCGGCCCGTCGGGCTGCTCCAGCCGCCGCTCCAGGATCGAGCGCGCGATCTCGGACGCCTCGCTGTCGGTGAGCCGGCGGAAGCCGTCGTCGGTGATCACGGTGACGATGGGATAGATCCGGCGGGCGACATCGGGACCACCGGTGGCCGAGTCGTCGTCTGCCGCGTCGTAGAGCGCCTGGACCACGAGCGTGGTGGCCTCGGCCTCGGTGAGGTCGTTGCGGAAGAGCTTCTTCATCGCGCCGCGCGCGAAGATCGAGCCGGAGCCCGTCGCCGCGAAGTTCTGCTCCTCGGAGCGGCCGCCGGTGACGTCATACGAGAAGATGCGGCCCTTGCCGCGGTCCACGTCGTACCCGGCGAACAGCGGCACCACGGCCAGGCCCTGCATGGCCATGCCGAGGTTGGAGCGGATCATCGTCGACAGGCGGTTGGCCTTGCCCTCCAGGGACAGCTGCGCGCCCTCGACCTTCTCGAAGTGCTCCAGCTCCAGCTGGAACAGCTTCACCATCTCGACGGCCAGGCCCGCCGTGCCGGCGATGCCCACCGCCGAGTACTCGTCGGCCGGGAAGACCTTCTCGATGTCCCGCTGCGCGATGACGTTGCCCATGGTCGCCCGCCGGTCACCGGCGAGGACCACACCGCCGGGGAACGTCACGGCGACGATCGTGGTGCCGTGCGGTGCCTCGATCACGCCCTGGGTGGGAGGCAGTTGCCGGTTGCCGGGCAGCATCTCCGGCTGGTGCTCGGAGAGGAAGTCCATGAAGGAGGAGGACCCTGGCGTCAGGAAGGCAGCTGGTAGACGCCCGGTGCTACGAGTGTTGGCTTCCACGCGATTCCTTCCACGTATGCGACAGCCCGCCCTGTGACGTCGGGCCGATCCTTGGAACAACCCCGGCCCGTTCACGGCCGGGGGCTCGGTATGCCTCGGACCCTACCCGTCCTTCGGCGGTGATCCACATGCCCTGCGGGACCAACTGCGCTCAAGCTGCGCCGCACTTGCCCGCCGCGCACGCCGGCCGGACCGGAGGACGGGCCGGTGTGCGGTCCGCCGGGTCGGGACGCCACCGAAGCCCGGAGCGCCGCGCGCGAGGGCACCCTCTCAGGTGCTGCCCCGCGCGCAGCGCTCCGCATTCCGGCTCGTCCCTCGCCCGCGCACCTCGCTCACCTTCAAAAGGCAGGCTCAGGCGTCTTACTGGCCACCCTTTTGAACGAAGGAGCGCACGAAGTCCTCTGCGTTCTCCTCGAGGACGTCGTCGATCTCGTCCAGAACCGAGTCGACGTCGTCGCTCAGCTTCTCCTGACGCTCCTTGAGGTCCTCGGAGCCCTGCGTCTCCGCAGCCTGCTCCTCGACCTCCTCGGTGGACCGGGTGGCCTTCTGCTGTCCGCCGCCGGTGTCCTTGGTCGCCATATCCCTCACCCCGCTCGGTTCGCCCGACACAGTTGCTCGGTCAAGATCAGACCCTACTCGCCGGGTCTGACAACGGCCCCGTAGTTGCTCCAACGTACGGGGACCACCTCGATGATTCCCGGACCAGGGCTTTTCCACCCTGCCCGGCCGGTTCCCGACGAGTACCCGCTCCGCGCGGTCACCCGCCCGAAAGCACCCTGACCAGGTCTTCCGCGGTGCGGCAGCGGTCCAGGAGCTCCTTGACGTGATTACGCGTTCCGCGAAGCGGTTCCAGGGTTGGGACGCGCTGCAGCGAGTCCCGGCCCGGCAGGTCGAAAATCACCGAGTCCCAGGAGGCCGCCGCGACGTCGTCCGCGTACTGCTCCAGGCAGCGGCCGCGGAAGTAGGCCCGGGTGTCCTCCGGCGGCACCGTACGGGCCCGCTCCACGTCCGCGTCCGTGAGCAGCCGCTTCATGCGTCCACGGGCCACGAGACGGTTGTACAGGCCCTTCTCGGGCCGTACGTCGGCGTACTGGAGGTCGACCAGGTGCAGCCGGGCCGCGTCCCAGTCGAGGCTGTCCCGGCGCCGGTAGCCCTCCATGAGCTCCCGCTTGGCGACCCAGTCCAGCTCTCCGGCCAGACTCATCGGGTCGTGCTCCAGCCGGGTGAGGGTGTCCTCCCAGCGGGACAGGACGTCCTTGGTCTGCTCGTCGGCGTCGGCGCCGAACCGCTCCTCCACGTATTTGCGCGCCAGCTCGTAGTACTCCATCTGGAGCTGGACCGCCGTGAGCGTCCGGCCGCTGCGGAGCGTGACCAGGCGCTTCAGGGACGGGTCGTGCGACACCTGGTGGAGCGTGCGCACCGGCTGGTCGACGGCCAGGTCGACGGCGATGAACCCGTCCTCGATCATCGACAGCACCAGCGCGGTCGTGCCCAGCTTGAGATAGGTCGAGATCTCCGACAGGTTCGCGTCGCCGATGATCACATGCAGACGGCGGTGCTTCTCGGCGTCCGCGTGCGGCTCGTCGCGGGTGTTGATGATCGGGCGCTTCAGCGTCGTCTCCAGGCCGACCTCGACCTCGAAGTAGTCGGCCCGCTGACTGAGCTGGAAGCCGTGTTCGTGCCCGTCCTGGCCGATGCCGACGCGGCCCGCTCCGGCGAAGACCTGACGGGAGACGAAGAACGGCGTCAGGTGGCGCACGATGTCCGAGAAGGGGGTCTCCCGCTTCATCAGGTAGTTCTCGTGCGTGCCGTAGGACGCGCCCTTGTTGTCGGTGTTGTTCTTGTACAGGTGGATCGGCTGGGCACCGGGCAGCTGAGCGGCCCGTTCCGCGGCTTCGGCCATGATCCGCTCGCCGGCCTTGTCCCAGAGAACGGCGTCCCGGGGATTGGTCACCTCGGGCGAGCTGTACTCGGGGTGCGCGTGGTCGACGTAGAGCCGTGCACCGTTGGTGAGGATCACGTTGGCCAGGCCGATGTCCTCATCGGTGAGCTGGCTGGAGTCGGCGGCCTCGCGGGCGAGGTCGAAGCCTCGCGCGTCCCGCAGCGGATTCTCCTCCTCGAAGTCCCAGCGGGCCCGGCGGGCCCGGTGCATCGCCGCCGCGTAGGCGTTCACGATCTGGGACGAGGTGAGCATGGCATTGGCGTTGGGGTGGCCGGGGACGGAGATCCCGTACTCCGTCTCGATGCCCATTACTCGCCGTACGGTCATGCGGCCCTCCTTGCCCGGCGGCGCCCTCGGTCGTGGGCGCCACTCAGATACCGCTGGCGCTCGGTTGCGTGTGCG
This sequence comes from Streptomyces sp. NPDC043685, assembly GCF_056436585.1. Taxonomy (NCBI): domain Bacteria; kingdom Bacillati; phylum Actinomycetota; class Actinomycetes; order Kitasatosporales; family Streptomycetaceae; genus Streptomyces; species Streptomyces sp. NPDC043685. The sequence continues at coordinate 186,668 of NZ_JBWKCH010000007.1, read as the reverse complement.
GTGCCCGTCCCCGCACTGCGCGACTCGGCGGTACGCAAGAGCCTAGAACGCCTTTGCGCTGGTGGGGAGATCATTTGCGTCATTGCGTGCTCCAGCCGTGGCCCGAAAAACAGTCGGCTGCGGGTACCCGCCGAGGGCACCCGCAGCCGCCCTGTCTTTTACAGGTACTGACCGGTGTTCGCCACCGTGTCGATGGAGCGTCCGGTGTCGGTGCCCTGCTTTCCGGTGATGAGCGTACGGATGTACACGATCCGCTCGCCCTTCTTTCCGGAGATCCTGGCCCAGTCGTCCGGGTTGGTGGTGTTCGGCAGGTCCTCATTCTCCTTGAACTCGTCCACGCATGCCTGGAGGAGGTGGGAGACGCGGAGGCCCTTCTGGTTCTTCTCGAGGAAGTCCTTGATCGCCATCTTCTTGGCGCGGCCGACGATGTTCTCGATCATGGCGCCGGAGTTGAAGTCCTTGAAGTAGAGGACTTCCTTGTCACCGTTGGCGTAGGTGACCTCGAGGAAGCGGTTCTCCTCGGACTCGGCGTACATGTGTTCCACGGCCGTCTGGATCATGCTCTGGACCGTGGAGGCCTTGGAGCCGCTGTGCTCGGCGAGGTCGTCGCCGTGCAGGGGGAGGCGCTCCGTGAGGTACTTGCCGAAGATGTCCTTGGCCGCCTCGGCGTCCGGACGCTCGATCTTGATCTTCACGTCGAGCCGGCCGGGCCGCAGGATGGCGGGGTCGATCATGTCCTCACGGTTGGAGGCACCGATCACGACCACGTTCTGCAGGCCCTCGACACCGTCGATCTCGGCGAGCAGCTGCGGGACGATGGTGTTCTCCACGTCCGAGCTGACACCGGAGCCACGGGTGCGGAAGAGGGACTCCATCTCGTCGAAGAAGACGATGACGGGGGTGCCCTCGCTGGCCTTCTCACGGGCCCGCTGGAAGACGAGGCGGATCTGCCGCTCCGTCTCACCGACGTACTTGTTCAGGAGCTCGGGGCCCTTGATGTTAAGGAAGAAGCTCTTGCCGGCGGCCTGGCCGGTCACCTCGGCGACCTTCTTGGCCAGCGAGTTGGCCACGGCCTTGGCGATGAGCGTCTTGCCGCATCCGGGGGGCCCGTACAGCAGGACGCCCTTCGGCGGCCGCAGTTCGTGCTCCTTGAACAGGTCCGGGTAGAGGTACGGCAGCTCGACCGCGTCGCGGATGGCCTCGATCTGGCCGCCGAGACCGCCGATCTGCTCGTAGCCGATGTCGGGGACCTCTTCGAGGACGAGCTCCTCGACCTCGCTCTTCGGCACGACCTCGTAGACGTAACCGGAGCGGGGTTCGAGCAGGAGGGCGTCGCCGGGGCGGATGGTGACGTCCAACAGCGGCTCGGCGAGCCGTACCACCCGCTCCTCGTCGGTGTGCCCGAGCACGAGGGCCCGCTCGCCGTCCTCGAGGATCTCCTTGAGGGTGACGATGTCACCGACGCGCTCGAACTCCATGGCCTCGACCACGTTGAGCGCTTCGTTGAGCATGACTTCCTGGCCGCGCCGGAGCTCTTCGAGCTCGACGCTGGGGCTGACGTTCACCCTGAGCTTGCGGCCGCCGGTGAAGATGTCGGCGGTGCCGTCCTCGTTGGCCGTCAGGAACACACCGAAGCCGGCCGGCGGCTGCGCGAGCCGGTCGACTTCCTCCTTGAGGGCCACGATCTGGTCGCGGGCCTCACGCAGTGTGTTGGCGAGTCGCTCGTTCTGCGCGGACACGCCGGCCAGATTGGTCTGCAGCTCGACGATCCGCTCTTCGAGAATCCTCGTGTGTCGCGGAGAGTCGGCGAGCTTGCGTCGCAGGACGGCGATCTCCTGCTCAAGATAGGCGATCTGCCCGGCCGGGTCGTCGGACCCGCTTCCCGGGCGGATGCCGCGGTTCATGTCGTCGTCGTGGGCTGCCACGGTCCTCACCTCCTCCAAGGGGAGCTGGACGCTTCCAGACCCTACCTGGGCGGGTGTCGATTGAAACCCCTAGATCACAAAGACGGTCGGGGTGTGTCCGATCTTCACCCTTGCGCTCTCCCTCACGCCAGGGGAATACCCAGCGAACATGATTGGAACCCAGCCGGAGGTAGGGTCGAACTGTTCAACACCCGCCGGAGCTGGCCGGATTCCCGACACGGCTCGGCGGAGAAACGGCAGGAGAGATGAGCGTGCAGCAGGTGGCCGGGGCCGACGGCGAGGAGCTGGAGGTCTGGATCGACCAGGACCTGTGTACCGGCGACGGCATCTGCGCCCAGTACGCGCCCGAGGTGTTCGAGCTGGACATCGACGGTCTGGCCTATGTGAAGAGCCCCGACGACGAGTTGCTCCAGGACAAGGGCGCGACGACGCCCGTTCCGCTGCCGCTGCTCACGGACGTGATCGACTCCGCGAAGGAGTGTCCGGGCGAGTGCATCCACGTACGTCGGGTTTCGGACAGGGCCGAAGTCTTCGGACCGGACGCAGAGTGACTACTTCTCCACGTTCCGTTACTACTGTCTGATATCTCACACGCGGCGGCTCAGGCGCCTCATACGCTGCGGGCGCCGGCCGGGGTCGAGCGGACGAACGAGCCGTTCTGCCAACGCCATTTCGCGTCGCTCTTCTCGTCGGGGCAGCAACGCGGCACGTCGGCCGACGAGTAGCCGAGGAGCGTGGCCGTGACGGCGCCTGCCCGTACGGCGAAGTCGGTCACGGTGCTGCCGTCCTTGGGATCGAGCAGGGTGGCCACGATCCGCGGCTTGCCGCCGTCGGCGTCGCGGGTGAGGACGTAGACGCCGTCGGGCGGGGTCCCCATCGGGGAGTCGCAGTGGACCACGGCCACCGTCTCGGGCCGGCCGTCGCCGTCGAGGTCTCCGAAGGCCCGCTTCTTCACCACGGCCTTCACCGTGCCGCAGTCGACCGGGTACGTCACCGCGCCCGGGTCGGGCGGAGTGAGGGGCGCCGGGGCGCTCTTGGTCTCGGGGGCGGCGGGCGAAGCCGCGGTCGCCGCTCCGGGCTGGAGGACCGAGGAGAAGGCCACGACCCCGGCGACGGCCGTCGCGGTGGCGAGCCAGTGGATGGGGCGGGCGTGGGTGTGGGCGAGCTCCGGGACGGCGGAAGACTGCACTAGGAGGGTCTCCTGAGGCTGTGCCGGTGGGGTGGCCAGCATGGTGCCACACGTCACACCGCGAGGGAACGGCGGGGTGTGCATGTCCACTGCCGGGGAAGGCAGAACGGTTACGGTTTCTGCCGCGGTGTCAGCGTGCCCGTGCGCGCCCGGCCCCCGCTGTGGCGCGACGGGACCGTCACGGCCCGCGCGGCAGGTCAACGGCGTCCCGCGAGGGTTCACCCGGGGCGGCAACGGAAAGGCGCCGTGGCGCAGTTCGGAACGGATCCGGGAACTGCGCCACGGCGCCTGTGCGTTGGGCGTGGTGGACGGGCCGGCTCAGCGGGCGGCGCCGCCGTCGGCGTTGGGGCCGGAGTAGTCCTCGCCGTAGGCGCCCTTGGCGGGGCGGCGGCGGCGCATGGGCGGCTCGACGCCGTCGGCGAGGCGGCGGGCGGTGAGCAGGAAGCCGGTGTGGCCGATCATCCGGTGGTCCGGGCGGACCGCCAGGCCCTCGATGTGCCAGTTGCGGATCATCGACTCCCAGGCGCTCGGCTCGTTGAAGCAGCCGATCTCGCGGATGGACTCCACGGTCCGGGCGAGCTGGGTGGTGGTCGCCACGTAGCAGCACAGGATGCCGCCGGGCACGAGCGCCTTGGAGACGGCCTCCAAGCACTCCCAGGGGGCGAGCATGTCGAGGATGACGCGGTCGACGTCGGCGTCGGACAGGTTGTCCTGGAGGTCGCCGACGGTGAGCTGCCAGGCGGGGTGCGGGCCGCCGAAGTAGCGCTCCACGTTCGCCTGGGCGATCTCGGCGAAGTCGGCGCGGCGCTCGTAGCTGTGCAGCATGCCCTGGTCTCCGATGGCCCGCAGCAGGAAGCTGCTGAGCGAGCCGGAGCCGACGCCCGCTTCCACGACGCGCGCGCCGGGGAAGATGTCGGCGAAGGCCAGGATCTGCCCCGCGTCCTTGGGGTAGACCACGGCAGCGCCGCGGGGCATGGACAGGACGTAGTCGGGGAGCAGGGGGCGCAGCGCGAGGTAGGCGACGTTTCCGGTGGTGCGGACAACGCTGCCCTCGGGAGCACCGATCAGTTCGTCGTGCGGGAAGGAACCCTTGTGGGTGTGGAAGTTCTTCCCGGCCTCGAGCGTGAACGTGTAGTGGCGGCCCTTGGGGTCGGTCAGCTGAACCTGGTCCCCGACCTTGAAGGGCCCGCGCCTGCGGGCGGCACCGGTCGGTTCGGACATGTGACCAGCCTACCGGCCCCGGAGAGGGCCACCGACCACCAGGACCGTTCCTAGGACGGCCTGGCCATCGCCTTGACGAAGGCGCGCTCCACGTCGGCCGCCGACAGGACGCCGTAGATCTCGCCGGTCTCCTCCACCACCAGGTACTCGGTGGCGGGGGTGGCGCGCAGGGCGTCCAGGAGTTCCTCGCCGGACAGCTCCGCCGAGACGCGCATGCCGTCGGTGAGGCCCTGGGCGAGGCCGCTGACGGCGACCCAGGGGCGGCGGTGCTCGGGCACGCCGGCGATGGCGGCCTCGCGGACCAGGGAGAGGGGCCGGCCGTCGGCGTCGACGACGACCAGGGCGCGGGCTCCGGCGGCGTTGGCGCGGCGCAGGGCCTCCGAGAGCGGGGTGTCGGACTCGACGGGGACCGCGCGGCGGGTGAGCGCCCGGGCGCGCAGCTCGGGGAGGTGCTCGCGCAGGCGGGCCATGCGCAGGCTGTTCCCGGCGCCGGTCCAGATGATCGCGGCGAGGATGGCGGCCAGCAGGGCGTCCAGGACGGTGTCCATGCCGACGTTGTCGACGGCGTCGGTGCCGAGGGCACCGGACTGGGTCAGCAGGGGCAGTCCGATCAGCACGCCGACGGCGAGGGCGCGGCCGACCCAGGCGGCGGCGACGGTGCCGGTCATCGGCTTGCCGGTGAGCTTCCACACGACGGCGCGCAGCATCCGGCCGCCGTCGAGGGGCAGGCCGGGCAGGAGGTTGAACGCCGCCACGATGAGGTTGGAGATCATCAGGCCCGCGAGCAGGACGCCGGGGACGGTGCCGGGCTCCACGGCCTGCATCGCGGCGTAGAAGGCGCCGGAGAGGACGAGGGAGAGCAGGGGCCCGACGAAGGCCAGCACGAACTCCCGGCCGGGGGTCTCGGCCTCCTTCTCGATCTCCGAGACGCCGCCGAAGAACTGGAGCTGGATACGGCGGACCGGGAGCTTGAAGCGGAGGGCGGCGACGGTGTGGGCCAGTTCGTGGACCAGCACGGAGGCGTAGAAGGCCACGGCGAAGAACAGCGAGACCAGGTAGCGGGCGGCCCCGAGCTCGGGCAGCACGCGCTCCAGCTGGCCGCCGAACACCCAGGTGATCAGCGCGGCGACGAGGAACCAGCTCGGCGCCACGTACACGGGCACGCCGAAGGGCCGTCCCATGAGCAGCCCGCCCCGGGGCTCCGGCCGCTGCGGGGCGGGGCCCTTGCCGTCGGCGGAGCGGGCGGGCGCGGGGGCGGCGGGGCCGGGCTGGTGGTGAGGCTGGTTCGCCTCGGGCCGCTCGGCGGCGGGGTCCGGGTGGGGACCGCCTGCGTAGGCACGGTCGGGGTGCGCGTCGCCCTCCGGCGGAGGGCCGTCCTCATGCCCGGGGCGGAGGGGTGCCGGGTGTTCGTCACGGGCCGGGACGGTGTGGGGCCCGGCGGACTCGGTCGGCACGCCGCGCTCGCCGGGCGCGTCAGCGGAGGAGTCCGGCGAGGGCTGCCCAGGGGCTACGTCCGACGGCCGCACGCCGGGCGCCTCGGCGGCCTCGGGCGGGGCGTCCGACGGCTGCCGGACAGCAGCCTCGCCGGATACGGAGGTGTGGTCGTCGCGCGCTGGGGCGGTGTGCGGGCCGGTGGGCTCCGTCGGCACGCCGCGCTCGCCGGGCGCGTCAGGGGAGGAGTCCGGCGAGGGCAGCCCAGGGGCTACGTCCGACGACCCCATGCCGGGCGGCTCGGCGGCCTCGGGCGGCGAGGGCTGCCCAGGAGAAGCGTCTGACGGCTGCCGGTCTGACGGCTCGCCGGTGGCGGAGGTCGGGGGCTCGGCGTGCGCGTCACGCGCGGAAGCCGGGCGCGGGCCGGTGGGCTCGGTCGGCACGGCAGGGGCGGATTCCGCGGCGTCAGCCGTCGGGGTGGCTCGCTCCGGGGTGAAACGCCGTTCGTCCGTGGGCTGTTCGTCGGCGGGGGTCGGGTCGGCGGCCCGGGCCGGGGTCCCCGTGTGACGCTCGGCCGACTCGTCGTTGCCGGACCGCGGCCGCCCGCGCCCGCCGCTCTCGTCCACCGGTGTCCCCTCGATCGAAGCGTCTCCCGCGCCTGCCGGACGGGAGGGTCTCGAGTCGATGGTATGCGTCCGTCGAGGCGCGTTTCGCCCCGGCACCCCCGGTGTTTCCCGTACCTCCCCTCCTCTCACGGCTTCTGACCGCGCACACCCGGGACCGCGGCTGGGTCACTGTCAGTGGCGGGCCGTATGGTCTGGGGCATGGAGACGAGCACCGAGGGCGCGGCGCAGCCCGGCGGCGACCCGGCCGCGGCGGTGGACCCGCCGGCAGCGGCCGGGTCCGCCGCGACAGCAGTGGAGACGACCGCACCGACCGCGCCCACCGCCATAGCGCCCGCCTCGCTGTCCCCCTCGCGTGCCAGTGACTTCATGCAGTGCCCGCTGCTCTACCGCTTCCGGGTCATCGACCGGCTGCCGGAGAAGCCGAGCGAGGCGGCGACCCGCGGCACGCTGGTGCACGCGGTCCTGGAGCGGCTGTTCGACGCCCCGGCCGCCGAGCGCACGGCGCCGCGGGCGAAGTCGCTGATCCCCGGCCAGTGGGACCGGCTGCGCGAGACGCGGCCGGAGGTCGTGGAGCTGTTCGCCGACGATCCGGAGGGTGAGCGGCTGGCCCGGTGGCTGGGCGAGGCCGAGCAGCTCGTCGAGCGCTGGTTCACCCTGGAGGACCCGAGCCGGCTGGAGCCGGCCGAGCGGGAGCTGTTCGTCGAGACCGAGCTGGAGTCGGGGCTGCGGCTGCGCGGCATCATCGACCGGGTCGACGTGGCCCCCACGGGCGAGGTGCGGATCGTCGACTACAAGACGGGCAAGGCGCCCCGGCCCGAGTACTCCGAGGGCGCGCTCTTCCAGATGAAGTTCTACGCCTTGGTGGTGTGGCGGCTGAAGAAAGTCGTCCCCCGGCGGCTCCAGCTGGTCTACCTGGGCAGCGGCCAGGTGCTGACGTACGACCCGGTCCTGGCCGACCTGGAGCGGGTCGAGCGCAAGCTGCTGGCGCTGTGGGAGGCGATCCGGCATGCCACGGAGACGGGTGACTGGCGGCCGCGCCCCACGAAGCTGTGCGGCTGGTGCGACCACCAGGCCCACTGCCCCGAGTTCGGCGGTACTCCCCCGCCGTACCCCCTGCCGGTGCGTGCGGCGGAGCTGCCGGTGCAGCCGGCGCCGGGCGAGGGCGGCTGAGTCCGGCGGGCCCGCGCAGGGCAGAATGGGGCCGGGCTAGCGAAGGAGACTCACGTGGCCATCCGCGTCCTACTGGTCGACGACCAACCCCTGCTGCGAACCGGCTTCCGGATGATTCTGGAGGCGGAGCAGGACCTCGCGGTCGTCGGGGAGGCCGGTGACGGACTGCAGGCACTCGACCAGGTGCGTGCGCTGCAACCCGATGTGGTTCTGATGGACATCCGTATGCCGCGGATGGACGGTGTGGAGGCGACCCGGCAGATCACCGGGCCCGGGCGGGACGGCCCGGCGAAGGTCCTGGTGCTGACCACCTTCGACCTGGACGAGTACGTGGTGGAGGCGCTGCGCGCGGGCGCCAGCGGGTTCCTGCTGAAGGACGCGCCCGCCAACGAGCTGGTGCAGGCCATCCGGGTCGTGGCCGCGGGCGAGGCGATGCTCGCCCCGAGCATCACGCGCCGGCTGCTCGACAAGTACGCCACGCATCTGCCGTCGGGCGACGAGCCGGTGCCGGACACGCTGCACACGCTCACCGACCGCGAGGTCGAGGTGCTGAAGCTGGTGGCCCGAGGGCTGTCCAACGCGGAGATCGCCGCCGACCTGTTCGTCAGCGAGACGACCGTGAAGACGCATGTCGGGCACGTGCTGACCAAGCTGGGTCTGCGCGACCGGGTGCAGGCGGCGGTGTACGCGTACGAGAGCGGGCTGGTGCGCCCCGGCGCGCAGTAGCGCCCGGTACGGCAGATACGCGCGAGGGCGCCCCCCGCCGAGCGGGAGGCGCCCTTCTGCACACCCGTGCGGGTGTCAGGCGTCCTTGCTGAGCTCCCAGAAGCGGAACACCGTCGACGCGTCGAGGCAGTACTCCAGGCCGTAGACGCCGTCACGGACGACCGCGTACTGCTTGGCCTGCCACACCGGCAGGACGGGGAGTTCGTCGGCGACGATGTCCTGCAGCTCGCCGAACTCCTTGTCCGTGGAGGCCCGGTTGGTCAGGGCGGCGGTGCGCGGGATGAGCGATCCGGTGATCGTGCCGTTGTCGTAGTTGTTGCTCAGCACGTTGCCCTTGCCGAAGAACGGGGCCGTGAAGTTGTCGGCGTCCGGGTAGTCCGGCACCCAGCCCTTCACGTAGACGCCGTACTTGCCGGCGGCGATGTCCTTCTCGTACTGGCCGAAGGGGACCGACTTGACGCTCGCGTCGAACAGGCCGCTGGCGTTGAGCTGGCCGGCGATGGCGTTGAGCTCCTGGTCGGTGGCGGGGCCGTAGCGGGACGGGGTGGACCAGAGGGTCAGCTTGACCTTGCCGGTGATGCCGTCCTTGCGCAGCGCGGCCTGGGCCTTGGACCGGGACGGGCGGGCGCCGTAGGTGTCGAAGAAGGCCGTGTTGTGGCCCGCGATGCCGGCCGGGATGATCGAGTAGAGCGGGGTGGCGGTGCCCTGGTAGACGTCCTTGATGAGGGCGTCGCGGTCGAGCAGGTGGGCGATGGCCTTGCGGACGCCGAGCTTTCCGGCGACCGGGTCGTCCATGTTGAACACCAGGTGCTGGACCTCGGCGCTGCTGCCCTCGACGACCTCGACGCCGGTGCCGTCGTCGGCCTTCTCGGTGTCCGCGATGTCGCCGGCGGTCAGACCCCGGTAGGCGACGTCGACGTCGCCGTTCTGGATGGCCTGCTTCAGGGCCGTCTGGTCGCCGTCGAAGAACTTGAGCGTCACGCCGGTGTTGTTCACCTTGGCGGTGCCCTTGTAGTTCTCGTTGACGGAGAAGACCGCCTGCTCGTCGTCGAACGAGTCGAGCTGGTAGGGGCCGGAGCCGACCGCCTCGCCGTCCTTGCGCAGGCCGTCCGCGTCGTACTGGGTGTGGTCGACGATGGAGCCGGCACCGGAGGCGATCTTGCTCGGGAAGGTGGCGTCCGCGGTGTTGAGGCGGAAGACGACCGTCTTGTCGTCCGGCGTCTCGACCTTCTCCAGCGTGGGGAACATGATCGCGGGCCCGTCGGGGTCGTTGATCTTCAGCATGCGGTCGAAGGAGAACTTGACGTCCTTCGAGGTGAGCTCGTCACCGTTGCTGAACTTGAGGCCGTCCTTCAGCGTGCACCTGTAGACCGTGGTCTGCGTGTCGGTGAAGGCGCAGCTCTCGGCGGCTTCCGGCTGCGGTTCCGTGGCGCCCTTGGGGAAGCTCAGCAGGGACTGGAAGACGTTGTTGAACAACAGCCAGGAGCCGGGGTCGTAGCCGGAGGCCGGGTCGGTGGCCAGGACGTCGTCGGACATCCCCACCACCACGTTGGAGCCGTCCCCCGCGGCGTCTCCACTCTCCGTGCCACAGCCGGTCAGCAGTCCGGAGGCGAGGCCCGCCACGATGGGCAGGACCGGCCACTGGTTGCGTATCTTCACGTGTGTGCCTTGTCGTCGGTTCTCGAGAACACCCGGAGCGTGTCCCTGGCTCCGGGGCACGGCTCCCCGGGGCCTCGGTCAGGGGCCCCGGGGATCCAGCGGGTCCGTCAGCCGCTCACGCCCCGCCCGAGCTCCCACAGCTGGAGCGTCGAGGCGGAGTTGAGCGCGTACGCGGTGCCCGTGATGTCGTCGCGCGCGGCGACGTACTGCTTGCCCTGCCAGAGCGGCAGCACCGGCACGTCGGCCGCGACGACGTCCTGAATGTCCGTCAGGGAAGTGGAGGCGGACAGCCGGTCGGCCTCCCGGCGGGATTCCGGGATCAGGGTGTCGCGGATCCGCCGGTTTTCGTACGGCGAGCCGAGGGTGTTGTCCGCGTCGAGGAACGGCGCGAGGAAGTTGTCGGCGTCCGGGAAGTCCGGGAACCAGCCCATGCCGTAGACGTCGTACTCGCCCTTCTTCTCGGCCGGGCGGAACGTGTTCCACGGGGTGCCCTTGATGCCGACCTCGAACAGGCCGCTGGAGTTCAGCTGGTCACGCAGGACCTCGAACTCCTTCTTGGTGGCCGGGCCGTAGTGGTCGGTCGTGTAGTGCAGCGTCAGCTTCACCGGGGTGGTGATGTTCGCCTGGCCGAGCAGGGCACGGGCCTTGCTGACGTTCGGCTCGCCGTACTTGTTGAAGAACGAGTTGGAGTGGCCGGTGACGCTGGCCGGGACCAGCGAGTACAGCGGCTCGGCCTGGGAGCCGTAGACCTTCGAGACGAGCGCGCTGCGGTTGACGACCTGGGCCATCGCCTGGCGCACGGCCTTGGACTTCACCGTCGGGGCGTCGGTGTTGAAGCCGAGGTAGCGGATCTCCAGGCCGGGCATCTCGACGAGGTCGATGTCGGTGTCCGCGTCAGCCGAGAGCTTACGGATCTGATCCGGCGACATGGCACGGGTCATCAGGTCGATGTCGCCCTTGTGGAGCGCCTCGCCCATGGCGTCGGCGTCCTTGAACGAGACCATGTCGACCTTGTCGTTGTTCACCTCGAGAGTCCCCTGGTAATCGGGGTTCTTGGTGAACTCGGCCTTGACCAGTTCGCCGTTCTCGACGTCGGCCTTGAGGGTGTACGGGCCGGAACCGTCCAGCTCGAAGCCGTCGCGCAGCTTGTTCTTCGGGTAGTCGTCGGGGTCGACGATGCCGGCGACGGGGGTCGACAGCTTGTACGGGAAGGTCGCGTCGGCGGTCTTGAGGTGGAAGATGACCTCGCGGTCGCCCTGCGTCTCGACGGTGTCGATGGTGGACAGCAGCGCGAACACGCCGCTGTCGGCCTTCAGGGAGCGGGCGCGGTCGATGGAGTACTTCACGTCGGCCGCGGTCACGGCGTCGCCGTCGGCGAACTTCAGGCCGTCGCGCAGGGTGCAGGCGTAGCGCTCGTTGCCGGTGTCGGTGAAGCCGCAGCGCTCCGCGGCCTCCGGTACCGGCTCGCCCTCGCCGCGCGGCTGGATCATCAGGGTCTGCACGGTCTGGCGCAGGATGTTCCAGGTGCCGACGTCGTAGGCGTACGCCGGGTCGAGGGGCGCGGGGGCGTCCTTCGAGGCGGTGAACCGGTCCGTGGTGCCGACGACGATCGCGTCGCTGTCGCCGCTCCCGCTGTCGGACCCGCCGCAGGCGGCGAGCACCGGCGCGAGCAGGCCGATCACGGCCGGCAGCACCAAAGTCTTGCGGTTCATGCTCGAGTTTCTCCAGAGCTGTCGACTCCGTGTACCCGGCATGCAGGGGTGGCGCAGCGGATCACGGGGATGGGGCGATGTTCTCGCGACGAGATTAGTCGGGGCCGGCAGGAGGGTTCGCAGCCACCGGAGTTGAGCACCCATCACGCTGCGGAACCGGGTGCGGACACACCGAAAGCCCGCCAGTGGAAGCTTTGGTGCAGCGTCCCATCAATCGGGACACAAGGGCACGCCCACGGCCCCCCGGAGGGGGTCCGCAGCACACACGGGATCCCCTGTCGAGCCCGGTCCGCGTGGGGAACGTCACACGCCTGAACGGGTTCCGGGGTATGGGAATTCGCTCATCCGGAGGGGTTCGAATTGCCTTCGGAATTGCCGTGTTAACGCTGCTGCACGCTGGGTGAACGCCTAGCGCATTTCCGTCATCAGGTCGTGCAGAAATGCCAGGTCGACCTCTTCCAGGGAGGTCACGACCGTACGGCGCAGGGCCGGGGCGATGGGGGCCACGGAGGGCACGGCCACCACCTGGCAGCCCGCGGCCTCGGCGGCGGCGACCCCGGTGGCGGTGTCCTCGATGACGGCGCAGCGGGCCGGCTCGGCGCCGAGTCCGGCGGCGGCGGCCAGGTACGGGTCGGGGTGGGGCTTGGTACGGGGCACCTCGTCGCCGGCCACGGTGAGGCTGAAGTGGTGGGCGCCCAGGGAGTCCAGCACCCGGTCGATGATGCGCCGGTGCGAGGCGGAGACGAGGGCCGTGGGGATCTCGTACTCGTACAGCTCGGCCAGCAGACGCCCGGCGCCCGGCATCAGCGGCAGGGCGCGGCCGATGCGGGCCTCGAACCCGTCGTTCAGGAGCACGGTGAGGTCGTCGAGGGTGATGTCGGCGCCGGTGGCCTCGATCAGGAAGCCCGCGCTGCGGGTCATGGGGCCGCCGACCACGACATGCCGCCAGGAGTCGTCGAGCGTGTGACCGAGGGAGGCGAAGACCTCGCGCTCGACGTCCCACCAGAAACCCTCGGTGTCCACCAGGGTGCCGTCCATGTCCAGGAGCACGGCTTGCAGGGCCGACCCCTCAGCGGACCGGGTACCGAGTGCGGGGACCGTACTGGTCATCCACCTACCTCCTTGAAGGGACGATCAGGCCGGCTCCCACAAAGGGAGCCGGCCTGCAGTGGACCGACCAGTCTACGTCGTGCGCGACCGAAACGCTCGTTCAGCCCGTGCGGCCCGGCGGGGCGGGGTCAGCGGGCGTTGAAGTACTTCGCCTCCGGGTGGTGGATCACGATGGCGTCCGTGGACTGCTCCGGGTGCAGCTGGAACTCCTCGGAGAGGTGGACGCCGATGCGCTCCGGCTGGAGCAGGTCGGCGATCTTGGCGCGGTCCTCCAGGTTCGGGCAGGCGCCGTAGCCGAGGGAGAAGCGGGCGCCGCGGTACTTCAGCTCGAACATGCCCTGCATCTCGTCCGGGTCCTCGCCGGCGTAGCCGAGTTCGGAACGCACGCGGGCGTGCCAGTACTCGGCGAGCGCCTCGGCGAGCTGCACCGACAGGCCGTGCAGTTCGAGGTAGTCGCGGTAGGCGTTGGCCTCGAACAGCCGGGCGGTCTCCTCGCCGATGCGCGAGCCGACGGTGACGACCTGGAGGCCGACGACGTCGGTCTCGCCGGACTCCTCCGGGCGGAAGAAGTCGGCCAGGCACAGGCGCCGGCCGCGGCGCTGGCGCGGGAAGGTGAAGCGGGTGCGCTCGTTGCCCTGCTCGTCCAGGATGATCAGGTCGTCGTCCTTGGAGACGCACGGGAAGTAGCCGTAGACCACGGCCGCCTCCAGCAGGTTCTCCGTCTGGAGCCGGTCCAGCAGGCCGCGCAGCCGGGGCCTGCCCTCGCTCTCGACGAGCTCCTCGTAGGAAGGGCCCTCGCCGGTGCGGGCCTGCTTCAGACCCCACTGGCCCTTGAACAGGGCGCCCTCGTCGAGCCAGCTCGCGTACTCCTTGAGCTGGATGCCCTTGATCACCCGGCTGCCCTGGAAGGGGGCGCGCGGGACGGGGTTGTCGGTGGCGACGTCGGAGCGGACGTGGCCTTCCTCGGGCCGCTCCTCGACCTCGACGGCGGCGGCCCGCACCCGGCGCTGCCTGAGTTCGGGCAGCTTCGCGCCGGGCACGCCCCGCTTGACGCCGATGAGGGCGTCCATCAGGCGCAGGCCCTCGAAGGCGTCACGGGCGTAGCGGACCTCGCCCTCGTAGATCTCGTGCAGGTCCTGCTCGACGTACGCCCGGGTCAGCGCGGCGCCGCCGAGGATGACCGGATAGTTCGCCGCCAGGCCGCGCTGGTTGAGCTCCTCCAGGTTCTCCTTCATGATCACCGTAGACTTGACCAGGAGGCCGGACATGCCGATGACGTCGGCCCTGTGCTCCTCGGCGGCGTCCAGGATCGCGGAGACCGGCTGCTTGATGCCCAGGTTGACGACGTTGTAGCCGTTGTTGGACAGGATGATGTCGACGAGGTTCTTGCCGATGTCGTGCACGTCGCCGCGGACGGTGGCCAGCACGATGGTGCCCTTGCCGGCCTCGTCGGTCTTCTCCATGTGCGGTTCGAGGTGGGCGACGGCCGTCTTCATGACCTCGGCGGACTGCAGGACGAACGGCAGCTGCATCTGGCCGGAGCCGAACAGTTCACCGACGACCTTCATGCCGTCCAGCAGGGTCTCGTTGACGATGTCCAGCGCGGGCCGCTCCTGGAGCGCCTCGTCGAGGTCGGCTTCGAGGCCGTTCTTCTCACCGTCGATGATGCGCCGCTTCAGACGCTCGTCCAGCGGCAGGGCGGCCAGCTCCTCGGCCTTGCCGGCCTTGAGGGACTTGGCGGTGGCGCCCTCGAACAGCTGCATGAGCTTCTGCAGCGGGTCGTAGCCCTCGGCGCGCCGGTCGTGGATGAGGTCCAGGGCCGTGCGGACCTCCTCCTCGCTGAAGCGGGCGATCGGCAGGATCTTCGAGGCGTGCACGATGGCCGAGTCCAGTCCCGCCTTGACGCACTCGTCGAGGAAGACGGAGTTCAGCAGGATGCGGGCGGCCGGGTTGAGACCGAAGGAGATGTTGGACAGGCCGAGCGTGGTCTGCACCTTCGGGTGGCGCCGCTTCAGTTCGCGGATGCCCTCGATGGTGGCGATGCCGTCCTTGCGGGACTCCTCCTGGCCGGTGCAGATGGTGAAGGTCAGACAGTCCACGAGGATGTCCTCCTCGTGGATGCCCCAGTTGCCGGTCAGGTCCTCGATCAGCCGTTCGGCGATCTCGACCTTCTTCTCGGCGGTGCGGGCCTGGCCCTCCTCGTCGATGGTCAGCGCGATCAGCGCGGCGCCGTGCTCCTTGGCGAGCGCCGTGACCTTGGCGAAGCGGGAGTCGGGGCCGTCGCCGTCCTCGTAGTTCACCGAGTTGATCACCGCGCGGCCGCCGAGCTTCTCCAGGCCGGCCCGGATGACGTCGACCTCGGTGGAGTCCAGCACGATCGGCAGCGTGGAGGCGGTGGCGAACCGGCCGGCCAGTTCCTCCATGTCGGCCACGCCGTCCCGGCCGACGTAGTCCACGCACAGGTCGAGCATGTGCGCGCCCTCGCGGATCTGGTCGCGGGCCATCTCCACGCAGTCGTCCCAGCGGCCCTCCAGCATGGCCTCGCGGAACTTCTTCGAGCCGTTGGCGTTGGTGCGCTCACCGATCGCCAGGTAGGAGGTGTCCTGCCGGAACGGCACCGACTGGTACAGGGAGGCCGCGCCCGGCTCGGCCTGCGGGCTGCGCTCGGTCGGGGCGACGTCCCGGACCCGCTCGACCAGCTGTCGCAGGTGCTCGGGGGTGGTGCCGCAGCAGCCGCCCACGAGGGAGAGGCCGTAGTCGCGGACGAAGTTCTGCTGCGCGTCGGCCAGGCCCTCGGGGTCGAGCGGGAAGTGCGCGCCGTCCTTGGTGAGGATGGGCAGGCCGGCGTTCGGCATGCACAGCAGGGGGATGCGCGAATGGCGCGTGAGGTAGCGCAGGTGCTCGCTCATCTCGGCCGGGCCGGTGGAGCAGTTCAGGCCGATCATGTCGATGCCGAGGGGCTCCAGCGCGGTGAGCGCCGCGCCGATCTCGGAGCCGAGCAGCATGGTGCCGGTGGTCTCGAAGGCCATCGAGACCAGCAGGGGCACGTCGGCGCCCGTGGCCTCCATGGCGCGGCGGGCGCCGAGGACGGACGCCTTGGTCTGGAGGAGGTCCTGGGTCGTCTCCACGAGCAGCGCGTCCGCGCCGCCGGCGAGCAGGCCCTCGGCGTTGGCCTGGTAGCCGTCGCGGATCGCGGTGTAGGTGACGTGGCCGAGCGTGGGCAGCTTGGTGCCGGGGCCGATCGAGCCGAGCACCCAGCGCGGCCGGCCGTCCCGGGCGGCGTACTCGTCGGCCGCCTCGCGGGCGATCCGGGCACCCGCCTCGGACAGCTCGTGCACCCGGTCGGAGATCTCGTACTCGGCGGCGGCGGTGTGGTTGGCGCCGAACGTGTTGGTCTCCACGCAGTCCACGCCCACCGCGAAGTAGGCGTCGTGGACGGAGCGGACGATGTCCGGCCGCGTCAGGTTGAGGATCTCGTTGCAACCCTCGAGATTCTCGAAGTCCTCGAGCGTGGGGTCCTGCGCCTGGAGCATGGTGCCCATGGCTCCGTCGGCCACGACCACACGGGTGGCCAGGGCGTCTCGGAGCGCGGACACACGGGTCCGGCTGTCGGTGGAAGGGGTCGGCGGCAACGAGGCCATGTGAAGGGCTCCCTCAGGTGCGACGGCTGTCGGCTTTGCGGCTTCCCGGACGGCCGGAGGGCTTCCGGGGAAGGGCGCACCGCGCCAGCGTAACCGGGAGTCGGCTTGGATGGGCAGCACGTCCACGGGGCGGACTCCGGCGGCGCCCGGGACCCCGCCGGACGGCGGCGTGCGTCACCGGTGGCGTAACAAGTGGCGACCTGCCATTAGCGGGAGGTCGACATGGACCGGTAGTGTTCGGCATTGCCGAACGAGGGCTCTGGTGCCGCTTGTCGGCGGTCGAAGGGGACGGAGGCAGTACGGCGATGGCACGGAACATCCAGTCGCTCGAACGGGCGGCCGCGATGCTGCGGCTGCTGGCGGGCGGCGAGCGGCGGCTCGGCCTGTCGGACATCGCCTCGTCGCTGGGCCTGGCCAAGGGCACCGCCCACGGCATCCTGCGCACCCTCCAGCAGGAGGGTTTCGTGGAGCAGGACGACGCCTCCGGGCGCTACCAGCTGGGCGCGGAGCTGCTGCGCCTGGGCACCACGTACCTCGATGTGCACGAGCTGCGGGCGCGCGCCCTGGTGTGGACCGACGACCTGGCCCGCTCAAGCGGCGAGAGCGTCTACCTCGGCGTCCTGCACCAGCAGGGCGTGCTGATCGTGCACCACGTCTTCCGGCCCGACGACAGCCGGCAGGTCCTGGAGATCGGGGCCATGCAGCCGCTGCACTCCACCGCCCTGGGCAAGGTGCTGTCCGCCTACGACCCGGTGGCGCACAGTGAGGCCCTGGAGGCGGACCGCAAGGCGTTCACCGACCGGACCGTGTGCGAGCCGGAGGACTTCGAGCACATCCTCGACGTCACGCGCGCGCGGGGCTACGCGGCGGACGTGGAGGAGACCTGGGAGGGCGTGGCCTCCCTCGCCGCCCCCATCCACGACCGGCGGCGCATGCCGGTCGGCGCGGTCGGCATCACCGGCGCCGTGGAGCGGCTGTGCCGGCCCGACGAGGAGGGCGCGCTGCGGCCCGAGCTGATCGCGGCGGTGCGGGACTGCGCCCGCGCGGTCTCGCGGGACCTGGGCGCCGGGCGGTTCTGAGAACCCGACGAGCGGACCGGGGCGTCGTACGGCGTTCCGGTCCTCGGCATGTCCGCGTCCACCTGCGGAGAAGATCTTCGAACACGCGGCGATCAGTAACGATCGTGTTTTCGACAACACAGCCCTTGACGTGCTCGTAACGCCGAAGCAAGACTCCCGTCCATCGGTCGACATTGTCGAACAGCTACCGGCAATACGCGCTAGAGTGTGACAACGCCAGGCCGGTATCGAACTTCCCTGGACGTAGGACAAAGGAGTCGCGGGTGTCCAGCTCCGACATCTTCATCGGCGAGACCATCGGTACCGCCATACTCATCCTCCTCGGCGGTGGCGTCTGTGCCGCCGTCACGCTGAAGGCTTCCAAGGCCCGCAACGCCGGCTGGCTCGCCATCACCTTCGGGTGGGGCTTCGCGGTGCTCACGGCCGTCTACACCTCGGCGCCGCTGTCCGGCGCCCATCTGAACCCGGCCGTCACCCTCGCGCTCGCGATCAAGGACGGCGACTGGAAGAACGTCCCGGTCTACTGGGCCGGTCAGATCCTGGGCGCCATGATCGGCGCGGCCCTGGTCTGGATCGCTTACTACGGTCAGTTCCACGCTCACCTCACCGACCGCGAGATAGTCGGCGCCCCGGGTGCGCAGGACACCACGGCCAAGGCCGTCGAGGCCCAGGAGAAGGGCGCCGGCCCCGTGCTGGGCGTCTTCTCCACCGGCCCCGAGGTCCGCGTCGCCTGGCAGAACGTCGCCACGGAGGTCATCGGCACCATCGTGCTGGTGCTCGCGGTGCTCACCCAGGGCCTGAACGACAAGGGCAACGGCCTGGGCACCCTGGGCGCCCTGGTCACCGCCCTCGTCGTGGTCTCCATCGGCCTGTCGCTCGGCGGTCCGACGGGGTACGCGATCAACCCGGCCCGTGACCTCGGCCCGCGCATCGTGCACGCCCTGCTGCCCCTGCCCAACAAGGGCGGCTCCGACTGGGGCTACGCCTGGGTCCCGGTGGTGGGACCGCTGATCGGCGGTGCCATCGCCGCAGGCATCTACAACGTCGCGTTCGCCTAGGAGCGGCATTCACCGCCGCTTCGCGAAACTCTCGGCACGCGCCGTACGTAAAGCCCCATAAACACGGAACTTCCCAGGAGACACAGTGACCGACGCGCACACCGCCGGCCCCTTCATCGCCGCCATCGACCAGGGCACCACCTCCAGCCGCTGCATCGTCTTCGACCGGGACGGCCGGATCGTCTCCGTCGACCAGAAAGAGCACGAGCAGATCTTCCCGAAGCCGGGCTGGGTCGAGCACAACGCCACCGAGATCTGGACCAACGTCCAGGAGGTCGTCGCCGGGGCCATCGAGAAGGCCGGCATCACCCGCGACGACATCAAGGCCATCGGCATCACCAACCAGCGCGAGACGACCGTGCTGTGGGACAAGAACACCGGTGAGCCCGTCCACAACGCCATCGTCTGGCAGGACACCCGCACCGACGCCCTCTGCCGCGAGCTCGGCCGCAACGTCGGCCAGGACCGCTTCCGCCGCGAGACGGGCCTGCCCCTCGCCTCCTACTTCGCCGGCCCCAAGGCCCGCTGGCTGCTCGACAACGTCGACGGCCTGAAGGAGCGCGCCGAGGCCGGCGACATCCTCTTCGGCACGATGGACAGCTGGGTCATCTGGAACCTGACCGGTGGTGTCGACGGCGGCAAGCACGTCACCGACGTCACCAACGCCTCGCGCACGATGCTGATGAACCTGCACACCATGCAGTGGGACGACAAGATCTGCGAGTCCATCGGCGTCCCGAAGCAGATCCTGCCCGAGATCCGCTCCTCCGCCGAGGTCTACGGCGAGATCACCGGCGGCAGGCTGGGCGACCTGCTCGGCGGCATCCCGGTCGCCTCCGCGCTCGGCGACCAGCAGGCGGCCCTGTTCGGCCAGACCTGTTTCGCCGAGGGCGAGACCAAGTCGACCTACGGCACCGGCACCTTCATGGTGATGAACACCGGCGACAAGATCATCAACTCCTACAGCGGCCTGCTGACCACCGTCGGCTACAAGATCGGCGACCAGAAGACGGTCTACGCCCTGGAGGGCTCGATCGCGGTCACCGGCTCGCTGGTGCAGTGGATGCGCGACCAGATGGGCCTGATCTCCACCGCCGCCGAGATCGAGACCCTCGCCCTGTCGGTCGAGGACAACGGCGGCGCTTACTTCGTGCCGGCCTTCTCCGGTCTGTTCGCCCCCTACTGGCGCTCCGACGCCCGCGGTGTCATCGCCGGTCTGACCCGGTACGTCACCAAGGCCCACCTCGCGCGTGCCGTGCTGGAGGCGACCGCCTGGCAGACGCGGGAGATCGCCGACGCCATGACGAAGGACTCCGGCGTCGAGCTGGCCGCCCTGAAGGTCGACGGCGGCATGACCTCCAACAACCTGCTGATGCAGACCCTGGCCGACTTCGTGGACGCCCCCGTGGTGCGCCCGATGGTCGCCGAGACCACCTGCCTCGGCGCCGCCTACGCCGCCGGTCTCGCCGTCGGCTTCTGGAACAGCACCGACGACCTGCGCGCCAACTGGCGGCGGGCCGCCGAGTGGACCCCCCGCATGGACGCGGAGACCCGCGCCCGTGAGTACAAGAACTGGCTCAAGGCCGTCGAGCGGACCATGGGCTGGCTCGAGGACGAGGAGTAAGAAACAGCATGACCACCAAGTCCACCCTGCAGTCCGTGCCTGCCCTGGGGACGCACCCGGCCTCCGGCTCGAACCCGAGCCGAGCCGAGACCAGGGAGCAGCTCTCCAAGGCGTCGTACGACCTTCTCGTGATCGGCGGCGGCATCCTGGGCATCTCCACCGCCTGGCACGCCGCGCAGTCCGGCCTCAGGGTGGCTCTGGTGGACGCCGGTGACTTCGCCGGCGCCACGTCCTCCGCCTCCTCCAAGCTCCTCCACGGCGGTCTGCGCTACCTGCAGACCGGTGCGGTGAAGCTGGTGGCGGAGAACCACTTCGAGCGCCGTGCGGTCTCCCGCCAGGTGGCCCCCCACCTGGCGAACCCGCTCACGTTCTACCTCCCCGTGTACAAGGGCGGGCCGCACGGCGCGGCGAAGCTCGGCGCGGGCGTCTTCGCCTACTCCGCGCTCTCCGCGTTCGGTGACGGCGTCGGGCACCTGCTCTCGCCGGCCAAGGCCGCGCAGGACGTGCCGGAGCTGCGCACCGAGAACCTCAAGGCCGTGGCCGTGTACGGCGACGACCAGATGAACGACGCCCGCATGGCGCTGATGACCGTCCGCGGGGCCGTCGAGGCCGGCGCGGTCGTGCTCAACCACGCCGAGGTGACGGGCCTGCGCTTCACCCAGGGCCGGGTCACCGGCGCCGAGCTGAAGGACCGCCTGTCCGGCGACGAGTTCGGCGTGAACGCCCGACTGGTGCTGAACGCGACCGGCCCGTGGGTCGACCACCTGCGCAAGATGGAGAACCCGAACGCGGCTCCGTCCATCCGCCTGTCGAAGGGCGCGCACCTCGTCCTGAAGCGGACCTCCCCCTGGAAGGCCGCGCTCGCCACCCCGATCGACAAGTACCGCATCACCTTCGCCCTCCCCTGGGAGGACATGCTGCTGCTCGGCACCACCGACGAGGTGTTCGAAGGCGACCCGGCGGACGTCTCGGTCACCGAGCAGGACATAACCCAGATCCTGGACGAGGCCGCCTTCTCGGTCCGCGACCAGCAGCTCAGCCGCGACCTCATCACGTACTCCTTCGCCGGCCTGCGCGTGCTGCCGGGCGGCCCCGGCGACACCGCCAAGGCCAAGCGCGAGACGGTCGTCACCGAGGGCCGGGGCGGCATGCTGTCCGTCGCGGGCGGCAAGTGGACCACCTTCCGCCACATCGGCCGGACGATCATGAAGAAGCTGGAGTCGCTGCCGGGCCACCCGCTGGGCGACGACTTCGAGCCGATCAGCGCGCTGCCGAAGAAGCTGCCGCTGCCCGGCATCGCCAACCCGCGTGCGGTCGCCCACCGGCTGCTCACCGACCGGCCCGCGCCGGGCCCGCGCATGGCGCCCGACACGGCCAGGCACCTGGCCACGCACTACGGTTCGCTGGCGTTCGACATCGCCCGGCTGGCCAACGAGAGCCCCGAGCTCGCCGAGCGCGTCCACCCCGACGCCCCGGAGATCTGGGCGCAGGTCGTCTGGGCCCGGGACCACGAGTGGGCCGAGACGCAGGACGACGTGCTGCGCCGCCGCACCACGCTGACCATCCGCGGCCTCGCCACCGACGACGTCCGGGCCAAGGTGCAGGACGTGCTGGACAAGAAGTAGACCCGGGCCGGAAGGCCCCCACCCGGAAGGGGCGGCTCCACGCCGACGGAGCCGCCCCTTCCGCGTTCCCTCACCCGCATAATGACCCTCGATACGTCGGAGGTCTTGAGCGCACCGGGAGGCCGGCCATGGCAGTCACCGACGAGGCGATCGAGAAGATCAAGGGAATGATCGTCTCCGGCGCGCTGCGGCCGGGCGACCGGCTGCCCAAGGAGAGCGAACTCGCCGCCGGGCTCGGGCTGTCCCGCAACTCCCTGCGGGAGGCCGTGCGCGCCCTGTCGCTGATCCGCATCCTGGACGTCCGGCAGGGCGACGGCACGTACGTCACCAGTCTCGACCCGCAACTCCTGCTGGAGGCGCTGAGTTTCGTCGTCGACTTCCACCGCGACGACACCGTCCTGGAGTTCCTGGCCGTGCGGCGCATCCTGGAGCCGGCCGCCACGGCGATGGCTGCCGCGCGGATCAGCGAGCAGCAACTGGACGCGCTGACGGCCCAGCTGGACCGGCTCGGCGAGGACCCGTCCGTGGAGGATCTGGTCGCCTGCGACCTGGAGTTCCACCGGGGCATCGTGCACAGCTCGGGCAACTCCGTGCTCTGTTCGCTGCTCGACGGACTGTCGGGTCCCACGACCCGGGCCCGGATCTGGCGGGGCCTCACCCAGGAGGACGCCGTCGCCCGCACCCTGCGCGAGCACCGGGCCATCCTCGCCGCCCTGCGCGACCGGGACGCCGAGGCGGCCCGCTCGTGGGCGACCGTGCACATCGCGAGCGTGGAGCAGTGGCTGCGCTCCGCGTTGTGACCGGGGCCCGGCGCACCGCTCGGACGAATCCGGGGTGTTCAGGGCCGGATGGCGGGGCAGTGATGGGGGCACTCCCCCTGCAAGGGGGCTGCGGGCGCCCCCGCGGCACGCCGTAAGGTTGGGTGGTCAAGCGAGGGCACGTCGGAAGGAGGCACTGGGTGATCGAGCTCGAGGGGGTTCCCGAGCTGATCGACCCGGTCATGGTGGCCGCGTTCGAGGGCTGGAACGATGCCGGCGACGCCGCCTCCACCGCGGTCGCGCATCTGGACAGGGAGTGGAAGGGCGAGGTGTTCGCGGCGCTGGACGCCGAGGACTACTACGACTTCCAGGTGAACCGCCCCACGGTGTTCATGGAAGCGGGCGTCCGCAAGATCACCTGGCCCACGACGAGGCTGTCGGTGGTCCGGGTCGGCGGGGAGAAGCCGCGCGATCTCGTACTCGTCCGGGGCATCGAACCGTCCATGCGGTGGCGTTCGTTCTGCAACGAACTGCTCGGCTTCGCGCACGAACTGGGGGTGGAACTGGTGGTCGTCCTGGGCGCCCTGCTGGGCGACACCCCGCACACCCGTCCGGTTCCGATCAGCGGCACGACGTCCGACCCGGACCTGGCCCGCCGCATGGACCTGGAGGAGACCAAGTACGAGGGCCCCACGGGCATCGTCGGTGTCCTCCAGGAGGCCTGCACGCACGCGGGCGTCCCGGCCGTCTCCCTGTGGGCGGCGGTGCCGCACTACGTGTCGCAGCCGCCCAACCCGAAGGCCACGCTGGCCCTCCTGAACCGCCTGGAGGACCTGATCGACGTGCGCATTCCGCTGGGCGAGCTGCCCGAGGACGCGCGCGCCTGGCAGACCGGCGTGGACCAGCTGGCCGCCGAGGACAGCGAGGTCGCCGAGTACGTCCAGTCGCTGGAGGAGGCCCGGGACACCGCCGAGCTGCCGGAGGCGTCGGGCGAGGCGATCGCCCGGGAGTTCGAGCGCTATCTGCGGCGCCGCGACGGTGGCGGACCGCCCGCGACGGGCGGCCACGCCACGGCCGACGGCAGCGACAGCACGTCGTACCTGCGGGACAACCCCGGGGGCCGCACTCGCCCGCCGAAACCGCCCAAGCCGGGCACGGACGACGACGAGTCGTCGGAGGACTGAGACCGACGCACGAACGCCGAAGGGGCGCCTCCCGGCCGGGAGGCGCCCCTTCGGCTCTGTCCGGCTTCCGGCTACAGCGCCACGCCGAGCAGCGCGTCCACGGCACGGGAGACCACGCCGGGCGCGCCGAGGTCCGTGCCGCCGCTCCGCTCCTGGAGGGCGGCCCAGCGGTCGACGGCGGTGAGCGCGGCCGGGGCGTTCAGGTCGTCGGCGAGGGCCTCGCGGATCTCCTCGACGAGCTCCTCGGCCGGGGGCCCGTCGGGCCGGGAGACGGCGGCCCGCCAGCGGCCGAGCCGCGCGACGGCGTCCTGGAGGACCTGGTCGGTGTACTCCCAGTCGGCGCGGTAGTGGTGGGCGAGCAGCGCCAGCCGGATCGCGGCCGGGTCGACGCCGTCGTACCGGAGCCTGGAGACGAAGACCAGGTTGCCCTTGGACTTGGACATCTTCTCGCCGTCGAGGGCGACCATGCCGGCGTGCACGTACGCCTTGGCCATGGGGAACTCGCCGGTGAGGGCCTGGGCGTGCGAGGCGCCCATCTCATGGTGCGGGAAGGCGAGGTCGGAGCCGCCGCCCTGGATGTCGAAGCCCATGCCGAGGTGGTCCAGGGCGATGGCCACGCACTCGATGTGCCAGCCGGGCCGTCCGCGCCCGAGCGATCCGCCGTCCCAGCTGGGCTCGCCCTCACGGGCCGCCATCCACAGCATCGGGTCGAGCGGGTTCTTCTTGCCCGGGCGGTCCGGGTCGCCGCCGCGCTCGGCGGACAGCAGCCGCATCGCCGCGGCGTCGAGGCCCGAGACCTTGCCGAAGTGCGGGTCGGACTCGACGGAGAAGTACACGTCCCCGTCGAGCTCATAGGCGGCGCCGGCGTCCCGGAGCCGCTCGACGAGCGGGACGATCCCGGGTATGGCCTCGACGGCGCCTATGTACTGCCGCGGCGGCAGCATCCGCAGGGCCGTCATGTCCTCGCGGAAGAGGGCCGTCTCCTTCTCGGCGAGGGCGGCCCAGTCGACGCCGTCGCGCTGCGCCCGCTCCAGGAGGGGGTCGTCGACGTCGGTGACGTTCTGGACGTAGTGAACCTGCCGCTTGGTGTCGAGCCACACGCGCTGCACGAGGTCGAACGCGTTGTAGGTCGCCGCGTGTCCCAGGTGCGTGGCGTCGTACGGCGTGATGCCGCAGACGTAGATACGGGCGACGGGACCGGGGTCGAGGGTGACGAGGCCGCCGGTCGCGGTGTCGTGGATCCTCAGGTCGCGGCCCTGACCAGGCAGGGCGGGGACCTCGGAAGCGGGCCAGGCATGCATGCCATGAGCCTAACCGGACTGAAGTTCCGGATACGAACGGGAGCGGGCCACACGGCCGAGAAGGCGCTCTTGCGGTATTCCGGGTGTCTGTGCTGCTACACGGGTGGCCAGGGGATCGCCGGCCACTCACCGCTCGGCTCCGGGTGGGTCCCCGAGGCGAGCAGGGCGGCGACCCGCGCCCGGGTGGCGTCGATCTCGGCGCCGGTGATCAGCGGTTCGAGCCGCGCGGCGAGCGTCCCGCCCTCCGCAAGGCCCTTCCCGAGGTCGACGAGGACGTCCAGGGCCTCCTGGGGCAGGGGTTCCCCCGCCCAGCCCCACAGCAGGGTCCGCAGCTTGTTCTCGGCGTTGAAGGTGACCCCGTGGTCGATGCCGTACAGCCGTCCCTCACCGGTGGGCAGCAGGTGCCCGCCCTTGCGGTCGGCGTTGTTGATCACGGCGTCCAGCACCGCGAGGCGCCGCAGCCGTTCGTCGTCGGCGTGCACGAGGAGCGCGGTGCGTCCCTCGCCGACCTCGGCGAAGCCGATCGCCTTCCAGCCCGGCTCCGGTTCCTCGCCGTCGACCAGGGCGAGCAGTTCCGCCTCGGGCGCCACCTCGATCCACAGCTGGCACATGCCCTCGCCGTAGGGCCCGTCGCGCAGCACGGTGGGCGGCACCAGGCCCCAGCCGGTCGCCTCGGAGACCTCGTACGCGGCGACCTCGCGCTGGGCCAGCGTCCCGTCGGGGAAGTCCCACAACGGCCGCTCCCCCGCGACCGGTTTGTAGACGCAGGCCGCCTCCCGGCCGTCGTACGCCACCGTGCAGTACAGGGCCGCGTTGGAGGCCTCACGGATGCGTCCGCGGACGGTCAGTTCACCCCGGGCGAGCAGCTCGGCGGCGTCCGGTGGCGGGGTCACGCTCCGCGGCGGTATCCGTTCTGGCGCGGACATACGTGTCCTTCCGGGTCGAGCGGGAGGCTGCACAGCGGGCACGGCGGCCGCCCGGCGTTGACGACGTCGAGGGCGCGCTTGGCGAAGGCCCTGGCCTGCGCGCCGGTGAGGCGGACCCGCAGCATCGGGGGCCCGTTCTCCTCGTCCTGGAGCAGCCGCTCCTCGGCCTCGGCGAGGTCCTCCTCGGACTCCGCGTCGAGCTCCACGAGCGCCTGCGCCTCGACGATCATGAGCTGCTCGTCGCCGTCCCAGGCGAGCGCCATGGTGCCGACCCGGAACTCCTCCTCGATGGGGGTGTCCAGCGGGGCGGTGTCGGTGTCCGAGGGGGCGACGGCGGGGACGTGGGCGCTGCCGCCGCTACGGCGTACGACCTCGTCGAGCAGTTCGTCCATGCGCTCGGCGAGCGCGGCGACCTGGGTCTTCTCCAGGGCCACGCTGGTCACGCGGGAGCCGGCGGAGGCCTGGAGGTAGAACGAACGGCGCCCGGGCAGTCCGACCGTACCGGCCACGAAACGCTCCGGATGGTCGTAGAGGAACACCTGACGGGACACGTCCTGTCTCCATTGGAATCGTGGGAACCGTATGAGCACGGCACTGCTGCGACCGCTTCACCCTACTGCGGCGAACGATCACGGTGCGCCCGCACCACCCCCGACTTCGGCCTCGCCGCCCGGCGGTTCCTCGCGCGGTGCCAGGGACGTGAAGTCGCCGGTGTCGCCGAGCCGGACGAGGAAGGGCCGCAGCCGGGTGTAGCGGATCGCGGTGACGGAACACGGGTCGACGGAGATCCGCTGGAAGAGGTCGAGGTGGAGTCCGAGCGCGTCGGCGACGAGCGACTTGATGATGTCGCCGTGCGAGCACATGAGGTAGACGGCGTCCGGGCCGTGGTCGCGCTCCACGCGCGCGTTCCACTCGCGTACGGCCTCGGCGGCGCGGGTCTGCATGGCGCGCATGGACTCCCCGCCGGGGAAGGCCGCCGCGGAGGGGTGCGCCTGCACCACCTCCATCAGCGGCTCGTCCGTGAGTTCGGCGAGCTTGCGTCCGGACCAGTCGCCGTAGTGGCACTCGCCGATGCGTTCGTCGGTGTGCGGGCTCAGCTCCGGCCGGGCCTCGAGCAACGGCCGGACGGTCTCCTGGCACCGCTGGAGCGGGCTGGTGACGACTTCTGCGAGGGGCAGTCCGGCCAGCCGCCCCGGGAGCGCGGCGGCCTGTGCGGCACCGCGCTCGTCGAGGGAGACGCCGGGGGTCCAGCCGGCGAGCAGTCCCTCGGTGTTGGCGGTGGAGCGTCCGTGCCTGACCAGGATCAACGTGGGCATGCGCTCCAGCGTAGGCGCACGCGCGCGTGCGGTGTCGTTCGAGTGACGGGAGACTCGCCTCGTGATCGTGGACTGTGCCATTTACCGCGACGGACAGCGGACGGAAGGGCCCGAGGACCTTTCCGACGCCCTGGGCGAGGCCCGCACGGCGGGCGGGTTCGTGTGGATCGGGCTGCACGAGCCGACCGAGGGCGAGTTCGAGCATGTGACCCGGGAGTTCGGGCTGCACCCGCTGGCCGTCGAGGACGCCCTCAAGGCCCATCAGCGGCCCAAGCTCGAGGTGTACGACGACTCGCTCTTCGTGGTGCTCAAGCCGGTGGCGTACGAGCCGCAGAGCGACACCGTCTCCTCCGGCGAGATCATGATCTTCCTCGGTGACTCGTTCGTGGTGACCGTCCGGCACGGCGAGGGCTCCCCGCTCAGGGCCGTGCGCCACCGGCTCGAACAGGAGCCGGAGCTGCTGGTCAAAGGGCCCACGGCCGTGCTGTACGCGGTCGCCGACGCCACCGTCGACCACTATCTGGACGTGGCGACCGAGCTCCAGACCGACCTGGAGGGGCTGGAGGCGGAGGTGTTCTCGCCGGACGGCGGGGGCTCGCGGAACACGGCCTCCCGGATCTACGACTTCAAGCGGCAGGTCCTGGAGTTCCGCCGGGCGACCGGCCCGCTGGCCCCGCCGATGAGCCGGCTGGCGGGCACGGCGACGTCCGGTGTGGCGGTGCCCTTCGTGGACGACCGCGCCCGGCCCTTCTTCCGCGACGTCAACGACCACCTCACGCGGGTGAACGACTCCGTGGAGAACCTGGACCGGCTGGTGTCGGACATCCTCTCGGCGCACCTGGCGCAGATGAGCGTCCGGCAGAACGACGACATGCGGAAGATCTCCGCCTGGGCGGCCATGGCCGCGATCCCCACGATGCTGGCGGGGATCTACGGCATGAACTTCGACCACATGCCCGAGCTGCGCTGGGTCTGGTCCTATCCGGCCCTGCTCGTCGTGATGGCCGCCCTGGAGGTGATGATCTTCCGGCTGTTCAAGCGACGCGGGTGGCTGTAGCCGGGCCGGCTCAGGCGAACTCGGGCTCCGGGGCCGCGGGACCGCCGAGGGCGTTGCGGCGCTCGGGCGTCTCCAGCGACACCATGCGGCGCCAGCCGCCGGCGCGTTCGTAGGCGTACACGGCGTGGATGCCGGCCGCGAGCACCGCCGACTTGGCCTTGGACCAGCCGAGGATGCGGCCCATGTGCGCCATGACGGCGAGGCTGACGTCCCGGTAGATCCGGATCTCGGCGAGCGCGCACGCGCGCAGGGTGCGCTGGATGGCCCGGCCGTGGCCCGCGTAGGCGAAGCGCAGCAGCTCCTCGTGGCAGTAGGCGAGGTGGTTGTCCTCGTCGTCGGAGATCTGCCGGACCGCGCGGCCGATGTCGGGATGGTCGGCGAAGTGCTTGCGGAGCAGGTCCATCTGCTCGGAGGCGCGCTGCTCGGTGACTCTGCTGTGCGAGAGGTAGGTGACGATGTCCTGGACCGTGAGCCGCTCGTCGCGCCTGAGTTGCTCGTGCGCGAGGCCGATGCCGTTCTTCTCCAGGAGCATGGTGTAGTCGGTCTCCGGCGGGACCGGGACGGGGTCGAGACCGCGCTTCTTCATCAGGGCGTTGAAGATCCGGCCGTGCTTGTCCTCGTCGGCGCCGTGCCGGCCGATCTTGGGAGCGAGCGCGCGCTCGGCTTCCGGGACGAGCGCGGCGATACGGGCGTTCTCCCAGCCGCCCTGGGACTCGCCGCTCGCGGCGATGGAGCAGAACAGGGCGAAGGACTCGTCGTTGTCGAGGATCTCCTGGAACAGACTCTTGGCCGAAAGCATCGTGGGCACCTCTCCCGCGCGCGTGGGCGTACTGCGGCCTTCCGCAGGGTTCCGCGAAGAACGAGTCAAGTGCGGGGTGGAGGGTGCTGCAACAGGGGTGAGGGACAACTGCGCCGAATGGAGGACGTGCGGGCGGGCGTCCCCGGGCCTGGTGCGGGCGGGCTGCCGTAACCACCGGCGGCCCGGCGCGTTGTTCCGCGTGACGGCCGTGGCGGGGAAGACCCCCGAGCCCCCACCACGGCCGCGGAAACCTCCAGACCCTAGGCGAGTCCGGCGCGCTCCAGGGCCTCCGTGCCGGCGCGCAGCGACGCGAGCCGCTCATCGAGCGTGAAGCCCGCCGGGGCGAGCGACAGGGTGGTGACCCCGGCGGCGGCGTAGGCCTTCATCCGGTCCGCGATGCGGTCCACGGAACCGAGCAGGGTCGTCTTGTCGATCAGGTCGTGCGGCACGGCGGCAGCGGCGCCCTGCTTGTCGCCGGAGAGGTACTTGCTCTGGATCTCGGCCGCCTCCCGCTCGTAACCCATGCGCTGGGCGAGCTGGTTGTAGAAGTTCTGCTTGGGGCTGCCCATGCCGCCGACGTACAGCGCGGTGTAGGGGCGGAAGGTGTCGGCGAGCGCGGCCACGTCCTTGTCGTCGCCGACCGCGAGCGGCAGGGTCGGGCAGACGTCGAACCCGTCGAGGGTCTTGCCGGCCTTCTCGCGCCCGGCGCGCAGGTGCGTGATCGTCGTGTCCTCGAGGTGCTCGGCGGACGGGAAGATCAGCAGGGCGCCGTCGGCGATCTCGCCGGTCTGCTCGAGGTTCTTCGGGCCGATCGCGGCGATGTACAGCGGGATGTGCTCGCGCTGCGGGTGCACGGTCAGCTTGATCGGCTTGCCCGGGCCGCCGGGCAGGGGCAGCGTCCAGTGCTGCCCCTCGTAGGACAGCCGCTCGCGGGTCATGGCCTTGCGGACGATCTCGACGTACTCGCGGGTGCGGGCGAGCGGCTTGTCGAACTTGACGCCGTACCAGCCCTCGGAGACCTGCGGGCCGGAGACGCCGAGACCCAGGCGGAAGCGGCCGCCGGAGAGGGAGTCGAGGGTGGCGGCCGTCATGGCGGTCATGGCGGGCTGGCGGGCCGGGATCTGGAAGATGGCCGAGCCGACGTCGATGCGCTCGGTCTGGGCGGCGACCCAGCTCAGTACGGTGGCGGCGTCGGAGCCGTAGGCCTCGGCGGCCCAGCAGACGGCGTAGCCGAGCCGATCGGCCTCCTGGGCGACGGCCAGGTTGTCCGCGTCCATTCCGGCACCCCAGTAGCCGAGGTTGATACCGAGCTGCATGCCGCATCCCCTTACCGATCAGTAACGTGCCTGTGCGGGCACCTTAGCGCGGGGGGCGGGGCGAGGTACACGGCCACGGCCGGTCCGGCGTTTAGATGAGTGAACAGAAATCATGGACACGACCATTGACGCGTCCACGGCAAGTTCGTACCTTTCGCTGGAAAGCGCTTTCTCTCACCACCGTCCGAAGGCGAACGGAGAGGCACGATGAAGCGAGCACTTCCCCTGAGGCTCCACGCGACCCTGGCCACGCTGGCCCTCGCCGCCGCGACCGGCACCCTGGTGTCGACGCCCGAGGCGTCGGCGGCGACCGGCGCGGCCACCGGCTACGCGACCCAGAACGGCGGAACCACCGGCGGAGCGGGAGGCCGGATCGTCAGGGCCACCACGGGCACGGGGATCCACCAGGCCCTGTGCGGCCGGGCGAGCACCAGCACCCCGATCGTCATCGAGGTCACGGGAACCATCAACCACGCCAACACCAAGAAGGCCTCCGGCAGCGGCTGTGACACCGCCGACGGCGTGATCGAACTCAAGAAGGTCAGCAACGTGACCCTGGTCGGGGTCGGCAGCGGGGCAGTCTTCGACCAAGTGGGCATCCACATCCGCGAATCGAAGAACATCGTCATCCAGAACGTGACCGTCCGGAACGTCAAGAAGTCGGGCTCCCCCACGTCCAACGGCGGCGACGCCATCGGCATGGAGAGCAACGTCCGCAACGTCTGGGTCGACCACACCACCCTGGAGGCCTCGGGCGGTGAGTCGGAGGGCTACGACGGCCTGTTCGACATGAAGAACAACACCCAGTACGTGACCCTGTCCTACAGCGTCCTGCGCAACTCGGGCCGCGGCGGCCTGGTCGGCAGCAGCGAGAGCGACCGGTCGAACGGGTTCATCACCTACCACCACAACCGCTACGAGAACATCGACTCCCGCGCCCCGCTGCTGCGCGGCGGCATCGCGCACATGTACAACAACCACTACGTGCGCCTCAACGAGTCCGGCATCAACTCCCGGGCCGGCGCCCGCGCCCGGGTGGACAACAACTACTTCGAGGACTCCAAGGACGTCCTCGGCACCTTCTACACCGACGAGGCCGGATACTGGCAGGTCGGCGGCAACATCTTCGACAACGTGACCTGGTCGAGCCCCGGCAGCGAGAACCACCCGGCCGGACCCGACCCGAAGTCGAACACCACCGTCACCCTCCCGTACACGTTCCGCGCGGACACCGCCTCCTGCGTGCCGGCCGTGGTGAACCGAACGGCGGGCGCGAACAAGGGCCTTCAGGTGTCCGACGGCACGTGCTAGCCGAGGGCACCGGTCACCGGCGGATCAGCGAACCCCACGGTCCCGTTCCTGGAAATCGGTGGTCCGCGGCCACCCACACCGCAGGTTCTGGCCAGTAATCTCGGCGTTCATGGAGCAGAGGCATCTCGGCCGCACCGGCCTTCGTGTGTCCCGGATCGGGCTCGGCACCCTGACCTGGGGGCGGGACACCGACGAGCACGACGCCGCTGACCTGATGAAGACGTTCTGGGAAGCGGGCGGGACCCTCGTCGACACCGCGGACGTGTACGGCGACGGTGAGGCCGAGTACCTGCTCGGCCGGCTCATGGACGGCCTGGTGCCCCGGCGCGACCTGGTCATCTCGACCAAGGCCGGCAGCGTGCCGGATCCCGACCGCCGTTTCGACGGGTCGCGTGGCCATCTGCTCGCCGCGCTGGACGGTTCGCTCTCCCGGCTCGGCACCGACCATGTCGACCTGTGGCATGTGCACGCGTTCGACCCGGACACCCCGCTGGAGGAGACCCTCCAGGCTCTCGACCTGGCCGTCTCCAGCGGGCGTGCCCGCTACGCCGCCGTCTCCAACTTCTGCGGCTGGCAGCTGGCCAAGGCCGCGACCTGGCAGCTCTCGGCACCCGGCAGGACCCGTCTGGCCGGTACGCAGCTGGAGTACTCCCTGTTGCAGCGCGGTGTCGAGCGCGAGGTGCTGCCGGCCGCGCTGGACCTGGGCATGGGGCTGCTGCCGTCCTCACCGCTCGGGCGCGGAGTGCTGACGGGCAAGTACCGGGGCGACTCCATACCGCCGGACTCACGCGGTGCCTCGGAGCACCTCGCGCCGTTCGTCGCGCCGTACCTCGACGACACGGCGAGCCGCATCGTGGACGCCGTGGCGACCGCGGCGGACGGGCTGGCGGTGACGCCGCTCCAGGTGGCCCTGGCGTGGGTCCGCGACCGGCCGGGCGTGGCCGCGCCGATCGTCGGCGCGCGCAACGCGCAGCAGCTCACGGCGGCATTGTCAGTGGAGACCCTTAGTCTTCCTGACGAGATCTGCCGGGCGCTCGACGATGTGTCGGCGCCCGTGCACCGCTATCCCGATCACGACTGGAGCACGCTGTGAGCACGGAGCCCGAGACCACGGAGGAAGCCGAGCCGGGGACGCCGGGCGCCGGAAGCACGTCGGCGGCGCGGGGCGGGGCCGAGGTCGTCGGCGCACCGGCGGCGCAGGGCGAGGCGGGGGCTGGTCAGGAGGCCGAGGGGGAGCCCCGGGGCGAGGACGCCGGGCAGGAGCCTGTGGCCCGGGGTGGTGATGCCGGTGACGGGCAGGAGCCCGGTACCCACGGGGCCGGAGGCGATGCCGGTCACGGGGACGAGGACCGAGGCGTCGAAGCAGGCGTTGGAGACGGGCCGCACGAGGACCGAGGCGTCGAAGCCGGGGACGGGCACGGGCCGCACGAGGACCAAGGCGTCGAAGCCGGGGACGAAGACGGGCCGCACGAGGACCAAGGCGTCGAAGCCGGGGACGGGCGCGGGCAGCAAGGTGTCGGGGCCGGGGACGGGCAGGAGTCCCGCGGCGAAGACGGTGAAGGCGGCGCGGGGCAGGAGTCCGGCGCCCAGGGCGTTGGAGCCGATGCCGGGCAGGGATCCGGCGGCGAGGACGCCCCGGCGGCAGGGCCCGGGCAGCTGTCCGAGGCGGAGGCCGAGTTGCTCGCCCAGCAGATCGAGCGGGAGCGCATCGAGCAGCGCAAGGCCGAGAAGAAGAGCCCGATCGCGGCCGGTACCAAGCTGAGCGGCAAGGCCGCGGACCTGCTCGCGGCCGTACGAGCCGTCGAGAGCGGTGACAAGCCGGTGGCCACGGTGTTCGAAGAGCCCCGGCCCGCTCCCCGCCGCTTTGCCCCCGAACCGGAGCGGCGGCCGCAGCCGGTGGCGCCCGAGCCCACCGCCGTACCGGCGGCACCCGCGCCGGAGGCGGTCCGGGCCGTGGCGCAGGTGCTCGGCGAGGGCGGCGCCCCGGAGGCGCTCGCGACGCAGATCGCGACCGCCCTCGGCGAGGGCGCGGACGAACAGCTGCGCGCCGACCCCTGGCAGTTGCTGAGGATCCCGGGCGTGCGGCCCGAGCAGGCCGACGGATTCGCGCGGGCCCTGCTCGGCGCCGAGTGCGGCCCGGACGACGAGCGGCGTGGCCGGGCCCTGACCGGCTGGCTCCTGGAACAGGCGGCGCTGGCCGGGCACACCGCCCTGGAGATGCCGGCCCTCCTCGCGGCCCTGGCCCAGCGGGGGGTTCCGGAACCCGACAGTGCCGTGCAGGACGCGATCGCGGAAGGTGAGGCGCTGGTCTTCCAGGACGCCCTGGAGGAGCGGGCCGCCGCCCCGGCCCCGGGCGTCGGGGAGAGCGCGGAGGAGGACGAGGAGCGTCCGGTCCGTGTCCTGGTCGGGCTGGAGCGGTACGCGCTGGCGGAGGAGAGCCTGGCCGACGGCCTGGCCCGGCTGGTCAACTCGGCTCCCAAGCAGGACGGTTCGGCCGAGGACTGGGAGCGTGCCGCCGCGGCCCGGGGGTCGGCGGCGGAGCTGATCCGCGCGGTCGCCGGCCACGGCCTGGTGCTCCACACCGGCGGCGAGGCGTCGCTGGCCGAGCCCGCCGCCCTGCTGGCCACCGCCCGGTCCCTCGGGCTGCGGGCCTGGGCGGCCGCCCACGGCCCGGTCGGCCGGAACCGTTTCGCGGCCCTGCTGCGCCGGTCCGGCCCGGCAGCGGACGGCCCGGGGCGAACGGACGAGACACCCGGCGGCTCCCCCGACTCCCCCGTCGCCACCGTCTCCGGGCTCCTCGCGGGGCGGGAAGGACCAGGCCGGGACGCGGAGGGCGCCCTCGACCTCGACCTCCTCGTGGTGCTCGACGCGCCGCAGCTGGACGTCGAGGCGGCCGCCCTGCTGACGGAGTCGCTGCCGGACGGGGCGCGGCTGGTGCTGGCCGGGGACCCTTCGGTGCTGTGGTCCGTGGGGCCGGGCCGGGTGTTCGCGGATCTGCTCGCGGCGCGGATCTGCCCCCACGTGGCCTCGCGGCGGCCGGATCCGGGACCGCTGGGCGAGCTCGTCTCCGGGATCGGCGTCGGCGAGCTGAACCAGGTCGAGGCCCCCGGCAAGGAAGTCGTCATCGTGCCGGTGCGGGACGCGGGCGAGGCCGTGCACCGGACGGTGCAGCTCGTCGTGGATTCGGTGCCCCGAGCGATCGGCGTACCGGCCGAGGAGACCCAGGTCATCACGCCGGGGCACGGCGGAGCGGTCGGGACGCGTGTGCTGAACGCGGCGCTGAAGGAGCGGCTCAACCCGGGCCCGGGTCGCTTCGGCGGGTTCGACCCCGGTGACCGGATCGTCCACTCCCCCGTCCCGGGGCGTGCGGTGCCGGGCCGTGTGGTGACGGCGGACGCCGAGGGGCTGCACCTGTCGTGCGAGGGCGAGGCCGTCGTCGTGCCGAAGGAGCGGGTGGAGCAGTCCGTTCGGCACGCCTGGGCGCTGACCGCGCACCAGGCCGTGGGGAGCCGGTGGCCCGCGGTGGTCGTGGTGCTGCCCGGTGATGCGGCGCAGGCGCTCAGCCGGCCGTGGGTGTACACGGCGTTCGGCCGGGCCGACCGGCATCTGTCCGTGGTGCACGGCGTGGACCAGGCACTCCCCCGGGCCGTGGCCGAGGTTCCGGCCAAGCCGCGGACGACCCGGCTCCCGGTGCTGCTCGCCCCCCAGATCAGCGGCACGTGACGAGGGGGTGGGTCACGGGCCTCGGCCCGTGACCCACCCCCTCGTGATCGCCTCCGGGTGCGCTCAGCGGCG
This sequence comes from Streptomyces sp. NPDC043685, assembly GCF_056436585.1. Taxonomy (NCBI): domain Bacteria; kingdom Bacillati; phylum Actinomycetota; class Actinomycetes; order Kitasatosporales; family Streptomycetaceae; genus Streptomyces; species Streptomyces sp. NPDC043685. The sequence continues at coordinate 151,109 of NZ_JBWKCH010000007.1, read as the reverse complement.
GTCCGCGTCCAGCGGCTCCAGGTCCTCGTCCTCGTCCAGGTCGCTGTCGAGCTCGTCGAGCTCGTCGCCGTCCTCGTCGTCCTCGTCGTCGAAGACGGCGCTGACGTCGAAGCGGCAGACCACCTGCTGGGGGTCGACCTGCTCGAACGGCGCCTGAAGCCACTCACCGGGCTCGGCCGGCTCGTCAGCGGCCGTCACCCAGAGCGTGGAGTCGCCCTCCTCCAGCCCGAATTCCTTGTGCCGGGAGGCGACCTCGTCGGGTTCGAACTCACCGAACAGCAGCCCCAGCGCGCCGTGCACCGTCCCGGAGGCCGCGGCGACGTCGTCGCCCTCCGCCGATTCGATCCGCTGCGCCTGTGCCAGCAGCCGCTGTGGTTCGACGACGGCATAGTCGCGGCGGATCAGCACGCTCAGCGCGTTCGGTTCCTCGGGGCCGGTGTACGGAGGCAGCGCGTCCTCCGCACCGGGGATCTCGAAGGGGGTGACCTCGTCGTAGCGGTCGTAGAGCAGTTCGTCGTACACCTCTGCGGCCGCGGCCAGCTGGTTGAACGCCTCGTAGACGGCCGGGTCGTCCTCCCCCGACCTGCGTTCGACCGCCGCAAGGTGGCGGTCGAGCGCGGTCTTGACCGCCTCGGCGGCGGCGCGTACCTCGGCAGCGGTGGACTGCGCAGCATCAGACATAGTGCAGACGCTATCCGTACCTGGCCCCAGCCCGCACAATAGATGCGATGCCGGAATACGAATTTGTCGACGTGTACGTGCCGCGCGGGGTCTCCCGCAAGGAGACGGCACGTCTGCTGACGGACCACGCGGAGTACGGACATTGGGAGTTGCACCGTCTGAGCCTGCTGCGCGACGGCAGCCGCAAGGTGCGGTTGCGTCGGAGGATCATCCGCCAGGTACGGGCCACGTGGTGAGCTGAGACGGGCACAGGGAGAAGCACATGACGGAGCGGGCCCCGCGGCGGCGGGGCCCGCTCCGTTGTGCGGGGGCGTGTCAGGCCGAGGCGCGCGCCTTGCGGTAGAGGATCGCGCCCGCCAGCAGCGCGCCCGCGCCGGCCGGGAGGGTGAGGCCGAGCGGCAGGTCGCTGCCGGTGGCGGCGAGCTGGGCGTCGCCCTTCGGCTGGGTGATGAACTGGCCGCCCGGCTGGTTGCCGTGCGAGGAGCCGCCGGGGGTGTTCACACCGGTGGCGGGCGGGGTGCCCGGGGTGCCGGGGTGACCGGACTCACCGGGGCCGCCGGGGTGGCCCGGGGTACCGGGACCGCCGGGGTTTCCAGGCGTTCCGGGGTTGCCCGGGTTTCCAGGCGTTCCGGGGTTGCCGGGCGTTCCGGGCTGGCCCGGAGTGCCGGGGCCGCCGGGGTTGCCAGGGTGGCCCGGGTTGCCGGGGTTGCCCGGCTGGCCGGGTGTCCCGTGGCCGCCGCCGGGCGGAGTGCCGTGGTGGTGGCCGCCGCCACCGTTCGAGCAGTCGTTGCCCGCGCTGGGATTGCCGACGCCGATCACGTCGACACTGTTGCCGCAGACGTTCACCGGCACGTGGACCGGTGCCTGGACGTGGTTGCCCGAGCCCACACCGGGCGAGTCGCCGGCGTGCCCGCCCGCGTGCGAACCACCGTGACCACCGTGCCCGCCGTGGCCGTGTTCGCCGTATCCCCCCGACGACGATCCACCACCCTTGTTGGCGCACGAGTTGCCGACGGACGGGTTGAGCACGCCGATGACGTTGACCGTGTTCCCGCAGACGTTGACCGGCGCGTGCACCGGGGCCTGCACCGAGTTCCCGGACAGCACGCCCGGCGAGCCCGAGGCGGCGCCCTGGGCGCCCGAGTCGGCGTGCGCGGTGCCGCCCGCGGCGGCGATCACGCCGGTCGCGGCCGCCACGGTCATCAGACCCTTGCGGGTAGCCTGTCGCATTGCTGAATACCTGCCTTTGACCCTGTCTCGAATTCTTCTCGAATTCCTCGAAAGAAGCGTTCGGTCCCGGAGCGCATGGCACGCGCTCCGGGACCGATGGCTTGGAACTCCCCTCAGTGAGGGGGAAGCGTCACTTGTTGACGCAGGTGTTGCCGAAGGCGGGGTTCAGCAGGCCGATCACGGAGACCGTGTTGCCGCAGACGTTCACCGGGACGTGAACGGGCACCTGGACAACGTTGCCGGACAGGACGCCCGGGGAGTGCACGGCGGCACCCTGAGCACCCGAGTCGGCGACGGCGAGGCCCGCGCCCGCGAGAACCAGCCCACCGGTGGCAGCCGCAGCAGCGACGACCTTCTTGATCATTATTCCTCCTAGTTGGCAAAGCGACCCATCTTGCGATCGCATTACCTGTAACGAGGCTGGAGTAATGAGGCTACGAGCTTATGGTCGCATTCACTCTTCCCAGTAGATTCCGCACGCGCGACCGAATATCACCGTGTGGCAGGGGTTGTTTCAGGACGCGTCGATGAAACGGTCGAGCACCCGCACGCCGAACTTCAGGCCCTCCACCGGCACCCGCTCGTCCACGCCGTGGAACATGCCGGCGAAGTCCAGCTCCGGCGGCAGCTTCAGCGGCACGAAGCCGAAGCCGCGGATGCCCAGGTCGTCGAAGGACTTCGCGTCCGTCCCGCCCGAGAGCATGTAGGGGATCGCCTTGGCGGTCGGGTCCTCGGCCAGCAGCGCGGACTGCATCGCCGCCACCAGCGCCCCGTCGAAGGTCGTCTCGACGGCCTTGTCGGCGTGCACGTCCTCGCGGCGCACCTTCGGGCCGAGGATCCGGTCGAGGTCGGCGAGGAACTCCTCCTCGTGTCCGGGCAGGAACCGTCCGTCGACGTGGGCGGTCGCCTCGCCGGGGATGACGTTGACCTTGTAGCCGGCGCCGAGCTGCGTGGGGTTGGCCGTGTTGCTCAGGGTCGCGCCGATGAGCTTGGCGATACCGCCGAGCCTGGCGAGGGTCGACTCCATGTCCTCGGGGTCGAGCTCGGTGCCGAGCGCGTCGCCGAGTTCGTCGAGGAAGGCGCGGGTGGTCTTGGTCACCCGCACCGGGAACTTGTGCCGTCCCAGCCGCGCGACGGCCTCCGACAGCTCGGTGATCGCGTTGTCCCGGTGGATCATCGACCCGTGGCCCGCCGTCCCGGCCACGGTGAGCTTCATCCAGTGCATGCCCTTCTCGGCCGTCTGGATCAGGTAGAGCCGGCGCTGCTCGCTCACGGTGAACGAGAAGCCGCCCACCTCGCTGATCGCCTCGGTGACCCCCTCGAACAGGTCGGGGTGGTTGCGGACGAGGTGCTTGGCGCCGTACGTGCCGCCGGCCTCCTCGTCGGCCAGGAAGGCGAGGACGATGTCGCGCGGGGGCTTGCGCCCGCTGCGCAGCCGGTCGCGGACGACCGCGAGGGTCATCGCGTCCATGTCCTTCATGTCGACGGCCCCGCGGCCCCACACACAGCCGTCGGCGACCTCGCCGGAGAAGGGGTGGTGGGTCCAGTCGTCCGCGTTGGCCGGTACGACGTCGGTGTGACCGTGGATGAGGAGCGCGGGCCGGGAGGGGTCCTCGCCCTCGATGCGCGCCACGGTGGAGGCGCGGCCCGGGTGGGACTCGAAGATGCGCGGTTCGAGCCCGACCTCCGCGAGCTTCTCGGCGACGTACTCGGCCGCCTTGCGCTCACCGGGGCCCGAGTGGTCGCCGTAGTTGCTGGTGTCGATCTGGATCAGCTCGCGGCAGAGGTCCACGACCTCGTCCTCGCCGGTGACGCTGCTGGCCGTGTCCGTCTCGCTCACGTGCTTCCTCCCGCTGTCACTGCTGGTGGGTCACCCACATCCTCCCTCTCCCGCGTCCGCACCCCAAGAGCGCTCCCGGCCCGTCACAGGCCGTTCACGCCTCGCCGGGGTGCGAACGGGGGGTGATCGGCCACCCCGGAAAGCCTGGTAATGTTTACGTCGTCGCCGCGGGGAGAACCCACGCGACAGACACCTTGTCCGGGTGGCGGAATGGCAGACGCGCTAGCTTGAGGTGCTAGTGCCCTTTATCGGGCGTGGGGGTTCAAGTCCCCCCTCGGACACATGAAACTGAGGGCCGTGACCGCGAGGTCACGGCCCTCGGTCGTTCCCAGGAAGGGCGACGATGACCAGGCGTTCCTGCCCCTGCGGGCTCCCCGAGGCCTACGAGGCGTGCTGTGGCCGTTTTCACTCCGGGTCCGCCGCCGCGCCGAGCGCCGAGAAGTTGATGCGGTCGCGGTACTGCGCCTTCGTCAAGGGGGACTCCGGCTATCTCCTGCGGACCTGGCACCCGCGGACGCGGCCCGCGACCCTGGAGCTGGATCCGGGGACGCGGTGGACCGGGCTGGAGATCCTGGGCGCGAGCGACGGTTCGGCGTTCCACACCACCGGGACCGTGGAGTTCCGGGCGTCGTACCGGGGCGGGTCGCTGCACGAGCGGAGCCGGTTCGAGCGGGTCGACGGGTCCTGGGTGTACGTCGACGGGGAGTTCCTGGCGTAGCGGCCGCTACGGCGCCAGGATGTCGAGTTCCTGGAGGGCGCCGACCGTGATCCGGCGGGTCAGTTCCTCCGCCCGGGCCGCGTCTTTCGCGCGGACGGCCTCGGCGACCTGGACGTGCAGGGTGACGGCGGCCGGGTCGGGGTCCTCGAACATCACGTCGTGCTGGGTGCGGCCGGTGAGGACCTCGGCGACGACGTCCCCGAGGCGGGCGAACATCTCGTTGCCGGAGGCCTCCAGGATCACGCGGTGGAACGCGACGTCGTGCAGGAGGTAGCCCTCCAGCTTGTGACCGCGTGAGTGGGCGACCATGCCGAGGGCGCACTCGGTGAGCTCCGCGCACTGCTGCGCCGTGGCGTGCCGGGCGGCGAGGCCGGCCGCGACCGGTTCGATCGCCGAGCGCAGCACCGTCAGGGACCGCAGCTGCCCGGGGCGGTCGGCACCGGCCAGGCGCCAGCGGATGACCTGGGGGTCGTAGACGTTCCACTCGGACTTCGGGCGGACCGTCACGCCGACGCGGCGGCGGGATTCGACCAGGTACATGGACTCCAGCACGCGGACCGCCTCGCGCATCACGGAGCGCGACACGTCGAAACGCTGGGCGAGCTCGTCGGTGCGCAGGACGCTGCCCGGAGGGTAGTCACCCGCCGTGATCTCGGGGCCGAGGGTGTCCAGTACGTGGCCGTGCAGCCCCCGGCCCGCTGTGCTCATGCACTCAGCGTACGGGGTGGATCACGCAGCCAAAAAGTCAGACTTATTAACGACGACCTCTTGAATTCGTCGTACCTAATGGGTTTCAGTGGCGTCGACATCACGTGTCGACCTCGGACAGCGGACAAGTGAGGCAGCGATGAACACCCCCCATGTCGTCGTGGTCATGGGCGTAGCGGGCACCGGCAAGACCACCATCGGTCCCCTGCTCGCGGCCCGGCTCGGCGTTCCCTACGCCGAGGGCGACGACTTCCACCCGCCGGCCAACATCGCCAAGATGTCGGCCGGTACCCCGCTCACCGACGAGGACCGCCTGCCCTGGCTCGACGCCATCGGCGCGTGGGCGCAGGGGCGGGCCGGGCTCGGCGGGGTGGTCAGCTGCTCGGCGCTGAAGCGGTCGTACCGCGACCGGCTGCGGTCCGCCGCGCCGGGCGTGGTCTTCGTGCACCTCACGGGGGACCGCGCGCTGATCGAGGACCGGATGTCGCACCGGCGGGGGCACTTCATGCCCACGGCGCTGCTCGACTCCCAGTTCGCCACGCTCCAGCCCCTGGCGGCGGACGAGGCAGGGGTCGAAGTGGACGTCGCGGGCGGCCCGGAGGAGATCACCGAACGGGCGTCCGCCGCCCTCGACTCGCTCCCCGAGCCCCTCCAGTAGCCCCTTCCGGGCCCCTCTCCCCGACTCCCCAACGCAAGGGATCTCCCCACCGTGACCAGACTCAGCGTCGAGATGCTGGCAGCGGACGCACCCGAGCCGATCACCTCGGCCGGCCACGCTCAGCTGGGCATCGCCGTCCTGGCGGGCATCGCCGTCATCGTCCTGCTGATCACCAAGTTCAAGCTGCACGCCTTCCTGGCGCTGACCATCGGGTCGCTGGCGCTGGGCGCGATCGCCGGGGCGCCGCTGGACAAGGTGCTCCTCAGCTTCAGCACCGGCCTCGGTTCCACGGTCGCCGGCGTCGGTGTGCTGATCGCCCTCGGGGCGATCCTCGGCAAGATGCTCGCCGACTCCGGCGGCGCCGACCAGATCGTCGACACCATCCTCGACAGGGCCGGCGGCCGGTCGATGCCGTGGGCGATGGTGCTGATCGCCTCCGTGATCGGGCTGCCGCTGTTCTTCGAGGTCGGCATCGTGCTGCTGATCCCGGTGGTGCTGATGGTCGCCAAGCGCGGCAACTACTCGCTGATGCGCATCGGCATCCCGGCGCTCGCGGGCCTGTCCGTGATGCACGGCCTGGTGCCGCCGCACCCCGGTCCGCTGGTCGCGATCGACGCCGTCAAGGCGGACCTCGGCATCACGCTGGCGCTCGGCGTCCTGGTCGCTATACCCACGGTGATCATCGCCGGGCCGGTGTTCTCGAAGTACGCGGCCCGGTGGGTGGACGTCCCCGCGCCCGAGAACATGATTCCCCAGCGCGCCTCCGACGAGCTGGACAAGCGGCCCGGCTTCGGCGCGACGCTGTTCACGGTGCTGCTGCCGGTGATCCTGATGCTCGCCAAGGCCCTGGTCGACATCGTCGTGGACGACCCCGAGAACATGGTGCAGCGGGTCTTCGACGTCGTCGGGGCCCCCATGATCGCCCTGCTCGCCTCGGTGCTGGTCGGCATCTTCACGCTGCTGCGGCCCGCCGGATTCGCCAGGGAGCGGATCTCGCCGCTGGTCGAGAAGGGCCTGATGCCGATCGCGGGCATCCTGCTGATCGTCGGCGCGGGCGGTGGCTTCAAGCAGACGCTGATCGACTCCGGCGTCGGCAGGATGGTGCTGGAGATCTCCGAGGACTGGTCGATCCCGGCGCTGCTGCTGGCCTGGCTGATCGCGGTGGCGATCCGGCTGGCGACCGGTTCGGCGACGGTGGCGACGGTCTCGGCCGCCGGTCTGGTCGCGCCGCTCGCGGCCGACATGTCGACCACGCACACCGCCCTGCTGGTCCTCGCCATCGGCGCCGGATCGCTCTTCCTGAGCCATGTCAACGACGCCGGGTTCTGGCTGGTCAAGGAGTACTTCGGTCTCAGTGTCGGGCAGAACCTGAAGACATGGTCGGTCATGGAGTGCATCATCTCCGTGGTCGCGGGCGGCATCGTCCTGCTGCTGTCCCTCGTGATCTAGGAGGGCTGCGACGATGACGGCTCACCCTCTCTTCGACATCGGCGGCCGTACGGCCCTGGTCACCGGCTCCAGCCGGGGCATCGGTCTCGCCCTCGCGCGCGGCCTGGCCGAGGCCGGCTGCACGGTCGTGCTGAACGGGCGCGACGAGGACCGGCTCACCGAGGCCGCCGCCGGGCTGCCCGGCGACCGGGTGCACACGGCCGCGTTCGACGTGACCGACGGATCATCGGTGGCCTCGGGGGTCGCCGAGGTCGAGGAGCGGGTGGGCCCGCTCGACATCCTCGTCAACAACGCGGGCATGCAACTGCGGGCCCCGCTGCTGGAGTTCGGCGAGTCCGACTGGCACCGCATCCTGGACACCAACCTGACCAGTGCCTTCCTGGTCGGCCGGGAGGCGGCGCGCCGGATGACGGGACGCGGCCACGGAAAGATCATCAACATCTGCTCGCTGCGGAGCGAGGTGGTACGGCCCGGGATCGCGCCCTACGCCGCCAGCCTGCGTCGTGGCTTGTCGCGCGGTTCCCCGCCCCCCTGATCGCTCTACTGCCGCCACAGGGGGTGCTCCCGGTCCGCCCACTGCCTGCTCACCCTGCCCGTGCGCATGCCCCTCCTGGACTCCGGGTCCGCCAGGGCCATGCCGATGTGGCCGGCCAGGACGATGCCGATGGTGAGGGCCAGCCAGTCGTGGACGAAGGTCGCGCTGGTGCGCCAGAGCAGGGGAGTGAGGTGGGTGAACCACATCATCAGGCCCGTGGCGAGCATGACCAGGGTGGCACCGGCGATCCAGGACGCGTAGATCTTCTGGCCGGCGTTGAACTTGGCCGCGGGGCGGGACGCGTGGCGTCTGTCGCGGCGCAGGGCGGCGCGCAGCCAGGTGCGGTCGTGCGGGCCGAAGCGGTTGAGGCGGCCGAGGTCGGCGCGGAAGGCCCGGGAGGCGAGGCCGGCCAGGACGGGCACGGGCAGGGCGAGGCCCGACCACTGGTGCAGGGTGACGACCAGGTCGCGGCGGCCGACGAGTTCGGCGAGCTGCGGGATGTAGAGGCAGGCCGCCGTGGCGACGCAGAGGCCCATCAGCGCGGCGGTGGTGCGGTGGATCCAGCGCTGTACCGGGGTGAAGCGGGGCACCTCGGCCGTGGCCGGGGGTGTGTCAGCTCGTAGGGTCATCGTCCCGTCCGTTCGAGCGGCCCACCCAGGCGTCGACGTCGTAGCCGCGCTCTTCCCAGTAGCCCGGCCGGACCTCGTCGGTGACGGTGATGCCGGAGAGCCATTTGGCGGACTTGTAGAAGTACATGGGCGCCACGTAGAGGCGGACCGGGCCACCGTGGGAGTGGCCGAGGTCCTCGTCCCGCATGCGCAGGGCCACCAGGACGTCCGCGCGGCGGGCCTGGTCGAGGGTGAGGCTCTCGGTGTACGTGCCGTCGAAGCAGGTGAAGCGGACCGCCTTGGCGGTGGGGCGGACGCGGGCGGCGTCCAGGAGGCTGGAGAGGCGTACGCCCTCGAAGGGGGTGCGCGGGACGCGCCAGCCGGTGACGCACTGGACGTCGCGGACCATGCGGGTCTGGGGCAGGGCCCTGAGGTCGCGGAGGGTGTAGGTCGCCGGTCGGTCGACCAGGCCGTCCACGGTGAGGCGGTAGGTGCGGGCGTTCTCGCGGGGCACGGACGAGGCGACCGAGTAGTAGCGGAAGCCGCCCCCGTTGGGGAGCAGGCCGGTCAGCCCGGTGGGGTCCTTGTCGGCCGCGCCGCCGAGGAAGCCCTCCAGGCCGCGTTGCAGCGGGGGCGCGGCGACCACGCCCGCGGCGCCCAGGGCGAGGGTGCCGAGGAAGACGCGGCGGCCGATGGGGGTGCCCCGCTCTTCGGGGTGTTCGTCGTTCACACCCGGGTGTACGTCCTCGTTCACGTACTCATTCGAGCACCCGCGGCCCCGGTTCGACAGGGATCGCGGGTGCTCGTCAGATTTCCGTAACCACTTCTTACGGGGCCGCGCTCAGGACGAGGCCGCCTTGTCCAGCTGGAAGGCCTCGTTGCCGAGCCCGATCCGGGCGTGCCTCTCGGGGGCGCGGGCGCGCAGCACCAGCCCGAGGACGACGCCGGCGAGCGCGGCGAGGCCGATGATGCCGGGCAGCACCCAGCTCAGCGAGGAGTCGGGGCCGGCGCCGACCAGCACCTCGAAGTCCTTGACCGTGTAGCCGGCGATGACCAGCAGGGCGATGCCCGCCAGCGCGGAGGTGACCAGCCGCCAGGCCTGGGTGCCGGCGGCGCCGCGGCGGACGAAGAACACCACGACGGACAGGGAGGCCGCCGCCATCAGCACGATCACGCCGAGGGCGCCGATGTTGCCCAGCCAGGTGAACAGGTGCAGGACGGGCGCGGTCGGGTCGCCGACCGGCTTGTCGTCGGCAACGGCGAAGCCGGCGACGACCACGACGGCCACCACGCTCTGGAGCAGTGAGCCGGTGCCGGGGGCGCCGCTGCCGCCGCTGGTGCGGCCGAACGCGGCGGGCAGGAGGCCCTCGCGGCCCATGGCGAAGGCGTAGCGGGCGACGACGTTGTGGAAGCTGAGCAGCGCGGCGAACATGCCGGTGACGAACAGGACGTGCAGGACGTCGGTGAAGGTGCCGCCGAGCCGGGACTCGGTGAGGAAGAACAGCAGTCCGGCGCTCTGCTCGCGGGAGGTGCCGACGATGGCGGAGGGGCCGGTGGCGACGGTGAGGGCCCAGGAGCTGAGTGCGAAGAAGACGGCGACCCCACCGACGGCGAGGAACATCACGCGCGGCACCAGGACGTGCGGGCGGCTGGTCTCCTCGGCGTAGACGGGGGCCTGCTCGAAGCCGAGGAACGCGGCGATGCAGAAGCACAGCGCGGTGCCGACGCCCGCGCCGGTGAGGGTGTCGGGGTCGAAGGCGTGCAGGGACAGTCCCTGCGCGCCGGGGTCGGCGATGGCGGCCACGTCGAAGACGACGACGAGGAGCACCTCGATGACCAGGAGCACGCCGAGCACCCGGGCGTTGACGTCGATCTTGAGCCAGCCCAGCAGGCCGACGGCGAGGGCGGCCAGGAGGGCCGGTATCCACCAGGCGATCTCCACCTCGGCGTAGGTGGCGAGGAGCCCGGAGACCTCGAAGCCGAAGATGCCGTAGATGCCGATCTGGAGCGCGTTGTAGGCGACCAGGGCCACCAGGGCGGCGCCCGCGCCTGCGGTGCCGCCGAGGCCCCGTGAGATGTAGGCGTAGAAGGCGCCCGCGTTGTGGACGTGCCGGCTCATCTCGGCGTAGCCGATGCTGAACAGGATGAGGACGACGCCGAGGAGGACGAAGAGCAGCGGCTGGCCGACGATGCCCATCACCGCGAATGTGGTGGGCATGACACCCGCGACGACCATGAGGGGGGCGGTCGCGGCGAGGACGGAGAGCAGCAGCCCGCCGGTCCCGAGCCGGTCGGCGCGCAGGGCACGCTCCTGCCCCTTGAACGTACTGATGCCGCCGGGGGCGGCTGTGCTCGTTCTCGAACTGTCCGTGGTCATCGGGGGAGCGTCCTCACTCTTCGGATCGGGTGGTCAGGCCGTGCCGAGCGCGCCGGCGCGGGCGGCGGCGAAGGCGGCGTGCGGGTCGCGGTCCGGGTAGGACCAGGGGGCCGGGGTCGCGTGGCGCCCGATGCGGTGGAACAGGGCGGCGGCCTCGGCGCCCCGTCCCTCGCAGAACTTGGCGTGGGCGAGGAAGTTCAGGTCGATCAGCCGCCGCGGGTGCCCCTCCAGCTCCCACTCCAGCCACCAGTCGAAGGCCGCCTTCATGACCTGCCGGGCCCGGCGGCCCGTCCAGTGGCCGGAGGCGGCCGGGTCGGCGGGCTCGTACCCGGCGGCGGCCAGCGCGCGGTAGCGCTCGGCGTGCGCGATGACCGGCAGGATGGCGAGCGGGGAGTCGGCGGGTGCCTGTTCGGCGGCCCAGCCGGCGAAGTCGTAGACCTCGTGCAGCGGGTCCGGCCCGGCCTCGATGCGGCGTGCGGCGAGCCGGGCGACCATCAGGTGGTGGGCATGGTGGTGGTCGGCGAACCGGGCGCGGACCGCCTCGAAGCCGCGGACCACGTCCTGGTCGCCGCCCACCGCGCACTCCAGCATGAGCAGGCCGAGCCAGGGGGTGGGGTCGGCGGGGGCACGGGCGGCGGCGGCCTGGCAGGCCTCCCGGGCGCGGAGCGGCTTGGCCTTGCCGTGCAGGACGCGGCGGACCTCGGCGAGGGCGAGCAGCACGGCGGCGTCGGCGGACTCGGGTTCGGCGAGCAGCCACTCCCGGGCCCACGCGGCGCAGTAGGACTCACGCGCGAGGACGGTGACCCGGTGGCCGCGCCGGTCCCAGTCGTCGCCGGTGTGCACCAGGAGTGAGCGGGCGACCTGCCAGCGGCCCTGCGCGAGCGCGGACCGGGCCGCCACGAGGTCGGCGTCGTCGAGGGCCTCGTCGAAGGTCTGCGACGCACGTCTGCGGCCACGGCCGAGGGGAGGCGGGGGTGGGGGCACCGCGGGACTTCCTCACGCGCTCTTCTGGTGTTTCGGCTCACGGCGGCTGAGGGAGCGCGGGTGTGCGCATTGCCATGAGCTGATCACGCACAGCCAACCCTCAGCCAATGGTTGCCGTCAAGGGTCGCCGGGGCGTTACACGCGTCAACTGCCGCCACTTGTGAGGGTTTTGTGATCTGAGTGGCGTGAGGGGCCAGGGGCCCATCCATCCGATTTTTCCCTTTCGCCCCTTTGTGGCGTACGTCATAGCGCGGTGGGCCGCCGGCCCCGACGATGGCAGGACGTACGGGCGCGCCGGGCGGAGCCGGCCGGTACAGTCGGCCCCTACGCAACCGTGACCCGACCTGACGATCGAGGTACACCGCGTGTCGGTTCTAGTTCTGGCGCTCGCCCTGGGTGCCGCCTGCTGTCTGGGCTTCGGATTCGTCCTCCAGCAGAACGCGGCCCAGCGGGCCCCCCTCGGCGACTTCCTCTCCTTCCGGCTGCTGATCGACCTCGTGAAGGTGCCGCGCTGGCTCGGCGGCATCGCGCTGATGGTGGTCGGCATGGGACTCGGCGCCGCCGCCCTCGGGCAGGGTGAGTTGTCCCTGGTGGAGCCGCTGCTCGCCACGAACCTGCTCTTCGCGCTCGCGCTCTCCCGCCGGCAGACCCGGCAGCCGCTGGGCCGCCAGGGCTGGGCGGGCCTCCTCCTGCTGGCGGGCGGGGTGACCGCGTTCATCGTGGCCGGCCGGCCGGAAGGCGGCGCCGCGACGGCCGATCCGGTGCGACAGTGGGTGATCATCGGAGCCATGACCGGGCTCGCCCTGCTGCTCACGACCCACGGCAAGCGGTCCCGGCTGAGCTCCGGCCCGGTGCTGCTGGCCCTGGCCGCGGGGCTGCTCTACGGCGTGCAGGACGCGCTGACCCGGATCAGCGGGCAGAAGGTGGCCGAGGACGGCCTCACCGGACTGCTCACCGGCTGGGAGCCGTACGCGGTGCTCGCGCTGGGTGTCACGGGGCTGGTCCTCGTGCAGAGCGCGTTCGAGACCGCGTCCCTGCGCAAGTCGCTGCCGGCCCTGACCGCGGCCCAGCCGCTCGCCGGGATCGTCTGCGGCGTCGGCTTCCTGGGCGACCGGCTGCGCACCGACGCGGTGGCGCTGAGCTGGGAGGCCGGTGGCCTGCTCGCGGTGGTCGCCGGGATCGTGCTGCTCGGACTGCACCCGGCGATGCCGCAGGGAGCGCCGCGGCGGACACCGGTGGCCGCGGCCGCCGTGAGCCCGGCCTCGCCCTGACGGGCCCCGCGCTTCACGGACGCACGCCCCTGCTTGGATGAGGGGCATGAGCTCTGCTGACGAGATCATCGACATCGTCGACGAGAACGACCGGGTCGTCGGCCGGTCCCCGCGCGGCGAGGCCTACGCCCGGGGGCTGCGCCACCGCTGTGTGTTCATCGAGGCCCGGGACGCCGAGGGCCGCGTCTTCGTGCACCGGCGCACCGCCACCAAGCTGGTCTTCCCCTCCCTGTACGACATGTTCGTCGGCGGGGTCGTCGGCGCGGGCGAGTCCTACGACACGGCGGCCCTGCGCGAGGCCGAGGAGGAACTGGGGGTGACCGGCCTGCCGCAGCCGCGGTACCTCTTCACGTTCCTCTACGACGACGGCCGCAGAGGGAGCTGGTGGGCGGCGGTCTACGAGGTCCGCTGCGAGCTGCCGGTACGGCCGCAGGCCGAGGAGGTGGCCTGGTACGACTTCGTCCCCGAGGAGGAGGTCGAGCGCCGCCTCGGCGAGTGGGAATGGGTCCCGGACGGGCTGGCGGCATACGAGCGGCTCAAGGCGTTCCGGTCGGCGGCCGGAACGGCTGAAGCGGCCGGAGCCGCAGGAGCGGCCCAAGCGGCAGGAACGGCCGGAGCGGCCGGAGCGGCTGAAGCGGAGACGCGCCGGGCCGACGGGTAAGGTCGCGCACGTGATCGAGTTCGTGCGGAACGTCCGGGTGTGGTTCGCGCCCGCCGAGGTCCGGGAGGACGGCGAGACGCCCGACTACCGGTTCTCGCTGGCGAACGAACGCACCTTCCTGGCCTGGCTGCGCACCGCGCTCGCACTGATCGGCGGCGGCTTCGCCGTGGACCAGTTCCTGCCGGACCTGCGCTGGGGCTGGCGGGTGGGGCTGGCGCTCGCCCTGCTGGCCGCGGGTGTGCTGTGCTCCCTGCGGGCCGTCAACCACTGGGTGCGCTGCGAGCGGGCCATGCGCCGCGGCGAGGACCTGCCGGTGTCCCGGTTCCCGGCCCTGCTGAGCCTCGTCGTCGCGGTGGTGGCGGTCGCCATGGTCCTGGTGGTGCTCGTGGGGTGGGAGGGGTGAACACCCCGGCCGGCCCTCCGCCCGGCTCCGGAGATCCAGGGCCGCGGGACCTCGACCGTGATCCCGGCCTCCAGCCCGAACGGACCCGGCTCGCCTGGCGGCGCACCACGCTGTCGGGCACGGTGGTCGCCGTGCTGGCGGTCAAGACGGTGCTGCACGGCGGGGCGTCGGCGGCCGGGGTCCTCGCGTGCGCGCTGTGCTGTGTGCTCTGGCTGGGCTTCCTGCGCGTCGCCCACCTGCGCATCCGTACGCTCGCGGCCGCGCCGGGCCCGCCCGCGTTCGCGCCCCGGCACGCGGCGGCGGCGGTGCTGTGCACGGTGGCGATGGCGGTGTGCGGGGCCGCCCTGGTCCTCTAGGACGCCTCGTTCCTCACCCGGCCTCGCCCTCGTCCTCCCAGTCCACCGTCACGACGATCTTGCCTCGGGTGCGGCCCTCCTGGCTCAGCCGGTGCGCGTCCGCCGCCCGCTCCAGGGGGAACGTCTCGTCGACGTGCACGCCGATCACGCCCTGCTCCGCCAGGTCGGCCAGGTGCTGGAGGTCCTGCGCGTCGGGGCGGACGAAGTAGTAGCGGCCGCCGTAGTTCACGACGTCGTTGTCGGCGATGGACGCCAGGCGGCCCTCGGGGGCCAGCAGGTTCGCCGACACCTTCAGCGCGTCCCCGCCGACGGTGTCGAACACGGCGTCCACACCCTCCGGGGCCAGTCCGCGCACCCGCTCGCCCAGGCCCTCGCCGTACACCACCGGCTCGCCGCCCAGGCCCCGCACGAAGTCGTGGTTGGACTCGCTCGCCGTGCCGATCACCCGGGCGCCGAGATGGACGCCGAGCTGCACCGCGACCGAGCCGACGCCACCGGCGGCCGCGTGCACCAGGATGGTCTCGCCCCGCTTCACCTGGAGCACCTTGACGAGTACCTGGTGGGCGGTGAGCCCGACCAGCGGCAGCCCGGCCGCCTCCGCGAAGGAGAGGGTGCGGGGCTTGCGCGCGAGGGTGCGCAGGGGCGCCGCCACGTACTCGGCGAAGGTGCCGCGGGAGAGGAAGTCCTCGCGCACGTACCCGATGACCTCGTCGCCGACGTCGAACTCCGAGACGGCCACCCCGGGCCGTACGACGACGCCCGAGACGTCCCAGCCGGGTACCACGGGGAAGACGGGGGCGAGGATGCCGTCGAGGTGGCCCTCGCGGGCCTTCCAGTCGACGGGGTTGACGGCCGCCGCCCGCACCTTGACCAGCACCGCGTCGGGGCCGACCTTCGGGTCGCGCACCTCCCCGAACGCCAGCACCTCGGGACCGCCGTACCGTGAGTAGCTGATGGCCTTCATGGCTTTGACCTTCCGGGCTCGTCGCGGGGCACGCAAGCCGGATGGCCTGAACGAACCGGCCGAAACCTCCCCGGCGCCCCGTGCGAGGTGCCGTCGGCCTATCGTGGCCCCGATCACGTTTCGGTCCCGCTCTGGACGACATACCGACCGGTCGGCATCATGAGTCGGGAACTGTTCACCTGCCCGTAGGAGCGACGCATGAGCCCCGACCATCCTCCCGGACTGGATCTCGACCGGCTGCGCGGCCTGCTCGACCGCGAGCGGCCCGGCCTGGTCAACGGCCCGCTGTCGGGCCGGCTGATCGAGGGCGGACGGTCGAACCTCACCTACGCGGTCTCCGACGGCGCCTCCCGGTGGGTCGTGCGCCGGCCCCCGCTCGGCCATGTCCTGGCCACCGCGCACGACATGAAGCGCGAGCACCGGGTGATCAGCGCCCTGCACCGGACCGCCGTGCCCGTCCCGGAGCCGGTGCTGCTGTGCGAGGACGAGGAGGTGCTGGGCTCGCCGTTCTACGTCATGGAGTTCGTCGAGGGCACCCCCTACCGCACCGCCGACCAGCTCGCCCCGCTCGGCCCCGAGCGGACCCGGGGCGCGGTGCTGAACCTCGTCGACACGCTGGTGGAACTGCACGCGGTCGACCCGGGCGAGGTGTCCCTGGCCGACTTCGGCAGACCGGAGGGCTTCCTCGACCGGCAGCTGCGGCGCTGGGGCAAGCAGCTGGACGCCTCCCGCAACCGCGACCTGGACGGCATCGACGAGCTGCACGCCGCCCTCGGACGCGAACTGCCCCGCTCCCCCGCCCCGGCGGTCGTGCACGGCGACTACCGGCTGGACAACGTGCTGATCGGCGAGGACGACCGGATCAAGGCGATCCTCGACTGGGAGATGTCGACGCTCGGCGACCCGCTCACCGACCTCGGCCTGCTGGTCATGTACAGCATGCCGCTGGGCATGGCCGACTCCCCCGTCTCCACGACCGCCGAGGCTCCCGGGCATCCGGCGCCGTCGGAACTGATCGAGCGGTACGCCGCGCGCTCGGGGCGCGACGTCTCCGCGGTCTCCTGGTACACGGCGTTCGCATGGTTCAAGCTCGCCGTGATCCTCGAGGGCATCCACTACCGCTACACGCTGGGCCAGACGGTCGGCAACGGCTTCGACCGCATCGGCGACCTCGTCCCCGTCTTCGTCCGGCACGGACTGACCACGCTCCACGAAGGCCTCCAGGAGGGCTGATCCACATGGACTTCGCTTTCGACGCGCGCACCGAAGAGCTGCGCGCCAAGCTCCTCGCCTTCATGGACGAGTACGTCTACCCGGCCGAGGCCGTCGCGCACGAGCAGCGCGAGCGGCTCGACTCGCCGTGGGAGACCGTGCCCGTGGTCGAGGAGCTCAAGGCCGAGGCCCGCAGGCAGGGCCTGTGGAACCTCTTCCTGCCGGACTCCGAGTACGGGGCGGGGCTCACCAACCTCCAGTACGCGCCGCTCGCGGAGATCATGGGCCGCTCCCCGCAGCTGGCGCCGACGGTGACGAACTGCGCGGCACCCGACACCGGGAACATGGAGGTGCTCACCCAGTTCGGCGACGAACGGCAGCGCAAGCAGTGGCTGGAGCCGCTGCTGGCCGGGGAGATCCGCTCGGCGTTCGCGATGACCGAGCCGGACGTGGCCTCCTCCGACGCCACCAACATCACCACGCACATCGAGCGGGACGGCGACGAGTACGTCATCACCGGCCGCAAGTGGTACATCTCCGGGGCGATGCACCCGGACTGCGCGATCTTCATCGTGATGGGCAAGACCGACCCGGACGGGGAGGACATCCGCCGTCAGCAGTCGATGGTGCTGGTGCCGCGTGACACCCCGGGCGTCACCGTCAAGCGCGCCATGCAGGTGTTCGGGTACGAGGACCACTACCACGGCGGTCACGCCGAGGTGATCTTCGACCACGCGCGCGTGCCGGTGTCGAACCTGGTCGGCGAGGAGGGCGGCGGCTTCGCCATCGCGCAGGCGCGGCTCGGGCCCGGGCGCATCCACCACTGCATGCGGCTGATCGGCATGGCCGAGCGGGCGATCGAGCTGATGTGCCGGCGGGCCGTGTCGAGGACCGCGTTCGGCAAGGCGCTGGCGCAGCAGGGCGTGGTGCACAACTGGATCGCGGACGCGCGCGTGACGGTGGAGCAGCTGCGGCTGCTGGTGCTGAAGACCGCCTGGCTGATGGACACCGTCGGGAACCGGGGTGCGCACACCGAGATCCAGTCCATCAAGATCGCCACGCCCCGGGCGGTGGTGGACATCCTCGACCGGGCGATCCAGCTGCACGGCGCGGGCGGGGTGAGCCAGGACTTCCCGCTGGCGGAGCTGTACGCCGGGGCGCGGACGCTGATGATCGCGGACGGGCCGGACGAGGTGCACCAGAGGTCGCTGGCGCGGCGGGAGTTGAAGCGGTACCTGTGACGCGTACGGGCGGCAGGGGCGGCGGGAGACTCCCGGCGCTCCTGCCGCCCGGGTGTGGGCGGGATGTGAAACTTCGCGCTGTCTCGTGACCACCCTTCGGGGTAGGGAGGCGTTTTCCTGACGACTCCGCAGCCGGTTACGGGCGCAGGGCGCGCAGCAGCAGGTCGGCCAGGTGGTCCGCCACCTGCTGGGGCGTGAGGGGGCCGTCGGGGCGGTACCAGGTCGACAGGTGGTGGACCGAGCCGAAGTGGTAGTCGACCACGAGGTCGGCCGGGGTCGCCTTGGAGAAGACGCCCGACTCCTGCCCCTCTTCCACGAGCGCGCGGAAGCGTTCGTGGTAGCGGCGGCGCTCGGAGCGGACCTGCTTGTTCTTCTCGGGGCTGAGGTGGTGCATGGAGCGCCAGAAGATCATCGCGTCGTCGAGGTTGTCGATGGTCGTCACCACGACGTCGGCGGCCGCGGCCCGCAGCCGCTTCTCGACCGGCTCGTCGGCGCCCGCCACCGCGTCCAGCCGCTCCTGCTGGATGCGCAGCACGCGCGCGTACACCTCGTGCAGCAGGTCGTCCTTGGAGCCGAAGTAGTGGTACAGCGCCCCCTTGGTGACGCCGGCCGCCTCGACGATCTCCTGCACCGAGGTGCGGTCGTACCCCTGCTCGGCGAAGAGCCGGGTGGCGGCGGCCAGGAGCCGCTGGGGCACGGGCGTGCCGTCCGAGTCCGTGGTCCTGGGCACTGCCGCCACCTGCCTTTCCGTTCTGCTGTCAGTTGCCTTGCGTACGGGAACGCAGTTCCCGACGGAGGATCTTCCCACTGGCCGTCTTCGGCAAGTCCGGAAGGATCTCCACCTGGCGCGGATATTTGTAGGCGGCCAGTCTCTCCTTGCAGTAGGCGGCGAGTGCATCCGGGTCCGTGTCGGCGTCCGGACGCAGGCTGATGTACGCCTTGACGGTCTCGCCGCGGTACCCGTCGGGAACCCCGACCACGGCGGCCTCGCGCACCGCCGGGTGCGTGTAGAGGACGTCCTCGACCTCGCGCGGCCACACCTTGAAGCCGGACGCGTTGATCATGTCCTTCTTGCGGTCGACGACGTACAGCCAGCCCCGCTCGTCCATGAAGCCGATGTCGCCGGTGCGCAGTTCGGCGCCGGGGAAGGTCTGGGCGGTGGCGTCGGGGCGGCGCCAGTAGCCGGGCACGACCTGCGGGCCGCTGACGACGATCTCGCCCTGCTCGCCGAAGGGCACCTCCTCACCGGCGTCGTCGACGATCCGTACGACCGTGTCGGGGCCGGGCAGTCCCACGGCGAGGGTCCCGGAGACCGGGTCGACCGGGGCCTCCAGGCCGGGCGGCACGGACGCGCAGGGCGCGGTGCACTCGGTGAGCCCGTAGCCGTTGCGGATGTAGGGGCCGAAACCGGCCCGGAACTTCTCCACCAGCGCGGGCGGCAGCGGGGCGCCGCCGGAGGAGATCACCCGGAAGGAGGAGAAGTGGTCGCGGGTGACGGCGGGGTGGGCGGCGAGCGCCATGAAGGCCGTGGACGGGCCGACCGTGTAGTGCGGGCGGTGTTCGGCGAACGCGTCCAGCACCACGCCCGACTCGAAGCGGTAGGCCAGCACGAGCGTGCCGCCGCTGTTCAGGCAGGCGCCGAACTGGCAGACCATGCCGGTGATGTGGAACAGCGGCGCGAGCGCGAAGTACACCGGCCGCTCGGGCAGCCCGAGCCCGGTCCGCTGCCGCTCGGCGTTGTACATGATGTTGCCGTGCGTGTTGGTGGCGCCCTTGGGCGTGCCGCTCGTGCCGGAGGTGTAGCTGATGAGCGCGATGTCGGAGGGGCCGGGATCACGGTCCTCGGGCGCCTTGTGGCCGGCCCGCGCCACGGTCACCAGGTCGTCGGCGTCCGGGGCCTGCGGCAGCCGCTCGAAGGTCAGCACCCGCGTTTCGCCCCGGGTCTGGAAGTCAAGCTCGCACCCGGTGAGCACGATCCGCACCGGCGAGTCGGCGGCCGTCTCGCGCAGATACGACTCCCAGGCACGGTCGGAGCAGATGAGCGCGGTGACCTCGCCGTCCCGCAGGACGTGGGACACCTCGCCCGACTTGTACATCGGGTTGACGGGCACGACGACCGCGCCGGCCTTCCAGGCGCCGAGCACGGCGAGCACGAAGTGCGGGGAGTTCTGCAGCAGCACCGCGACCCGGTCGCCGCGCCGCAGACCGCGCGCGGCGAGGTGCCCGGCGACGGAGTCGCTGAGCTCGTCGGCCTCCCGGTAGGTCAGACGGCCGTCGAAGTAGGCCAGGAAGTCGCTGTCGGGCGTCTCCGCCACGACCCCGCGCAGGGCGTGCACGAGGGAGTCGGCCGGGTCGATCGCGCCCTTCTGGGCGTCGCTGAGCAGGTCGAGCCAGGGCTTGGCCGCGTAACGGGACTCGGTCACCGGGTCGCCTCCCACTGCTGCTGGATGCGGTTCATGCCGGACAGCCACCGGTCGGGGTCACCGGCCCGGGCCTGGTGGTAGGCGGCGACCTCGGGGTGCGGCAGGATCAGGAACCGGTCCGCCTCGATGCCCTCCAAGAGCGCGTCCGCCACGGCCCGCGGCTCGATGGCGGTCGGCTGGAGCACCAGGTCGCCGGCGCTGCCGGTGGCGGCCAGCATGTCGGTGCGCACGCCCTGCGGGCAGATGGCGTGGACCTTCACGCCCCGGTGCCGGTACGTCAGCGACAGCCACTCGGCGAAGGCGAGCGCACCGTGCTTGGTGACGGCGTAGGGAGCGGCCCCGATCATGGTGAGCAGCCCGGCGGCGGACACGGTGGAGACGAAGCGTCCGCTGCCGCGCTCCAGCCAGGCGGGCAGCAGCGCGTGGGCCGCCCGTACGTGCGCCATCACGTTCACGTCCCAGGACAGGGCCCAGGCCTTCTCGTCCAGCGGCTGCCCGGGCTCGATGCCGTCGGCGGCGACGCCGGCGTTGGCACAGTAGACGTCGACGGTCCCGCCGAGCGCGTCGCGGGCCTCGGGGACGATCGCCGAGGCGTCCCCGGGCACGGCGATGCCGCCCACCTCGTCCGCGACCTGCTTGGCCCGCTCGGCGTCCAGGTCGTTGACGACGACCCGGGCCCCTTCCGCGGCGAATCGCCGGGCGAGCGCGGCTCCGATTCCGCCGCCGGCCCCCGTGACAACGACTCCGGCCTCTTGAAAGGCTCCCACCATCGGTCTCCTCAGTCGCGGATCGGCAATGGCGCCAGACTAACCGGTCGGTATGTTTCAAGGAAGGGGGCGGCGCAGCACCTAAGGGGCGCGGGGAACTGCGCGACCAGCCACACGAAAGCGGCACCGAACGGATCACGGAGGTCACCCCATGCGCCTGTCCAGACGAATGCTGCTCACGGCCACCACCGGGGCAGCCGCATCACTCGCCCCCAGCACGGCCGAAGCCCGGCGTCACCGGCGGACCGGCTTCGAGAATCTCGCCGCGTCCGGCTACGGACCCCTGCGCGGGCAGCGCGTCGGTATCGTCACCAACCCCACCGGCATCACCCGCGACGCCCGCCACATCGTGGACGTGATGCACGCGGACAGCCGGGTGGAGCTGAGGGCCGTCTTCGGTCCGGAGCACGGCTTCCGCGGTACCGCCCAGGCCGGCGGTTCCGAGGGCCGCCACGACGACCCGGCGACCGGCCTGCCCGTCTACGACACCTACCTCAAGAGCGGCCGCCCGCTCGCCGACGTCTTCACCGCGTCCGGCGTCGACACGGTCGTCTTCGACATCCAGGACGTCGGCGCCCGCTTCTACACGTACATCTGGACGCTGTACGACTGCATGGAGGCCGCCCAGCTCGCCGGCAAGCGGTTCGTGGTGCTGGACCGGCCGAACCCGGTGACCGGCCGGGCGGCCCTCGGCCCGGTCCTGCACAAGGAGTTCGCGACGTTCGTCGGACGGCAGCCCATCGCCCAGGCCCACGGGATGACCGTCGCGGAGCTGGCACGGCTGTTCAACGAGGAGTTCCTCACCGAGCCCGTTCCACTGGAGACCGTGGCGATGTCGGGCTGGAGGCGGTCGGACTTCTACGACGCCTGCGGGCTGCCCTGGGTGCCGCCCAGCCCGAACATGCCGACGCCGGAGACGGCCCTGGTGTACTCCGGGACGTGTCTGTTCGAGGGCACCAACCTGTCGGAGGGGCGCGGCACCACCCGCCCGTTCGAGCTGCTGGGCGCGGAGGGCGTCGACCGGCGCTGGGCCGCCGCTGCGAACGAACTCGCCCTGCCCGGTGTGTGGTTCAGGGAGGCGTACTTCGCCCCCGTCTTCTCGAAGTTCCAGGGGAAGACGATCGGCGGGGTGCAGGTGCATGTGCACGACCGGACCGTGTTCGATCCCGTACGGACGGGGATCGCCCTGCTCGTCACCGCCAAGCGGGTCTGGAGCGGCTTCGCCTGGCGCCCGGACCACTGGATCGACAAGCTCACCGGCTCCACGCGGGTGCGCACGATGATCGACGCGGGCGCGGACACCGACGAGGTGGTGGCCGGATGGCAGGAGGAGCTGGCGGCCTTCCGCAGGATGCGGCGGAGGTACCTCCTCTACCGCTGACCCCGGCCACACGTGGCGTCACCGGGGCTGGGGGCCGGGGGCGACGCGGCGGTCCGTCGGCCGGCGCGCACGGCGGCGTGCCGCACGCGGAACCGGCCCGGCTGGTCCTGGTGGCGGGCCGGGTGCGCCGGCCCGCCGCCGGGGGGCGCGTCAGCGGTGTGAGGTGAACTCCACGACCTGCTGGTAGGTCGGCCGGTTCTGCCAGCTGATCCTGCCGTGCTTGATGCCGCCGAGGGTGCGGTGGTTGATGGAGTCGGCACACCACTGGTCGCCCGCCGCGCACACGTCGTCGCCGGGGTAGACCTGGGCCGCGGTCCTGCCGGCCGCCTGCTTCAACGTGTTGATGAGTGTGTCCCGGCAGGCCCCGAGGCTGCCGCCGCCGCAGTACGTCCGGGCCAGCGGTCCGGTCACCTGCTCACCGAGCACCGCGCGGATGTCCTTGTCGACGTAGCTCCACCAGCCGTACTGGAAGGCGCTTCCCGCGTGTGAGCCGGTCGGGCCGTGCGAGGCCGACGGGGACTCGTCGACGGGGAGGTTGGCGGTGAAGGCCGTGTACAGCGCGCTGCCGAGGCCCGGTTGGAACTCGGCCTCGACCAGGAGCGGCCACCAGGCGTCGAGGATGCGGATCGCGTCGGCGTCGGCGTACTTCTTCGAACCGGCGGCGGTCTCCGTGCGCTTGCCGCCCGCGGCGGCCCAGGCCTGGAGCTTGCTCACCGCGGCCGCGGCGGCCGGGTCGGTGACGGGCGAGCTGGTGACGACCTTCAGCAGCCTGGGCAGGACGTCCTCGGCGCGCAGGTCGGCCAGTGCGGCGTCGGCCATGGCCTTCACCAGGGCGGCCCGGGTCACGCCGCCCTGCTGGACCAGTTTCTTCACCCGGTCCTCCAGGAGGTTGCCGCGGTGCACCGGCCCGTTGCCCCAGGGCGCGGCCGTGTAGTCCCTGGCCTGCTTGTTGTTCCAGGAGACGTAGTAGTCCTGGTCGGTGGAGTGGGGGTGGGCGGAGGGCGGGGTGTAGTCGGCCGTGTTGGTCTCCGGCTGCCAGCCACGCCACTCGTGGGCGGGCCGCGCCCATGCCGGGAACTCGGCGTCGACGCCGGGCGCGCGGACCGGGTTGTCGCCACTGTTGTAGTACGCGGTGTGCTCGGAGTCGGCGTAGAACCAGTTGAAGGTGTAGTTGATGTGCTGCACGGCCTTCTGGAAGGAGTCCGGGCCCTTGACGTAGCCGGGGTCGTTCAGCATCTGGAAGCCGATGATGGAGTCGGCCTCGTGCAGGAAGGACGAGCGCAGGGTGGTGTAGGCGACCTTCTTGCCGCCGACCGTCGCGCGGTACTCGACGGGGCCGTACTTCGTGCGCCACACGCGCATGGTGTACGAGCCGGCCGCGGTGCCGTCGGCGACCGTGGGCTTCCAGGCGTTCTTCTGCTCGATCTTCTCCATCGGCGTGCAGGTGCCGCGGTACAGGTAGTGGTAGTCGTCCTGGCACAGTTCGACGGCGTAGGAGTCGATGATGTCCTGGCCGGAGGTCGTGGCGCTCCAGGCGTAGTCCTGGCCGCGGCCGAGCTCGACGTACATGCTCAGGCCGGCGAACGAGGCGCCGCGGGCGCTGATGCCCGGGCCCTGGATCTCCTGGAGCAGCAGCAGCTGGGGGGCGAAGTAGCCGGTCTGCGGGCCGAAGACGGCGACGGGGTGGCCGCTGGCGGTGTGCTTGCCGCTCACCACGAGGGCGTTGGACATGCCGCGTCTGGCCGAGGAGAGGGCGGTCTTCGCCGCTTTTCCGGACGCGTCCTTCGCACCGGCCGTGGTGGCGCTGCCGGTGCGGTCGTACACGAGCGGTTCGGCTTCCACCGTGCCGGCGTCGGGCAGTGCGGTGCCCTGCGGTTCGGCCGGTTTGGTGCCGTAGGGGAAGCTGCCGTCGTGCTGGGTGAGGACGGCCTCCGGGTCGTTGCGCATCCGGAAGGACTCCCAGACCTTGGTGCCCTCGGCGACGCCGTACTTCTCCTGGGCGGCCAGCAGCGACAGGGCGTTGTTCACCTCGCCGCCCCCGCCGGAGCCGAACAGCGCGCCGATGACGGAGGCCAGCGCGACCAGGTCGGTGATCTTGAAGTGCTCGATGGTCCCGGCGTTGGTGACTGAGTCCTTGTGCCCGGTGAGCACGTACTCACCGGGGAAGGTGCGCCCGCTGTCGGAGGCGTCGATGTAGGAGTTGATGCCGTCGAGGTAGGCCTTGGCGTCGGCGAGGGCCTGCTGTCCGCGCTCGCCGTTGGTGGCGACGGCGTTGTCGATCTGCGCCTGGAGATCGGCCTCGCTGTACGGGGCGTGGCGCCAGAACTGCTGCTCCAGACCCTGGTTGGAGGGCGCTCCGCCCGCGAAGGAGGTCAGCTGACCGCGCCCGACGTGCCGGAAGACGTCCATCAGCCACAGCCGGTCCTGCGCCGCCGCGTAGCCGGCCCCGAACTCGGTGCCGTACCGGGTGGTGCCGGTGATGTGCGGCACACCGGTCTTCTTGTCCCGGACGATCGTCACGTCGGCGCGCCCGGCGGGTTTGACGGTGGAGGCGACCTGGTCGGCGGGGACCCCGAAGGAGGCGTCGTTGAAGAAGGTGTTGATCTTGTCGTTGGTGAGGCCTGGATGGCCCTTGGCCAGGTCGGCATAGGGCCCGAGCTGGTCCTCGGCGTGCTCGGGCTGGGTGCCGAAGGCCTGGTTGAGGAGGATCTGGGCGAGGGTGGCGTTGCCGTTCTGGCCGGGCGGGAGGATGTCCGAACACTGTTTCCCGCAGTGGTCGTTCACGGCCGCCGTGGCCCGCGGAAAAGCCGTTTCCGAGGCGGCAGCCGGGGCAAGCGGCGACAAGAGACCTGCGATCAGGGCGCATACCGATGCTGTCTTCAGGAACCCGTGGATTCCGCTGGGAGTTCTCATTCTGTCGAGAACGGTGCGTGGGGCACGCCGTGGCATGGGGGCTCCTCCCGACGGGGGTGGGCGGGATGTTACCGCCGGTATCCCCCGGCTGAAAGATGAACAGGCGTCACTTTTCGGAGTCAGCACAACAGGCACACGGAGCACGGCAGTCGACTCGCGAGTCCCGACGGGCGGCTTATGGAGGCCATTTGAAATCGGATGGAGCCGATTCGCTTGTCGATACGTCTATTCGGCGACGTCCGTACGACGACGCCGAAGTGACCGGATTACAGGTGCAGGTGTGACGGAGGTGCAGGACGATGGCCGGTTTCCGAAGTCTGGCGAGACAGGTCCGCGATCCGCGGTGCGATCTGGCCTTGCGGCGGTATTCGCTGCGCAAGTGCCTTGAGAGGTTCGCCCCTTACGGACACAGGGCGACCTGGGACCACCTGTGCTCCCGCGCGGGGTTCGGTCCCGAGGACCGCTCCCCCGATCCGGTGCGGCTCGTGGCCGCGCTGGACGAGCTGGAGGAGGCGCGGGCGGTCTGGCTGGCCTACGAGGTCGAGTTCGCCGAGCGCCGCAAGAAGGAGAAGCACGACGGACTGCGCAGGCCGGGCAGTGTGGACGACTGGCACCGGCTGACCTGGGGCGGTTTCGGCGTGGCGTGGTGCGACGATCCGGCGGTCCATCCCCGTGAACCGCTGGCCGAGGTGCTGCGCCGGCTGATCGCCGCGCTGGAGCGCGAACCGGGCTCGGACTGCCCGGTGTGCGGCGGGGAGCAGCTCGTCTGGAGGTACGGCCTGGACCACGAACCCTCGTCCGGTCCGGTCTGCGCGGACTGCGGGATCCTGGTGCCGCGCCCCGTGCTCACGCCCGAGTCGCTGGCGTACGCCCGGCGGACGAGGCTGTTGGTGTCGGCTTGACGGATGCGGGTGCGCGGGGGGTGCGCCGGGGATGCCGCACCCCCACTGCCGGTGGTGACTGGCACCATCGACGGCATGATGCAGGTGTGCCTGAACGGTTCACGGACGGCCGCTGACGGCGCGGCCGTGCCACTGACGCCCGAGTCGATGGCCGACTCGGCCGCCGAGGCCGTCGCCGCCGGGGCGACGGACATCCATGTCCACCCCAAGACCCCTTGCGGACAGGACACGTTGTCGCCGCGGGTGCTGGCGCCGACCCTGTCGGCGATCCGGGCGAAGGCACCGGTGCCGGTCGGTGTGACCACCGGCACGTGGGCGGAGCCCGACCCCGCCGCCCGCCTGGCACGGATCCGCGCCTGGGATGTGCTGCCCGATCACGCCTCCGTCAACTGGCACGAGCCGGGGGCGGAGGAGACGGCCGCCCTGCTCATGGATCTCGGCGTGGGCGTGGAGGCCGGGATCTGGTCCGGGACCGACGGGGCGGAGCGGTTCGCCGCCTCGCCGCTCGGGCCGAGGGTGCTGAGGGTGCTGGCGGAGGTGACGGACACCGACCCGCGGAGCGCCGCCGCGTCCGCGCGGACCCTGTTGTCCGCCCTCGGGACCGCGCACGGACGCCCGGTCCTGTTGCACGGCGAGGACGGCGGCGCCTGGCCGGTGCTGCGCCTCGCGGGCCGGCTGGGGCTGGCCACACGGATCGGGCTGGAGGACGTCCTCGTCCTGCCGGACGGCCGACGGGCGCGGTCCAACGCGCAGTTGGTGGCGGCCGGGCTGACGGAGTACGGGGCGGGCCGGGGGCGGAGCGGAGGAATGCCGGCCGGGCACCGAAGCGGGGGCCCGAGCACGTCGCAGGACCCGCCTCCGGTCTGACCGGTCACGGGGCGAGCCGGAGCGGTGGTCAGCCGCGGCGGCCCTTGTCGGCCATCAGGCGGGACCCCGTGAGCCGCTCACCGAAGACGTCGTCCGGGTTGGACAGCACGCAGGTGTCGAGGGAGAGGCAGCCGCAGCCGATGCAGTCGGCGAGGTGATCCCGCAGACGGTTCAGCTGCTTGATGCGCTCCTCCAGTTCGGTGCGCCAGGTCTCCGACAGGTGCGCCCAGTCCTCCCGGGTGGGCGTGCGCTCCTCGGGGAGTTCCGAGAGCGCGTCGCGGATCGTGGCCAGGGGGATGCCGACGCGCTGCGCGGCCCGGATGAAGGCGACCCGGCGGAGCGTGTCACGGGAGTAGCGGCGCTGGTTGCCCGCGGTCCGGCGGCTGCTGATCAGGCCCTTGGACTCGTAGAAGTGCAGGGCGGAGACGGCGGCACCGCTGCGCGCCGCGAGCTGGCCGACCGTGAGCTCATGGATCTTCTCTGGGATCTGGGGCACCCCTCGAACCCTACCGAGTCCGTTGACACAGCCCGTGCGCCCGACCATGCTAAGCAGTCGCTTAGAGATGAGCGCGCAGACCCCCTGCACACGAGAGGCCTGGAAGACATGGCAGAGCCGAGGATCTTCACGTCCGTCGACGACCTGAAGTCGGCGGTGGGCGAGCAACTGGGGTACACGGACTGGCTCGACATCGACCAGAAGCGGATCGACCTCTTCGCGGAGGCCACCGGCGACCACCAGTGGATCCACGTCGACCCGGAGAAGGCCGCCGCGGGCCCGTTCGGCACCACCATCGCGCACGGCTATCTGACCCTGTCGCTGCTGCCCCTGTTCGGACCGCAGCTGATCACCGTCGAGGGCGTGAAGATGGGCGTCAACTACGGCACGAACAAGGTGCGTTTCCCCGCACCGGTCCCCGTCGGCTCACGCCTGCGCGCCACCGCGACGATCAGCGCCGTCGACGAGGTGCCCGGCGGCGTCCAGGTGGCCGTCGCCTTCAGCGTCGAGCGCGAGGGCGGCGACAAGCCGGTCTGCGTCGCCGAGTCGGTGGCGCGCTACTACTTCTGAGACCCGCGCCGGGCGTCAGGCCTCCCGGGTCCGGGCCCCCACCATCCGCAGCACGAGGTCGGCGTACAGTTCGCCGACCTCGTCCGGCGTGCGCGGCCCGTCGACGTTGAACCACCGCGCCACGTCGATGCAGAGCGACAGCACGGCCAGCGTCGTGCCGTGCACGTCGATGACCTCGAACTCGCCCGACCGGGCGCCCTCCTCGATGATCCCGCGCACCTCCGCGTCGACCTTGCGCCGCAGCGCGAGGATCTCGGCGCGGGCGTCGGGCCCCAGCGAGTCGAGTTCGTACTGCACGACCCGCGCGGTGGTGCGCCCGCCCGCGTGCCAGCGCACGAAGGAGCTGACCGCGTCGGCGAGCCGCTCGGTGGGGCTGCCGTCGCGCCGGGACGCGGTCCGCAGGATCTCCAGGGCCTTCTCGTGCCCGATCCTGCTGATGCGGTGCAGCAGCTCTTCCTTGGTCTTGTAGTGGATGTAGAGCGCGGCCGGGCTCATCCCGGCGCGACCCGCGATGTCACGGGTCGTCGTGGCGTGGTAGCCACGCTCGGCGAAGGCCTCCACCGCGGCGACCAGCAGCCGCCGCGCCGCGTCGGGCGTGACCTCGCCCCACGCCTGCGCCTCGCCGCCGGCCGTCTCCTCCGCCGTACTCATCGCTCGCCCCTCTCCACTGGCAGGAGGAACACCATACCGCCGAAGGTGAGCGAGCGCTTAGCGAGGCCGCTCAGCGCTTGTCGAACGGGGCGTACGGGGCAGTCGCGCCCTCCTGCCGGTCCCGGATCACCTTGGCCAGCGTGAAGGACGAGGTGACCAGGTACAGGACGGCTATGGCGAGGAAGCCCCGCACCCAGGCGTCGGCGCTCAGCTGGTAGATGCCTACGGCGGTGGCCGCCATGGCGACGGCGAAGGAGGCGACGGCCTGGCCGTAGAAGGCGGCCGTGTTCTGCTGCTTGCCCGGTGTCTCACTCATGGGGGCAAGCATCGGCGGACGTGGCCCGCGCCACATCCGCCGATGTACTCAGAGAGGTACTCAGAACGCCGAGACCCCGGTCAGCGCCCGCCCGATGACCAGCTTCTGGATCTGGCTCGTGCCTTCGTAGAGAGTCATCACACGGGCGTCCCGCAGCAGCTTGCCCGCCGGGTACTCGTCGATGTAGCCGTAGCCGCCGAAGACCTGGAGCGCGTTGTTCGCGGCGCGGACGGCGGCCTCCGAGGCGAACAGCTTGGCCTTGGACGACTCGACGGCGAACGGCCGGCCCCGGTCGATCAGATCGGCGACCCGCCAGGTCAGCAGCCGGGCCGCGTCGACGTCCAGGGCGATGTCACTGAGCAGCTCCTGGACGAGCTGGTGGTGGGCGATGGTTTTGCCGAACTGCTCGCGCTCCCCCGCGTACCGCACGGCCGCGTCCAGTGCCGCCTGGGCTATGCCGACGCACCCCGCGGCGACCGACATCCGGCCCTTGGCCAGGGCCGACATGGCGATCGAGAAGCCCTTGCCCTCCTCCCCCAGCAGCGCGGAGGCCGGGACGCGCACGTCCTCCAGGGCGAGTTCGGCGGTGGCCTGGCCCCGCAGCCCGAGCTTGCCGTGGACGGTGCGGCGGGTCAGGCCGGGCGTGTCCGCCGGGACGAGGAAGGCGGAGACGCCCTTGTGGCCGGGGGCGTCGGTGGAGCGGGCGAAGAGCAGGACGACGTCGGCCCAGGTGCCGTTGGTGATGAACATCTTGTGGCCGTTGATGACGTAGTCGCCGCCGTCCCGCACCGCCCGGGTGGTGAGACTGCCCGCGTCCGAGCCGGTGCCGGGTTCGGTCAGGCCGAAGCAGCCGACCGACTCGCCGGAGGTCAGCCCGGGCAGCCAGCGCCGCTTCTGCTCCTCGCTCCCCCAGGCCGCGACGGTCTTGGCGACGAGCCCGAGGGAGACGGAGACGATGCCGCGCACGGACGAGTCGCCCCGGCCCAGCTCCTCCGTGACCAGGCAGTACGCGAGGTGGTCGCCGCCGGAGCCGCCGTACTCCTCGTCGATCGTCAGGCCCAGGAAGCCGACCTCGCCGAGCTTCTTGACGATGGCCCGGTCGACCTCCTCTGCGCGGTCCCAGGCGACGACGTGCGGGGTGATCTCGCGCTCCGTGAAGTCCCGCGCGAGCTGCCGGACCGCGCTCTGCTCCTCGCTGAGCTCCAGATTCACCACAGGTCACCCCATTGAAAGCCGTACATTTAAATTAGCACTGCTAGTTTCTGTGCGCAGCCCTACTATGTGCGCCATGGCCCGACCGCGCAAGCCCTTGCTCAGCACCGACCGGATCGTCGAGACGGCCCGCGCGCTCGTGGACGCGGAGGGCCTGGCCGCCGTCTCCACGCGGCGGCTCGCCGCCGAACTGGGGGTCAGCGGACCCTCGCTGTACAACCACTTCCGCACCAAGGACGAGATCCTCGAGGCGGTCGCCGACTCGGTGAGCGGCCAGGTGGACCTGTCGATGTTCCAGGACGGCCGGGACTGGCGCAGCGCGCTGCACGACTGGGCCGTCTCCTACCGGGCCGCCCTGCGCGACCATCCGAACATCGTCCCCGTGCTGGCCCGCGGCCCCGGCCGCCGCCCGGCCGGACTGCGCCTCGCGGACGCGGTCTACGGCGCGATGGTCGCCGCGGGCTGGCCGCCCGCGCAGGCCACCTCCATCGGCGCGCTGATGCGGTACTTCGTGATGGGCTCCGCGCTCGGCTCCTTCGCCGGCGGCTTCGTGGACGACGCGAGCGCCTACGATCCCGCCGACTACCCCCACCTTCAGCAGGCCCACCTCCTCGCCGAACAGCAGGAGAAGATCGACGAGCGCGCCTTCGAGACGGGTCTGACGGCCCTGCTGGACGGGCTGGCGCGCCAGTACGAGCAGGTGCGCCGCACGGCGTAGCGACACTTCGGCGACGGCCGAACGGTCCGTGTTCCATGCTGGGGGCATGACGACGAGGGATCCGCAGGCCACGGCACTGGCCCGGCTCGCCGCGCTCTTCGCGGACGAGACCCGGGCGGCGTGCCTGCTGGCGCTGCTCGACGGGCGGGCCTGGACCGCGAGCGAACTCGCCCGGCACGCGGGGGTCGCCGCGTCGACCCTGAGCGAGCACCTGGGCCGCCTCGTCGCGGGCGGACTGCTCGCGGAGGAACGGCAGGGCCGGCACCGCTACGTCCGGCTGGCCGATGCCCGGGTCGCCCAGCTGGTGGAGGACCTGGCCGCCCAGGTCGCGCCTTCCGCGGCCGTCAGACCGCGCAATCTGCGGGAGTCGAGCGCCGGTTCGGCCATGGCCCGGGGCCGCACCTGCTACGACCATCTCGCCGGGCGGCTCGGCATCGCGGTCACCGACGCGCTGACGGCGCGCGGGCTGCTGGAGCAGGAGACGGGGTTCGCGCTCACCGACGCGGGGCTAGCGTGGTTCGCGTCGGCCGGCATCGGGCTCCAGCGGCGGGGCCGACGTCCTCTGGCCCGGGCCTGTCTCGACTGGACCGAGCGCCGTCCGCATCTCGCGGGCGTCGCGGGCGCGGCGCTGTGCCGGCACGCCCTGGACACCGGGTGGTGCGTGCGCATCGGTTCCGAGCGGGCCGTGAAGGTGACGGCGGCCGGTGAACGCGCCCTCTCCGACCTGCTGGGCGTACAGCCGGCGACGCTCCGGTAGCCGCGCACGGCACCCGGCCCGGCCCGGCACCCCCTCCGACCCGGCGCCCTCCGATCGCCCGCGGCACCGTTCCGCCCGCGCGACGCCCCCTCCGACCCGACGCCGTTCCGGCCGCCCATGGCCCCGTCCAACTGCTCGGCGCCCCATCCGATCCGACACTCCCCGATCGCCCACGGCGCCGCTCCGACCGCGCGCCGTGCCCCGTCCGTAATCCGCGAGCCTTCTGGCCCCTTTCCCTCCTAGCCTCGGGAGCATGATGTCGAACACCTCCCCCACCCGTCCCGAACGCCGGGCGGAGCTGCTGGCCGCCGGGGCGGCCGCGGTCACCGTCGTGTTGTGGGCGTCCGCCTTCGTCTCGATCCGCAGCGCGGGCGACGCGTACGCGCCAGGTGCCCTGGCGCTCGGACGGCTGCTGGCCGGATCGCTGACGCTGGGGGTGATCTGCCTGCTGCGCCGGGAGGGGCTGCCGCCGCGCTCGGCCTGGCGCGGGATCGCGATCTCGGGCCTGCTGTGGTTCGGCTTCTACATGGTGGCCCTCAACTGGGGCGAGCAGCAGGTCGACGCGGGGACGGCCGCCCTGGTCGTGAACACCGGGCCGATCCTGATCGCGCTGCTCGGTGCCCGGCTGCTCGGCGACCCGATGCCGCCGCGGCTGCTGGCGGGGATGGCGGTGTCGTTCGCCGGCGCCGTGACGGTGGGGCTGTCGATGTCGGGCGAGGGCGGTTCCTCGGTGCTCGGGGTGGTGCTGTGCCTGCTGGCGGCGATCGCCTACGCCGGTGGCGTCGTGGCGCAAAAGCCGGCCCTGGGCACGGCGAGCCCGTTGCAGGTGACGACGTTCGGGTGCCTGGTCGGTGCGGTGCTGTGCCTGCCGTTCGCCGGACAGCTCGTCCGGCAGGCCGGTGACGCGCCGGTCTCCGCGACGCTCAACATGCTCTACCTGGGCGTCTTCCCGACCGCCCTCGCCTTCACGACATGGGCGTACGCCCTGTCCAGGACGACCGCGAGCCGGATGGGCGCGACGACCTACGCGGCTCCCGCGCTGGTCGTCCTGATGTCCTGGCTGTTCCTCGGCGAGGTGCCGGGGCTGCTCACGCTGGCCGGCGGCGCGCTGTGCCTGGCGGGCGTGGCGGTGTCCCGGTCGAGGTCGCGGGCGGCGGCGGCCCGGGCCGTGGATCCGGGAGCGGTCGCGGAGCCACGGCCCGAGCACACCCCGGACTCAGCCCGCTGACCCCGCATCCGTCCGCGGGCCGGGCTCGGCGTCCGGCGGCGTCTTCGTCTCGGCCGCCCGCGCCCGGTCCGCGAGGATCTTGATCGACACCAGGGCGATCACCGAGAGCAGGACGATGTACCCGGACACGGCCATCGACGTGCCCGTCGTCTCCAGCAGCAGCACCATCACGAAAGGCGCGAGCCCGCCTCCCGCGACGGCCGCGATCTGGTAGCCGAGGGAGGCGCCGGTGTAGCGCATCTCGGGCGTGAACAGCTCGGCGAACAGGGCGGCCTGGGGGCCGTACATGATGCTCAGGAAGCAGCTGGCGACGAACGTGCCCACCGCCAGCCACAGCAGCGAACCGGTGTCGATCAGCAGGAAGAGAGGGACGGCCCACAGGGCGATGCCGGTCGCGCCGAGGGCGTAGATCCGGATGCGTCCGACGCGGTCGGACAGGGCGGCGGAGGCCGGGATCAGCACGAGCTGGGTGAGGCTGACGCAGAGCGAGACCGTGAGCACCGCGCCCTTGTCCATGTCGAGCTCACGGGTCGTGTAGTCGAGGACCCCGGTGATCAGGATGTAGAAGGTGGCGGTGTTCACGGCGAAGGAGCCCCCGGCCAGGAACACCGTGCCCAGGTGGCCGCGCAGGACGGTGCGCAGCGGCGAGCTCTGCTCGGACTTCTCCTTCTCGGCCAGCGCCCGCTCGGCCTCGCGGAACGCCGGGGTCTCCTCGACGCGGGTGTGGATGTACCAGGCCAGGCCGAGCACCAGCAGGCCGACCAGGAACGGCACGCGCCAGCCCCAGGCCGCGAACTCCGAGTCGGTGGTGAGGGCACCGGCCAGCAGGAAGACGGTGTTGGCGGTGACCACGCCGATGGGGACGCCGAGCTGGACGACACTGCCGTAGACACCGCGTTTACCCTCCGGGGCGTACTCGGTGGCCAGGAGCATCGCGCCGCCCCACTGGGCGCCGACGGCGACGCCCTGCACCACCCGCAGCAGGACGAGCAGCACCGGCGCTGCCACGCCGATCGTGTCGTACGTCGGCAGCAGGCCGAGGCCGGTGGTGGCCACGCCCATCAGCGTCAGCGCGAGGACCAGCATCGGCTTGCGGCCGCGCCGGTCGCCGAGGTGGCCGGCGACGATGCCGCCGATGGGCCGGGCGAGGAAGCCGACGGCGAAGGTCGCGAACGAGGCGAGGACGCCCGCGGTGGAGCTGCCTGCGGGGAAGTAGAGGTCGCCGAGCACGAGGGCGGCGGCGATGCCGAAGACGAAGTAGTCGTACCACTCGACGGCCGAGGCGAGCGCCGCGGCCGTGGCCACCCGGCGGCGGTTGCCGACGGCGGGCGTGGTGATGACGGGCTGAGCGGAAGGTGCCGTGTCCATGCGGTGCACGCTCCGGGGGGTGCGGGGGACGGAACGGGGGGTGGCGCGGGTTCCGGGGAACGTACTGACCGGACGGTATGTACGTCAACGGGTCGCGCACCAGGACTTTTGCCTGTACGTGGCATCGACCGCGGGTCCGGGCATGCCGAGGGCCCCGGCCTCGCGAGGAGGCCGGGGCACCGGGAGAGAGGGCTAGAAGACGACCAGGGACCGGCCGCCCTTGCCCGCCAGCATGTTCTCGAAGGCCGCCGGGATGCCGTCCAGGGAGATGCGCTCCGTCACCAGGGCGGAGAGGTCGAGGCGGCCGGCCCGGACGTGTTCGGCCAGCACCGGGAGGTCCTCGGCCGGGTTCGAGTTGCCGTAGACGCAGCCGGAGAGGGTGCGGCCCCAGTGGAAGATCTCCAGGGCGTTGAAGGTGACCTGCTGGTCCTTGCCGCCGATGCCGACGACCGTGGTGCGGCCGCCGCGCCGGGTGGAGTCCCAGGCGGTGCGGATGCTGACGGCGCGTCCGGCGCACTCCACGGCGACGTCGACGCCCTGCTTGCCGGTCAGGCCCCGGATCTCGCGGGCGGTGGTGTCGGAGGCGACCAGGTAGTCGGTGGCACCGGCCGCCCGGGCCAGTTCCTCCTTCCCTGCGGACACGTCCACCGCGACGATCTTCGAGGCCCCCGCGATCCGGGCCGCCTGGATCGCGGAGAGGCCCACTCCCCCGACCCCGAACACCGCCACCGTCTCGCCCCGCCGGACACGGGCCGAGTGGTGGACGGCGCCGTAGCCGGTGAGGACCGCGCAGCCGAGCAGGGCCGCGTCGGTGAGCGGGACGCCGTCCGGGACGGGCAGCACGCAGGACGTGGGGACGACGGTCTCCTCGGCGAACGCGGCGACATTCAGGCCGGGGTGGAGGTCGGTGCCCCCGGTGGTGCGGGCGTAGACCTCGGCGGCACCGCCCAGGGCGTTGGCGCACAGCCACACCTCGCCGAGCGAGCAGGCGTGGCAGGAGCCGCAGGACGGGGCCCAGTTGAGGACGACCCCGTCGCCGGGCGCGATGTGGGTGACGCCCTCGCCGACGGCGACGACCGTGCCGGCGCCCTCGTGGCCGAGCACGGCGGGGACGGGCAGGCGCATGGTGCCGTCGGACAGGGACAGGTCGGAGTGGCAGACCCCGGCGGCGGCGAGCCGGACGCGGACCTGGCCGGGTCCGGGGTCGGGCAGCTCGATGCCGGTGATCTCCAGCGGGGAGCCGACGGCGGGCAGGACGGCGGCGCGGACAGCCATGACGGAAGGGACTCCCCTGACTAGAACTGGAGGGACTTGGTCTGGAGGTACTCGGCCAGGCCGTGGACGCCGAGTTCGCGGCCCACGCCGGACTGCTTGTAGCCGCCGAAGGGGGCGAGGGGGTTGAAGCGGCCGCCGTTGATGTCGACCTGGCCGGTCTCCATCCGGCGCGCGAAGGCCACCGCCTCGGCCTCGTCCCCGGCCCAGACCGCGCCGGCCAGGCCGTAGACCGTGCCGTTGGCGATGCGCAGGGCGTCCTCCTCGTCCTCGTAGACGAGGATCGACAGGACCGGGCCGAAGATCTCCTCCTGGGCGATGGTCATGTCCGGTGTGACGTCGGCGAAGACGGTGGGGCTGACGAAGTAGCCCTTCTCGCGCGGCGCCTCGGGACCGCCGGCGACCAGGCGGGCACCCTCGGCGACGCCCTTGGCGATGTAGCGGCGCACCCGGTCGAGCTGCGTGGCGTTGACGACCGGGCCGATGCGCTCGCCGTACTTGGCCGCCGCGGCGGCGGCGAGCTCGACGGCCTCGCCGTACTGCTCGCGGGGGACCAGCATCCGCGTCCAGGCGCTGCACGTCTGGCCGGAGTTGGACATGACGTTGGCGACGCCGACGTTGACGGCCTTGGCCAGGTCGGCGGTCGGCAGGATGACGTTGGCGGACTTGCCGCCCAGTTCGAGGGCGACCTTCTTGATCTGCCCGGCGGCGATCGCGGCGATCCGGCGGCCGACGGCGGTGGAGCCGGTGAAGGAGACCAGGTCGACGCCGGGGTGCTCGGCGAGGGCCTGGCCGGCGACCGGGCCTAGGCCGGTGACCAGGTTGAAGACGCCCGCCGGGACCCCGGCCTCGTGCACGGCGTCGGCGAAGAGCCGGGCGACGAGCGGGGTGTCCTCAGCGGGCTTCACCACGACCGTGCAGCCGGCCGCGAGGGCCGGGGCGACCTTGGCGACGATCTGGTGCAGCGGGTAGTTCCAGGGGGTGATCGCGGCCACGACGCCGATCGGCTCGTGATGCACGACGGAGTTGCCGGTCTTCTCCTCGAAGGAGTACGTGCCCGCCAGCTCGGCGTAGGAGCCCGCGACCGCGATCGGCACGGCCGCGTGGACGGCCTGCGAGAACTTCAGCGGCGAGCCGAGCTCGGCCGTGACGGTCTCGGCGATCTCGTCCGCACGGGCGGCCAGCACGTCCCGCAGTGCGGACAGGCGCGCCGCGCGCTCGGCGGGCGGGGTGGCGGCCCAGGCCGGCAGGGCGGCGCGGGCGGCCCGTACGGCGGCGTCGACGTCCTCGGCGGTGCCCGCCGGGACCGTGCCGATGATCTGCTCGTCGACCGGGTTCACGACCTCGATCACGTCCTGGCCGGCGGCGGGGCGCCAGGCGCCCCCGATGTACATGCCGTCGTGTGCCTTCATCGCGCTTCCTCCGGGGCGGGGCGTCGTCGTCCGACACATAAACTAGCGGCGATAGTTTTATGGCGCCAGACATCGCGGGGTGCCGGGCGCGCCCGGTCCCGGTCATCACAGCACGGCCGGGGCCCGGCCCGGGTGTGCGGCTGCTCACTCCTCCAGGTCGGGCAGGCGCGCCGGGCTCGGGCAGATGCGGTCGCCGCGCTGGTCGAAGACGAACAGGTGGGCGAGGTCGACGAGGAGTGGCACCTGCATGCCGTGCCGGAGGGCCAGGTCCGGGGTGGTGCGCACGATGAGGTCGCCGGGCAGCCGGGGTTCGGCGGCCGCGGGGCGGGGATCGGCGTCGCCGGGGTGCTCCAGCTCCACCACGGGCCCGGCCCGGCCGGCTCCGGTCCGCTCCCGCAGACGGGTGAGGGCCGAGAGCTCGCGGCGGCGCCGCCGGGCCGGACGGCCGGGGCGCGGGCGCGGGGCCTCCAGCTCGGGGACGACGGCGAGGCTGGAGCCGGTGTCGAAGTGGACGAGGATCTCGTGTCCCTGGAACTCCACGTGCTCGACCAGGCCGGTGATCGGCACCTCCCAGGGGCGGACCGCACTGTGCCAGGGGGGTGCCCCCTGTCCGAGCGAAGCCCAGAACTTGGGCGCGATCCGCACCGCCTCCGAGCGCAGCCCGACGATGACCTCGCGGCCCTGCTGCACACGCAGCAACTGGTGGTCCGGGGAGAGCGGTTCGGGCAGGCGCAGGAACTGCTTGCCCAGGCTGATGGTCATCGCCCCGTCGAGCGGGGCGCGGACCAGGCCGCGCAGCAGGTTGATGCGCGGGGTGCCGATGAAGGTGGCGACGAAGACGTTGCTGGGCAGCGCGTAGACCGCGCGGGGGGTGCCGACCTGCTGGAGCACCCCGCCGCGCAGTACGGCGACCCGGTCGCCGAGCGACATCGCCTCGGCCTGGTCGTGGGTGACGTAGATCGTCGTGACGCCCAGTTCCTTCGTCAGCCGCGAGATCTCGGCCCGCAGATGGGTGCGGAGCTTGGCGTCGAGGTTGGACAGCGGCTCGTCCATGAGGAAGGCGGAGGGGTGGCGGGCGATGGCCCGGCCCATGGCCACGCGCTGGCGTTCGCCGCCGGAGAGCTGAGCGGGAAGGCGGTCGAGGAGCTCCTCGATGCCGAGCATGCGGGCGGTGGCGTCGACACGGGGGCGGGGATCCGCTGCCGGGTCCTCGATGCGCAGCGGGAAGCCGATGTTGGCGCGGCCGGTCATGTTCGGGTAGAGGGCGAAGTTCTGGAAGACCATCGCCATGTCCCGGCCGGACGGCTGCAGTTCGTTGGCGTACTCGCCGTCGAGCAGCAGCCGGCCCTCGTCGATCTCCTCCAGCCCGGCGATCATCCGGAGCACGGTCGACTTGCCGCAGCCGGACGGGCCGAGCAGGACGAGGAACTCGCCGGGCGCGATGTCCAGCGACAGGCGGTCCACGACGCGGACACCCCGCGTGTAGGACTTGCTCACGTCCTGGAGGGAGATGGCGCGTGTCATGAGGGGCCCCCGAGGGGTCATCAGGGCGCTGGTGCTCCGCGGTCGGAAGCCCCGTACGGGTCGTACGGGGCTGTGCGTCACGGAAGTTAACGGAATGTGTGCGGCGCGGGGAAGACGCCGGTCATGATCGAGGGCTTCGGTCCATCTGGTGAGAAAGCGGACGGCCCCGTTCAACCGTCGTCCGGGGCCGGCCGGGGTCAGCGGACGCCGGTGAGGTGGGCGAAGACGACCAGGTTCCCGGAGTAGCCCTTCCTGCGGTCATAGCTGCCGCCGCAGGTGATCAGGCGCAGCTCGGGGCGCCCCCGGGCGCCGTAGACCTCCTGGCTCGGGAAGTCGGCCTTCTCGTACGACTTGATCTTGTCGACCGTGTAGACGGCGGTCCGTCCGTCGGCGCGGCGAGCCTTGATGAGGCGGCCCCGCCTCAGTTCGGTCAGCCCGGCGAAGACGGCGGGCCCGCTGTCCGTGTCCAGATGCCCGACGGCCACGGCGGTGCCCTGCTCCCCCGGCGAGGGACCGTGCCGGTACCAGCCGACGAGCTTGGGGTCGTCGTCCGGGGGCGCGGTGAGGCGCCGGTCGCGGTCGAGGCCGAGGTCCATGACCGGGGCGTCGAGGCGGAGATAGGGGATGAGGAGGCGGGTGGCCCGGGAACGGGGCAGCGACCGAAGGCCTGCCGGGGGGCGGGGCTTGCGGGCGGCGGGGGCGGCGCGCCGGGGAGCGGGATGCGGGGCGGCGGCTGCGGGGCGGTCGGCGAGCGCGGGGCTGCCCTTACGGGGCCCGGGGGTGGAGGGCCGGGGCGGTCGGGGCCCCTGGACACGAGGCGCGGAAGCACGGGCGTCGGCCCCGGGGGACGCGGGTGTACGGGGTGGGGCCGTGCGGGGGCGGGAGCCGGGCGCGGTGGAGCGGGGCGGAGGGGTGGCGACGCGGGGGGCGGAG
This sequence comes from Streptomyces sp. NPDC043685, assembly GCF_056436585.1. Lineage (NCBI taxonomy): Bacteria > Bacillati > Actinomycetota > Actinomycetes > Kitasatosporales > Streptomycetaceae > Streptomyces > Streptomyces sp. NPDC043685. The sequence continues at coordinate 111,503 of NZ_JBWKCH010000007.1, read as the reverse complement.
GCGCCCGGTGGGGCGGCCTTGGCTGCGCCGGAGGTTCCCGGCGGGACGGTTCCGCCGGGGGCTCCGGATGCGGCGCCCTTGCCCGTACCGGGGGCTCCGGGCGCGGCAGCCTGGCCCGTACCGGGGGTCCCGGATGCGGCGCCCTTGCCCGTACCAGCGGCTCCGGATGCGGCGCCCTCGCCCGCGTCGGGGACTCCCGGCCGGGCACCTGCGCCGGGGGCTCCCGCCAGGGCAGCGGTCCCCGTGCCGGAACCGGCCGGATGGGCGGCCGTGGTGAAGTCGGGCGGGAGGGCCGTGACCGTTCCGCTCGGCTCGTCGCCCCGGTCCCAGCAGACCCCCACCACCACCAGCAGCGAGACGGCCATCGCGATCGTCCGCGTCAGCCGGAAGGCACGCCTCCGGTACCAGGGCCTGCGGGACCGCCGGGACCACGCCCCGGGGACGTCGGCGGACAGGGAGGAACGCCCGGGGGGAACGGTGCCGTGGCCGGAGCCGGAACCACTCCGGACCACGGGGACGGCGGCAGCCCCGGCGCCGCGCCGGAACCCCGCCTCCGCGACCGTCCCGGCCCCACGCCGGAACCCGACCTCCGCGACCGTCCCGGCACCACGCCGGAACCCAGCCCCCGCGACCGACCCGGCACCACGCCGAAACCCGGCCTCCGCGACGGCCTCGGCCCCACGCCGAAACCCGGGCTCCGCGACGGCCTCGGTCCCGCGCCGAGACCCTGGGTCAACGACCCTCCCGGCCCCACGCCGCCCCGACGGCACGCGAGCGGCGCCGGCGCCTCGCCGGGCCACTGGAGGCGCGGCGAATCCGGAATCGCCCCCGCGCCTCACCCCGGGGCCGGCGGCAGCGCCCCGTCGCCCCACGGGATCGGGGGCGGCCCCGGTTCCGCCCGTGCGCCGCCCCGACAGCGCACGGCCGGAACCGGAAACCTTCCCGCGTCGCTCCGGGGGCGCGTCGCCCGAACCGGCACCCGCCCCGCGCCGCGCCGCAGGGGCGGCGCCGGCCCCGGCACCGCCCCTGCGCCTGACCGGCCCGGCGTCCGGCCCGGGCGCGCCAGCGCCCTGACCCGCCCGGGCGGAGCGATCCGTGGAACCCGGCCTACGCGGCGCCATCGGGGCGGCGACGGAGCCGGAACCAGACCGTCCCGGCGACGGCTGCCAGGCCGACCGCGGCCGCGCCGGTGACCGGGGTGAAGGCCTCACCACGGGCGATGCCACCACCGCCGGCCGGCGGACCGCCGACCGGTGTCGTCGGCTTGGAGGTCGGGCAGTCGACCTTGAACACCTTGAACTTGCCGGCGCCGTGGGCCTGGTCGGTGAGCCACGTCAGCTTGTACTGCCCGTTGGGCAGGTCGACGGCCGTGGTGCGGCCCTTGCCGGTCGCGTCGGCGGTGAAGGTGCCGGTGCGCGTGGCCCCGCCCGGGACCTCGGGCTGGGTCTGGATGGTCCAGTTGACCTTCTCGCCCGCGTCGAAGTTGAAAGCGGCGAGGTAGAAGTCGCAGACCTTCGGGTCGTTGCGCTGATTGGCCGCGGCCGTCGTGCTGGCGTGGATCTTGACGTCTCCGTTGTCCCCCGGGATGGGAGCGGCGACGGCGGACACCCCGCTCAGGGCGGTCCCTGCGAGGGTGAGGGCGGCGACGACGGCGGTGCGGGCGCCGGCACTGCGCGCGAGGGGTACGACGGGCATGAACATGCCTCCCAGTCAGATGATTTACATACAAACACCTCGTATCTGACTCTCTGTCACTCGGCCACCGAAAAGGCGGCAACACCGCCCTACGACGCGTCAGATATCGCTCTTCCGGCGCAGCGTCGCCGCGCGCCGCAGGCCCTTTCGCGCCCCGCGAGCCTCGCCCTCGGGCGTCTTGGAGCGGTCCTCCGCCTCCTCAGACTCCTCAGGCTCCGCCTCCTCCGCCTCCGGCTCCTCCGACTCCGCCTCCTCCGACTCCGGCTCCTCCCGTCGTCGCGACCGCACGGCGACCGCGGACGACAGCAGCAACAGCGCGCCGAGCATCACGAACGGCGCCGCCGCGCCCGCGACTCCGGCGATCAGCCCGGCCCCGGCGGGCGCGGCGACCTGGCCGAGCCGGTTACCGGTCAGGCGCAGGGCCAGGGCCGTGGAGCGGGCGGCGTCGGGGGCGGCCTGGACGACCGTCGTCATGGACAGCGGCTGGCCGACCCCGAGGCAGAAACCGAGCACGGCCAGCAGCAGTGCGAGCGCCCACACCGGCAGCGGCAGCGCGATGCCCGTGCACAGCAGTGCCGCCAGCAGGCAGGTGAGCGTCAGCAGCAGGGGCCGGCCGAGCAGCCGCAGCAGGGGCGTCAGCACCATGCGGCAGGCGATCGTCGCCGCCGCGCGCAGGCTGAGCAGGAGGCCGATCACCGACGGCGCGATGCCCCGGTGTTCGCCGACCACCGGCAGGTAGGCGGTCAGGATGTCGGTCGCGGACAGCACGGCGAGGCTGATGAAGATGCCCGCCGGTACCCCCCGGGCGCGCAGGATGCCCCCGACCGGGATGCGGTCGCCCTTGTCCGGCCGGGCCGTGGAGGCCGTGCGGCGGTGCTCGATGCGCCACAGCGAGGTGAACGCCACGGCCGCGGTGGCGCCGGCCACGATCAGGGCGAGGGCGCTGCTGCCGGCCATGTCCTCGCCGCCGATCAGCGCGCCCGCGGCGACCGGGCCGACCAGCTGGCCGAGCGCGGCCCCGATGGTGAAGTGGCCGAAGTTGCGGTCCTGTTCGTGCGGCGCGGACTGGCGGGCGACGAGGGACTGGGAGCCGATGACGAAGCACAGGTGCCCGAGGCCCATCACCCCGCTCCACACGGCCATCGTCCACAGGGAGCCGGCGAACCCGCTGAGGGCGCAGCCGCCGGATATCAGGACCACGCCCACCGGCAGCAGGGGCGCGCAGCGGCCGTGGTCGGTGCGCCGGCCCAGCGGCACGGCGGCGAACAGGGGCAGCAGCGCGTACACACCGGCGATCACACCGATCGCGCGTTCGTCCGCGCCCAGCGCGAGGGCCCGGTAGGAGACGGCGGGCCGGGCCATCGACACCGCCCCTTGCGCGAAGGAGAAGGCGATGACGAGGCGGAGCAGCCAGCCGCGGTTCCCACCGGGCCTCACAGTGACGTCCTCCATGAGGTGGCTCAGATGATCCCGAAGAGCATGCCCGCGCCGAGGATGACCAGGCAGGTGAGGGCGGCCCACTTCACGACGAACCTCGTGTGGTCGCCGAACTCCACCTTCGCCATGCCGACCAGGACGTAGACGGCCGGGACGAGCGGGCTGGACATGTGCAGCGGCTGGCCGACCAGCGAGGCGCGGGCCATCTCCACCGGGGAGACACCGTGCGCGGCACCGGCCTCGGCGAGGACGGGCAGGACACCGAAGTAGAAGCCGTCGTTCGACATGAAGTAGGTGAGCGGCAGGCTCAGGATGCCGGTGACGAGGGCCATGTGCGGGCCCATGCCGGCGGGGATGACGTCCACCATCCACTTGGCCATGTGGTCGACCATGCCGGTGCCCTGGAGGACGCCGGTGAAGACGGCGGCGGCGAAGACCATGCCGGAGACGTTCAGGACGTTGTCGGCGTGGGCGGCCAGGCGGGCCTTCTGGTCGGGGATGTGGGGGAAGTTCACCGAGAGGACGAGCGCGGCGCCGATCAGGAACAGCACCGGGATCGGCAGCCACTCCATGATCATGGCGGTGAGCAGGGTGACCGTGAGCAGCGCGTTGAACCAGTAGAGCTTGGGGCGCAGGGTGGCCCGCTCGGGGTCGAGGCCCTGGAAGCCGTCGTCGTCGGCGGAGCTCTCCGGGCCGGTGGTGCCCGCGGGGGCGTCCGTGCCGGAGCCCGCGCCACCCGCGGCGGCCGTGCCGCCCTTGCGCATCGAGACCTTGCCGTCGCCGGAGCCGCCCGCGCCGACGAGGACCGTCTCGGTCTCCTTCTCCCCCACCAGCACCTCGTCGAGGGTCAGCACGCCCAGGCGCCGGCGCTCGCGCACACCCAGCACGTAGGACAGGACGAAGACGAAGAGCAGGCCGACCAGGAGCGCCGGGATCATCGGGACGAAGATCTCGCTGGCGTCGAGCTTCAGCGCGGTCGCGGCGCGGGCGGTCGGGCCGCCCCACGGGAGGGTGTTCATCACGCCGTTGGCCATGGCGGCGACACCGGTCATCACGACCAGGCTCATCTTCAGGCGCTTGTACAGCGGGTACATCGCCGAGACGGTGATCATGAAGGTCGTCGAGCCGTCGCCGTCCAGCGACACGATCGCGGCGAGCACGGCGGTGCCGACGACGATCCGCATCGGGTCGGCTTTGCAGAACTTGAGGATGCCGCGGACGATCGGGTCGAAGAGACCGACGTCGATCATCACGCCGAAGTAGACGATCGCGAACATGAGCATCGCCGCGGTGGGGGCGAGGCTGGTCACGCCGTCGATGACGTAGTCGCCGAGCTTGGCGCCCTTGCCGACGAACACGCAGAACAGTGCGGGGATCAGCACGAGCGCCGCGATCGGCGACATCTTCTTCATCATGATCAGGACCAGGAAGGTCGCGATCATGGCGAAGCCGAGGATGGTCAGCATGAGTGGATACCTAACGTTCGCCCTTGAACTCCCACCAGGGCCGGCGGTGTCCGAGACGTTAGGTCCGTTCAAGCAGCGTTAACAAGACGTTGACGTGCGAGCAATAAGCGCAAAACTGCTGGTCACAGCTTTGCTCAGGTCAGAGCGGTGAGCTTTTCGGTCATGGGGGCACCTTCCGGGGCCGTCGCGGGGGTCACCTCGACCGGCACCGCGTTGAGGACCGCGTTGCCCGACAGCGGGTCGAGCAGCCGGCCGTCGAGGAGCTGGTTGACGTTGACCCCGGGGTCGGTGGAGGCGTGGCTCAGGCGGGTGCCGGGACGGTTGTGGCCCCAGCCGTGCGGCAGGCTCACGACCCCGGGGCGGATCGCGTCCGTGACCTCGGCGGGTGCGGTGACCTCTCCCCCGGCGCCCTTGACGCGCACGGCGGCCCCGTCCTCGACGCCCAGCCGCTCGGCGTCCTCGGGGTGGAGGTGCAGGGTGCAGCGGTTGGAGCCGCCGGTGAGGGCGGGCACGTTGTGCATCCAGCTGTTGTTGGAGCGCAGATGGCGGCGGCCGACCAGGACGAGTCCGTCGGGGCGGTCGGCGAGGGCCGCGCGCAGGCGGGGCAGGTCTGCGGCGATCGGCTCGGGCAGCAGCTCCACCTTTCCGCTGCGGGTCTTCAGCGGTTGCGGCAGGCGGGGTGCGAGCGGGCCGAGGTCGATGCCGTGCGGGTGCGCGAGGAGCTTGTCCAGACCGAGTCCCTCCGGCCGGGCACCGAAGCCGTCGCCGTAGGGGCCGAGGCGCAGCATCATGTCGAGCCGTCGCTCGGGGCCGGTGTCGCCGGTGAGCGCGGCGGCCAGCTCCTGCGGATCGCGGCCGTGCACGGGCGAGTGGGGCTCCCGGACCGCCTTGCCGAGTGTCTGGCCGATGACCATCTCGTCGACGGCTCCGGGGTCGGCCCCGGCCATGCCGGTCACGGCGAGGATCAGCCGGGCGAGGATCTCCGTCTCGGCCATGCGGCCCGGCTCCAGGGGGACGGCGGGGCGGGTGTAGCGGACCTGGTTGCGGACCGCGAGGGTGTTGAAGGCGAAGTCGTGGTGCGGGCTCTGGGAGGGCGGCGGCGGGGGCAGGACCACGTGGGCGTGGCGCGAGGTCTCGTTGAGGTACGGGTCGACGCTGACCATGAAGTCGAGCGAGGCGAGCGCCTTGTCGAGCCGGTCGCCGTCGGGTGCGGAGAGCACGGGGTTGGCGGCGACGGCGATGAGCGCGCGGACGGGCTCGCCCTCCTCGGTGGCGGTGTCGATCTCCTCTGCGAGGGCCGACAAAGGCAGTTCGCCCTTGGCCTCGGGGTGCCGACTCACCCGGGAGTGCCAGCGCCCAAGGGCGAAGCCGCGGCCGGGTCCTGCGGGGCGGGGGGTCTTGTCGGTGGCGGCCTGCGGGAAGAGCGCGCCGCCGGGTTGGTCGAGGTTGCCGGTGAGGATGTTCAGCACGTCGACGAGCCAGCTGGCGAGGGTGCCGTGCGCGACGGTGCAGCTGCCGATCCGGCCGTAGACGGCGGCGGTCGGGGCGGCGGCGAGGTCACGGGCGAGGGCCCGGATGACGCCCGCCTCGACGTCGCAGGCCTCGGCGACGGCCTCGGGGGTGAACTCGCCGAGGGCTTCGGACAGTTCCTCGAGGCCCTGGACGTGCGGGGTGGGGGCGACGAGGTCTTCGTCGAAGAGCACCCGTGCCATCGCCGCCAGCAGCAGCGCGTCGGTGCCGGGCCGGATCGCGATGTGCCGGTCGGCGAGCCCGGCGGTGCGGGTGCGCCGCGGGTCGATCACGACGAGCCTGCCGCCCCGGGCCTTGAGCGCCTTGAGTTTGCCCGGGAAGTCGGCGGCGGTGCACAGACTGCCGTTGGACTCCAGGGGGTTGGCGCCGATCAGGAGCAGGTGGTCGGTGTGGTCGAGGTCGGGCACGGGGATGGCGTTCGCGTCGCCGAAGAGCAGGCCGCTGGAGACGTGCTTGGGCATCTGGTCGACCGTGGAGGCGGTGAAGACGCTGCGGGTGCCGAGCCCGGCGAGCAGGACCGGCGGGTAGAGGGCACCGGCCATGGTGTGCACGTTGGGGTTGCCGAGGACGACCCCGACGGAGTTCGGGCCGTGGCGCTCCACGACGGGCCGGATACCGGCGGCGACCGCGTCGAAGGCCTCCTCCCAGGTGGCCTCGCGCAGCTCGCCGTCCCGGCGCACCAGCGGCGTGCGCAGCCGGTCGGGGTCGGAGTCGAGGGCGCCGAAGGAGGCGCCCTTGGGGCAGATGAACCCCCGGCTGAACACGTCGTCGCGGTCCCCGCGGGCGTGGGTGACGCGCGTCCCCTCGATGCTGAGGGTCAGGCCGCAGGTGGCCTCGCACAGGGGACAGATACGCAGGGCGGTGCGGGACACGGGTCCTCCCGGGGGCGGCGGCTACGGTGACGCGCCCGAGCATACCGACCGGTATGGACGGCGGGGAGGCCTTGGGGGAACCGGAGTCAGTCGAGCGCCCGGGCCAGGTAGGCCCGCAGCATCTCCCGGGCCTCGTCGATGATCCGCCGGTCCCCCTCCGGCGCGACCCGGAAGGCCAGGTGGACGAGGGTGTCGGCGGTCTCGACGGCGACGAGGAAGACGCGGCGCAGGTCCTCGTCGGGCTCGCGGTCGAGATGGCCGGAGAGGAGCTCGGTGAGACGGTCGGCGACGCGGTGGTTGGGTTCGGCGTGGCGGGCCCCGACCGGGATCTGGTTGCCGAAGTCGACGAGGGAGAACCCGGGCGCGGTGCGCTTCATCTCCAGGTACTCGTCGAGCACGGCGTCCATGGCGGTGCGCCAGCCCCCGTCCCCACCGGCCCGCTGGAGGCGCTCGGTGACGCGCGCCGAGTACCGCTCCAGATTGCGCTGGGCGAGGGCGTCGGCCATCTGGCGCTTGTTGCCGAAGAAACGGTAGACGGATCCGATCGGCACCTCGGCCCGCTGGGCCACGGCACGGGTGCTCAGGGCCTCGTAGCCGACCTCGTCGAGGAGGTCCGCGCAGGCGTCGAGGATCCTGGTCAGACGTTCGGCACTGCGCCGCTGCACGGGCGCACGACGGAGCGATGTCGCGTGGGGCACGGGCATCATGATGCCGCTGCGGCGCGGTCCGGTGAACCTCGCCCCCCGACTTCCGTCCCCAGCGGCCGGGCCTTGCGCCGGGAGGCGGCGTCCGGCGTCGGGTCCGGGCCGGGCTCGGAGGCGGTGATGTCGGCCGTGCTCTCCACGGGCTTGCCGTCCACGGCCCAGACGGTGGCGTCGTCGGCGTAGAGGCGGGCCGTGACGCGGTGCGTGCCGCGCGGTACGAGGCGCGCGTCCAGCCGGTAGTCCGGGGAGCGGAGCCGGGCGACGGGACGGCCGTCGACGTAGAGGTGCGCCAGACCGCGCCCCGGCACCGCCCGGGCTGCCGCGCCGGCCGGCGAGAAGCGGAAGTTGCGCACGGTCAGGCGTACGTCCCAGCCGCCGGCCGCGTCGGGCTGCACCTCGATCCCGACGTCGGGCGCCTCCTCCGGCGCGACCTCGCGGTAGGGCCGGCCCTCCGGGTCCCGGTCCTCCAGGAGATTGCCGACCGGGGAGGGTGACGCGGCACCCCGCCCGGCGTCATCGGAGCCGCAGCCCGCGGATCCGGTCAGAAGGAGGACACAGACCGCGAGCGCGGCGAAAGGTCTCCGTGTCCACGACATGCCGGTGAGCGTAGAACACACGTCCGGCCCGGCGGATCGTCCTCAAGTCGGGTTCGCGTCATCCGTCAAGAGGAGGGGCGCGCCCCTCTTGCGTCGGGGAAATCGCAATCCTACGGTGATGCATAGGAATCGGATCGCAAGGGAGCGGCACACATGGGCGACGGGGACACGTCCCGCGCGAGCGGGTTCGAGCGTGAGAACGCGCGGAAGACCGCCGAAGGGCTGACCTACCTCTCCGGCTTCGGCAACGAGCACAGCTCGCAGGCCGTCCCGGGCGCACTGCCCGAGGGCCGCAACTCGCCCCAGCGGGCCCCGCTCGGGCTGTACGCGGAGCAGTTGAGCGGTTCGGCGTTCACCGAGCCGCGGGCGCACAACCGGCGCTCCTGGCTGTACCGGATCCGGCCGTCGGCCGCCCACCCGGCGTTCACCCGCACCCACAACGGCTCGGTCCGCACCGCCCCCTTCACCCAGACCGTGCCCGACCCCAACCGCCTGCGCTGGAACCCGCTGCCCGACCCGGCGCCCGAGACCGACTTCCTGGCCGGCCTGTGGACCCTGGGCGGCAACGGCGACGCCACCCAGCGCACCGGCGTCGCGGTCCACCTGTACGCCGCCAACGCCTCCATGGACCGGGTGTTCAGCGACGCGGACGGTGAGCTGCTGATCGTGCCGGAGCGCGGGGGGCTGCTGCTGCGCACCGAGTTCGGCCTGCTGCATGTGGAGCCGGGACATGTGGCGCTGATCCCGCGTGGTGTCCGCTTCCGTGTGGACCTGCTCGACGAGTCCGCCCGCGGCTATGTGTGCGAGAACTACGGCGCGCCCTTCCGCCTCCCCGACCTCGGCCCGATCGGCGCCAACGGGCTCGCCAACCCCCGGGACTTCCGCGCCCCGGTCGCCGCGTACGAGGACGTCGAGGGCCCGGTGGAGGTGGTGAACAAGTTCTGCGGCAACCTGTGGACGGCCACCTACGACCACTCCCCCCTCGATGTCGTCGCCTGGCACGGCAACCACGTGCCCTACGTCTACGACCTGCGCCGGTTCAACGCGCTCGGCACCATCACCTACGACCACCCGGACCCGTCGATCTTCACGGTGCTGACGTCCCCGTCGGACACCCCGGGACTGGCCGGTGTGGACTTCGTGGTGTTCGCGCCGCGCTGGCTGGTGGGCGAGGACACCTTCCGGCCGCCGTACTTCCACCGGAACGTGATGAGCGAGTACATGGGCCTGATCGAGGGCGCCTACGACGCCAAGGCCGAGGGCTTCGTGCCGGGCGGCGGTTCGCTGCACAACATGATGTCGGCGCACGGCCCGGACCGGGAGACCTTCGACCGGGCGAGCGCCGCCGAGCTGAAGCCGCAGAAGATCGACGACGGGCTGGCGTTCATGTTCGAGACGCGCTGGCCGCTCACCCTCACCCCGCAGGCGGCCCGCGCCGAACACCTCCAGCAGCGCTACGACGACGTCTGGCAGGGCCTGGAGCGGCACTTCCGCCCCTAGCGGTTGGCCGGCGGAAGCCGCTCCTCCTTCCCCGGGAGTTCCGCCGGCACCCCCCTTGCAGCGATCATTCCCTACCGGTACGGATGGCCCGTGACCTCCTTCGCCCCGGACTCCATCGTCCTGAACCGCAAGCTGCCGCTCTGGTACCAGGTGTCGCAGTCGCTGCGCGCCTCGATCCTCGGCCGCTCGCCCCGGGACCCGCTGCGGCTGCCCACCGAGGAGCAGCTGGCGGGGCACTACGGCGTGAGCGTGCTCACGATGCGGCAGGCGCTGAAGGAGCTGGAGGACGAGGGGCTGATCTCGCGCCACCGCCGGCGGGGCACGTTCATCGAGCCGGACGCGCGCCGGGGCTCCCCCGTGCGCCTGCTCGGCTCGGTGGACGCGATCGTGGCCCAGCAGTCGGGCATGACGACCGACCTGCTGGACCACGGCTCCGTCCCGGTGCCGGGCGAACTCGCCGAGTTCTTCCCGGATGTACCGGAGGTCGCGACGTACCACCGGCTGCGCAGCGACGAGAAGACCGGCGAGCCGACGAACCACGCCCGCAACTACGTCCGTCCCGAACTGGCCGCGCGGATCGACCTGGACGACCTCGTCCGCTGGCCCATGACCAAGGTGCTGCGGGACGTGGTGGGTGCGGACATCAGCCGCATCACGGACACGGTGGAGGCGCGGCTGGCCGACCCGGAGACCGCGAAGCTGCTCCAAGTCCCCTTGCTGAGCCCGATCCTGCACTACACCGGCGTGACGTACGACGCCGAGGGGCGGCCCCTGGACGTGGCCGTCATCCACTACCGCGGGGACCGGTTCTCCTTCACGGTGACCCTGGACGCCACCTGACCCGCCTCCGGCCGGCAGGTCGTACGATGCCCTGCGTGACGCACGACGACGCTCCGGCGCTGGCGGACCTCATGCCGTGGTCCGTGGCACCTCCGCGGCTCGGCCGGAGCTGGCCGGCGGCGCCCGACTCGGCGTCCCTGAAGGCCCGCTGGGACGCCTTGGTGAAGGCCGAGGGACCCGACCGCGCCGCCCTGTTCGAGCCGACCCGCTCCCGCACGCTGCACACGGCCGTCGGCCGCCTGCCGGGCCGGGCGGACAGCGGCACGGAGAAACTGGTGCGCGCCTCGGGGCCCTGCCCGGAGCCGGTGCGCGTCCTGCTCGCGCCCTACGACGAGCAGTGGCTGATCCCCGACCAGCGGCTGATCGACGCGGCCCGCCCGGAACTGTGGCGGGTGGCGGACGAGCGGCAGGTCTTCCTGGTGGAAGCACCCGTGACCGAGCCGCCCCTGCTGGTCACCTCGCTGCTCCCGCTGCTCCGGCCCGGCCGTGTCCGGCCGCTGTTCCGCCGCCCGGGCGGTCGCGAGCCGAACCTGGCCCCGGGGCTGCTCGAACACCTCGGCACGCGCCTGGGCGGCACCCCGGAGCCGCTGGACGTACTGGCCTGGATCGTCGCCACGACCCGCCCGGACCTCGGCGTCCCGCTCACCGGGGACGCCGACGCGTGGGAGCAGGGCCTGGAGGTGGGCCACCGGCTGCTGTGGCTGATGCGCCGCGACGGCGAGCGCCCGAAACTGCCCGGCGGCCGCCGCCCCTACGTCCGCGCCCCGCTGCCCTCCCGGCCCGTGGCGCCGCGCTACGACCGGGACGAGGAGGCGCTGTTCCTGGACGACGGGCGCATCTCGCCGGTGCCGCCGCAGGCCTGGGACTTCGAGGTGGGCGGAGTCCATGTCCTGGAGCAGTGGTTCGCCGCCCGCGTGGCTGTCCCCGAGCCGGGCACGCTGGCGGCGATCCGGCCGGTGACCTGGCCCCAGTCCTGGACGTCGGAGCTGCTGGAGCTGATCACCGTCCTCACACTCCTGGCCGAACTCGGCCCCCTGGCGGAGCCGGAGATCCCCGACCCGGTCACCTCGGCGGAGCTGCGCGCGGCGGGCGTCCTGCCGGTACCGGACACGGCCCGCCGGCCGGCGTCGGTGCTGGAGGAGCCCGAGGAGGGCCCCGAGGGGCAACTGGCGCTGCTCTAGCCTCGCCCTTTCACAGGTGGCGTGTCCGAGGAGTGATCAAATAAGCGAGGAGCGCCTCTGACCTGGGACGATGAGACTTGTCTAGGGTCATGTCGTCGTCAGGAGACTGTCGCGCTGGAGCAGGCCAGGGCGACGGTCAGGAACACCGGCCCGTAGGGTATCCGGCGCCCAGGTAGAGCATGCGGCCGCTGCGGTGTCGAAGGCGAAGAGCACCCGGCTGCCTCAGGCGCCACAGCAGCAGCACTGAGCCGGTCACCAGCAGGGCACGGCCGAAGGTGTCCGGGTCGGCCCGTTCGCCCGCCTGCCGCTCGGCCGCGAAGCGCGAGCACGAAGGCATCAGCAGCACGGTGGACCGCCACGGCCACCGGGACCTGGAGTCCTGGTCACCGAAGCGGTTCCACCGCACAGTTCACCGCCGGCCGCGCCGCTCCTCGTCCATGCCCACTACGCCGGACACCGGACGGCCGTCACCGCGTCACCCGCGCGTGGTGATCACACGTACTCCCCCGTGAAGTACGTCGGCCTCCTCGACCTCCTTGACCCGAAGCCGCCGCAGCCGCCGGGGCGCCCACCAGTTCGCCCGCCCCGCGAGCCGCATGGTCACCGGAAGCAGCACGACCCGGATGAGGGTGGCGTCGACCAGGATCGTCAGGGCGGTCCCGATGCCGAGTTCCTTGAGGAAGACGACGCCGGAGGTGGCGTACGACAGGAAGGACAGGGCGAGGATCCCGGCCGCCGCGGTGATCAGCGGGGCGCTGCGCCGGATGCCCTCGGCGACGGCCCGTACGGTCTCGCCGGTCCGCTCGTGCTCCTCCCTGATGCGGGCCAGCAGGAAGACCTCGTAGTCCATGGAGAGGCCGTAGGCCACGCAGAACATCAGCACGGGGATGCTCGGCTCGATCGCCCCGGTGGGTGTGAAGCCGAGCGGACCGGACAGGTGACCGGCCTGGAAGACCCACACCAGGCAGCCGAACATCACGGACAGGCTGAGCAGGTTCAGCACGGTCGCCTTGGCGGGCAGCAGCACACTGCCGGTCATCAGGAAGAGGATCACGTACGTCGCCCCGAGCACGAGCCCGACCGCGAGCGGCAGCCGGTCCAGGAGCGTGGCGCGGAAGTCGGTGGTCTCGCCCGGGTAGCCGCCGACGAGGGCGGGGGCGGGGGCCGGGGTGTCCCGGATGCGGTCGACGAACGCGGGGACGTCGTCGTACAGGGCCTGTTGTGTCGGTACTACGGCCACGCGCGCGTGGCCGTCCGGCGCGGTCAGCCGGTCCTGGCCGGGGGCCCCGGTGCGGCGGCCGTCTCGGTAGGTACCCTCGGGCGCGTCGACCTGGAACACGCCCGGCAGCCGGGACAGGTCGACGGCGTACGCGCGCGTGTCGGCCTCTCGCGTGAGGACGACTTGGACGGTGTCCGTGGGCTCGGCGGCGAAGTCCCGGTGCACGGTCTCGGCGACGGTACGCGAGGAGGTGCCGGCAGGCAGGGTGCGCTCGTCGGGCAGGCCGAAGCGCAGGCCGAGCAGGGGCGAGGCGGCCACGAGGAGCACCGTCAGGACGCCGGCGCCGGCGAGAAGCGGGCGGCGCATGGCCCGCAGCGCGGTGCGGTGCCAGAAGCCGGAGGCGGGGGCGGCGGTGCGTTCGACCCGGTGGCCCCAGCGGACCAGGGCGGCCGGCAGCGGCAGGACGGCACCGGCGACCGCGGTGAACACGACGAGGACACCGGCGTAGGCGAAGGAGCTGAGGAAGAAGAACGGGAACACCAGCAGGGCGGACAGCGACACGGCGACGGTGACCCCGCTGAAGACGACCGTGCGCCCGGCCGCGGCGGTGGCCCGCACGACGGCCTCCGGCTGGGCGTGCCCGCCGGCGCGTTCCTCGCGGTAGCGGCTGATGACGAACAGGCTGTAGTCGACGCCCAGTCCGAGGCCCAGCACCAGGGCGAGGTTCGCAGCGAACGTCGAGACCTCCGTGAACTGCGCGACGGCCCGCAGTCCGGCGAGGGTGCCGAGGACAGAGAGCACGCCGACGCCGACGGTGAGCAGGGCGGCCGTGGTGCGCCGGTAGACGAGAACGAGGAGCAGCAGCACGACGGGCAGCGCGAAGACCTCCGCGCGCAGGAAGTCGGCGCGGGCCTCCTCGCCGACCTGCCGGGAGATCTCCTCCTGACCGCCCACACGAACATCGAGTCGATCGGTGGTTCGGGTCAACCGGGATGAGAGGTCGGCGAGTTGCTCGCGGGCCGTGGTGGCGTCGCCTTCCAGTCGGGCGAGGAGGAGGGCGCGGTGTCCGTCCTCGGCGCGCAGGGCCGGGCTTCGGGCGTCCCAGTAGGAGGTGACGTCCGTGACGTTCGGCAACCGCTCGACCTCCGCGGCCAGTTCGCGGGCGGCGCGCTCGGTGGCGGGGCTGTCCACGTCGTTGTCGCTGGCCGTGACGAGCAGGGCGAGATTCGGGTTGCCGGTGCGGAAGTCCTCGCGCAGGACGTCGGCGGCGCGCACCGACTCCGTGCCGGGGGAGTTCCAGCGCGCGAGGTCGAGGTCCTGCTGGGCGCCCGCGCCGTACGCGCCGAGGCCCAGGAGGACGAGCAGCGTGCCGAGCAGGACGGCACGACTGTGCCGCACGGCCAGTCGGCCGAGCCGGGTGAGCATGAGGGCGGCCCTTCTCCAGGGGATCGGTGTGCCGCCCCACCGTCCCCTCCGTGACTGGAATCCTCGCTGGAAGATCTACTGGAATCCGGTGTCCGGGCTAGTCTCGCCCCATGGAGGCAACGGAGAACGCGGAGAGGACGACCCGCCTGCGCTGCGAACTGCTGGGCCCGCTGCGGGTGTTGCGCGAGGGCACGGAGATCCCGTTGGGCCCGCCGAAACAACGGGCGGTCCTGGCCGTGCTGTTGCTCCAGGAGGGACGGCCGATCTCGTACGACGCTCTCGTCGAGTCCGTGTGGAGCGGCGCCCCGCCGGTGCATGTGCGCAACCTCGTGCAGAAGTACGTCTCCGGGCTGCGCCGCGCGCTGGGCGACGGGGCGGAGCTGGTCTGGACCGGGGCGGGATACCGGCTCACCGGCGTCCGGCCCGACGATGTGCGCGAGCGGCGCCTGCTGGTGGACGAGGCGCTCGCGGCGCGGGACGCCGGAGATCTGGAGCGGGCGGAGGAACTCGCCGCGCGTGCCGAGGAGTTGTGGCGCGGAGACTTCGCCGAGGGCCTGCAAACCCCCTCGCTCGCGGCGGAGCGGCTGCGCTGGGCGGAGAAGCGGCTCACGGTGCTGGAGGCCCGTCTCGCCGGGGCGATCGAAGGCGGCCGCTCCTTCGAGTACGTCCACGAGCTCGTCCGGCTCGTCGCGGTGCACCCTCTGCGCGAACGCCTCGTCGAACTCCTGATGCTGGCCCTGTGCCGCACCGGCCGCCCGACGGACGCGCTCACCGCCTACGAGGCCGCACGCCGCTGCCTGGCCGAGGCCCTAGGCACGGACCCGGGACCGGCACTGCGGTCTCTGCACGCACGGATCCTGCGCCAGGACCCGGCGTTGCTGCCGATGCCGGTGGGCTGAAATCCCCGACGCCCACCGCCACGGCACCGACATCCTCATCCGCGCCGACAGCGCCGGAGGCGCCAAAGCATTCCTCGCCCACGTGCGCGGCCTGTGCGACCAGGGCATCCACACCTTCTTCTCCGTCGGACACCCGGGCACCGAGCCGGTCCGGCGCGCGGTCCGGGCCCTGCCCGAGCAAGGGTGCGGGCGCTCACGCCGGACGGTGACCCGGGTGCCGTCCGGGTAGCCGGACAGGTCGAGCATGCCGGTCAGCGCAGGGAGCCGTCTTGATCCCAGGCGGGGTGCCAGACCTGCCTGGCTAGAGCTGTCGCTGACCGCGATCGACCTGCTCACCTGGACCCGAACCCTGCTGCTGGACGGCGAACTGGCCACCGCCGAACCAAAGAAGCTGCGCTACCGGCTCCTGCACACCGCCACCCGCCTCGCCCGCGGAGGACGCCGTCTCCGCTTGCGGATCGCCGCCACCTGGCCCTGGCGACATGAACTGATCAGCGCATTCGCCCGGGCCGCCCTGCCCCGGCCCGCCACCTGAGCGCAAAACCCGTCCCTGCCCACCCACGACCCGAGGAACCCTGGAGCTCCCGGCCACGCGCCGGGTCCACCATGCCCACCAGCCCGCAAACGCGCCGACGGCATCCCCCCGGACAGGCCAACCCCAACTGAAAAGCGGAGGCTAGCGAAGGTCGGGATCGAAGGCGTCCAGGACGCGTTCGAGCGCCCGCCGGAACACCGCCTCCAGGTCGACCGGCCCGCTCTGCTCCATGAAGGCCGCGGCCAGCCGCGGATACGCGCCGGTGGCGATCCGGCCGCCCAGGTAGGCCATGCGGACCGCGTTCTCCTCCTCCGCCGACCAGGGCATGGACCGGGCGCGTTCGGCGGTCGCGATCTCGTTGCCGGTGTACGTCGTCACGACGCCGTTGAGCAGGGCGATCAGCTCGGTCTTCGTGCCGCCCGGCACGTCCAGCGGTTCCAGACAGGCCAGGCAGTGCTCCAGGTAGCGCAGAGTGTTGGGGCTGAAGCCGAACACCCCGGGCATCAGGCGCGGCACCCAGGTGTGGCGGTACATGATGGCGCGCGTCTCCTCCGCGTTGCGGAGCATGTCGGCGCGCCAGTCGCCCGTGGGCTCGAACATCTCGTGCTCGGCGCCGATGGCGTCGATCATCAGCTCGTACAGGTCCTCCTTGCGGGGGACGTAGTTGTACAGCGACATCGTGCCGCAGCCCAGCTCCGCGGCGACGTGGCGCATGGTGACCCCTTCGAGCCCCGACGCGTCGGCGATCCGCACGGCCGCCGCCGCGATGTCGGCACGGGTGAACGCCGGTTTCGGCCCTCGGCCGGTGCGCTCGGGGCGCGCCCAGATCACTTCGGGTACGGCCGCTCGGCCCGCCATCGATCATCACCTCGGCCACCATCCTAGTTACGTACAGCGTACGTAGTGCGCTATGGTCCTGCCATGACTTCTACGTACGCTGTACTTAGTGAAGGTCTGGAGAAGCGGTTCGGCCAGGTGCACGCCCTGCGCGGGCTGGACCTGGCCGTCGCCGAGGGGACCGTCTGCGCGGTCCTCGGACCGAACGGGGCGGGGAAGACCACGGCGGTACGGCTGTTGACGACGCTGCTGCGGCCGGACGCGGGATCCGCCCGGGTCGCGGGGCACGACCTCGTCCGCGAGGCCGCCGCCGTGCGCGACCGGATCGGCGTCACCGGGCAGGACACCTCGATCGACGGGGACCTCACCGGACGGCAGAACCTGAAGCTGTTCGGCCGGCTGCACCGGGTGCGCGGTCCGGCCGGCCGGACCGCGGAGCTCCTCGACCGCTTCGGCCTGACCGAGGCGGCCGACCGCCCCGCGTCCACCTACTCCGGCGGCATGCGCCGCCGCCTGGACCTCGCCGTGAGCCTCATCCGCCGCCCCGACGTGCTGTTCCTGGACGAGCCGACGACCGGCCTCGACCCGGCCAGCCGCGCCCTCATCCAGGACGTGGTGCGCGGCCTGACCGCCGAGGGCACGACCGTGCTGCTCACCACCCAGTACCTGGAGGAGGCCGACCAGCTGGCCGACGACATCGCCCTGGTGGACCGGGGCAGGGTCGCGCACACCGGGTCCCCGGAACAGCTCAAGTCCCTGGTCGGGGCGCACGCCGAGGTCGTGGTGGCGCACGGGGACGCCCTCGCGAAGGCCGCGGCCGTGCTCGACCGGCTGACGGGCGCGCAGCCGTCGTTCGACCACGAGCGCCGTGCCGTCGGCGCGGTCAGCAAGGACCCGACGCTCACGATCCCGCTGCTGGTGCGCGCCCTGGACACGGCGGGCGTGCCGCTGCTCGACGTGAGCCTGCGCCGACCGACCCTCGACGACGTGTTCCTGCGTCTGACGGGGACCACGACCGGGACGACCGACGAGAAGGAGCGTGCCGCATGAGCATGCTGGCGTACGACGGGACCGCGATGCTGGGACGCCAGCTGCTGCGGATGCGGAACAACCCGGGGCTGCTGATCCTCACCCAGACGATGCCGATCAGCATGCTGCTGTTCTTCGGCTATGTCTTCGGCAGCGCGCTGGCGGTGCCGGGCGAGGCCTACCGGTCCTTCCTGGTGCCGGGCCTGCTGGTAGCGACCGCCTCGGGCGGGGTCATGACCGGCATGTTCCAGGCGGCCGTGGACACGCACCGGGGCGTGATGAACCGCTTCCGGACACTGCCGATGAGCCGGGCGGCCGTTCCGCTGGGGCAGGCCGCGGCGGACCTGGTGGCCACAGCCGTGGGGACGGTGCCGTTCCTGCTCGTGGGGCTCGCCGTGGGCTGGCGGGTCGAAGGGAGCCCGCCGGCGGCGGTGGGGGCGTTCGCGCTGCTGCTGCTGTTCCGCTTCGCGTGCACCTGGGCCGGGATCTACCTCGGACTGCTCACCCGCAACGAGGAGGCGGCCGGCCAGCTGGGCGGGGCGACGTTCCTGCTGCCGCTGCTTTCCAGCGCGTACATCCCGACGAGCGGGCTGCCGGGCTGGCTGCGGACGGTCGCCGAGTGGAATCCGATCAGCGCGGTGGCCACGGCCCTGCGTGACCTTCTCGGCAACGCGCCCGTGCCGGACGGGGCGGCCTGGCCGGTGGCCCATCCCGTCGCGGGATCGCTCATGTGGTGTGCCGTGCTGCTCGGGGCATGCGTGCCGCTGGCCGTGCGCCGGTACGCGCACGGGGAGCGGTGAGCGGACGTACGCCCCCGGTCACTGCCGGGCGGGGATGAGGCACCGACAGAGGGCGTGCCGCGCTCGGGAACACACCTGGCGCCGCTGCGTGCCGCGGGGTGACGGACGACGGGTGTCGCAGCGCTGCGCCGGGGGGCGGTGTGACCGCCCGAGCGCGGGCCCCTACCTGCTGCCGAACAGCGAGCGGCGCAGCCGGCGCAGCGGCGCGAAGAGCGAGACGCGACGCACGCGGGCACCCCTGCCACTGCGGTCGTGCGGCTGACGCGCGGTCAGTTCCCGCATCAGCGATGTCGCCTCGACCGTCTCCCGCTGAGGGACGGCGGGACCGCCCAGCACCGAGAGGTGGCGGTCGAGGCGCGAACTGGTCGCGCTGCTCCCGCAGGTGATCGCAGGGACCCTCGCCCTGCTGCGCACTGTTATCTGATCCATGTCACTCCCCACCCGTACGAGTCCACCCGGCCCGGGCAGGTTAACCCTATCGCCCCGTCCGGGCACGCGTGTATCGCGGTCACAGGATTCACCTTCCCCACAAGGGGGTTGACGATGTGTCTCCGACTACTCTCCGAATCCAACAGATTTCAGGGCGAGTTGGACGATCGGCTGTGTAGTGGGCCGCGGCGATCCCCCGGCGGGCTCGACGGTCACGGCCAGTGACGTCGCCGAGGTTCCGAGATCCGTCGCGACCAGGGGCGTGTCGCCCTCGAACAGGCCCAGGGAGCGCGGTTGCGCGCCCGGGCGCATGAGCCACAACTGGTGCACGCGACCGCCCGGCGGGGCACCGTATCCGCCGAGGGTGACCACCGCACTCCCCTCCGTGGCGGAAGCGATCACTCCGATGGTGCGGCCCCGTACGTCCCGGCCACTGCTCGCGCGGGCGTCCGGAGCCGCCAGAACGTGGGCGATCTCACGTGACCGATCTTGCTCGGCGGTCAGCCGGTCCTGTGCCCGGTCGGCCTGCACGGCGAACAGCGAGGCGACGACCAGGGCCGCGGCGGCGGTGGCCGTCGCGAAGGGCACGAACAGCGGGACGCGGCGCCGCTGCCGCTGCCGGGGCGGCGGCTGCGCGCCCCACACGTGCGGCGGCAGCTGCGTCGCGCGCGCCCGGGCCGGCTCACGCACCGCGCCCTGCGGCGCCGGGTCCTGCGGCGTCGTCCGTACGGCGAGCATGACCCGGTCGCGCAGCGCGGCGGGGGCCGGGGCGGCCGTGGACCAGGCCAGCCGGACGGCGTCCTCGCCCAGGGCACGCACCTCGGCGGCGCACCGGCCGCAGCCCCTGAGGTGCCTCTCGAAGCGGACCCGCTCGGGGGGCTCCAGGGCGTCGAGCGCGTAGGGCGCGGCGAGCGAGTGCAGATCCTCGCGGCGGAAGAGGCTCATGCCACACCTCCCAGGCACTCGCGCATGCGGGTCAGCCCGTCGCGCATGCGGGTCTTGACGGTGCCGAGCGGCAGGGAGAGCTGCTCGGCCACCTCACGGTACGTGTAGCCCTCGTAGTAGGCGAGGGTGACCGACTGGCGTTGCAGGACGGTGAGCCGGTCCAGGCAGCGGCGCACCCACTCGCGTTCGAGTCCGGCCTCGACCTCCTCGGTGACCTGGTCGAAGGCGGGCTGGTTGGCGCGCAGGGCCTCGCGCTGCTCGCGCTCCCCGGCCGCGCGGGCGCTGCGCACCCGGTCGACGGCACGGCGGTGGGTGAGGGTGAGGATCCACGACATCGCGCTGCCCCGTCCCGGGTCGAACCTCGCCGCGGACCGCCACAGTTCGAGCAGCACCTCCTGCGCCACCTCCTCCGACTGGGCGGGGTCGCGCACCACACGCCGTACGAGTCCGAACACGGGGCCGGACACCAGTCCGTACAAGTCCTCGAAGGCCTGCTGGTCCCCGCCCGCCACGCGCAGCAGCAGCTCGTCCGCCTCCACTCGGTCCCCCTTCCCGAGGCCGCACCGGGCCTGTCCCCTCACACGAGGCATTCGCAACGCACACACCTCCGGCAGGAGTTACGGATCGGCGCGCCGAAAACGCGGGTGGCCCGGCGATGAAACAACTTCCCCTGCTCGCCGTAAGAACGTTTGAGATTCGACCAATCCGCTTCGCCGACCGCTCCGAATGGCGTGTGTCAGGCAAGTTGGCACGGAGGACGGACGGCATGACACCTATCTCCAGGACCGGTGCGGGACGCGCGAGCATCGCGACCGTGATCTGTGGCGCGCTGGCCACCGGCGGGCTCGCGGCCGCCGGTGTGACAGCGCTGGAACCCGAGGCGGCCTCGGCCTCCAGCCACCGGGAGGCCCCGCTCATCTCGGGGACGCCGCAGTACGACAACACGGACGTGTACGCGTTCGTCAGCCCGGACAAGCCGGACACGACGACCATCGTCGCGAACTGGATCCCCTTCGAGGAGCCGGCCGGCGGGCCCAACTTCTTCCCGTTCGCCGAGGACGCCCAGTACGACCTGCGCATCGACAGCAACGGTGACGCGCAGGAAGACCTGGTCTTCCGGTACACCTTCAAGACGCACACGAAGAACGACAAGACGTTCCTCTACAACACGGGCCCGGTCGAGAGCCTCGACGACCCCGACCTCAACATCACGCAGACGTACGACCTCGAGCTCATCAAGCTCCGGCACCTGAAGGCCGTGTCGAAGACCAAGGTCGCCGACGACGTGCCGGTGGCGCCGTCGAACGTCGGCAAGGCGTCGATGCCCGACTACGGCGCCCTGCGCGCGCAGGCGGTGCACAAACTCGCCGGTGGCGCCCAGACGTTCGCCGGGCAGGCCGACGACCCGTTCTTCCTGGACCTGCGCGTCTTCGACCTGCTGTACGGCGGGAACCTCTCCGAGGTCGGCAACGACACCCTCAAGGGCTACAACGTCAACTCGATCGCCCTCCAGGTCCCCAACAGCTTCATCACCGAGTCCCACGAGCAGCCGGTCGTCGGCGTCTGGTCGACGACGCAGCGCAAGAACGCCCGCGGTTACTTCTCGCAGGTCTCGCGCCTGGGCAACCCGCTGGTCAACGAGGTCGTCAACCCGCTGAAGGACAAGGACAAGTTCAACGCGTCCGCGCCGCGGGACGACGCGCAGTTCCTGAGGAACGTCACCAACCCGGAGCTGCCCAAGCTCATCGAGGCGATCTACAAGATCCCGGCGCCGGCCGAGCCGCGCAACGACCTGGTCGACGTCTTCCTCAAGGGCGTCAAGGACCTCAACCAGCCGCCGCACGTGACGCCGTCGGAGCAGCTGCGGCTCAACACGTCCATCAAGCCGGCCGCGAAGCCCAAGCGGCTCGGTGTCCTGGACGGTGACAACGCGGGCTTCCCGAACGGCCGTCGCCTGACCGACGACGTCATCGACGCCTCGCTCCAGGTCGTCGAGGGTGAGCTGCTGGGCTCGAAGAACGACCTCGGTGACGCGGTCGACAAGAACGACAAGAAGTTCGAGAAGTACTTCCCGTACGTCGCCCTGCCGACGGAGGGCTCGCGCGGCCCGCTCGCCAAGGGCGTGGACGGCGGCAACGACGTCCGCAGCCAGCTCGGCGACGCGCTTCAGCCGGCCGGCGCCGAGGGGTCGGACGACATGGGTCTGATGGCCGCCTCCGCGGGGGCCGGTGCCGGCGGCATCGTCCTGATCGGCGCGGCCCTGATGTGGTGGCGCCGCATGCGGAACCGGGCGTACTGACCCGCTCCGCTCCCCCGACCGGCGCGGCCCGTCCCCCGGCCCCCACGGCAACGGGCCGCGCCCCCTCCGCCGCACCCCACCCCATCCGACGAGGAGAGGTCATGCCTGCGCGTACGACCGACAGCACACCGGAGAGGCGCGACGACGCGCCGTCGACGGACCCGGAACCCCGGTACACCGGGGAGCGGGAAGGTGACACCGGGAGCGACTCCGGCCTCGGGCCCGGCGTCGCTCAGCGGGTCGCCGCGCTGCGGCGGGCCGCCGACGGGGGCCGGCGCTGGCGGGGGCTGCATCTGGCCGGGTGCGCCGTGCTGCTGGCGGTCGCCGTCACGGGCGGGGCCATCGCCGTCGGGGGTGTGCGGGACCGCGGGACCGGCGTCGCCGCCGTGTCCGCGGCCGGGGCGCTCTCGCCCGGCGATCTGGCCCGGGGGGACCTCGACGCCGGCATCGCGTCCCTCCAGAAGCATCTGCGCGCCCAGCCGAGGGACTTCGGCAGCTGGGCCACGCTCGGCGTCGCCTACGTCGAGCAGGCCCGGACGAAGGGCGACCCCTCCCGCTACCCGCAGGCCGAACGCGCCCTGAAGCGGTCGCTGGCGCTGAAGCCCGCAAACGACCAGGCCCTGGCCGGCCGGGCCGCCCTGGCCGCCGCCCGGCACGACTTCCCGGGCGCCCTGGCGTACGCCGACCGCGCGCTCGGGCAGAACCCCTACAACGAACGTGCCCTGTGCACCCGTATCGACGCCCTCGTCGAACTCGGCCGGTACGACGAGGCCGCCGAGGCCGCCGACACCGCCGACGACCGCCGCCCGGGCGTCCCCGTCTTCACGCGGTACGCGTACGTGCGCGAGCTGCGCGGCGACGTCCGCACGGCGCGTGCCGTGCTGGAGCGCGCCCTGGACTCGGCGAACGCGCCCGCCGACATCGCGTACGTCGCCACGGCCCTGGGGCAACTCGCCTGGAACCAGGGCGAGTACAAGACCGCCCTCGGCCACTACGCCCGCGCCCTCGCGGCCGACGACACGTATCTGCCCGCCCTGGAGGGCCGTGCCCGCGCCCAGGCGGCGAGCGGTGACCGGGCGGCCGCCGTGCGGGGGCTGGAGCAGGTCGTCACCCGGTTCCCGCTGCCCGGCCCGCTCGTCGCCCTCGGGGAGCTGTACGAGGACCGCGGCGACGACGGTGACCGGGCGAAGGCCGACGACCAGTACGCCCTCGTCGACGCCTGGACCGCCCTCGCCCGCGCCGGCGGGGTCAACGTCGACCTCGACACGGCGATGGCCGCAGCCGACCACGGCGACGAGAAGGAGGCCCTGCGCGCCGCCCGCGCCGAGTGGGACCGCCGCCACACCGTGCACACCGCCGACGCCCTCGCGTGGGCCCTGCACGTCAACGGCCGTGACGAGGAGGCCCTGCCGTACGCCCGCCGGGCGACCGCCACCGGCTACCGCAACGCCGTCTTCCTCCACCACCGGGGCGTCATCGAGCGCGCCACCGGTGACGAAGGCGCGGCGCGCACGCACCTGAAGGCCGCGCTGGACCTGAACCCCGGCTTCTCGCCCCTCGGCGCGCGCGAGGCCCGTGCCGCACTCAAGGACCTGGAGGGGAACCGGTGACCCTGCGCCGGCTGTTCGCGTCCGGCGCCGCCGTCCTCACGGCCGCCTGCGCGCTCACCCTGCTGCCCGCCGCCACGGCGAGCGCCCACCCGCTGGGCAACTTCACCGTCAACCGCTACGACGGCCTGGTCGCCGCCCCCGGTGAACTGCGGGTCCACCACGTGGAGGACCTCGCCGAGATCCCGGCGACGCAGGCGAAGCCGGAGATCGAGCGGCTGGGCATCGACCGCTGGGCCCGCGAGCGGTGCGCCGCGGCCGCCGAGGACAGCCGTGCGAGCGTCGACGGACGCCGGGTCGCCCTCACCGCCGAGCGCGGCCACGCACGCGTGCGGCCCGGGCAGGCGGGGCTCGACACCCTGCGGGTGGAGTGCGAGCTCACCGCTCCTCTCCCCTCGGACGAGAAGACCCTGAGCCTGGGCTTCCGCGGCGCCGGTGCCTCCGGTGGCCCGGGCTGGCGGGAGATCACCGCTCGGGGCGACCGTATGACGCTCGCCGCTTCCGACGTGCCGGAGAAGTCGGTTTCGGGCGAACTGACGCGTTATCCGGAGGAGTTGCTGTCCTCACCGGCCGACACCGCGTCGGCCGCGCTGCGGGTGCGCCCCGGCGGCGCCGCCCTCGCCGAGGAGGAGTCGGACGCCCCCGCGGCCTCCGTGCTCCCGCGCGGCGCGGACCGCTGGACGCGTGCCCTGGACGACCTGGTCGCCCGCCAGGACCTCACGGCCGGCTTCGCCGCGCTGGCCCTCCTCATCGCCGTCGTCCTGGGTGCCATGCACGCGCTCGCTCCGGGCCACGGCAAGACCATCATGGCCGCGACGGCGGCGGCCCGGGGCGGTCAGGCCCGGATGAAGGACGTCCTGCCCATGGCCGCCTCGGTGACGGTCACCCACACCCTGGGCGTGGTCGCCCTGGGCCTGCTGGTCACGGCCGGCTCGGCGGCGGCACCCTCGGTGATCGCCTGGCTCGGTGTCGCCAGCGGCCTGCTGGTGACCCTGGCGGGCGCGAGCCTGCTCCGCCGGGCCCTGCGCAACCGGGCGCACCACCCCCCGCACGGTCATCATCACGGCCACGGAAGCCACACCCACGACCACGACAAGCACAAGCACGACCACGACCACGACCACGTCAAGCACGAGCACGGTCACGATCACCACCACGCCCACGACCACCCGCACGATCACCCCCACCCCCACCCCCACACCGTCGAGCACACCCACGGCGGTTCCACCCACAGCCACCCCGTCGCCCCCACCCTGCGCGGCACCGTCCTCATGGGGTTCGCCGGCGGGCTCGTGCCCAGCCCGTCCGCCGTGGTGGTGCTGGTCGGGGCGGCGGCACTCGGGCAGGCCTGGTTCGGTCTGCTGCTCGTCGTCGCCTACGGCGTCGGACTGGCGCTCACCCTCACGGCCGCCGGGTACGCCGTCGTCAAGGCGGGCAGCGGCATGACCCGGCTGCTGGACCGTCGCCCCCACTGGACGGCGGGCCCGATGGCGGCCCTGGTGCGCCGGACCGCACCTCTCGGCTCGGCCTTCGCCGTGGTGGTCCTCGGGGCCGGACTCGTGTTCAAGGGGGCGGCATCCGCACTCGGCTGAGTTACGTTCGAGAAGCAGCGGACGCGACGAACGGCGGACGTCGTGAGGAAAACCGATCTCATGGGGAAAAGACCACTCATGGAGATTTCGCCCGGCTGCGAATGGGGGCGCCGTGTTCGAAGAACCGGGCCATGAGCGTGTGATCGCGGGCCGCTACCGGCTCCTGGCACCGCTCGGCGAGGGCGGTATGGGCACGGTGTGGCGCGCCCGCGACGAGGTGCTGCACCGCGAGGTCGCCGTCAAGGAGGTGCGTGCGCCGGCCGGGCTGGCGGGCGACGACGTGCGGCGGATGTACGCGCGGCTGGAGCGGGAGGCCTGGGCGGCGGCCCGGGTCACCAACCGCAATGTCGTGACGGTGTACGACGTGGCGACGGACGACGGCCGGCCGTGGATCGTCATGGAACTGGTCCGCGGCCTCTCCCTGGCCGAGATCCTGGACGCCGAGGGCCCGATGGCACCCCAGCGCGCCGCGCGCATCGGCGCCGAGGTGCTGGCCGCGCTGCGGTCCGCGCACGAGGCCGGGGTGCTGCACCGCGACGTGAAGCCGGCCAACGTCCTGATCTCGAACGACGGCCGGGTCGTGCTCACCGACTTCGGCATCGCCATGGTCGAGGGCAGTTCGGCGCTGACCATGACCGGGGAGGTCATCGGCTCGCCCGAGTTCCTCGCCCCGGAGCGGGCGCTGGGCCGTACACCGGGGCCGGAGTCCGACCTGTGGTCGCTCGGGGTGCTGCTGTACGCGGCGGTGGAGGGCCACTCGCCCTTCCGTCACGACACCCCGCTGAGCACGCTGCGGGCCATCGTCGACGAGGAACTGCCGCCGCCGTACCGGGCCGGTCCGCTCGCCCCGGTGATCGAGGGGCTGCTGCGCAAGGATCCGGAGCAGCGGCTGCCGCCCGAGCGGGCCGAGCAGGACCTGCGGGTCGTCGCCGCGGGCGGCGCGCCGAGCGCGGACACCACACGGGCGGTTCCCTTCCCGCCGCCGGTCGCGGGTCGTCCCGAGGCCGCCCCGACGCCCCCGGTGCCCTTCCCGGGGCGCTCGGCGGCCTTCGGCGAGGGCACGGGCGCGGCCACGACGGCCACCGGACCCGACCGGGACCACCGGGGCCATCGGGACCACCGGCCCGGCCGGGTGCTGGTCGCGGGCGTGATCGCGCTGGCGCTCGCGGTGGGCGGCCTGACGTACGCGCTGCTGAACAACGAGGACGGCTCCGGCGGCAATGACCAGGGCGCCGGGGACAGTACGCCCACCGCGACCAAGAGTCCGCCCCGGAACACCGGGACGGAGAAGTCCAGCCCGTCGCCGACGCCGAGCGAGTCGAAGGAGAGCAGTGCGCCGGCGCAGTCGGTGCGGGTCACCCTCCAGGGGCGGCGCACGGACTACGCGGGGACGTGCCCGCCGCCGAACGCCCAGGCGCCCGAGCTCACCGCGACGCTCACGGTGGGGCGGCTGCCGGCCGAGGTGAGCTACCGCTGGGTGACGCGGGACGGCCAGGTGCTGGACGGGGGCTGGAAGACGCTGTCGTTCGCCCAGGACGGCGGCCGTGCGAAGCGGGACACGATCCGGGTGACGACCCAGGAGAAGACCGGCACGTTCGAGAACGAGATCAGCGTCGAGGTGCGCGAGCCGGTGCGGACGACGTCCGAGTCGGTGCCGTTCTCGGTGACCTGCGAGACGGAGACCCCGTCGGGCGGGGCCTCCCCTTCTCCTTCCGGCACGGATCCGGAGTCGGACTCCGAATCGAACTCGGAGTCGGACTCCGGCTGAGCGGTCAGTCGTTGTTGTTGAGCACCGGCAGATAGCCGCCCGACTGGCCGGGGGCCTTCGGGTGGTACGACTCGCCGATGTTGAGCCAGCTGACGCTGTGCAGCCAGGAGTCGCCGGAGCAGATCTCGTGGCCGGTGAAGGTGGTGCGGACGTCGCCGAAGGCGAAGCCGTGGTCGGCTGCCCGCTTGGCGATGGCGGTGTTGAGGTGGTCGGAGGCGTCGTTGATGGCCTTGCGCTTGGTCTCGGACAGACCGAGGCAGGTGGTGCCGAGCTTGTAGAAGCGGGGGTAGCCGAGGACGACGACCTTGGCGGCCGGTGCCTTGGAGCGGATCGCCGAGTACACGCCGTCGAGATTTCCGGGCAGCGTGGAGTCGACGTACGCCCGGGCGGTGTTGATGCGGGAGACGCACGCGCTGTCGGACTGGGTCACACAGGTCGTCATGACGTCGGCGAAGCCGGCGTCGTTGCCGCCGATGCTGATCGAGACGAGGGCGGTGGAGGCGCTGAGCGGGGCGAGCTGACTCGCCAGAACATCACCCGTTCGGGCGCCCGAGCAGGCCGTGAAGTCGAAGGTGGAGGGTGAGTGGGTGGCGGCCCAGAGGTAGGGATAGGCCTTGGTGCTGCGCTTGCAGTCGCCGCTGGAAGCGATGTAGCTGCCGGCTCCGACTCCGGAGGAGTAGGAGTCACCGAGGGCCACATAGCCGCCAGTTGCGGCGAGTGAGGACGCCTGCGCCGTCGCAGCCCCGGTGAGGGCGGTGCCGACGGCGAGGAGGAGCGAGCTCACGAGGACGACAAGTCGGGAACGTCTCATGGAACCTCCCTTTAGCAGGATCTCTGCCGTAACCGTCGTAGCAGCTACGCGTGTTGACAGGAAGTGTCCATGCCAAGTCTTTTCGGCCCCTCCCCGGATTCCTGGCGCGTTCCCCACGCCTCTTGTTACGTGACGACCCCTCTTGTTACGTGCCCATGACAGGTTTGTTGACTGATGCTCAACTCTCTTGTTCCACACCGGTAGTTGGCCGACGCTTTACTCCGGCCGGGAGCGGAACGCGACGCTCCCCGGCCTGTGTGCGCGGCCACGCGCACATCCCCCACTTGACGCGCGCCCCACCCAGGCGCGCGCCGCCTAGAGGAGGACTCCCTCGTAATGGCACAACTGCGTAGCAAGAGATTCGGGTTCGCCGCACTCACCTCGCTGGCGACCGCCGCCCTCATGGGCGGGCTCACCACGCTTCCCGCCCAGGCCGCACCCGCCGAGGGCCGGGTGCTCGCCGCGGACTCACCGACCGCGATCAAGGACAGCTACCTCGTCACGCTCAAGAAGAGCGCGGGCCTGAAGGCGTCCTCGGCAGCGGGCAAGGACCTGGTGAAGGAGTACGGCGGCTCGGTCGACAAGACGTTCGACAAGGCGCTGAACGGCTATTCCGCCACCCTCTCCGCCGCCGAGGCCAGGCAACTCGCCGCCGACCCGGCGGTGGCCACCGTCGAGCAGAACCAGCGCGTCACGCTCGCCGCCACCCAGACGAACGCCCCCTGGGGCCTGGACCGCGTCGACCAGGCCTCGCTCCCGCTGTCCGGCACCTACACCTACCCGGACAGCGCGGGCAGCGGTGTGACGGTCTATGTGATCGACACCGGTGTGCGCATCACCCACCAGCAGATCAGCGGCCGTGCATCGTACGGCTACGACGCCGTCGACGGCGACACCACCGCCTCCGACGGCAACGGCCACGGCACCCATGTGGCCACCACGATCGCGGGCTCGACCTACGGCGTCGCCAAGAAGGCGAAGATCGTGGGCGTACGAGTGCTGAACAACAGCGGCTCCGGCACCACGGCCGGCGTGATCGCGGGCATCGACTGGGTGACGCGGAACCACTCCGGCCCCTCGGTCGCCAACATGTCGCTCGGCGGCGGCGCCTCCGCCACCCTGGACACGGCCGTCCGCAACTCCATAGCCAGCGGCGTCACGTACGCCGTCGCCGCGGGCAACAGCAGCACCACCGCCTCCTCGTCCTCCCCCGCCCGGGTCGCCGAGGCCATCACGGTCGGCGCCACCACCAGCACCGACGCCAAGGCGAGCTACTCCAACTACGGCTCCGCCCTGGACATCTTCGCGCCCGGCTCCTCCATCACGGCCGGCTGGTACACCAGCGACACCGCGACCAACACCATCTCCGGCACCTCGATGGCGACCCCGCACGTCGCGGGCGCGGCGGCGGTCTACCTGGCGGGCCACACCTCGTCCACCCCGGCCCAGGTCGCCACGGCCCTGGTGAACGGCGCCGTCACCGGCAAGGTCACCAACGCGGGTTCGGGCTCGCCGAACCGGCTGCTGCAGATCGTGCAGTGACCGACGCCCGCACCAGCACCTGAACACGCGTTCCCCGGAGGCCCTGATCGCCCCCGGGGAACGCACGTTTATGTGACGGGAACTCGCAACTTGCGTCACGCGAAATGTCTGTCGCAACGACCAAACCAACAAAAACGTGAGAGGCCGTTCCAGGTCTTGCCATACGGGTTCAATCGTCAATACCGTCATACATCTCACCCGCATCGGTCCGTCAGTACGCGGCTCTAGGGGAGGGCTCAAGGACCGCGACGAACCGGCGCGGGGCGCGGTAGGGGGGTGCCGTGCTCGGTGACCGCAACTGTCTCCGGGCCGTGCCGCGCGGTCGGCTGCCGTTTTTCCGCGGCCGGTCAGCTTTGCCAGCTCACCCGGCGTGCCGAAGCTCCATCTCGGCCTGCCCCGGGTGAGAACCCCCCTTTCGAACCGGACTGGATCCGGACTGCCCTGGGGGGGCGGTCCACCGGACGAGAGGGACCAGACTCATGAGTTCCGTACTGCAGCCGGCCGCGACGGACCCGCATCCGCCGACCGCCGGGAAGTACCGACCCGTCTCCTCGCACCTGGCCATAGCGCCACCGGTGAGCGTGGTCATCCCGGCCATGAACGAGGCGGAGAACCTTCCGTACGTCTTCAAGACCCTGCCCGACTGGATCCACGAAGTGGTTCTCGTCGACGGCAACTCCACCGACAACACCGTCGCCGTGGCCCGCGAGCTGTGGCCCGAGGTCAAGGTCGTCGAGCAGCGCGGCAAGGGCAAGGGCGACGCCCTGATCACCGGCTTCCAGGCCTGCACCGGCGACATCATCGTGATGATCGACGCGGACGGCTCGGCGGACGGCGGGGAGATCCTGTCCTACGTCTCCGCGCTGGTCTCCGGCGCGGACTTCGCCAAGGGCTCCCGCTTCGCCAACGGCGGCGGGACCGACGACATGACGTTCATCCGCAAGCTGGGCAACTGGGCCCTGTGCACGGCCGTCAACCGCAAGTTCGGCGCCCGCTACACCGACCTGTGCTACGGCTACAACGCGTTCTGGCGGCACTGCCTCGACAAGATCGACCTCGACTGCACGGGCTTCGAGGTCGAGACTCTGATGAACATCCGGGTCGTCAAGGCCGGGCTCAAGGTGCAGGAGATCCCCAGCCACGAGTACCTGCGCATCCACGGCGTCAGCAATCTGCGGGCGGTGCGGGACGGGCTGCGCGTGCTGCGGGTGATCCTTCAGGAGCGCTCCAACCGCCGGGCGCTGCGCCGCCGTTCGTCCCGGTCGGCGATGCCGGCCGCGATGCGGGGAGAGGTGTCTTGAGCGGTCCCGGCATCTCCGTCGTGATCTGCGCGTACATCGAGGACCGCTGGGAGGACATCCTCGCGGCGGTCTCCTCGGTGCGGGCGCAGTCACGGCCCGCGCTGGAGACGCTGCTGGTGGTCGACCACAACGAGACGCTCCTGGACCGTCTGGGCAAGGAGTACAAGGAGGCCGGTGACGTGCGGGTGCTGGCCAACGCGGGCCCGCGCGGCCTGTCCGCGGGCCGCAACACCGGCATCGCCGCGGCCCGCGGCGAGATCGTGGCCTTCCTCGACGACGACGCCGTGGCCGAGCGCGACTGGCTGCGGCACTTCGCCGAGGCGTACACCGATCCGCGGGTGATGGCGGTCGGCGGGCGTACGGTGCCGGTCTGGGCGTCGGGACGGCGGCCGCCATGGTTCCCGGAGGAGTTCGACTGGGTGGTGGGCTGCACCTACCGGGGCCTGCCGCGCGGCCGCGTGCGCGTGCGCAACGTGCTCGGCGGCAACGCCTCGTTCCGCCGCAGCGCCTTCGACGCGGCGGGCGGCTTCGCCACCGGCATCGGCCGGGACGGCGACAAACGCCCGCTGGGCTGCGAGGAGACGGAACTGTGCATCCGCCTCGGCCGCGCCAGGCCCGACGCGGTCCTGCTGATCGACGACCGGGCGGTCATCCATCACCGGGTGCCCGAGATCCGGGAGCACTTCCGCTACTTCCGCACCCGCGCCTACGCCGAGGGCCTGTCCAAGGCGCTGGTGGCGCGCAGCGTCGGAGCCGGCAAGGGCCTGGAGTCCGAGCGCCGGTACGCCACCCGGGTCCTGCCGGCCGGAGTGGCCCGGGGACTGCGGGACGCCCTGCTGGCCAGGCCTGGCGGTGCGGGACGGGCGGGGGCGATCGTGGCCGGGGTGCTGACGGCGGCGGGTGGCTACGTCGTCGGCAGTGTCCGGGCGCGACGCGGCAAGACCACGTTCCGGGTGCCCGAGGTGGAGGTGACGGCCCGTGAGTGACGTGCGCGTTCCGATCCTCATGTACCACGCGGTGGCGACCGACCCGAACGAGGCGACGCGTGCCCTGTCGGTGACCCCGGAGGCGTTCACCGAGCAGCTGACGGTCCTCGCCGACCGGGGGTTCACACCGGTGACCACGGCCGGACTGGCGGCGTGCTGGCGTTCCGGCCGCGCGCTGCCCGGGCGGCCGGTCCTCATCACCTTCGACGACGGCTACGAGGGGGTGCACCGGCACGCCCTCCCCGCGCTCGCCAAGCACGGTTTCCCGGCCACCCTGTTCGTCTCGACCGGGTGGCTCAGGGGCCCGTACGACACCGGGGGCGGTCTGGACACCATGCTGGACTGGGACCAGGTCCGCGAACTCGCGGCGGCGGGTGTCGAGATCGGCGGGCACAGCCACAGCCATCCGCAGCTCGACCAGGTCTCCGACGCCACGCTGCGGTTCGAGCTGATCCACTGCAAGGAGATCATCTCGGACCAGCTGGGGCCCGTGCCGGTCTCGTTCGCCTACCCGTACGGCTACTCCAGCCGCCGGGTCCGGCAGGCGGTGCGCGAGACGGGCTGGGCCCAGGCCCTCGCCGTCGGCAACGGCCTCGCACGCCGGGCGCAGGGGCCGTACGCCCTGCGGCGGGTGACGGTGCGCCGCAGCACGGACGCCGAGGAGTTCGAGCGGCTGATCGAAGGCCGTGCCCTCGCCCGTACGTTCGCCGGGGACCGTGCCCTGACCAAGGGGTACGCCGTGGTGCGCAGGGCCCGGCAGGCACGCCGGCTGGTCGTTCGCTCCGCGGGCTGACCTGCGCGGGAGTTCCCTGCCGCGTGCACCCGGAAACCGGGTGCACGCGGCGCTCCCGTGCCGGATCATGGCGGCATGTCTGGTAACCCGCACGAGGCGCTGCCGATCCGGCTCAACGTCGACGACTCCGACTCCCCGTCCGATGTCATCGACGCGCTGTTCCTCGGCCGCTTCGCGACGGGCGAGCAGCCGTACTCCCACGCGGTGAACATCGACCGCGTCCGCTCCGGGGCGACCCTGATCCCGGCCGGCGCCCGGGTGCTGCGCGCCGCCCGGGACGACGACCGCAGCGCGACCCTCGCCGAG
Organism: Streptomyces sp. NPDC043685; assembly: GCF_056436585.1. Lineage (NCBI taxonomy): Bacteria > Bacillati > Actinomycetota > Actinomycetes > Kitasatosporales > Streptomycetaceae > Streptomyces > Streptomyces sp. NPDC043685. Next base: position 78,559 of record NZ_JBWKCH010000007.1, on the reverse strand, counting down.
GGCGACGGCTGGACGCTGCTGGTCTCCCGCTGGAACCGGGGTGCCGACGTCACGGTGACGGCGACCGGCGAGGAACTGGCGAAGAAGATCCTCGACCAGGCCACGGACGGCGCGGCGGACGAGCCCGAACCGCAGCCGGAGAACGTCACGATGGGCTTCTGGTACGTCTCCCCGCGGCGCGGCCCGCACCGCACCACCCGCCAGATCGCCGCGGGCACCTGGGACGAGGTCCGCCCCAACTACACCGCGCCGGTGGCGGACGCCATGGACCGCCTGATGAAGACGACCCCCCAGGACATCGCGGGCCGTCTCCTGCTGCTGCACGGCCCGCCGGGCACCGGCAAGACGTCGGCGCTGCGGACGCTGGCCCGCTCCTGGCGGGACTGGTGCCAGGTGGACTGCGTCCTGGACCCCGAGCGGCTGTTCTCGGACGTCGGCTACCTCATGGACATCGCCATCGGCGAGGAGGACGGGACGGGCAAGGGCCGCTGGCGGCTGCTGCTCCTCGAGGACTGCGACGAGCTGATCCGCGGCGAGGCCAAGCACACCGCCGGCCAAGCCCTGTCGAGGCTGCTGAACCTGACGGACGGCCTGCTCGGCCAGGGCCGCAACGTCCTGGTCGGGGTCACCACCAACGAGGACCTGGAGCGCCTGCACCCTGCCGTGGTCCGTCCCGGCCGCTGCCTCGCCCGGATCGAGGTCGGCCCGCTGACCCGCCGGGAGGCGGTGAACTGGCTGGGGCACGAGGAGGGCGTCGGCCGCGAGGGCGCGACCCTGGCGGAGCTGTACGCGCTGCGCCGGGGCACGTCCCCGACAGCCCTGCCGGAGCCGCGCGAGAGTGCGGACGCGGGGCTGTACCTGTAGGTGCGCACACAACTGCCTCTCACCTCCCTGTTACCCCGGCGTGCCAGGGTGTGCGCGGCGGCGGCACCGCGCCGCGCCGGGACTGAGGAGGCCCGATGGCACATACGGCACCCACCGTGTTCAGCGAACCCGCCCACCGCCTCGCGCGGTGGGTCCTGCCCGTCGTCCTCGGTGTCGTCTACGGCAACTGGGTGGCGGTGAACCGGCGTCACGGCGGCCCGATCACCGGGTCGGATGTGGCGTGGGGGGTGTGGAGCGCGTTCGCCTTCGTGGCCGTCTGCGTCGCCGTGGTGCAGGTGACCCGGCGCCTGAGGCGCGAGCTGCACGCCCTGCACGCCCTGCTCCGGGCCGTCTTCGCCGGCGCCGCTCTGGGCTTCCTCTACAGCCAGACGGGCGACGACCCCCGTCCGGTGGTCATCACGACGCTGCTGGTCACGGCAGGCGTCTTCCTGCTGCTGTTCTACCGCTTCCACACGCGCAACGACGCGTAGCGGGGGCCCGGAGGGCCGGGCCGCTCCTGCCGCCCTTCGGGGCGCGTGGTGCTTTGATGGGGATATGACCCTGTTCGTCGGCACGTCCGGGTGGCAGTACAAGGACTGGCGGGACGTCCTGTACCCGTCCGGGCTGCCGATGCGGCTCTGGCTGGAGGAGTACGCGGGGCACTTCGCCACCGTCGAGATCAACAACGCCTTCTACCGGCTGCCCGCGCGCGAGACCTTCGAGGACTGGCGGGGGCGGGTGCCCGGGGACTTCGTCGTCGCGGTCAAGGCGAGCCGCTATCTGACCCACATCAAACGGCTCAAGGACCCCGAGGAGCCGGTGCACCGGCTGATGAGCCACGCGGCGGGCCTCGGCGACCGCCTGGGCCCGGTCCTCCTCCAGCTGCCGCCCACCCTGCGCGCCGACCCGGGCCTGCTGGACGCGTGTCTGGCCTGCTTCCCGGCCTCGACCCAGGTCGCGGTCGAGCCGCGCCACGACTCGTGGTGGACGCCGCAGGTCCGCCGCGTCCTGGAGTCCCGGCGCGCCGCCCTGTGCTGGGCCGACGTATCGGCCCGCCCCGTCACACCGCTGTGGCGCACCACCGACTGGGGCTATGTCCGCTTCCACCAGGGCCGCGCCCGGCCCTGGCCCCGCTACGGCCGCCGCTCCCTCGCCACCTGGCTCGACCGCATCGCCACGACCTGGCCCGGCGGCGAGGACGTCTACACGTACTTCAACAACGACCCGGGCGGGGCCGCGGTGGAGGACGCGATGGCCTTCGCACGGGCGGGAAGGTCGGCGGGACTGGACATCACCCGGACACCGCAGCGCCTCACGCAGCCCTCCGGTTGAGGCGCCGGGCCGGGGCCCCCTACTCGGCGTGAACCGCCCGCAGGGCGTCGCGGACCGCGGCGAGCGCCACGTCCTCCCCCAGCCCGAGCCGTCTGGCCCGCTCCGCGTAGGCCTGTGCGGCCGTGGCCAGCTCGCGGTCCGCCGCCGAGCCGGCGGCGGCCACGAAGGTGCCGTTGCGGCCCCGCGTCTCGATCACCCCGTCAGCCTCCAGCGCCCGGTAGGCCTTGGCGACCGTATTGGCGGCGAGGCCCAGCGACTCGGCCAGCCCCCGCACGGTCGGCAGCCGGTATCCCACCGGCAGCGCGCCGGACCGCGCCTGCTCGGAGATCCGCGCCCGCACCTGCTCGTAGGGCGGAGCGCTGTCGTCGATGTCGATCTTCAAGGTCACAGGCCGATTGTCGCGCACCCGACGGAAAATGAGAGGCACCCGGGACGGGTCCACGCGTAGCGTGCGCCTCCATGACCGTGATCGTGCGCGACCTCCGTCCCGATGTCCGAGCCGACGCCGAGGGCTTCTCGACCACCCGCCGCCTGGCCCTTCCGTACATGCTCTCCACGCCCGAGTCCGTGGTGCACGCCCAGACGCACGCGCACCCGGACGCCCACTTCGGGCAGCTCGTCGCCGAGGAGGACGGTGAGATCATCGGCACGGCCCAGGTCTCCGTCGCCCACGACAGCCCGGAACCCGGCCAGGGCTCCGCCAACATCTATGTGCGCCCCGGCCACCGGGGCCGCGGCGCCGGTTCACTGCTGCTGCGCACCGCCGAGGAGCGCCTGGGACGCCTGGGTGTCACGAAGCTGTTCGCCTGGGTGCTGGACGAGCCGGACAACCGCGCCTTCGCCGAGCGGCACGGCTTCCGGGCCAGCCGCTCCGCCTGGTTCCTGCGTCTCGACCTGGCGGCCGGCACCCTGCCGCCCCGCCAGGACCTGCCGGCGGGTGTCGAACTGCGCACGGCCGCCGACTTCGCGGACGACCCGCGCCCGGTGTTCGCACTGGACGCGGAGACCTCGTCGGACGAACCGAGCGACATCGACGTGGAGTTCACGGACTACCAGGCCTGGCTCGACGAGCACTGGAAGCACCCGCTGCTGAACCGCGACCTGACCACCGTCGTGCTCGTCGACGGCCGCCCGGCCGCCTTCAGCGTGGCGCACACCGACGGCGCCTGGCGCTACGGCACCGCCATGACCGGCACCGCCCGCGCCTTCCGGGGCCGGGGCCTGGCGAAGCTCGCCAAGAACGACTCCCTGCACCGCGCCCGCGCCGCGGGGTACACGGAGGCGTTCACCGGCAACGACACCGGGAACGAGCCGATGATCGCCATCAACAAGTGGTTCGGCTACGAGTTCTGCGCGAAGGAGGTGCGTTATGTCCGCGAACTCGGCTGACGCGTCCGCCCGGCTGGACGTCGTCCTCGTCAAGGCGGGCCGTACGAAGATCCGTTACACCGGCGAGCTGCTGGCCGACGACGGCACGCGTGTCGCCCTGCGCGCACCGTGGGCAGGCTCCGGCGTGCGCGACTTCGGGTTCGTCCGCTTCGAGCCCGGGGACGTCTTCACGGAGTACTACTGGCGCGACCGCTGGTACGCCGTGAAGGAGGTCCGGTCGGCCACGGGGGTGCTGAAGGGCTGGTACTGCGACGTGACCCGCCCCGCCCGGCGCACCGGCCCGGAGCTGGTCGTGGAGGATCTCGACCTGGACCTGTGGCGCTCGGCGGACGGCGCGGACGTACGGCGCCTGGACGAGGACGAGTTCGCCGAGAGCGGTCTCGGCGAGACGGACCCGGAGGCGGCCCGGTCCGCCCTGGCCGCGCTCGACGAGCTGGAGTCACTGGCCCGCGGCGGCGGGTTCACCGCGCTGCTGGCCTGACGAGCGGACCTCGGCGACGACCGCGTACCGCTCGTCCGTCACCTCGCCGCCCCACAGCAGCGGGTCGTCCGAGAGGCGCTCCACGCGCACCCGCCCGGCGACCGGGGCGAGCAGGCCGGTGAGCCGCTCGGCCGGTATGCCGACCGGCGCGACGCTCCCCCACACGCCCTCGACCAGCACGAGCCGCCCTCCCGGCCGCAGCAGCCCACGCCAGTGCCGCAGGGCGCGGCCGGGGTCGGGCAGGGTCCACAGGACGTGCCGGACGAGCACGGTGTCGAAGCGCCGCTCCCCGACCGGCGGTGACGCGGCGTCCCCGACGAGGAACACGGCGTCACGGCCGGCCAGCTTCTGCCGCGCGAGCGTCACCATCGCCGGGGAGAGGTCGACGCCCGTCACGCGGTGCCCCTGTTCGGACGCGAGCAGTGACAGGCTGCCGGTGCCGCAGCCGAGATCGAGGACGTCGCCCGCGCGCCCCGGCAGCCAGTCCCGCAGCCTCCCGGCCCAGGCCCGGCGCACCCCGGGGTCGCGCAGGCCGTGGTCCGGCTCCTCGTCGAAGGAGGCGGCCGCCGCGTCCCAGTCCACGTCGGAGCCGTTCGAAGCTTGCCTGTCGTTCGTCATGGGCCCAAGAGTGACACCCGCCACTGACACCCGGATCGTGACTGCCGCCACTGACAGACCGGTAGCGATGAGTAACCCTCCCCCGAAAGGTCTACCTCCGTGAGAACGCGGAACCCGGTAGACCCTTAAGGAGGCAGCCATGCGCCGTGTGACCGTGCAGAAGCCCCTGACCAAGTCGGACGGCCGCCGGGTCCGTGAGGAAGCCGACGAGCGCCCCGCCGGGCGCCCGGAGGTCCGCAAAGACATCGCACGCACCTGGTGGCCGGACGCCTGAGCGGCCGGTGCCGGGCATGAGACGCACGCCTCAGGGCAGCCGCTTGCGGTAGTGCATGCGGTCGTAGGGCCCCTCCACGCGGCGTTCCACCAGTTCGTAGCCGTATCTGGGATAGATCTTCTGGTTCTCCCACATCAGCGCGTTCGTGTAGAGCCTGATCTCGGCCAGCCCCAGCGCACGCGCGTGTGCGTCCACGAACCGCAGCAGCCGCCGCCCCACTCCGCCGCCGTGCGCGGTGGGGTGGACGGCGATGGTGTCGAGGAAGAGGTGGTCCTCGAACGCCTCGACCACGACGAGCCCGGTCACCGGGTCGCCCGTCACGAACACCTTGCCCGCGGCCACGTTCGCCGCGTGGTCCTCCCGCATCGGCTGCGGCACGCGCCCGATGCGCGCGATGTAGGGCCGGAAGGCCGCGTCGATCACCTCCGCGACGGCCGGTACGTCGGTGGCGCCGGCCGGGCGGATCTCCTCGTCTGCCATGCCGTGACGGTACCTACCTGATGCCAGTCCGAACACTCCCTTAAGCGGGCCATAAAGATCTCCTCCACCCGCCCCGAGCAGGCGATTTCCCGGTTCCGAGCGGCTAGCTTCGCAACCACCCCACGGGATCCGGCCCCCTCGGGCCCGGCCCCTGTCCCCCGCACCGTTTCGAGGAGTTCCCGCATGCCCGCACGCCGCACGGCCGCCACCGTCGCCGCCCTCGGCGGCCTCCCGCTCGCCCTGACCGTGCTGACCGCCGCGCCGGCCGCCGCGCACGGCTCGATGGGCGACCCGGTCAGCCGGGTCTCGCAGTGCTACGCCGAGGGCCCCGAGAGCCCGAAGTCGGCCGCGTGCAAGGCGGCGGTCGCGGCCGGCGGCACCCAGGCCCTCTACGACTGGAACGGCGTCCGCATCGGCGACGCGGGCGGCCGCCACCAGCGGCTCATCCCCGACGGCAAGCTCTGCAGCGCGGGCAACGCCGAGTTCAAGGGCCTCGACCTGGCCCGCGCCGACTGGCCGGCGACCGGCGTCCGCAGCGGCCCGTACAGCTTCAAATACCGCGTGACGGCCCCGCACAAGGGCACCTTCACGGTCTACATCACCAAGCCCGGCTACGACCCGGCCAAGCCGCTCGCCTGGAAGGACCTGGACCTGGCGAAGCCGGTGGCGACGTCCACCGACCCGGCCGCCACCGGGGGTTTCTACACCTTCTCCGGCACCCTGCCCCAGCGCTCCGGCAAGCACCTGCTGTACGCGGTGTGGCAGCGGTCGGACAGTCCGGAGGCGTTCTACTCCTGCTCGGACGTCAGCTTCGGCGGCGCGACAGGCGCGGCCCCGGCGCCGGCCGCCTCCGCTCCCACCGAGGAGCAGATCGAGGAGGGCAACGGCAAGTCGACGATCGAGCACCACGGACACGGAGACGACGACCCCGGCACCTCGGCGGAGCCGGCCGCGGCCCCCGAGAAGGAGACCGGGGTGGCGGAGGGCACGTCCGGGGACGGGGAGGAGAACACCGCGGACCGGCCGACGGCCGCCGCACCCGCGCCCAACCGGCCGAAGGCGGCCGGGGCCACCGGGAACCTGGCCGAGACCGGCGGCGACAGCGGCACCGCCTACCTCGCGATCGGCGGCGCGGCCACACTGGCGCTCGGCTCGTCGGCCCTGTTCCTGTCGGCCCGGCGCCGGACGGCGAGCGCCGGACGGCACGGTCGCTGACCCCCACCGCCCCCTGACCCGGGGCCTGTCCGGCGGCTCAGGCCGGACAGGCCCCGAAACGTTTCCCCGACACGTGTCAACAGGTGGCACGTGTCATTCGAAGGCCGACGCACAGGTGGTGGGTTCGGCCCGCCCCGGGTCGAGGGCGTTGGCCACCTCGTGGAAGGCGACCCGGTCGAGCAGCCCTACGGCCACGTGCTCGGAGAGGTCGAGGGGGCAGAGGTCCTGGAGCAGGACGTTGCGCACGTCCGGCCCGCTCAGGTACTGGCTGCGCCACGGCGTGACCACCTCGTCGTACCGGGTGGCGATGACGGTGTAGCGCACGCCGGGCACGGTTTCGCCGCCCGCGTTGAGCTTGCTGAGGAAGGCGGAGCCGGTGATCTGGTCGGCGAGGGCGGGGGTGTTCTTCGTCAGCAGGTCCGCGGCGCCCGGGAAGTAGGGCAGCAGGTGGGTGAAGCCGTTCAGGTCGGTTCCGTGGTTGCTGGGGGCGATGCCGACCAGGGCGTTCACCTTGGCGGCTCCGCCGAGGAACTTGACGTAGTAACGGGGCATCATGCCGCCCTGGGAGTGCCCGACGACGTCGGTCTCGGCGGCGCCGGTGGCCGCGAGCACCTTGTCCACGAAGTCCTTCAGCTGTCCGGCGGACTTCTCGACGGGCCCGAGGCCGTGGAAGAAGGGGACACCCTCCACCTGCCCGTAGTCGAGGGAGAAGACGCAGTAGCCGCGGACCCGGAGGTAGGGGGCGAGGCCCAGCCAGTTGTCGACGGAGTTCCCGAGGGTGCCGTGGACCAGCACGACCGGGCGGGGGTGGGCGGCGGACGGCTTGCAGGAGTAGTCGTTCCAGCCGGAGCCCGGGGCACCGGAGGCCTGGGCGGTGGTGGCCTGGGCAGTGGTGGCGGGGACGGTGACGGCCGCTGCGGTCAGCAGCAGCGCGGCCAGGGGTCTGAGCGCTCGTTTCCAGGGCAGCATCGAGTGATCTCCTTGCGGCTCAAGGGAGGTGCGACGGCACGACGCCCTGTGATCCGGATCACGAGGATGCTGTTCATTCGTCAAGTTACGGGCGAGTAGTCAAATGGGGAAGTTACGCGTCAGTAAAAACTTCCAGTGGTAATCGGCGCACAGGATCCCCCCTGACGCCCCCTCACCAGGCCGGCCGGATGGGCCCGCGCGGAGCGATCCGCAGCAACCGCTCCCCCAGGGCGCGCAGTTCCCCCTCCCCCAGCACCGCGCTCCACTCCCGCACCGCCTCGGCCGCCGCCTCCTCCGCGGCGCGCGTACAGTCCCGGCCCCGCCCCGTCAGCACCACCAGCCGCGCCCGCGCGTCCCCCGGGTGCGGCCGCCGCTCGACGTACCCCTTGCGTACCAACTCGTCGACGAGCTGGCTCGCAGCCTGCTTGGTCACCCCGAGGTGGGCGGCGAGGTCGGTGACCGTCGCCCCGTCCGGTGCGAGCCGGGCGAAGGCGAAGCCGTGCGCGGGCCGCACGTCCTCGAAACCGCGCGCGACCACACCCTCGTGGATGCGCTGGGTGAGTCCGCCGGCGGCGGCGAGCAGGGCGGCGGACAGGGCCATGGCCTCGGAGTTGTGCACCCGTGCATTGAAACACCCTTGACGCATTGGTCAAGCTGCTTGACTATGTAGTCAAGCAGCTTGACTACTTGGAGGCCTCATGCCCATCGTCCGCTCGTCCGACGCCGTCATTCACGAGATCCACGGAGCCCGTTTCGTCTCGTATGCCACCCCGGGCAGCGGCAGCAAGGAGCTGTGCGCCTGGCGCGGTGAGATCCCGGCCGGCCTCAAGGCACCCGCGCACACGGTCAGCCGGGAGGAGATCTTCCATCTGCTCGACGGCGAACTGCTGATCACCCTCGACGGCCGGACCGAGCGGATCGCCGCGGGCGACACGGTGATCATCAACCCCGGCGCCACCCTGACCGTGGAGAACCCGACCGACCGGACGGCGTACTCCTGGGTCACCACCTCGATCGGCCTGGAGGCACGGCTGGCGGACGGCACCCGGATCGTGCCGCCGTGGGCCAACTGACGTCACGCGGGAGGCTCTACGCCACCCGCCTCCCCGGCCCCCCTAGCCCCCCGGGCATCACCGCCCGGGGCCCGAACTTCGCTCGCGCGCGGTCCGCGACCTCCTCGATCCGGCGGACCTTCTCGTCCACCGGATCGAAGGTCAGCTGGTGGGAGGCCTGGTCGGCGGGGTCGAGCCCCTCGGCGCGCAGGACGATCGCCCGCACCCGGGCCCGTTGCAGCCCGAGCGCCTCGTACATGCCGTACGCGGCCCTGGTCAGCGCCGGGGAGTGCGCGGTCGGCTCGGGCAGGGTGCGGGCGCGGGTCGTGGCAGACCGGTCGGCGTAGCGCACGGTCAGGGTGAGCGTGCGGCAGACCTTCTCCAGGGCGCGCAGCCGGGCGCCGATCTCCTCGGCGGCCGACAGCAGCGCCCGGCGATGCCGGTCCGGGTCCAGTTCGTCGCGCTCGAAGGGGCGTTCCGTGGCGAGGGACCGGGAGACGGCGTTCGGTACGACCCGGCCTCGGTCGACGCCGTTCGCCTTCTCGCGCAGCTCACGGCCGGCCTTGGCACCGATCAGCCGCTGGAGCGTGGACAGCGGCGCGGCGGCGACCCGGCCGAGGGTGTCGAGACCGTAGTCGCCCAGCGTGCGGGCGGTCGCGGTGCCCACGCCTGGCAGGGCGGCGACGGGCTGGTCCGCGAGGAACTCCGCGACGGCGCCGGGCTCGTCGGGCACCGTACGTGTCACTCCGGGCAGGGCGTCGCGCAACGCCATCCGGGCCAGCATCGGCCCGGGGCCCGCACCGATCACGCAGTCGACGCCGTGCAGCGCGAGCGACCGCACCCGGATCACCGAGGCCAGCTCGACGGCGTCCCGCCGGAAGTACCGTTCGGCGCCGCGCAGGTCGGCCAGCGCCCCGTCGGGTGGCAGGGCCTGGACGACGGGGGTGAACTCCTCGAGCATCCCGAGCAGAGGGGGCAGCTCCGCCTCGCTCGTCGCAGGCAGCTGGAAACGTACGCAGAGGATGGTCATCCCGCACTCCCCGGACTCTGGTGCCACAACTTCCTCGTGTTCGCGGGCTCTTCGCCCGCCGGACGCAGATCGGCCCAGGGGTGCATCTCGTACCCCGTGGACATGCGGATCTTCCGCCGTTCCATCGGGTCCTGGGCCGCCGAACCCGTCGGCGCGGGCGCCCCGTCCGACCCGGCGAGCCGCCGGCGCGCGGCCCCCTGCCCGTCGTCACCGCCGCCGTCCGCAAAACCGCCTTCGCCGGAGTCGCCGGGGCCGGGTGCCGGGCCGGCCAGCCGGGCCGCCACCCCTTCCAGCCCCTCCTCCCGGCGCACTTCCAGCAGGTCCGCGAGGTTCCAGGCGGCGGCGCCCACCACGCTCAGGCTGCGCGGGCCTCGGCGCTGCACCACCCCGCGCACCAGCAGCAGCCAGGAGTGGAAGACGGTGTGGGCGCAGGTGTCGTGGGAGTCGTCGAAGAAGGCGAGGTCGACCAGGCCCGTGCCGTCGTCCAGGGTGCTGAAGATGACCCGCTTGCCGGACCGGATCGGCGGTGTCTGGGTGGCCGCCTTGGCGCCCGCGACCAGCACCGTCTCCCCGTGCCGGGCCTCGCGCAGCCGCCGCGCCGGCACCACGCCGAGTTCGTCGAGGAACGTCCGGTGATCGTCCATCAGGTTCCGCGAGGCGTCCATGGACAGGACGCCCAGTTCGGCGCTGAGCCGCTCCGAGGAGGTGAGGTCGGGCAGCCCGGCCGGTGCGGTCTTCCGTCCTCCGGCCAGGGGGAGCTGGCCGCCGCCCCCGCCCCGGGCCCCCCGGTGCAGCTCGGTCAGATGCAGTTGCAGATCACGGCGGTTGGCGCCGAACGCGTCCAGCGCCCCCACCTGCGCGAGCCGCTGGGCCAGCGGGCGGCTGGGCCGTCCCCGCTCCCAGAAGTCGACCAGCGAGGCGTACGGCCGGCCTTCGGCGATCCGCGCCGCCTCGGCCTCGCTGATGCCGTGCACATCGGAAAGGGCCAGCCGCAGACCCCACTTACCGGACACCAGTTCGATACGGTGTGCGACCCCCGACTTGTTCACGTCCAGCGGCAGCACGGGCACCCCGCGCCGCCGCGCGTCCGCCAGCAGCAGCCGCTTGGGGTACATGCCGGGGTCGTGCGTGAGCAGGCCCGCGTAGAAGGCGGCCGGGTGATGCGCTTTCAGCCACGCCGACTGGTACGTCGGCACGGCGAAGGCGACCGCGTGCGCCTTGCAGAAGCCGTAACTGCCGAAGGCCTCGACGATCCCCCAGGTCCGCTGGATCGTCTCCGCGTCATAGCCGTTCGCCGCCGCGTGCTGCGCGAACCACACCTTGATCCGCGCCTGCGACTCCGCGTCCGACAGCCCGCGCCGCACCCGGTCGGCCTCGCCGCGCCCGCAGCCGGTCATGATGTCGACGATGTCGATGATCTGCTCGTGGAAGACGACGACCCCGTAGGTCTCCTTCAGCGGCCCCTCCAGGTCCGGGTGCGGATACCGGACCGGCGCCCGCCCGTGCCGCGCCTCGATGAAGGGCCGCACCATGTCGGCGGCCACCGGTCCGGGCCGGAACAGCGAGATGTCGACGACGAGGTCGTGGAAGCCGGCCGGCTGGAGCCGCCCGACCAGGTCCCGCTGCCCGGGCGACTCGATCTGGAAGCACCCGAGCGTCTCGGTGGACTGGATCAGCCGGTACGTCGCCGGATCGTCCGGCGCCAGCGCGTCCAGATCGACCCTCTCCCCCGAGACCCGCTCCACTTCCCCCACCGCGTGCGCCATGGCCGACTGCATCCGCACTCCCAGCACGTCGAGCTTGAGCAGCCCGAGCTCCTCGACGTCGTCCTTGTCGAACTGCGACATCGGAAAGCCCTCGCCGCTGGTCGGCATGACCGGCGTACGCGACAGCAGCGAGGCGTCGGAGAGCAGCACCCCGCACGGGTGCATGGCGACCCCGCGCGGCAGGGCGTCCAGCGCCTCGACCAGCTCCCACAGCCTGCCGTACTTCTCCTTCTCCCCCGCCAGCGCGCGCAGCTCGGGCAGCTCCTCCAGTGCCGCGCGGGCGTCCCGCGCCCGGATGTGCGGAAAGGACTTGGCGATCCGGTCGATCTCGGCCGGGTCCATGGACAGGGCGGCCCCCACGTCCCGGATCGCGTGCCGCACGCGATACGTCTCGGGCATGGCGACCGTCGCGACCCGCTCGGTGCCGAACCGGCCGATGATCGCGCGGTAGACCTCCAGCCGGCGCGCGGACTCCACGTCGATGTCGATGTCGGGCAGCACGACCCGCTCCTTGGACAGGAACCGCTCCATCAGCAGCCGGTGCTCGAGGGGATCGGCGTGCGCGATACCGAGCAGGTGGTTGACGAGCGACCCGGCCCCGGAGCCCCGGGCGGCGACCCGGACGCCCATCTTCCGCACGTCGTCGACCACGTGGGCGACGGTCAGGAAGTAGGAGGCGAATCCGTGGTGGGCGATGATGTCCAGCTCGTGGTGCATCCGCTCCCAGTACTCCCGCCGCCGGTCGTAGCCGCGCAGCACCATCCCGGCCGCGGCCCGTGAGGCCAGCGTCCGCTGGGCGGTGCGGTGCCCGGCGCCGACCAGGTGGGGCTCGGGAAAGTGGACGGTGCCGATCCCGAGGTCGCCCTCGGGGTCCACCCGGCACGCGGCGGCCGTGGCCTGCGTCTGCTCCACCAGCCGGTGAGCGGTCTCCCGCCGGAACCCCGCGGCCTCCACGATCCGCTCCGCCACCCCGAACATGTCCCCGGGGTCCTTGAGCCAGGCCTCGCCGGAGTCCAGCTCGCGGGCCGGGTCGACGGGCACCAGCCGCCGGGCGGCGTCCAGCACGTCGGCGACCGGCCCGAGTCCCGGGTCGGCGTACCGCACCGCGTTGGTGAGCACGGGCCGGATCCGCTGCTCGGCGGCGAAACCGACGGTACGGGCGGCCAGTCGCAGCGACCCGGGGCCGGTGCCCTTCCGGCCGTGCCAGACGGCCTCCAGCCGCAGGTCGTCGCCGTAGGTCTCCCGCCAGGGCCCGAGCAGCCGTGCCGCGTGGTCGGGCCGTCCGGCGGCCAGGGCACGCCCGACATCCGATTCCGGCCCGAGCAGCACGGTCAGCCCCTCGGCGTGGTTGCGGTCCCAGGGCAGCAGGGGCGTTCCCTCCGCCTCATGGGCGGCCGAGACGAGCCGGCACAGCTCCCCCCAGCCCCGGGCACCGTCCCGGGCGAGAAAGGTCACCCGGGGAGCCGACTCGTCGACAAAGGCGCCGCCGCGCACCGGGGTCCGGCGCCGCCGCCCCTGCCGCTCCACCCCGGGCTCGGCACCGGCCACGGCCAGGCCGACCCCGAACAGCGGACGGATCCCCGCCTTCCCGCAGGCCTTCGAGAACCGGACCGCGCCGGCGAGGGTGTCGCGATCGGTCAGCGCCAGGGCGTCCATGCCCCGCGCGGAGGCACGCTCGGCCAGCCGCTCCGGGTGCGAGGCTCCGTAGCGCAACGAGAATCCGGAGACGGTGTGCAGATGCGTGAACCCCGGCACACGCACCTCCCGCACTCGTGAGCCCCCTCGGCTCTCGAACATCTGTTCCCAGCTACCCCACCCACCATACCCCCATCTTCGAATGTGTGTGCGACATCCGTTCGGCCCCGCCCCACCTGCGGAAACACCTCGCAGCCCCCGACCGTGGAGGCATGCCGCACCGCTCGTTCCTCGCCGAGGTGAAAGACGCCGTCACCCCACGGGCCACCCTGCTCATCGTCGGCGTGATCGCGCTCCAGCTGCTGTTCATCGCGTCGTACGTGGGAGCCCTGCACGATCCGAAACCCAAGGACGTCCCCTTCGGCCTCGTCGCCCCCCAGGCCGCGGCCGCACAGGCGGTCACCCGGCTCGAACGCCTCCCCGGCTCCCCCCTGGACCCCCGCGCCCTGCCCGACGAGGCGACGGCCCGGACCCAGCTCGGCCACCGTGACATCGACGCCGCCCTGATCGTCGACCCCCGGGGCAGCACGGACACCCTCCTGGTCGCCTCCGGCGGGGGCCGGGTGCTGTCCACCACCCTGACGGCCCTCGTCACCACCCTGGAGAAGTCCGAACGGCGCACGATCCGGACGATCGACGTCATCCCCTCCGCCCCCCACGACCCCAACGGCCTGTCGTCCTTCTACCTGGTGATCGGCTGGTGCGTGGGCGGCTACCTGGGCGCCGCGGCCCTGGCCATCAGCGCCGGTGCGAAACCGTCCAACCCCACCCGCGCCGCGATCCGCCTGGCGGTCATGGCCCTGGTCGCGATCACCGGAGGCCTGGGCGGAGCCCTGATCACGGGCCCGGTCCTGGACGCCCTGCCGGGCAGCACCGCGGCCCTCTGGGGCCTGGGTGCCCTGATCATCTTCGCCGTGGGCGCGGCCACCCTCGCCCTCCAGGGCGTCTTCGGCACGATCGGCATCGGCCTGGTCATCCTGCTGGTGGTCATCCTCGGCAACCCCAGCGCGGGCGGCGCCCTGCCCCCACCCCTCCTCCCGCCCTTCTGGAAGGCGATCGGCCCGGCCCTGCCGCCGGGCGCCGGCACCTGGTCGGCCCGCTCCATCGCCTACTTCGGCGACAACGCGATGACCGGCCCCCTGCTGGTCCTGTCGGCGTGGGCGGTGGCGGGAACCGCGATCACCCTGGCGGCGGCCGCGGTACGCAGACGCGCGACCGCGGCGCCGCCGCCGTGACCCCCGCCGGAGCCGGCCCGCACCCGCGCCCGGCCCCGCCCCACCCCCGCCGCGAAGGCGACACGAACGCGCACCCCCACCACCCGCCGCACACAAAGGAGAGCCCCACCCCTCACAAGGGGCGGGGCTCCACACACTCCGAGCGTCAGCCGATCTGCGTCCCCGTGGCCGACAGCGCCTCGGTCACCGGCTGGAAGAACGTCTCCCCGCCCGAGGTGCAGTCACCGCTGCCGCCGGACGTCAGGCCGACCGCCTTGTCGCCCGAGAACAGCGAGCCGCCGCTGTCACCCGGCTCCGCGCACACGTCGGTCTGGATCAGCCCGTTCACGATGTCGCCGTTGCCGTAGTTCACGGTGGCGTCCAGTCCCGTGACCTTGCCCTCGTGCACCTGCGTGGTCGAGCCGCTGCGGGTGACCGCCATGCCGACGGTCGCGGCCGCGGCGCCCGAGATCTTCTGGGCGGAGCCGTTGTAGAGGTTCACCTCACTCGGGTGAGCCACCTCCGCGGTGTACTTGACCAGCCCGTAGTCGTTGCCCGGGAAGCTGGAGTCCGCGTTGGTGCCGATCTGCTTGCCGCTGGAGTCCGACCAGGTGGAGATGCCCTCGGTGCAGTGCCCGGCGGTCAGGAAGAACGGCTCGCCGCCCTTGACCACGTTGAAGCCCAGCGAGCAGCGCCCGCCGCCACCGGTGATCGCGTCGCCGCCGGCGATGAAGGGCTTGTACTCCCCCTTCGTGCGCTTGAGTTCGGCCTTCGCGCCGAGCCCGTCGACGACCTTCGTCAGCGTCGCCCACTCGGCCTCGGAGACCGTGCGGTCGGCGGTCACGACGACCTTGTTCGTCGTCGGGTCGGTCACCCAGGCCGTGCCGGGGATCGTCGCGTCCTGCTTCAGCGTGCTGCGGGCGCCGGCGAGTTCGGCGAGGGAGTTCGCCACGACTCTCGCCTTGGCTCCGGCCTTCTCGACGGCCTGCGCGGCGGCCTCGTCGAGCACGTTCACCACGAGGCTCTTGCTCTTGGTGTCGTAGTACGTCCCGGCCGCGTCGCCGCCCAGGTCCTCGGTCAGCGTCGAGGCGAGCTTTCCGGCCGCCGTGACCGACAGGGTCCGGGGTGCGGACGCCTCAGGGGTCTCACTGGCGTTCGCGGTCTGGAACGTCACTCCCGCGGCGACCAGCGCGGCGATGCCCGCACCTGCCACGGCCGCACGCCGCCTGGGTATGCGTCGGTGCTTCAACTTCTGTCCTCCTGTGGGGGGTCGGCACGAGAGGTTGTGGGGACCTCACGAGCCGGAAGGCCTCGTTGACGAGCGCCCACTATTCCGAGGACAACGGGGAGCACACAAGGGTGAGTTCGAGACGCGCGTAGACAGCGCTTCGCACGCCCCCTCATTTTGATCGTCCACGATCAAATGGGACTCAACACCCCCGCGTTCACACTGCAAACATTACGCGTGAGTAATGTGCGGACACTCTGCGAGGTCCGCACATGGCTGAATCTCGCCCCCGTCGGGGCCGGTTGGGACGGCTCCCGGCACGCACGCGAAGGCCCCCGCACGCGATGCGTGCGGGGGCCGTGAAACGCTGCGAACTGCCCGCCGGTGGCTCAGTAGACGCTGACGCCGTAGGCGCTCAGGGCCTCCGTGACGGGCTGGAAGAACGTCGTGCCGCCGGAGGAGCAGTTGCCGCTGCCGCCGGAGGTCAGACCGTACGCGGTGCCGTTGCTGCCGTAGAGCGAACCGCCGGAGTCACCGGGCTCGGCGCAGACGGTGGTCTGGATCAGGCCGGAGACGATGTCACCGCCGCCGTAGTTCACGGTGGCGTTGAGGGCGGTGACACGGCCGCTGTGCGTACCGGTCGTGGAGCCGTCGCGGATGACGGTGGTGCCCACGCTCGGGGTGGCCGCGCGCGTGATGTCCACACCGTTGGCGGTGCCGGGACGGCTGACGGACCCGCTGTAGCGCACGAGGCCGTAGTCGTTGCCCGGGAAGCTGGAGCCGGCGGTCGAGCCGATGACCGTGGTGCGGGCGGAGTTGGAGTACCAGGTGCCCGCGCCGTCGGTGCAGTGCCCGGCGGTCAGGAAGTACTCGGTGCCGTTGCTGGCACGGACGTTGAAGCCGAGGGAGCAGCGCCAGCTACTCGCATAGATGGCGTCGCCGCCCTGGATGAGCTTGGTGAACTTGCCGGGGGTGCGCTTGATCGTGAGCGCGTCGGCGTTGGCGCCGGCCTGCTGCTTGATCTTCGCTATCTCGGCCTGCGTGACCGTGCTGTCGACGGTCAGGAGCACCCGGTTGGTCTTGCTGTCGACGGCCCAGGCGGTGCCCGGGATGTCGGCCTTCAGCAAGGAGCCGCTGGCGCTCTTGAGCTCGGCCGAGCTGAAGGTGGTGGGGGTGTCGGAGGCGTTCGCGCTGGGGATCGCGATCGCTGCGGCGGCAACGAGGCCGGTGGAAACGGCGATCAGCCGGGTCCGTCTCGAAATGCCACTGCGGGGGGTGGTGCGCTTGATCCTCACTTTTCGTTCCTCCACAAAGGAAGTCGGGGGCCCTCGTGGGGTTTCGGGCCCGTGAGGCGCAGCCAGCGACCAGGTGTCCGGATTCCGAACACGCCGTGCCCCTGACAAGCGCTGAGGGGGAGTATTCGGCCGAACGGCCGGTCGGCGCAAGAGTGCCTTTCGGACGACACCCTTTGACGGTTCTTTACGAAGTCGTCCCGCGACCGGCTTGCGGGCCCCCCGTCCGCACGTCACACCAGCGTGCGCTCCCCCGCGGCGATGTCGAGGGGCAGCGTGTTCCCCGGCGGCGGGAAGGGACAGACGAAGTGGTCGGCGAAGGCGCACGGCGGCAGCAGCGCGCGGTTGAAGTCGACCGTCGTACGCCCCTCGGCGTCCGGTGCTGCGGGGTACAGGAACCGGAAGCGGTAACTGCTCCTCCCGCTGGTGGCATCGGCGAACACGGCCCACAGCGAGCCGTCGCCCTGGAGCGACACCTGGAGGCTCAGCTCCTGCCCGTCCAGCTCGAAGGCCAGTTCCCCGCCGAGTCCGAGGCCGCGCTCGCGTCCGTCGGCGTTGGCCACCCGGACCGTGCGGCCGGTGTCGTACGGCGTGAAGCGCCCCGGCACCGCCCAGCGCGGGTCGTACGGCGTGACCACGAGGCCGTGGAACGCCCGGCGCGCGGAGGACTCGGGATCGAAGTCCCGCACGCCCCACGCCCCCTCGCGCACCAGCACGACCAGCCGTCGCTCGCCGTACGCCACCCGGGCCGTGCCCGCGGGCCCCGGGTCGGCCGCGAGGCGCACCTCACCGCCGAAGGGCTGTCCGTCCACGGTGAGCCCGTCCGCCTGGGAGGCGGTCAGCACGACCGCGTCGCCCTCGGCCCGCCAGGATCCGGGGATGTCCGGAAGTCGACCCTCCGGATAGTCCTCGAGCCAGTGCGTGCCGGTGAGCGCGAGCGGTCCGTACGGGGCAGACACCGACGCCACGCGCCGCTCGTGCCACCGCTGCCAGTCCTGGGATGCGTCCGTCGTCATACCGGCGACCCTGTCACACGGGGTGGGTCAGCAGTCGCAGGGGCAGCAGCAGTCGCACCCGTCGCAGTCGCAGTCCCGGCACACGCCCTCGCGCTTCTTGCGGGACCACGGCCCCTCGTACTCCTTGGCGCAGCACAGCTTGCAGGTGCAGCACAGCAGCCAGAACATCCCGCAGCCGGCCCAGAACCCGCGCCGCCGGGGCGGCTGCTGCGGCACCGGCGCGCCACCACCGAATCCGCCGCCACCGAAACCGCCCCCGCCGAACCCGTCTCCGCCGTACGCCCCTCCCCCGCCGGCATACGGGTTCCCGCCCCCACCCGCGTACGGGTGCTGCGGGGAGCCGTAGGGCCCGGGCGGCTGCTGCCCGTGGGGTCCCGGCTGTCCATGGGGGCCCGGCTGTCCGTAGGGCCCGCCCTGGTGGGAGGCGCACACCGGCACGGTGCCGAACGCCCGGTCCACCGAGCGCCGCAGTTCGTGCACGAGCAGCAGGTGCACGAGCTGCGCGTCGGCGAACTCGGCGTCCCGCAGCGCCAGCCGGACGCCGTGCACCGCGTCGTCGGCGAGCCGGCGCACCTCCGCGAGCGGGGTACCGGTCGCGGTGATCGGGTTCCAGGCGCCTGACGCGGCGTCAGCGTGCTGGTCCTCCACGGCGTCCAGCAGGTGCGCGAGGCGTCCGAAGAGCCGCCCCGCCTCGGCGAGCGGCTGGACGTTGTGCGGCCGGCCGGCGAGCACGGCCGTGTGCGCGAAGGCGGCGGCGGTCGCGGTCTCGGTCGGCTCGGTGACCGTCAGGAGCGGAGTCCCGGGCCCCGCCAGCGCCTCGATGCCCGCCTGCCGGTCCACGGCGTCGACCAGGAGGGCGGTGTCGAATCCCACAGCGCCGCCGGTCCGCGCGCCGGCCGTGTCCCAGCTCGCGGCGACCCGCCGCGCGGCCCGCGCCATCGGTCTGCGGGCCAGCAACCCGTCACCGTCGGTGACGTGGTCGCGTACTTTCGCGGAGGCCAGGACCAGGGAGACGGCCGCCGCCAGCCGGGCCCCCTCGCCGTGCGCGACGGAGGCGGTGCGCATGCCGCGCAGCGCGCACGGTCCGGCCGTTCGCCGCCCGGAACCGTCACTCTCCGTCTGAGCCTCCGTCAAAACCGAGATGAGAAGTCCGTCATAGTTCGTCACGATCCGCGCGAACTGCCCGTGGTCACCGCGCAGTGCCAGGCAGAGCCCGCACAAATGCGCCATCCACTGGCTCGTGAGCTTCTCTCCGAGCCGGTGTCTGCAGGGCCTGACGATTCCGAACACGACGCTCCCCCGAACTCCATGACGACGTTGAGCTGCGGCATCGTATCGGCCGCGCATTCACCCGTACGCCCCGACCGTCACCCGTACGCCGAGAAGAATCATATTTCACTCACAGTCAGCAGCCGTTTGGGAAACGGCCCTTGGGACACACGGACTCTCGACGGATTCGCTGTGCACCAGTACCGTCACAAACCCCCCGTGCGGCGTCTATCCACTTGGCGCGCCATCCGCATCATGGACGACCATAGGGATGCGGAAAGCAGAAAGACCGCTGTGAGAGGAGGCGTCCATGGGATCGGTACGCAAGGCAAGTGCCTGGCTTGGCCTCGTCGACGACAACGAAGACGAGCGTTACTACGACGACGACGACTACTCCGACGGGAACGAGCCCGGGGAGGCCTGGGTCACCGATCCGCGTGTCAAGGTGGCCTCGGACGTCGCCGAGGAGAGGGGCCGGCGCATCGGCACGGTGACCCCGGACAGCTTCCGGGACGCGCGCGCGATCGGCGAGCTGTTCCGCGAGGGCGTGCCGGTCATCATGAACCTCACGGCCATGGACGCCGCCGACGCCAAGCGCGTGGTCGACTTCGCGGCCGGACTGATCTTCGGCCTGCGCGGTTCGATCGAGAGAGTGTCGACCCGTGTGTTCCTGCTGACCCCGGCCAACACCGAGATCGTCAACGGCGACCCGGCCGCGCACCGCACGGACGGCTTCTTCAACCAGAGCTGAGGCAGGGCCGCTCATCGGCCCTGCCCCCGCGCGGGGTCCACCGGACCGGTCCTACCGGAAGGCGTCGAGTCCGGTGAGCGCCTTGCCCAGCACGAGCTGGTGCATCTCGACGGTGCCCTCATAGGTGAGCACCGACTCGAGGTTGGTCGCGTGCCGCATCACGGGATATTCGAGCGAGATCCCGTTGGCGCCGAGAATGGTCCGGGCCGTGCGGCAGATCTCGATCGCTTCCCGGACGTTGTTGAGCTTGCCGAAGCTGACCTGCTCGGGACGCAGGCGGCCGGCGTCCATACGCCGCCCCAGATGATGGGCGAGCAGAATCCCCTTGTGCAGTTCGACCGCCATGTCGGCGAGTTTGGCCTGGGTGAGCTGGAAGCCGCCGATGGGCCGCCCGAACTGCTCCCGTGACTTCGCGTAGTCGACCGCGGCCTGGAAACTGCTGCGGGCCGCGCCCATGGCACCCCAGACGATTCCGTACCGGGCGTGCGAGAGGCAGCTGAGGGGTCCGCGCAGCCCGGTGACGTCGGGCAGGACGGCATCGGCGGGCAGCCGTACGTCGTCGAGCACGAGCTCACTGGTGACGGAGGCCCTGAGGGACCACTTGTGCTTGATCTCGGGCGCGGAGAACCCGTCACTGTCGGTGGGCACCACGAAGCCGCGGATCCCGTCCTCGGTCTGCGCCCAGACCACCGCGACCCCGGCGACCGACCCGTTGGTGATCCACATCTTGCGGCCGTTGAGGATCCAGTCGGAGCCGTCGCGCTTGGCGTGGGTCCGCATGGAGGCGGGGTCGGAGCCGTGGTCGGGCTCGGTGAGCCCGAAGCAGCCGATGACCTCGCCGGCGGCCATGCGCGGCAGCCACCGCTGCTTGTGCTCCTCGCTGCCGAACCGGTGGATGGCGTACATGGCGAGGGAGCCCTGCACCGAGACCAGCGACCGGATGCCGGAGTCGGCGGCCTCCAGCTCCAGGCAGGCGAGCCCGTACTGCACGGCGGACGCCCCGGCGCAGCCGTACCCGTCCAGGGACATCCCGAGGGCACCGATGCCGCCGAGCTCCCTGGCCAGTTCCCGGATGCCGGGCAGCTCGCCCTTCTCGTACCACTCGGCGACGTACGGCAGCACCCGGTCGGCGGCCCAGGCCCGCACGGTGTCCCTGATCCCGAGGTCCTCCGGCTCCAGCAGGTCGTCCAGGCCGAGGGGGTCGCCGGGATCGAAGGGAGGCAGCTTGGACGAACCGGACATGATCGGCACCCTCCGTGAGTCTGTTTAACTAGCAGCGCTAGTCGAGACGCTACGACGCCCACCCGCTCCCGCACCAGCGGTAGCCGCCGACGTGACCGGACCGGGACTGCGCCCCGAGTCCGGACGCGAGGTCCACCCCGCGTGGGCGGGCGCCGAGGGGCGCGTCACACCGAGACGCGTGAGTCCGCCGCGTCCCTGGGGGCGGGCAGGTCGACCTGTCCCGGCTCGCACTGCATGGCCCGCGGCAGCCGCAGCGCCATCACCGCCCCGAGCAGCAACAGACCCGCGCTGACGAGCAGCGTCACATGCAGCCCGTGCACGAACGCGTCCCGGGCGGCGTGCCGCAGCGCGGCACCGGCGGCCCCGCCGAGCTGCGAGGCGACCTCGTACGCCTCCCCCAGCGAATGCCCCGCGGACGCGGACGCCGACGCCGGAACGCCCGGCACGCCCGACAGTCCGGGCGCGTACGCCGCGTTCATCACCGTGCCGAGCAGGGCGATACCGATCCCCGCCCCGAGCTGGTACGACGTCTCCCCGATGGCCGCCGCCCCTCCGGCCTGCTCCGGCGGCGCCTCGCTCAGCATCGACTCATACGCCCCGAACAGGGTCGTCTCCAGCCCGAAGCCGAGCAGCACGAACCCGCTCACCATCAGCGCGCACTCGTCCGTCGGACCCAGCGCCGTCAGCAGCACCACCGCGAGCGCCGTGAGGCAGAACCCGGTGCACACCATCCGTCGCGGCCCGAACCGCCGCAGCATCCGCGCCCCGGCCAGTCCGGCCGCCATCGCGGCGAACGTCAGGGGCAGCAGCCGCAGCCCGGTCTCCAGCGGTGAGAGCCCGAGGACCAGTTGCAGGTACTGCGCCGCGATCAGTTCCAGGCCCACCAGCGCGAGCATCGCCAGCACGATGCATCCGACGGACGTGCTGAACGCCGGCCGCGCGAACATCTTGAGATCGACCAGCGGATACGTCCGCCGCCGCTGCCGCCGTACGAAGCCGGCCAGCAGCGCCGCGCCCACCACCAGCGGCAGCACGGTGAGCAGGCTCCCCAGCGACCCGCCGCCGCCGAGCCGTTTCACGCCCAGCACGACACCGAACAGGCCGGCCGCCGCCATCAGCGCGCCGACGACGTCCCAGGGACCCTCGCGATCGCCCTTCGACTCGGGCAGCAGCAGCCGCCCCACCGGGAGGCTGACCAGCATCAACGGAATGTTGACGAGGAAGACCGAGCCCCACCAGAAGTGCTCCAGCAGGAAACCGCCGAGCAGCGGACCGACCGCCGCGCCGACGGCGGCCACGGCGCTCCAGACGCCGATCGCGAGCGCCCGCTCACGCCGGTCGGGGAAGACCTGCCGCAGGATCGACAGCGTCGCTGGCATGATCATCGCGCCGCCCACCCCGAGCAGCGCCCGCGCCGCGATCAGCACCTGGGCGCTGTCGGCCAGGGCGGCGAGGCCGGAGGCGACCCCGAACAGCGTGTAGCCGAGGAGCAGGACTCTGCGGCGGCCGACGCGGTCGCCGAGCGTGCCGAAGAGGATCAGCAGCGACGCGCAGACCAGTGGGTAGATGTCGACGATCCAGAGCAGCTCTATCCCGCCGGGCCTCAGGTCCTCGGTGACGGCGGGGACCGCCACGTGCAGCACGGTGGCGTCGACGGCGACCAGCAGCAGGCTGACGCAGAGGACGACGAGGACCACCCAGCGGTCGGCACCGGCCCCGGCCGCCCGACGGCGCGACGCAGCGGCGGCCGTGGTCGTCCCGGACATGTACGTACCTCCCAGATGTTCCCTCGCGATCGGCGGGCTCACGGGGTGGGGGACGCCCCCGCGACTCGGCCGGAGAGGAGCGGTGGTCTCCGGCCCGCGCAAACGAAAAGCGAGTGACACGTCAGCGTACGCGAGTCCCCGCCACAGGCCAGTGGCGGACCTCTCAGACCTCGGGCGGAGGGATGTGGCGTACGCCACTGTCCCCGGTGTCGTCGACGCCCCGGCCGGCCGCGCGGTTGCGGCCGGGGTCGATAATCGGGCGGGTGACCGATCTTGAGACGCGCGCGGCCCCGGCCCGCGCCGGGGCGCTGCGCCGGGCGGCCCCGGCACTGGCCGGGTACGCGGCCGTCCGTGCCCTGGGTCTGCTCGCCCTGTTCCTGTGGAGCGCGGCGCGGGACAAGAGCGCGTACACGCTGCTGACCGCTCGCTGGGACGCGCTCTGGTACGTCAGGGTCGCCGAGCTCGGTTACGGCTACGAGGTCCGGCTGGCCAACGGGGACGTGCACTCCAACCTGGCGTTCTTCCCGTTGCTGCCCTGGCTGGAGCGGCTGGTGGCGGCGGTCTCGCCGCT
Source organism: Streptomyces sp. NPDC043685 (assembly GCF_056436585.1). Lineage (NCBI taxonomy): Bacteria > Bacillati > Actinomycetota > Actinomycetes > Kitasatosporales > Streptomycetaceae > Streptomyces > Streptomyces sp. NPDC043685. Next base: position 55,045 of record NZ_JBWKCH010000007.1, on the reverse strand, counting down.
GTCGTACGCGGACGGGGGGTTCCTCGTCAGCCTGCTGGCCTCGCTCGCGGCGGCCTGGGGCGTCTTCGCCGTGGCCGACCGGGTGTACGGCCGCCGGGCCGGGGTGTGCGCTGTGCTGCTGTGGGCCGTCCTGCCGGTGGGCGTCGTGCAGTCGATGGCGTACAGCGAGTCGCTGTTCACGGCGCTCGCGGCCTGGTCGCTGTACGCGGTCCTGACCGGCCGGTGGGTGACGGCGGGCACGCTGGCCCTGCTGGCGGGGCTGACCCGGCCGGTGGGACTGGCCGTGGTGGCGGCCGTCTGGGTGACGGCGGTGGTCTCCTTCGTGCGGGAGGGACGTGCGGCCGGACCGGACGGCGTGCGGGACGCGTCGCGCGCCGGGAATCCCGCCGATCCCGAGATTCGCGCCCGGCGTGTGCTCGGCATGCTCCTGGCCCCCCTCGGCGCCGCCGGCTACGTGCTCTGGGTCGGGCATCGCACCGGCAAGGGCCCGCTGGGCTATCTCGACGTCCAGGCCGGCTGGCGCAACGGCTTCGACGGCGGCTACGCCTTCGGCCGGTTCGTCGCCGACAAGTTCACGTCGTTCCCGTCGGCCCTGGCCGGTGCGGGGCTCGTCCTGGGGGTCGCGTCAGTCGTCTGGCTGTACGCGGTCGGTGTTCGTCAGCGCCAGCCGCTCCCGCTGCTGGTCTACAGCGGCGTCGTGACCGCGCTCGCCCTGTGCGCGTCGAGCTACTTCGGCTCGAAACCGCGTCTGCTGATGCCCGCCTTCCCGCTGCTGCTGCCGCTCGCACTGGCCCTGGCGAGGGCGCGTCCTCGCAGGTCGGCGGCGGTGTTCGGGGTCGTCGGGGTGGCTTCGGCGGTGTACGGGGCGTTCTGGCTGAACGGCTCCGGTCCGCCCTGACCCGCTGTGAGCGTCAGGGGAATTCCGTGCCATGCCGGGGTGAACGAATTCAAAAGCGCAATAAAACCCGCATCCTGAATGATCAAAGGAATTGAAGGCCACAGCCTCCGGCGATTACAGATTCGCTGGAAATAAACCTCCCCCTGAGAGGAATCCCACATCACATCGTCATCACAAAGCCGTTGATTCGCCCGGGATCTGAGCTCACTCGCTGTAACGTCGATTGGGTGCGTACCGAACCGAAGCTCACCCGTCTGGACCGGGTCTTCGCCCGGCTGGACCGTGAGCCGGAACGACCGGCCCACATCGATGTGCCGAAGATGAGCAGGCACCGCATCGTGCTCTTCGCGGCGACCCTGGCCTTCTACGGCGCGATCGTGTGGGCCGTGGTGATCACGTCCTGGCTGGTCCGGCTCGACTGGCAGGTCATGTTCTTCCGCCCGTACCAGCAGTGGTCGGAGATCCACTGGTTCGTCGACTACTACGTGGTCCTCGGACAGCGCGGCCCGACCGCCGTGATGGTCGCGGCCTGGCTGGGCTGGCGCTCCTGGCGCCAGCACACCCTGCGGCCGCTGCTCGCCCTCGGCGTCTCGCTGCTGCTGCTGAACATCACGGTCGGCGCCGCCAAGTACGGCATGGGCCGCCTGGGACCGCACTACGCGACCATCATCGGCTCGAACGAGATGTGGCTCGGCGGCGATATATTTCCGAGCGGTCACACCGCCAACGCCGTCGTGACCTGGGGAATCCTGGCCTACCTGGCCTCCTCCGCGAGAGCGCAGCGCTGGCTGTCCGCCGTGTCCGCCGTGACCTCGCTCGGCGTCGGGATGGCCACCGTCTACCTCGGTACGCACTGGCTGAGCGATGTTCTCCTCGGCTGGACCGCGGGCCTGCTGATCCTGCTCGGCCTTCCGTGGTTCGAGCCGCTGATCGCCCGTGCCGAGGCCTGGATCTTCGACCTGCGCGACCGTCTGCGGGCCCGGCGGCGGGGCGGCTCGGCCGTGCCGGCCGTCGCACCGCCCGTGGTGGTCACGCCACTGCCCGACCGGGAGGACGTCGCGGCCCACTCGCCCCGGGCCCCGGTCCGTCTGGCGCCGGGCCCGCACACGGCCCGCTCGGAGCGCACACCGACCACCCCGGCCGGCAGCCGCCGCCCGGCCCACCCGGAGCGCCATCCGCGCGGTTCGACCCCGTCGGCCCGCCCCCTGACGGGCGGCTGACCTGCGGCGGTGCGCACCCCGCCCGGCAGCGCGAAGGCCCCGGTTCGCAGCGGAACCGGGGCCTTCGCCGTGTCTCAGCCCTTCCAGGCCCGCGCGACGCGGCCGCCCCTGACCTCGAAGTTCAGCCGGCCCACGCGGTACTCCATGGTGATGATCGCCCCCGGCGGCAGCGAACGCACCGTCGCCCAGCCACGCCGGCGCGCGAGGTCTTCGGCCCGGTCGGCCTCCAGGCCGACGTAGGTGTCCGGGCTGTCGTCGGGTTCCGCGGAAGGTGTCGGATTCGGTGCCATGCCGCCACGCTATGTCCTGCCCGGCGACCGCGGAAGTCCGGCCCGGCCGGTCACTGTCCGCCCCCGGTCACGCTTCTGTCACAAGATCACGACAGGAGTTTCGGACGCCGTCCGTCACACGGACGAGCGGTTCCTTACGCCTTCCGCAGGCATTCGATCGTAATTCCCGCGGGTCACATGAGCTCATGGAAAGGCCCGGCGGAAAGCGCCGGGAGAAGTGCCTCCGGGACCGCGTTCCTTTCCGGTCGCCTCGCCCGCCCGGCGGGGCCTGCGCGCCGCGGGAAATGCGTGCCGCGGCGCGAAGAGGCCGGTACGCCCCCTGTCGGAGTGCGCGGTGACGCGAGCATCATGGCGTGAGCTCGCGGGCACCCGAGGCGCGGGCTGCGGCGGACCCGGTACGCGATGAGCGAAGGGGCGAGCGAGCGATGGGGACGCAGACCGTACAGGCCGTGGCGCCGGTCGTGCCGCGCACGCGGCACGGCCGGCTGGTGGTCGACTGGCTGACGACGACGGACCACAAGAAGATCGGCCACCTCTACCTGATCACGTCGTTCCTCTTCTTCCTGGTCGCCGGTGTGATGGCGCTGCTGATGCGCGCCGAACTGGCGCGTCCGGGTCTGCAGATCATCGACAACGAACAGTTCAACCAGGCGTTCACGATGCACGGCACGATCATGCTGCTGCTGTTCGCGACGCCCACCTTCGCGGGCTTCGCGAACGAGCTGATGCCGTTGCAGATCGGCGCGCCCGACGTGGCCTTCCCGAGGCTGAACATGTTCTCGTACTGGCTGTTCCTGTTCGGCGGGCTGATCGTGCTCGGCTCGCTGCTGGTGCCGTCGGGTCCGGCCGACTTCGGCTGGTTCGCCTACGCCCCGCTGAACAGCGCGGAGCGCACCCCGGGCATCGGGGCCGACCTGTGGATCATGGGCCTCGCACTGTCCGGCTTCGGCACGATCCTCGGCGCGGTCAACTTCATCACCACGATCATCGGGATGCGCGCCCCGGGCATGACGATGTTCCGGATGCCGATCTTCGTGTGGAACACCCTGTTCACCTCGATCCTGATCCTGATGGCGTTCCCGGTGCTCGCGGCGGCGCTGCTGGTGCTGGAGGCGGACCGGCGGTTCGGCGCGCAGGTCTTCGACGCGGCCAACGGCGGGGCGATCCTGTGGCAGCACCTGTTCTGGTTCTTCGGCCATCCCGAGGTGTACATCATCGCGCTGCCGTTCTTCGGCATCATCACGGAGATCATCCCGGTCTTCAGCCGCAAGCCGCTGTTCGGCTATCTGACACTGGTCGGCGCGACGATGGCGATCACCGGTCTGTCGATGATCGTGTGGGCGCACCACATGTTCGCGACGGGCGCGGTGCTGCTGCCGTTCTTCTCCTTCATGAGCTTCCTCATCGCGGTGCCGACCGGCGTGAAGTTCTTCAACTGGGCCGGCACCATGCTCAAGGGCTCGCTGTCCTTCGAGACGCCGATGCTGTGGGCGACGGGCTTCCTGGTGACGTTCCTGTTCGGCGGGCTGACCGGGGTGATCCTGGCGTCGCCCCCGCTGGACTTCCATGTGACGGACACGTACTTCGTGGTGGCGCACTTCCACTACGTCGTCTTCGGCACCGTCGTCTTCGCGATCTTCGCCGGTTTCTTCTTCTGGTGGCCGAAGTTCACCGGCAAGATGCTCGACGAACGGCTCGGCAAGATCCAGTTCTGGACGCTGTTCGTCGGCTTCCACACCACGTTCCTGGTCCAGCACTGGCTGGGCGCCGAGGGCATGCCCCGCCGCTACGCCGACTACCTGGCCGCTGACGGGTTCACCGCGCTCAACACCGTGTCGACGATCGGGGCGTTCCTGCTCGGCATGTCGACGCTGCCGTTCCTCTACAACGTGTGGAAGACCGCCAGGTACGGCGAGAAGGTCGAGGTCGACGACCCCTGGGGCTACGGCCGTTCCCTGGAGTGGGCGACCTCCTGCCCGCCGCCGCGGCACAACTTCACGACGCTGCCCCGGATCCGCTCCGAGTCGCCGGCGTTCGACCTGCACCATCCGCAGTACGCGGCGGTGACTGCGCAGCCCGAGCCAGAGCGCCATCAAGCCGGTCCCGGGTCCTCCTGACCGCCTCGATCAGCTCCACCGGCTCCAGCACCTCGAACTCGAAGCCCAGCATCACCACGTGGATGACCATCACGTCGAGGCTGCCGGCGCCGCAGCGCAGCAGACAGGTGTCCTCGCTCTCCGCCTCCAGCACCCCGGCGGAGGGCGAGATGCGCTGGACGGCCTCCGCCAGGGGCGCCAGGAGCCGCACGACGGCGTGGGTGGCGTAGACGCGCGTGGAGACACCCTCGGAGACGTAGGCGGCCAGGTCCTCGGCGGGAGGGTCGCGCGGTACGAAGCGCGGGCCGTGCGGCGGCCTGGGCGTGACGCGGTCCACGCGGAAGGTGCGCCAGCCGTCCCGGTCGAGGTCCCAGGCGACGAGGTACCAGCGGCGCTCGGTGCACACCAGGCGGTGCGGTTCGACACTGCGGCGGGTGGAGGTGCCGTCGTGGCCGCGGTACTCGAAGCGCAGCCGCTCGGCGTCCCGGCACAGGTGGGCGAGTTCGGTGAGCACGGCCGGGTCGACCGAGGAGGGCAGTGTGCTGCGCAGCATGGGCACGGTGACGGCGTTCAGGGCGCTCACCCGGCGGCGCAGCCGGTTCGGCAGCACCTGTTCCAGTTTGGCGAGGGCCCGGACCGAGGTCTCGCCGATGCCGTCGATGCCCTGGCCGGCGGCCGTGCGCAGGCCGACCGCCACGGCCACGGCCTCGTCGTCGTCCAGGAGCAGCGGCGGCAGTTCGGCACCCGCGCCCAGCTGGTAGCCGCCCCCGGTGCCGGGGCTGGCGTTGACCGGGTAGCCGAGTTCGCGCAGCCGGTCGACGTCCCGGCGCAGGGTGCGGGCGCTGACGCCGAGCCGTCCGGCCAGGTCGGCTCCGGACCACTCGCGGTGGGCCTGGAGCAGGGACAGCAGACGCAGCAGGCGGGCCGAGGTCTCCAACATGGGGGCGAGTCTGCCAGGCCTTGCGGACAGCCACTGTCCTCAAGGCCGGTAGGCCAGTTGCGGGACGGTGAAGCAGGTGCGGTTCATGTCCCCCTGGCCGACCCAGCCCTTGCCGTCCTGCCAGCGGGCGACCGACAGGCACGTCCTGCTGGTCTTCGGCGGTTCGGGCGACCGTTCGAAGCGGACGGGGAGCAGCAGCCCTCCGGCGGTGTAGCCCCGGCTGCGGTTCATGAAGCCGTCGACGCACGCGCGGGTGATGCCCGTCCGCGCGCAGGACCTCGCCGCGTCGGTGAACCAGCGCGCGGCCGCCCACCCCTCCAGCTGCCACTGGGAGTGCGTCTTCAGGCCCTTGGTCGCCGCACGGAACTCCCGTACGGCCGGGTGGCCGGTGTCCTGGAAGTTGCGGCTGGCGCCGGTGGCCCAGAGGGCGTTGCGGCAGTGCGGGGCGTCCTGGTAGTCGTCCTCCACGGTGGAGGTCCAGTTCTGCACGTTGGTCACCTTGGCGGTGACGTCGGCGCCGGCCTCGTCCATGGCCGTGCAGAGCCGGGCGTTGCCGTGCGCGTCGATCGCGTCGAACACCAGGTCGACGCCCTGCTCCTTCAGGTCGGCGGCCGCCGCGCGGAAGTTGGGCAGGGCGAAGTCGACCTGTTCGGTGACGACCTTGTAGCCCTCGGTGCGCAGGCCCCGCTCGACGAGCCGGGCGTAGGCGGCCGAGGCCGGCTGGTTGTAGGAGACCACGGCGGCGGTGCGGGCGCCGTGCTCGCGTTTGAAGTAGCGGTAGACCTCGGTGCCGCCGTACAGCGTGCCGCCCCAGCCCGGCGTGCCGTCGCGGGGCGCGAGGCTGCCGTAGATGCCGTAGAGGTGCGGGTAGGTGTCGTAGGCGCTGCCGATGGGCTGGCCCCCGATGTCGGGCACGCGGGCACGCGAGACGCGGGAGGCGCCCGCGTAGTCGAGGGCGGTGGTGGCGACCAGCGCGACGACCTCGTCCCGCTCGACGAGCCGGTGGACGCACTCGTTGTTGCCGACGCCGCTGCCGCCGTCGTCGCACAGGCGCACGTCGACCCGGCGCCCGTCGATGCCGCCGCGCGCGTTCAGCCGGTCGAAGTAGGCCCGGGCCCCGTCGCGGGGGCCGGTGAAGGCGCTGCCGCCGACCGGGCTGGTGGCGCTGGTGATGATCCCGACCCGCAGGGGCGCGGCGTCGCGGGGTGCGGGGCTGCGGCCACCGTGCTCGAAGTCGCTCTCGGGGAGCCGGCTGCCGCAGGCCGCGCTCAGGGCGAGCAGCAGCGCCGCGGCCACCGCCTCAGCAGCCCGGGACCGGTGACGCATTGCCGCTCAGCTGCACCAGCGCGCACAGCGTCTTGGCGGACACTTTCCAGGTGCCGTTCTGCTCGACGGCGCTCCCGGAGGCGTCGGGCAGCGCGGTGGCGCCCTTCAGGGTGAGCGTGTACGTCACGTCCGCGCCGGTCGCGGAGGTGAACTCGACCTTGGTGACCTTCGCCTGGACCTGCCCGCCGCGCTCGTCACCGCTGAAGGCCTGCAGGACCGGGCCCATGCGGTCGCCGTTCTCCAGGACGGCCTGCTTGTCCTCGGTCGAGGTCTTCGGATCGAAGAACTTCTGCCAGTTCTGCCGGATCTCCGCCTCGGCAGCAGCCCGGTCCGCCGGGGCGGAGGCCGGGGCGCTCGTGGTCCGCTCGGCGGTCGGCGTGGGAGGCGTGGACGCGCTGCCGCCCCCGCTGTCGTCGCTGCACGCGGCCAGGGCCGGGGCGAGGACCAGGACCAGGGAGGCGGCGATCGCCGTACCCCGTCCCGCGGCTCGTGGACCCCCCGTCGCGTTCCCCCGCCTGAGGTCGCTGCCGAGAACCATCTGGCTCACCACCGGGTGTCGGTCCGGGCCATGTGCGCCCGGTGCTTTCAGGGTCAGCTTCCACAGGGCATAGTGCAAGCGATCGGCGGACTTGAACAGGCGGCCAGGCGCGTGCACAGCACATCCGACGTGTGGGAGCCAGCGATGCGGACCAGTCGACTGCGGACCGTGCGTCCCGTCTCGTGGGCGGGCTGGGCCGCCCTCGCCGCCGGAGCGGTGCTGTGCGTGGCCGGCTGGTACGGCGTCTCCGGCGAGCGCTACGCCGAACGGCAGCTGCCCTACCTGGCCTCCTGCTCGATCCCCGGCGCCGCGCTGATCGTCGCCGGGGCGGTGCTGCTGGCCCGGGGCCGGGAATCGCTCGCCGCCACACGCGTGGAGGAGCTGTACGGCCTGCTGGTGGCGGCCGGACCGGCGAAACCGCAGGAGACCGGCGGGGCCGCGCGGGCACCGCTCGCGGTCAGCGGCGACCTGCGGACGGTGCCGGGCGGCACCCTGTGGCACCGCGCGGACTGCCCGCTGGTGGCGGGAAAGGCCGAGGCGGTCCCGGTGGACTCCGAGCTGGTGGCGAGCGGTGAGCTGACCCCCTGCCCGATCTGTGAGCCGGCCGAAGAAACCGACTGATGTCCTCGCTCACGTACGACCTCACCCTCGCCGGGCTCTCGGTCGGCAGCGCGGCGGCGCTCACCGGGATCGGTCTGATCGTGACGTACCGCGCGACGGGCGTGCTGAACTTCGCGCACGGCGCGATCGCGATGGTGTGCGCGTACGCGCTGCGGCAGTGCGTGGTCGAGTGGGACTGGCCGCTGTGGCTCGGGTCGGCCGTGACGCTGCTGGTGCTGGCTCCCGGGCTGGGTGTCGTCCTGGAGCGGTTCGTCTTCCGGCCCCTGGCGGTCCTGGGCGGTGATCCGGCGCAGACGCTGGTGGCGTCCATCGGCGTGTTCGTGCTGCTGGTGGGCGGGGCGGCGCTGGTGTGGGGGCAGGGAGCCCGGGACGACGCGCCGGTGCTGGTGCCGGACGAGCCGTGGGGGCAGCTGGCGGTGGTGCTCGCGCTGGCCGCCGGGGTCACGGCGGTGGTCCGCAGGACGCGGTTCGGGCGGGAGCTGCGGGCCGTGGTCGACGACCGTCGGCTTGCCGTGCTGGGCGGTGTCGACGCGGACCGGGTCGCGGCCACGGGCTGGGCGTTCGGTTCGTTCACGGCAGGCCTGACGGGAGTGCTGCTGGCGCCGTACGTGCGGCTCGACCCGTACGGTCTGTCACTGCTGGTGATGGAGGTGGTGGCGGTCGCGGTGGCCGCGCGGATGCGGAGCCTGCCGGTGGCGGTGGTGGTGGCGCTGGCTGTCGGGGTGGCGCAGAGCCAGCTGACGCGGCTGCACCCGTCCGGCTGGGCGGAGCCGCTGCTCCGGGCGGTGGGGACGAACCTGTTCGTCGTCGCGCTGCTGGCCGCGGCGCTGGTGCTGCCGGGCGTCGGGGAACGGGACACCCTGCCGCGTACGCCCGCCGCGCGAGTGCCGGCCCCGCCGGGCGTCCGGATCGTGGTCGTCGTGCTGTTCCTGCTGCCGCTGGGCCTGGCGGGCCGGGACCTGCACACCTCCGTCCAGGTGCCGGCGCTGGCCGTGATCCTGCTGTCCCTGGTGGTGGTCTCCGGCCGCGGCGGTCAGATCGCGCTGGGGCAGGCGGCCTACGCCGGGCTGGGCGCGCTGTTCACGGCGCTGCTGGCGGCGGGCCGCTTCCCGGGGCTGCCCGCGCTGCCGGAACTGACGGCGCTCGCGGTGTCGGTGGCCCTGGTGGCGCCGCTCGGACTGCTGACGGGCTGGCCGGCGATCCGCCGCCGGGGCCTGGCGCCGGCACTGGCGACGTTCGCGGTGGGCGTGGGGGTGAGCCGTTTCGTCTTCGCCCAGCCGTACGCCACGTCGGGCCTGTCCTTGAGCCGCCCGGCGGGCTTCGACGGGGACCGAACGTACTACGCGCTGGAGTTGCTGCTGCTGGCGGCCGCGCTGCTGGCGACGCACGCGCTGCGCCGGGGGCGGACCGGCCGGGCCCTCGCCGCGATGCGGGACCACGAGGCGGGTGCGCGGGCGGCGGGCGTGCGGGTGCCGTCCCTGAAGCTGACGGCCTTCGTCGCGGGCGCCGCGCTGGCCGCGCTCGGTGGCGGCATGCTCGGCATCGGGCTGCGGGCCTTCGACGCGGCCGCCTACGACCCCGTGCGCGGACTGCTGTGGTTCGCCGCGGTGGTCGTGCTGGGCGCGGACAGCACGCTCGGCGCGCTCGGCGCCGCGGCCTTGCTGGTCGGGCTGGACGCCGGCACCCGGGGCGGTGTCGCGGCGGCCCTGATCGGCGTCCTGGCGGTCCTGGTGGGCCGCTTCCCGGGCGGCGTGTACGAGGCGCTGCGCACGGCGGCCGAACGCCTGCGGCGGCGCCGCGCCCCGGCCCTGACGCCGGTGGGCGTGCGGGCCCGCGAGCTGCTGCGCCCGGCGCAGCCGGTGGCGGCCCGGGGGGCACGGGTGCCGACGGGGGCGACGGCTGCGACGGGGGCGATGGGTGCGACTGGTGGGACGCGGGCGACTGATACGGCGGGCGCGAATGGGGTGACTGGGGCGGCAGGCGCGGCTGGGGCGACAGATATGGCAGGCCGGGCGAGGGCTGCGCCCTCCCCAGCCGTCCGCCCGGGACTCACCCACGAACCCCCACCGACCACCCGGCCGGAGACACCCCCGGCCCCCTCCCCCGCCGCCCGGCCCCGTCCGGCGGCGTCCGCGGGTCCGGTCGCCGTGGCGGCCGTCGCTCCCCTCCTCATCGCCCGTCGCCTCCAAGCCCGCTACGGCGGCTTCACCGCCCTCGACGGAGTCGATCTGGAGCTCTCCCCCGGCCGGATCACCGCGGTCGTCGGACCCAACGGGGCCGGGAAGAGCACCCTGTTCCACTGTCTGGCCGGGACGCTGCGGCCCGTGCACGGCACGGTGCGGCTCGGGGGGCGGGACATCACCGCGCTGCCCTCCCATGCCCGCGCCCGGCTCGGTGTCGCGCGGACCTTCCAGCGCCTGGCCGTCTTCCCCTCACTGACCGTCGCCGAGAACGTCCGGGTGGGCGCCGAGCAGCGGCGGCCGGCCGATCCGGGCGCCGTGGAGCGGACCCTCAGGCTGCTCGGACTCGACGGACCCGTCCGCGCCCTGCCCGCCGCCGGGCTGCCCACCGGCACGCTGCGCCGCGTCGAACTGGCCCGGGCGCTCGCGGGCGGCCCCCGCGTCCTGCTCCTCGACGAGCCCGCCGCCGGTCTCGACACCGCCGAGGTGACCGCCCTGGCCCGGGTCCTCAAGGCCCTGGCCGCCGACGGCACGGCCCTGCTGGTCGTCGAGCACGACCTGGACCTGGTGGCGGGTCTGGCCGATGTCGTGCTGGTGATGGCCGCGGGCCGGATCGTCGCCTCCGGCCCGCCCGGGCAGGTCCTCGACACCCTCGCCCGGGGGGACGGCCGATGACGCTCGTCGCCCTGCGCCACGCACGCGTGCGCTACGGCCCCCTGGAGGCCCTGCACGGCATCACGCTGGCCGCCCCCGGGCCGGGCCTCACCGTGCTGCTGGGGCGCAACGGCTCCGGCCGCACCACCGCCCTGCGCGCCCTGGCCGGCACGGTGCCGCTGTCGGGTGGTGCGGTGCTGTGGGACGGCGCCGACGTGACCCGCGTGCCCGCGTACGAGCGCGCCCGGCGCGGCATGTGCCTGGTACCGGAGCGGCAGGCGGTGTTCGGCTCGCTCACCGTGCGCGAGAACCTCGAACTCACCGCCCTCGACCACACCGCGGCCCTCGACGTCTACCCCCCGCTGCGGCCCCTGCTGGAGCGGCGCGCCGGCACCCTCTCCGGTGGGGAGCAGCGCATGCTCGCCCTCTCCCGGGCCCTGCTCGCGGACGCGCGCGTGGTGCTCGTCGACGAGCCCGCCCAGGGCATGTCGCCCGCGGTCGCGGCCCGGACGTACGCGTGGCTGGCCGGGCTCGACGCGTGCGTGGTGATCGCCGAGCAGCGGCTGCCGCCCGCCCTGCGGGAGCGGCCCGCGCTCGTCTACGAACTGCGCCGCGGGACCGTCGCGTTCGCCGGGGAGGCGCGCGAGCTCACGGGCTGATCCCCGACGCCGAGACCCCGCCCGGTCGGCCGACCGGACGGGGCCCGTGTCCCGGCGAGGGGGAGCAGCGGCTCAGAACACGAGACGCAGGCCGGGCACGATCACGTCGGGATCCGCCCCGATGGCGGCCCTGTTGGCGGCGTAGAGGCGCTGCCAGGTGGTTCCGTGCCGGGCGGCGACGCCGCTCAGCGTGTCGCCCGGGCGCACCGTGTGGTCACCGCGGGACGATCCGCGGTCCGCGTGCTCCGTGGCCCGCGCGGACGCCCCGAACGACTTCACCGGCTTCGACGGTTCGGACGGCTTCGACGGGGCCGGCCCGGTGGAGGTGACCGGGTCGGCGGCCGGTGCGCCGCCGCTCGCCCCGGCGCGTGCCGAGCAGGTCGGCCAGGCGCCCCAGCCCTGGGCGCGCTGGACCTTGGTGGCGACGGCGATCTGCTGGGACCTGCTCGCCCGGTCGGCGGTGGGCGCGTAGGCCGTGCCGCCGTAGGCGTTCCAGGTGGAGGGCGCGAACTGAAGTCCGCCGTAGTAGCCGTTGCCGGTGTTGATGTGCCAGTCGCCGCCGCTCTCGCACTGGGCGATGCGGTCCCACACTCCGCTGTCGGCCGCCGCGGCGTTCCCGGTCGCGGCGAGCACTCCGAGGGGCGCGAGCAGTGCCGCGCCGGCGGGGACCGCCGTCGTACGAACCTGCTGCTTCCGGACGTCGGAGCGAGTGGTATGGGCACATTCGGACATGTAGGTCCCTTTCGAAACACCCGGGATCCCCCAAGGCGGACGCCACCGCGCGCCATCGGGCGCGAGGCCGGCGCTCGCCCCGCCCACCGGAGCTCGTGCTCCACCCGGTTCCTGGGAACCGGCGGCCGGTGGACGTACCCGAGCGGTGCTCATTGCACACGGCCGAGGAATCTATGGAGGCCGGGGCCCGGCATCAACCAGTCGCCCGTCGCGGCAGGCCAGTTCAGTGATACCTCGGGTAACGGCGGCTTCCGGACACCCACTTCATTCGCGGATTTCCGGATTTGTCGACCCACCTCCCCGGTGGCCTGTGACCCACTTCACCCTTCCAACATCCGTCGCACAGCGCGGAGTTGACGGTGAGTGCGCGATTCCGCGCCGAACGTGACCCTGTGCGCTGGTTGGTTCGATTCCGTTCGCCCTGGGGCGTGACTCCCGCCACAGATCGCCCGTTGTCATCTTCATGAGCCGGGACCTTCCCGGACCACGGGCCGGGAGCCACCCGGCCTCGCCACGCACCGCATCCCCGAGGGAGCCACCCGTGCCGCGCATGCTCGACGTCAGCGACGAGGTACGCGCCGAGATCGGCGACGAAGAAGCAGACCGCCTGCTCGCCGGAGAGACCGCCCCGGGCAGTTACGACTGCACGTCCTGCCGCACTCCGGGCGACTCCGACCAGGAGCGCACCAGCACCGTCCTGTTCATCGGGGACGAGACCGCCGTCCTCGCGTTCGCCCACGCCGGCTGTCTGCCCTCGCAGGTCGTACAGGTCACCGAGGAGCAGCTGCGGGGCGCGGTGAAGTCCATCGCCGGCGACACCGTCGACCTGGAGCCCGACAAGGTGGTGCCCGAGCAGGCGGTGCTCGGCGTGACCAGCGGGCTCGTCCTGATCGGCGGCGAGCTGCACCCGGCCCTGGTGGTGGAGCCGACCGGACCCATCGCCCGGCCCGGCACGACCGGCACCGGCGACGACTTCCTGCCGCTGCTCATCGAGCAGGGCTTCATGCCGCTGACGGAGCTGTCGGCCGTGCCGCCCGTGTTGCACGGCTGGTCGGTGCTGCTCGCCATGGGCCAGCTGCACGCGGTGCTCCAGCCGGGCACCAACGGCGGCCGGCCGGTGGCCTGGTGGCAGGCCCACCAGCCGCTCCAGGTGACCGAGGGCTGGCGCGCGGCCGCCAACAAGCACCAGCAGGTCCTGATGCTCGCCGCGCCCGCCGGCTCGATCGGCCGCCAGCCGCGCGAGGACCTGCTGCGGGACGCGCTGGACAAGGCCGCGGCGAACGGACAGCTGGTCGGCTCGGCGCTGCCGCTGGCCGGCACCTGAGCCGCACGTCACCCCCGTGGACCGGACACCCGCGAAAGCCGTACCCGGGCCGCATCCCTTGACCCGCGGTGTCGTTTGGACATACGTGCACGCATACGACGTTCCCCGCCGCCAGTCCTTCTCGCCGATCCCGTCCGCGCGATCGGCTCAGGACGCCCAGGGCGGCCCATCGGCCACGCCGATCTACGACGCGCTCTACGCCGAGTACGTCAAGTCCTTCCGCGCACTGCCCGGCGACCGCAGCGGCGAGGAGAAGCTGGGATTCACCGCCTTCGGGAACACCCCGTACAGCTCGGGCTCGTACACAGGCGCGTACGGCAGCTCCTACAGTGCCTACAGCGCGGGCGCCCAGAGCGCCCGCCATGCCGCGGGGCAGCAACCGCAGTGGCAGCGCGTCGGCACCGTCGCGCACGGCACGGGGATGCACTACGTACCGGCCGCGCTGCCACCAGGGCGGCGCCGGGACATCTGAGCGAGCACCGGACAGCGCAAAGGGCGGCCCCGTCGGGGCCGCCCTTTGCGCTGTCTCCGCTACTTCTTCCTGCCGCGCTTCTCGCGCACCCGCACCGAGATGTGGATCGGCGTCCCGTCGAAGCCGAACTCCTCGCGCAGGCGACGCTCGATGAAGCGCCGGTAGCCCGCCTCGATGAAGCCGGAGGCGAACAGCACGAACCGCGGCGGCTTGGTGCCCGCCTGGGTGCCGAACAGGATGCGCGGCTGCTTGCCGCCCCGGACCGGGTGCGGGTGGGCGGCGACCAGCTCACCGAGGAAGGCGTTCAGCCGGCCCGTCGGGACCCGGGTCTCCCAGCCGACGAGGGCCGTCTCGATCGCCGGGACCAGCTTCTCCATGTGCCGGCCCGTGCGCGCCGAGACGTTCACCCGCGGTGCCCACGCCACCTGGCCGAGCTCGGTCTCGATCTCCCGCTCCAGGTAGTAGCGGCGCTCCTCGTCGAGGGTGTCCCACTTGTTGTACGCCAGGACGATCGCACGGCCCGCGTCGACGGCCATGGTGACGATCCGCTGATCCTGCACCGAGATCGACTCGGAGCCGTCGATCAGGATGACCGCCACCTCGGCCTTCTCCACGGCGGCGGCGGTGCGCAGCGAGGCGTAGTAGTCGGCGCCCTGCTGGAGGTGGACGCGCTTGCGGATGCCCGCCGTGTCGACGAACTTCCAGGTGACGCCGCCGAGTTCGATCAGCTCGTCGACCGGGTCGCGGGTGGTGCCCGCCAGCTCGTTGACGACGACGCGCTCCTCGCCCGCCACCTTGTTGAGCAGCGAGGACTTGCCGACGTTCGGGCGGCCGATCAGGGCGACGCGGCGCGGACCGCCGACACCGCCCCCGCCGAACGTCTCGCGGGGCGCCTCGGGGAGCACCTCCAGGACCTTGTCGAGCATGTCGCCGGTGCCCCGGCCGTGCAGCGCGGAGACCGGGTGCGGCTCCCCCAGGCCCAGCGACCACAGGTAGGAGGCGTCGGCCTCGCCGCTCTGGCCGTCCACCTTGTTGGCGCACAGCACGACCGGCTTGCCGGCCTTGCGCAGCAACCGGACGACGGCCTCGTCGGTGTCGGTGGCGCCGACCTTGGCGTCGACGACGAAGACGACGGCGTCGGCGGCCTCGATGGCGTACTCCGCCTGGGCGGCCACGGAGGCGTCGATGCCGAGGACGTCCTGCTCCCAGCCGCCGGTGTCGACGACCTTGAAGCGGCGGCCCGCCCACTCGGCCTCGTAGGTCACACGGTCGCGGGTGACACCGGGCTTGTCCTCGACGACGGCCTCGCGGCGCCCGATGATGCGGTTCACCAGGGTCGACTTGCCGACATTGGGGCGGCCGACGACGGCGAGCACGGGCAGCGGGCCGTGGCCCGCCTCCTCGAGGGCGCCCTCGACGTCCTCGAGGTCGAAGCCCTCCTCCGCGGCGAGCTCCATGAACTCCGCGAACTCGGCGTCACCGAGCGCCCCGTGGTCGTGCTCGTACGCGCCGTCGGACGCGTCCGAGCCGTCGGGCTGGATGTGGTCGTTCATGAAGTCCGTACCTCGTCGTTCATCGTGGTGGTCGGTGGAGTGCCCGATGTGTCCGGGCTGATCCACTACTCAGTGTCGCTCAGCGCCTGGTGAGACGCCTGGCGTTTTCCAGGTGGGCCGCGAGCTGCTTCTGGATGCGCCCGGTCGCCTCGTCCAGCGCCTTGCGGGTCCGGCGTCCGGAGCCGTCGCCCGCCTCGAAGGGCTCGCCGAAGACGACGTCGACGCGCGAGCGCAGCGGAGGCAGCGCCTTTATCAACCGTCCGGGCCGGTCGGAACTTCCCAGCACGGCCACCGGGACGATCGGGGCACCGCTGCGCACGGCGAAGTACGCGAGCCCGGCGCGCAGCGAGGCGAAGTCGCCCTCGCCCCGGGTGCCCTCCGGGAAGATGCCGAGCACGCCGCCGCCCTCCAGGACGCCCAGCGCCTGGGTGATCGCCGTGCGGTCGGTGGTGGTGCGGTCGACCTTGACCTGCCCGATGCCGAGCAGGAAGGGGTCCAGCGGCCCGATGAACGCTTCCTTCTTGATCAGGAAGTGTGTCGGGCGGGGCGCCACCCCCATGACCATGGGGCCGTCGATGTTGTGGGAGTGGTTGACCGCGAAGATCACCGGCCCGCTCGCCGGCACCCGCCAGGCGCCGAGCACGCGCGGCTTCCACAGCCCGTACATCAGGCCGACGCCGATGCGCCGCCCGACCTCGGCGCCCCGCGCCGAAGGCAACTCGGTCACTTTCCGGCCCGCTTCTCCTCGACGAGGGTGACGACGCACTCGATGACCTGGGCCAGGGTGAGCGCGGTGGTGTCCACCTCGACGGCGTCGTCCGCCTTGGCGAGCGGGGAGGTCTTGCGGCTGGAGTCGGCGGCGTCCCGCTTGATCAGGGCCTCGCGGGTGGAGTTGACGTCGGCGCCCTTCAGCTCGCCGCTGCGGCGGGCGGCCCGGGCCTCCGCGGAGGCGGTGAGGAAGATCTTGAGGTCGGCGTCCGGCAGCACCGTCGTGCCGATGTCCCGGCCCTCGACGACGATGCCCCGCTCCGCGGAGGCGGCGATCGAACGCTGGAGTTCGGTGATCCGGGCGCGCACCTCGGGCACCGCGCTGACGGCGCTGACCTTGGAGGTGACCTCCTGGGTGCGGATCGGGCCGGCCACGTCGACGCCGTCGACCGTGATCGTCGGCCCCTCGGGGTCCGTGCCGGAGACGATCTCGGGCTTGCCCGCGGCGGCGGCCACGGACACCGGGTCGTCGACGTCGATGCCGTTGTTCACCATCCACCAGGTGATCGCCCGGTACTGGGCGCCGGTGTCCAGGTAGCTCAGCCCGAGCTGCGCCGCCACGGCCTTCGAGGTGCTCGACTTGCCCGTGCCGGACGGGCCGTCGATGGCGACAATCACTGGCGTGGCGCTTTCCACAGTGGGGACCTTCCTGAACCGGGCTCGGCGGGGGTGAGGGCGCGAGTGCCCCGCACAAGGTTACTGGGTTCGCGTCACTCGTCCGGCCCCGCGTCCACGGCGGCGCCCCGCGGCCGGGAGCGGCGTCCTGCCGCGCCGGAGCGGAGGCCGGGCGGCAGCCCCCGGGAGCGTCACCGGCCGCACCCGCTCACTGCCGCAGCGCCCAGCCCCGCTCCCGCAGCGCGGCGCTCAGCACCGGGGCCGCCTTCGGCTCCACCATCAGCTGCACCAGACCGGCCTGCTGCCCCGTCGCGTGCTCGATCCGTACGTCCTCGATGTTGACGCCGGCCATGCCCGCGTCGGCGAAGATCCGGGCCAGCTGTCCCGGCTGGTCGTCGATGAGCACCGCCACGACCTCGTACGCCCGGGGCGCGGAGCCGTGCTTGCCGGGGACGCGGACCTGCCCGGCGTTGCCGCGCCGCAGCACGTCCTCGATCCCGTCGGCGCCCTCGCGGCGCTTGTGGTCGTCGGAGGACTGCAGGGCGCGCAGGGCCCGCACGGTCTCCTCCAGGTCGGCGGCGACGTCCGTGAGCAGGTCGGCCACCGGCGCGGGGTTCGCGGAGAGGATGTCGATCCACATCCGGGGGTCGGAGGCGGCGATCCTCGTCACGTCCCGGATGCCCTGCCCGCACAGCCGTACGGCGGCCTCCTCGGCGTGCTCCAGCCGCGCGGCGACCAGGCTGGAGACCAGGTGGGGCATGTGCGAGACGAGGGCGACGGCCCGGTCGTGGGCGTCGGCGTCCATGACCACCGGCACCGCACGGCAGTGCGAGACCAGCTCCAGGGCGAGGTTCAGCACCTCGGTGTCGGTGTCCCGGGTCGGGGTCAGCACCCAGGGGCGGCCCTCGAAGAGGTCCCCGGTCGCGGCCAGCGGGCCGGACTTCTCCCGGCCCGACATGGGGTGGGAGCCGATGTACGCCGACAGGTCGAGGCCGAGCGCCTCCAGCTCCCGGCGCGGTCCTCCCTTGACGCTGGCGACGTCGAGGTAGCCGCGTCCCGCTCCGCGCCGCATGGCGTCGCCGAGCACACCGGCGACGTGCGCGGGCGGGGCGGCGACGATCACGAGGTCGACGGGCCCGTCCGGTGCCTCGTCGGTCCCGGCGCCGAGCGCGGCCGCGGTACGGGCCTGCTCCGGGTCGGGGTCGGCGAGGTGGACGGTGACACCCCGCTGTGCCAGCGCCAGCGCGGCGGACGTGCCGATGAGGCCGGTGCCGATGACGAGTGCGGTCCTCACTGGGCGATGTCCTTGCGCAGGGCGGCGGCGGCGCCGAGGTAGACGTGGGCGATGCCGGCCCGGGGCCGGTCGGACTCGATGTGCGCGAGGACCCGGACGACGCGCGGCATGGCGCCCTCGATGTCCAGCTCCTGGGCGCAGATGAGCGGGACGTCGACGATGCCCAGCTTGCGGGCGGCGGCCGCCGGGAAGTCGCTGTGCAGGTCGGGCGTGGCCGTGAACCAGATGCTGATCAGGTCGTCGGCGGTGAGATCGTTGCGCTCGAGGATCTCCGTGAGCAGGGCACCGACCTGCTCGTCCATGTGCCCGGCCTCGTCCCGTTCGAGTTGGACGGCGCCCCGGACCGCTCGTACCGCCACGGCGTTGCTCCTTGCTGATGTGCGTGTCGCTCTCCGTCCGACCAGCCTAGTCAGCCCGCGCGGCCCGGGTGCGCGGCGCCCGCCCGGTGAGACGCCGGGATCGTGGGGTTTGAGTAGATTCAGTGTGAAGATGAACCGAATTCCGATGCACCCCCACTTGGCACTTCCGGAGTGACGACATGAGCTACGAGACCACGCGCCGCACGGTCCTCCTCGCGACGGGCGCGACAGGCGCGGCGGTGCTCGTCGCGGCCTGCGGCGGGGGCGGCGACAGCGGCTCCGAGTCGACGGACTCCCCCACCGGCGGGGACGCGACGAGCGGGCGCGCCGGGCGGGTCCTGGCCGACGTCGGCGAGATCCCGGTCGGCGGCGGCAAGATCTTCGCGGACGCGGAGGTCGTGGTGACCCAGCCGGAGGCGGGCCGCTTCAAGGCCTTCTCGGCGATCTGCACCCATCAGCGCTGCACGGTGGGGTTCGTGTCCGACGGCACCATCGACTGCCCGTGCCACGGCAGCAAGTTCCGTATCGCCGACGGCGCGGTGGCCCACGGCCCGGCGACGCGGCCGCTGCCCGCCGAGCGGATCACCGTGGAGGGAAACTCGATCCGCCTGGCGTGAGGGCCCGCGGCCGGCCCCGCCGTGTCACGCGTCCCACAGCGCCCCGAGGGCGAGCAGGTCGCTCCGGTACTCGACACGGTCGGCCCACTCGGTGGGCCAGGCCTGCGCGCCCAGGTGCGCGCCGGTGAAGGCGCCCGTCAGGCAGGCGATCGAGTCGGAGTCGCCCGAGGTGCAGGCGGCACGGCGCAGGGCCGTCACCGGCTCGTCGACGAAGATCAGGAAGCACAGCAGCCCGGTCGCCAGGGCCTCCTCGGCGATCCAGCCCTCACCGGTGGCCAGGCACGGGTCGGTCTCCGGCGAGACGGTGCGCACGGCGTGCTGGAGCCGGTCCAGGGCCTCCAGGCACTCGTCCCAGCCGCGTGCGATGAACCGCTCGGGGCTGGTGTCCTCGGCGCGGCGCCACAGGTCGCCCAGCCAGCGCTCGTGGTAGCGGCTGCGGTTCTCCAGGGCGTACGAGCGGAGCAGGCCGACCAGACCCGTCGGCTCAGCGCCCTGGGCGAGCAGGCGTACGGCGTGGGCGGTCAGGTCGGAGGCCGCCAGGGCCGTGGGGTGGCCGTGGGTGAGCGCCGCCTGCAACTGGGCGGCACCGGCCCGCTGTTCGTCACTCAGGCCGGGCACCAGCCCCAGGGGCGCGACGCGCATGTTGGCACCGCAGCCCTTGGAGTGGATCTGCGAGGCGTCCTGCCAGGGGCGGGTCTCGTCCTTCAGCAGCATGCAGGCCTTCATGCAGGTGCGGCCCGGGGCCCTGTTGTTCTCCGGGGATTGGTACCAGTCGACGAACTCCTCCCGCAGCGGCCGGGCCAGGCGCAGCGGCGTGAGCAGCCCCCGGTCCATCGCCGTGCGCACCGCGCGGCCCAGCGCCAGCGTCATCTGCGTGTCGTCCGAGACGAAGGCGCGCTGCGGCAGCTCCATCTCCCGCCAGGGTCCGCATGTGGCGAGGATCGAGGGCACGTCGTTGAACTCGGTCGGGAAGCCCAGCGCGTCGCCGAGGGCGAGCCCCGTCAGCGTTCCGGTGGCGGCTTGCTTGTCGACGAGCGTGGTCATGCCGGGCGTCCTTCCCGGGTGGGCCGGAGGAGAGGCGGGTGCAGGGCGGCGGCGGTTCCGGCGCGGTAGAGCGCGGCGGGTTTGCCCCGGCCGCCGGTCAGCCGGGCGGCGCCGGGGACGGCTTCGACGAAGCCGGGCGTGGCGAGCACCTTGCGCCGGAAGTTGGGCCGGTCGAGCTCGGTGCCCCACACGGTCTCGTAGACCTGCTGGAGCTCGCCGAGGGTGAACTCGGGCGGGCAGAAGGCGGTGGCGAGGCAGGTGTACTCGAACTTGGCGCCGACGCGGTCGTGGGCGTCGGCCAGGATGCGGTCGTGGTCGAAGGCGAGCGGCCCCTCCGTGCCGTACGGCACCCAGTCGGCCCGGGCCGCGTCGCTGCCGCCCCGCACCTCGGGTGCGTCGGGCAGCAGCGCGGCGAAGGCGACCGACACGACCCGCATCCGGGGGTCGCGGCCGGGCTCGCTGTAGGTGCGCAGCTGCTCCAGATGCAGCCCCGAGACGTCGGACAGGCCGGTCTCCTCGGCGAGTTCGCGCCGGGCGGCCGTCTCCGCCGACTCGTCCGGCCGCAGGAACCCGCCGGGCAGGGCCCGGCGTCCGGCGTACGGCTCCTGTCCGCGTTCGACGAGCAGCACGTGCAGCGCGCCCTGCCGGACGGTGAACACGGCCAGGTCGACGGTGACGGCGAACGGTTCATGGGCGTACTTGTCGTAGCCGTGCATCGCCGAACACCCCCTTTTATAGTCACCACGACTATAAAAGGGGGTGTGAGTCGGTCACAAGGTCTAGAGGTCGACTTCCTGCATCAGCATGCCGACCTCGGTGTTGGACAGCCGCCGCAGCCAGCCCGACTTCTGGTCGCCGAGGGTGATCGGGCCGAAGGCGACCCGGACCAGCTTGTCGACCGGGAAGCCGGCCTCCGCCAGCATCCGGCGCACGATGTGCTTGCGGCCCTCGTGGAGGGTGACCTCGACGAGGTAGTTCTTGCCGGTCTGCTCGACGACCCGGAAGTGGTCGGCGCGCGCGTAGCCGTCCTCCAGCTGGATGCCGTCCTTGAGCTTCTTGCCCAGATCGCGCGGGATGGGGCCGACGATGTGCGCGAGGTAGGTCTTCTTCACGCCGTACTTCGGGTGGGTCAGCCGGTGCGCCAGCTCGCCGTGGTTGGTGAGCAGGATGACACCCTCGGTCTCGGTGTCGAGCCGGCCGACGTGGAAGAGGCGCGTCTCACGGTTGGTGACGTAGTCCCCGAGGCACTGGCGGCCCTCCGGGTCCTCCATCGTCGACACCACACCGGCGGGCTTGTTCAGCGAGAAGAACTGGTAGCTCTGGGTGGCGACGGTCAGCCCGTCGACCTTGATCTCGTCCTTCTCCGGGTCGACCCGCTTGCCCTGCTCCAGCACGATCTCGCCGTTGACCTCGACCCGGGCCTCCTCGATCAGCTCCTCGCAGGAGCGCCGGGAGCCGAAGCCCGCGCGGGCGAGGACCTTCTGCAGCCGCTCGCCCTCCTGCTCGGCGCCGGGGAAGGTCTTGGGGAGCTTGACCTCCTTCTTCCCGGCGTACCGGTCGCGGTTGCGCTCCTCGATCTGCGCCTCGTACTCGCGGGGGCGCGCCGGGGCCGTGCGGCCCGGCCGCTGGGGCTGCTTGGGCCCGCCCTTGGCACCACCGCGGGCCGCGCCGCCCCGTCCGGCCTTGGGGCCGTCCTTGGTCGCCCCGGGGCCCACGTCGTAGCGGCGCTCCTCGGGGCGCGGCTTCTTCGGACGGCCACTGCCCTGCTTGTCGTCGCGGTTGTTGCCGGCGCCGCGGAAGTTGCCGCGACCACCACCACTCCCGCCGCGGCCGCCGCTGTTGCCACCACGGCTCCCGCCGTTGTTTCCGCTGCTGTTCCTGCCGCTGCTGCTTCGCATCAAAGTTCCGTCTGGTCGTCTTCGTCGTGGGTCCCCGGGCTCACCGGGCGGCCCGGCGCGTCGTCGTCGGGCGCGTCCGGGTCGAACGACGGTACGCCCTCCTGGGTCTCGGCCTCGATCGCCTCCGCCTCCGGGAGGAAGGGCGCGAGCTCCGGGAGCTCGTCCAGGCCGCGCAGGCCCATCCGCTCCAGGAAGTAGTTCGTCGTCCTGTACAGGATCGCACCTGTTTCGGGTTCCGTGCCCGCCTCCTCTGTCAGACCGCGCTGGAGGAGGGTCCGCATGACACCGTCGCAGTTGACTCCGCGTACGGCCGAGACCCGGCTGCGGCTGACCGGCTGCCGGTAGGCGACGACGGCCAGGGTCTCCAGCGCGGCCTGTGTGAGGCGGGCCTGCTGGCCGTCCAGCACGAAGCGCTCGACGGCCGGTGCGTAGCCGGCCCGGGTGTAGAAGCGCCAGCCGCCCGCGACGTACCGCAGCTCGAAGCCGCGTCCCTGGACGGTGTACTCGTCGGCCAGCTCGCGCAGGGCGTCGGCGATCTGCCGCTTCGGCCGCTCCAGTATCTTCGCGAGGTGCTCCTCGGTCGCGGGTTCGTCCACGACCATGAGGACGGCCTCCAGGGCCGGTTTCAGCTCGAGGTCGGCGACGGTGCGCGGCCCGGCCGGCAGGTCGGTCGTTCGCTCGCTCACGCCTTCTTCTCCTCCTTCGGCGGCTCGGGCGGCCGGTCGAACTCGTCGGTGACGGTCGGTGTCCGGTCACCGTCCCCGCCGGTCCACCGCACGAGCAGGTCCCCGAGCGCGGTCTCCTGCTCCAGCTCGACGGCCTTCTCGCGGTACAGCTCCAGCAGGGCGAGGAACCTCGCCACGACGGTCAGGGTGTCGTCGGTGTCCTCCACGAGGGCGCGGAAACTGGCCTCCCCCAGCTCCCGCAGCCGGGTCACGACGATCAGCGCCTGCTCCTGCACGCTGACCAGCGGGGCGTGGATGTGGTCGACGTAGACCTGCGGCTTGGGCCTGGGCTGCATGGCCTTCACGGCGAGCTTGGCGAAGCGCTCGGCGCCGATGCTGATCACGACGTCGGGCAGCAGCTCGGCGTGGTGCGCCTCCAGCCCGACGGTCCGGGGGTAGCGCAGGGCCTCGTCGTCGAGCCGTCCGCTGAAGATGTCGGCGATCTGCTTGTACGCGCGGTACTGCAGCAGCCGGGCGAACAGCAGGTCCCGCGCTTCGAGCAGCGCGAGGTCGCCCTCGTCCTCCACCTCGGCGGCGGGCAGCAGCCGCGCGGCCTTCAGGTCGAGCAGGGTGGCGGCGACGACCAGGAACTCGGTCGTCTCGTCCAGGTCCCAGTCCGGCCCCATGGCCCGGATGTACGCCATGAACTCGTCGGTCACCTTGGACAGCGCGACCTCGGTGACGTCCAGCTTGTGCCGCGAGATCAACTGCAACAGCAGATCGAAGGGTCCCTCGAAGTTGGCGAGCCGGACCTTGAAGACCCCGTCGTCGGCCGCCGCCTCGGCGGCAACTCCGTCCGGTTCAGCCGTGTCCACCGGCCCGGGGGGCGCGGCCATCCGGGATCCGGACGTCGAAGGCGCGGGAGCGGCGTGCGGGGCAGAGGAGCCGGGCCCGGCCGCCGGGGTGGCGGGCCCCGCATGCGCGGGGCCCTCGCCCGCGGGCGGCGCTTCGAGCAGGACCGTCCCGGCCCGCAGCTCAACCGGCGGAGCCGTCCCGTCGTCCTCCACGCAGGAGGGCCCGGGCGACTCGGCCGCCTCGGTCCCCGCCCGCTCGACCGGCACGGCCGTGGGGCCGGCCCCCTGCGGTGAGGGGGGCGGCTCGGCCTCCTGGTGCCCGACCTCCGGCTGCTCGGCCGGCGGAGCCGTCCACGGAGCCGCCGGCCCCATCCCCAGCACACGCCGGCGGCCGGCCGGGCCGCCGGGGGGAGGTGGGGAAGCGTTCGAGGTCATGGCCCCCGCAGGCTACCGCTACCGCCCGCGCAGTCGTCGTACGAGGATGCTGGCGTCTCCACGGGTCTCCAGGTCGGCGAGGACCACGGCGACCGCTTCGCGGACGATGCGCCCGCGGTCGACGGCCAGGCCGTGCTCGCCGCGAAGCACCAGACGGGCATGCTCGAGGTCCATGAGCTCTTCGGCCGACACGTACACCGTGATCTTCTCGTCGTGCCGCTCACGGCCGCTGGGGCGGCGCGAGGGACTACGCCCGCGCTTTCGGGGCGCGGCCCCCGCGGCACCGGCGGCAGAACCTTCCTGCGCGCCCTGCCGACGGGCGGAGCCGGAGCGCTCAGCGGCCGCGGAACGGCTGTGGGCCTCCCCGGCCTCGGCCGGCTCCGCGTCCGCCGCGACGTGCTCGGCACCCTCGCCGTCACCACCCTGCGCGGGCACCGACTGCGGCGCGTCCTCGGCGGCCGCCGCCGCGTCGCCCTCCCCCGCCGGAGCGGGCACCCGGGCGTCGCCGTTGGCCTGACGCCTGGGCTGGGACGACTGAAGCGCCATCCCCCCTGTCGTACGGAAGAGTTCGTCGGCCCCCGGCAGACTCACTCGGCGTGACACCGGGCGAGCACCTCCCTGGCGAGCTGGCGGTAGGCGGCGGCGCCGACGGAGTTGGAGGCGTACGTGGTGATCGGCTCACCGGCGACCGTGGTCTCCGGGAAGCGGACCGTGCGCCCGATGACCGTGTGGTAGACGTGGTCGTCGAACGCCTCGACCACCCGCGCGAGCACCTCACGGCTGTGCACCGTGCGCGAGTCGTACATGGTGGCGAGGATCCCGTCGAGCTCCAGCTCCGGGTTGAGCCGCTCCTGGACCTTCTCGATGGTCTCCGTCAGCAGGGCCACACCGCGCAGCGCGAAGAACTCGCACTCCAGAGGCACTATCACCTTGTGGGCGGCCGTCAGGGCGTTCACCGTGAGGAGGCCGAGCGAGGGCTGGCAGTCGATGACGATGAAGTCGTAGTCGGGCAGCAGCGGCTTCAGGGCGCGTTGCAGCGTCGACTCGCGGGCGACCTCGGAGACCAGCTGGACCTCGGCCGCCGACAGGTCGATGTTGCTGGGCAGCAGGTCCATGTTGGGGACCGCCGTCTTCAGCAGCACCTCGTCGGCCGCCATCCCCCGCTCCATGAGCAGGTTGTAGACGGTCAGGTCGAGTTCCATCGGGTTGACACCGAGTCCGACCGACAGCGCGCCCTGCGGGTCGAAGTCCACGAGCAGGACCCGGCGTCCGTACTCCGCGAGCGCGGCACCCAGGTTGATGGTCGACGTGGTCTTGCCGACGCCGCCCTTCTGGTTGCACATCGCGATGATCTTCGCGGGTCCGTGCTCGGGCAGCGGACCCGGGATCGGGAAGTACGGCAGCGGGCGCCCGGTCGGGCCGACCCGCTCCCGGCGCTGTCTGGCCGCGTCGGGCGCGAGAGTGGCCGCGTACTCGGGGTCGGGCTCGTACTCCGCGTCGGGGTCGTAGAAGTGCCCCTCGGGCAGTTCGTCGTAGTCGGCGAAGTGGTTGTGGGGCGCGCCACTTCCGTCGCCGGCCATGGCGTTCACGTGATGGCCATCCATCTTCTGGTGTGCTGTGTGAGTCGCCTGCTGACTCTGGTGGGCTGCGAAGGTGCGCACAGCGACGGAGCCGACAGCCTCGAACCCCGCGGGACCCTGGTCCCGTGCAGGCATTCCTGGTTGACCACCCCCGGGAGTAAATGTCGACTCATTCACAAGTCGTCTTACCTCCTTGGTGACCAGGAAACTTCTAGACAGGTCAGCGTGGCACCATGCCGACGATTGGCGACTCTATGGCGTGTCGGGCGTCCGCAGCAACACAATCCGCCGGACCCGGCCCGATGTGTCGGCAATGAAACATCCGGCTGTCAAGGGCGTACGGCCGTCGCACGGCAGGTTTCACCGGTGTGCGAATCGGTTGAAGGGTTACGTTCGAGGCGAGTTGCTCGAGAATCGCGAAGTGACCATACACACATCCGGCCGGACCTTGTCGGGCAAGGTCCGGCCTGGTGTGCGGTGTTGACGACCGGTGAGGGAGTCCCCCTGATCGAGCGAAGCCGGGACGGGGGGAGTATCGCCTTCGCCGGTCTGTCACTTAGCCGACTTACCGGCTGCGGGGGTTCAGCCGAGGAGCGCGGACAGCTCCACGTGCTCCACGCCGTGCGCCTCGGCGACCTCGCGGTAAACGACCTTGCCGTCATGCGTGTTGAGGCCCTTGGCCAGCGCCGGGTCGCGGCGCAGGGCGCCCGCCCAGCCGTGGTCGGCCAGCTCGACGATGTACGGCAGCGTCGCGTTGGTCAGCGCGTAGGTGGAGGTGTTGGGCACCGCGCCGGGCATGTTGGCGACGCAGTAGAAGACCGAGTCGTGGACCCGGAAGGCCGGCTCGGCGTGGGTGGTCGGGCGGGAGTCCTCGAAGCAGCCGCCCTGGTCGATCGCGATGTCGACAAGGACACTTCCGGGCTTCATCCGCGACACGAGCTCGTTGGTGACCAGCTTCGGCGCCTTGGCGCCGGGGATGAGCACCGCGCCGATGACGAGGTCGGCCTCCAGGCAGGCCTTCTCCAGCTCGAAGGCGTTGGAGACGACGGTCTGGATCTTCGTGCCGAAGACCTTGTCGGCCTCGCGGAGCTTGTTGATGTCCTTGTCGAGCAGGGTCACGTGGAAGCCCATGCCGATGGCGATCTGCGCGGCGTTCCAGCCGGAGACACCGCCGCCGATCACGACGGCCCGGCCGGCCAGCACACCGGGGACACCGCCGGGCAGCACACCGCGGCCGCCGTTGGCGCGCATCAGGTGGTAGGCGCCGACCTGCGGGGCCAGCCGGCCCGCGACCTCGGACATGGGGGCGAGCAGCGGCAGCGCGCGGCTGGGCAGCTCGACGGTCTCGTAGGCGATCGCGGTGGTGCCGGACTCCAGCAGGGCGTCCGTGCACTCCTTGGAAGCGGCCAGGTGCAGGTAGGTGAAGAGCGTCTGGTCCTTGCGGAGGCGGTGGTACTCCTCGGCGATGGGCTCCTTGACCTTCAGCAGCAGGTCGGCGGCGGCCCACACCTCGTCGGCGGTCTCCAGGATCTGCGCGCCCGCGGCGACGTACTCCTCGTTCGTGATCGAGGAGCCGAGGCCGGCGTCGCGCTCGACGACGACCTGGTGGCCGTGGCGCACCAGCTCGTGCACACCGGCGGGGGTGATGGCCACCCGGAACTCGTTGTTCTTAACCTCGCGGGGGATGCCGACCTTCACGTCGATCACGGTCCTTGGCTCAGAGGGTATGGGGGTATTTCTCAGACATACCCGGGCACGCGCGGGCACACCGGGAGAGACCGCAGGAGAACGTGCGGCAGAGCCAGTCTAATGAAGGTGTTCTCGCTGTCCAGCCTTTCATTGCATCAATCTTCAGCGGATGCGGTACGGATTTCGCAGGCGTCAGGTTCATTTTGAAGGTTTGAGTCGCCGAGGATCCGCTCGGCGGCGCCCCGGTGCAGCCCGGCCGAGGCGGGGTCACCCAGGTGCTCGAGGGTGTCGGCGACCCGCAGATGCAGCGCGGCCTGCAACCGGGGGTCCTCCGCGCGCCGGGCCCACTCCACGGCTTCCCGGCAGGTGCGCAGCGACTCCTCGGGGCGGCCGGCGTACTCCTGGACCCGCGCCAGCTCGCTCAAGGCCCGTGCCTGGGCGGCCACATCGCCGTTCTTGCGGTGCCCGGCGATCGCCGCGCGCCAGTTGCGCAGGGCCTCGCCGTAACGGCCGGCGAAGGTGTGGGCGGCGGCGATCCGCCCGTAGAGCCGGGCGGCCTCGGCGCGCTCGTCCCGGGCGAGCCGCTCGACCAGGGCGCGGCCGAACCAGTCGGTGGCCCGGTCGAAGTCGCCGAGGTCCAGGTGGGCGCCGCCTACGGATTCCATCGCGCGACCGGTGGCGTAGGGGTCGTTCACCTCACGTCCGGCGTCCAGCGCGGCCCGGTAGCGGGCCAGGGCGTCGGCCGTGCGGCCGGTACGGGCGTCGAGGTCGCCGAGGTTCAGCAGGGCGGCGGCCCGCTCGCGGGGCAGGTTCCGGCGCTCGGCGACGTCGAGGACCATGCCGTGGATGTCGTAGAGGTCGGGTGCGGCGGCCCGGATGCCGATGTGCGCCGCCATGGCCCGGACCAGCTGCGACATCAGCCGTCGGGCCAGCGTGTCCAGCTCCCCGTCGGCGACCGCGAGCCGGGCCGAGGCCAGCAGGGCCGGCCGGGTCAGGCGCAGCCAGTCGGCGGCCGCCCGCGGGGTGGGGAAACGCAGGGCGCTCGGCATGTCCAGGAGTTTCTGGCGGGCCTGCGGGCTGTCGGTCTCGGTGATCGCCCGGCAGGCCTGGAGCAGCCGTACGGTCCGCTCCAGCATGCGCGCGCGGGCCAGCTGGAGCTCGGCCGGGCGTTCATGGTGCGCGGCGAGGATCCGGAGGTGGGGGTGGAGACAGCCGGGCACCTCGTACTGGGGCAGTGGGGAGTCCACCGCGTGCAGGAAGCCGAGGGCGACGAGGTCGTCCAGGGTGGTGCGGGCCCGGCCGACCGAGCAGCCGACGAGCGCGGAGGCGGTCTGCGGGTCGACCAGCCCGGCCGGGGCGAGGGCGAGCAGGCGAAGCATCCGGGCCTCGGTGGCCGGCAGGGCGGCGTGCGCGAGGCGGAAGACCCGGGTCAGGGCGGTGCCCTCGGTGTCCTCGGCGCGCAGCTGCTTGGCGAGGTCGGAGACGGCGGCCTTGGGGCGGGCCGCGAGCCAGCCGCCCGCCAGCATCAGCGCTGCGGGCTGCCCCTGGCACTCCTCGGCGAGACCCTCGGCGGCCCGGGGGTCGACGGTGATGCGGACCGAGCCGGTGTGCCGGGTCAGCAGCTCCACCCCGGACTTGGCGTCCAGGCCGCCCAGGGTGCAGGGGCGGACGTCGGAGATGCCGGTCAGCGGGCCTTCGGAGACCGCGACGACGAGGCAGTCGGGGGTGTCGGGCAGCAGGGCGTCGACCTGCTCGGCGTCGGCCGCGTCGTCCAGCAGGAGCAGCATGCGGCGGTCGGCCAGGGCGGTGCGCAGGGCGTCGGTGAGGTCGTCCTCGCAGGCGCCGGCGGGAGCCTGCTCGTCCAGGGCGGCGAGGAGGTCCCGGGCGGCGCGTCCGACGGGGACGGGGGTGCCGTCGGGGTCGGTGAGGCGGGCGCGCAGGACGCCGTCGGGGTAACGGTCGGCGATCTGCCGTACGAGTTCCTCGGCGAGTGCGGTGCGGCCCGAGCCGGGCCGTCCCGCGATGAGCAGCACGCGCGCGCGAGGTGCCTTGCGGCCCGCGAGGGTGTCCAGTCCGGCGCGCTCGATGTCGGCGCGCAGTTCCTTCAACTCCCGTGTGCGGCCCAGGAACTCGCTCTGCCCGGCAGCGCGCCCGGCCGGCCGCACGTCGCCTGTCTCCACGACCTGATCCGCCACGGGCCACACTCCCGTCCCACCGCACACGCAAGCCCGCCGGGACTCCGGTTCGGGCGTGCCACAGAGCCTAGTTCACGCTCTGCAACGTTCCCGGTGGAGCACGGCGGGCACGGCGGCGGCATCCCCCGATCGGATCAGCAGATCGTAGGACCGACCGTGTCGTGGGCGCCCTGGAAGGGGCGCGGGGAACCGCGCGACCCGCCACGACGCCGCCGCACCCGGCCGACGGCCTGCGCGGCCCCGGCCCGTCACGGCCCTCCCGGCGGAGCGCTACGCCTCGAACGGACGCGCGGGCCACGGCGCCTGCGCCGGGCGCAGCGCGTCCAGGCCGTCACCGGACCGCGCGGCGACCAGCGACAGGACACCCACCACGAGGCAGTTGTTGTGCAGCTCCCCGGCGAGCACACCCCGCACGAGGTCCTCGACCGGCACCCGGTCGAGCTCCATGTCGGCCTCTTCCTCCTCCACCGCGAAGCGCTCGCCCTCGGCCTCGGACAGGTCGCGTGCGAGGAAGATCCGCACGGCCTCGTCGCAGCCGCCGGGGGTCGTGTAGACGTCGGTCAGCACCCGCCAGTCCTCGGCCTTGACGTGCGCTTCCTCGTACAGCTCGCGCTGCGCGGCGTGCAGCGGGTTCTCGCCGGGGACGTCGAGCAGTCCGGCCGGGATCTCCCACAGCTTGTGGCGCACGGGGTGGCGGTACTGGCGCAGGACCAGGACGCGGTCGGCCTCGTCGAGGGCGAGGACGGCCACGGAGCCCGGGTGGACCTGGTAGTCACGGCCGACCACCGTGCCGTCGGGCATGACCACGTCGTCCGTGCGGACGGAGGTCTTGTTGCCCACGAAGGGGGTGTTCGTCGCCCGGACTTCCCACTCCTCGGGAGTGTCCTTGATCGTCATGCCTGTCCTTCCACGTGCCCTGCGCGACCTGCCGGAACGAAACCGGGGTGCACACCCTTTGAAGGGATGCACCCCGGCCACCGTACAACTGGTGTGTTACTTCGAAGTCTTCCGCTCGACCGCCGCCTTGACGAGCCCGGCGAACAGCGGGTGCGGACGCGTCGGGCGCGAGCGCAGCTCCGGGTGAGCCTGCGTGGCGACCAGGTACGGGTGGACGTCGCGCGGGTACTCGACGTACTCGACGAGCTTGCCGTCCGGCGAGGTGCCGGAGAACAGGATGCCCGCCTGCTTCTCCAGCTCGGCGCGGTAGGCGTTGTTCACCTCGTAGCGGTGCCGGTGGCGCTCCTCGACGTACTCCTTGCCGTCGTACACCTCGCGCACGATCGAGCCCTCGGCCAGCTTCGCCGGGTACATGCCCAGCCGCATGGTGCCGCCCATGTCACCCTCACCGGCGACGATGTCCATCTGCTCGGCCATGGTGGAGATGACCGGGTGGCCGGTGGCGGGGTCGAACTCGGTGGAGTTGGCGTCGGCGATGTCGGCCAGGTTGCGCGCGGCCTCGATCACGATGCACTGCAGGCCGAGGCAGAGGCCGAGCAGCGGCACCTTGTTCTCGCGGGCGTAGCGGATCGCGCCGACCTTGCCGTTCACACCGCGCTCGCCGAAGCCGCCGGGGATGCAGATGCCGTCGACGTCGCCGAGCTGGGCGGCGGCACCGGCCGGGGTCTTGCAGTCGTCGGAGGTGACCCACTTGATCTTGACGCGGGCCCGGTTGGCGAAGCCGCCGGCGCGCAGGGCCTCGGTGACCGACAGGTAGGCGTCGGGCAGGTCGATGTACTTGCCGACCAGGGCGAGGGTGATCTCGTGGTCGGGGTTGTGGACGCGGTCGAGCAGGTCGTCCCAGGTCGTCCAGTCGACGTCGCGGAACGGCAGGTCCAGCTTGCGCACGACGTAGGCGTCCAGGCCCTCGCCGTGCACGGTCTTGGGGATGTCGTAGATCGAGCGGGCGTCGGGGCAGGCGACCACGGCGGCCTCGTCGACGTCGCACATCAGCGAGATCTTCCGCTTGATCGCGGTGGGCACCTCGCGGTCGCAGCGCAGCACGATGGCGTCCGGCTGGATACCGATGTTGCGCAGGGCCGCGACCGAGTGCTGGGTCGGCTTCGTCTTCAGCTCACCCGAGGGGCCGATGTACGGCAGGAGCGAGATGTGGACGACGAAGACGTTGTCACGGCCGACCTCGTGCCGGACTTGGCGGACCGTCTCCAGGAACGGCAGCGACTCGATGTCGCCGACCGTGCCGCCGACCTCGGTGATCACGACGTCGACCTCGTCCGTCGCCATGCGGCGGATGCGGTGCTTGATCTCGTTGGTGATGTGCGGGATGACCTGCACGGTGTCGCCGAGGTACTCGCCGCGCCGCTCCTTGGCGATCACCGTGTTGTACACCTGGCCGGTGGTCACGTTGGCGGAGCCGTCGAGGTCGCGGTCGAGGAAGCGCTCGTAGTGGCCGATGTCCAGGTCGGTCTCGGCGCCGTCGTTGGT
This sequence comes from Streptomyces sp. NPDC043685, assembly GCF_056436585.1. Taxonomy (NCBI): domain Bacteria; kingdom Bacillati; phylum Actinomycetota; class Actinomycetes; order Kitasatosporales; family Streptomycetaceae; genus Streptomyces; species Streptomyces sp. NPDC043685. The sequence goes on along the minus strand of NZ_JBWKCH010000007.1, from coordinate 23,087 downwards.
GACGAACACCTCACCGTGCTGGAAGGGGTTCATCGTGCCGGGGTCGACGTTGAGGTACGGGTCGAGCTTCTGCATCACGACGCGCAGACCCCGGGCCTTGAGCAGCATGCCGAGGCTGGAGGCCGTCAGGCCCTTGCCGAGCGAGGAGGCGACACCCCCGGTGACGAAGATGTGCTTGGTCGTCGTGGAATTGGGCATGGCCAAGAGGGGGCTCCCGTGGTCGCGATCTGGAGGTGCGGTTCGGGGGCCAGACGCCCACCGGTCCACGGGCTACCAGCGTATCAGCGCCGCGGGGCGATGGCTTCCGGCCACGCTCCGCACACATCCCGACACGGAGCCGGTCACCCGCACCGGTCTCTCACCCGTTGCTCACTCGTTCGGCGTACCCGCCTTGCCGCGACCGGCACCCGGAACATCCGCGTGCGTCGTATCCTGCTCGGACACTCGCTGCCGAGCCCGTCCGGCCCAACGGCACCACCCCCCGCCCGTAAGCACCGGAACAACGTGAGCTCGTCAGTTCGTTGAGCAACAATTGGCGCTTTGCGTCACGGCTGAGTGAACTGTTTTGCTTCATCGCTCAACGACGCATTGCAAGACCTGCTGAAACCCCCTTGACCGCACTAGCGACAGCCCCCTCGTGGGGTGACGTGGCCGTTCGACTGGAGTTGCACGTGGCCGGGCGCATCGAAGACTACGCACTCATCGGAGACATGCAGACCGCTGCCCTGGTCTGCCGGGACGGGACGGTCGACTGGCTGTGCCTGCCCCGCTTCGACTCGCACGCCATCTTCGCCGGCCTGCTGGGCACCGAGGAACACGGCTTCTGGCGGCTCGGGCCCGCGCACGCCTCCGACCAGCAGCCTCCCACCGCGGCGCGGCGCAGCTACCGGGGCGATTCGCTGATCCTGGAGTCCGAGTGGGACACCCAGCGGGGCACGGTCCGGGTGACCGACTTCATGCCGCCGCGTGACGGCGCCCCGCAGCTGATCCGGATCGTGGAGGGCGTCTCGGGCCGGGTGCCGATGCGCTCGGCGCTCAGGATGCGGTTCTCCTACGGGCGGGTGGTGCCGTGGGTGCACAAGCACGAGGGGCGCACGGTGGCGGTCGCCGGCCCCGACTCCGTGTGGTTCGACACATCCGCCGAGACCTACGGCAAGTCGCTCACGACGTACGCCGACTTCACGGTCGCCCCGGGTGACCGGATCGCGTTCACGATCTCCTGGCAGCCCTCGCACAAGGAGCCGCCGCCGCTGCCCGAGCCGGAGCAGTCGCTGGAGGCCACGGAGGACTTCTGGCGCGAGTGGGTGGACCACTGTACGTACCACGGCCCCTACCGGGAGGCCGTGATCCGCTCGCTGATCACGCTGAAGGCCCTGACGTACGCCCCGACCGGCGGCATCGTCGCCGCGCCGACCACCTCCCTGCCGGAGGACATCGGCGGCGTCCGCAACTGGGACTACCGCTACACCTGGCTGCGCGACGCGGCGATCACGCTGTCCTCGCTGCTGCGCACCGGCTACCGCGAGGAGGCCCGCGCCTGGCGCGAATGGCTGCTGCGCGCGGTGGCGGGCGACCCGGAGAACCTCCAGATCATGTACGGCATCGCCGGCGAGCGCGAGCTGGGCGAGGCGGAGCTCGACTGGCTGCCGGGCTACGAGAACTCCGGCCCGGTCCGCGTCGGCAACGGCGCGGCCCACCAGCTCCAGCTGGACGTGTACGGCGAGGTCACCGAAGCCCTGCACCTGGCCCACATGACGGGCCTCGCCCGCAACGACTACGCCGCGCTGCTCCAGCTGAAGCTGATCCGCTACCTGGAGGACCACTGGCAGGACCCGGACGAGGGCATCTGGGAGGTGCGCGGCCCGCGCCGCCACTTCGTGCACTCCAAGGTGATGGCCTGGGTCGCGGTCGACCGCACGATCAAGCTGATCGAGTCGGGCGACGCGGACGGCCCGCTGGAGCGCTGGAAGGAACTGCGCGAGGACATCCACCGCGACGTGTGCGAGAAGGGGTACGACAAGGAGCGCAACACCTTCACGCAGTCCTACGGCTCCAAGGAGCTGGACGCCTCCCTGCTGCTGATTCCGCAGGTGGGCTTCCTGCCGCCCGACGACAAGCGGGTCATCGGCACGATCGAGGCGATCCAGCGGGAGCTGTCCACGCCGGACGGCTTCATCCTGCGCTACCCGACCTCGGGCGGCGACGAGGGCGTCGACGGTCTGCCCGGTGACGAGGGCGCGTTCCTGGCCTGCTCGTTCTGGATGGCCGACGACCTGGCGATGATCGGCCGCGTGGACGAGGCCCGCCGGCTGTTCGAGAAGCTGCTGTCCCTGCGCAACGACCTCGGTCTGCTGGCCGAGGAGTGGGACCCGCGCCTGCAGCGCCAGGTGGGCAACTTCCCGCAGGCGTTCAGCCATGTGCCGCTCATCGACACGGCCCTGCGGCTGACGGCCTCGGGCGCCTACGGCGGCTGAGCGGACGGGCGGGGCTGTAGGTCTCCAGTCCCCGTGGCCAAGAGGACACGGGGAGGGAAAATCCTCCCCTCCAGGGCAGAGGGCGCGTATGGACATTCGGCAGCTGGAGTACTTCCTCGCGATTGTCGATCGTGGGGGGTTCAACCGTGCGGCGTCGGCCCTGTACGTGTCCCAGCCGTCGCTGTCGCAGGCCGTGCGGGCGCTGGAGCGTGATCTCGGCTCCGAGCTGTTCCATCGCATCGGGCGCAGGGCCGTGCTGACGGAGGCGGGAAGGGCGCTGATCGAGCCTGCCCGGGAGGCCGTACGGAGTCTGGAGACGGCGCGGGCGAGTGTCGCGGCGGTGCACGAGCTGCGTGAGGGGCGCCTGGATGTGGCGTCGATGCCATCGCAGGCGGTGGAGCCGCTGACGAGCTTGGTGAGTGCCTTCAGCCGCCGTTATCCCGGTGTCTCCGTGACGATCAATGCGGCGTTCACGTCGCGTGATGTGATCGACATGGTGCGCACGGGCGCGGTGGAGCTGGGGCTCCTGGCGTCCGCCGGTTCTCCTTCCGACAAGGAGGTCGTCTCCTATGTGCTGGGGCGGCAGCGTTTCGTGCTGGTGGTGCCGGCCGACGGCCCGTTCGCCGGACGGACGGCGGTGGAGCACCGGGAGCTCGCGGGGCAGCGGCTGATCGTCGGACAGTCGGGTACCGGGATGCGGGCCTACGTCGACGCGCTGGGAGAGCAGGGCATCGAGTTCACCGTCGCGGTCGAGACCGAGCACCGGGTGTCGCTGATGCCCCTGGTACTGGCCGGGGTCGGGCTCGCGGTGGTCACGGACTCCTGGCGGGACCTCGCCGGGCGGCTGGGCGCCCGCGTCCTGGACATCGAGCCGGAGAGCACCTTGGACATCGCCCTCGTCGCCCGCCGCGGCATCCTGTCGCCCGCGGCCTCGGCGTTCGTCGCGGCCGCGACCTCGGCCGCCGACAGCTGATAGGTACGGCTTATAAGGGAGATCCGCTTTGCGTCTTGGACGCCCTGCGGACCACCCTGCTGCAATCGTCGGCATGACGAAGAACCACCACATAGCCCTGATCCCGGGCGACGGCATCGGCGCCGAGGTACTGCCTCCCGCACAGCAGGTGCTCGATATCGTCGGCCGCCGCCACGGTTTCGGCCTGTCCTACACGTCGTACGACTGGTCGTGCGAGCGGTACCTGCGGGAGGGCGCCATGATGCCCGCGGACGGGATCGACCAGCTGCGCGACAAGGACGCGATCCTGCTGGGCGCGGTGGGATACCCGGGGGTGCCCGACCACGTCTCGCTGTGGGGGCTGCTGATCCCGATCCGGCGCGAATTCCGCCAGTACGTCAACCTCCGGCCCATCCGTGTCTTCGAAGGCATCGACAGCCCGGTGCGCGGCGCCCGGCCGGGCGAGGTCGATGTCGTCGTCGTGCGCGAGAACACGGAAGGCGAATACAGCGAGGTCGGCGGCCGGCTCAACCGGGGCTTCCCGGACGAGATCGCCGTGCAGGAGGCCGTTTTCACCCGGGCCGGCGTCTCACGCGTGCTGGACTACGCCTTCACGCTCGCCTCCCGGCGCGGCGGCCGTCTGACCTCCGCGACCAAGTCGAACGGCATCGTGCACACCATGCCGTTCTGGGACCAGCTCGTCACCGAGCGGGCCGCCGCGTTCCCGCAGGTCGCCTGGGACCAGGAGCACATCGACGCGCTCGCGGCGAAGTTCGTCCTCGACCCGGCCCGTTTCGACGTCGTCGTCGCCTCCAACCTCTTCGGCGACATCCTCAGCGACCTCGCGGCCGCCGTCGCCGGATCCATCGGCGTCGCCCCGTCCGCCAACCTCAACCCCGAGCGGGACTTCCCCTCGATGTTCGAGCCGGTGCACGGCTCCGCACCCGACATCGCCGGCCAGGGCATCGCCAACCCGCTGGGCGCGATCTGGTCAGCGGCCATGATGCTCGACCACCTCGGCCATCCCGCCGCGGCCAAGGACATCACGGACGCGATCGCCTCGATCCTGGCCAAGACCGACATCCGCACCCGTGACCTGGGCGGAACGGCGACCACCGCCGAGTTCACCGACCAGCTGATCGAACTGCTCTAAGTCATCTCCCCCTGCGTCGAGGAGCACACAGGTGATTGACCTGCGGCTTTCCCGAGCTGATGGTGAACGCCACCCAGCGGGACACAACCGGAAGAAAGGAGCGACCTCATGAGCATCCCGAAGCGCGTCGCCGTGATCGGCGCCGGCAGCATGGGCAGCCAGGCCATGTGGCGACTGGCCGCCCGGGGAGCCGAGATCATCGGCTACGACCGGTACGCGCCGGGTCACGACCGCGGCGCGGCCGGGGGCGAGAGCCGCATCTTCCGCGCCGCCCACCTCGGCGAACCCGGGTACATTCCGCTGCTGCGGCTCGCGGACGAGCTGTGGGAGCAGCTCCAGGCGGAGACGGGCCGGCAGCTGCGACGCCGCGGCGGCAGCCTGGTGCTGGGAGAGACCGCCTCGCCCGCCATGCGCCTCCTGCTGTCCACCAGCGCCGCCCATGGCCTGGATCACGAGGTACTGGACCGGGACGCCCTGGCCCGCCGCTACCCGCAGCACCGGCTCCCGGACGGGCACACCGCCGTACTCGACCGGTTGGGCGCCGTCATCAGGCCGGAGGCGTCGATCCAGGCCGCCGCCGCCCGTGCCGAGGAGCTGGGCGCCCGGCTGCGCCGCTACACCACGGTGCGCGAGGTCGTCCCCGCGGCGGGCGGCGGGGTGCGGGTCGTCACCGACCAGGGCACGGACCACGTGGACGCGGCCGTGGTGACCGTGGGCCCGTGGATCAACACCCTGCTCCCGGACCTCCCCCGGACCGTCGACGTGCGCCGGGTGGTCTGCTCCTGGCACCTGCCCACCCGCCACGACTGGTTCGCGGGCGGTGCGCCTCCCTTCGTGCGCGCCACACCCCACGACTGCTTCGGGATCCCGTCCCCCGACGGCATCTCCGTCAAGCTCGGTCTCTCCTTCAAATACCATGCGCCGGTGCCCGAGCCCGAACGGCTCGACCGTACCGTCCGCCCCGAGGAACTCGGCATCTTCCGCGAGCTCATCGGTGAACTCATGCCCGACCTGAACCCCGACCCCATCAGGATGTCGGCCTACATGGAGGGCTACACCAAGTCCGGAAATCCGCTCGTCGGCCATCTGCCCGGCGAGGACGACATCATCGTCATGGCCGGATTCTCCGGCAGCGGCTTCAAGCTCTCGCCCGCCATGGGAGAGATCGCCGCCGACCTGGCGCTCGACGGCACCACCGACCACCCCGTCGGCTTCCTCGCTCCGGCCCGAGTCGACGCCACCTGACCCCGGCGAACGCCGACGTCAGCACCCCTCATCCCGACATCCCTGTCATGGGCATGCCCGAAAGCGGTGTCGCCCGTAACCAGTTCCCCGAAGCAGGAAAGTGAGCGCTTCCATGCCTATTCCCTCGTTCCAGTTCCGCCCGAAGTACGTCTCGTTCGACTGTTACGGCACGTTGATCGAGTGGCCGATGACCCCCATCACGCGTGAGCTCGTCGGCGACCAGATCCCGGCCAAGCACTGGGACCAGTTCGTCAAGGAGTTCCGCGGCTACCGCTACAACTCGGTCCTCGACAAGTACTACCCCTACGAGCAGACGCTGCAGGCCGCCTTCGAGGGGGTCTGCCGCAAGTGGGGCATCAAGGCAGCCCCGGACGCCGGCAAGCGGTTCGCCGACGGCGTGCGCAGCTGGGGCCCGCACGCGGATGTGCCGGAACCGCTGAAGAAGATGGGCGAGCACTACAAGCTGGTGATCCTCTCCAACGCCGACGACGCCTTCCTCGCCGAGAGCGTGCCCCGGCTCGGGGCCGACTTCCACGCGGTCTTCACCGCGGAGCAGGCCGGCTACTACAAGCCCCGGTACGCGGCGTTCGAGTACATGCTCGACCAGCTCGACGCGTCCCCCGAGGACTTCGTGCACGTCTCCTCGCACACCCGCTACGACCTGATGCCGATGCACGACATGGGCTTCCGCAACCTCGTCCTCCTGGACCGCGGCTGCGACCCGGTGACCCACGGCTACGACTACGTGACCGTCAAGTCCCTGGACGAGCTCAACCAGATGCTGGGCATCTGACGCGCGCGGTGGCCACCAGCGAAGGAAACCTGCGGGCGGGGTGACAGACGGGGTGCGTCAGCCGGGCCTGAGGGCCGTGAGCGTGCGCTCCCCCGCGGGGTCGCCTGCCGTGGCCGGGACCAGGGCTATCTCGTCGAGTCCGGCCTCGGCGTAGGCGGCGATGCGAGCACGGACGGTGTCCGTGTCACCGACGAGGGCGACCGTGCCCGCGGCCTCGGCCGGCAGCGCCTGGAGCAGGGTGTCCGCGTCGGCGCCCTTGGCGGCCAGCTCGACGACCTCGGCGAACCCGGCGTCGATGAACATGTCGCTGTAGCCCGGCACGGCGAGGTAGCCGACGACGCTGCGCAGCACCTGCCGGAGCGACTCCGGCTCGGGGTCGACTGCGGCTGGCAGCCAGGCGGCCAGCCGCGGCGGCGTTCGGCCCGCCTTCTCGGCGGCGGTGAGCATCCGGGCCCGCAGCATGCGCACCTGCTCCGGCGAGACGAGGTCGAGCAGCATCCGGTCCGCGTGGGCGACGGCCGCGGCGACCGCGCGCTCCCCGAACGCCGCGACGGTGACCGGGCCGCCGGGCGGCGGCAGCCGGCGCGGGAAGGAGCTGCCGGGCACGATCGGCTCGCCGGGCACGCTGTGCATCAGCGCCCGCACGGCCGCCGCCGACTCCGCGAGGGCCGCGGCGGGCCGGGTGCGCGGCCGGCCGTGCACGCCCTCGACGACCCGCTTGCTGGAGGTGCCCAGGGCCACGCCGACGGACCGGCCGGTGACGGCCGCCGCGGAGGCGGCGCCCCGGACGATGGTGAGCGGGTCGCGCACCGACACCGGCACCGGCCCGGCGGTCAGCGCGACCCGCTCGGTGGCCGCCCCGATCGCCGCCGCCAGCACGAACGAGTCCCACGTCGGTCCCTCGCCCGCCCATACCTCCCGGTACCCGAGCCGGTCGGCGAGCACCGCGACCCGCATCGGCTCCTCGACCGGACTGTCGTCCTCCCGACCCACCGCGACCACGCTCATGTCCATGAGGGCGCCCGTACCCGGTCGGTCACCGGGTATTCCGGTGTGTGATCGTCCCGTTGTCCCGCCCGGAGATGTCCGTGCGGCGTCCGCGCGGGTAGCGTCCGGCACATGGACAGCGGGACGGACAGCGGTTACGACACCCCGGGCGCCGGGATCACCGTGCGGCGGGCGCTGGAGCTGCCGGGGCTGCGCAGCGGGCTGCCCGAGGTGCTGGCGGGCGCCGAGCGGCTCGGGCGGACCGTGCGCTGGGTGCACGCCGGAGAGGTGCCGCACATCGCCTCACTGCTCAAGGGCGGCGAACTCCTGCTGACCACCGGCTACGGTCTCGGCACCCGCCCCGCCGAGCAGCGGGCCTTCGTGCGCACCCTGGCCGAGCGCGGTATCGCGGCCCTGGTCGTGGAGCTGGGCCCGCGCTTCACCCGGCTGCCGGCGGCCCTCGTCGACACGGCCCGTACGGCCGGACTGCCCCTGGTCCAGCTGCACCGCGAGGTGGCGTTCGTCACGGTCACCGAGGAGGTCCACACCGAGATCGTCAACGGCCACTACGCCCTGCTCCAGCGGGCCGAGGAGGTGCACCGGCGGTGCACACAGGCCGTGCTGGGCGGTGGCGGGGTGCCGCAGGTCCTGGGCATTCTGGCGGACTTCGCCGGCAATCCCGTGTTCCTGGAGACGGCCGACGGGCAGCTGCTGTACGCGGCCGGGGCCGGTCCCGAGGGCACGGACCCGCTCCAGGTGTGGGAGGGGCTGCGGGGCCAGCGCAAGGAGGAGCCGCCGCTCGCGGGGTCGGTCCTGGTGGACGTGCCGGGCGGGGGGCCGGGCAGCGGGGGTGTCCGCGCCCGGCTGGTGGTGCCGCCGGTGCGGACCCCTCCGGCCGCGGTGCACCGGATGGCGACCGAGCGGGCCGCTGGCATCCTGGCCGTGGTGCTGATGCAGGCCCGCCAGGAGGAGGAACTGGCCGCGCGTGGGCGCGGTGACTTCCTCACCGACCTCGCCGAGGGGCGGATCGCGGCGGAGGACGCCCCGGCGCAGGCACGCGTGCTGGGCTTCCGGCCGGGCGGGGGGCCGCTGCTGCCGGTGGTCATGCGGCTCGGGGACGTCCTGTCCCCGGAGGGGGGAGGCTGGGCCGTGCCGGCCCGGGCGATCGCGGAGGAGCTGGCGTCGGTGGGCGTGCCGGTGCTGCTGGGGGTGCGGCCGGTGGAGGGTCGGGTGCTGGTGCTGCTCGGCCTGCGGGAGGAGTCGGAACGGGAGTCGGTCGCGGACCGGGTCGCGACCGCCCTGCGGGCGGGGGCGAGCCGGTCCGGCATGCCGCGGCCGGGCGGGCAGCCGCCCGTGGTGGTCGTCGGGACGGCCGGGGGCTGGACGGCGGTGGCCTCGGGCCTGCGGCACGCGGCCGAGACGGCCACGGCGGCCCAGGGGCTGCCGGACCGGCCCTGGTACGACGCCCGCCGGCTCGACATCGACCTGCTGCTGTGGCGGCTGCGCGACCATCCGGATCTGGCGGCCTTCGTCGACCGTGCCCTCGGCCCGCTCCTCGCGCACGACCGCCGTTCCCGGCCGCCGCTGCTGCCCACGCTGACGACGTACCTCGCCCACGCGGGACGCAAGGCGGAGACGGCCCGGGAGCTGCACCTGAACCGGCAGACCCTGTACAACCGCCTGGCCCGCATCGGGGAGTTGCTGGGCACGGACCTCGACGACCCACAGACGGTCCTGGCCCTGAGCCTGGCCCTCAGGGCCCGCCGACACGTCCCGTAGGGACCGCTACGGCAGGGGCCGGGGCTGGGTCAACTCGTCGTACACGCTGAGCACTTGGGCGACCGTCTCGTCCTCGGTCGGCCAGGTGGCGGCCTGCCGGGCGCCCTTGGCCGCCAGCAGGTCCCGGCGCTCCGGGTCGCCGAGCAGTCCCACGACGGCGTCGGCGAGGGCCTTCGCGTCCCCGTACGGGACGAGTTCGGCCGCGTCCCCGACCAGTTCGGGGATGCCGCCGACCGCGGTCGCGACCAGCGGCACGCGCGCGTGGAGGGCCTCCTGGGCGAGCACCGAGCGGGCCTCCCAGCGGCTCGGCAGCAGGGCGAGGTCGGCGGCGGCGAGCAGATCGGTGATGTCGTCCCGCCGCCCGAGGAGCCGGACGGGCAGCCCCTCCTCCTCGATCCGCCCCTGGAGCTCACCGCGCAGCGGGCCTTCCCCGGCGATCACGACCAGGGGCACGGGGTCGAGCCGGCGCCAGACGCGCGCGGCGTCCAGCAGCACGTCGTAACCGCGGTGCCGGTCCAGGGAGCCGACGGCCATCAGCAACGGCCTGCCGATGGCGCCGAGCTCGGCGCGCACCTTGGGCCGCAGCCGGTCGGGGTCGTCGGGCTCCGGGGGCCTGCGGCGGCCGGGCAGCGCGACGGCCGCGAGCCGGGCGTCCCGCGCCCCGGTGAGCCGGGCCCGGTCCACGAGCGCCGAGGTGGTGCCCAGCACCACGGTGGACGCCTTCACGACCCTGCGCTCCAGCACCCGCAGCATGTGGGCCCGCGCACCGTCGGCGTGTGCCCGGTCGTGCCACGTCACGACCAGCGGGGTGCGCACGCGCCGTCCGCCGAGGGCGAGCACGGTGCGGAAGGAGGCGTGCAGCCCGTGCGCGTGCACCAGATCGGCATTGGCGCAGGCCGCCCTCAGGGCCGCCACCGACACCGGATCGCTGCTGCGCGGAATGTGCACATGGTCGGCCCCGGCACCGGTGAAGTCATAGGAGCGATCGGCCTCGTAGGGGGCGCACACGGTCACTTTCACGCCCCGTGCGACGAGCCCCGCGGCCAGCGAGCGCACATGCGCGCTGCTGGTGGCATTGCCTCCGCCCAGCACCTGCACGGTACGCAGCGGCGACTGGCCATGCGGTGAGTGGCTGCTCACGGGGGTCACGTGGCCGGGCTCCTGGGTCGGGTCGGACGGTCACGACGCGGTCTCGCCCGCGTACTCCGCCAAGGATGCCAGGCCCTACAAGGGTTACGGGAACGCCGCGGCCCCCGCGACGCGACGGCGGGGCGCGGCACCGGGGTGACACGCCCCACCAGAGTCACCCACACGAGTGAACTTGGGCGGCGGTCCGGCCGCTGCCGACACCCCGGCCGGTGCGCCGCCCCGGCTAGCCGTCCGCCCGGGCCGTCGCCAGCAGCTCCTCCGCGTGTGCCCGTGCCGTCTCGGAGTCCTCCTGGCCGGCGAGCATGCGCGACAGCTCCCGGACCCGGTCCTCACCTTCGAGGACCTTGACTCCGGAGCGGGTCACGGACCCGTCGCTGGTCTTCTCCACCAGCAGCTGCCGGTCGGCGAAGGCGGCCACCTGCGGCAGGTGCGTCACCACCACGACCTGCGCGTTCTTCGCCAGCCGCGCGAGCCGCCGGCCGATCTCGACCGCGGCCTTGCCGCCGACCCCGGCGTCGACCTCGTCGAAGAGGTACGTCGGCACCGGATCCGTCCCGGCGAACACGACCTCCACGGCCAGCATCACCCGCGACAGCTCACCGCCGGAGGCGCCCTTGGCGATGGGCCGGGGCGGCGCGCCCGGATGCGGGGCCAGCAGCAGCTCGACCTCGTCGGCGCCCGCGGGACCGTAGGCCACCGGACGCCCGCCGACCTCGACGCCGTCGGGGTCGTCGGTCTGCCGGATGTCGAAGGACACCCGCGCGTGCGGCATGGCGAGCGAGGCGAGCTCGGCGGTCACGGCGGCCGCGAACCGTTCGGCGGCCTCCGTCCGGGCGTCCGTCAAGGCCTGGGCGAGCCCGCCCAGTTCGGCCCGCAGCGCGTCCCGCTCGGCGGTCAGCTCCCCGATCCGCTCGTCGTCACCGTCGAGTTCGGTGAGCCGGGCGGCGCTCTGCTCGGCCCAGGCCAGCACGGCGGCGATGTCCTCGCCGTACTTCCGGGTCAGCCCGGTGAGCGCGGCCCGCCGCTCCTCGACGGCCGACAGCCGCAGCGGATCGGCGTCCAGGTCGTCGGCGTACCCGGCCAGGTCCCCGGCCGCGTCGCGCAGCAGGATCCCGATCTCCCCGATGCGGTCGGCGAGCGCGGCCAGTGCCGGATCGTGCGTCCGTACGGCGTCCAGGGCCCGCTGGGCACCCGCGACGAGGGTTCCGGCGTCGACGCCCTCCGGGTCCTCGGGGTTGCCCGCGAGGGCGGCGTGCGCGGCCGCGGCGGCGGACGCCAGCGCCTCGGCGTGCCCGAGCCGCTCGGCCTCCTCGGCCAGCTCCACGTCCTCACCCGCGCGGGGTTCGACGCCTGCGATCTCGTCGAGTCCAAAGCGCAGCAGGTCGGCCTCCTGGGCCCGCTCGCGCGCCCGGGTGGTGATCTCCTCGAGCTCGGCGGAGACGGCCCGCAGCCGCTTGTACGCCTCGCCGTACTTGGCCAGCGGTCCGGCGACCGCGTCACCCGCGTACCGGTCGAGCGCCTGCCGCTGCCGGGACAGCTTGAGCAGCCCCTGCTGGTCCGTCTGCCCGTGCACGGCCACCAGCTCGTCGGCGAGCTCGGCCAGCACGCCCACGGGCACGCTGCGCCCGCCCAGGTGCGCCCGTGAGCGCCCCTCGGCGGAAACGGTACGGCTGATCAGCAGGGCCCCGTCGTCGAGCTCGGCCCCGGCCTCCTCGGCACGCACCGCGGCCGTGGCGTCACGGGGCACGGTGATGCGCCCCTCGACGACCGCCTTGCCGGCCCCGATCCGCACGAGCGCCGGGTCGGCCCGCCCGCCCAGCAGCAACCCCAGGCTGGTGACCACCATGGTCTTGCCCGCACCCGTCTCACCGGTGACCGCGGTGAACCCGGGCGACAGCTCGACCACGGCGTCGTCGATCACGCCCAGCGACCGTATCCGCATCTCCTCCAACACGGACACGACCTTACGAGGTCCGGGCCAGGGATTGCGACTGGCCTGCCCTTGTCACCCACGAGAGTGGCGGAGCCCTGTTTTTCTCAGGGACGCGGGGGCGTAGCGATGTGCGGCTCCGCCGGCCGGGCGCGACAGGCCACAGACGCCCCGCACTCGCCGACGAAGCGAAACCACCCCCCACAAGCCGCTAGTGAGGAGCCCCCCGCCACCCGGAGACGGGCAGCGCGAACTTCGCCACCAGCCGGTCCGTGAACGAGGCGTGATGCAGCCGGGCCAGCCGAACCGGCACAGCCCCCCGCCGCACCTCCACCCGCGCCCCCGGCGGCAACTCCACCGTCCGCCGCCCGTCGCACCACAGCACACCCGGCGGAATGTGCGGCAGCACCTCCACGGCCAGCACCGAATCCGGCGAGGTCACCAGCGGCTTGGCGAACAGCGCGTGCGCGGAGATCGGCACCATCAGCAGCGCCTCCACCTCCGGCCACACCACCGGCCCGCCCGCCGAGAAGGCGTACGCCGTCGACCCGGTGGGCGTCGCGCACACGATCCCGTCACAGCCGAACCCCGTCACCGGCCGCCCGTCGATCTCCAGGACGACCTCCAGCATCCGCTCGGCGGACACCTTCTGCACGGCCGCCTCGTTCAGCGCCCAGTCGGTGTGCACGATGTCCCCGTTGCGGTGCACGACGACGTCGACGGTCATCCGCTCCTCGACCTCGTACGCCTTGCTCACCACCCGGTCGACGACCTTGTCGAGGTCGTCCCGCTCGGCCTCCGCGAGGAAGCCGACCCGCCCGAGGTTGACGCCGAGCATCGGCACACCCGACGCCCGGGCGAACTCGGCGCCGCGCAGCAGCGTGCCGTCGCCGCCCAGCACGATCAGCAGCTCGCACCCGTCCAGGCACTGCGGAGTGGCCTCCCTGACCAGCTCCACCTCCGCCGGAAGCGGCAGATCGCGCGCCTCGGCCTCCAGGACGCGCACCCCGAGGCCGGAGCGCAGCAGCCCCTTCACGACGAGCTCGGCACTGCGCACGGCCGCGGGCCGCCCGGTGTGGGCGAGCAGGAAAACAGTACGAGCTCGGTTCTCGGTCAACGCGGCCCCTCCGCCACTGCACGGTCAACGTCGGCCGGGTCCAGTTCCGGTGCCCCGGCCCGCAGCCACAAGAAGTATTCGACATTCCCCGACGGCCCGGGCAGCGGACTGGCCGTCACGCCCTTCACCCCGAGCCCCAGCCCCCAGGCCTTCTCGGCCACCCCCCGTACCGCCTCGGCCCGCAGCTGGGTGCTGCGCACCACTCCCCCGCTGCCGAGGCGCTCCTTGCCCACCTCGAACTGCGGCTTGACCATCATCACCAGGTCGGCGTCCGGCCTCACGCACCGCACCAAGGCGGGCAGGACCAGCCCGAGCGGGATGAAGGACAAATCCCCCACGACAAGATCCACAGGCTCCCCATCGATCGCTTCAAGCGTCAACTCGCGTACGTTCGTACGGTCCTTGACGGTGACGCGTTCATCCTGCTGGAGGGACCAGGCGAGTTGGCCGTATCCGACGTCCACGGCGACGACATGGGCGGCGCCCGCCCGCAGCAGGACGTCGGTGAAACCGCCGGTGGACGCGCCCGCGTCGAGCGCCCTGCGCCCCTCGACGGACAGCCCCTGCGGCCCGAACACCGCGAGCGCTCCGGCGAGCTTGTGGCCGCCGCGCGAGACGTAGTCGGGATCACTGTCGTCCTGGGCCACCACGATGGCCGCCGCCGTCTCCACCTGCGTGGCGGGTTTGGTCGCGACGGTCTTGCCGACGGAGACGCGCCCGGCGGCGATCAGCTGCCCGGCGTGCTCGCGCGAACGCGCGAGCTTCCGGCGGACCAGCTCCGCGTCCAGACGGCGGCGTGCGACTCCTGCCACGTTCGGTTCAGCTCCTGTGCTCGTACGGCCGCGGGGGCACCGGAGGTCCCGGGCGTACGTCGAGCGCGGTCAGCGCGTCGCGCAGCCCCCGGTGTACATCCTCGTACACCTCGATGTGCCCGTCGGTGGCGAGGTGGTCCGCATCACCGAGCCGGTCCAGCGCCGCGTCCACACCGGCGTCACCGGTGGGAGTGCGGGGCACGTTCAGGGGGGCGGGGGCGGCGGGGTCGTACGCGGGCTCTTCCTCCGCCGCCGGCGGGATCTCGGGAACTGGGTCGTCCATGCCCCGACGCTACCGCGAACCGCTGCGGTACCGTCGACCGCGATGGCCACGATCGAGGAGTGCCGCAGCGCACTCGACAAGCTCTCGGACACCATGCAGCACGCCGCAGGGGACGCCCGCGAGGCCGCCGCCCTGGACCGCTCGGTGAGCTGCCACATCACGGACCTGGACGTCACCTTCACCGGCCGGATGCGCGGCGGGCGGATCGAGGTGCACGACACCGTGCCCGGCCCGCCGCCCGGCACGGCCGAGATCAGACTCGCCATGACCGGCGACGACCTGGTCGCGCTGGTCGGCGGCGAGCTGCACTTCGCCAAGGCCTGGGGCTCGGGCCGGGTGAGGCTGCACGCGGGCGTGCGGGACCTGCTCCGGCTCAGGAAGCTTCTGTAGCCGCGGTCTTCCCGACGGTGGCCGCGGCCTTCCCGACCGCGTGCGCGGCGCGGGACGTGCGGGCCGCCGGCACGACCAGCGGTGTGCCCGTCTCCGGGTCGTCGATGACCTGGCAGCGCAGCCCGAAGACCTCCTCCACCAGTTCCGCCGTGACGATGTCCTTCGGCGCGCCCTCGGCGATGACCCGCCCCTCGCGCAGGGCGATGAGGTGGGTGGCGTAGCGGGCGGCGTGGTTCAGGTCGTGCAGCACGGCCACGAGGGTGCGCCCCTGCTCCTCGTGCAGCTCGGCGCACAGGTCCAGGACGTCGATCTGGTGCTGGATGTCCAGGTAGGTCGTCGGCTCGTCGAGCAGCAGCAGCGGGGTCTGCTGGGCGAGGGCCATGGCGATCCACACGCGCTGGCGCTGGCCGCCCGAGAGCTCGTCGACGTAGCGGTCGGCGAGTTCGGCGACGCCGGTCTGCCGCATGGACTCCTGGACGACCCGCTCGTCCTCCGTGGACCACTGGCGCAGGATGCCCTGGTGCGGGTAGCGGCCGCGGCCGACGAGGTCGGCGACCGTGATGCCGTCGGGCGCGACCGAGGACTGGGGCAGCAGGCCGAGGGTCCGCGCGACCTTCTTGGCCGGCATCGACTGGATGACGTGCCCGTCCAGCAGGACCCGGCCCTTGCTCGGCTTGAGCATCCGCGACAGCGCCCGCAGCAGCGTCGACTTGCCGCAGGCGTTGGGGCCGACGATCACCGTGAACGACTGGTCGGGTATCTCCACCGACAACTGCTCGGCGATGACCCGCTGGTCGTAGGCGAGGGTGACGTTCTCGGCGGACAGGCGGTTCACGGGGCTCCTTGGGTTGTTCAGTCCGCTGGTGGTGCTGTGCTCGGCGCTCGTTGTGCCCGCCCTCATATCCGGCCCGCCCTGCGCTCGCTGACCAGCAGCCACAGCAGGTAGACCCCGCCGAGCACGCCGGTGACCACGCCCACGGGCAGCTGCTCGGCACCGAAGGCGCGCTGGGAGGCCCAGTCGGCGACGACCAGCAGGGCCGCGCCCATGCACAGCGAGGCGAGCAGGTTCGGCCCGGGCGCACGGGTCAGGCGCCGGGCCAGCTGCGGCGCGGTGAGCGCGACGAAGCTGACGGGACCGGCCGCGGCGGTGGCGGACGCGGTGAGCAGCACGGCCGCCACCATCAGCAGCAGCCGTACGCGCTCGACCCGTACGCCGAGGGCGTACGACACGTCGTCGCCCATCTCCATCATCCGCAGCCCCCGCGCGTTGACCAGGACGAGCGGCACCAGCACGGCGGTCAGCGCGAGCAGCGGCCACACCTGGTCCCAGTCCCGGCCGTCCAGGGAGCCGGTCATCCACACGACCGCGCGGGCCGCGTCCACGATGTCGGACTTGGTGAGCAGATAGCCGTTGATGCCCGTGACGATCGCGGAGACGCCGATGCCCACCAGGACCAGCCGGTAGCCGTGCACCCCCCGCTTCCAGGCGAGCACGTAGATGGCGAGGCCGGTCACCAGGCCGCCCACCAGCGCCCCGGCGGCCACCTGGTTGGCGCTCCCGGAGGTCAGCACGATCACGACGAGCGCGCCGGCCGTGGCGCCCTGCCCGAGACCGAGCACGTCCGGACTGCCCAGCGGATTGCGGGAGATGGCCTGGAACAGCGCGCCGCCGAGTCCGAGGGAGGCGCCGACCAGCAGACCCACCAGGACCCGTGGCAGCCGCAGCTCGGTGACGATGAACTCCTGGCCCGGGTTGCCCTGACCGACCAGCGTCCGCAGCACGTCGGCGGCCGGGATCGGGAAGTCGCCGGTGCCGATGAGCACGACACTCGCCGCGAGCGCCGCCGCCAGCAGCAGGAGCACGACGGTGACGGCCCGCAGGTCCAGGCGTATCGACAGCCGGCCGCTTCGCACGGTACGGCTGGTGGTCTGCACGCCACGGCCGGTGGTCGCCGCGCGGTGGGTGGTCTTCACAGCTGTGCGGTCCTCCGCCGTCGTACGAGAAAGATGAACACCGGTCCGCCGAGGATCGCGGTGACGATGCCCACCTGAAGCTCCGAGGGCCGGGCCACGATCCGCCCGAGCACATCGGCGCCGAGCAGCAGCACGGGCGACAGGATCGCCGCGTACGGCAGGATCCAGCGCAGGTCGGGCCCGGTGAAGGAGCGCACGACGTGCGGCACCATCAGCCCGACGAACACGATCGGCCCGCAGGCGGCGGTCGCCGCACCGCACAGCACGGTCGCGGCCAGCATGGACAGCGCCCGCGTGCGGTTGAGGTCGGCGCCGAGGGCCTTGGCGGTGTCGTCGCCCATGGCCATCGCGTTCAGCGGCCGGGCCAGGGCCAGAGCCAGGACCGTGCCGGTCAGCAGGAACGGCAGGACCTGCGTGATGGTCGAGTTCGTGGCCGAGGCCAGCGAACCGACCGTCCAGAACCGCATCTTGCCGAGCGCGGCCTCGTCCATGATCATCACGGCCTGGAGGTAGCCGTACAGCGCGGCGCTGATCGCCGTGCCGGCGAGCGCGAGGCGCACCGGTGTCGCACCCCGGCTGCCGCCGAGGAACCAGACCAGCGCCCCGACCGCCGCCGCGCCGAAGAACGCGAACCAGACGTAGCCGCTGAGCGAGGTGACCCCGAAGTACGTGATGGCTGTGACGACCGCGGCGGACGCGCCCGCGTTGATGCCGAGCAGTCCGGGGTCGGCCAGCGGATTGCGGGTGAGAGCCTGGAGGACCGCCCCGGACAGGCCGAGGGCGGCACCGGCGAGCAGTCCGAGCACGGTCCGCGACAGCCGCTCCGCGACGACGACGTCCCCGTAGGTCCCCGTGTCGTCGAACAGGCCGTGCCAGACCTGCCCGAGGGACAGCTCTTTCGCACCGATCGCGATACTCGCCAGCGCGACCAGCACCAGGATCGCGGCGGACAGGAGCAGCCCAAAGGCTCGTACCGTCCGTCGGGTTGAGGGCGCGGGGGCGGTCTCCGCGCGCTGTTCGGGGGGACTCTCGACCAACACGTGGTTAGGTTAGCCTACCCTCGCATACACGCGAGATCCGGCGTCCCGGGTGCCCACCGTGCCCCCCGACTCCCCGACCACGTGCTCAGACACCCAGTCGTGCCAGCGCCTTCCCCCCGTCCAGCTCGCACACACCCTCACCGGCGGTCGTCCACGCCACGGCGCACAGCGCGCGCAGCCCGTCCACAGCCTCGCCCTTCCCGTCGAGCTCCAGCCGGTCCGCACCGGCCTTCGCCGTCCAGCCACCGCACCGGAAGGCACCCTCGCTCACCTCGGCGACCTCCGGCTGGCCGCGGAGCATCCCGCGCAGATCGGCGTCCACATACGTCGGCCGGTGCTGCGGCGGCGCCGCCAGCAACTGCGCGCCGTCCGTGACACCCGTCAGGACGAGCAGCGAGTCCACCTCGCCGTTGAACGCGCCCTCGATGTCCGTGTCCAGCCGGTCCCCCACCACCAGCGGCCGCTGCGCGCCGGTGCGCAGGATGGTCTCCCGGTGCATCGGAGGCAGCGGCTTGCCCGCGACCTGCGGCTCGGCGCCCGTGGCGATCCGGACGACCTCCACCGCGGCCCCGTTGCCCGGCGCGATGCCGCGACCGCTGGGAATCGTCAGGTCGGTGTTGGAGGCGAACCACGGCACGCCCCGCGCCACCGCGTAGGAGGCCTCGGCGAACCGGCCCCACGGCAGGTCGGGCCCGCCGAACCCCTGCACCACCGCCGCCGGATCGTCGTCGGCCGACTCCACGGGCACGAGCCCCCGCTCGCGCAACGCGACGCGCAGCCCCTCACCGCCGATCACCAGCACCCGGGCGCCGCGCGGCACCTGCTCACTGATCAGCCGCGCGACCGCCTGCGCCGAGGTGATGACGTCGTCCGCGCCCGTCGGTATGCCGAGCTCCGTCAGATGCCCGGCCACGGTGTCCGGGGTCCGCAGCGCGTTGTTCGTCACGTACGCCAGGCGCATCCCGCCCTCCCGGGCCGCGGCCAGTGACTCGACCGCGTGCGCGATCGCGCTCCCGCCCGCGTACACGACGCCGTCCAGATCGAGCAGCGCCGTGTCGTACGCCTCGCTCAGGGCCTGCCCACTGGCCTCGGGCCTTGTCCTGACGCTCCGGCTCATCCCGCATCGCTCCTCGTTCGACGGCTTTCCCCCGATCATCCCCCATGCCACCGACAGCCGTACGATGCCCTGATGAAGACAGCAGGTCACTCGGAGGCAACGACGCACCGAGGCCTGGAACTCACCCCGTTCCGAGGCCTTCGTTACGACCCCGACCGGGTCGGCAGCCTTGCCGCCGTCACATCTCCGCCCTACGACGTCGTGGTGCGCCCCGACGGCCTGCACCACCTCGAATCGGCGGACCCGCACAACATCGTCCGCCTGATCCTCCCCCAGGCCGCCACGCCCAGCGCCCGCAACGAACGCGCCGCCGACACCCTGCGCCGCTGGCTGTCCGAGGGTGTCCTGACGACCGACCCGGAACCGGGCCTCTACGTCTACGAGCAGCAGGACGGCAACGGCATGTTGCAACGGGGCGTCATCGGCGCCCTGCGCGTGTCGGACCCCGCCGAGCAGGTGGTGCTGCCGCACGAGGACGTCATGCCGCACATCGTCGCCGACCGCGCGGCCCTCATGCGCGCCACCTCCGCGAACCTCGAACCCCTCCTCCTCACCTACCGGGGCGACGGTTCGACGACCGCCACGGCGGACCTGATCGAGCGCACCGCCGACCGGCCCCCGCTCCTCGCCACCACCACGGAGGACGGCTTCCGCCACCGCCTGTGGTCGGTCACCGACCCCGACGACCTGGCGACGATCCAGCGCGACCTCGGCCGGCACCAGGCCCTCATCGCCGACGGCCACCATCGCTGGGCGACCTACCGCCGCCTCCGTACGGAGCACCCCTCGCCCAGCCCCTGGGACCACGGCCTGGTCCTGCTGGTCGACACGGCCCGCTATCCCCTCCGGGTCCGCGCCATCCACCGCCTCCTGCACGATCTGCCGGTCGGCGACGCCGTGGCCGCCCTGGAGGGCCACTTCCGCGTGCGCCGCCTCGACGTCCCGCTGGCCGAGGCCCTGGACACCCTGGCGGACGCGGCCTGCGCCGGCAACGCGTTCCTGCTGGCCGGCGACGGCGCCTTCCACCTCGCCGACCGCCCGGACCCGGACCTGCTGGCCCGCACCATCCCGGCCGACCGCCCCGCCGCCTGGCGCACCCTGGACGCGACGGTCCTGCACGCCACGCTCCTCGAACACGTCTGGCACATCCCCGAGGACTCCCCCGCCCACATCGCCTACATCCACGACACGGCCGCCACGGTCGAGAAGGCCGAACGCGACGGCGGCACGGCCGTCCTGATGCACCCGGTCCGCGAGGAGGTCGTCCGCGAACTGGCCCGCCAGGGCGTGACGATGCCCCGCAAGTCGACCTCGTTCGGCCCGAAACCGGCGACGGGCCTGGTGCTTCGCGCGCTGGACCTCTGACAGCAGAAAGGGGCGGGACCCGAGGCCTCATGGCCTCGGGTCCCGCCCCTTTCCGCGGACGTCAGTCCTTGTCGTGCTCGCCCTCGACCGGGTCCCCGTCGTCGTCCTGGTCCGCGTGCGGCGCGGCCGGAACCTCGTCGGCCTCGTCCTCGTCCTCGGTCTCGGTCTCGTCCTCGACCAGGGCGTCGACGAACTCCACGCCGTCCAGCTCGGCGAGCCGGTCCGAGGCGTCGGTGCTGCCGTCGCGGTCGGCCTCGACGGCCTTGGCGAACCACTCGCGCGCCTCGGTCTCCCGCCCGGCCGCGAGCAGCGCGTCGGCGTACGCGTACCGCAGTCGCGCGGTCCACGGCTGGACCGAGTTCGCGGCCAGCTCCGGGCTCTGCAGCGTCACGATGGCCGCGTCGAGCTGCCCCATGTCCCGCCGCGCACCGGCCACGACGAGACGCATCTCGACCTGCCCGGCCTTGTCGAGCTTGTTGACCTCGGGCGCGCCGGCCATGTCCAGGGCCTTCTCCGGCCGCCCGAGCCCGCGCTCGCAGTCGGCCATGACGGGCCACAGGTCGATGTTCCCGGTCATCCGCTTGGCGGCCCGGAACTCGGCCAGCGCCTCGCCGTACTTCTGGGTGGCGTACGCGGCGAACCCGGCGGCCTCCCGTACGGCGGCGACACGCGACGCCAGCCGCAGCGCGACCCTGGAGTAGCCGTACGCGCCCTCGGGGTCCTCGTCGAGGAGCCGCGCGACCATCACCAGGTTCCTGGCGACGTCTTCCGCGAGCGTCTTGGGCAGACTCTGCAGCTCCTGCCGTACGTCCTTGTCGATCTCGTCGCCCGTGACGTCCTCGGGGATCGGCAGCCGCTTGATCGGCTCCCTGTCCCGCTCACGCTCATCACGGAACCGGCCCTCGCCACCACGCCGGTCGTCCCGGCCGCGGAAGCCACCACGGTCACCGTCACGCCGGTCGTCGCGCCGGTAGCCACGGTCACCCCGGTCGTCACGCCGGGGGCCGCGCGCACCGCGGTCGTCACGGCGGTCGTCCCGGCCGCGGAAGCCACCACGGTCGCCGCGGTCACCGCGGTCACCGCGGTCACCCCGGTTGTCGTCACGGCGGAATTCGCCGCGGTCGCTGCGGGGCCCGTCCTCACGACGGAAAGCGGGACGCCCGCCCCGGCCGGCGTCGTCACGCCGGAAGCCGCCGCGCTCACCGCGGTCGTCTCCGCGGCGGTCGTCTCCGCGGCGGTCGTCTCCGCGGCGATCATCCCGACGGTCGTCGCGTCGGTCATCGCGGCCCCGGAAACCACCACGGTCGTCACGCCGGAAACCACCACGGTCACCGTCGCGGCCTCGGTCGTCGCCACGGAAGCCACGGTCGCGGTTGTCGTCACGGCGGAAGCCGCCACGGTCCCGGTCGTCGCGACGAGGGAACCCACCGCGATCGCCCTCATGCCGTTCGCCACGCCGGTCGTCACGCCTGTCGTCCCGGCGGTCGTCGCGACGGAAGGCGGGGCGCTCGCCCCGGTTGTCCCGATCGTCACGGCGGAAGGGGGGACGCTCCCCACGGTTGTCCCGGTCGTCACGCCGGAAGGCGGGGCGCTCGCCGCCGCGGTTGTCCCGGTCATCACGGCGGAAGGGCGGGCGCTCACCACGGCTGTCGTCCCGACGGAACCCACCGCGATCACGATCGTCCCTACGGGGTCCACGGTCACGGTCGTCGCGCCGGCCGAAGCCACCACCACGGTTGTCACGGCTGTCGTCACGACGGAAACCGCCACGGTCACCGCCGCGTTCGCCGCCACGGTTGTCCCGGTCATCGCGCCGGAAGGCGGGGCGCTCGCCGCCGCGGTTGTCCCGGTCATCACGGCGGAAGGGGGGCCGCTCACCACGGCTGTCGTCCCGACGGAACCCACCGCGATCACGATCGTCCCTACGGGGTCCACGGTCACGGTCGTCGCGCCGGCCGAAGCCACCA
>NZ_JBWKCH010000007.1:0-464 GCF_056436585.1 Streptomyces sp. NPDC043685 | reverse complement strand
ACCACCACGGTTGTCACGGCTGTCATCACGACGGAAGCCACCACGGTCACCGCGGTCGCCTTCACGACGCCCAAAACCGCCACGGTCGCTACCGCCACGGTCGTTGCCGCCACGGTCGTTGTCGCGGCGGAAGCCTCCACGGTCCCCGCGATCTCCGCGCTGACCGCCGCGGTCGTTCCGGTCGCTCCGGTCCCCCTCCCGTCGCCGCTGGTCGCGCTCCGGTCGGTCCTCGGGAGAGTTGGTGGACATGGTGACTCCTGTCTTCGGTACCGCAAGTCATTCTCGCGCAGCCGGGTGCCCAGCGCGCACTGCAAAAACAAAAAGGACCCTTGGTCCCAGCTGAACGCTGGGACCAAGGGTCCTTCCAAAGATTGTTCGGCGGCGTCCTACTCTCCCACAGGGTCCCCCCTGCAGTACCATCGGCGCTGTAAGGCTTAGCTTCCGGGTTCGGAATGTAACCGGGC
>NZ_JBWKCH010000006.1:0-719505 GCF_056436585.1 Streptomyces sp. NPDC043685 | reverse complement strand
CCGCCTCCGACCCCGACGGCCCGCCGCTGACCGCGAGCGCGCTCATCACCGCCCACGAGGCCCGGCACGGCGTCCTGGCGGCCGACCAGCCACTGAACCCGGACGAGGCATGGGAGTACGAGGGCGGCGCCTCCGCGGTGTCAGCGGCCGTTCCCCAGCAGACCGGTCCGCCCGGCCGGGCCGGCCGACCGATCACCGGTTCGTGAGGTGGCCGCCATGAACGCCTTCCTGACAGCCGCCGCCTTCGTGGTCCTCATCGCAGCGGCGGCGTACGTGATCCACCGGCTCAACCTCCAGCACGCCGACAGAATCGCCGCGCACCATTACAGCGCCCCCCGGCCCGGCCGCCGCGGCCGCGGTACGCCTCCGCCCCCGGTGGGGCCGGAGCGGTTCGAGTCACCGGCCGCCGGTGAACGACCGGACCACCGCGACGGAGGCCGCGTCCGCGCCGCGCCGCCGCCGTAGCCGTCCACTCACCGCGGGTGACCAGCCGGTTTCTCCCCCGGCCGCGCGCACGTACCGTCGGCTCGGCTCGTACCGTGCGCCTGGGAACGTACACCCGGGCTTTGGACCCTGCGAGGAGCGGCCGGGCCCCATAGGCCGAGGCGGTTGAACCGAGGCGTCATGACACTTCCGCGGCTGAACATCTACCGGCACGACCGAGGCAGGCGGGCACTGATCACCCTGGCCGGTGAGATCGACCCGGCCACCGCGCCCCAGGTGCGCGCCGCTCTGGAGCGGTGCCTGCATGACGGCATGACCACCATCGATGTCGATCTGACCACCGTCGACCGCTGCGACAGCAGCGGCCTGCGGGTCTTCCTCGACGCGTCACGGCATGCCGCCGAGACCCACGCGTCCCTGCGGCTGCACTACCCGTCCCCGCAGACCGCACGACTGCTCGGGACCATGGGCTCCGATCTTGTGTTCTGATCATGTGCGACAGCCGCTTTCTTGCGGTAACCTCCCGACGCACCTCGGCGACTCGTCCTGCGGTATCCCGCCCCGGTGCCCGCCGCACGGAAGTGGTCACGCGTGGCGTCCCCACGAGGAATGCCCGGACGCAGACTGGCTTCGCCGATCACTGCCGCCAGTCTCCCCGAACCCGTCGCCGGTCATCACGGATCCGCTCCTGCCGGTCCCGGCGGCGAACGAAGTCACCCGGCTCGAAATCACCCTCGAGGAACCGCCCGACCCCGAGTCCGACGACGCCCAGCCCCAGCACCAACAGGAAAGCCCAGAAGTCACCGAAATACGCGGCGAAACCCAGCGCCATCCCTGCCATCAGGCCCACCACAGTCCTGCTCATCACGCGCTCCTTCACTCAAGCGGACTGCGCCGCCCCGGCTACTGGATCCGCTGCCGCTCTTCCCCCTCGTCCTCCTCATCGGGGAGCTTCACATCGCTGACCATGATGTTGACTTCCACGACTTCAAGCCCCGCCATCCGCTCCACCGCGGAGATCACGTTCTCCCGCACCTCACCGGCCACGTCCGTGATGGAGACGCCGTAGTCGACGACGATCTCCAGATCGATGGCCGCCTGCTTCTCTCCGACCTCGACACTGACCCCACGCGTGGCGGACCTGCCACTGCCGCCACCGGGCATCCGCTCCCGCATGGATCCCATCGAGCGCGTGAATCCACTGCCCAGGGCATAGACGCCGCGCACTTCGCGAACGGCCATTCCGGCGATCTTCTCCACCACCACATCGGCGATGGTCGTCCGGCCGCGAGAGCCGGGCGCACCGCCATACCCTGCGCCGGTGTTCTCAGTCATCAGGACATTCCTCCCTCCAGAGGAGGCCACCTCACACCTTTGTTCAGACTATATTCCCATTAGTAGCTTTTGTTTGAGAGGAGGTATATAAGACGAGATGACCGAATGAGTGGCACATGCGTCCCTGCCCAGAGTCCTCGCGGACACTCCGGGCGCAGTTGCGGCAGGAAGAGGGCTCGGGATCGAAGCCGCCGGAACAGGATCCATGTGGGGCCCGTCCGGGAACTGGCGAACGTCTCGGCTGGGTGTTCCGGGCGTCGCCCGCCTCACCGCCGTGCCGGGAAGCCGTCCGGCCAAGATGGAGGACCATGACGATCCACCCGGCCGCCGCATCGAGGTCCAGCTCGCGGTCGCCCGTGGCCACCATCCGCTGGAAGTCGCCCGCGCCGTCCGGGCCGTCGTAGCCGAGGCAGCCACCACCGACCATTCCGGCCCGGTCACCGCCGCCGTCCCCATCACAGAAACCGGGCCTGGCCAGGCGTCAACGGCAGCTCGACGCGTGGGGCCTCATCCGGTCCCGCCTCTCCGGCCTCCCCTGGGCGCAGGTCAACCACAGCGCTGCCTGGCCGAACGCACAGAGACCCCTCGGTCCTGCCATTTCTACTGTTGGCGCCTCAGCACTCTCCGGATCAGCAGGAAGGCCGCAACGGCGATCAGGGCAATCCCGATGAGGATCACGAGGACCCCGACGCCGACCAGGACCGTCCCAAGCAGGATGAGAAGCGCCCCGATGATGAGAAGAAACATCGCGAGAACGGTCACGGTCGCCTCCTGTCCCCCCTCCGACTCTGACCCTTTCCGACCCTCGATCGCAAACACATCAGGGCAAATACCTCAATGTCCCTCCGCAGGCAGTGCCCGCCTGCCGGGTTCCGACCCCTTCACGCGCCGGCCTCGGTTCTGCCGGGGAAGGGCTCCGGTGAGGATGTGCAGGAGAGGGTGAGCGCGCGGCCCGGGCCCCGTGCGCCGTGCGCCGTGCTGGGACCAACGCGGCGGCCGGCATGACGAGTTCGGCCACTTCCTACGGCATCGTGGCCGGTCAGCGATGGTGTACCGGCTCGGCGGGAAAACCTCTGGATATAGTGCAGGCGTTTCGGATCACCGGCGGCGGCCCGGAGTCGGTCGACCTCGCGCTCATCGACGTCGGCGACCCCGGAGGGCCCCCGGTGACCACATCACTGAGGAGGCCGGCATGGAACCCGTCACGCTGATCACCGGTGGCTCGACCGGAATCGGCGCCGCCACCGCCCGCGCCCTGCTCGAACAGGGCCACCGCGTGGCCGTCACCGGACGGGACGCGGACAAGCTGGCCGCCTTCGCCGCTTCTGCCGGAGCGGGCGGGCGACTGCTGACGATCACGGGCGACGCCGCCGACGAGCACGACGTCGCGTCCGCCGTGCGCAACGTCGTGGACGCGTGGGGCCGGCTGGACCACGTCATCGCCAACGCCGGTTTCTCGCTGCCCGGCAACCTGGAGAGCCACGCCCCCGAGGACATGCGCGCCATGGTCCTCACCAACGTCCTGGGCCCGGCCCTGCTCGTGCGGGAGACGCTGCCGCACGTCCGGGAGTCCAAGGGCCGGATCGTGATCATCGGTTCGGTCGCCGGGGTGCGCAACACGCCCGGCAACCTGTATTCGGTCACCAAGTGGGCCGCGCACGCGCTGGCCGAGAACACCCGGCTGCTGGTCGGCAAGGACGGGGTCGGCGTGACCGTCATCGCCCCCGGGGTGGTGGACACCCCGTTCTGGGACGAGCGCGGCGGCACCCCCGAGGCGGCACCGTCGATGACCCCCGAGCAGATCGCGGACACGATCGTCTTCGCCCTCGGCCAGCCCGCGGGCGTGGACATCAACCACATCACCCTGCGGCCGGCCGGACAGCTCGGCTGACGCCGCGCTCCCGGCAACCGTACGAAAAGGCTCCCCCGGCCCCCGCCGCGTACCAGCGGTGCGGGCCGGGGGAGCCTTTCGGTGTCCGCGTGGACGCGCGGCGTCAGGCGGAGACGTGGGCACACCCGGGGACGACCACCCCGGACCGCTCGAAGCCGGCCACGGTGGGTGCCCCCATCAGGGCCATGACCTCCTCGAACTCGCCCATGAGCAGCCGCAGGACATCCGCGACGCCCTGCGCGCCGGAGTGGGCGAGCCCCCAGAGGGCCGGGCGTCCGATCATCACCGCGTCCGCGCCCAGGCACAGGGCCTTGGCCATGTCGGCGCCGTGCCGTACCCCGCCGTCGAGGACCACCGCGCACCGCCCGGCGACGGCGTCCACGATCTCGGGGAGGGCGTCGAGGGCGCTGTGGGAGAAGTCCAGCTGGCGGCCGCCGTGGTTGGAGACGACCAGCCCCGAGACGCCGTGCTTGACGGCCAGTTCGGCGTCCTCACCGGTGAGGACGCCCTTCAGCACCACGGGCAGGGAGGTCACTTCGCGCAGCCAGGCGAGGTCCTCCCAGGTGATCGAGGCGTCGAACTGCTCCTTCGAGTGCCGGGCGATGGCCGACTCCCCGTCCCGGCCGCCGTGCGAGGCGGCCATCACGTCGTGCGCCACATTGACCGCCCGGATGCCCGGGGGCACCGCGAATCCGTTGGCGGCGTCACGGGGACGGAACGCCACCCTGGGCGCGTCGACGGTGAGGACCAGCGCGCGGAAACCGGCGGCCTCGGCCCGGTGGATCAGGTCCACCAGGAGGTCACGGCGCTTGAGCCAGTACAGCTGCAACCACAGCGGGCCGGTGGCCGCGGCGGCGATGTCCTCCAGCGTCCGGCTCGCGAACATGCTGACCGTGAACAGGGCACCGGCCTCACCCGCGGCCCTCGCCGTCCCCACCTCGCCTTCCGGATGGGCGAGTCGGTGGTACGCCATGGGGGCGATGCCCAGGGGGGCGGCGAGGTCCGCCCCGAGCAGCTCGGTGCGGGGGTCGCAGTGGGAGACGTCGACGAGACAGCGCGGCCGCAGCCGGATCCGGTCCAGGGCCTCCCGTCCGGCCGTCAGCATCGACTCGGTGCCGCTGCCGCCCTCGAAGAAGTCCCACACCGGCCGCGGCAGCCGCTCCTTGGCCGCTGCCTCGTACTCGCGCAACGCCAGCACCACATCTTCTCCGTTCGCCGTACTGGTCAAGGGGTGCGGGACACCGGCCGTCAGGCGGCGGTACCGGTGCTCCGCGCGGTGATGAAGGCGGCCAGCCGGGCCATGCCCTCGATGATGGCCTCCGGGCTCTGCGCGCTGCACGACAGGCGCAGTTGGTGGGTGCCGCCGCCGTCCAGGTGGAAGTCGCTCATCGGAGTCCACAGCACGCCGTAGGTACGCGCGGACAGCTCCAGGGCCTTGTGATCGGCGGCGAAGGGCACGGTGACGACGGTGAAGAAACCGCCGTCCGGACGGTTCCAGGAGATGCCGAGCCCGGCCCGGCGCTCCGCGGGGAAGTGCCGCTCCAGCTCGTCGAGGAGGGTGTCCATGTTCCTGCGGTAGTACGCGATGGCCCCGGCGTTCGCCTCGCGCAGCCGGCAGCCGCTCTCGATGAGCAGTCCGCCGATGACGGCCTGGCTGACGGCCGAGGTGTTGACGGTGGTCATGCTTTTGATCTTGGACAGCTCGTCGGCGAGCAGCGAGCGCCGGCCGCCCGGGCCGATGACCTCCTGGTCGGCGATGACGTAGCCCACCCGGGCTCCGGGCAGGGCCGTCTTGGCGAAGGAGCCCAGGTGCACCACGCGCCGGCCCGTGTCGAGGGCCTTGAGCGTGGGGCGGGCCGGGCCCGTCCGTACGAAGAAGCCGTAGGGGTCGTCCTCCAGGACGAGCAGATCCTCCTCCTGGGCCACGCGCAGCAGGCGCTCGCGGTCCGGGACGCTCATGCTGGTGCCGGAGGGGTTGGCGAAGTCCGGGACGACGTAGAAGGCCCGAGGGCGTTCACCGGCTTCCCTGGCGGCGCGCACGGCCGCCGCCACGGCCTCCGGGTCAGGACCGGCCGGGCCCTCGGGCACGGGCCGCACGCGGATGCCCAGGAGCCGGGCCACACCGGTGATGCCCACGTAGCACGGCGAGCTGACCAGAAGCGTGTCCTCGCCGGCGGCGAAGAGCGCCCGCAGGACGAGGAGCATGCCCTCCTGGCAGCCGGTCGTCACCACGACGGCTTCCGGGGGCACCTCGATCCCTTCGTCGTTGGCGACCGTCCGGGCGATCAGCTCGTGGATGATCCCGTTGGTGCGGCCGTACTGGAACAGCTGGGTCCGCACCTGGTCGCCCGACCAGCCCAGGGTGTCCTGCAGGTGGCTGGTGTACGTGCGCAGGTGGCGCGTGAGGTCCTCGGGCTCGAAGTCGCCCTCGGTGGGCCGGCCCGGCGCGAAGGAGATGGCCTGGGGGAAGCGGCCGACGACCTCGTTGAGGAAGTTCATGGCGTCGAGGACCGGGTCGCTGAGCGATCCGTGCAGCTCGTCGAGCGCCAGGGCCTGCGGGGACGGCTTGGCGGCTGGTGTCACCGCTCAGACTCCTCTCGGCGCGGCCGCGTAGGCCGTGCTCAGGGTGGGGGCCGTGGTGCGTGCGGGGATCCGGGCCCGGCCCTGGACACCGCGGACCAGGGCCGTGGTGAGCCGGTCCGTGTGGAGGCGCCGCTGCTCCGGCTCGTCGGCGGTGCCCAGGCCGTGCAGGGCGTCGACCACCTGGTGCAGGTCCCGGGCGAAACCGGAGAGGACGTCGGCGACGGCCACGGCGTTGGAGCCGAGGATGTCGGTCCACAGGTCGGCGCCGCCCGCGGCGAGGCGGGTGATGTCCTGCAGTCCCTGTCCGGCGAGCCCGAGCTGGGACGGGTCGCCGTGCAGTAACTGCCCCGCGATCAGGCTCGACACCAGGTGCGGGGCGTGCGAGGTGAGCGCCACCGCGCGGTCGTGCTCGGCGTGGGCCATCACGATGGGCCGGCCGCCGCACAACTCGGCCAGGTGCCGGGCGCGGTCGACGGTCTGCGCCCGGGTGTGCACGGAGGGGGTGAGCACCCAGGGCCGTCCGTGGAACAGATCGTCCCGGGCGGCGAGCGGGCCGGACTGCTCCCGGCCGCCCATGGGGTGCCCGCCGACGAAGCGGGTCAGGTCGCAGCCGGCCTGGTCCGCTTCCCGCTGGGGCAGTTCCTTGATGCTGGCGGCGTCCGTGAAGTCGTGGGCGAGGTGCCGCAGTTGGTGTTCCTTCAGGGCCGTCGCGACGTGCCGCGGAGGCACGGCGATGATCGCCAGATCGACCGGGCCACGAGGTGTTGCTGCGATGCCGGCCCCGAGGTCCTCGGCGGTGCGCGCCGTTTCCGGGTTCGCGTCGATCAGGTAGGTGGTCACGCCCCGGCCCCGAAGGGCCAGGGCGATCGAAGTACCGATCAGGCCGGTTCCGACCACTGCGGCACTTCGCATCAGTGGTGGCTCCACAGGAGGGGCAGGTACTCGGGGTCGCTGTAGTCGGGGGTGCCTTCGACGGTGCGCCGCACGAGCATGTCGTGGTTGTAGTGCACCTGGGTGCCGTCGGAGCGGAAGAAGTCGCGGTAGCGGTTCTCGCCGTCCTGGAGGTGGAAGGAGATGGCACGGCGCGGGCGGTCGCTGACGTTCGCACCGCTGCCGTGGTAGGTGCGGCAGTGGTGGAAGTTGACGTGGCCCTTGGGAATGAAGACCGGGATCTTCTTGACCTCGACCCCGTTGTAGGCCGCGTTGTCCTCCAGCATCTGGTCCAGCTCGGAGCGGTCGCGCTCGGCGAAGTGCAGGGAGGTGGTGTCGTTGTCGGCCGTCTCCTTCCACAGGTGGCTGCCGTCGACCATCGTGATGGTGCCCATCTCCTCACCGCAGTCGTGGAAGGGGATGAACGCGGTCAGCATCCGCTCGGAGGTGGAGGTGGACCAGTAGTGGCGGTCGAAGTGCCAGGGCACGATGTTCGACTGCTCCTGCGCCACCGGGGGCTTGTAGATGAGCGTCGACTGGAACACCCGGATCTGCTCGGCCTCGGCCAGGCGCGCGGCGACGGCGCCCAGCAGCGGCTTGCGCAGGATGCGGCCTATGGTGTCGTCCTCGTAGTGGATGTAGTCGTTGTGCCGCTGGACGTCGCCCTTGTCCGGCTCCCAGTAGGCCAGCTTGGGCGGGCGCACCGGCAGGGTGCGGTCGCGGTGGCCGGCGTAGAAGCGCTCGCTGGCGGCCTCCAGCTGATCGATCTCCTCGTCGGTGAACAGCTTCTTCGACAGGTACCAGCCGTGCTCGGCGTAGAAGACGACGTCCTCGTCGGTCGGGAGCAGCGCGCGCTCCTCGTCGGTGAGGGTGAACTTCTGGGTGTCCTCGATGGTCATGTGCTTCCTCACAGGTGCGTGGTGCGGTGCGGGGACGGCGCGCCGAGGCGCGTCAGGAGACGGCCTTCTCGCGGGCGACCGCTTCGTAGAGCGCCTTGATGTTGCCGCTGCCGAAGGTGCGGGCACCGTGCCGGTCGATGACCTCCCAGAAGTACGTCTTCCGTACGTGCTGGGACTGGGTGAAGATCTGGAACACCTGGCCCCAGTGGTCCTCGTCGATCAGGACGTTGGTCCGGCGCAGGTCCTCGACCTGAAGGTTCGAGCGCTCGAAGCGCTCCTGGAGCTGTTCGTAGTACGAGCCCGGTGTCTGCAGGAAGTTGACGCCCCGCTTCTCCAGGGTCTGCACGGTGCCCACGATGTCGTCGCAGAGCAGCGCCAGGTGCTGCACGCCGGCGCCGCCGTGGCGGGCCAGGAAGGTGTCGATCTGGCCGGGCTCACGGTCGGTGACCGGCTCGATCAGGGTGAAGGTCACCTTGCCGGAGGGGCTCTGGACGACCTTGGAGTCCATGGCCTGGGTGCCGACCTCGATGAACTCCTCGAAGATCTGCGAGAAGCCGAAGACCTTCTCGTAGAACTCGACCGTGGGGCGCAGCAGGCCTGCGGGCAGGCAGATCGCCGCGTGGTCCACGGTGCTGAGCAGTTCCTCGCCCGCCTCGGGGTCGGCGGCGATGATGTCCATCACGCCGGGCAGGAACTGCTCGCGGTCGCCGGTGCGCTGGACGAACCGGTGGGTCACGTCGCCGAAGCCCAGGACCGTGGCGGTGACCACCTCGGTGCCGTCCTTGCTGTGGACGGTGGGCTGTTCGACGGCGGTGGCGCCCCGCTCGACGGCCAGCTCGAAGGCCTTGGCGGCGTCGCTGACCTCGAAGGCGATGTTGGCGACACCGTCACCGTGCTGCATCACGTAGGACGCGGCCGGGTGGGAGGCGTTGAGGGCGGAGGTGAGGACCACCTCGATGCCGCCCTGGCGCAGCAGCAGCGAGCGGTAGTCGGCCTGCCCGGTCTCGGGGCCGGCCTGGCCGCAGATCCGGAAGCCGAAAGCGGTGCAGAGGTAGAACGCGGACTGCTGGGCATCTCCGACGTAGAACTCGACGTGGTCTACGGCCCCGATATCCATGCAAAACCCTTCTGTTTTCCTGTTCGAGCAGGAGAAAGTCGAGATGTTCTCGGGAGTGGCGAGCGGGGGAATCGAGAGATTCGGCCCCGAATATCTCGCTAGAGAGTGGAGAACTCGTTCAGCGGCGACCAGGCACCGTAGTCGCCCCGACGGTAAAGAAGTGGCTCACGGGGGAAGATCGCAGCACCTTCCACCCGGCCAATGACAAGCCAATGATCGCTCACTTCGATCGCATTTTCAACCCTGCATTCCGCAAGACCGAGTGCGACATCGAAAAGCAGCGGCGCACCTTCGGCAATAGCCGAGGGCCGCCATTCGACATGCGCGAACTTGTCCGTGGCCTTGCTCGCGAAGACCTGCGAGGCCTCGCGCCCGGACGAGGAGAGGAAGTTCACCGCGAACGCCTGCGACGAAAGGATCGCCGGCAGTGTGCGGGACTCCTTGCCGACCGAGACCAGCAGCATCGACGCCGCAGCCGACACGGAACAGACGGCGTTGCTGGTGAAACCGTACGGCTCACCCTTTCCGTCCGTCGCCGTCACGATGGCGATCGGGGTCGGGAACGAGCCAAAGAGTTCACTGAAGCGTGCCAAACCGACGTCCATCAAGTCCCTTCGCGGAACAACTCGTGAATCTGTTTTCGGGCAGGCCGAAGAAACCAACGGCCCGTGTTGGTGTTTTTGTATGTGCCGCCGCCCCTTCGCGGTGGCGGTTATCCCACGGTCGCGGGTTATTCCACGGTCGGGGTTATTCCACGGTCGCGGGCACGAGAGTCGCCTCACGTGCGGCGATCGCGCGGCCGAAAGCCCGGATCGTCAGCGGCAGCATGAGCGCACCGAAAGCGGTGAGCGCCACGGCCAGTATCAGGACGAGTTGTTGCGGTCCCAGGCCGGAACCGGAGCCGGCCACCAGAAGTCCCGCGATGGGCATGGCCAGCATATTGAGCAGATAGAACGGCCCCATCACCTTTCCGAGGTGTTCCTGGGGAAGGACCTGGATGCGCTGCGTCCGGTTGAAGACGTTGAAGTACGTCACTCCGACCATGGCCGCCACGAACGCCGGTCCGTACAGCAGCATGGAGGAGGCGAAGCCGATGAGCAGCAGACAGGAGCAGAGCAGGGCGAGGCCGAAGATCCCGAGCATCCGCACGTTGACGTAGCGGAGCAGGAACGGGATGACCAGGAGATTGACGATCCCCAGGATGCCGATACAGATGTTCAGCAGGGCGAACGAGGACTCCGGGGCGCCGAACACACCCGTGACGAGTGCGGCGTTGGCGGCGAGCACCACGGCGAAGACCAGGTTGATCGAGAAGTTGAGCGAGGCCAGCAGGACCAGCGGCCTGCTGCGGACCAGCAGGGACCAGCCCAGCCGGAGTTCGGCGACGATCTCCGCGGCTCCGCCGCTGCTGGGGGTGCGCTGCCCGCGCGGCAGCGGCAGCCAGCAGGCAGCGGCGATGGCGAAGACCGCCGCGGCCGCGCCGAGCAGCCAGACCTTGTCGATGAAGGCCGCGCCCAGCATCGCCAGGGCGGGACCGACGGCCATCGCCGAGACCTCCATGCTCTGCACCAGGCCCTGGATCTTGGCCAGTTCGGCGTCCTTGGCCAGCTGGGGCACGACCTTCTCCACGGACATGCGCACCGGCGCCATCAGAAGCGAGAGCAGGGGCGCGGCCGTCATCAGGATGGGCGTCAGCAGGGAGGGCGCGGCCAGGCAGCCGACGAGGGCGCCGCACAGGACGACGGCCCGGCTCGTCGTGACGACGGAGAACAGCCGCGCCCCGCCGTCACGGTCGGCGAGGAGACCGGCGAAGGGGTACGCGAGGAGGGCCGGGAGCCACTCGATCGCGTAGGCGAGGCCGAGGGCCGACACCTCCTTGGTGTCCTGGAAGATGAGCAGCGGGAGGGCGAACATCACCATCTGCTCGGCGACGACGCTGAGAAGGACACCGCCGGCGAAGAGCCGTTGGTGCAGCTTGGATCGTGTGGTCATAAGCTCGATCGCTCCCTTGTGCTCGGCCGGGGACGGCCCCGCCCGAGACTCCTCACTGCGACACCGGAACGGTCTCGATGTGGAATCCGGCGATGATCTTCCGGATGTCCTCCTCGACGGCCGGCTCGTCGCCGGTGAAGATGAACCGCCCGCTGTGCACCGCGTCATAGCTGCCGCCGGGCTCCATCACCTCGCCCGGTGTGGGCACCAACTCCCGCCAGATCGTGGCGAAGTCGTCGCGCATGGAGGTCACCGAGACGACCTCGGCCGGCAGTCCGGCGGGCTTGGGGATGATCAGCCAGCCGCCGGACGGGTCGCCCGTCTGCGGCGGGACCGTCGCCCGGCCCTCGCACAGGGCATCCAGCCAGAGCTCGAAGAGGTTGACCCCGAAGACCTTGTCCATGAGGTACGGCACCTCGGCCCCGCCGATGCGGCCCGCGATCTCCAGGAACACCAGGTCCCCGTCGGGCGTGACGAAGAGTTCCAGGTGGAACGGCATGGAGGTCATGCCCAGACCCGACACGCAGCGCCGGGCGAAGTCGTGCACCCGGGTGCGCAGTGGACAGTCCTGGACGACGACCGAGCCGAGCGGCTGCCCGCCGGCCTCGAAGGCCAGACAGTCGTTGATGTAGCGGGACACCGCCATGAACGGGATGCCCGCGTCCTCGTCCGCGAACCCGTCGACGTGGTAGATCGCGCCTTCGACGAACTCCTCGAGCTCGTAGTCGCCGAGGTCGACCTCCGACAGCAGCGCGGTGAGCGCGGCCTCGTCCTCGACCCGGTGCACGCCCATGCTCGCGGCGCCCGACACCGGCTTGAGGATCAGCGGGAAGCCCGTGGCGCGGGCGAACTCCAGCGCGGACTCGGCGCTCTCGCAGGCGTCGAAGCGGGGCACGCGGACGCCCGCCTCGGCGACGAGCTCCTTCATCCGCAGCTTGTTGCGGTAGGACGCGACGTCCTCCGGGCGGGGCCCGGGGATGTCGAGTGCCTCGCGGACCTCGGCCGCGATGCCGAGGGTGAACTCGGAGACGGCGATCAGCCGGTCGACCGGGCCGACCTCGTCCGCGACCTTGCGGACCGCGTCGCGCAGCGCCTCGAAGTCGTTGACGTCCTCGATCTGGACCATGCTCGCGATCCGCTCGGGAGCGGCGAGGACCCCGGTGGCGCCGACCGCGTCGACGACGTAGCTGACGCGGTGCCGCTCATGGTCGATGAGTTCCTCGAAGCGGCCCATCGAGAAGTCCCAGCGGGGCCCTTCCGTGAACCGCGGCCAGCGGTTGACGACGACGATGTGCATGGTCACTCCTCCGTCGCCGCGGGAACCGTCTTGATGGACAGGGTTCGCCGGACGAACTCGATGGCTTGTTCCAGTTCCTCGCGCGAGTCCGCGGCGAGCACCGCGTACCCGGTGCGCTGCAGGGAGGACGAGGTCCGCTGGACGGTGTCGCCGGTCTTCACCTTGGCGGTGGCGTCCACGACGGCGGGGTGCGCGCGGACCTCGTCGAGACCGTCGACGGCGATCACCTCGCCGGGGTCGGAGACCACGAAGATGCTGGCCGAGAACTTCACCGGGCCCTCGGGCGGCGGCGGCAGCTCGTCACCGACGACGAGCCGCAGCACCAGCTCGAACCAGTCCATCCCGTACGCCAGGGAGCACAGCTCCATGATGTAGTCGCCGGGTGTGCGGACCGCGACCTCCATCACGGAGGGGCCGGAGCTCGTCATCCGGAACTCCAGGTGCACGATGCCGGTGCGCATCCCGATGGCGGCGATGACGGACCGGCCCAGTTCGGCGACCTGCTCGGCCTCGGCGGGCGGCAGGGACACCGCCGCCCGGTGCTCCAGTTCGACGAAGTTGGGGGCGCCCGTGGTGGTCTTGGCGGTCAGGTTCGCGAACCAGACCTCGCCGTCGCGGACCAGCGCCTCCCAGCTGTACTCGGGGCCCTCGACGGCGGTCTCCACCAGCAGCGGCCGCTCCGAGGCGCGTCGTGACGCCGCGGCGTCGAAGGCGGCGGCGTCGGCGACGAGTTCGACGCCGTCGCTGCCGGCCGACGACAGCGGCTTGATCACCACGGGGAGGCGGGCCTTGGCCCACTCGGCCGCCCCGGCCAATTCGTTGGTGAGGAGGTAGTCGGGCTGGCCGATCCCGTGGGCGCGGAAGCGCCCGCGCTGCAGTGCCTTGTTCCGCGAGACGACGGCCGCCCCCAGGGACGGTCCGGGCAGCCCGTGGGTCTCCTGGGCCAGGGCGGCGCCCAGGACGTGGCACTCGGTGAAGCCGAAGATCCCGGCCGGGCGGCTGCGCAGGGCGGCGGCGTGGGCGGTCTCCGCCCACAGCTCGTCCAGCGAGCCGTACTGGCCCTGGCTCGGCTCGACGGCGTCGACCAGGCCCTCGATGCCGGCGGCCCAGTCCTGCGATTCGATACCGCGGACCCGCAGGCCCAGCCGGCGGGCGGCCGCCACGTACGGGCGGCCCATGATCCCGACGCCGACGAGCAGCAGTTCGCGCTCTTCCCGCGCGCTCATGACTCCTGCTCCTCGAGACGACGGATCAGGGGAGCGACGTGGGTGAAGAAGTTCCGCATCTCGTCACGGGTCGGCCAGCCGGAGAAGATGAACTCGCTGATGCCCGCGGCCTTGTAGCTGTGGATGTAGCGGGCGACTTCCTCGTGGCTGCCCACGATGCACAGTGCCGGACCGCCGCGGTAGGCCACGGCACCGGTCCAGATGTAGGGCGAGAGCCACTCGTCCTCGGCGCTTTCCGCCAGCTGGTACGAGGACTTCACCGCCTCGGAGTCGGTGGTGTTCACCCACTGGCGGATCCACGCCGTGTGGTCCTCGTCGGGGTTGCGCATGAGGTTGGCGAGCTCCGCGACCGCCTCCTCGCGTGTGTCGCGGGACAGCACGTGCATACGGGTGCCCACGCGGCGGCCGGCGTCGAGGAGCGGCTTGCTCGCCCTGGCCATGCCCTCGGGGGTGTCGCCGTAGCGCAGCCAGCAATCGCCGGAGGCGATCGCCGTCTGCTGGGCGACGGCGGAGGCGCCGCTGATGTAGATCTCCGGGCAGCCACCGCCCTTGTGGCCGAGGCCGAGCGAGGCGTCCTTGAGCGTATAGTGCTGCCCGTCGTAGCTCATGGGCGACTCGCCCTCCCAGAGGCCGCGGATGACCTCGAGGAACTCGTTGCACCGGGCGTAGCGCTCGTCATGGCTGAGGAAATCGCCGTAACCGGCCTGCTCCGCCGGGGAGATGCCGGAGACGATGTTGAGGGACATGCGCCCGTCCGTCATCCAGGACAGGGTGTTGACGACCTGCGCGAACAAGGTCGGCGACATAAGGCCCGGGCGGTAGGCCAGCATGAACTTGACGCGGTCCGTCACCTGCGAGAGGGCGCCGAGCACCGGCAGCGGGTCGGGCAGGTAGTTGGAGATGCCGAACAGCAGGCTGTCGACGCCGAGTTGCTCGGCTTCCTGGACGAAGTCTCTGACCTCGCCCATGTCCAGCTTGCCGATCTTGTACGTGTCCGTGGGCGTGGCCTGTCCCGTGTCGGGCGGCGAGCACCAGTGGAGGCGGAGGGGTTCCATCGTGTTTTTCCTTCGGTTGTGGGGCACCGGGCAGCGTTGACGTGTCAGGCGCCGAGCACGCGGACTCGGTCCCCGATCTCGGACCAGCGCTCGTGGGCCTCTTCGGGGGAGTCGGCGGTGAAGACGACGGCGGCGATCCGGCAGCTGTAGTCGGCCTCGTCCGTCTTGATTCCGGCGCCGGGCTCGACAAGGACGTGGCTGGCCACCACCCAGGGTTCGGCGGCGAGTTCGGTCCAGCCGTCGAGTCGCGTGTACGAACCCGCGCCGCCGGCCGTCAGGAAGCGGATGCCGGCCGCCTTGGCGACGGGCTCGCGGTACGCCCCCGAGCCCTCCGGGTCGGCGCCGGTGATGTCCGCGAGGACCTTGCCCGGCAGCCTGAGGCCGGTGGCCATCTCCATCAGCTCGGTGATCTTGTCGCCGGGCAGCCGCGCAGCCACCTCCATGAGGACCGGGCGGTTGTCACTGAGGCGCAGTTCGCAGTGGAACGGGCCGGTCGTGATGCCCACGGCCTCGACGACGCGTGTGGCGTACGACGCCAGTTCGTGGCGCGTGGCCTCGTCCAGCGGGGCGGGCGTGAGGTGTCCGAGTTCCAGGAACCGGGGCTCGGGGCCGAGCAGCTTCCGGGTCACCGCGACGACGACCACTTCTCCGTCGCGCACATATCCGTCGGCGCTGTACTCCGTACCGGGCACGTATTGCTCGAGGATCGCGTCGCGGGTGAGCTCGCGGTCGAATTCGAGCCCTTCCTCGGCGTGCATCGCGGCCAGCGCCACGCGCGCCTCCTCGATGCTGTCGACACGCGAGACGTGGACGCTGCCGCCGGAATCGACGGGCTTGATGACGGCGGGGAATCCGACGTGCGCGCAGGCCTCTTCGAGGTCCGCGGGTGCGCTCACGACCACGAACCTGGGCACTTCCAGGCCGGCGTCGGCCACTGCTTGGCGCATTTTCCCCTTGTGCCGCACCTGATCGACAGCTGTGGGGGTCAGGGCGGGCAGTCCGAGACGCGCTGACAATTGCGCGGCACCGGGTACGTAGTATTCACCTCCGGCCACCACGGCATGAATCGCGTTTCGCTCATGGGATTCAACGACAGCGGCCTCTAGGGCGGTTTTGTCATTGGTGTCCACCGTGATTATCTCGGTGGTAAGCGAGCGTACCGCGTCGGCGATTACGCGGCCCCCTTTCTCATAGGAGGCGACGACGACATCCCAGCCTATGGAACGGGCATGCGCGACATAGGCGTTCGCTGAGAACGCCGGCTGCACCACTAGGACACGATAAGACACAGAAGTTCCTCGAAATCTCGCTCTGAGGTCGGCGATGGTTCATCTGGAGAGCACTCGGACCGCGTCACGGCATGGCGAATCGGGCCACCGGGCCATGGCATGAGTGATGCCAGGAGCCGCGATAGGCCGTGAACGCCACAGTGGTCAATAGAAGTTGACGGGTGAACTTCCGCGCGAGATCCGCGGGTCACTCAGCTGTGGAATCACCTCAGACAGGGCCCATCAGGCACACCAAATCCCAAGGTGGAAAGAAGAACACAAGCAGCCGCCCCCCGCGTAACCACCAGCCGAAAAATTTCCCCGCAATGATCAAGATCTTAGGCGACGGCACGGTTCGGGGTCAACCATTTTCGAATCTCAGTTCATCTGCGGCGACTGGCACCCCTATGTCCGTTTTGACAAAACCTGATCGCCATTCACCGCTCGCGCCATTTCTTCCTTTGTCACGAGGACGTGAGCGGCATGTGTACGCAGCCGGTTCTCCACCGGCCGGAAAGCGAAAAAGGCACGCAGCGTGACGTCGTTGCGAGGTAACCGTGCCCGGATGACACGACCGCTGCGGTTTCGCTGTCTGCCCTGTTCAGTGGCTTGTGGGGGCGAAGAGGAATGCGGGTGGCGCAGGGGGGTCGGCCGTGGGGCTGGCGCTGGAGCCGGATACGGAGAGTGCGCACGGGGCTACCGGCATCAACGTCGCTCCCGTGGCGATCCACGGCGTGCGGCTGTCGTGTGCCGCCCTGAGTGCTACCGCTTCCTGCGTCAGCAACGCCCGGGGCCGGAGGCCGAGATGGAGGTAAAGGTCGTCCTGATCACGGCGGCGACTCGACAGTTCGGCGCCGATGGGCCGGGTCACCCAGCCCGAGGTGATAGCCCCCGCGTACGTGTATCTGGCCTCCGCGGCGGATGTCTCAGAGGCCGTCACATGACGAGGCCGCACCGGGATTGTTCCGGTGCGGCCTCGTCATGTGACGGCCTCAGGACTCGTCGCGCACGTCGTCCGGGCTGAGTCCGGCTTCCTCCAGTGCCTCCCGCATGGTGCGGCCGGTGGCACCGTCGCCGGGCGTCTCGACGACCTCGTCGGTGGACGTCGTCTTCGGGCGGTTCTCCTCGGGTACGGTCACGACTTCTCCGGGATCGTTCGTACGGTGGGCTCAGGCCGGGTGGTCCGGCTGCTGCTCGGGAGGCGTACCGCCGCCTTCCCCGCCGCCCTTGTCACCGCGGTCCGTGCCATGCGCGTGGCCGCCGCTTCCGGGGCCCGGCTGTGCCGCCTTGCGGGCCTGGCTGTCCTGCGGGGTGCCCGCTCCCTTGTCACTGCGCCGCAGTTCCGGCTGTTGCGGATTCGACATCGGCTCTCCTCCTTGCTCGACCTGCGCGCCGAAACGCTTGCCGCGTAGACGGGTGACTCACGGGTCGCACCCCAAACGTTCAACGGAGACATTCACCCCGCCCGTCCCGGTGGCACCGCGGCACCGCGCTGCGTCCTCTGTCCACTGTCCACTGGCCGCTAGGCGAGCGTTCGGATGATCATGCCGCTGCGCGGCCGCGTGGGGATGCGGTCCAGGGGGATGGTCAGGTCCTGCGGCGGTACCTCGTAGGGAAGGTCGGCCAGGCGACGGGAGAGCGTCTCCAGGACGCCCACGGCCAGGGCCTCGCCCGGGCAGCGGTGTCCGGTGTGTGGGTCCGCGCCGCCTTGCGGGATCAGTTCGTCCCGGCCGGGCGGATGGTCGAGGAACCTCTCGGGGCGGAAGGAGTACGGGTCCTTCCACAGGCGTTCGTCGTGGTTCTGCCCGTGGACGTCCAGCAGGACGAGCCCGCCGGCCGGGACGTGACGGCCCTGCCAGGTCAGGTCGGTGACGGCCCGGCCGCCCAGGAAGGGGGCGAAGGGGTAGAAGCGACGGACCTCGTGGGCGAACGCCGTGGCGAACCCGGCCTCGCCCTCGCGGAGCCGCTCCCCGTGTTCGGGCCAGCGGTGCAGGGCGTGTGCCGCGAAGGTCACGAACCAGGTCAGGGCCGTGGTGGGGCGGATGACGTTGAGCAGCTCCACCGCCGCGATCCGGGGCGTCAGCTCGGCACCGTCCGCGTCACGGTGGCGGCAGACCCGGTCCAGCACGGAACCGGCCGGGGCCCGGACCGTCCCGGACCTCACGTCGCCGACGAGATCGGCGAACCGCTGTTCCTGGCGGGCCCGCGCTCGTCTGGCCCGCCAGTGCCGGGCGCCCGCCGTGGCGAATCCGTCCACCATGGCCAGCAGGTCGCGCCCCAGTTGCTCCTCCTCGTCCTCGGCGAGGGAGACGCCCGCCCAGCGGCAGACACCGCGGGTGATCACCCGGCCGACGGCGTTGAAGAGCACCACGCTCGGCTGCTGCCGCCAGCGCGGTACGGCCTCGTCCCAGGCGGTGGCGATGTGCTCCGCCGAGCCCGTCACGGCGTCCGTCTCCAGCAGGGGCAGGAAGAACGACTTGCGCTGCCGGTGGGCTTCGCCGTCGAGGGTGTGGACCGCGCCGTGGCCGAAGAGGGTGCTCAGGACCGGGCCGGGCAGTGCGCCGTGACGGCGGACGTGACGCTCGTCGTAGAAGAACCGGACCGCCTCGGGGCCCCGCACGGCCAGGGCCGGGCGCCCGAGGACGCGAAAGCCGAGCGCGGTGTCGTCCTCGGCGCGCATCAGGTCGGGCAGCCAGGCATAGCCCTCGGTCAGGAGGGCCAGGGACTCGGGTACCAGTCGGTGGGGACTCATGTGCCTGGAGTGCCCCCGACGGCTTTCCCGACACCGGCACGGTGCGCCGGCCAGACGGCCGTCACGCCGTCGATTCCGCCGCCCGGGCCCCCTCACCCAGCTCTTGCGGTCGCCCTCGCCTCAGCCCTGCGGGTGCCCGTGGACGTCAGAGGTCGCTCGGCAGGCCCAGGCCGGTGAGGGCGCCGACCGGGTCCAGGTCGGGGGTGCCGCGGGGCCACCAGTCGTCGTGGCCCGGCTCGGACTCGTAGGCGTACCAGAGACCATCGCGGCCGAGGCGGAGCTGCACGTGGCCCCGGGGGTGGGTGAGGTGGTTGCGCCAGGGCCGGAAGGCGGGCAGGTCGGCGGCGAGGAGCAGGGGCCGGGCCCGGTCGAACCGGCCGGCTGGCGGGTCCCACGGCTCCTCCAGCACGGCGAGGCCCTCCAACCCGCCCTGACGCCAGGCGGCGACCGCCCGGGCCAGCTCGGACGAGGTGCGGCCCGCCGCTTCGGCGAGGGACGCGTACAGCGCCCGGGTGCCCGCGGTGAGCCCCGCCCCCGGGCGGGCCGCGGCCAGACGGACCGCGTCCTGCCAGAAGGTCAGCTGTCCCACCGGGTCGAGGCCGGTGCTGAGCAGGGCGTGGGCGCGGGCGGCGGCGTCCGTGGCCAGCTGGTCCAGGGCGAAGGGGTCCGGGCCGCCGGGGGCCGCCGGATAGGCCGGGGGCTGCTCGGGATGCGCGGGCGGAGGCAGTGGTGCGGGCAGGGGCGGGTGGGCGGGCGACGCGAGCACGTCGGCGGCCCGCACGCCGGGCAGGGGCGCCGGGCCCCTGTCCTGCGCGGCCCGGGCGGCGCGGGTGGCGCTCAGCCGGGACAGCGCGTCGAGCAGTTCCCGCTCGCCCCGGCCACGCAGCAGGAGCAGCACGAAGGGATCGGCGTCGAGCAGCCGGGCGGTCTGGTAGCACAGGGCCGCCGCGTGCTTGCAGGGGTGTCCGCGGTCGGGGCAGCTGCACCGGGGCTCCAGATCGCCCGGCCCGGGCAGCAGCGGCACGCCGCAGTCCGCGAGCGACTGGGGCATCTCCTTGTCGAGCAGCGCCGCGATGTGCCCGGGACGGTCGGCGGCGGCGTCCAGGAAACGGTCCCAGTCGGTGTCGTCGAGCGTGCGCAGACGGACCTGGACGCGGTAGGGGCGGGGCCGGCTGCCCTGGACGTAGGCCAGCACCAGGCCGGGTGTCACCGTGATGGCGTCGACATGTCCCTGCCCGGCGTACCCCCGCCCGCGCTCCAGCCGCTTCACGTCCAGCGCGCCCTGCTCCAGAGCGCTCACCCAGGCGTTTCCCCACCAGCTCTCGGCGAAGCGGTCGCCGCCGCGGGGCGGGAAGGGCGGGAAGGTGCGGCGGAGTTCGCTGTCACGGGTCGGGGCGGCCATGGAGCGGGGGGACCGAGGGGGGCGAGGGCTTCGGGTGGCGGCGGCCGGGGACGGGGCGTGGGCCGGGTCCGAGTCCGGGTCCGGGTCCGGGGCTGCCGGGTCACCGGGGTGCGGGCCGGGTTCCGGGGCCCGGGGTGCCGGGCGGCTGGACCCGGTCGGAGCGGCGTGGGGCGCGGGCGGAAGTTCTGCGTTCTCGGTGCTGGGTGCGCTGTCCCGCGTATGCGCGCCGGGCGCGGCGGGCCCGTGCAGCAGGCCGGTCGTGCGAGGCGACCGGCCCTCGTCCTGCCCGGGCGTCTGTTCGCCGTCGTCCGGAGTCGTGTCCGGGGGGCTCGGCATGCGGAACGCGTCGGAGAGCAGCTGACGTACGTCACGCACGCCGCCGCCCGGGGCGTCCGCACTCGCCCGTCGCACAGCCGCCGTCCTTTCGTCCACGGCACTCTGCCGGGCCCGGCGCCTGCGGCGGGCACCTTCCCTTTCGGTCTCCTCCCGGGCCCGTCGCGCGTCGTCCCGCGCCGCGCGCAGCGCCTCTCGTGCGACGTCCGCGGGGCGCTGCCCGGTACCCGGCCG
The DNA here is from genome assembly GCF_056436585.1 of Streptomyces sp. NPDC043685. Taxonomy (NCBI): domain Bacteria; kingdom Bacillati; phylum Actinomycetota; class Actinomycetes; order Kitasatosporales; family Streptomycetaceae; genus Streptomyces; species Streptomyces sp. NPDC043685. The sequence goes on along the minus strand of NZ_JBWKCH010000006.1, from coordinate 698,747 downwards.
GTCGGCGAACCCTACGGGGGCGGCACCGGCCGGGGTGGGCCCTGCCGGGGCGCCCGGCAGCGGGTCACCGGATGTCTCCGGCTCCGGTGACGCGACGGCCGGGGTGTCGTCCGGCGCGCTTACGGTCAGGGGGGCGGCGGGCTCCGGCGCACCGGCGCTGCGGGGTACGGCAGCGGCCTCTGGCGCATTGACGGTGTGGGGCTCGGAGTCGCCATCCGCCGCACCAGTACTGCGGGGCGCACCGGCAGAACCCGGCTCACTGACCGTGCGGGGCTCAAAGCCGCCCTCCGACGCACCAGCGGCGCGGGGCACACCAGCAGCACCGGCACTGCGGAGCGAAGCGGCGGATTCCGACGCACCGGCACTGCGGGACACACCAGCAGAACCGGACGCATCGGCATCACGGAGCGCACCCGCAGACGCCGACCCACTGACCGTGCGGGGCACGGAGCCGCCCTCCGACGCAGCGGTCTCGTCGGGGGTAGCCGAGTCGTCCAGCGCGTCGGCGACCTCGGCGGTATCGGAGCCGTGCGGCGCACCGGGCACCTCACGTCCGCCCTGATTTCCCTGGCCTTCGACGTCCTCGGCCTCCGGCCCGTCGACCGGCCAGGGGGCATCGACCGCCTCGGGCCGGACCTCCCCCGCGTCGGCGTCCTGCCGGTCGGCAGCCTCTGCCGCGTCTGCCGCCTCGTCCGCCTCCTCCGACGGGTCCGTCAGCCCCGTCTGCTCGGACATCGCTCTGCGCAGCGCCTCGCGTGCCACGTCCGCCGGCCTGGGCGCCTCCTGGCCGGCGGCTCGGGCGGCTCCGTCGGCCGGGGACGGGTCCGGGGCGGCCGGGTCCCGGGCCGCCCGTTCCCTGGCCTCCCGCAGCGCGCGGCGGGCCTCGTCGGCCGGGCGGGATGTCATGCGGGCCTCCGCAGGGAGACCAGGTCGGACAGCTCGCGGTCCGTCAGTTCGGTGAGGGAGGATTCGCCGGAGCCGAGGACGGCGTCGGCGAGGGCCCGCTTGGACTGGAGCATCTCGGCGATGCGGTCCTCGACCGTGCCCTCGGCGATGAGGCGGTGCACCTGCACCGGCTGGGTTTGGCCGATGCGGTAGGCGCGGTCGGTGGCCTGTTCCTCGACGGCCGGGTTCCACCAGCGGTCGACGTGCACGACATGGCCCGCGCGGGTGAGGTTCAGGCCGGTGCCCGCGGCCTTGAGCGACAGCACCAGGACCGGCGTCGAACCCGCCTGGAAGCGGTCGACCATGCGCTCCCGCTCGGGAACCGGGGTGCCGCCGTGCAGGAGGTCGACCGGGACCGCGCGGCCGGTCAGGTGGGAGGTGATCAGGCGGGCCATCCCGACGTACTGGGTGAACACCAGGGCGGACCCGTCCTCCGCCAGCACCGTGTCCAGCAGCTCGTCCAGCAGGGCGAGTTTGCCGGAGCGGGCGGCGAGCCGGTCGCCGGCGGCCGGGGTGTGCTCCTCCTTAAGGAACAGCGCCGGGTGGTCGCAGATCTGCTTGAGCGAGGTGAGCAGCTTGAGCACCAGGCCCCGGCGCGGCATGCCCTCGGCCGTCTCGATGGCGAGCATCGACTCCCGGACCACCGCCTCGTACAGCGCGGCCTGTTCGCGGGTGAGCGGGACGGGATGGTCGGTCTCCGTCTTGGGCGGCAGCTCCGGCACGATGCCCGGGTCGGACTTCTTGCGGCGCAGCAGGAACGGCCGGACCAGCCGGGCCAGGCGCTCCACCGCCTCTTCGTCCTCGCCGTTCTCCACGGCACGCGCGTGCCGGGCGCGGAAGGACTTCAGCGGGCCGAGGAGGCCCGGGGTGGTCCAGTCGAGCAGGGCCCACAGCTCCGAGAGGTTGTTCTCGACGGGTGTGCCGGTCAGGGCCACGCGCGCGGGGGCCGGGATGGTGCGCAACGCCTTGGCGGTGGCCGAGTAGGGGTTCTTGACGTGCTGCGCCTCGTCGGCGACGACCATGCCCCAGCCGCGCTCGGCCAGGGCGGGGGCCGCCGAGCGCATGGTGCCGTACGTGGTGAGGACGAAACCGCCGTCCAGGTCGTCGAGGCTGCGGTCCGGGCCGTGGAAGCGGCGGACCGGTGTGCCGGGGGCGAAGCGGGTGATCTCCCGCTGCCAGTTGCCCAGCAGGGAGGCCGGGCAGACGACCAGGGTCGGCTCGCGGCGGGAGCGCTTGAGGTGCAGGGCGATGAGGGTGACGGTCTTGCCGAGGCCCATGTCGTCGGCGAGGCAGCCGCCGAGGCCGAGGGAGGTCATCAGGTCGAGCCAGGCCAGGCCCCGGAGCTGGTAGTCGCGCAGGGTGGCCCGCAGGCCCGGGGGCGGCTCGGCGGGGCGGATGCCGGCGGTCAGGCGGTCGCGCAGGGCGGCCAGGGCTCCGGCCGGTACGGCCTCGACCGTCTCGCCGTCCACCTCGGCGGTGCCGGTGAGGGCGACGGACAGCGCGTCGACCGGGTCGAGCAGGCCCAGGTCCCGTTTGCGGGCCTTGCGGACGAGGGCCGGGTCGACCAGCACCCACTGGTCGCGCAGCCGGACGACCGGGCGGTGGGCCTCGGCCAGGGCGTCCATCTCGCTGTCGGTGAGCGGGTCGCCGCCGAGTGCGAGCTGCCAGCGGAACTGGAGGAGGTCCTCGCTCTCGAAGAAGCCGGTGCCGTCGGTCGCCGAGCCGGGGGCCGGACGCACCACCGCCGCGGCGGACAGGTCCTGGGCGAGGTCCCGGGGCCAGTGCACGGCGACCCCGGCGGCGGCGAGCCGGGTCGCCGCGACGCCGAGCAGGTCGCTCAGCTCGTCCTCGGACAGGGCCAGCACATCGGGCACGTCCTGGTCGGCGAGCCGGTCCAGCGGGGGCCAGACCCGGGCCGCCCGGCGGACGGCGAGGGCCGCGTCCACGCGGGCGCGGGGCCCGAACGTGTCGTCGGCCGCGCCTGCCCACAGGGCCGCCGCGTCGGTCACGAGTGTGGGGTCGGCGAGGCTGTGCACCTGGACGATCGCGGCTCCGGCGCTGCGGGCGGCGTCGTCGGAGGCGCCGTCGAACAGGTCGTAGGCCGACAGGTCGAGGCGGAGCGAGATCCGCACGCCGGCGTCCATCCCGGCGGCGACCTCGGCGGCCCAGTCGTGGGCGGTGGGCAGGTGCTGGGCCGGGCGGGCCGCGAAGGGCCGGCCGGAGGCGTGGGGCGCCGCCGGGGTGCGGGGCAGGGTGTCGGCGACCGCGTCCAGGAAGGCGCGCACCAGCGCTTCCGGTTCGGGCAGCCGGATCGGCCCCGGGCCGGGAAGCGGGACGGCGTGTCCCTCGGGGGGCAGGGCGGCGGCCACCGCGCGCAGGTGTGCGATGTCGTCCGGGTCGAGGGGGCCGGCGCGCCAGGCGTCGTGGCCCGTGGCGGTCAGGCCGGGCAGCAGCCGGCCGCGGGCGGTCAGCCGCAGGGCGTGCAGGGCGGCCGCGCCCCAGCAGGCCGTGGCCGGATGGGCCGCGGGGTCGTGCCGGGCGCGGACGAGGAGCGGCAGGGCGGCGTCCAGCGGGAGGGTCAGGGCGGGGGTGGTGCGCCGCCGGACTCCGCGAGCGCCGTGCCGTCGGACGACGGTCAGCTCGGTGTCCTCGGCGGGCAGGGGCTCACCCTGGGGGTCCCAGAAGGCGATGCGCCCCTCGCGCGGCAGGGGCGCGGGCAGGAAGACGGCCGGCAGCCGGACCGGGACCCGCGCGGCCGCCGCGTCGGATGAGTCCGGTGATTCCGGAGCCCGATCGATCGTCGGAGCCGTCTCTCGCATACGTCCTGCCACCTCCCGCCCTGCGTGTCGGATCAGTCGTCTCCGACTCTACGGGCGGGGTCCGACAATCAGCTCCGGCGGCGGCTCAGGGCACGGTCCGGGACACCACGTACACCCAGGGATACGCCGGGTTGGAGAGGTCCACGACCACGTCGTGGGTGGGGGCGGGGTTCTTCTGCCGGTGGACGAAGCCGTACCAGGAGTCGGTCGTGGCGAACTTCCAGCCGGTGATCTTCCGGTCGCGGGCGCCGATGGTGACGTCGCCCCGCTTCAGGTCCGCACGGGTCACGCCCAGGCCGGTCAGGTAGGCGTCCAGGCCGGCCGCGTTGGTCTCGAACTGGGTGTAGAGGCGGCTGGTCTTCCAGTTGTTGGTCTCGTAGTACGCCACGTGCCAGGCCGGGTGCGGGACGGGCACCTGGTAGATCCGGCGCTGGAGCTTGGAGGGCCAGCCCGCGGTCAGGCCGGTCGCCGAGTACTTGGCCTCCTTGTCCTTGCCGCTGTCACGGCTCTGGTTCGCGGAGATCACGAGGTAACCGGCCGGGACGCCGATGAGCAGCACGATGATCAGCAGGGTGAGGGCCCTGCGGCGGATCATGTGGCGACGGTCCTCGACCGGACGGTCCGGCCCGTCGGTCCAGGAGCCCTGGTGCGGCAGGGAGGCGGTCACAGCGTCTCCTGGCTGCTGCGCAATGACTGCGTGTACCGCTCGTAGCGCTCGTGGCGCTCCACGCGGCGGCGCTTGGCGCGGCGGAAGCGGCGCGCGACCAGCCGGGCGAGGTCGGCGGCGCCGACCATGCCGGCCTCGGGGCCGAGCTGGGCACGGACGATGCGGGCCTCGGGGCGGTAGCCGCGGCCGGTGAGGTGCCGCTTGAAGGCGTCCCGGGCGGGGCCGATGAGCAGGTCGTCGGCGGCCGAGACACCGCCGCCGATCACGAAGCAGGAGGGGTCCAGGGCGGCGGCGAGATTGGCGATGCCGACGCCGAGCCACTGGCCGATGTCCTGGAGCAGTTCGATGCACATGGCGTCGCCGTCACGGGCCAGCTCGGTGATCATCGGGCCGGTGATGTCGCCGATGCTGCCCTTGACGTGCTCGATGATCCCGTACGCGACGGGCGAGTCGGCGGCGGCCAGCTCGCGGGCCTCGCGGACCAGGGCGTTGCCGGAGCTGTACTGCTCCCAGCAGCCGCGGTTGCCGCAGGGGCAGCGGTGGCCGCCGGGCACGACCTGCATGTGGCCGAACTCGCCGGCGACGCCGTACTTGCCGCGCTTGACCTGGCCGTCCTCCAGGATCGCGCCGCCGATGCCGGTGCCGAGGGTGATCATGACCAGGTGGTCCTCGCCACGCCCGGCGCCGAAGCGCCACTCGGCCCAGGCGGCGGTGTTGGCGTCGTTGTCCACGAGGACCGGGACGGAGAGCCGGCCCGAGAGGCGGTCGCGCAGCGGTTCGTTGCGCCAGGACAGGTGCGGGGCGAACAGCACCCGGTTGCGGTCGGCGTCCACCCACCCGGCCGCGCCGATGCCGACGGCGTGCACGTCGTGCCGGTCGGAGAGGTCCAGGACCAGCTCGGCGATGGTGTCCTCGACGACCTTGGGGCTCTTGGACTTGTCCGGGGTCTCCGTGCGGAGCATCTCCAGGATGTTGCCGTCGGCGTCGACGACGCCCGCCATCACCTTCGTGCCGCCGATGTCGATGCCGACCGTGGGCACGCGGGGGGCCGTCAGATGTGAGCGGCGCTCCCGGGTGCCGACGGTGCGGAGCGCGGTGGCACGGCGGGAGCCGATGGGGGCGGTGAGGTCGCGGTAGGTGCTCATCGCCGCCGATTCTGCCTCACGGGGAGGCGGGGTGCGGAGCAGAGGGGTGGTGCGAATCGTCGCCGAGTGCGGGCCGGTGGGGGCTTGTCGCGCCGCTCCCCACGCCCCTCAGCAGCATGACCATCACGTCCGCACGAGCAACTGGAACTCGAACGAATAGCGCGTCGGGCGATAGGTGTGTGTGCCGTATTCCACTGCTCGACCGGTGTCGTCGAACGTCACCCGCTGCATGGTCAGCAGCGGCGCGCCCGTCTCCTCCGCCAGCCGCTCCGCCTCCTCCGTCGTCGCCGCCCGGGCGCCGATCGACTGACGGGCGCTGTGCAGGGTGATGCCCGCCGAGCGCATCAGACGGTAGAGGCCGGTCGTCTCCAGCTGGTCCGTGTCCAGGTCGATCAGGCCGGGGGGCAGGAAGTTGCAGAGGTGGGCCATGGGCTCGCCGTGGGCGAGGCGCAGCCGCTCGACGCGGTGCACGTCGCTGTCCTCGGCGACGCCGAGCGCGGCGGCGATCTCGGCCGTGGCGGGCACGAGGGTGTTGACGAGGACCTTGGTGGCCGGACGCTGGCCCGCCGCTTCCAGGTCGTCGTAGAGGCTGCTGAGCTCCAGCGGGCGTTTGACCTGGCTGTGCACGACCTGGGTGCCCACGCCGCGGCGGCGGACGAGGAGGCCCTTGTCGACGAGCGACTGGATGGCCTGGCGGACGGTCGGCCGGGACAGGCCGAGCCGGGCGGCGAGTTCGATCTCGTTGCCCAGCAGGCTGCCGGGGGTCAGCGTGCCGTGCTCGATGGCTGCTTCGAGCTGCTGGGACAGCTGGAAGTACAAGGGCACGGGGGAGCTGCGGTCCACGCTCAGCTCGAGCTGCACGGTCGGGTCCACTTCTGGTTTCGGCACGGGCCGAGCGTAGCTCCGTGCGTTGTTGACGGGAAGTCGTGTAGTCAGATTGTCCGGACATACGGATTGACAGCGGCGGACTGTGCCCGCACTTTGTTCTCATGCGCATCGGCGTCATCGGTACGGGCCGCCTCGGCACCATCCACGCGAACACGCTCAGCCGGCATCGCGACGTCGGCTCCCTGATTCTGACGGACGCGGACCCCGCCAGGGCCCAGGAACTGGCGCACCGGCTGGGCGAGACCGCCGCGCCCGGCGTGGAGGAGATCTACCGCTGGGGGGTCGACGCCGTGGTGATCACGACGGCGACGTCGGCCCACGCCGAACTGATCGGTCGGGCAGCACGCTCGGGCCTGCCGGTGTTCTGCGAGAAGCCCATCGCGCTGGATCTGCCGGGGACGTTGAGCGCGATCGCCGAGGTCGAGACGGCCGGGACGGTGCTCCAGATGGGCTTCCAGCGCCGGTTCGACGCGGGCTACACGGGGGCGCGCGAGGCCGTGCGCGACGGCAGGCTGGGGCGGCTGCACACCGTGCGCGCCCTGACCAGCGACCAGGCGCCGCCGGACGCCGCGTGGCTGCCGCTGTCCGGCGGGCTGTACCGGGACACTCTGATCCACGACTTCGACGTACTGCGCTGGGTGACCGGCCGGGAGGTGGTGGACGTCTACGCCGCCGGGTCCGACTCCGGCCCCAGGATGTTCCGGGAGGCGGGCGACGTCGACACCGCCGCCGCGCTCCTCACCCTGGACGACGGCACGCTCGCCACGCTCACCGCGACCCGGATGAACGGGGCCGGCTACGACGTGCGCATGGAGCTCGCCGGGGAGCGCGACCAGATCGTGGTCGGTCTGGACGACCGCACGCCGATCGCGTCCACCGAGCCGACCGGGCCACCGGCCGCGGACAAGCCGTGGACGGGCTTCCTGGAGCGGTTCGGGCCCGCCTACGAGGCGGAGCTGAACGCGTTCGTCGAGGTCGTCCGGGGCGAGCGGGCCAACCCCTGCGACGGGCGCGAGGCGTTGCAGGCGCTGCGGATCGCCGAGGCGTGCGAGCTGTCAAGGCGGGAGCGCAGGCCGGTACACCTCGCGGAGATCCCCGGCGGCCCCTCCCCCACGTTCCCCTGACGGAAGCCACGACCCCCACCCGCCCGGCGTGAGCTCCCCACTCACCGACCAAGAACCGAGTCCCCCTGCCGTCCTCTGCCGAAATGCCCCAGCCCCCTGACCGGAGCCCCGCCCCGTGACCGTGACCGGGAGGCTCGGCTCGCCTGGCACGGTGCCGCGACTCGCCTTGCGGGAGCCGCGCCGCGTTCAGCTCCGGAATCGGTCAGTGCTCTTCCTGTTCCTCCTCCAGGAGCCCCGCGTCGTAGGCGAGCAGCGCGATCTGCACCCGGTTGTTGAGGTCGAGCTTGGCCAGGATGCGTGAGACGTGGGTCTTCACGGTGGCGACGCTCATGAAGAGGCCGGTGGCGATCTCGGCGTTGGCCAGGCCCCGGCCGACCGCGACGGCGACCTCGCGCTCGCGGTCGTTGAGGACGGCCATGCGGTCGCGAGCGCGGGTGCGGCGCGTGTCGGCGATGGTGCCGACGGCGTGCCGCATGAGCTGCCGGGTGACCGTGGGCGACAGGACGGGGTCGCCGGCCGCGATCCGGCGCACCGCGGCGAGGATCTCGGCCGGCGGGGTGTCCTTGAGGACGAACCCGGCGGCGCCCGCCCGCAGCGCCCGCAGCACCTGCTCGTCGGCGTGGAAGGTGGTGAGCACCACAACCTGCGGGGCGTCCTCACGGGCACGCAGCCGCTCCGTGGCGGTGAGACCGTCGACCTTCGGCATCCGGATGTCCATGAGGACGACGTCCGGGCGGGTGCGGTCGACGAGGGCCTCCACGTCGGCGCCGTCGGCGGCCTCGCCGACGATCTCGATGTCGTCGGCGCCGCCCATCATGAAGGACAGCCCGGCCCGCACCAGCGGATCGTCGTCGACGAGGAGCAGTCTGATCGCAGTCATGGGCCCTACGTAATCACGGCGGGGCGGGGCGGCGGGCCCGGAAGGGCGGTGCCAACTCCTCGCGTCGCGCGCGGTGTTGGCAGCCGGGCGGCGGGGCGAGGCGTGCTCACTGCCACGGCAGCCACGCCCGTACCTCGAAACCGCCCGCGGGCGCGTGCCCGTGCTCCAGCCGGCCGCCCGCCAGCGTCGCCCGCTCCGTCAGGCCGATCAGGCCCTGCCCGGAGCCGGGGACGGGGGGCACCTCGCCCTCGGGCGGCGGGTTGCGCACCTGGACGGTGAGGCCCGTGCCCGGCGCGCCGGTGACGGTCACCGTGACCTCCGTGCCGGGGGCGTGCTTGCGCGCGTTGGTCAGGCCCTCCTGGGCGATCCGGTAGGCGGTGCGGCCGACGGAGGACGGGACGGCGGCAGGGGTCTCGACCCGCTGGTCGAGGGCGACTTTCATACCGGCCTCGCGGGACTCGGCGACCAGTGTGTCCAGCGCCGCGAGGGTCGGCTGCGGCCGGCCCGTGTCGTCGGGTTCGCCCGCGCGCAGCACACCGATGATCTCCCGCAGGTCCTGGAGCGCCTCGTGCGCGCTCTCCCGGATCACGCCCGCCGCCCGCGCCGTCTCGGCCGGGGGCGCGTCGGGCCGGAACTCCAGGGCGCCCGCGTGCACGCTCAGCAGTGTCAGCCGGTGGGCGAGCACGTCGTGCATCTCCCGTGCGATGTCCTCGCGGGCGAGCCGCTGCGCCTGCTCGGCCCGCAGCCGCGCCTCCGTCTCGGCACGCCGGGCACGGTCCCTCAGACTCACCAGGAGCTGCCGCTTGGCCCGTACGAACATGCCCCAGCCGACGATCGCGACGGTGAGCAGTCCGGCGAAGAGCACAGTGACCAGGTAGGGGATCTCGGCGTCGGGACGCAGCCAGTAGAAGAGGGGCGTCAGCGCCACATTGACGCCGCCCACCCAGGCCACGTACCGGAAGGGGCGGTGCACGGCGAGGGCGAACAGGGCGATGAGGCCCGCGCCGCCCGCGGTGTCCGAGACGAAGGCGACGGGGGTCATGGCGACGGCGAGCCCCAGGGGCCAGCGGCGGCGCAGCCAGACCGCGGCGCAGGCCAGCGCGCCGATCACCTGGTCGGCGACGGCCAGTGCGTGCGGCACCCGGGGGTTGTCGGCGAGGGCGTCGACGGCCGTCAGGCCGACCAGCACGGCCAGCAGGAAGCAGGAGAAGTCGACGACCCAGTCGCGGGCGGTGCGACGGGGCCGCCGCCCGGCCCGTGCGGCGTCGGGGTCGAGTTCGTGCAGGAGGGCGGACGGAAAGAACCATCTGCGCCCGGTGAACAGCACGGGTGTCTCTCCCCCGGCTGCCGGGGAGGCGTGCCGCACGTCGTCACCAGTCACGAGCGACAAATCTACGCAGCCGCCGGCCGTGCCACCCGGGTGCGGCCGGGTTCGTCGACCAAAGTCGGCACACCGCAGACTTTCGATGCCGCCACGGCGCCGGAGGGCGGACTTCCGTCACCGGGTGCTCGCCTCGCGGCCGATGTGCGTGGCTGATCCGCGGGGCGAGGCTCGTGGCATGAAGCAGGTACTGGAGTTTCTCGGTTTCCTCGCTCTGGTCCAGGGCGTGGCGGGCCTGGCGCACGAGTTCACCGACTGGGACTGGGGCCTGGTGCAGCGCCTTGGGTTCCTTGACGGCCACGAGGTCTACGCGAACGTCGCGCTGCTCGTGCTGGGCGTCGCCCTGTTCGCCGCGGCCGGGAGCCGGAAGTCCGCCTGAACGGCGCACGGACGTCCGGCCCACGGCCCCGGCGGGGGTTCAGCAGCCGTAGTCGACCAGGTCGAACGACGCGTAGTGGTCGGCGGTGTAGTAGTCCTCCCGGTTCTCCTCGCCGGTGACGATGCGCCGCGCGCCGCGGGTGGAGGAACCGGGGGTGATGACCGTGTACTCGTGGTAGTAGCCCGACGCCCGGCTCGGCAGGACGTCTTCGCGGTTGCGGAAGACGGTGCCGTCCTGGTCGAAGGGGTAGGGGCCGCCCTGCTCGATCAGGTCGAGCGTGTCATGGGCCTGGGAGGGCAGGTCGCTGTAGCAGATGTCGCCGACGGCGGTGGGGGCCGCGTCGGCCGTGCTGGCGGAGACGGTTCCGCCGACGAGGAGAGCGGACAGGAGGGCGGCTGCTGCGCCGAGCCGCGAGGCGCGTGGGGGGAAGTTCATGACGCTCATGATGACGCGCGTAGAAGCTGGCATGTCAATGACAAGCAAAGAGAATTTCCTGTGAAACCCCGTGCGTTCGCGGGACGTTCACCGACCCTCCGGCGCCCTCACGCGTCCTCCGGCTGTCCGAACTCGCCGTACTCCGGGCGGCCCTTCAGGTCGTACGTCTGGATCGATACGCCCGCGCCGGTGACGCTCCCGCCGGCGTGCTCGAAGGCGGTCGGCACGGCGCCCTCCGCGAACAGCCGGAACCCGGAGCCGAGCACGACCGGGAACGTCAGCAGGTGCAGGGTGTCGACCAGGTCGAGTGCCAGCAGGGACCCGACGAGGGCGCCGCTGCCGTGCACCTGGACCTCGCCGTCGGTGGCCTCCTTCACGGCGGCCACCTCCTCGGCGAGGTCACCGGAGAGCACCCGGGTGCCTTCCCAGCCGGGGTCCGTCAGGGTCGAGGACGGCACGTACTTCGGCAGGGAGTTCAGCTTGGAGGCGACCGGGTCGGTGGGGTCGGTCATCCGGGGCCAGTAGGTGGCGAAGATGTCGTACGTGCGGCGGCCGAGCAGGAAGGCGCCCGGGCGGGCGAAGACCTCGTTCATGAACCGGCCGAAGTCCTCGTCGGCGTACGGGAAACTCCAGCCGCCGTGGGCGAAGCCGCCACGGGTGTCCTCCCGCGGCCCGCCGGGGGCCTGGTAGACGCCGTCGAGGGTGACGAAGAGGGTGGAGACGAGCTTGCCCATGGCGGGTGCCTGCTTCCTGGTGCGGGGCCTGATGCCATCACGTCAGACCCCGCCGGCACCCGCAACTCGTCGCTGGTCCGTACGCCTGTTCAGCGACCCCACCGGTCGGACCCGCGACTCGCTCCGGTGAACGGCCCTCCCCCGGCCCGGGAACCTCGACGTCCGTTCGCCGCCAGCGGCGCGGCCGCGCCGCCGCTGGGATGGACCCATGACTTCTGAAGGAACTCTGCACGGCAAGGTGGCTCTCGTGACCGGCGGGAGCCGTGGCATCGGAGCGGCGACGGCGCTGCGTCTGGCCCGCGAGGGCGCGGACGTGGCCGTCGGCTATGTGAACGGCAAGGAGGCGGCGCGGGACGTCGTCCGGGAGGTGGAGGCGCTCGGGCGCCGGGCGGTGGCGCTGCGCGCGGACGCGGCGCGGGCCGACGAGGCGGCCGGGGTCGTGGACGCGGCGGCCAAGGCGCTGGGCGGGTTCGACATCCTGGTGAACAACGCGGGCGTGGGGGTGCTCGGACCACTGGAGTCCCTGTCGCTCGCCGAGGTGGACCGGGTCCTCGACGTCAACGTACGGGGTGTCTTCCTGGCGTCGCAGGCGGCCGCCGCGCGGATGCCCGACGGCGGGCGGATCATCACGATCGGCAGTTGCATGGCCCAGCGGGTGCCGGGACCCGGCGGGACGCTCTACACGATGAGCAAGGCGGCCCTGGCCGGGCTGACGAAGGCACTGGCCCGGGAGCTGGGGGCACGCGGGATCACCGCCAACCTCGTCCTTCCCGGCCCGATCGACACCGACATGAACCCGGCGGACGGGCCGTACGCGGCCGGGCAGGCGGCGTTCACGGCGCTGGGGAGGTTCGGGACGGCGGACGAGGTGGCGTCGACGGTCGCCCATCTGGCGGGGGCGACGTACGTGACCGGCGCGGAGATCTCGGTGGACGGGGGCCACGCGGCGTGAGGGACGCGGGGCGCACCGGTGCTGTCCGGCCGGTGCGCCCCGCGGTCGAGGGGTGGTTCAGCCACCCAGCTCCTGGTGGCGGGCCGCCAGCCGGCTCGCCCCCTCCTCGGTCAGGGAGCCGAACAGCCGCAGCCGGGAGATGCCGCCGTCCGGGAAGATGTCCACGCGCGCGTGCGTGCCGACGGCCGGGGCCGGCAGGACGAAGCGGTGGTTGGTGTCGGGCTGGAGGCGGGTGCGGGGCAGGATCTCCCGCCACTCGCCGTCCTCGCCGTCCTTGACGGACACGGACGCCCAGCCGGCGCTGTTGCCCTTGAGGTAGGCGGTGTCGATCTCCAGGGCGCGGATCCGGGCCTGGGCGGCCAGCCGGTAGCGGATCCAGTCGTGGCCCCGGTCGCGGCGGCGGCGGGTCTCCCAGCCGTCGTCCATCTTGCGGGAGCGGCCCGGCTGGATGGTGTTGGAGGCGGGCGAGTAGAAGAGGTTTGAGGCGTCCTCGGCCCGGCCGCCGTTCTCCAGGGCGACGACGTCGAACGTGCCGAGCGCCTCCAGCCAGGCGGGGTCGGGGACGACCTCGCCGTGCACGCGCAGGCGGGCGATACCGCCGTCGGGGTGCTGATTGACCCGGAGGTGCGTGAAGCACTGCTCGACCTCGACGGCGAAACCGTTCGCCGCGTGGCCGCCGACCGGGGTGCGCGGGACGAGAGTCGTCCACTTCACGTCGTCCCCGAGGAGTTCCCGCGGCGAGGGGGAGCCCGGTACGCGGGTGCCCTCGACGGAGACGGCCTGCGGGTAGTTGCCGCGGAAGTGGGCGGTGTCGACGACGATCCCGCGGATCACGCCCGGGGCCCCGAGGCGCACCAGCGCCCAGTCGTGGTCCTCGTCGGTCGGCCAGGGGTGGTCGGCGGAGGCGCCCCGGCGGCGGCGGGTCTCCCAGCCGTCCATGACCTTGCCCTTGTGCCCGAAGTGCTCGGGGTCGAACTCGGCGGGCCCGGGCACCAGCAGATTCTCGCGCTGGGCGAAGAACTCGTCGTTGGCGGCGATGACACCGGCGCCCAGACGCCGGTCGGCGAGGTCGGTGTACCGGGTGAAGGGGAAGTCGGCGGTGCGGTAGTCCGCGTACGGGTCACCGCCTCCGTAGGGGTTCGCGTCGCCGGTGAAGCTGGGAATCGCCGTCACGATGATCAGGAGTTCCTTTCGGGTGTCCGGGGATGGGCTTCAGTTGCTCCGGGTGAGGAGCTGCCCCTTCGGTTCGGTGAACTCGCCGTCCAAGACGATGCGCTGACCGCGCAGCCAGGTGGACTTCACGACGCCGTACAGGGTCCTGCCCGCGTACGCGGTGACGCGGTTGCGGTGCTGGAGGGCCGCCGGGTCGACGGTGAAGGTCTCGTCGGGGGCGAGCACGGCGAAGTCGGCGTCACGGCCCACCGCGATGGCGCCCTTGCGGTCGTCGAGGCCGACGAGTTCGCAGGTGCGGGTGGACATCCAGCGCACCACGTCCTCCAGCCCGTGCCCGCGCCTGCGTGCCTCCGTCCACACCGCCGGCAGACTCAGCTGGAGTCCGGAGATGCCGCCCCAGGCCGTCGCGAAGTCGTCGGTCTTCAGGTCGGCCGTGGACGGGGAGTGGTCGGTGACGACGCAGTCGATGGTGCCGTCGGCGAGCGCCTGCCAGAGCAGGTCCTGGTTGGCGCTCTCGCGGATGGGCGGGCAGCACTTGAACTCGCTGGCGCCGTCGGGGACTTCCTCGGCGGTGAGGGTGAGGTAGTGGGGGCACGTCTCCACGGTGACGCGGACGCCCTCCGCCCGCGCCTCGGCGATCATCGGCAGGGCGTCGCTGGAGGAGAGGTGCAGGACGTGCACGCGCGCGTTCAGTGCCTTCGCCTCGCGGATGAGCTGGGCGATGGCGCTGTCCTCGGCGTCCCGGGGGCGGGAGGCGAGGAAGTCGGCGTACTTCGGGCCCGGCTGCTGCGGGGCCGCGGCGAGGAGGCGGGGGTCCTCGGCGTGCACGATGAGCAGTCCGTCGAAGGCGGCGATCTCGGCCATCGTGCGGGCCAGGGGCTCCCGCTCCAGGTGCGGGAACTCGTCCACGCCGGACGGCGACAGGAACGCCTTGAAGCCGAAGACGCCGGCCTCGTGCAGCGACCGGAGTTCCTTGGTGTTGTCGGGCAGGGCGCCGCCCCAGAAACCCACGTCGATGTGCGCCTTGTCGGCGGCGACCCGCTGCTTGGTGCGCAGGTGCGGGACGGTCGTGGTGGGCGGGAGGGAGTTGAGGGGCATGTCGACGAGGGTGGTGATGCCGCCGGCCGCCGCGGCGCGGGTGGCGGTCCAGAAGCCCTCCCACTCGGTGCGGCCGGGGTCGTTGACGTGCACGTGGGTGTCGACCAGGCCGGGCAGCAGGACGTGGTCGCCCAGGTCCTCCAGACGGGCGCCCCGCGGTACGGGAGCGTCGTGCGGGAGGACGGCCGTGATCCTGCCGTCGGCCACGGCAACGGAGGCGGCACGTGTTCCCTCGGGAGTGATGACGCGCGTCGAGCGCAGCACCAGTTCAGTGTCGGACACCCGAACCCCTTACTTCCGCTTACTTCCGCGTAACGGAATTCAACTTTCTGTTGAAGGAGTTTTCACTCCCTCTCCCGCCCCGTCAAGGGCACACTGGACCACGGCGCCCTTCCGGCGAAACTCCTGGACGTTTCCATAAAGCGGAATTAAACTTCCAGCAAGCAGAACGTAGCTACGTCCAAGCGGGGAGTCAACCGACTGCCGGGTAGGCTTCTGCCCTTCCCGCCCGCCCGAAAGGAACGCGCCGTGCCGACGTCCAGCGCCAGCACCACCGACTCCGCCCGGTCCTCCGCCAACGGCGGGGTCCAGTCCCTGGAGCGCGCCTTCGACCTGCTCGAACGGATGGCGGACGCGGGCGGCGAGGTCGGCCTGAGCGAGCTGTCCGCGAGCAGCGGGCTACCCCTGCCGACCATCCACCGCCTGATGCGCACGCTGGTGGCCTGTGGCTACGTCCGCCAGCAGCCCAACCGCCGGTACGCGCTCGGCCCGCGCCTGATCCGGCTCGGCGAGTCGGCCTCCCGGCTGCTGGGCACCTGGGCACGGCCGTATCTCGCGCGGCTGGTCGAGGAGACCGGCGAGACGGCGAACATGGCGCTGCTGGACGGCGACGAGATCGTCTACGTGGCGCAGGTGCCGTCGAAGCACTCGATGCGGATGTTCACGGAGGTCGGCCGGCGGGTGCTGCCGCACTCCACGGGGGTGGGCAAGGCCCTGCTCGCCGGTTTCCCGCCGGAGGAGGTGCGGGCGCTGCTGTCCCGTACGGGCATGCCCGCCGCGACGGAGAAGACGATCACGACGGCCGACGGCTTCCTCGCGGCCCTGGAGGACGTACGCCGGCAGGGTTACGCCATCGACGACAACGAGCAGGAGATCGGGGTCCGCTGCCTCGCGGTCCCGGTGCCGGACTCCCCCACCGCCGCGGCCATCTCCATCTCCGGCCCGGCCGGCCGGGTCACGGAGGCGGCGACGGACAAGATCGTGCCGGTCCTCCAGCAGGTCGCCGGCGAACTGTCCGCGGCCCTCGCCAGCCAGAGCCCGGCCTGACGCCCCAGCCGCCCCTGCGGGCGACCCGGCCCAGCCCTTCGGAGCGCCGGGCGGGCTGAAGAGCCGGGTCACCCCTCCAGGGAGGCCGGGACGGGCTCAGCCCCCTGGGCACGCCCGGGCCGCCCGCACACCGAGGCGGCGACCGATGAGACCGCACCCGGGCGTGCAGCAGACCGGGCCCGAGTAACGCCGCGAGCCACACCCACCGGACACCGAACCGGCAGAGCGTGCCGGGGTCGTCCGGTCGACGGCGTGGCCGATCGCCGTTCCGGGCGGTGGGCCGGTTCTCAGCCCTGGCCGCGCATCGGGCCTCCGAAGAGGTCCACCGCGCGCCGGACCTCCGTCAGCTCCGCGGAAAGCGCGCTCACCGAGCCGATCGCGCCCGCGATCAGCAGGAGCGAGCGGTGCAGGCGGGGGATCTCGGGAAGGCCGTCGGCGGCCATCGCCGCCAGCGCGGCCAGTTCCTCCTCGGCGATGCTCCGGTCGGCGAACTCGCCGGGATGGGCGGCCAGTCGACGGCGCAACCGGGACACGGCGGAGCACAGCTCCGTCACGCGCGGGTCCTCCTCGCCGCCGGTCACAGGCCCCTGCCGCTTCTGCTCCACGCTCCGCAACACAGTCCTCCCCCTCGCACCTCGCCGTGCGCGTGCCCTTCCGACGCGAAGTCCCCCTGACCGTACGGGCGTCGGCCGCCCGGCCGGTCGGTGCGGGCGACAGTAAACGACGCGGACCACCAGGCGCCAGTCCATTGCGTCATCGACTTGTCTCACTGCGTGACTTTCTGGCCCGAGGCGCACGCCTGTCCGAGGCTCGCCGCGCGCTGTCGTACCCCTGTGCGGGGCGTGCGGTATGCAGGAGGCATGACGACACCGGAGACGACGGGCGGGGTGCAAGCGGTTGCGGGGCTGCTGCTGGCCGCCGGGGGCGGGCGGCGGCTCGGCGGACGGCCCAAGGCGCTGCTCCCCCACCGGGGACGGCCGCTCGTGGAACACGCGGTGCGGGTGCTGCGGGAGGGCGGCTGCGCGACAGTCCACGTGGTCCTGGGCGCCCAGGCCGACGACGTGCGCGCACGCGCCGCACTGCCGGGCTGCGTCCTGGTCGACAACCCCGACTGGGAGCAGGGCATGGGCAGTTCGCTGCGCACCGGGCTCGACTCGCTCGCCGGCACCGGCGCCCGGGCCGCACTGGTCTCGCTCGTCGACCAGCCCGGCATCGGGCCGGACGCGGTGGCCCGGGTCCTCGCGGCGTACGAGGGAAAGGAGTCCCTCGCATCGGCCGCCTACGACGGCGTACGCGGGCACCCGGTGCTGTTCGGGGCCGCCCACTGGACGGGGGTCGCCGCGACCGCGACCGGCGACCGGGGGGCACGCGCCTACCTGAAGGAGCACCGGCAGGCGATCACCTTCGTCGAGTGCGGGGACATCGCCCAGCCGTTCGATATCGACACCCCGGCCGATCTGAGCCACTTGGAGTGAGCGCCCGGAGTGAGCGGGGTGGCACGGAGCGCCACCTTGCCTCGACCCGGAGAATCTCGACGTCAACAGACGATTGAACTTCCACCATGAGGAAACTAGTATCCACTGTTCAGAAGCGCCCGATGGCTGCCCGGGCGCCGAACGCCGTATCCGGGAAGACTGGCACCCGGTGCCACGCACGCCGGCTCGTCTTCACAGCTCGCTGAAGGAAGTGACCGTTCATGTCCGCTCCAGCGCCGTCCCCGCTGGCCATCGTCGACGCCGAGCCCCTGCCCCGGCAGGAGGAGGTCCTCACCGAAGCGGCACTCGCCTTCGTGGCCGAGCTGCACCGGCGGTTCACGCCCCGGCGTGACGAACTCCTCGCCCGCCGCGCCGAGCGCCGCGCCGAGATCGCCCGCACCTGCACCCTCGACTTCCTCCCGGAGACCGCCGCGGTCCGCGCCGACGACTCCTGGAAGGTCGCCACGGCCCCGGACGCCCTGAACGACCGCCGGGTCGAGATCACCGGCCCCACCGATCGCAAGATGACCATCAACGCCCTCAACTCGGGCGCCAGGGTGTGGCTCGCGGACTTCGAGGACGCCTCCGCGCCCACCTGGGAGAACGTGGTCCTCGGCCAGGTCAACCTGATCGACGCCTACACCCGGAACATCGACTTCACCGACCCGAAGTCCGGCAAGTCGTACACCCTGAAGGCCGACGAGGAACTCGCGACGGTCGTGATGCGCCCGCGCGGCTGGCACCTGAACGAGCGCCACCTCGTCGACGCCGACGGCACACCCGTGCCCGGCGCCCTCGTCGACTTCGGCCTGTACTTCTTCCACAACGCCCAGCGCCTGCTGGACCTCGGCAAGGGCCCGTACTTCTACCTCCCGAAGACGGAGTCCCACCTGGAGGCGCGCCTGTGGAACGAGGTGTTCGTCTTCGCGCAGGAGTACTGCGGCATCCCGCACGGCACGGTCCGCGCGACCGTCCTCATCGAGACGATCACCGCCGCGTACGAGATGGAGGAGATCCTCTACGAACTGCGCGACCACGCCTCCGGGCTGAACGCGGGCCGCTGGGACTACCTGTTCTCCATCGTCAAGAACTTCCGTGACGGCGGCGCCAGGTTCGTCCTGCCGGACCGCAACGCGGTGACGATGACGGCCCCGTTCATGCGCGCCTACACCGAACTCCTCGTCCGCACCTGCCACAAGCGCGGCGCGCACGCCATCGGCGGCATGGCGGCCTTCATCCCCTCCCGGCGGGACGCCGAGGTCAACAAGGTCGCCTTCGAGAAGGTCCGCGCCGACAAGGACCGCGAGGCGAACGACGGTTTCGACGGCTCCTGGGTCGCCCACCCCGACCTGGTGCCGATCGCCATGGAGTCCTTCGACAAGGTCCTCGGCGACAAGCCGAACCAGAAGGACCGGCTGCGCGAGGACGTCGAGGTCGAGGCGGCCGACCTGATCGCCATCGACTCGCTCGACGCCAAGCCCACCTACGCGGGTCTGGTCAACGCCGTGCAGGTCGGCATCCGTTACATCGAGGCGTGGCTGCGCGGCCTCGGCGCGGTCGCCATCTTCAACCTGATGGAGGACGCGGCCACCGCCGAGATCTCCCGCTCCCAGATCTGGCAGTGGATCAACGCGGAGGTCGTCCTGGACAACGGCGAGCAGGTCACCGCCGAGCTGGCCCGCAAGGTCGCCGCCGAGGAACTCGCGAACATCAAGGCGGAGATCGGCGAGGAGGCCTTCGCGGCCGGCAACTGGCAGCAGGCCCACGACCTGCTGCTGACGGTCTCCCTCGACGAGGACTACGCCGACTTCCTGACGCTGCCGGCGTACGAGCAGCTCAAGGGCTGACGCGGCGGGGACGCCGACACGCGGAGCGGCCCGGGGCCTTCCCCGGGCCGCTCCGTCGCGTACGGCCGCTCACCCGAGGTGCGCCGACCAGTCCTGCCGGGCCGCGGGCTTGCCGTGCAGGTCGGGCACCTGTTTGAGCCAGGCGGGGCGTCCCCGCTGGTTCCTCGCGGCCCGCTGGACGTCCTCGGCGGCGAGCTCCTCCCGGGTGGGGAAGCCGGTCGGAAGCCAGTGCGCGGAGGCCCGGGCGCGGGCGAGAAGGTAGGTCACATAGGCCTCGCGCACCTCGTCCGGGGTGGCGAAAGCCGGCTCGTCCGCGAGCCAGGCGTCCGGGACCTCGGCGAGGATCCGCCGCAGCAGCTCCTCGGTGACCCGGGGTGCCAGCTCGGCGTCGGCGGCCCGGACGTCGGGCCCGTAGTGACCGAGGGCGTGGTGCCGGAAGTCGTAGGCCTTGCGGGGGTCCGAACCGTCCCAGCGGTGGTGGAAGACCAGCGCGGCGCCGTGGTCGATCAGCCACAGGCGCGGGGGCGCGACGCCGAGGGTGGGCCAGACCATCAGGTTGGAGCTGTGGACCGTGCGGTCGACGTTCACGGTCAGGGCGTCGAGCCAGACGATCCTGCCCGCCTCCAGCCGATCGACGGGGAAGACCCGGGCGATCTCCGGGGTGAGGTCCAGGGCGCCGGGAAGGTGATCCATGCCGAGGTTGACGCCCGCGCTGGCCGCGTGCAGGTCGCGGACCTCCTGGTGCGGCTCGTGCCGCGCGATCTCCGGGTCGAACCGCACCAGGACCAGCTCGGGGAAGCGCAGCCCGAGGGCGCGGGCCAGCTCCCCGACGATCACCTCGGCGACGAGCGCCTTGCGGCCCTGCGCGGAGCCGGTGAACTTCACGACGTAGGTGCCGAGGTCGTCCGCCTCGACGACGCCGGGGACGGAACCGCCGGACCGCAGGGGTTCGACGTAGCGGGTCGCGGTGACCTCTCTCAGCATGGTCCAGGGCTCCCCAAGGGGCGGAATCCGAAGGGGCCATGGTAACCGGGCGTGACAGCCGGCGAGGGTCGCTGGTCCGGGGCCCGAGCTGGGCAGCCGCCGCGACGTCGCACGCGAGGTGCCGTTTGCCGCTGGTGCGGGTGGGGACCCGGCCGAGCATGAGCGCAACCCCACGCCGCCGCCTGATGCGGCAGAACCGTCTCCTGTGGTTGCTGGACCGCCTGGAACACGAGTCCAGGGCCGATGCGGTGATCGACACGCTCCGCAAGCGTGTGCGGGCCCTGCCCCTGGGGCCCGGCCGGGACCTGCTGCACGGAAGGTGGCTGGGACACCCCGTGCACCCGCTGATGGTGCAGGTGCCGATAGGGAGCTGGCTGTCGGCGGCGGTCCTGGACCTGAGCCCCGGCCACTCCCGCGCGTCGCGGCTGCTGATCGGGGTCGGGCTGGGCTCGGCGGCTCCCGCGGCCGTGGCCGGCTGGGTCGACTGGGCGGAGCTGCATCCCCGCCAGCAGCGGATCGGACTGGTGCACGCCCTGTCCAACACGGTGGCCGTCGGCCTGTACGCCGCCTCGCTCGCCTGCCGTGTCAAGGGCCGCGAGGGGGCGGGCCGGGCCTACGGCTTCCTGGGGCTGACGGCGGTCGGGGCCGGCGGCATGCTGGGCGGCCACCTGGCCTACCGGCAGGCCTCCGGAGCCAACCACGCCGAAGAGGTCCCGAACGTCGTCTCCGCGGGCTGGCACCGGATCGGAACCGTCGACGAGTTCCCCGCCGGGGAGCCGGTGCGGCGCAGCGTGGACGACGTGCCGGTGCTGGTGGTGCGCGAGACCGGCGGGGCGATCCACGCGCTGGCCGACCGGTGCAGCCACCTCGCGGGGCCGCTGTCCGAGGGCACGGTCGCAGACGGCTGTGTGCGGTGCCCGTGGCACGGCAGTGTCTTCCGGCTCTCCGACGGCTGGAACGTACGCGGACCCGCCACCGCGCCCCAGCCCTCCTTCGAGACGCGGATCACCGACGGGCACGTCGAGGTGCGGCTGCGTCACCAGAACGGCGGGGAACCGGCCGGGCGACGGAACACGACACGATCGGGGGCTGCCCATGGACACGGAGACCATGACTGACAACCGTCTGACGCGCCGGCTGCACGGGGCACTGAGGCGCGCCGGCCGGGACTACTCGGCCGGGCACGACCGGCCGCTGGGCGGCTACCTCGCGGCCATGGCGGGCTTCGCGGCCTGCACGGCGGCCTGGACCACGGCGGTACGGCGCAGCGGGCGCCCGGTGCCCGAGCGGCCCGAGCCGTGGGACGTGGTGCTGACGTCGGTGGCGACGTTCCGGCTGAGCCGGCTGCTCAGCAAGGCGGCCGTGACCAGTCCGCTACGCGCCCCCTTCACCCGGTACGTCGGGCCGCAGGGCCCCGCCGAGCTGCACGAGGAGGCACAGCCCGAGCAGGGCAGGCACACCGTCGGCGAGCTCGCGACCTGCCCGTTCTGCATGAGCGTCTGGGTCGCCTCGGCCCTGACCGCAGGCCAGCTGCTCTGGCCGCGCGCGACCCGGACCGCCATGGGCACGCTCGCCGCCCTGGCCGGGGCGGACACGCTGCAACTGGCGTACGGCGCGTTGATGGACAAGACAACCGGCGACTGACCGCGCCGGAGCCGGGCGCCGACGCAGGTGGGGCTCGCCGGGCTGGCTGCTGCTGGTCGCGCGCCGGGCCGACACGCCCGACCGGTTGCGCGCGCCGGCCTGATGACCGCCGTGGCTGCTGGTGCGGAGCCGGATGTCGACATGAAGCCCGAAAAGTCCATGAATCGCTGATACGCCCCTTGGCTCCCTGTTGTATGGACGCACACACAGGGAGCGAGGGAGCATGGCCGACGACGGCACGGACGCGGGCCGGCCCCCGCACGCGAGCCTCAAGCCCGACGCCATCGGGTTCCTCGACGCGCTGGTCATCGGGCTCAACGCGACGTCCCCCGCGTACTCCGTGGCGGCGGTCATCGGCCCGATCGTGGCGCTGGTCGGCATCCACGCCCCCGGTGTGATGCTCGCGTCGTTCGTGCCCATGCTGCTGATCGCGTCGGCGTTCTACCACCTCAACAAGGTCGACCAGGACTGCGGCACGACGTTCTCCTGGGTCACCCGGGCCATGGGGCCCTGGGCCGGCTGGCTCGGCGGCTGGGCCATCACGATGACCGGCGTCCTGGTCGTCGGATCGCTCGCGGACGTCGCCGTGACGTTCTTCCTGCTCGCCGTCGGCCTGGACGGGTGGGCCGAGAACGACGTGGTGCGCCAGGTGCTCACGGTGCTGCTCATCCTGCTGATGACGGCCGTGTGCGTCATCGGCACCGAGGTCTCGGCCAAGGTTCAGAACGTCCTCATCCTGGCGCAGGTCGTCTGTCTGCTGGCCTTCGCCGTGGTGGCGCTCCAGCGCGTCTACGCCGGCACCGGCACCCTCGACTCCCTCGACCCGGGGTTCGGCTGGCTGAACCCGTTCGGGGCCGGCGGAGCGTCACTGACCGCGTCCTTGCTGCTGGGCGTGTTCATCTACTGGGGGTGGGAGTCGGCGGTCAACCTCACCGAGGAGGTCGAGGACTCGGCCACCGCCCCGGGCAGGGCGGCCGTCTGGTCGACGGTGCTGCTGCTGGTGACCTACCTCGCGGTCGCCTTCGCGGTCGTGGCGTACGCCGGGACGGAGTACCTCGCCGAGAACGCGGCGGAGGAGGAGTTCGTCTTCGCCCTGCTCGCCGAGGAGGCCATGGGCGGCTGGGACTGGGTCGTGCTGCTGGCGGTGTCCACGTCCGCGCTCGCCTCCACGCAGACGACGATCATCCCGGCCTCGCGCACCGGCCTGTCGATGGCCCGCCGGCACGCCCTGCCCGCGCACTTCGGCCGCATCCACCCGCGCTTCCGTACCCCCGACGTGAGCACCTGGTGGGTCGCCGGCATCGCCATCGCCTGGTACCTCGTCCTCTACCACCTCAGCGAGGACGCCCTGTTCGACTCCCTCACCGCCCTGTCCCTGCTGATCGCCTTCTACTACGCGCTCACGGGACTCGCCTGCGCGGTGTACTACCGCCGCCAGTTGACCCGCAGCGCCCGCGACCTCTTCTTCATCGGCCTCGGCCCGCTGATCGGCTCCGGCCTGCTGGCGTGGCTGCTGGTGGAGTCCGTGGCGGACCTGTCCGACCCCGCCAACTCCTACAGCGGCGTCTCGTGGTTCGGGCTCGGACCGCCGCTCGTCATCGGCGTCGGCCTCGTCCTCGCGGGTGTCGTCCTCATGATCGTGCGGCGGCTGAGGGCGCCCGCCTTCTGGTCGGAACACCCGAGCGTGGTCGACCCGGCAGCCCTCGTCGACGGCAAGGAGTCCTGACATGTCTCATGAGCTGTCGGCGGCGCGCCTCGTGAACGGGCTGAAGACGTACAGGTCGAGGATCTCGGGCACCGGCGCGACGCCGGGGCCGCCCGCACGCACCCAGGAGACGACGTCCTCGGTGGCGGCCTGGTCGTTGACCAGTCCCAGCCACACCGGACGGCCCCCGGCGGCCCGGCCCTCGGTGGAGGGCTGGACGACGATGACGTTGGCCTGGTCGCAGACGTCGAGGCAGTCGGAGACACGTACCGGTGCCGCCTCGCGCAGGCGGTCTGTCTGGGCGGCGTGATCGACGCCTCTGATCTTGCGGGTGCCGCAACAACAATCCCGGCAGACGACGATGCGGCAGGGGACTCCAGCGTCCGGCGTCGCGGACATGCCGCTCCCTCCCTCTCTGCGCATGGCGATGATCATGTCACGCGGGTGCCGGGCCCGGCGGGTCAGGTCCCTTCCCTCAGCGGGTTGGGCAGCGGAAGGTAGCGGGCGTCGGCGCCGTCCGCGCCCGTCCAGCGCAGCAGCAGGTTGGTCTTGGCGGGCAGGGTCGGTGAGGTGAGCAGCGCGGGGATCTCCGGAAGGTCGTGGCGGGCGAGTTCACGACGGGCCGCGGGCCAGGGGTCGAACCCGGGGTGGCGTTCGGCGAGGGCGCCGGCGATCTCCATCAGGTGGTTGACCACCAGGCAGTACACGAGCCGCTCCCAGCCGGCCCGGCGCGGCACGTCCGGCAGCAGTTTCACGCCCTCGGCGTCCCGGTACAGCGCCTGCACCGGCAGGCCGTCGGCGTCGACGGCGACCAGGGTGTTCTGGAGGTGGGCCTCGATGACCACGCCGTGCTCGGCGAACGCCGTCAGCGCCGGGGGCACGACCTGGGCCAGATAGGCCGCCCACCAGGTCCCGGGGTCGGCGGCACGGTCGAGCGGGCTGCCGTCGAAGCCCTCGACGAGACCGGCGGCCAGCAGCGGGGTCGCACCGGGCAGCAGACGCTCGCCGAAGCCGTCGCGGACGAGGACGGCCAGGGCCTCGAAGGCGAAGTCGGCGGTGCGGTAGCCGCGGTCGCTGAGCCAGGCCGAGTGCCCGCCGAACGTCTCGAAGGAGGCGCACACGGCCGCGTCCGTCCTGCGCAGGGCGAGCAGGTCGTGGCGCCACAGGCGGCGGATGTCGTTGGTGATGCGCACGTCCAGGCTGAACTTGAGGAAGAGATCCCGCTCGGGCTTGTAGAGCGTGCGGATCGCGGCCGTGGGCCAGGCCTCGGAGGCGGTGGTGCCGAGCCGGATCAGCCTGCCGTCCGCGAAGGCTCCGGCGAGCTCCTGCGCGGCGAGATCGAGCTGCCAGGGGTGGGCCGGAAGGAGGCGGTAACCGGGCGGGGCGGTGCCGAGGGCGTCGAGGGCGGAGGTGTCGCCCTCCTCGACGACGGCGTCCTCCCGCAGCCCGAGCAGGGCCATCGGAAAGCTGGCGTAGGCCTCGGGCGCGTACGGCAGCCAGCCGGTGGCGGGGCCGCTCCCGCGTGCCTTGGGGGCCGGGTGGTGGGTGTGGCCGGTGAGGAGGGACTGCTCGGAGCGCAGGTAGAGGTCGTCGGGCG
Organism: Streptomyces sp. NPDC043685; assembly: GCF_056436585.1. NCBI lineage: Bacteria > Bacillati > Actinomycetota > Actinomycetes > Kitasatosporales > Streptomycetaceae > Streptomyces > Streptomyces sp. NPDC043685. Next base: position 673,549 of record NZ_JBWKCH010000006.1, on the reverse strand, counting down.
GGGTGGCCCGGGCCCGTGCGGCGAGCAGGGCGGCCACGACGTCCCGGCTGGCGAGCATCTCGGCGGGCAGTTCGTGGTTGGGCAGACCGGTGTGCCGGCGCAGTTCCTCGGCGACGAGCTCGACCAGCTCGGTGTGGCCGACGCGGTGCCAGGCGCCCGCGACCTCGATCTCCGGCTCGGCAGGCCGCCGTGCTCCGCGCACCCGCAGCAGCCGGTCGCCGCCGGGCAGCCGGTGGACACTGCGGTCGCCCTCCTGGCGCACCGGCCGGGCGACCTCCCGCAGCAGGCAGTTCAGCAGGGGTACGGCGGCATATGCGTCGGCGAGGGCACCGGTGGCCGGGTCGTCACCGTGGGCCGAGTCGTCGTCGGCGGGCGGGGGCATGAGGTCCACGCGTTCCACTCGTCCCTACGGTCCTTCCAGCGTTCCGGGCGGAGATGATCAGTATGGAGGTCGTCGCCATTCCGCTGTGACGCCCCCTATGCGTACCCGAGGAGCCCGCCCGTGCACCGTCCCCCCACCGCCGAGACCGAGGTCGCCGACGAGCTGTCCGTCGTTCGGCCCGGCCTGCTGCCGCGGTACGAGGCCGAACTGCCCGGCGCCCGGGCGGCCGTGCTGTCCCGCCTGTGGCGCGGTCTGGCCCATGATCCGCTGCCCTGGGTGACCCGCAGGGAGCCGGACGGGGACGGGCTCACGCTGTCGCTGTCGGACGGCCGCCGGCTGCACGGCCCCCGGCCCGACCCGTACGCGACCGGCGCGTACGTCACCGTCGTACGGCTCGGTGAGGCGGTGTACGAGGATCCGGCGCGGCTGATGACGGACCTCGCCGTCGCGCACTCCGCTTCCTTCGCCGCCGAACTCGGGCACAGCGTCGCCTCGCTGGCGTTGTCGCGGGCGGGGCAGGAGGACGAGGGGGGCGACTGGCCGGAGAGCGACTGGGAGTGGGAGCAGCGGATCGTCGACGGGCACCCGTTCCATCCGACGTGCCGGTCGCGGCCCGGCTTCTCGGTGGCCGAGCAGCTGGCCTACGGGCCCGAGCACCGGCCGGTCGTGGAGCTGGGGCTGGTGCCGGTGCGGGCGGAGGAGTGCCTGGTGACGGGCGCGTGGCCGGACGAGCTGCGGGATGAGGGGCGGGTGGTGCTGCCGGTGCATCCGTGGCAGGCGGAGCATGTGCTGAAGCGGACGTGCGAGGAGCGGCGCCCCGCGCATCCGCTGATGTCCCTGCGGACTCTGGCCCTGCCCGGCGGGCCGCAGGTGAAGACCTCGCTGAGTGCCCGGCTGACGTCCTCGGTGCGGGACATCTCCCTGCCGTCGGTGGCCGCGTCGGCGGTGCTGTCGGACTTCGCCGGGATCCCGGCGGCGCGCACGGACGGACTGCTGCACGTCACCCGCACGCTGGGTGCGGCGGCGGCCGGTTCCCCGGACTTCGCGGCCGTCCTGCGGGAGTCGCCGCAGACGTACGCGGGCAGCGGTGAACGGGTCCTGCCGGTGGCGGCGCTCGCCACGACGGATCTGCCCGGCTCCCCCGCCTGGCTGGCCGCTTTCGCCCGGCTCGCCCTCACGGTCGGGCTGCGGCTGCTGGAGCTGGGCGTGGCCCTGGAGGCACACGGCCAGAACCTCCTGGTGGTCCTCTCCAGGACGGGTGAGCCCCTGCGGCTGGTCTACCGCGACCTGGCCGACATCCGTGTCAGCCCGGCCCGTCTGGCCCGGCACGGTATCGAGGTGCCCGAGCTGCCCGCCCGGATGGTCACGGACGACGAACGCGCCCTGCGGCGCAAGCTGTTCGGCTCGCTCGTGGCGGGCGCCCTGGCCGGGACGGCCGGGTCGGGTCCTGCGCTGGCCGCGGCCCTGGAGGCGGCCGTCCGGGATCTGCCGCGCACCCCCGACCTGGCGGCGCTGTGCGCGGATCCCCTGCCCGCCAAGGCGCTGACGCTGATGCGGCTCTCACCGCGCACGCCCGGGGACCAGTGGGCGGAACTGCCCAATCCGCTGCGCTGAGCCCCGTTTTGGAGCCGGAGCGGGGTGATCAATAGGATCCGGCGATGATCACAAGAACACGGCTGGCGGCAGGGGTCTGTACCCTGCTCGCCGCGCTGACGGCCGGGCTCGCCTTCCCGGCCGGGGCGTTGGCCGGTGAACCCACGGGCCAGGACGCCCCCAAGGTCGACCTCGTCCTCGACGTGAGCGGCTCGATGCGGGCGCGGGACATCGACGGCCGGTCGCGGATGGCCGCCGCGAAGCAGGCGTTCAACGAGGTGCTCGACGCGACGCCCGAGGAGGTCGAACTCGGCATCCGCACCCTCGGCGCGAACTATCCGGGGGACGACCGGAAGACGGGCTGCAAGGACACCGCGCAGCTCTACCCGGTCGGTCCGCTCGACCGCACGGAGGCCAAGACGGCCGTCGCCACGCTCAGCCCGACGGGCTGGACGCCGATCGGCCCGGCCCTGCTGAAGGCGGCCGGTGACCTGGACGGGGGCAGCGGTTCCAAGCGCATCGTGCTGATCAGCGACGGCGAGGACACCTGCGCCCCGCTCGACCCGTGCGAGGTGGCCCGCGAGATCGCGGCCAAGGGCATCGGCCTGACCATCGACACGCTGGGCCTGGTGCCCACCGCCAAGCTGAGCCGGCAGCTGAGCTGCATCGCCGAGGCCACCGGCGGCACCTACACCTCGGTCGAGCATCAGGACGAACTCACCGACCGGGTGAACGAGTTGGTGGACCGGGCGGCCGATCCGGTGGTGACGCCGGTGCCGGCGGAGGGTGCCGACCGGTGTGCCGGGGCGCCGGCGCTGAAGTCGGGCCTGTACACCGACCGCGCCGAGTTCGGGCAGCAGCGCTGGTACCGGGTGGACGTGCGGCCGGGGCAGGAGCTGCGCGCCTCGGTGAGCGTCGCCGCGGACCGGGCCGTGAACCCCGGCTACGGGGTGCTGATGCGGGCCGTGACGTCCAAGGGCCGCGAGATCGTGCGCGGCGAGGCCGCGGGCAACGGCCGTACCGACGTGATCTCGACGGGCCTGCGTTACCCGAAGGCCGACAGCGACGACGAGGACGCGCCCGCCGAGGCGGTGTGCCTGTCCGTCTCGCACTCCTTCTCGGCGGCCTCGGGCGTGAAGACCACGCCGGGCCTGCCGCTGGAGCTGACGGTGGACATCGTGGACGCCCCCAGCCAGGCCGGCGACGTGGCCGCCTTCGGTCTGGGCCGCGGCTGGTGGCTGCTCGGCGTGCTGATCCTCACCGGCTTCCTCGCCGGTCTCGTCTGGGGCTGGCTGTCGCGCTGGCGGGTCGCGGTCTGGAGGACCAACTGATGCGAGTGGCACGAGCGTTGAGCATGGCACTGCTGTTCCTCGGTGTGGCGGCAGCCCCGGCGGCCGCCGACGCCTCGCCGAGCCCGTCGCAGGACGGCGCGTCGGCCCCCACGCGGGCCGGCACATCGTTCCGTACGGCGGCGGAGATCGAGCAGGGCCGGTCGGCCACGGCGAGCGGCTCCACGGGGGACTACCTGTACTGGTCGTTCCCCGCGGACACCGGTCAGCGCCCCACCGTCGAGGCGAAGGTGAAGCTCCCGGAGACCCACGCCTCCCAGACCTGGCAGATCGACGTCTACGACGGTCTGCGCCGCCGTCAGGCCTGTCAGTACGGGGCGCAGACGCGCACGGCCGCTGCGGACGCCTCCTCCGTCGAACTCGCCTGTGTGCTGCGCACGGTCCGGGCCTGGTCGGAGCCGTGGGCCAACGACCCGCTGCCCGGCACCTACTACGTCCGGCTGACGGCCATCGGCGTCCCCACCGCCGACCTCGGCCTCCGGGTCGACACCGAGATGCGGGTGGACTCCAAGGACATCGGCGGATCGGCGGCGGTGGACGGCTCGCTCGCCGAGCCGCTGGTGCCCGGGATCGCCAGCAAGCCCGGCGAGGAGCGCGAGGACGCCGCGGTGCTGGCCGGACTGGAACCCGAGGACGGCTGGGCGTCCGGCTGGTGGTCGGACCGCTGGGTGTGGACGGCGCTCGGTGGCGTGCTCGCCGCCCTGGCCGGGGTCGGCGGGTACGCGCTGACGCGCGGGACGGGACGGCCCTCCCGGGTGCCGCCGGGCACCTGACCGGCCCACGGTTGACCGCCCCACACCTGACAGCCCCACACCTGACCGCTCAGAACCTGACCGGCTTTCAGAAGGCCCGCCCCGTGCGGGCCTTCTCGCCTTCCTCGCGCAGTGACGTGGCGAGGGCGCCCTCGCCGCTCACCCCGGCCCGGCCGTCCCGCACGGCCTGGGCCAGGCTCAGCTCCCCGCGGGCCAGGGCCGTGCACGTGGCGGTGTCCAGGACCAGCCGGGCGTCCGGCTCCGCGGGGGCGGGTCCGTCGCCGTACACGGGCCCGTCCTCGGCACCGGCGTGCAGATGGAACAGGCCCTCCTCCAGCCGCACTTCGACGAGTCCCTCGCCGTCGAGCAGGCGCAGCAGGGGCAGGGCGAACCAGTGCGCCCGCACCGCGTCCGTCGGCCTGCGCTCACCGAGTTCTGCCTGCCCCCACTCCCCCAGCGCCTGGAGCACGGGCAGCAACGCGCGTCCGCGAGGCGTGACTTCGTACACGTACGCCGCACCGGGCGGCGGCAGCCGGCGCCGGGTCGCCAGACCGTCGCGCTCCATGTCCTTCAGCCGCGAGGCGAGTACGTCCGTGCTGACGCCGGGCAGATCCGCGTGCAGGTCGGTGTAGCGGCGGGGACCGGCGAGGAGCTCCCTGACGATCAGCAGGGTCCAGCGGTCACCGACGACGTCGAGCGCACGGGCGGCGGAGCAGTACTGGTCGTAGCTTCGGCGAGGTGGCATGCGACGCAGTCTAGACAACTTGTTGGACTTTCCAAGCGCCTACTTGGTAAAACCAAGCAACACCAGTCGCCAGAGGGGAAGCAGCGCATGGAGTTCCGGCAGTCGAGCAAACTCAGCGAGGTCTGTTACGAGATCCGCGGCCCGGTCATCGAGCAGGCCAACGCACTGGAGAAGGCGGGCCACAGCGTGCTGCGCCTGAACACCGGCAATCCGGCGCTGTTCGGGTTCGAGGCACCGGAGGAGATCCTCCAGGACATGATCCGGATGCTGCCGCAGGCCCACGGCTACACCGACTCGCGCGGCATCCTCTCGGCCCGCCGCGCCGTGGCCCAGCGGTACCAGACGCTCGGCCTGGAGGTCGGCGTCGACGATGTCTTCCTCGGCAACGGCGTCTCGGAACTGGTGTCGATGGCCGTCCAGGCGCTCATCGAGGACGGCGACGAGATCCTGATCCCCGCCCCCGACTTCCCCCTCTGGACGGCGGTGACGACCCTCGCGGGCGGCAAGGCGGTCCACTACCTGTGCGACGAACAGGCCGACTGGTACCCCGACCTCGACGACATGGCAGCGAAGATCACCGACCGGACGAAGGCGGTCGTGATCATCAACCCGAACAACCCCACCGGCGCGGTCTACCCCAGGGAGATCGTCGAGGGCATCCTCGACCTCGCCCGGCGGCACGGCCTCATGGTCTTCGCCGACGAGATCTACGACCAGATCCTCTACGACGACGCCGTGCACCACTCGGCCGCCGCCCTCGCCCCGGACCTGGTGGTCCTCACCTTCTGCGGCCTGTCCAAGACCTACCGCGTGGCGGGCTTCCGCTCCGGCTGGCTGGTGGTGACGGGCCCGAGGCAGCACGCGAAGAACTACCTGGAGGGCCTGACCATGCTGGCCTCCATGCGGCTGTGCGCCAACGCGCCCGCGCAGTACGCCATCCAGGCCGCGCTCGGCGGCCGGCAGTCCATCCGCGAGCTGACCGCACCGGGCGGGCGGCTGCTGGAGCAGCGGGACGTGGCCTGGCGGATGCTCAACGAGATCCCGGGGGTGACCTGTGTGAAGCCGAAGGGCGCGCTGTACGCCTTCCCTCGCCTCGACCCCAAGGTGCACAGGATCCACGACGACGAGCGGTTCGTGCTGGACCTGCTGCTGCGGGAGAAGATCCAGGTGGTCCAGGGCACCGGCTTCAACTGGCCGGCCCCGGACCACTTCCGCATCCTGACGCTGCCGCACGCGGAGGACCTGGAGGCGGCGATCGGCCGGATCGGGCGCTTCCTCGGCGGGTACCGCCAGTAGCCGGGGCGGCCGGTGGGGACGCGGCTGTCAGTGGCGGGTCGTAGCCTTCGAGCAGGTGGGCCCGTGCCCGAGACCGGCCGGAGAGGATTACGCCGTGACCCGACCGCCGACCGCCGCGCAGCGGCGTGTCATCGATGCCGCCGACCCCGTCACCGGGCGGCTCCGGGGCACGGAGTCGCAGCTCACGGCACTGGTGAAGCGGGGCTTCGCCTTCCGCCACCCCCGCCCGCCGCACGATCACTTCCTGACGCCGGAGGGGCACCGGGTGCGGCAGGGCATCACACAGGCGCCCGTGACCACCGGGGAGCGGACCCCGGCGGCGACGGGCGTGTTCGCCGCCCGCGTCGGTGGTGAGCAAGGTGCGGCGCAGGCCGGGCCCGCCCGGCGCCGGGAGGTGCACAGCGCCTGGCAGGGGCTGCTGGAGCTGCGCCGGATGACCAACCCGGACGGGTCCGTGGACCGGCCGTGCGGCTGGGAGCGCGGGCATCTGGTACAGGCCGCCGCGCTGGCCCTGGAGGCCGCCGGGCACGCTCCGGCGGGGCAGGAGGGCGGGGGCTACCGGGTACGGGAGACCCCGCAGCCGGAGGCCGTCGCCGTGCACGAGCCGGACACAGAGGCGCTGCGGGCCTGCGCGGCCACCCTGGAAGGGGCGGGCTGGCAGGTGAGCGAGCACCGCGAGCCGCGCGGCGGGGACCGGTATCTGCTCGCTTCGCCGCGCCGGATGTGAGGGGCATGCCAAGATCGGTGGGTCGTTGCGCAGTGCACGAGAGTCCGGTGCGAGAGATCCGGCGCGAGAAGGGAAAGCCGTGAGCGAGCCGTTTTCCGTCCCTGTGACCGTCCGTGGATACGAGACGGATGTGCAGGGGCATCTCAACCAGGCGGTCTACCTGAACTACGCGGAGCACGCCCGCTGGTCGCTGCTCCAGGCCGCGGGGATCAGTCAGTCCGCCCTCATCGGCAGCGGCGTGGGCCCGGTCGCCCTGGAGACAACCATCCGCTACCAACGTGAGCTGCTCGCGGGCGACGAGGTCGAGGTGACCTGCGCCTTCGAGTGGGGCGGAGGCAAGACGTTCCGGATCCGGCAGAGCGTCGTGAAGGCCGACGGCACGGTGGCGGCCGAGATCACGGCGGTCGGCGGCATCCTGGACCTGGAGAAGCGCAGGATGGTCGCCGACCCCGCGGACGTCCTCCGGAAGCTGGCGTCGAACCCGGCGCTGTTCGGGCTCTAGGCGGCGTCTCGCCAGATCGTCATGTCCAGTTGCAGGAAGGCGATGTCGGGCAGCGCCGTCAACTTGGTCTGGAGCACGAGCAGGGCGATGTCCCCGTTCTTGTGCTTGACGCAGATCTCGGTGCCGGCGGCCGCCCCGGCCAGGGTCCAGCGGTGCCGGTCGGCACTGGCGAGCATCAGCCGGCACTCGTCGAGGGTGGCCCCCGCCTTGCCGAACAGCTGAAGGAAGACGCTGGTGTCGCTCTCCACGGCGCAGCCGACGTTCTCGCAGTCGAAGCGGATGTCCCCCTTGCGGTCGTCGCGCATGAACGGCTCGCGGAAACTCAGCGAGCTCTCCGGGGTCAGCATCAGCAGGGCCTGTGATTCGACCCGCGGTGGTGACGGTGACTTCGCCGGGGAGGGCTCGGCCCCCTCCGGCGTCCGCCCGACGGTCCCCGACGCTTCGGTCCGGCCTTCGGACTCCGTCGACGGCCCCGGCCCCGACGACCGCCCGGACCGGTGCGGGTCCGGGCTCGCCGGTGCGCCCGCCACCCAGTCGTGGAACCTGTCGCCCGCGTCCTGGACCGTCCACAGCAGGCCCCCGAGCGCCGCCGCCCCCGCCGTCACGGCCGCGGCCGTGATCAGCGCGGTGCGCCGTCGCCGCGTCCGCCGCTCTCCCGGCCGGCCGGGCAGCCGCTGCGGCTGGGTGACGACCAGCGGCTCGGGCATGACGCGCGTGGGAGTGGGGAGCGGGGACGGGACCGTCGGCTCCGGTCCCATGACGTCCCGCCACACGGCCGGGCCCGCGCCCGCGTCGGCGTCCGGCCCCAGTCGCCGCCGGCACCAGTCGACGACCTCCGCCAGGTCCGCCCTGTCCTTCGGGTCGGCGGCAAGGCAGCGGGCGAACAGCGGTCGGAGCTGCTCGGGCAGCACGGACAGCTCGGGCCGGTCGTGCACGATCCGGTACAGCACGCCGACCGCGGGGCCCTCCCCGTAGAGCGGGCGGCCGAGGGCCGCGAACGCGGCCGTCTGGCCCAGCGCGAAGACATCGGTGGCCGCCGTGACCTCGCCCGCGGACGCCTGCTCAGGAGCCATGAAGTGGGGCGTGCCCACGGCGGCGCCGGTGACGGTGTACGAGGTGAAGTCGGCGGCCAGCGAGATGCCGAAGTCGATCACGCGCGGTCCGTCGGCGGCGAGCAGCACGTTGGACGGCTTGAGGTCGCGGTGCACGATGCCGGCGGCGTGGACGGCCTGGAGTGCCTCGGCCACCCCCGCCATCAGCCACAGCACCGCGGGGACGGGCAGCGGACCGCGCCGGGCGACGGCGTCGGTGAGGGACGGGCCGGGCACGTACAGCGTGGCCGCCCAGGGCGGTGTGCCGTCGGCGTCGGCGTCGATCAGCTCGGCCGTGTAGGCGCCCCGGACCCGCCGGGCCGCCTCCACCTCCCGGCGGAACCGGCGCCGGAAGTCGGGGTCGTCGGCCAGTTCCGGCCGGATCACCTTGAGGGCCACCGGCCGCCCGCCCTGCGTGTGCGACAGGTAGACGCGGCCCATGCCGCCCGCGCCGAGCCGGGCCACGAGGCGGTACCCGGCGACCACGGGCGGATCGTCCGCCCGCAACGGCTGGAACACCTCGGTCGCGTGGTTCATCGGCCCGTCTCCCCCTTGTCCCCTGATCCCCCGGTCAACCACGGGTTGACCAAGGCAGAAGCCTAAGCGGAGTCCGGCGGGCTCAGGACGCGGCCGGGGCCTTGGGTGGGCCCGTGAGCTCCTCGCCCGTCTCCATCGGGTGGGTCACGTCCTGGGCGTCGCGGGTGCCCTTGCCCAGGTGGTTGAAGACGAGGTTGAGCAGCACGGCGGCCACACAGCCCGTGGAGATGCCCGAGTCCAGGACGATGCGGGCCGTCTCCGGGAAGGCGTGGTAGAACTCCGGCGCCGTGATGGGGATGATGCCGACGGCCAGCGAGACGGCCACGATCAGGACGTTGTTGTCCTTGTCCAGGGCGGCCCGGACCAGGGTCTGGATGCCGCTGGCGGCGACCGAGCCGAACAGGACCACGCCGGCCCCGCCGAGCACCGGGCGCGGTACGACGGCGATCAGCGAGGCGGCCATCGGGCACAGGCCCATCAGCACCAGGAAGCCGCCGCCCGCGGCGACGACGTACCGGCTGCGGATCCTCGTCATGGCGACCAGGCCGATGTTCTGCGCGAAGGCGCTGCACATGAAGCCGTTGAAGAGGGGGCTGATCGCCGAGCCGAGGGTGTCGGCGCGCAGGCCGGCGGCGATGGTCTTCTCGTCGGCCGGGCGCTCGACGATCTCGCCCAACGCCAGCATGTCGGCGGTCGACTCGGTCATCGACACCACCATCACCACGCACATCGAGATGATCGCGGCGAGCTGGAACTGCGGTGCGCCGAAGTGGAACGGGGCGGGGAAGCCGATGACGGCCGCGTCCGTGACCGGGCCGAAGTCCGTGGCGCCGAACGGGATCGCGATGAGCGTGCCGATCACCAGGCCGAGCAGCACGGCGATCTGCTTGACGAAGCCCGTGGTGAAGCGGCGCAGCAACAGGACGATCAGCAGGGTGGCGGCGGCGAGCCCCAGGTTGGTCGCCGAACCGTAGTCGTGGGCGGCCGGGTTCGGTCCCTGCGCCCAGCCGAAGGCGACCGGGAGCAGGGATATGCCGATGAGGGTGATGACCGTGCCGGTCACGACGGGCGGGAAGAAGCGGATCGCCTTGCAGAAGACGGGGGCGGCCAGGAAGCCCAGGAGTCCGGCGACGACGACCGCGCCGAAGATGATCGGCAGGGCGTCGGACTTGTCCTCGGTGGAGGCGACGATCGCGGTCATCGGGGCGACACCGGCGAAGGTGACGCCGTTGACGAACGGCAGCCGGGCGCCGATCTTCCAGATGCCGAGGGTCTGCAGGAAGGTGGCGAGGCCCGCGGTGAACAGGCAGGCGCCGGTGAGGAAGGTCAGGTCGGTGGCGGTCAGGCCGATGGCCGCGCCGACGATCAGGGGTGGGGCGACGACTCCGGCGTACATGGCGGCCACGTGCTGGAGGCCGGTCGTCGCCATCTTGAGCGCGGGGAGTTTTTCGTCAACGGGGTGGTCGGCCACGGCGGCGTCCCTCCGGTCGGTTACACGGCTGTGCCCGAGGGCCGCCGTGGGTGTCAGGGAGGTGGTGCGGGTGTGGTCATGGGGGGTGCCTCCCTGCTCGGGCGAAGCCGAGACCTTGGGGAGGGACCGGGCATGCGGCGGACGGGGTGGCCGTTCCGGGGCGCGCGGGTACGTGCGCCCCGGAGACGACCGCCGTGGACCCCGCTCGGGTTCACGGCCACCGGCCGGGAGCCGTCCCTCCCGGCCGGAGTCATCGGGGTGTTCAGGCCCGGGCGGCGATCTCCGCCAGGCGCCGGGCCTGCTCGCGCGTGGCGCGGGCGATGGCGTCCTCGTCGGCCGTGAGCAGCCGCCCGTCCTCGACGATCTGCCGGCCGTCCACGAAGGACGCGGTGACCGGGGCGGCCGCGCCGAAGACCAGGGCGGTCACCGGGTCGGCGATGGAGGCGTGGGCGAGCGTGTCCAGCTTCCACAGCACGAGGTCGGCGAGCTTGCCGGGCTCCAGGGAGCCGGTCTCCGCCGCCCGGCCCAGCACCTGGGCGCCGCCGTACGTGCCAAGGCGCAGGGCCTGACGGGCGTTCAGGGCGGCTTCCCTGTGGGCGCCGAGGCGGTTGATGAGGAGGGCGTTGCGCAGCTCGGTGTGGAGTTCGCCGGACTCGTTGGAGGCGGTGCCGTCGACGCCGAGTCCGACGGGGACGCCGGCCGCGAGCATGTCGGGGACGCGGGCGATTCCGGCGGCGAGGCGGGCGTTGGAGGACGGGCAGTGCGCGACGCCGGTGCGGGAGCGGGCGAAGGCGGCGATGTCGGAGTCGTTCATGTGGACGCAGTGCGCCATCCACACGTCCTCGCCGAGCCAGCCGGTGGACTCGAAGTAGTCGGTCGGGCCCATGCCGAACAGTTCATGGCAGAACTTCTCCTCCTCCACGGTCTCCGAGCCGTGGGTGTGCAGGCGGACACCGAGTCGGCGGGCCAACTGGGCGCCGTCGCGGAGCAGTTCGGTGGAGACGGAGAAGGGGGAGCAGGGTGCGACGGCGACCTGGGTCATGGCGTCGAAGGAGGAGTCGTGGTGCCGGCGCACGGTCTCCTCGGTGGCGGCCAGCGCCCCGTCGAGGGTCTCGACGGCGAAGTCCGGGGGCAGGCCGCCGTCCTTCTCGCTGCGGTCCATGGAGCCGCGGGCGAGGGTGAAGCGGACGCCCATGTCGCGGGCGGCGCCGATGATCGCGCCGGAGAGGTCGCCGGAGCCCCGCGGGAAGACGTAGTGGTGGTCCATGGCGGTGGTGACGCCGCCGCGGGCCATCATGGCGAGGGAGCCCTGGGCGGCCGCACGGACCATCGGCTCGTCGATGCGCGCCCAGGTGGGGTAGAGCGCGACGAGCCAGTCGAAGAGGTTGTGGTCGGTGGCCAGGCCGCGGGTGATCCACTGGTAGAAGTGGTGGTGGGTGTTGATCAGGCCGGGGGTCACGAGGTGGCCGGAGGCGTCGATACGGCGTGCGACGTTGTCCAGGCCCTCGGGGGCCGCGCCCGCGCCGAGGGACTCGATGCGGTTGCCGGCGAGGACGACGTGTCCGGAGGCGTACTCGGTGTCGTGTCCGTCGACGGTCGCGATCGCGCAGTTCTCGATGACGATGCGCCGCTCTGCTGCCATGGTTCGTCCCTTTTCACGGAGTGTGCTGAATTGGAGAGGGCACGGCAGGACCCTGGGATTTTGAGTGCCGTGGCCGGGAGGAGGGTTCCCCGGCCACGGGTGCCGAAAGAGGGAACGTCAGAGGTTGGTGAGGTCCTCGGGGATCCGCGCCTCGCAGCCGTCCCTGAGGATCGTCGCCTCGATCAGGCCGTAGGGGCGGTCGGCGGCGTAGTACACCTCGTTGTCGTTCTTCAGCCCGAACGGCTCCAGATCGACCAGGAAGTGGTGCTTGTTCGGCAGGGAGAAGCGGACCTCGTCGATCTCGCTGCGGTGGTTGATGATCCGCGAACCCATCTGGTACAGCGTCTGCTGGAGCGAGAGCGAGTACGTCTCGGCGAAGGCCTGGAGCATGTGCTTGCGCACCTGCTCGTAGGACTTCTCCCAGTTCGGCATGCGCTGCTCGTCGTCGGTCCAGTTGAACCGCCAGCGGCCGGAGACCTCGGTGGCCAGGATGCGGTCGTAGGCCTCCTTCAGCGTCGTGTACTTGTCCTTGACGTAGCCCCAGAACTCGGAGTTGGTCGAGTTCATCACGACGAGGTCCTTCAGGCCCGAGATCACCTCCCACTTCTCGCCGTCGTAGGTGATCTGGGTCAGCCGGGTCTCCTGGCCCTTGCGGACGAAGGAGTGCTTGACCTCGTCAGCGCCGATGAACTGCGAGGTGGCGTCGGAGGCCTCGATCCGCTCCCAGGCGTACTCCTCGATGCGGATGCGGGCCCGGTGGATCGGCTCCTGGCTGGTGACGAAGTGCCGGGCGAGGTGGATGCCGAACTGCTCGGCGGACTCGATGCCGTGTTCCTTGGCGAACGCGTACACCGTGTTCTTGGTGGTGTCGGTCGGCAGGACGTTCGCGTTCGAGCCGGAGTAGTGGACCTCGTCCATGTCGCCGCTCAGGGCGACGGAGACGTTCAGGTCCTTGATGTGGTGGGTGGCGCCGTCCCGCGTGATCTTGACGACCCGGTTCTCGGCCTTGCCGTACTGGTTCTGTCCCAGGATCACAGGACGGGCAGGGCGGGAAATGTCTGCCATCTTTAGCTAGCTCCCTCGGTATACGGAGTAGCCGAACGGGTTGAGCAGCAGCGGTACGTGGTAGTGCTCACCGGCCTCTACGGCGAAGGTGATCACCACCTCTGGAAAGAACGCACCGCTGTCCCGATTCGCGGGGGCGTCCTGCTGCGCATCGGCTTGCTTCTTCGCAGATTCTTCGAAGTACGGCTCCACCGCGAAGTCGAGCCGTACGTGGGTGGTGCCCTCCGGCAGCGCCGGCAGGTCCTTGCACCGCCCGTCCGCGTCGGTCGCGGAGCCGCCGAGCGCCTGCCAGTCAGCACTCCGGCCGGTGCGGGCGCGGAGCCGGACGGCGACGCCCTCGGCGGGGCGGCCGACGCTGGTGTCCAGGATGTGCGTGGACACGGAGGCGGTGGCGGAGGTGCTCATGGTGCTGTCAGTCCTCTTCGACGAGTCGGGCCAGACGGATGCGGTTGATCTTCCCCAGTTCGGTGCGGACGATCTCCCGCTCCTGCTCCGGCGTGTTGCCGATCCGCTCCCTGACCGCGTCGCGCATCTGCTCGCCGGTGCGGCCGGTGGCGCAGATCAGGAAGACGTGCCCGAACCTCTCCTGGTAGGCGAGGTTCAGCTCCAGCATCTCCGCCTTGAGCGCGTCGGAGGCGCCGGCCATGCCGCGCTGCTCCCGCGCCGAGGTGGGGTCACCGGGCTTGGGGCGGCCGATGGGTGGGTGACCGGCCATGGCCTCGTCGAGGTCCGCGGCGGTCAGCTCCGCCATGGCGGCGTCGCTCGCGGCGTACAGGTCCTCGAAGGTGGCGTAGGGGCGGGCGGCCAGCAGGCGCTTCGCCCACGCCGTGGAGGCGCACGCCTCGTGGAGGGCGGTGAGGGCCGCGTGCTCCTCGAGCGTGTTGAACCGGGCCAGGCCCGGCGGCGTGGAAGTGGACGTCACGGGAGCCTCCGTGGCCGGATACGGCCTTCGTGCTGAACGGGCGTGCCGCTAGCTAACGCCCTTCCGCGACAGCACGTCAACAGTTTGTTGAAAATTCGGTGGCGTGAAACCGGACCGGTGCCGCGCGGACCCTCAGGCCCCCTTCTCGCGGTTGAGGTAGTTGTAGACGGTGAAGCGGCTGACGCCGAGGGCGCTCGCCACGGTCTCCACCCCGTGCCGTACGGAGAAGGCGCCGCGCGCCTCGAGTATCCGTACGACCTCCTGCTTGGCCCTGCGGTCCAGATCGGCCAGCGGCATGCCCTTGCGGCGCTCCATGGCGGCCAGGATGTGATCGAGGGAGTCGGCGAGCTGCGGCAGCCGCACGGCGACGGCGTCCCGGCCCTCCCAGGCGAGGACGACGTCGTCGGGGCCGGCCTCGTCGGGCGGGATCATCTCGCCGCCCATGGCGTCGACCAGGGGTTTGACGGCCGCGATGAACGGCTCGTCCCCCGCGCCGCTCACGCCTCGCCCTCCTCGACCACGTTGACCTGGAGCGTGACCCGGGTGGCGCCGGCCTCCAGCGTCCTGCGGAGCAGGGCGTCCACGGCGGCGAGCACCGCGTCGGCACCGCCCTGCGCGGTGTTGCCGAACGGGCCCACGTCCACGGCGTCCAGCTCGGCGGCCTCCACGACCTCGCGGGCCACCACCGCGTGCGCGGGGGCCTCGTCCAGGTCGAACGGCTCGGTCGTGAACTCCACTCTCAGTCGCACGCGCTCAACCTAACGCGCGGGGCGGGCTTTCCGGCAGCCCCTCTTGACAGCCCTCGCACCGCACAGGCAATCTTCCGTTAAGCAGAAGTAAGATTCCGCAATACGGAATAAGCGCCATGGGTGACGCACCATGGAAGACACGGAAGGGAGCGCCGCCCCGATGGGATTCGCAGACCAGCGCTTCAACGTCAACCTGTCGATCCTCTTCACGGAGCTCCCCCTCCTGGAGCGTCCCGCGGCGGCCGCCGCGGCGGGCTTCTCCGCGGTCGAGCTGTGGTGGCCCTGGGTCGACTCACCCGTCCCCGAGCGGTCCGAGCTCGACGCCCTGAAGCGCGCGATCGAGGACGCCGGCGTACAGCTGACCGGCCTGAACTTCTACGCCGGGCAGCTCCCGGGCCCGGACCGCGGCGCCCTGTCGATCCCCGGCGCGCAGTCGGAGCGGTTCCGCGCCAACATCGATGTGGCCGCCGACTTCGCCGCCTCCCTGGGCTGCACGGCGCTCAACGCGCTGTACGGCAACCGCGTCGAGGGCGTGGACCCGGCCGAGCAGGACGCGCTCGCGCTGGAGAACCTGGTCCTCGCCGCCCGGGCCGCCGACCGGATCGGCGCGATCGTGCTGATCGAGGCGCTGAACCGGCCCGAGTCCCCGCTGTACCCGCTGGTGTCGGCCCCGGCGGCCGTGGAGGTCGTCGACCGGGTCAACGAGGCGACCGGGCTGGGCAACGCCCGCTTCCTCATGGACCTCTACCACCTGTCCATGAACGGCGAGGACCTCCCGTCGGTCATCGAGCGGTTCGCCTCGAAGACCGGGCACGTGCAGATCGCCGACAACCCGGGCCGCGGCGCGCCGGGCACGGGCTCGCTGCCCCTCGAAGACCTCCTCGACCGACTGAACAAGGCGGGTTACGACGGCTGGGTCGGCCTCGAGTACAAGCCGGGCGACCGCCCGAGCGCCGAGGCCTTCGACTGGCTGTCCCGCTGACCCCCCTTCACCGAAAGGCACCCCATCATGAGCACCACTCTCCCCAAGGTGGCCTGGATCGGCCTCGGCATCATGGGCTCCCCCATGTCCGAGAACCTGATCAAGGCGGGTTACCAGGTCACCGGCTACACCCTGGAGCAGGACAAGCTGGACCGCCTGGCCGCCGCCGGCGGCACCGCCGCCGGCTCGATCGCCGAGGCCGTGCGGGACGCCGACGTCGTCATCACGATGGTCCCGGCCTCCCCGCAGGTCGAGGCCATCGCCTACGGCCCGGACGGCATCCTGGAGAACGCGAGGTCCGGGGCGCTGCTGATCGACATGTCCTCGATCACCCCGCAGACCTCGGTCGACCTGGCGAAGGCCGCGAAGGACAAGGGCGTTCGCATACTGGACGCCCCGGTGTCCGGCGGTGAGGCCGGCGCGATCGAGGCGGTGCTGTCCATCATGGTGGGCGGCGAGCAGGCCGACTTCGACGAGGCCGAGCCGATCTTCCAGGCGCTCGGCAGGACCATCGTGCTGTGCGGCCCGCACGGCTCCGGCCAGACCGTGAAGGCCGCCAACCAGCTGATCGTCGCCGTGAACATCCAGGCGTGCGCCGAGGCCGTGGTCTTCCTGGAGAAGTCCGGCGTGGACCTGAAGGCCGCCCTGGACGTCCTGGGCGGCGGGCTCGCCGGCTCGACCGTGCTGACCCGCAAGAAGGACAACTTCCTCGCCCGCGACTTCAAGCCGGGCTTCCGGATCGACCTGCACCACAAGGACATGGGCATCGTCACCGACGCCGCCCGCACCGTCGGCGCGGCCCTGCCCGTCGGTGCCGTGGTCGCCCAGCTGATCGCGAGCCTGCGCGCGCAGGGCGACGGCGGCCTGGACCACTCGGCGCTGCTGCGGGCCGTGGAGCGGCTCTCCGGCGCGCAGCTCTGACCCCTGCCCGGCCCTCGTGACCCCGGGGGTCCCCAGACCCGGGCGGCGCCGCCCCTGACACCTGTCCTGTCGCGCCCAGAGGGGCGGCGCCGCCCGGAACCAGCCATGCCCTTCGCTTCAACAAACTGTTGACGCCCCGCTCACCCCGATCCTAGGCTCCACAAAGCGGAAACATTTTTCCGCTGCCCTCTCGTACGGAAGGTCACGATGTCGCAGCGCGTGCTCACCACCGAGTCCGGCGCCCCCGTCGCCGACAACCAGAACTCCGCCACCGCCGGCATCGGCGGCCCGCTCCTGCTCCAGGACCAGCATCTGCTGGAGAAGCTGGCGCGCTTCAACCGCGAGCGCATCCCGGAGCGCGTGGTGCACGCCCGCGGCTCGGGCGCCTACGGACACTTCGAAGTCACCGACGACGTCACGGAGTTCACGCACGCCGACTTCCTCGGCGGGGTGGGCAAGCGCACCGAGGTGTTCGTGCGCTTCTCGACCGTGGCCGACTCGCTCGGCGGCGCGGACGCGGTGCGCGACCCGCGCGGTTTCGCGGTGAAGTTCTACACGGAGGAAGGCAATTACGACCTCGTCGGGAACAACACCCCGGTGTTCTTCATCAAGGACCCGATCAAGTTCCCGGACTTCATCCACTCGCAGAAGCGCGACCCGTTCACGGGCCGTCAGGAGCCGGACAACGTCTGGGACTTCTGGGCCCACTCCCCCGAGGCCACGCACCAGGTGACCTGGCTGATGGGCGACCGCGGCATCCCGGCCTCGTACCGCCACATGAACGGCTACGGCTCGCACACCTACCAGTGGACGAACGGCCGGGGCGAGGCCTTCTTCGTCAAGTACCACTTCAAGACCAACCAGGGCGTCCGGTCCCTGAGCAGCGAGCAGGCGGCCGAGATCGCGGGCAAGGACCCGGGCTCGCACCAGACGGACCTGCTCCAGGCCATCGAGCGGGGCGTGCACCCGTCCTGGACCCTGTACGTCCAGATCATGCCGGCGGCCGAGGCGGCGGAGTACCGCTTCAACCCGTTCGACCTGACGAAGGTGTGGCCGCACGCGGACTACCCGCTGCGGCGCGTGGGCCGGCTGGTGCTGGACCGCAACCCGGACAACGTCTTCGCGGAGGTCGAGCAGGCCGCGTTCTCCCCGAACAACTTCGTGCCGGGCATCGGCCCCTCACCCGACAAGATGCTCCAGGGCCGGCTCTTCGCCTACGCGGACGCCCACCGCTACCGCCTGGGCGTCAACCACACGCTGCTGGCGGTCAACGCGCCGAAGGCCACGACCGCGCAGAACTACGGCCGGGACGGCCTCATGGCGTCCAACCCGCAGGGCCGGTACGCCAAGAACTACGAGCCGAACTCCTACGACGGCCCGGTCGAGACCGGCCGCCCGCTGTCGGCGCCGCTGGCGGTCTCCGGCCACACGGGCACCCACGCGGCGCCCGCGCACACCAAGGACGACGACTTCTTCCAGGCGGGCGAGCTGTACCGGCTGATGTCCGCCGAGGAGAAGTCCCGCCTGGTCGCGAACATCGCCGGGGGCCTGTCCCAGGTCTCCCGCGACGACGTGATCGACAAGAACCTCGCGCACTTCCACGCCGCCGACCCCGAGTACGGGCGGCGCGTGGAGGAGGCGGTCCGCGCCCTGCGCGAGGACTGAACCCCCTGACCGTGCCCGACAAGCCCGGGGCGACCCGGATGAGGGGTGGTCCCCCGGGCACGGGCACGGTCAGGGCGCGGACCGCGGCGGCTGCGAGCCAGTGCGGTGGTGAAGGGCCCGGGCCGGTTTCTCGACCTGAGGGAAACCGGCCCCGGAGCCCGTCGCACCCGCCGCGGTCCCAGTACCACCCCTCTCCCCGAACCCCGTCCGGCGGCGCGAACGTCCTGTCGCGCCCAGCCTCGCGCCGCCGGACGGCCAGCCCGTCCCCGGGGTGCGGAACCGTCCCGTTCGCAGCAGCCTGGAGGCATGGCACCTCCCGCCGAGCATCCGCATGTCGTGGTCCACGCTCCTGCCCTGGACGGCTCCCGCCGGGTCACCCTGGGTGAGGAGCCGCTGGGCGTCGCCACGCACACCGACGACGTCGCCGAGATCCTGCGCCTGGCCGACCTGTACGTCACCGATGTCGCGGAGAGCGATCTCGTCGAGTGGCAGGGCGGCGGCCCGGACGACTGGCCGGGCCTTTCGGAGCACCACGACGCGTGAGCGCGCCGACGCGTTGCCGCACCCGCCCCCTCCCCACGGCCCGTTCCCTGCCCCTGCCCCTGCCCCTGCCCCTGCCCGGGTGACGAAGGGGTGTCAGGAAGCCGTTCGACCCTCCGCCGGCGTTTCTCCTCCAGCGCCTGAGGCCGGTGCGACGTAGACCGAGATCCGGGTCGGCCTTCCGCCGGTGTACCGGGCTTCCGCGTGGGTCGCGACCAGGTCGCGGAGGATGTCCAGCGCGATCCGGAGATCACCGTGCGCGTCCGCGACGGGCCCGGCGTCGGGCCAGACGATGACCACGCGGGGAGCCTCCAGCGCCCGGAGCCCGCCCCAGACCGAATCCGAGAGGGCGTCCCACACCCTCCGGAAGGTCCCCAGCGGCGGGTCCAGCGGCAGCGTCTGCCGCACCGCCGCGAAGAACGCCTCCTCGTCGGTCCGCCCGCCGGTGGACAGTGTGAACACGGGCACGCCCTGGCGGGAGGCCTCCTCGACCACCCCGGGGACGTCCGCACCGGAAACCTCGTGGAAGCCTTCGTCGATCACCATGCTCGGCACCGTACCGGTGCCTCTTCCCGGTCCGGATCGACCGCCACCACCGCCGCGCGTACCGTGCGGCGGGCGCCTTTGTCCGGCGTGCGGCGGCGGTGCAGGCGAAGGCGGGGGCGGCGAGTGAGGTGCCCGGCGCATTTCGAGGTGGCCGGGAACGCGTGAGGGGCGGCTCCGTCCTTCCGGACGGGCCGCCCCTTGCGCCGTGCGGGCCTCAGACCTTCAGCGGTTTGATCGACGTCGGCGCATGGCCCGGCTCCGTGGCGATCTCCTCGAACTCCACGACGTTGCCGATGTCGTTCGTCGTCGACATGGAGATGTTGGTGACGCGCTCCAGGATCGCCTCGACGACGACCGGGACCCGGTACTCCGCGGCCAGCTTCTTGGCCTGCTCGAAGGCACCGCCCAGCTCGGCGGGGTCGGTGACGCGGATCGCCTTGCAGCCCAGGCCCTCGGCGACCCTGACGTGGTCGACGCCGTAGACGCCGAGTTCGGGCGCGTTGATGTTCTCGAACTCCAGCTTGACCTGGAAGTCGATGTCGAACGCCCGCTGCGCCTGGCGGATCAGCCCCAGGTAGGAGTTGTTCACCAGGACGTGGACGTACGGGATCCTGTGCTGTGCGCCGACGGCCAGTTCCTCCAGCATGAACTGGAAGTCGTAGTCGCCGGAGAGCGCGACGACGGGCGCCTCGGGGTCGGCCTTCGCGACGCCGAGCGCGGCCGGGATGGTCCAGCCGAGCGGGCCGGCCTGGCCGCAGTTGATCCAGTGCCGGGGCCGGTAGACGTGCAGCATCTGCGCGCCGGCGATCTGCGAGAGACCGATGGTGGAGACGTACCGGGTCTCCGGGCCGAAGGCCTTGTTCATCTCCTCGTAGACGCGCTGCGGCTTGATCGGGATGTCGTCGAAGTGCGTACGGCGCTGGAGGGTCGCCTTGCGCTCCTGTGCGGAGGCGGCCCACGCGGAGCGGTCGGGCAGCCGGCCCTCGGCCTTCAGCTCCTCGGCGACCTCGACGAACAGCTCCAGGGCTGCCCTGGCGTCGGAGGCGATGCCGTAGTCCGGGGCGAAGATCCTGCCGATCTGGGTGGGCTCGATGTCGACGTGGACGAACGTCCGACCGGCCGTGTAGACGTCGAGCCTGCCGGTGTGACGGTTGGCCCAGCGGTTGCCGATGCCGAGGACGAAGTCGGACTCCAGGAAGGTCGCGTTGCCGTAGCGGTGCGAGGTCTGGAGGCCGACCATGCCGGCGTTCAGCTCGTGGTCGTCGGGCAGCAGGCCCCAGCCCATCAGGGTGGGGACGACGGGGGTGCCGGTCAACTCGGCGAAACGGACGAGCAGTTCGGCGGCGTCCGCGTTGATGACGCCGCCGCCCGCGACGATCAGGGGCCGCTGCGAGGCGTTCAGCATCCCGATCGCCTTCTCGATCTGGGCACGGCTGGCGGCAGGCTTGTAGACCGGGAGCGGCTCGTAGGTCTCCGGGTCGAACTCGATCTCCGTCAGCTGCACGTCGATCGGCAGGTCGATGAGGACGGGCCCGGGACGGCCGGAGCGCATCAGGTGGAACGCCTGCTGGAAGACGCCCGGGACCTGCGCGGCCTCCAGGACGGTGACGGCCATCTTGGTGACCGGCTTGGCGATGGAGGCGATGTCGACGGCCTGGAAGTCCTCCTTGTGGATCACCGCGGTCGGGGCCTGGCCGGTGATGCACAGGATCGGGATGGAGTCGCCGATCGCGGAGTACAGGCCCGTGATCATGTCGGTGCCGGCCGGGCCCGAAGTGCCGATGCACAGGCCGATGTTGCCCGGACGGGTCCGGGTGTAGCCCTCGGCCATGTGCGAGGCGCCCTCGACGTGCCGGGCGAGGGTGTGGGCGATGCCGCCGGAGGCTTTGAGCGCCGCGTAGAAGGGGTTGATCGCCGCGCCCGGGACACCGAACGCGTCGGTGATGCCCTCGCGCTTGAGGATCTCAACTGCCGCGCGGGCAGCGGTCATTCGAGCCATCGAGTACTCCTGCTTCGGCTGTCGGATTCGCACTCCCGTCGCGCCCCGCGGTGAGCTCTTCCGTAATGCGGAAATTGTTTTCTACGATCTGGAATGAATGTATGCGGGGCGGGTGAAGGGCGTCAAGAGACGGCAAGCGCCGGACAGGCGGCGGTTCGAGGGAGCACGATGGGCACCGCTGTCCCGACGCGACACGGTTCTGGAGTGGCCATGGCCGAGACCGTTCCGGTGCGCTGCCCCGCCTGCCGCCGCGAGCACCGCTACACGGCTCCGGCCTACCCCTGTGTGTGCGGTGCGCCGGTCGCCCCGCTCCTGGACCGGGCCGGCTCGGCGACGCCCGTCTCGCACCGGGTCTGGCAGGACGACTGGGTGACGGTGCGGTGCGGATCCTGCGGGCGGCGCGGCGAGTGGCCACGCCCGGAGGTGGGGTGCGCGTGCGGGGTGCTCCTGCGGGTGGCGGTGGTGGAGGCCCGCCCCGGCGACGTGCACCGGGACGCACCGACCGGGGAAACGCCCCTCACCGGCGGGCAGGACACGGCGACGGACCAGGAGGACGCCCTCATCGCAGACACAGCGACAGGCCAGGCGGACACCCGCGAGCCGGGCACCGCGTCGGGCCGACAGGACGCCCGCGGGCAGGGCACGGCGGCGCACCGGCAAGGCCGCCCCCACGACCCGGGCACGGCAGCGGGCCGGTGCGACCCCCACGGCCAGGACGTGTCGGCGGACCAGGACGGCATCCCCGCGGCAGACCAGGACGGCACCCCCGGCCCCGATCACGCGGCCGGTCCGCGTGAGGCCGCCGCCGCGCCCGCCGCCGACGTCGGCTCCGCCCAGCCTCCCTTCCGGTCCGTCACCATCCGCACGGCCCTCGACGCCGTCACGGCCACCGCGCTGTATCTGCGCTGGCTCGGCTACCGGGGCGTCCGCCGGGCGGACCAGCGGCCCCCGTCCGGCATCGGGCTGGCCGCCCGCGGCGTCCTCGCGCAGGTCGATCCGGCCGTGCGCCCGGCGACGCTGCGGGACGTGGAGTGCCTGTGGCTGACAGCCATGACCGAGTCGGCCGAAGGCCTCTACTTCTCCCTCGCCGGGTACGCGGACGACGCCCGGGCCCGCGCCGACGCCCTGGGCGTCCCGTTGTTCGTCCTGGACCTCACCGGCACACCCCGGCCGGTGAACGCCCCGGCCGAGACGCTGGTCGCCGCCGGCCCCGGGAAGCGGACCTCCTGAACCCGGGCCCGCCGCACCACCCGCTCACGGATACTCGCCGCATGCGCATCCGCCCCGCCACCCGAGCCGACCTGCCAGTGCTCCAGGACATCGAACGGGCCGCCGGCGCGCCCTTCCACGACCTCGGCATGCCGGAGATCGCCGACGACGAGCCGCCCGCGCTGGACGTCCTGGAGCGCTACCGCCGCGCGGGCCGCTGCTGGGTCGCGGTGGACGACGGGGACCGGCCGGCCGCTTATCTCGTCGCGGACCCCGTCGACGGCGCCCTGCACATCGAGCAGGTCTCGGTCCACCCGCGCGCCGCACGCCGGGGTGTGGGCCGTGCCCTGCTGGCCCACGCCGCCGGCCACGCCCGTGAGGAGGGCCTGACGGCCCTGACGCTGACGACCTTCACGGACGTCCCGTGGAACGCCCCCTACTACGCACGCCTCGGCTTCTGCCCCCTGGCCGATGCGGACCTGACCCCCGGCCTGCGCGAGATCCGCGCGACGGAGGCCGCGCACGGCCTGGACCGCTGGCCACGGGTGTGCATGCGCGCGCCGCTGTGACCGGCGAACCCGTGCCTGTCAGCCGTCCGCGAACCTCTCGCGCAGTTCCACCTTCCGTACCTTCCCGGACACCGTCATCGGGAAGGAGTCGAGGATCCGCACCCGGGACGGGACCTTGTAGTGGGCCAACCGCCCCTTGCAGAAGGCCCGGAGCTCCTCCAGCGTGGGCGGGTCGGCCGGGTCGCGGGCGATGACGCAGGCGAGGACCTCTTCGCCGTAGCGCTCGTGCGGGACGCCGACGACCTGGACGTCCTGGATCTTCGGGTGGCCGTAGAGGAACTCCTCGATCTCGCGCGGGTAGATGTTCTCGCCGCCCCGGATGATCATGTCCTTGATGCGGCCGACGATCTCGACGTAGCCGTCCTCGCGCATCACGGCGAGGTCGCCCGTGTGCATCCAGCGGCCCGCGTCGACGGCCTCGGCGGTCTTCTCGGGCTCGTTCCAGTAGCCGAGCATCACGCTGTAGCCGCGGGTGCACAACTCCCCCGCCTCACCGCGCGGTCGGGTGACGCCCGTCGCGGGGTCGACGATCTTCACCTCGATGTGCGGCAGGACCCGGCCGACCGTGCCGGTGCGGTGCTCCAGGTCGTCGTCCCTGCGGGTCTGCAGGGACACAGGGGACGTCTCGGTCATGCCGTAGCAGATGGAGACCTCCGCCATGTGCATCTCGGCGACCACCCGCTTCATCACCTCCACCGGGCAGGGCGAGCCCGCCATGATGCCGGTGCGCAGGGAGGTGAGGTCGTAGCTCGCGAAGTCGGGGAGGTTCAGCTCCGCGATGAACATGGTCGGGACGCCGTAGAGGGAGGTGCAGCGCTCCTGCTGGACGGCCTCGAGGGTGGCCTTCGGGTCGAAGGAGGGGGCCGGGATGACCATGCAGGCGCCGTGCGAGGTGGCGGCGAGATTGCCCATCACCATGCCGAAGCAGTGGTAGAAGGGCACCGGGATGCAGATCCGGTCCTGCTCGGAGTAGCCGAGCGTCTCCCCCACGAAATAGCCGTTGTTGAGGATGTTGTGGTGGGAGAGTGTCGCGCCCTTCGGGAAGCCCGTCGTGCCCGACGTGTACTGGATGTTGATCGGGTCGTCGCAGGACAGGTCGTCGTACACCGCGTCGGGGGTCGCCCGCCCGAGCAGCGCCTCCCAGCCCGGGTCGCCGAAGTAGACCACCTCCCGCAACTCCGGCAGGTGGCCGCGCACTTGGTCCACCATCGCCCGGTAGTCGCTCGTCTTGTGGCCGAGGGAGGCGAACAGCAGGGACACACCGGCCTGCTTCAGCACGTACTCCACCTCGTGGGTGCGGTACGCCGGGTTGATGTTCACCATGATCGCGCCGAGGCGGGCGGTGGCGTACTGGACGAGCACCCACTCGGGGCAGTTGACCGCCCAGATGCCCACCCGGTCGCCCTTGGCGACGCCGGAGGAGTGCAGGGCGGAGGCCAGTTCGCCGACCGCCGCGCCGAACTCGGCGTACGTCCAGCGCCGTCCGGACGGTACGTCGACCAGCGCCTCGCGGTCCGGCCAGGCGGCCACCGCCCGGTCCAGGTCGTCCCCGATGGTGTCGCCGAGCAGCGCCGTGGCGCCGGTGCCGTGACTGTAGGAATTCACCGGAAGTCCTCCTCGCGGTACTCGGCGTCCGACCCGGCCGCCGTGGCCTCACGCAGCTCGATGCGGCGGATCTTGCCGGAGACGGTCTTGGGCAGCTCGCCGAACTCCAGGCGGCGGATGCGCTTGTAGGGGGCCAGCGTCTGGCGGGAGTGCTCGAACAGGACCTTGGCCGTGTCGGGGCCGGGCTGCCAGCCCTCCGCCAGGACGACGTAGGCCTTGGGGACGGCGAGCCGCAGTTCGTCCGGGGCGGGCACGACCGCCGCCTCGGCGACCGCCTCGTGCTCCAGCAGCGCGCTCTCCAGCTCGAACGGACTGATCTTGTAGTCGGAGGCCTTGAAGACGTCGTCGCTGCGCCCGACGTACGTCAGGTATCCCTCGTCGTCCCTGGAGGCGACGTCTCCGGTGCGGTAGTAGCCGCCCGCCATCGCCTCCGCCGTGCGGTCGGCGTCGCCGTGGTAGCCGGTCATCAGGCCGACAGGGTGCTCCGAGAGGTCGAGGGCGATCTCGCCCTCCCTGGCGCCCGGGGCACCGGAGACCGGGTCGAGGAGTTCGACGCGGTAACCGGGGCTGGGACGGCCCATCGAGCCGGTCTTGAGCGGCTGGCCGGGGCTGTTGGCGACCTGGACGGCCGTCTCGGTCTGGCCGAAGCCGTCCCGGATGGTGCGGTTCCAGGCGCGGCGGACCTGTTCGATGACCTCCGGGTTGAGCGGCTCACCGGCCGCGACGACCTCGCGCGGCGGGGTGCGCAGCTGGGTCAGGTCGGCCTGGATGAGCATGCGCCACACGGTCGGCGGGGCGCAGAAGGTGGTGACGCCGGCCCGGTCCATCTCGGTCATGAGACGAACGGCGTCGAAACGCGTGTAGTTGTGCAGGAAGACGGTCGCCTCGGCGTTCCACGGGGCGAAGAGGTTGGACCAGGCGTGCTTGGCCCAGCCGGGTGAGGAGATGTTCAGATGCACGTCGCCGGGTTTCAGGCCGATCCAGTACATGGTCGACAGGTGGCCGATCGGGTACGACGTGTGGGTGTGCTCGACGAGTTTGGGCCGGGCGGTGGTGCCCGAGGTGAAGTAGAGCATCAGCGGGTCGTCGGCCCGGGTCGGGCCGTCGGGGGTGAAGGCGGCGGAGGCGCCGTAGGCGTCGTCCAGCGGCAGCCAGCCCTGCGGCACCGCGCCCGCGGCGCCCGCGGCGATGCGGGTGTAGTCGCCGGGGACCTCGGCGAACTTCCCGGTGTCCTCGGGGCGTGTGATGACGTGCCGGACCCGGCCGCGCTCGACCCGGTCGCGCAGGTCGGCGGGGCCGAGCAGCGGAGTGGCCGGGATGACCACCGCGCGCAGTTTCATCGCGGCGAGGGCGGTGATCCACAGTTCGGCCTGGTTGCCGAGCATGACGAGGATGCGGTCCTCGGCGCGCACGCCCCGGTCGCGCAGCCAGGTGGCGAACTGCGCCGACCGCACGGACATCTCGCCGAAGGACAGCTCGGTCTCCCGGCCGTCCTCCTCGACGAGGTGCAGGGCGGTGCGGGCGTTGCCGTCGGCGATCTCGTCGAACCAGTCCAGCGCCCAGTTGAAGTACTCGGGGCGGGGCCAGCGGAAGCCCGCGTAGGCCGTCGGGTAGTCCTCACGGTGTTCCAGCAGGAAGTCCCGCGCCTCGCGGAACATCTCCGTCGCCGATGTCATCTGTCCTCCTGGGTACCGGACCATTGCCGGGCGGCTCCGAGCCATCGTGTAATCCGTGATGCGGGTCTCACTACCCCCGAACGGGGGGTGCGGCCGCACCGGGGCCGTAGTGAAGGGGCGATTCAGGTGACAGCAGACGCGTCCGACGCGGCCGAGATCCGCAACGCGCTGCTGCGTCTGCGGCGCGGCACGGGTCTCCCGGTCGCCTTCGGCGGCCTGATGGAGGCCGGGCAGCAGATGCGCATCAGCGAGCTGAGCGGCACGGCCACCCATGCGCTGCGGTCGCTGGTGGTGACGTCCGGCACCGGTCTGGGCGGCAAGACGGTGGCGTTGTCCCGTCCGTGCGTGGTGACGGACTACTCGGCGTCGCGGCAGATCAGCCACGAGTACGACGCGCCCGTGGCCGCGGAGGGGCTGCGCTCGGTGCTGGCCGTGCCGGTGGTGGTGCGCAACCGGGTGCGCGGGGTGCTGTACGGGGCGCTGCGCACGGCTCTGCCGCTGGGCGGGCGGATGCTGGACACGGCCGTCGAGGCAGCGCGGGACGTGGAGCGGGCGCTGGTCGTCCGGGACGAGGCCCGCACGCTCGCCGCCGGGGCCGGGACGGGCCCGGGGTGGGAGCAGGTGCGGGAGGCGCACTCGGCGCTGCGGGCGCTGGCCCCGCGGATCACGGACCCGGAACTGCGCGCTGAGCTGCTCGGCGCGTGTGCGCTGCTGACGGCCGACACGGGCTCCGCGGCCCGGGTCCGGCTCGCGCCGCGCGAGGTGGACGTGCTGGCGTGCGTCGCCGCGGGGGCCACGAACGCGGTGGCCGCGGAGCGGCTGGGGGTGACGCCCGAGACCGTCAAGGGGTACCTGCGGTCGGCGATGCGGAAGCTGCGGGCCCGTACCCGTGGCGAGGCCGTGGTCGCCGCGCGACGGGCGGGGTGGTTGCCGTAGGTTTGTGGTGCTTTCCGAGATGCCTGTCCGATCGCTGGGCCGACGAAGTCCCGACGGGGCGCCGGCCCTGTGTTCCGGCATTCGGGACTCCGCTGAATTCACCGGCCTGCCTGTGTTGTTATTTCCCTCACGACACCGTCCCTCCGAAATTCAAACAGCTGTTGCCTAATATTGGCCAGGACACGACACAGGGAGGGGAGAGGTGACCGTGCGACGGGACTTCCAGGAGCCTCCCAGGAGCCGCCCCGACCTGGTCATCGGCCGGGAGGATCTGTTCACGTCGGCGCGTGAGCAGCTCGGCCGAGGGGGCAGCGTGCTGCTGCACGGCCCGGCCGGAATTGGAAAGTCGACGGTCCTGCGGGCGCTGGCCGCGGATTACGGCGGCGCGGACCGGACGGTGTTGCGCTGCTCGGCGACCGAGTCGGAATCCCACCTGCCCTTCCTGGCCCTGGCGGACCTGTTCGGACTGGTGCTGGACGACGTGTCCGGTGCGCTGCCCGGCGCCCAGCGCACCGCCCTGGAGTCGGCGCTCACCGGCCGCGGCGAGTCCACGCTCCAGCGGGACGGTCTGGCGCTGCGGCTGGCCGTGCTGTCGGCGCTGCGTGCCCTCGCCGCCAAGGGCCCGGTGCTCGTGGTCGCCGACGACCTGCAGTGGCTGGACGCCGCCAGTGCGGAGCTGCTCGGTTTCGCGGCCCGCCGGCTGGGTGACACGCCCGTGCAGATGCTGTGCGCGGTGCGGACCGAGGGCCAGGAGTACGACCGTCATCTCCCGGCGTCCCCGCCCGACACGCTGGCCGTGCGGCTGGGTCCGCTGAACCGCACGCAGGTCTCGGCGTTGCTCGACCACCGCGGCTACACACCGCTGTCCCGTTCGACGGTCCGCGACATCCACCGCACCAGCGGCGGCAACCCGCTCTTCGCGCTGGAGCTGGGCCGGGCGCTGGCCGAGAGCCCGGCCCGGCCCCGGCCCGGTGAGCCGCTGCCGGTGCCCACCTCCCTGCGGGCCCTGGTGCTGAACCGGCTGGAGATGCTGTCCGACGAGGCGCGCCGCACCCTCCTCGTGGCCAGCGCCGGTGCCCGTCCCACACTGGCGCTGCTGCACGCGGCCGGGCGGGAGCACGCCGAGGCCGAGACGGCCCAGGCGGCGGCCCTGGGGCTGCTGACCACGGACCCCGAGGCACCGGCCCTGCGGTTCGCGCATCCGCTGATCTCGGCGGCGCTGTACGCGGAGGCGCCGGCGCAGGAGCGGCGGGCCGTGCACGCCGCGCTGTCCACGGCGGCCTCCGATCCGATCGAGCGGGCCCGGCACCTGGCCCTGGCGACCACCGGCACCGACCCGGACGTGGCGGCCCGGCTCGCCGAGGCGGGCGCGCTGGCCCGGGACCGCGGCGCCCCCTCCGTCGCCGCCTCGCTCGGGCTGCTGGCCGCCCGGCACACCCCGGCGGACAGCATCCCGGGCCCCGACGAGCGGCGCCTGCAGGCCGCGGAGGACGCGATCACCGCCGGCGAGGCCGATCTCGCCCGGGACATCGCACGCGACGTACTGACGCGTGCCACCGTGCCCGCCGAGCGGGTCCGGGCCTGGATGGTGGTCATCGAGGCCGCCGGGCAGGCCCTGGGCGAGGTCGACGCCGTCTTCCCGCAGGTCCTGGCCGACGCGGGCGACGACCCGGGCCTCCTCGCCCTGGTCCACTACCAGCTGGCCTGGCGCGGTCTGGTCGTCGAGGGCGACTTCGCCGAGGCCCGCCAGGAGGCCGCGCACGCGGCGGAGCTGGCCGCCCGGGGCGGGGACCGGCGCACCGAGCTGATGGCGCTGTCGTTCCAGGCCTCCACCGAGACCCTGATGGGCCACCCGGACGCCCCCGTGACCGTCAAGCGGGCGCTGAAGGAACCCCAGGACCCCTATGTGGCCTGCCACCACAACGGCGCCGGGTCGGCCCGGTTCCGCTGGCTGATCATGAGTGACCAGCTGCCCGAGGCCCGGGCCACCATCACCGCGCTGCTGCGCGAGGTGCGCCGGCGCGGCATGGTCGAGAGCGAGGTGCACTTCCTGCGCTTCCTCGCCGACACGGAACTGCGCTCCGGGCACTGCGGCCGCGCACTGGACCTGGCCCGCGAGAGCCTGCGGCTGGCCCGGGACTCCGGGATCGGCGAGGGCGCCTCGGCCATGCTCGCCTCCCTCGCGGAGGCCTCCGCCGGGGACGTCGACCGGGCGCTGGCCCTCGCCCGGGAGGCGGCGGACCACGCCGAGGTCGACGGGGACCAGATGTATCTGTCCCGGGCCCTGGCGGCGCTGGGCTACGCCCAGCTGGTGGCCGGCGACCCGGCCGCCAGCGTCCGCTCGCTGCGCCGGGTGCGGGAGCTGGAGCAGGGCCTCGGCATCAACGACCCCGGGCGCGGGCGCTGGCACGGCGACCTCGCGGAGGCCCTGGTCCGCATCGGCGAGCCGGGCGAGGCGCAGGACGTCATCGACACGACCCGGGCGCACGCGCTGCGGCTGGGCCGGCAGAGCGTGCTGGCCGTCCTCGACCGCGCCGAGGCGCTGGTGCGGGCGGCACGCGGCGAACACGAGGCCGCCGCCGTGCGGTTGACGTCCGTGCAGGACCGGCTCGGCCGGCTCGGCTACGGACTGGAGGAGGCCCGCGCCGCCTTCGTGCTGGCCCGGCTGCGCGCGCAGGCCGCCGCGTCCCCGCGGGCCGGCGCGCGGCCCCTGCCGGGTCCGGTGTCGTACGACGAGGCCGCGCGGCTGTTCCGGCGCTGCCGCGCGCTGCCCTGGCTGCGGCAGGTCGACGCCGCCGCGCAGGCCGGCCCGGCGACGGTTCAGCCGCCCGCCGCCACGCCGGCCGTCGCCCTCGACGCGCTGGAGGGGCTGGCCGCGATGGAGCGTCAGGTCGCCTCGCTGGTGATGGAGGGCGCGACCAACCGGGAGATCGCGGGGCGCCTGTTCATCAGCGTCAAGACCGTCGAGGCGACTCTGACCCGGGTCTACCGCAAGCTCGGGATCCGCTCGCGCGTGGACATCGTCCGGCTGGCCGCCGGCCGCCGCACCACCTGACCCCACCTGGGTTTACGGGGCCCGACCGAGGGTTATCCCTGCCCAACTCCCTTAGGGGGTTCCCTCATTGGGAGCCCCCTCGCCCTGGCTCTAGCTTGGGGGCGTGCCGCTCGCCGGGCACACGGGGATCCGAACAATGACGTCGGGGTCCCCGTGCACCACCACCCGCGCGACCCCCCACCGGCAACTCCCCAAGGAGACCCATGTTCGGGCTCAGCACTGCCAAGAAGGCCGCCGCCGTCGCCGCGGCGACCGCCGCCGCCGCCACGACCGCGCTGCTCGCCGCTCCCACGGCCGTCGCCGCACCCCAGCCGATCGTCGGCGGTACCACGACCACGGCGTCCGCCTACCCGTTCGTCATGCAGATCACGGACGCCTCGCAGAACCAGTTCTGCGGCGGCACGCTGGTCTCGCCCACGAAGGTCGTCACCGCCGCGCACTGCATGGTCGGCGAGACCACCAGCAGCGTGCGGGTCGTCGGTGGCCGCACCTACCTCAACGGCACCAACGGCACGGTCGGCAGAGTCAGCAAGATATGGATCCACCCGAGCTACACCGACGCCACCAAGGGCGACGACGTGGCCGTG
This sequence comes from Streptomyces sp. NPDC043685, assembly GCF_056436585.1. Taxonomy (NCBI): domain Bacteria; kingdom Bacillati; phylum Actinomycetota; class Actinomycetes; order Kitasatosporales; family Streptomycetaceae; genus Streptomyces; species Streptomyces sp. NPDC043685. The sequence goes on along the minus strand of NZ_JBWKCH010000006.1, from coordinate 642,436 downwards.
CTGACGCTGTCGACGTCGATGCCGTACACCCCGGCGAAGTACGTCTCCTCTTCCCAGACCTCGGTGTACGCGGCCGGCACCACCGCCCGCATCCTCGGCTGGGGCACCACCTCCTCCAACGGCAGCAGCTCCAACCAGCTGCGCACCGCGACCGTACCGACCGTGTCCGACTCCGGCTGCGCGAGCTCCTACGGCTCCGACTTCGTGAAGAGCGACATGGTGTGCGCCGGATACACCTCCGGCGGCGTGGACACCTGCCAGGGCGACAGCGGCGGCCCCCTGCTCATCGGGGGAGTCCTGGCAGGCATCACTTCCTGGGGCGAGGGCTGCGCCCAGGCCGGTTACCCGGGTGTCTACACCCGGCTGACCACCTTCTCCAACCTGGTCACGACGCAGGTCAACTCGTGACCGCCCGCTAGCTCCTGAGCAACCCTCAGGTGAAAGACCAGGGGGCGTTGCGGGCCTCCACGAGCGGCCCGCAACGCCCCCTCTCCATGCCGTGCGGCGGCCTACTGGGTCCGTACGGCGCCGAAGCGGATGTCGTACGGCGTCCGCGGGTGCATGATCCGCAGCATCCGCTCCCCCTCGGCGGTGACCTCGTCCCGCTGCTTCCGGGTGAGGTGCCCGAACGGCTCGATCACGAGGGCGTCCTCCGCCAGCCGCCACAGTCCGGCGAGGAAGCCGTCGACGAGGAGCGAGCGGTAGGCCATGTTGCCCTTCCAGGAGCGGCCCCGGTACGCGGGCGGGACGACACGCGTGCGGTCGGCGTGCGACAGCAGCAGGTTGTCGAACTCGGGCAGGAAGCGTGGTGGCGCGGGGGTGTCCGGGTCGGGCCGGGGGGCGTCCGGAAGGTCGAAGAGTTCGACGCCGCTCGCGTCCCGGAAGGTCACGAGCCGGGGGCGCAGGCGTTCGAAGGCGTCGCGCAGACGGGTCATGCCGGCCCAGGCCTGCATGTCCTTCACCGAGGCCGGGCCGAAGGCGCCGAGGTAGCGCAGGACGACCGTGTCGGGCGTGGGTGCGGGCTGCGCGGGGCGGCCGAGCCAGTGTTCCGCGGTGGTGAGACTGACCTGCCCGCTGCGCTCCCACAGGCCGCGCGGGGTGACCTGCACGAGAGGGAGCCGGCAGCGGGCGGCGACGGCCAGGGACTGCGGGTCGGCGTCGGGCCACTCCTGGAGCAGGGCCTCGCGCAGCTGCTTCATGGTGCGGGGCTCGGCCTCGACCAGCTCGCGGGCGATGGCGGCGAGCCGGTCCAGGTCGACACCGGCGAGTCCGGCGCGGAAGGCGACCAGTTCCCGGTCCCGGGCGGGCTGCACCAGCGGCCGCAGGGTGAGGCAGTCGTCCGCGGTGTGGGTGTGGATGGTGGAGCGCATGGTGACGATCCGGACGGCCTCGCGGTCCGCCATCAGCCGGGACAGCGCCTCGGGCGTGAAGCCGTCGAGCCGGGCGGCGAGCGCGTAGTACGGGGGTTTGACGTTCTGCGCCTGGAGCCCGAGCAGATGCTCGACGGCCGCCGCCGCGGAGAGCCGGGCCGGCCGCAGGAGCAACTGCCGGTCGAGGGTCGCGCGGTTGAGGGCACGCGCGTCGAGCAGGGGTGCCGTGCCGGTGACGCTGCGCCTGGTGTTCGTCATGTGAGGCACGGTAGCGGGACTTGCGGACAGGTTCTGGCCGCGACCGCGGGCGGTGAGCCGTGGCGTGCCGACCCGTCCGCACCACCAGGTGCCGGCGGGTCCGGGCGTCGGTGATTGTTACGCCCGCCGCGCCACCGGGTACTCAGAAGCGCGTTCCCGGCACCCGCACCACCCGCTCCACTCGGGAGAACCGATGCTCCGACCTCCACCCCCATCCGATCTCGCCCCACCCCATGAATGACCACACCGGACGGACGGTGGAGGGCATGGAACGAGGAGCGGACCCGTCGCGGTCGGCACTGATCGTGATCGACATGATCAACACGTACGACCACGAGGACGCCGAGCTGCTCGTGCCGTCCGTCGAAGAGGTGGTTCCCGTCCTGACCGAGCTGCTCGGCCGGGCGCGGGAGGCGGACGTTCCCGTGATCTACGTGAACGACAACTTCGGGCTGTGGCGTTCGCACCACGGAGAGCTGGTCGACGCGGCCCTGTCCCAGCCGAACGCCCGTCTGATCGAGCCGATCCGACCCGACGATCAGTCGCTCTTCGTCATGAAGGCCCGCCACTCGGTCTTCTTCGAGACACCCCTGTCCTACCTCCTGTGGAGCCTGGGCGTGGGGCACGTGGTCATGACCGGTCAGGTCACCGAGCAGTGCGTCCTGTACTCGGCGCTGGACGCGCACATCCGTCACCTGGAGGTCACGGTGCCCAAGGACGCCGTCGCCTCCATCCATCCGCACCTGGCGTCGGCGGCCCTGGAGATGATGGAGCGCAACATGGGCGCCAGGATCCTGACGGCGAAGGAGATCGACTTCCAGCGCGGCGCCTGACGCCCGTCCGCGTCGCGCCGGAACCGGCGCCGTCTTACGGAGTCATGACGTACGGCCTCGCTCGCGTGAGGCGGCGGCAGGGTGCGCCTAGCGTGCCGGTATGCGTGTACTGGTCACCGGCGGTGCCGGGTTCATCGGGTCCCATGTGGTCGCCGCCCTGCGGGAGCGGGGACACGAGGCGATCGTGTTCGACGTGCGGGAGGATCCCGCGGCCGACGTGCGGGACTCCGCGGCCGTGGGCCGTGCCCTGGCCGGGGTGGACGCCGTGTGCCACCAGGCCGCGATGGTGGGGCTCGGCGACGGGGTCCTCGACGCGGCCGACTACGTCGCGCACAACGACCTCGGGACGGCCGTGCTGCTCGCGGCCATGGCGCGGGCGGGTGTACGACGCCTCGTGCTCGCCGGGTCGATGGTGATCTACGGGGAGGGGCGGTACGTGTGCGCCCGGGACGGGGTGGTGAGGCCCGGGCCGCGGGCGGTGGCCGATCTGGACGCGGGCCGGTTCGAGCCCGCGTGCCCGGTGTGCGGACAGGCCCTGGCCGCCGGGCTGGTCGGCGAGGACGCCCCGGCCGATCCGCGCAATGTGTACGCGACGACGAAGCTCGCCCAGGAGCATCTGGCGGCCGCCTGGGCCCGTTGCACCGGCGGGTCGGCGGTATCCCTGCGCTACCACAACGTGTACGGGCCGGGCATGCCGCGGGACACCCCCTACGCCGGTGTCGCCTCCTTCTTCCGTTCGGCGCTCGCCCGGGGCGAGGCCCCCCGGGTGTTCGAGGACGGGCGGCAGCGCAGGGACTTCGTGCACGTCCGGGACGTGGCGGCGGCGAACGCGGTGGCGCTGGAGGCCCCGGCCGCGCCGGGTGCGCTCACCGCGTACAACACCGGCAGCGGTGACCCGCACACCGTGGGAGAGATGGCGCGGGCGCTGGCCGCCGCGTACGGCGGGCCCGAGCCCGTCGTCACGGGTGAGTACCGGCTCGGGGACGTGCGGCACATCACCGCGGACTCCTCTCGCCTGCGGGACGAGTGCGGCTGGAAGCCCACGACCCCGTTCGAGGAGGGCATGCGGGAATTCGCCCGGGCCGGGATGCGCGAGGCATAGGGCCGGGGGGCGGCCGTGGTCAGGACGCGGCCGCCGGGAGGACCACCTCGAAGCGGCAGCCTCCGGGGATGTTGCGTACGCCGGCCCGGCCCTGGTGGGCCTCCACGATGCCGCGGACGATGGCGAGGCCCAGGCCCGCCCCGGCCGGGGGCGTCCGGGCGTGCGTGCCGCGCCAGCCGGTGTCGAAGACGCGCGGCAGGTCCTCCTCGGGGATGCCCCCGCAGCCGTCCGTCACGGACAGGACGACCCCTTCGGGAGAACGCTCGGCGGCGATCGCGACGGTGCCGTCGGCCGGGGTCCTGCGGATGGCGTTGACCAGCAGATTGCCCAGGACGCGGCTCATCTCCCTGCCGTCCACCTCGACCGGCACCGGCTCGACACGGCCGCCCACCAGCCGTACCCCGTGCGCGCGGGCGAGCGGGTCGGCGCCCGCGAGGGCGTCGCCGACCAGGTCGTACAGGGACATCCTGGTGGGCGTCAGGGCCAGGGCGCCGGCCTGGATGCGGGAGAGTTCGAAGAGGTCGCCGACCATGTCGTTGAGGCGTTCGACCTCGGTCCGCATCCGCTTGAGGTAGCGGTCCGGGTCGGCGGCGACGCCGTCCTCCAGTGCCTCCGACATGGCGCGCAGACCGGCCAGCGGCGTACGCAGGTCGTGCGAGATCCAGGCGACGAGTTCCCGGCGGGAGGTCTCCAGGGCGCGTTCCCGGTCCCTGGACTCGGCGAGCCGGGCGCTGGTGACCGCCAGCTCGCGGCTCACCGCGGCGAGTTCGGCGGTGGCGGGGCCGTCGGGTGCGGCGAAGTGCCCGCCGTCGCCGAAGGACCGCGCGGCCACGGCGAGTTCGCGGCTGCGGGCGACGACCCAGCGGCCCAGCAGCAGCGCGGTGGCCAGGGAGACGACGGCCGCCATGGCGACGACGGTCGTGACGACGGTCAGGTCGTGCGGCGACAGGAACATCGCCCAGGCGACGGCGAGCGTGCCCGCGAGCATGGCGACGACGCCGACCCCCGCCACCACCGCCAGCGAGACGGTCAGCGAACGGCGGCGGATCAGACGCAGGACGCCCGCTCCGGCCAGCCCCGTCACGGCGGCGCCCGCGAAGGCGTACAGGGCGATCAGGAGGATGTCGCGCACGGTCAGTCGTCCCCTTCGCCCGGTTCGAAGCGGTAGCCCACGCCCCACACCGTCCGGATGAGGCGGGGCCGGGCCGGGTCGTCCTCGACCTTGCCGCGCAGGCGGCGGACGTGGACGGTGACGGTCGACAGGTCGCCGAAGTCCCACCCCCAGACCTCGCGCATCAGGTCCTCGCGGCCGAAGGCCCGTCCCGGGTGCCGCAGGAAGAAGGAGAGCAGGTCGAACTCGCGTAGGGTAAGGGCGAGTTCGGCGCCGTTCTTGGTGGCCCGGCGAGCCGCCGGTTCCACGGTGAGGCCGGCCGCTTCCCACCGTTCCCCGGTGGCGGAGGGCCGGCTGCGGCGCAGCACCGACTCCACGCGCAGGACGAGTTCGCGGGGGCTGAAGGGCTTGGTGACGTAGTCGTCGGCGCCGACCTCCAGGCCCAGGATGCGGTCGTCCTCGTCACCCCGGGCGGTGAGCATGATGACGGGCACCGGGCCGTGGCCGCGGATCCGCCGGCACACCTCCAAGCCGTCCATGCCGGGCAGCATCAGGTCGAGCACGACCAGGTCCGGCCGGTGCGCGGCGGCTCGGGCGAGGGCGGCCGGGCCGTCGTCGGCGCGGTCGACCGCGTAACCGGCGCGGTCCAGATAGCCGGCGACGACTTCGGCGACGGTCGGATCGTCGTCGACGACCAGGACCCTGGGGGCCCCGCCCGCGGCTCTGGGGGGCTCGTACGGCTGCTGCATGTCTCCAGACTGGCACCGCGCCGCCGCCCACGGGGGCGCGGGCACCGCCCCGGCCTCCGACGTCCGCGTTTCGTAAGGACCGTCGGTCCGGTATGCCCGATTCGCGTTCGTAGGGTGAGACCGTGACGACGACACCTTCGGACGTCGACGTGGTGCTGCCCTGCCTGAACGAGGCCGAGGCCCTTCCCTGGGTGCTCGAACGGATTCCGCCGGGCTGGCGCGCACTCGTCGTCGACAACGGTTCCACGGACGGCTCGGCCCGCATCGCCCGCGCCCACGGCGCGACGGTGGTGACCGAGCCCCGGCGGGGGTTCGGCGCGGCCTGCCACGCCGGGCTGACGGCCGCCACCGCCGACGTGGTGTGCTTCTGCGACTGCGACGCCTCGCTCGACCCGGCGCTGCTGGTCCCCTTCGTGCGCGAGGTGCGCGGCGGTGCGGCCGACCTGGTGCTCGGGCGGCGGCGCCCGCAGGGGCGAGGGGCGTGGCCGCCGCACGCCCGGGCCGGCAATCTCGCGCTCGCCCGGATGCTGCGCCGCCGCACCGGGCTGCGTCTGCACGACCTCGGTCCGCTGCGCGCGGCCCGCCGGGAGCCGCTGCTCACCCTCGGCCTCAGCGACCGGCGCAGCGGTTATCCGCTCCAGATGGTCGTCCGCGCGGCCGACGCGGGATGGCGGATCGCCGAGCACGACGTGCCGTATCTGCCGCGGACCGGGGCCTCGAAGGTGACCGGCACCTGGCGCGGCACCTGGCAGGCCGTACGGGACATGAGCCGCGTGCTGGCCGAGATGCCCGCGCGGGAAGCGCGGGAAGGGGGGACCGTCCGGTGACCACACTCCTCGTCATCGCCAAGGAGCCGCGAGCCGGCCGGGTGAAGACGCGGCTCACGCCGCCGTTCACGCCCGGGCAGGCGGCCGAACTGGCCGAAGCGGCCCTCGCGGACACGCTGCACGCCGTGGCGGCCACGCCCGCCACCCGGCGCGTCCTGGTGCTCGACGGTGCCCCCGGCCCCTGGCTGCCGCCCGGTTTCGACGTCGTGGCGCAGTGCGCGGGCGGTCTGGACGAGCGGCTGGCCGAGGCCTTCGCCGGCTGCGCCGGTCCGGCACTGCTCATCGGCATGGACACCCCGCAGGTCACCCCGGACCTGCTCTCCGTGGACTTCTCCGGCTGCGACGCCTGGTTCGGCCCGGCCGAGGACGGTGGTTTCTGGGCCCTCGGCCTGGCATCTCCGGACCCGGCCCTGCTGCGGGGCGTTCCCATGTCGGTGCCGGTGACGGGTGCCGTGCAGCGGGCCCGGCTGACCGCCGCGGGCCTGCGCGTGCGCGATCTGCCGCGGCTGCGGGACGTCGACACCGCCGCCGACGCCCGCGCGGTCGCCGCGCTGGCCCCGCGGGGGCGCTTCGCGGCGCGGCTGGCCCGGTGTCCGGCCGGGACGGCTGTCGGCGAGCCGGTCTCCCGTCCGGTCGGCCCCCGATGAGCACCGCCTCCTCCCCGGCCCTGGCCTGGGCCGCCGCCGACCCCTACGACGCGGCCCTGCGCGCCGGCCGCGGCCCCCTGTTCCTGCGGCGCGCCGACGGCTGGCTGCTGCCGCTCGAGGTGGAGCGCTGGTGCGCCCGGGCCGACCCGGTCGACCGGGAGGTGCTGGACCGGTGCGAGGGGGCCGTGCTGGACGTGGGGTGCGGGCCGGGGCGGCTGGTGGCGGAACTCGCCGCCCGGGGGCGGGCCGCCCTCGGGATCGACGTCAGCGAGGCAGCGGTGGAGCACACCGTGCGGCTCGGAGGACAGGCGCTGCGCCGGTCGGTCTTCGAGCCGCTGCCCGGTGAGGGGCGCTGGGACACCGTCCTGCTCATGGACGGCAACATCGGCATCGGAGGCGACCCGCGCGCCCTGCTGGACCGGGTCTGCGGGCTGCTGCGCCCGGGCGGTCTGCTGATCGCCGAGACCGCCCCCGCGGACGTCGACGAACGCGTGCGCGTCCACCTCACCGATGCCCTGACCGTCACCGGCGACTCCTTTCCCTGGGCGCGGCTCGGCACCCGCGCGCTGCTGCGGCACGCGCGGGGCTGGGAGCCGGCCGGTCAGTGGGCGGCGGGCGCACGCCGCTTCGCCGCCCTGCGCAGCAGCCACGACCGCAGCGCCAGCAGTAGCGCCGAGCCGCCGAAGAGGACCGCGGTGATCAGCAGCCAGCGCGCGAGGAACACCTCGGCGGGCAGCCCGGTGGCGGACCGGTAGCGCCGCTCCACCATGCCGCTGATCAGCGGGAACCACACCAGGAGCAGCAGCCCGGAGAGGACGGCCGGTACGCGCAGGTACATCACCCACTCCCGGCGGCGGGCCGCGCCGAGCCCCCGTACCACCGCACGGTCCGCCGCCGCGTACAGCGGCAGCAGCACCAGGTCGTGCAGCAGCGCCGCGCCCACGAGCCACAGCGCCACGCCGAGCGGGTCACCGGCCAGCAGGCGCACCCCCGCGTAGGCGGCGAGGGCGAACGAGCAGGACAGCAGCAGGATGCGCAGGGGGCTGCCGATGACGGGGCGTCCTCGCATCACAGGTCTCCGAACGTCATCCGGGCCACCCACTTGGTGTTCAGCACACCGGGCGCCGCGGGCACGATGATCCGCGCCGGGTGGCCGTGGTCGGGGGACAGGTCCGCGCCGTTGACGTACAGGGCGAGCAGGGACCGCGGGTCGGCCACCTGGTTGGCGCGCAGGGCGGCCTTGCGGAACGCGCCGTGCCGCTGGAGCGACTCGACGAACACGTCCGGCGGATCGTCCTCGTAGCCGACGAGGGCCGCGAGATCACGCAGCCGCACCCCGCGCCACCTTTGGTCCGGCGTGGACCAGCCCTCCACGCAGGCGATGGGCAACGCCGATTCGTACAGTGGGAGTTCGGCGAGCCGGGCACGGCTGAGGCGGATGGTGCCCGTGCGTCCCGTCACGACCAGCCGCCAGGCGTCCCCGGCCGTTTCCGCCGCGTCGATCCCGGCGTAGGCGGCCGTCTTGTTGATCTGGAAGCCGTTCGGGCCGCTGCCGGGTTCGCCGCCGCCGTGCGGGGCGAGGAGCGCGGTGCGCCGCCACGGGCCGCCCAGACTCTGCCCCGCTGTCGTGGCGAACAGCAGCAGCGAGCCGCCCCCGACGAGCCACAGGGCGCCCCGCCGGGAGACGGTCGGCTCGGCGGGACGCGGGGACACCAGGTCGTCACTCTCCTCCCGCAGCCGCCGCAGATAGCGCAGCGCGGTGGGCGTCTTCAGCACCGCGTGGGCCGCGAAGGCGGCGAAGAACACCCAGGCGCCGTAGAAGTGCAGCGGGTAGAACGAGCCCGGGAAGACGTAGTCCAGCTGGACGTTGAGGACGCCGGTCACGCACTCGAAGAGCCCGCCGCCGACGAGCAGGAGCAGCGAGATCCGCTCCAGGGCGTGGGCGAGCGAGCGGACCGGCGGCAGGACGAACAGCCGCGGCGCCACGGACCACAGCTTGGCGAGCAGGACGGGGATCAGGGTGATGCCGAGGGTGACGTGGACGCCCTGGTTCAGCCGGTACAGCCAGTGCGGGTTCGTCGGCCAGGCGAACAGGTAGGAGCCGAGGACGCCCTTGTCCGGGGTCTTGTCGTTGACCGGCGACAGGTCCGGGTTGTAGGCGGCGTACGAGACGAGCCCCGTCGCGAACAGCACGGTGATGCCGGCGAGCAGGACGAGGCCCAGCACCGAGGTGAACCAGGGGCCGCGCAGGGGGCTGCGCCAGAAGCCGGGGGACGTGGGAAGCCGTGGATCGCGGGGGTCGACTCGCATGAGCCGACGGTAGGCCGGGGACGCCCCCCGAGAGGGTGCGCGACCCATGACGAAACGCTGACGTCGGGCCCGGCCGACGGTCCGCGGCCGGGCGGGCGGCCTAGCGTTCCGGTGTGATCCGCACCCCGTCCTCCACCACACCGTCCCCGGGCCCGCGCCGCGACCTGTACGCGGCCGGGGCCGCCGTGCTGCTCGTGACGGCGGCGGTGCTCGCCGGGCGCCGCGTCCAGGAGACCAGCCGGACGCTGTTCGTCGACTGGCCCCCGCTGCTGGCGTCCTGGGGACCGCATGCGGGGCCCGGCACTCCGGCGGCCCTCCTGGTGGCCGTCGCCACCGTCGCCCAGGGGCCCGCCCTGGCGGCCCGTCTCCCCTGGCGCGCCCTGCTCCCGGTGGCCTGGGGCACGGCCCTGGCATGGACCTTCGCCCTCGCCCTGGTCGACGGCTGGCACCGGGGCATCGCGCGCAGGCTCACCACCCGCTACGAGTACCTCCAGGTCATCGACCGTTTCCACGACATTCCGGCGGCCCTGCGGGACTTCACCGGGCACATCCTGCTCGACTCCCCCGACAACTGGCCCGCCCACGTCGCCGGGCATCCGCCCGCGGCCACCCTCACCTTCGTGCTGCTCGCCCGGGCCGGGCTGCGGGGCGGGGGCTGGGCCGGGATGTGGTGCGTGGTCGTGGGGGCGACCGCCTGCGTTGCCGTGCTGGTCACGCTGCGCGCCCTGGCCGGCGAGGCGCTCGCCCGCCGGGCGGCTCCTTTCCTGGTGCTGGCCCCGGCGGCCGTGTGGATGGGCACCTCGGCCGACGCGTACTTCGCCGCGGTGGCGGCGTGGGCCGTGGCACTGCTGGCTCTGGCGGTCACCCGGGCCCGTATGGGGTGGGCGGGTGGCTCAGGACTGCTGTTCGGACTGTCCTGCTATCTGTCGTACGGCCTCACGCTCGTCGCGGTGATCGCGGCGGCGGTCCTCGTGCTCGGCCGTCAGGGGGTCCGGGAGCGCCCGGCCCTGCTGGTGCCGCTGCTGGCCGGACCGGCCGTGGTCGCCACGGTGTTCACGCTCGGTGGCTTCGACTGGTGGGAGGGCTACCACCTGCTGGTCACGCGCTACGGGCAGGGCGCGGGCGGCATCCGCCCCTACGGCTACTGGGTGTGGGCCAACCTGGCCTGCACGGTGCTCATCACCGGGCCGGCGACGGCGGCCGGGCTGCGGCGCGCGGGGGCCGTCCTGGCCCGGCGTCGCACCGAGGCGCGGGCCTGGGCCCGTCTCGCGTTCCTCGTGGCCGCCGCGCTCCTCGCCCTGCTCGTCGCCGACCTGAGCGGCATGAGCAAGGCGGAGACGGAACGCATCTGGCTCCCCTTCGCCCTGTGGCTGCTCCCGGCGTGCGCCTTCCTCACCCACCCCCGCGCCTGGCTCGCCGTCCAGGCGCTGCTCGCCCTGCTCCTCAACCATCTGCTGCTCACCGGATGGTGACGACTGCCGGCAGCGGCTCCCGGCGCCGGGCGTCAGGCCGCGGGCGTCCGCCGCGCCCTCGTCCGGGCGCAGATGGGCGGTGATCTGCTTGCCGTCACCGAGGGGCGCCACGGTGACGTCGGCGCTGACGGCGTGCACCACGTGCATCCCGTGGCCGCCGAAACGCCGCCCGTCGCGCTGCCTGACCACCGGCAGCTCACCGGAGGTGTCCCACACGGTGATGGCCAGACCTCGGCCGGACAGCACGAGGATCATTCCGCAGGGGCCGGGAGCGTGCCGGATGGCGTTGGTGACCAGTTCGCTCACGACGAGTTCGGCGTCGATCGCCAGGGGTGCCGGGACGGGAGGGCGGCCGGTGCGGGGGACATGCGCGAGGAATGCCTGCAGGGCACGGCGGGCCTCGACCGCGCACGTCGCGCCTTCGGCCCAGACCGTGCCGCAGCGCAAGGGGGCCTGCTCGTCCGCACCCGGCTCATCTTCCGCCTGCTTCATAAGCGGGATGACCATGGGGGCTCTTTCGTTGTTGTTCGTGGTGCCGGGGTCTTTCGGTCGTTCGCTTACCCAGACGCGGACCGCACATACTGCCGATGACCCCCCGATACGGTGTGCTCTGCGCCGCACTCCCCCGGCCCGCGCCCGGCCGTCCTTCCCCGCGCGGGATCCGGGGCGGCGGGAGAGACCGGGGCCACATTCTCGGCGAGGGCAAGGTCACAGCCGCACCCTCTGCTGCTCGTTCGTGTCCGTGACCTAGCATCCGAGCATGACGGTCCTGCCTGACGACGGGCTTGAGCTGGCCGGCGAGTTCCCTGACGTGCCCCATGAGCAGTGGCAGCGCCTTGTGGCGGGTGTGCTGCGCAGGTCGGGCAAGGACGTCGAGGGCGCCGAGGCCGAGGAAGCCCTGTCCACCGCGTTGGAGGACGGGTTGCGCACCCGTCCCCTGTACACCTCCCGTGATGCCGCGCCGGAGCCGGGCCTCCCCGGTTTCACCCCCTTTGTGCGCGGTGGTCGTGCGGAGGGGAACACGGTCGGCGGCTGGGACGTACGGCAACGGCACTCCACTGCCGACCGTGACGCGGTGCTCGGGGACCTGGAGAACGGGGTCACCTCCCTCTGGCTGACGGTCGGGGAGGGCGGCATCGCGGTGCCGGACCTCGGCCGGGTCCTCGACGGCGTGTATCTCGATCTGGCGCCCGTCGTCCTGGACGCGGGGCGCGACAGCGAGCCCGCCGCGCGGGAGTTGCTGCGGATCCTCCAAGAGCGGGGGGTCGCCCCGGAGGCGGCGCGCGGAAACCTGGGCGCGGATCCGCTCGGGCACGAAGCCCGCACCGGGCAGCGCTGCGAGGCCGGGCCGGCGGTGGAACTCGCCCGGCTGTGTGCCGGGGAGTACCCGGGACTGCGGGCGCTCACCGTGGACGCGCTGCCGTATCACGAGGCCGGCGGTTCGGCCGCGCAGGAGCTGGGCTGCTCACTGGCCACCGCCGTGGCGTACCTGCGGGAGCTGAACGGAGCCGGACTGGACGTCGAACAGGCCTGTGCGCAACTGGAGTTCCGTTACGCCGCGACCGCCGACCAATTCCTGACGATCGCCAAGCTGCGGGCCGCGCGCCGGCTGTGGGCGCGGGTCGCCGAGGTGTGCGGCGCGCCGGGCGCCGGGGCGCAGCTTCAGCACGTCGTCACCTCGCCGGTGATGATGACGCGCCGCGACCCGTGGGTGAACATGCTGCGCACGACGATCGCCACGCTGGCCGCGGGCGCGGGCGGGGCCGACGCGGTGACCGTGCTGCCCTTCGACCACGCCCTCGGCCTGCCGGACGCGTTCGCGCGCCGCATCGCCCGCAACACCTCCACGATCCTCATCGAGGAGTCGCACCTGGCCCGGGTGATCGACCCGGCGGGCGGCTCCTGGTACGTGGAGCGGCTCACCGACGAACTCGCCCACGCGGGCTGGGAGTTCTTCCAGCGTATCGAGCGGCTCGGCGGCATGGCGGCCGCCCTGCGCTCGGGGGACGTCGAGCGGGACCTCGCCGAGACCTGGCGGGAGCGCACCGGCCGGCTGGCCAGGCGGCGCGAACCCGTCACCGGTGTCAGCGAGTTCCCCTTCCTCGCGGAGAAGCCGGTCGTGCGCGAGCCCGCGCCCGAGCGGCCGTCCGGCGGGCTGCCGCGGGTGCGGCGCGACGAGGCGTTCGAGGCGCTGCGCGCCCGGTCCGACGCCCACCTCGCCGCGACCGGCTCCCGGCCGCGCATCCACCTGGCCGCGCTCGGCCCGGCCTCCGCCCACACCGCGCGCCTGACCTTCGCCTCGAACCTGTTCCAGGCGGGCGGCATCGAGCCGGTCACCGGGGGCACGTTCGCGGACAGCGGCGCGAGCGAGGCCGTGCTGTGCTCCAGCGACGCCCTGTACGAGGAGCAGGCGGCGGCCCGGGCCGCGGAGCTGAAGGAGGCGGGTGCCTCGCACGTGTTCCTCGCCGGGCGTCCAGGGGAGTACCCGGGCGTCGACGGTTACGTCTTCGCGGGCTGCGACGCCGTGGCCGTGCTGTCCGCGACCCTCGACCGCCTGGGAGTTGCCCGATGACCGCCCCTCATGGCATCCCCGACTTCTCCGGGATCGAGCTGGGTACCCCGGCCGCCGACGGCAGCCCCGACGAGTGGCGCGCGGCGGTCAAGAACGCCTCCGGCGGCGACGACCTGCTGTGGGAGACCCCGGAGGGCATCGCGGTCAAGCCGCTGTACACCGGCCGTGACCTGGAGGGCCTGGACTTCCTGGACACCTACCCGGGAGCGGCGCCGTACCTGCGCGGCCCGTACCCGACGATGTACGTCAACCAGCCCTGGACGATCCGCCAGTACGCCGGTTTCTCCACGGCCGAGGAGTCCAACGCCTTCTACCGGCGCAACCTGGCGGCCGGCCAGAAGGGCCTGTCGGTCGCCTTCGACCTGCCCACGCACCGCGGGTACGACAGCGACCACCCGCGGGTGACCGGTGACGTCGGCATGGCGGGCGTGGCCATCGACTCGATCCTCGACATGCGGCAGCTGTTCGACGGGATCCCGCTGGACAAGATGACCGTGTCGATGACGATGAACGGCGCCGTGCTGCCGGTGCTGGCGCTGTACATCGTGGCGGCGGAGGAGCAGGGCGTACCGGCGGAGAAGCTGGCGGGGACCATCCAGAACGACATCCTCAAGGAGTTCATGGTCCGCAACACCTACATCTACCCGCCGAAGCCGTCGATGCGGATCATCTCCGACATCTTCGCCTTCACCTCGCAGCGGATGCCGCGCTACAACTCCATCTCCATCTCCGGCTACCACATCCAGGAGGCCGGTGCGACGGCCGACCTGGAGCTGGCGTACACCCTCGCGGACGGCGTGGAGTACATCCGGGCGGGCCGTGAAGCGGGCCTGGACGTGGACGCGTTCGCGCCGCGCCTTTCGTTCTTCTGGGCGATCGGCATGAACTTCTTCATGGAGGTCGCCAAGCTGCGCGCGGCGCGCCTGCTGTGGGCGAAGCTGGTCAAGCAGTTCGACCCGCAGAACGCCAAGTCGCTGTCGCTGCGCACCCATTCGCAGACCTCCGGCTGGTCGCTGACCGCGCAGGACGTCTTCAACAACGTCACGCGCACCTGCGTCGAGGCGATGGCGGCCACCCAGGGCCACACCCAGTCGCTGCACACCAACGCGCTCGACGAGGCGCTCGCCCTGCCGACCGATTTCTCGGCGCGCATCGCCCGCAACACCCAGCTGCTCCTGCAGCAGGAGTCCGGCACCACCCGGGTCATCGACCCGTGGGGCGGCAGCGCGTACGTGGAGAGGCTGACGTACGACCTGGCGCGGCGGGCCTGGCAGCACATCCAGGAGGTCGAGGCCGCGGGCGGCATGGCCAAGGCCATCGACGCGGGCATCCCCAAGCTGCGCATCGAGGAGGCCGCGGCCCGCACCCAGGCCCGGATCGACTCGGGCCGCCAGCCGGTCATCGGCGTCAACAAGTACCGGGTCGAGACCGACGAGCAGATCGACGTGCTGAAGGTCGACAACTCCTCGGTGCGGGCCCAGCAGATCGAGAAGCTGCGGCGGCTGCGCGCCGAGCGCGACGAGACGGCCTGCCGGGACGCGCTGGACGCGCTGACCCGGGCCGCCGCGGGCGAGGGCAACCTGCTGGAGCTGGCCGTGCACGCGGCCCGCGCCAAGGCCACCGTCGGGGAGATCTCCGACGCCCTGGAGAAGGTGTACGGCCGGCACGCGAGCCAGATCCGTACCATCACCGGCGTGTACCGCAACGAGACGGGAGACTCCCCGAGCGTGGACCGCACCCGCACCCTGGTGTCCGCCTTCGAGGAGGCCGAGGGCCGCCGCCCGCGCATCCTGGTCGCCAAGATGGGCCAGGACGGCCACGACCGCGGCCAGAAGGTGATCGCCACCGCCTTCGCCGACCTCGGTTTCGACGTGGACGTCGGCCCGCTGTTCCAGACGCCCGCCGAGGTGGCCCGGCAGGCCGTCGAGGCGGACGTGCACATCGTCGGCGTCTCGTCGCTGGCGGCCGGTCACCTCACCCTCGTCCCGGCGCTGCGCGAGGCGCTGGCCGAGGAGGGCCGCGAGGACATCATGGTCGTGGTCGGCGGTGTGATCCCGCCGCAGGACGTGCCCACGCTCCTGGAGATGGGCGCGGCGGCCGTCTTCCCGCCCGGGACGGTGATCCCGGACGCGGCGTACGACCTGGTGAAGCGGCTGTCGGACGACCTCGGGCACGACCTGTGATCGATGTCGACGCGTATGTGAAGGGCGTGCTCGACGGCAAGCGGGCGATCATCGCCCGCGCGATCACACTCGTCGAGTCGACCCGGCCCCAACACCGCGCGCTGGCCCAGGAGTTGCTGACGGCCCTGCTGCCGCACAGCGGCCGGGCCCGGCGGATCGGGATCAGCGGGGTGCCCGGCGTGGGCAAGTCGACGTTCATCGACGCCTTCGGCACGCTGCTCACCTCGCTCGGGCACCGGGTCGCGGTGCTGGCCGTCGACCCGTCCTCCAGCCGCACGGGCGGCTCCATCCTGGGCGACAAGACCCGGATGGAGCGCCTGGCCGTGGACCCGGCGGCGTTCGTGCGCCCCTCCCCCACCGCGGGCACGCTGGGCGGCGTCGCCAAGGCCACCCGCGAGTCGATCGTGGTGATGGAGGCGGCCGGCTACGACGTGATCCTGGTGGAGACCGTCGGCGTCGGCCAGTCGGAGACGGCCGTCGCGAACATGGTCGACACCTTCCTGCTGCTCACCCTCGCCCGCACCGGCGACCAGCTCCAGGGCATCAAGAAGGGTGTGCTGGAGCTGGCCGACGTGATCGCCGTCAACAAGGCGGACGGGCCGCACGAGCGCGACGCCCGGGCCGCCGCGCGGGAACTGGCGGGCGCGCTGAGGCTGATGCACGGCAAGGACGCCTTCTGGACGCCGCCGGTGCTGCACTGCAGTGCCCGCGAGGCGACCGGCCTGGACGCGGTGTGGGAGCGCCTGGAGCAGCACCGCACCCTGCTGGACTCCACGGGCCGGCTCACCGTCAAGCGCCGCGACCAGCAGGTCGACTGGACCTGGACCATGGTCCGCGACGAACTCCTCGGCCGGCTGCGGGCCGACCCGGCGGTCCGGGCGCTGGCGCCGGTGCTGGAACAACAGGTCAGACAGGGCGAGCTGACCCCGACCCTGGCGGCCGAGCGGATCCTCGGCGCGCTGGGCGGTACCGGAGCGGCGTCTTCCTGAGCTCCGGCCGGCGGGGACGGCGATTCCGCATACCCGGCTTGCATGACTATGCAAAGTGAGACATACTCTTTCTATGTCCAAGGTCCTCACCTCCCTGCCCGCCGGCGAGCGCGTCGGCATCGCCTTCTCGGGCGGCCTCGACACGTCCGTCGCGGTCGCGTGGATGCGCGACAAGGGCGCCGTCCCGTGCACCTACACCGCCGACATCGGCCAGTACGACGAGCCCGACATCGCCTCGGTGCCCGGCCGCGCGAAGACCTACGGGGCCGAGATCGCGCGCCTGGTCGACTGCCGGGCCGCGCTGGTCGAGGAGGGCCTGGCCGCGCTGACCTGCGGCGCGTTCCACATCCGCTCGGGCGGCCGCGCGTACTTCAACACCACCCCGCTCGGCCGGGCCGTCACCGGCACGCTGCTGGTGCGGGCGATGCTGGAGGACGACGTCCAGATCTGGGGCGACGGCTCGACCTTCAAGGGCAACGACATCGAGCGGTTCTACCGCTACGGCCTGCTCGCCAACCCGCACCTCAGGATCTACAAGCCCTGGCTGGACGCGGCGTTCGTGACCGAGCTGGGCGGCCGCAAGGAGATGTCGGAGTGGCTGCTCGCCCACGGCCTCCCCTACCGCGACAGCACGGAGAAGGCGTACTCCACCGACGCCAACATCTGGGGCGCCACCCATGAGGCGAAGACCCTGGAGCACCTGGACACCGGCGTCGAGACCGTCGAGCCCATCATGGGCGTGAAGTTCTGGGACCCGTCGGTGGAGATCGCCGCCGAGGACGTGACGATCGGCTTCGACCAGGGCCGCCCGGTGTCGATCAACGGCAAGGAGTTCGCCTCGGCCGTCGACCTGGTCATGGAGGCCAACGCCATCGGCGGCCGGCACGGGCTCGGCATGTCCGACCAGATCGAGAACCGCATCATCGAGGCCAAGAGCCGCGGCATCTACGAGGCCCCGGGCATGGCCCTGCTGCACGCCGCCTACGAGCGCCTCGTCAACGCCATCCACAACGAGGACACCCTCGCCCAGTACCACACCGAGGGCCGTCGCCTCGGCCGGCTGATGTACGAGGGCCGCTGGCTGGACCCGCAGGCGCTGATGATCCGCGAGTCGCTCCAGCGCTGGGTCGGCGCCGCCGTCACCGGCGAGGTGACACTGCGGCTGCGGCGCGGTGAGGACTACTCGATCCTGGACACCACCGGCCCGGCCTTCAGCTACCACCCGGACAAGCTGTCCATGGAGCGCACCGAGGACTCCGCGTTCGGCCCCGTGGACCGGATCGGCCAGCTCACCATGCGCAACCTGGACATCGCCGACTCGCGCGCCAAGCTGGAGCAGTACGCCGGCATCGGCCTGATCGGCACCGGCAGCCCCACCATCGGCGCCTCCCAGGCCGCCGCGACCGGGCTGATCGGCACCATGCCGGAGCTGCCGCAGGGTGGCGCCGAGGCCATCGCCTCCCGCGGCGAGGTCTCGGAGGAGGACGCCTGGCTGGACCGCGCGGCGATGGAGTCCGGCACGGACTGACCCCGCGACACCGCCGAGAGGCCGGCCCGACATCGCGTCGGGCCGGCCTCTCGGCGGTGTCGGACCTACCGGTCGTGGGCCGCCGCGCCTTCGGTGGACACCTCTTGCGGCAGACATCCCTCGACCCCCTGCTGTTGCCCCAGGGCGAAGGCGTCGACGCGCTCGGAGGCGCTCCCGTGGTCCCCGACCTTCGTCCACGGGGTCTTGTCGGCGTCGCGGACGAGGGCCGTCTCCACCTCCTCGGCGTCCCCGGACTCGAAGACGATCGTGCCGTCCCGGGCGGCGCCCTCCAGTTCCGCCCCCGCCAGGCAGTCCGCCTGCAACTCACCGTCGACCGTCTGCAGTTCGACGTCGAGACGGTTCTGTATGGCGTGCCCCCACTCGTGTGCGACGACCAGGTACACGAACGCGTCCCCGTACCGGTAGCCGTCGCTCATGAGGTCGGTGTCCCAGGCGACGTAGTCCTCGGTGGTGGTGCAGTAGGAGGCGTTGTCGTCGGCCAGGGGCTCGCCGCCGCAGGTGGGGACGTCCGGCGCGGCGCCGTCGTAGGCTCCGAGGACGGCGGGCGGGACGTACGTTCCCGTGAAGTATTCGGACCAGTGCCCGTCCCAGAACGTGTCGACGCCCCGCACCGCGGACTCGATGTCCTGTGTCATCGTGTCGGCCGGCTCGGCGGAGGCGTAACCACCGGAAACCGTCAGCACCGCGGCGGCCAGTGCCGCGCACACGCGTATCCGCTGCTGATGGGGCATGGTTGACTCCGCAACAGGACGATGTCTCCCCGTGGCAACGTCAGTTCGTGCGTACCGGGCGTTGCCGCGGCGCCTCTCCCCACCAGTCAACGCCGATACGCCGCCGCCCGCATCCCCGAACCCCGTGCCCCGCCGGACCGTACCGGCGGGGCAGCGCGCTCATCGTGTCGTGCTCGCCATCTCCCGGACCGGGGTGTCCAGGGCGTCCAGGCCGCGCAGGATGTCCTCCACCCGCTGCCGGGCGTCGCCGAAGAGCATCTGGGTGTTCTCCCGGAAGAACAGCGGGTTCTGCACGCCCGCGTACCCGGCGGCCATGGACCGCTTGAAGACGACCACGTTCGCCGCCTCCCACACGTGCAGCACCGGCATGCCCGCGATGGGGCTCGACGGGTTGTCGGTGGCGGCCGGGTTGACCGTGTCGTTGGCGCCGATGACCAGCACGACCGAGGTGGCGGCGAAGTCGTCGTTGATCTCGTCCATCTCCAGGACGATGTCGTAGGGCACGTTGGCCTCGGCGAGCAGCACGTTCATGTGCCCGGGCAGCCGGCCGGCGACCGGGTGGATGCCGAAGCGCACCTCGACGCCCCGCTCGCGCAGCTTGCGCGCCAGTTCGGCGACCGGGTACTGCGCCTGGGCGACGGCCATGCCGTAGCCCGGGGTGATGATCACCGAGGAGGCGTCGCGCAGGAGTTCCGCGGTCTCCTCGGCGCTGATCTCCCGGTGCTCGCCCTGCTCGCCCTCCTCGGCCGCCGCGGCCGGGGTGCCGAAGCCGCCGGCGATCACCGAGATGAAGGACCGGTTCATCGCCTTGCACATGATGTACGACAGGTAGGCACCGGAGGAGCCGACCAGCGCGCCGGTGACGATGAGCAGGTTGTTGGCGAGCAGGAAGCCCGAGGCGGCCGCCGCCCAGCCCGAGTAGCTGTTCAGCATGGAGACCACCACCGGCATGTCGCCGCCGCCGATGGAGGCGACCAGGTGCGCACCGAGCGCCAGGGCGACCACGGTGACCGCGATGAGCAGCCCCATGTTCGGACGGGCCACGAACGCGATGGTCAGCCCCACGAAGGCGACCAGAGCGCCGATGTTCAGCACGTGCTTGCCCGGCAGGGTCAGCGGACGGGAGGCGATGCGCGCCGAGAGCTTCAGGTAGGCGACGACGGAACCCGTGAAGGTGACGGCGCCGATGAACACCCCGATGAACACCTCGGCGTGGTGGATGCCGAGCAGCGAGCCGGACAGCTCGGTGTCGACGTCGAGGTAGCCGTTCCAGCCGACGAACGTGGCGGCCAGGCCGACGAGGCTGTGCATGATGGCGATCAGCTCGGGCATGCCGGTCATCTCGACGACCCGGGCCCGCCACAGGCCGATGCCCGCTCCGGCAGCCGTGGCGACAGCGATCAGCACCAGCCCGGTGGCGGTGATGCTGCGCGAGGCGAGCCCGACGGTCGCGGCGAGCGCGACGGCCATGCCCGCCATGCCCCAGACGACTCCGGAACGCGAGGTCCGGTGCTGGGAGAGACCGGCGAGGCTGAGGATGAACAGCAGCGCCGCGACGACGTAGGCGGCCTGTGCGGCCGTGTCTGTGGTCATCCTGATCAGCCCTTCGAGAACATGCCGAGCATGCGGCGGGTCACGGCGAATCCGCCGAAGATGTTGATGCTCGCCAGCAGGATCGCGGCGAACGACAGCACGGTGACGGCGGTGTCCCCCTGCCCGATCTGCAGCAGCGCGCCGACCACGACGATCCCGGAGATGGCGTTGGTGACCGACATCAGCGGGGTGTGCAGGGCGTGGTGCACATTGCCGATGACATAGAAGCCGATGACGATCGCCAGGACGAACACCGTGAAGTGGCCGAGGAGTTCGCTCGGGGAGAAGGCCGTCACCAGGAACAGCGCGAGGGCCCCGGCGGCGACCAGGGCGTAGGAGGCCCACGCGGGGCGGGCGGGCTTCGCCGGTGCCTGGGCCGCGGGCGCCGCCGGTTCCTTCACGGCGGGGGCGGGCGCGGCGGACACCTGCACCGGGGGCGGCGGCCAGGTCTTCTCGCCGTCGCGGACCACGGTCATCGAACGCTGCACCACGTCGTCGAAGTCGAGGACGAGACGGCCGTCCTTGCCCGGCGTGAGCAGCTTCATCAGGTTGACGAGGTTGGTGCCGTACAGCTGCGAGGCCTGGGCGGGGAGCCGGCCGGGCAGGTCGGTGTAGCCGATGATCGTCACGTCGTTGTCGGTGACGACGGCCTTCCCGGCGACCGTGCCCTCGACGTTGCCGCCCTGGGCCGCGGCCATGTCGACGATGACGCTGCCGGGCTTCATGCGGGCGACGTCCCCGGCGGTGATCAGCCGCGGCGCCGGGCGGCCCGGGATGAGGGCGGTGGTGATGATGATGTCGACGTCGGCGGCCTGCTCGGCGTACAGCTGTGCGGCGAGCCGGTCGTAGTCCTCCGAGGTGGCCTTGGCGTAGCCGTCGGTGCTCACCTCCTGCTCGGTCGAGACGGTGAGGAACTCCCCGCCCAGCGAGCGGACCTGCTCGGCGACCTCGGGCCGGGGGTCGGTGGCGCGCACCACCGCGCCGAGGCTGCGGGCGGCGCCGATCGCCGCGAGGCCGGCCACTCCGGCACCGGCCACCAGGACCTTGGCGGGCGGCACCTTGCCGGCGGCGGTCACCTGGCCGGTGAAGAACCGGCCGAAGGCGTGCGCGGCCTCGACCACGGCCCGGTAGCCCGCGATGTTCGCCATGGAGCTGAGGACGTCCAGCGACTGGGCGCGGGAGATGCGCGGTACGGCGTCCATGGCGAGCACGGTGATCGGCCGCCGGGCCAGCTCCTCGACCAGTTCCGGCTGGAAGGCGGGGCTGATCAGCGCGATCAGCGTCGCCCCGTCGCGCAGCCGGGCGGTCTCCTCGCTCGAGGGGGCGTTGACCTTGAGCAGGATCTCCGCCTGCCAGGGGTCGCCGAGCCGGGCGCCCGCCTCCTCGTAGGCCGCGTCGGAGAAGCGGGACGAGGCTCCCGCTCCCGGTTCGACCACCACGTCGTACCCGAGCGCGACGAGTCTGCCCACGGTGGCCGGTGTGGCCGCCACCCTGGTCTCGCCCGCAGTCGATTCGGCCGGAATGCCGATCCTCTGCGGTTCAGCTTCCGCTGGAACCATCGTCTGCCTCTCCTCGTTTATGTGTCTGTCCTCCTTGGTGCCCGCATCCTGCACGGTCGACGCGGCATCCGTGGCGGACCGCGGTCACATGGCCGGGGAGGCCGTCCTCACACGACCGAGGGGTTGCCGGTTGGGCCGTCCGGCGGTATTGCCGTGACGGGAGAGGCGGCAGTTGCCCCGTGATGCGGCATGTTTCCGGCGGGCGCAGACTGAGCGTGTGAGCAACGTGCCCCCGGGGCGCGGGACCGCGTCCCCCTCCCGAACCGCGCCACAGCAGACGCTGGCACTGGCGGCGATGATGTTCGCCGTCGCCATGACCTTCATCGACCAGACCATCGTGTCGATCGCCGCTCCGGACATCGTGCGCGAACTGGGTCTGTCGTCGTCCGGGATGCAGTGGGTGGTCAACGCCTACCTGCTGGCCCTCGCGGCGTTCTTCGCGCTCGGCGGGCGGCTCGCGGACCTGTACGGGCCACGCCGGGTCGTCGTCATCGGCACGCTGGTGTTCGTCGTCTCGTCGGTGCTGTGCGGCTGCGTCCCCGAGGGCGACGCCGCGCAGGCCTGGCTGATCGTCTTCCGGGCGACCCAGGGACTGGGGGCCGCTCTGCTGTTCCCCGCCGCCCTGGCGGTGGTGGTGGCGGTGTTCCCGGTCGAGCGGCGCGGCCGGGCCCTGGCCCTGTTCTTCGGTGTCACCGGTGCGCTGACCGCCATCGGCCCGCTCCTGGGCGGCTGGCTGACCGGCTGGACCTGGCGGGCGGTGTTCTGGGTCAACGTCCCGGTGGCGATCGTGGCGCTGGTGCTGACGGCCCTGGCGCACGTCCCCGACCGGCGGCGGTCCGGCACGCTGGACGTTCCGGGTGCCGTCCTCATCGCCATCGGCATGGGGCTGAGCGTCCTCGGCTTCCAGCAGGCGTTCTCCTGGGGCTGGGACAGCTGGGCGACCTGGGTGTGCATCGCGGGCGGCCTGGCGGTGCTGGCCGGGTTCGTCCGCTACGAACGCGGGGTGGAGCACCCGCTGATCGACCTGCGGGTCTTCCGCGACAAGGCGTTCAGCGTGGACGCGCTGGTGCTGTTCTTCGCGATGCTCGCGTTCGTCCCGCTGTTCTTCTTCGCCTCCGTCTACGCGCAGGTGTCGCTGAGCGCCTCGCCGAACCAGGCGGCGCTGTTCCTGCTGTACTTCTTCGTGGGCTTCGCGATCGCCTCCCAGTGGGGCGGCCGGATCCTCGACACACGCGGCGCCCGCCCGGCGCTGAAACTGGGCGCGGTGGTCGGCGCCGTCGGGTTCGCTCTCTGGGCGGGCGAGCTCACCGACCTGAGCATGCACGACCAGTGGCTCTACGCGGCGCTCGCGGGGGCCGGGATCGGCTTCATCCTGGCGCCGGCGTCGACGGACGCCGTGAACCGGGCCATCGGCACCTCCTACGGCGAGGTCACCGGCATCACCCAGACGGTGCGCAACTTCGCGGCCAGCGTGGGCATGGCGATCTACGGCACGATCCTGACGCACGTCACGACCGACAAGGTGACGAGCACGCTGGAGTCCCGGGGCGTGCCGGCCGGGACGGCGCGGAGCGTGGCGCGTGACGTCACCGAGTCGGTCACGGGCAACGGCGACGCCCGGCCGCCCACCGGCACCGGCACCGCCGCCGAGGCGACCCGGGACGCGATGTCCGCGATCCGCGTGGACTTCGCGGAGGCCAACCAGTGGGTGTTCTACGGCATGGCCGTCGCCCTGGGCATCGCCTTCCTGTGCGCCCTGCGCCACCCGGGCGGCAAGGTGGACGCGCGGGCCCCCGCCGAGGAGCCGGTCGCGGGCCGCCTCTGACCGCCGCCCGGGGACGGCCGCCTCAGGCGGAGAACAACTCGTCGGTACGTTGCTGGATCTGATCGGGCGTCAGGTCCTCGATCTGATGGGAGATCATCCACTGGTGCCCGAACGGGTCGGCCAGGCGTCCGCCGCGCTGCCCGTAGTGCTGGTCGGCCACGGGGTGCACGACGCTCGCGCCGGCGCGCAGCATGGCGTCGGCGACGGCATCGGCGTCGGACACGTCGAGGGCCATGATCACCGGGGTGCCGCCGAGATCGGTCGGCGCCGGGTCGCCGTCGGCGGCGTCCTTGACGGCGATCACCGCGTCGCCGAGCCGCAGCAGGGCGTGCACGATCCGGCCCCCGGGGCCGGTGTACCGCTCGACCTCCTCGGCGCCGAGCGCGGTGCGGTAGAAGTCGACGGCCCCGGACCCGTCGGAGACCACGAGCCGGGGGTAGAGCCGGGTGAGGGCGGGCTTGCCGCTTGCGTTCGTCATGCCGCCACGATGGCCGGTGCACCGGGGCGGTGGATTGTAGAAAACGACCAGTCCCGGCGCGCCTCACCCGGGGAGCGGTACGTGGTTGGCCTCCCGCGGCGAGCGGGGCGCGTACGCGGTCGGGGTGATCCCGGTGAACGCCCGGAACTCGTGGATGAGATGCGCCTGGTCGTGATAGCCGCAGTCCGCGGCGAGGGCCGCCCAGTCCGGCGGCCCGTGCCCGGAGTTCACACGGCCCAGCAGGCGCTGGAAACGGCGGATCCGCGCGTACCGCTTGGGTGTCAGGCCCAGGTGTCCGGTGCAGTGGCGGGTCAGCCGTCCGGCGGTCCAGCCGAGCCGGTCGGCGACCTCGCCCACGGGGGTGCCGCGGTCGAGCAGGGCCGCGGCGCGCAGGACGGCCGGGTCGGGCTCCGGGGCGCGTACGGCCCGGCCCAGCAGGACGGTCTCCAGCACGCCCAGCCCGGCCCGCGGGCCGCCGCCGGCCACGGCCTCCAGCAGCCGCTCGCGCAGCACCGCACCGTCCGTGCCCCACAGTTCGTCCAGGCCGACGAGTTCGTCGCGGACGTCGCAGACCGGCGCGGTGAGGAAGGGCCGGGCGCCCGCGGGCCGGAACGCCACCCACAGCACCGCCCGTTGCTGCGCCGGGTCGATCACGGCCGGCTGTGAGGACGGCCCGTGCAGGGCCGCGCCGCCGGTGCGCCGGTCCGCGCCCCGCGACGGCGAGGAGGACAGGGTGTCCCCGTCGAGGTTCACCAGCAACTGCGCCCCGCCGGTCGGCAGGGCCAGCTCCGCGGAGTGCGCGAACCGCCCCTGTGCGTAGCCCATCGCGCCGATCAGCGCGACGAGCGCGGGCGCCGAGGGGCGGACCGTGAGCGAGACGGGCGGCTCCCCCGCCGTACGGGCCATGCGTCCAGCCTACGGCCCCTTCGGGCAGGACCCTTCGTCCGAACCGTTGACGGGGGTAAGGGCCCCCCTTATCTTCTGACGCACCTCCTGGTCGAATTGACGAACCGCGTTCGATATCACGGACAAGCCCCTTGTCCTCGCTCCCCTATCCCCGGAGAACCTCCTTGAGACGCACCGCCGTACGGCTGCTCCTGGCCGTCCTCGTCGCCCTCACGACCTGCCTCGCCGGCGCGCCCGCCCAGGCCGCCGTGCCCGACTCCCCCGGCGTCACGTACACCAACCCGATCGCGGAGAAGCGGGCCGATCCGCACATTGTCAAACACACCGACGGCTACTACTACTTCACCGCGACCGTCCCCGAGTACGACCGCATCGTGCTGCGCCGCGCGACCACCCTCCAGGGCCTGAGGACCGCGCCCGAGACCACCATCTGGACCAAGCACGCCAGCGGCGTGATGGGCGCCCACATCTGGGCACCGGAGATCCACTTCATCGACGGCAAGTGGTACGTGTACTTCGCGGCCGGCGCCACCAACGACGTCTGGGCGATCCGGATGTACGTCCTGGAGGGCACCGGCGCCAACCCGCTCACCGCCTCCTGGACGGAGAAGGGCCAGATCAAGACCCAGTGGGAGAGCTTCTCCCTGGACGCCACGACCTTCGTCGTGAACGGCGTGCGCTACCTGGCCTGGGCGCAGCGCGACCCGTCCGTGAACAACAACACCGACATCTACCTCGCGAAGATGGCCAACCCCTGGACGATCACCGGCACTCCGGTGATGCTGTCGCGGCCCACCTACTCCTGGGAGACCGTCGGGTACAAGGTCAACGAGGGTCCGGCCGTGATCCAGCACGGCGGCAAGGTCTTCATGACGTACTCCGCGAGCGCCACCGACTCCAACTACTGCCTGGGCATGCTCACCGCCTCCGCGGGCGCCGACCTGCTCAGGCAGGCCTCCTGGAGCAAGAGCGCGACCCCGGTGTTCACCAGCAACGCCACGACCGGCCAGTACGGCCCGGGCCACAACTCGTTCACCGTCTCCGAGGACGGCAAGAGCGACATCCTCGTCTACCACGACCGCAGCTACAAGGACATCAGCGGCGACCCGCTCAACGACCCCAACCGCCGCACCCGCGTGCAGAAGGTCTACTGGAACGCCGACGGCACCCCGAACTTCGGCATCCCGGTGGCCGACGGGGTCACCCCGCAGCGCTTCTCCTCGTACAACGTCCCGGACCGGTTCGTCCGCCACTACGACTACCGGGCGAGGATCGAGGCGAACGTCACCAAGCTCGCCGACTCGCAGTTCCGCGTCGTGGCGGGCCTCGCCGGCAGCGGCACCGTCTCGCTGGAGTCGGCCAACTTCCCGGGCTTCTACCTGCGGCACAAGAACTTCGAGGTGTGGCTGGAGAAGAACGACGGAAGCGCGCAGTTCGCGTCCGACGCCACGTTCCACCAGCGCGCCGGACTGGCGGACGCCGCGGGCGTCTCGTACGAGTCCTACAACTACCCCGGGCGCTATGTCCGCCACTGGGAGTACCTGCTGAACGTGCAGGCGGTGAGCACGGCGACCGACCGGGCGGACGCCACCTTCTACACCCAGTGACGACAAGGCCGATGCCTGTAATGCCCTGAATGTCCGACCCGTGGGCGGGCACTCGGGGCAGGTGCACACACCACAGGGCAAGCGACCGCGCAGGGTGCTGCTCACCGGGTGGTTCAGCTTCCGGGACAGGGAGGCGACCGCCGGGGACGTGCTGGCCCTGCGCCGGGTGGAGGACGTACTGATGGGGACGGGCATCCCCTACGACGTCGCCTGGAGTCCACGTTTCCGTCCCGAGGCGCTGCATCTGGACCGGCTGTGGCCCGAGGACTACAGCCACCTGGTGTTCGTGTGCGGCCCGCTGCACGGGCCGCAGGTCGAGGAGCTGCACCGGCGGTTCGCGCACTGTGTGCGGATCGCCGTCGGCACCTCGGTGATCGACCCCGGCAGCGCCGCCGTCACGGGCTTCCACCGGGTCCTGCCCCGGGACGGGCCCGACAGCGAGCCGGTGGAGGACCTGGCGGCCCGCGCCCCGGACGTGCCGGCGCGGCCCGTGGTCGGGGTGATCCTGGCGCACGGGCAGCACGAGTACGGACAGCTGAGGCGGCACGGGCAGGTCGCCGAGGAGGTGACGCGCTGGCTCGCCGCGAAGGACTGCGGCCGGCTGGAGCTGGAGACCCGGCTCGACACCCACGACTGGCATCTGAGCGCGACGCCCGCGCAGTTGCAGTCCGTGCTGGCCCGGCTGGACCTCGTCGTCACCGACCGGCTGCACGGGCTGGTGATCGCGCTGCGGGTCGGTACGCCGGTGCTGGCCGTCGACCCGGTCGCGGGCGGCGCCAAGCTGACCGCGCAGGCCCGTGCCTGCGGCTGGCCCGCGCTGGTGCCCGCCGAGCGGCTGGACGTGCGGCAACTGGACCGCTGGTGGGACTGGTGCCTGACCGGCGGCCGGGTGACCGCCCGGCAGATCCGGGACGGGTTCCGCGAGGGCACCGTGCCGGACAGCGCGGACCGGCTCGTCGAGGCGCTGGCACGGTCGGGACCCGGTTAGCGCTGGGCCACCGCGGGGCATCCGCTTGTACGTCCCCCGCTGTACTTCCCCTGCCGCACGTCCCCCCGGGAGGAGAGACGGTCCGGCCGCCCGGAAGGAGTGAAGCGTGTCCATCGGCCGACTTCCCGAGAACGAGCAGCGCATCCTGGACGAGATGGAACGGGCCCTGCGCCGCGACCGTCGCCTCGCCCGCAGGCTGCGCGCCCACCGAGTGAGCCGCCGCCCCGACCCCGCCCGCGTCCTGGCCCGTCTGGGCTCCTACCGTCCCCGTGGCTGGACCGTGGCGGTCCTGCTGGCGGTGTCGGTCGCCCTGATGGTGGCCGGGATCGTCACGTCCGAGCCGGGTGTGATCTGGGCGTTCGCCGCGCTGTGGCCCGTGACGCTGTTCGCCGCGTTCCGGCTGATGTGCCGGTGGTGCGGGAGCTGACCGGGGTTCCGTCCGCTAGGGCCGCCCGGCGCCGGGCAGTTCGTCCACGGCGTCCAGGACGTCCCCGACGGTGATCCGCAGCAGTGCGGGATCGGGCCGGCGGCCGTGCGGGTCGCCCTGCGGGCCGTACCACAGGGCGCGGTGCCGCGGGTCGGGCGGCGGGCCCCAGCGACTGGGCGCGACCGGCCCGAACAGGGTGACGGAGCACGCGGCGTGGGCGACCGCGAGGTGGGCGATGCCCGTGTCGCCGCTGATCACGACGCGGGCACCGGCGACGAGGGCGGACAGCCGGTCGAAGGGCAGTCCGCCGCCGAACACGTCGGTGTCGGGCAGGCCGGCCTGCTTGGCGAGCCGGGCCACCAGGTCTCCCTCGGCCGCGCCGCCGGTCACCACCACGCGCAGGCCCCGGTCGCGCAGTCCCGCCGCGACGGCCGCGTACCGCTCGACGGGCCAGCAGCGCGCGGGCGATCCGGCGCCGGGGTGCAGCACGGCCGCGCCGGGCGCCGGGGACGCGGCCCGCGGGCGGGGCAGCAGCAGATCGGCCGGGTCGGCCTCGATGCCGTAGGCCCGCAGCAGCCGGCACCAGCGGTCGCGCTCGTGTTCCCGCGCGTACCAGGGCGGGCCTTCGATGCCGGGCAGGTCCGGGTGGGCGAAGGCGAGCAGTCTGCCGGGGCGCAGGGCCAGGAGCAGCAGGTGACTGGGCGGGCCGTTGCCGTGCAGGTCGACGGCGATGTCCGGGGGCGGGCCGGTCCAGTCGAGGGTGCGCGGGACGGCCCGGCCCGGTGCGGAGGCGGGCAGCAGCCGGTCCACGGCCCCGGTCGCCGCCGCGACCGGCGCGAGTTCCGCGGGTGCGGCGAGGACGAGCTCGTGCTCCGGGTAGGCACGCCGCAGGGCGCGCAGCGCGGGCACACCGGCGAGGAGGTCGCCGAGCCCGAGGGCGCGCAGGACGAGCAGACGGGGGCGGGCGCTCTGCGCTGTCCGTTCCGGGGTCATGCCAGCAGCCTGCCGTGCCCGCACCGGGTACGCCGCCGCAGACCACCCAACCGGTGCCCACGGGCACACCCGCACGTCCGGTCAGCACCGGCGGCCGACCGGTGCGCCCGAGGCCCTCACGGCACCGGCACCCGCCGGTGAGGGACTCTCCCGGTGTTCCCGGCCGGTTCCTGCCCGCCCGTCCCGGCCCGCCTCGGCCGGTCAGGCCGGCACCACACCGGCCCGGCGACCGCCCGATTACGCCCGGGACACTCACCGGCACCCGCTCGTGAGCCGCCGTCGGCGCGGGCGTTCAGCACACCCTGGGCGGGCCCACCGGCAACGGCCACCCGGCCCGTCAAGCCCGGCGACCGCCCGAAGCGCCCGGGACACTCACCGGCGCCGTCGGCGCGGGCGTTCAGCACACCCTGGGCGGGCCCACCGGCAACGGCCACCCGGCCCGTCAAGCCCGGTGACCGCCTGATGCGCCCGAGCCCCTCACCGGCACCCGCCGGGCCCCCGGCCGGTCGTGAAGGCCTCCTGGATGGGGCGTTCGTCGGCGAGGACGCGGCCCTTGGGCGGGCCGTCCAGTACCGCGCGGACGGCGGTGAGCAGGTCCGGGGCGACGTGGTCGGCCCGCGTGGCCTCCTCGGGGCGGGTGCGGCCGTTCGGGACCAGGATGGCGTGGGCGCCCGCCCGGCGCGCGGCCTCGACGTCGGCGGCCCCGGAGCCGATGACGACGAGCTCGGCGGGCCCGGTGCAGACGCGTCCGCCCGCCCACAGCAGCATGCCGGGCTGCGGCCTGCGGCAGTGGCAGCCCTCGCCGGGGCCGTGCGAGCAGACGGCGAAGACGTCGAAGGGACCGAGGAGTTCGTCCAGGCGGTGGTTGACACGGCGCACGTCGGCGTCCGTGAGCGACCCGTCCGCGACACCGGGCTGGTCGGTCATCACGCCGGTGCGGATGCCGCGCTCGCGCAGCAGGGCGAGTGCCTCGCGGGCACCCTCGACCGGGCGTACGCGGTCGGGGTCGGCGTTGTGGGGGACGTCCTCGACGAGCGTGCCGTCGCGGTCGAACAGCACGGCCTTGACCGGACTCACGGGGTGGCCTCCTCCTGCCGGGCGGGGGTGGGTCGGTGGCGCCGGGCACCTGCCGGCCGGTGCCGGGTCGCGGTGGGACTGCCGTGCTCGCGAGTGCCGCGCGAGGGCGCGCTCAAACACCGCGTCAGGCCCGTCGGGGAACGCCGGAGAGACTATACAGTGCGTGTATACGCGCGATGTATAGTCCCGGCATGCCTTCTCCGAGCAAGAAGATGAAGAAAACGGGGACCGCGTTCCGAACGGCCGGAGCGCTCGCGGCGACCGCCGCCCTCACCCTCGCCCTGACCGGCTGCGCGGGGACCGACCCCACCGCCCCCAGCGCCGTCCGGGCCCGGCCGGCCGCCGACCTGCGGACGGCCGGTTTCGGCACCGCCGACTGCCGCGAAGTCAGGTGCATCGCCCTCACCTTCGACGCCGGGCCGAGCGAGCACTCCGCACGGCTGCTGGACATCCTCAAGGAGAAGAAGGTTCCGGCGACCTTCTTCCTCCTCGGCAAACGGCACATCGTGAAGTACCCGGAGCTGGTGCGGCGCATGGCCGACGAGGGGCACGAGGTGGCCAGCCACACCTGGGACCACAAGATCCTGACCAGCCTGAGACCTGAGGAGATACGCGAGGAGCTGGAACGCCCCAACGAGGAGATAGAACGCCTCACCGGCCGGCGCCCCACCCTGATGCGTCCGCCGCAGGGCCGCACCGACGACACCGTGCACGCCATCTGCCGCGAACTGGGCCTGTCCGAGGTGCTGTGGAGCGTGACGGCGAAGGATTACCAGACGACCGATTCCGACCTGATCACCCGCCGCGTCCTCAAGCAGTCCTCCCGGGACGGGATCATCCTCCTCCACGACCTGTACGACGGCACGGTGCCGGCCGTGCCGGGCATCATCGACGCGCTGAAGGAGCGCGGGTACGTCTTCGTGACGGTGCCCCAGTTGCTGGCACCGGGGAAGGCGGAGCCGGGCGAGGTGTACCGCTGACGCTCCGCGGGTTCCCTACGATCGGGACGTGGCGAACATCCAGCTCGAACGCACGGCCCCGCTCCCCCTCGACGAGGCGTGGCGGCGGATCACGCGGTGGCCCCGGCACGGTGAGGCGGTGCCGCTGACCGTGGTCCGGGTGGAGCCGCCGGGGCCGACCCGCGAGGGCACCCTGGTCGTGGCCCGTTCGGGCGCCGGGCCGCTGGTCTTCGACGATCCGATGGAGGTCACGGTGTGGCAGCCGCCCGAGGGCGGGGCCGCGGGAGTGTGCCGGCTGGAGAAGCGGGGCCGTGTGGTGCTCGGGTGGGCCGAGTTGGAGGTGCGGCCGGGGCCGGGGGGCCGCGCGCGGGTGATCTGGCGGGAGGAGATCCGGGTCAGGTTCCTGCCGTCGCTCTTCGACGGTGTGGTGCGGCGCTCCTCGCGGTACGTGTTCGGGCGGGCCCTCAACCGCCTGCTCCGACAGCCCTGACGGTTCAGGCGACCGACCCGATCCGCCCGGCCGTCCTCGATCGCGGCTCGTGGTGGATCGGCGTGTGCGCCCCGGTCAGGAAGACACCGCTGCCGCCACGCCGGCGGGCGACGATCTCCGCCGCGATCGACAGGGCCGTCTCCTCGGGCGTACGGGCTCCGAGGTCCAGGCCGATCGGCGAGTGCAGCCTGCTCAACTCCCTCTCGCTGACGCCGACGTCCCGCAGGCGGGCGTTGCGGTCCAGGTGGGTGCGCCGGGAGCCCATGGCACCGACGTACGCCACCGGCAGCCGCAGTGCCAGCTTCAGCAGGGGCACATCGAACTTGGCGTCGTGGGTGAGCACGCACAGGACCGTGCGGGCGTCGACGTCCGTGCGCTCCAGGTAGCGGTGGGGCCAGTCGACGACGATCTCGTCGGCGTCCGGGAAGCGGGTCCGGGTCGCGAAGACGGGGCGCGCGTCGCACACGGTGACGTGGTAGCCGAGGAACCTGCCCATGCGGACCAGGGCGGAGGCGAAGTCGATCGCCCCGAACACGATCATGCGGGGCGCGGGGACCGACGACTCGACCAGGACCGTGAGGGGCGCTCCGCAGCGGGAGCCCTGTGCGCCGATCTCCAGGGTGCCGGTGCGGCCGGCGTCGAGGAAGGCGCCGGCCTCGGCGGCGACGGTGCGGTCCAGTTCCGGATGGGCGCCGAAACCGCCGTCGTACGAACCGTCGGGGCGGACCAGCAGGGCGCGGCCCGTCAGTTCGGGCGGGCCCGACACGATCCGCGCCACCGCCGCCGCCTCCCCTCGGGCGGCGGCGGTGAGCGCGGACGCGACCACCGGGCGGACCGGATCGGCGGCCCGCAGCGGGGTGACCAGGATGTCGATGACGCCGCCGCAGGTCAGGCCCACGGCGAAGGCGTCGTCGTCGCTGTATCCGAAGCGCTCCAGCACGGTTTCGCCGTCCCGCAGCGCCTGCTCGCACAGCTCGTAGACCGCTCCCTCCACGCAGCCGCCGGAGACCGAGCCGATGGCCGTGCCCTCGGTGTCCACCGCGAGCGCGGCGCCGGGCTGCCGGGGCGCGCTGCCGCCGACGGCCACCACGGTGGCCACGGCGAAGTCACGGCCCTGCTCGACCCACCGGTTCAGCTCCTCGGCGATGTCCAGCATCTGTCTCGGTCTCCTCGGGGTTGCGGCGGGCGGGGCGTCAGTGGACGCCCAGCCAGCTCTCGATCGGGTTGAGGGCGAAGTACACGAGGAACACCGCCGTGAGGATCCACATGAAGGCGCCGATCTCGCGCACCTTGCCCTGGGCGGTCTTGATGGCGACGTAGGAGATGACGCCCGCCGCGACACCGGTGGTGATGGTGTAGGTGAACGGCATCAGCACGACCGTGAGGAACACCGGGACGGCGGTGGCCCGGTCGGCCCAGTCCACGTGCCGGGCGTTCATCAGCATCATGGCGCCGATGACGACGAGGGCGGCGGAGGCGACCTCCTGCGGCACGATCGCCGTGAGCGGGGTGAAGAACAGGCAGGCGGCGAAGAACAGGCCCGTCACCACGGAGGCCAGGCCGGTGCGGGCGCCCTCGCCGACGCCCGTGGCCGACTCGATGAACACCGTCTGGCCCGAGCCGCCGGACACGCCTCCGATCGCGCCGCCGGCCCCGTCGATGAACAGCGCCTTGGACAGGCCCGGCATGCGCCCCTTGTCATCGGCGAGCTCGGCCTCGGTGCCGACGCCGATGATGGTGGCCATCGCGTCGAAGAACCCGGCGAGCACCAGCGTGAAGACGATCATGCCGACCGTCATCGCGCCGACCTCGCCCCAGCCGCCGAACTCCACGTCCCCGAAGAGCGAGAAGTCGGGCATGGAGACGGCGCTGCCGTGCAGTTCGGGTGCGCCGCCCGCCCACTGCCTGGGGGCGATGACACCGGCGGCGTTCAGGATCGCCGCGACGACCGTGCCGCTGACGATGCCGATGAGGATGGCGCCCGGCACGTTCCGGGCCTGGAGCATGAAGATCAGCAGCAGGGTGCCTGCGAACAGCAGGACGGGCCAGCCGGCCAGTTCGCCCGCCGGCCCGAGCGCGAGGGGCGTGGCCTTGCCCTGGTGCACGAAGCCGGACTTGTAGAAGCCGATGAGGGCGATGAACAGCCCGATGCCCATGGTGATGCCGTGCTTGAGCGCGAGCGGGATCGCGTTCATGATCATCTCGCGCAGGCCGGTGACGACCAGCAGCATGATGACCACGCCGTACATCACGCACATGCCCATCGCCTGCGGCCAGGTCATCTCGGGCGCGACCTGGGAGGCGAGGACCCCGGAGACGGACAGTCCCGCGGCGAGGGCGAGCGGCACCTTGCCGACGAAGCCCATCAGCAGGGTGGTGAAGGCCGCCGCGAACGCGGTCGCGGTGATCAGGGCCGGCTGGGCGAGCGTGGCCCCGGCCGCGTCCTTGCCGGACAGGATCAGGGGGTTGAGCAGGAGGATGTACGCCATCGCCATGAAGGTCGTGATGCCGCCGCGCACTTCACGGGCGACCGTGGACCCTCTGTGGGATATGTGGAAGTACCGGTCGAGCCAGGACCGTCCGGCCGGGACGCGGGTGCCTCCACCCGCGTCTTCGGCTGTGGCCCTCGGCTCCAGTGATTGCTGGGTCATGGGTGCCGTCTCCCAAGTTTCAAAGGGGGTTGGGATGTTCACGACCCGGGGGACGGCCCGAGACGAACAGGGGCCTGGGGGGCTGGTGCCCCCCAGGGCAACGTGACTGCTCAGCCCTCGGAGAGCTGGGTGCCCGTCAGGTGCTCGGGCCTCACCGGGGTCCGGTTCAGCTCGAGCCCGGTCGCGTTCCGGATGGCCGCGAGCACGGCCGGGGTCGACGACAGGGTGGGTGCCTCGCCGATGCCGCGCAGCCCGTACGGGGCGTGCTCGTCGGCGAGTTCGAGGACGTCGACCGGGATGGTCGGCGTGTCGAGGATGGTCGGGATCAGGTAGTCGGTGAAGGAGGGGTTCTTGACCTTCGCCGTCTTCGGGTCGACGACGATCTCCTCCATCACCGCCACGCCCAGGCCCTGTGTGGTGCCGCCCTGGATCTGGCCGAGCACCGACAGCGGGTTGAGCGCCTTGCCGACGTCCTGGGCGCAGGCCAGCTCGACGACCTTGACCAGGCCGAGCTCGGTGTCGACCTCGACGACGGCCCGGTGGGCGGCGAAGGAGTACTGCACGTGCCCGTTGCCCTGACCGGTGCGCAGGTCGAAGGGCTCGGTGGGCCGGTGCCGCCACTCCGCCTCGACCTCGACGGCCTCGTCCTCCAGGACGTCGACCAGGTCGCCGAGGACCTCACCGCCGTCGGTGACGACCTTGCCGCCCTCCAGGAGCAGCTCGGCCGTCGCCCAGGCCGGGTGGTAGGAGCCGAACTTGCGGCGCCCGATCTGAAGGACCTTCTCGCGGACCAGCTCGCAGGAGTTCTTCACCGCGCCGCCGGTGACGTACGTCTGCCGCGAGGCCGACGTCGAACCGGCGCTGCCCACCTGGGTGTCGGCCGGGTGGATGGTGACCTGGGTGACGCCCAGCTCGGTGCGGGCGATCTGCGCGTGGACGGTGACGCCGCCCTGGCCGACCTCCGCCATGGCGGTGTGCACGGTGACCACGGGCTCGCCGGCGACGACCTCCAGGCGCACCCTGGCGGTGGAGTAGTCGTCGAACCCCTCGGAGAAGCCCACGTTCTTGATGCCGACCGCGTAGCCCACCCCGCGGACGACGCCCTCGCCGTGCGTGGTGTTGGACAGGCCGCCCGGCAGCTGCCGTACGTCGGCGCCCTCGCTGGACTCCCACTGGCGCTCCGGCGGCATCGGCATCGCCTTGACGCGGCGCAGCAGTTCGGCGACGGGGGCCGGGGAGTCGACGGGCTGCCCGGTCGGCAGCAGCGTGCCCTGCTCCATGGCGTTGAGCCGGCGGAACTCCACCGGGTCCATGCCGAGCTTCGCGGCGAGCTTGTCCATCTGCGCCTCGTAGGCGAAGCACGCCTGGACCGCGCCGAAGCCGCGCATCGCGCCGCAGGGCGGGTTGTTGGTGTAGAGGGCGATGGCCTCGATGTCCACGTCCTCGACCACATAGGGGCCGACGGACAGGGAGGAGGCGTTGCCGACGACGGCCGGGGAGGCGGAGGCGTAGGCGCCGCCGTCCAGGACGATCCGGCACTTCATGTGGGTGAGCTTGCCGTCCTTGGTGGCCCCGTGCTCGTAGGACAGCTTGGCGGGGTGGCGGTGGACGTGCCCGAAGAAGGACTCGAAACGGTTGTAGACGATCTTGACGGGCTTGCCGGTGCGCAGGGCCAGCAGGCAGGCGTGGATCTGCATCGACAGGTCCTCGCGGCCGCCGAACGCGCCGCCGACGCCGGAGAGCGTCATCCGCACCTTGTCCTCGGGCAGGCCGAGCACGGGCGCGATCTGGCGCAGGTCGCTGTGCAGCCACTGGGTGGCGATGTAGAGGTGGACGCCGCCGTCCTCCTCCGGCACGGCGAGGCCGGACTCGGGGCCGAGGAAGGCCTGGTCCTGCATGCCGAAGGTGTACTCGCCCGTGACGATCACGTCGGCCCGCTCGCGAGCGGCCGCCACGTCACCGCGGACGATCGGCTGGCGGTGCACGATGTTGGGGTGCGGGACGTGACCGGCGTGGTGGTCGTCGCGGTTCTCGTGGACGAGGAGCGCGTCCGGGGCGGTCGCGGAGGCCTCGTCGGTGATGACGGGCAGCTCGCGGTAGTCGACCTTGATCTTCGCGGCGGCCCGGCGCGCGGTCTCCGGGTGGTCGGCGGCGACCAGGGCGACGGGCTCGCCGTGGTGGCGGACCTTGCCGTGGGCGAGGACCGGGGTGTCCTGGATCTCCAGCCCGTAGTTCTTCACGTCGGTGGGCAGGTCGTCGTAGGTCAGGACGGCGTAGACGCCCGGCGTGGCCAGCGCCTCGCTCGTGTCGATCGAGACGATCTCGGCGTGCGCGACGGTGGAGCGCAGGATCTGCCCCCACAGCATGTCCTCGTGCCACATGTCGGACGAGTACGCGAACTCGCCGGTGACCTTGAGGGTGCCGTCGGGGCGCAGGGTGGACTCGCCGATGCCGCCCTTGGTCCGGGAGCCCTGGGTGATCTTCGTGGGGGTTCCGCTGGGGGACACCATGATCAGACCGCCTCCGACTGCCGGGCGGCCGCGAGGCGGACCGCGTCCATGATCTTCTCGTAGCCGGTGCAGCGGCACAGGTTGCCCGACAGCGCCTCGCGGATGTCCGCGTCGGTCGGGTTGGGGTTGCGCTCCAGCATCTCGTCGGCGGCGACCAGCAGCCCGGGGGTGCAGAAGCCGCACTGGACGGCGCCGGCGTCGATGAACGCCTGCTGGATCGGGGACAGGTCGCCGCCCTCGCCGGTGTGCGAGTCGGCGCTCCTGGCCTGCCATCCCTGGGCGTCCTGCAACGACGTACCCCAGGCGCCGGACGCGCAGCCGCCCTCGGCACGCTGCTTGGCGAAGTCGGCGAGCCCCTCGACGGTGACGACCTCGCGGCCCTCCACCTGCCCGGCGGCGACCAGGCACGAGCACACCGGCACGCCGTCCAGACGGACCGTGCACGAGCCGCACTCGCCCTGCTCGCAGGCGTTCTTCGAACCCGGCAGGCCGAGCCGTTCCCTCAGCACGTACAGCAGGGACTCGCCCTCCCACACGTCGTCGGCTTCCTGCGGACGGCCGTTGACCGTGAAGTTGACGCGCATCACGCAGCTCCCTCGGTGGCGCGGCGGGCGCCGCGGTAGGACTCCCAGGTCCAGGTCAGTGTGCGGCGGGCCATGACGCCGACCGCGTGGCGGCGGTAGCTCGCCGTGCCCCGGACGTCGTCGATCGGGTTGCAGGCGGCGGAGCACAGGTCCGCGAACTGCTTGGCGACCGACGGGGTGATGATCTGCCCGTTGTCCCAGAAGCCGCCCTCCTCCAGCGCGGCGTTCAGGAACTCCTCGGCGGTCTTGGCCCGAACGGGTGTCGGAGCGGCCGAACCGATGCCGGTGCGCACGGTCCGGGTCTCGGGGTGCAGGGCGAGCCCGAAGGCGCACACGGCGATGACCATGGCGTTGCGGGTCCCCACCTTGGAGAACTGCTGCGGCCCGTCGGCCTTGCGCACGTGCACGGCGCGGATCAGCTCGTCGGGCTCCAGCGCGTTGCGCTTCACACCCTTGTAGAACTCGTCGATCGGGATGAGGCGGCTGCCGCGCACCGACTCCACCTCCACCTCGGCGCCCGCGGCGAGCAGGGCGGGATGGGCGTCACCGGCCGGGGAGGCGGTGCCGAGGTTGCCTCCCACACCACCGCGGTTGCGGATCTGCGGGGAGGCGACCGTGTGCGAGGCGAGGGCGAGCCCCGGCAGCTCGGCGCGCAGGTTCTCCATGATCTTCGTGTAGGGCACGGAGGCGCCCAGCCGCACGCTCTCCTCGCCGACCTCCCACTCGGTCAGGTCGCCGATGCGGTTCAGGTCCAGGAGGTACTCGGGCCGGCGGTGGTCGAAGTTGATCTCGACCATCACGTCGGTGCCACCCGCAATCGGCACAGCCGAGGGGTGCTCCGCCTTCGCGGCGAGCGCCTCCTCCCAGCTGGCGGGGCGAAGGAAGTCCATGACCGGCTCTCTTCTTCGTCTTCTCGTGGGGCGTTCAGATTGAGCCAATCCGTGTGCGGCGGTCCCGGCTCGTTCATGTGCTGTTGACGCGTAGTGGACTCAGTACACAGCGCGCTGCGCCGAGCGAGTCAGTCACGGAAACCATGAAGGAGTTGGCTGGCCAGGTAAGGCATCTTGTAGATTCGTATGAACAGAGCCCCTGGGAAACCTCCTCGTTCTCCTGTGGAAACGCGCGACTCGGCCGCGTGACCTGGAACACAGCCGGGGCAGGGCTTGATTTCGAGACAAAGAACGGCGGCGACGAGAATGCGGCTGCGCGCACTGCTGGACACCGACGCGCTGGGCCTCAAGCTGCTCGGCGGCGAGGAGGAGCTGGACCGCACGGTGCGGGGTGTGATGACCACCGACCTGCGCGATCCCAGCCGCTACCTCGCGGGCGGCGAACTGGTGCTCACGGGCCTGGCCTGGCGCCGGGACGCCGACGACTCGGAGCCGTTCGTCCGGATCCTGGTGCAGGCGGGTGTGACCGCCCTGGCCGCGGGCGAGGCCGAGCTCGGGGACGTCCCGGAGGACCTGGTCGTGGCCTGCGCCCGCCACCGTCTGCCGCTCTTCGCGGTGCACGAGTCGGTGGCGTTCGCGACGATCACCGAGCACGTCGTACGGCAGGTCTCCGGCGAGCGCGCCGGGGACCTCGCGGCGGTCGTGGACCGCCACCGCCGGATGATGACCTCCGGCCCGGCGGGCGGCGGCCCGGACGTGGTCCTGGACCTGCTCGGCACCGACCTGGACCTGCGGGCCTGGGTCCTGTCCCCCACCGGCCGCCTGATCGCGGGCTCGAAGGCGGCCGGCCCCGCCCTGCCGGCCGGGACGTGCGCCAGGCTCGCGGGAGAACACCTGGCCGCCACCCGCACGGGCCGCCGCGGCCCGCACCGCGCCGTCCTGGGCGCCACCACGTACTCCCTGTTCCCGGTCCGCTCCACGGGCCGCTCCCCGCAGCCCTCCCGGGACGCCCGCGAGTCCGTCCTGTCGGACTGGCTGCTGGCCGTCGAGGCGGACGCCGCGGACTGGCCCGAGGAGCGCCTGGACCTGCTCTACGGCGTCACCCAGCTGATCGCGGTCGAACGGGACCGGCGCGACGCGGCCCGCACGGTCCGCCGCCGCCTCGCCCAGGAGGTCCTGGAACTGGTCCAGACGGGCGCGGCCCCCGCCGAGATCGCCGCCCGTCTGCGCGTCGCGGCGCCGGTGCTGCTGCCCGGCCTGGGCGCCGCGCCGCACTGGCAGGTGGTCGTGGCCCGCGTCGACTGGGACGGCGAGGGCATCGAGGGCGGCCCGGTGGCGCAGGCCCTGCTGGAAGAGGTCCTCGTCGACCCCGCGGCCGCCGGGCCGGAGCACTCCGACCGCATCGCCGTGGCGCACGCGGGCGGCGAGGCCATCGCCCTGGTCCCCCTGCCTGCCGTCTCGACCGAGCACGACGGCTCCGAGGCGGGGATCCTCGCGGACACGCTTCTGCAAGCCGTACGGGACCCCCTCACGGCGGGCCTCGACGGCGACGGCCGCCTCACCCTGGGCGTCAGCGCGGCCGTCCACTCGGCGGAGGGTCTGCGCGGCGCGCTGGAGGAGGCACGCCACGCCCGGCGCGTCGCCGCGGCCCGCCCGGGCCGCGTCTGCGCGGCGGGCCACCAGGAACTGGCCTCGCACGTCCTGCTGCTGCCGTTCGTCCCGGACGACGTCCGCCGGGCCTTCACGGCCCGCCTGCTGGACCCCCTGCGCGACTACGACCGCCGCCACCGCGCCGAGCTGATCCCCACCCTGGAGGCCTTCCTCGACTGCGACGGCTCCTGGACCCGCTGCGCCGCCCGTCTGCACCTGCACGTCAACACGCTGCGCTACCGGATCGGCCGGATCGAGCAGTTGACGAGTCGTGACCTGTCGCGCCTCGAGGACAAGCTGGACTTCTTCCTGGCACTGCGCATGAGCTGATACACGGGGTGTCCCGGCGGCAAACCCGGGGCACCCCCGTGTCCCACGACTTTGTGAAATCCTTCACCCGCCCCCTTGGCCCGGCCCGCCGATTCATGCTGAGATGCCGCCACCACTCAACAGCTCGATGGCGTGCTCGGGGAGGGCAACGTGGCGCATACCGCCATGTCTGGTAACGGAACGACCGCCGGTGACGATCCCCTCCAGACCGCGGTATGGCGGCTGCGCTCGCGCGGGTGCTGGTCCGACGCGGCCGCCCTGCTGCTGCCGGCCACACCGGCGGCGGCGCTCCAACGCGCGTCGCTGCTGGTGGAACGGTGTCTGTACACCGAGCAGGGCTGGGAGGAGGCCGAGGACGCGCTGCGCACGGCCGAGGCGATGGCCCACAGCGACGACGAACGCGGCGCGGCCGCTTGTGAACGCGGTTACCTGGCCTACGCGGCGACGCTGCTCGCGGTGCGGGACCGGGCCGACGAGGCGCGGGCCGCGCTCGGGAGGGCGGCGGCGCTGGTTCCTCCGGGGGCTCCGGCGCGGGCCCTGCTGGACTTCCGCCGGGGTCTCCTCGCGGAGAACCTGACGAGCGCGCCCCAGGCGGCGCGGGCCGCGTACCGCCGGGCCCACGCGGGGGCGACGGCCCACTCCGACCCCCTGCTGCTCTCCTTCACCTGGCGCCACCTCGCCGGACTCGCCCTGCGGGACGGAGAGTTGGCGGAGGCGCGGCACGGGTTCGCCGAGTCGCTGCGGATCCGGGAGGAGCTGGGCTATCTCGTCGGCACGGCACCGGCGCTGGTGTCCCTCGCCGACACCGAGACGGAACCGGAGGCGTCCCGGCTGCGTGAGGAGGCCCGGCGGCTGTTCCGGCTGCTCGGGGGCGTGCCGACGTGGCTGTCCCGCCAGTTGGCTCCGCCGGTTCCGCCGGCTGCGACGGCTTGAGGGGGTGCGAGGTACTCGGCGTTGTCGCTGAGGCCGGGTGGGTTCGCAACCCGGCGGAACGGGGTGCCTCCCCCAAGCTCTCGGCTTCGCTCGAGCAGGGGGGACCCCCACGCCCACCCGTGCCGCCCCAGGCGGCACGCATGCCCGCAGGCTGAGCGGACCCGCACCCGCGTACGGCGAGAAGGGGCCGTGTCGGGGGGTGTCCGCCCGCAGCGGTTGGCGCGTCAACGAACAGTCAGTCGGCACGCAAGCCCATCGCGCCGTTCCGAGGACGGACACCCCCCGGCGCGGCCCCGACCCACCACCCGGCGGTCAGGCGGAGCCCGCACCCGCACCCGCGAAGTGCTCGCCCACCAGCGCCCGGACCACGTCCAGGTCCCGGGCGATCAGCGCGTCCAGCAACGCCGTGTGTTCGTGCGCGTCGGCCACCAGGTCGGCCCGCCCCCGGCCCGCCGGCCCACCCCCGACCAGCGGCCACTGGGCCCTGCGGTGCAGATCCTCCGCGATCTGGACCAGCTGCCCGTTGCCCGAGAGGGACAGCAGGGCCCGGTGGAACCCGCGGTCGGACTCCGCGTAGGTCGCGCGGCAGCCGGAGGACGCCGCGCGGACCGTGGCCTCGGCGAGAGGGCGCAGCTCGGCCCAGCGTTCGGCGGGGACGGTACGGGCCAGCCGCAGCATCACCGGGACTTCGAGCAGCGCCCGGACCTCGGCCAGTTCCGCCAGTTCCCGAACTCCCCGCTCGACCACGCGGAACCCGCGGTTGGGGACGACCTCGACGGCGCCTTCGAGGGCCAGTTGCTGCATGGCCTCCCTCACCGGCGTGGCCGAGACCCCGAACCGCTCGCCGAGCACCGGCGCCGAGTACACCTCTCCGGGCAGCAGATCCCCCGCCACCAGCGCGGCCCGCAACGCGTCCAGGATCTGCCCGCGCACCGAGGCCCGCTGGATCACCGGCCGGACCCGCGGGGCCCCCGGCGCGGCCGGCTCACCGTGCGTGTGCTCCCCCCGCACCTCCGCGGCCTGAGGCGGAACCCGCGTGGGCCCGGCCGGTTCCGCCGCCACCCGCGCCGCCGCCCACGGCGTCCCCGTGTCCGCGGAGCCCTGCGCTCCCTGCTTCACGGGGCCTCCTCCGGATGTGTCGGTACTTGGGGTCATTACGGCCGGTTGTTACTCGTCCGTCAAGCACCATAAGCGCACCGGCCCCCAGTTCACATCCCAGTTCGATGTCCGCGGATCTTGGGTAAGGTTAGGCTTACCTTCAAGAGCCCCGTTTCACCCCGACGGATCGGTGATCACATGCCCGCGCCCCTTTCGGCCGTCTCCGGCGCCTACACCCGCCTGGCCGAGATCCTCCCGGGGCTCGCCGTCACCGAGCTGGACACCGGCGACGAGGCGCCGCGCGGCGCCGGCTGGACCACCGCCGCCGACCTCGCGGCCGCGGGCCCCGCCCTCGACCGCTTCCTGGCGTGGGACGTGGACCAGATCGAACGGGACTACGGCCGGCGGGCCCGCCCCGACGTCGTCGCCGGCTTCGGCCTGCACCGCTACGCCTGGCCCGCCTGCCTACTGATCACCGTCCCGTGGTTCCTGCACCGCCGGGTCCCCCGCTACCCCGTGACCCATGTCTCGTACGACCGCACCACCCCCGGCCACGCCATCGGACACCTGGCCGTCCGTCCCGCGGGCTTCGCCTGCCTGCCCGGCGACGAGGCGGCGGCACTGCCCGGCGCCCGGGTCGTCCCCGACGAGGAGGCGCTGCGCGCGGAAGTGCGGTCGGCGGTCGCCGAGCACCTGGAGCCGGTCCTGACCGGTTTCGGGCCCCGGATGCGGCGCCGCGGACGCGCCCTGTGGGGTATGGCGACCGACGAGATCGTCGATGGCCTGTGGTACGTCGCCCAGCTGCTCGGCGAGACCGAGGAGCGGCGCGCGATGCGCGAGCTCGAGCTGCTCCTGCCGGGCGCGGCCAAGCCGTACGTGGGGACGCCGGCGTTCCGGGAGCTGACCGGCCCCGCCGGCGAGCCCCTGCTCACCCGGGACCGCGCGAGCTGCTGCATGTTCTACACGCTGCGCCCCGAGGACACCTGCGCCACCTGCCCGCGCACCTGCGACGCGGAGCGTGTCACCAAGCTGCTGGCCACGGCCGGTTGACGCACGGGCGGGGCCGATCACCCCCGCCGTCCCGTAAGATCATCGCGATACCGGGCACCCACATGCCCACCCGCGATTCACAAACTCCCCACTGATCACGGGAACTTTCCGGGGAACCACTCGTACGGGTAGTCTTGTTCGAACTCAACTCCCGCCCCTCAAGCGGCAGTTCGAGCAGAACGCCGCCCTGGGCATTCCCTTGCACTTCCTTGGCGGCCTCTTGCCCCGAAACCCTCTGAGGGCCGATGGGATTGGGCCACTATGGCGGGCGTTACGCCCTATCCCAATGCAAGGGACCACCCAGATGAGACTGACCGACATATCGCTGAACTGGCTGCTTCCGGGCGCCGTGCTGCTCCTGGGCATGCTGGCGGCGGTGGCGGTGCTCGCGCGCGGCAAGCGCTCCTCGGTCAAGAACGCGAGCGCGGACGACTCCTGGGAGCGCAGCGAGGAACGCCGCAGACGCAAGGAAGCCCTCTACGGCACCCTCTCCTACCTCCTGCTCTTCTGCTGTGCGGCCGTCGCCGCCCTGCTCTCCTTCCACGGCCTGGTCGGCTTCGGAGAGCAGAACCTCGGGCTCTCCGGCGGCTGGCAGTACCTCGTCCCGTTCGGTTTGGACGGCGCGGCGATGTTCTGCTCCGTCCTCGCGGTGCGCGAGGCCAGCCACGGTGACGCGGCGCTCGGCTCCCGGATACTGGTCTGGACGTTCGCCTTCGCCGCGGCCTGGTTCAACTGGGTGCAC
Organism: Streptomyces sp. NPDC043685; assembly: GCF_056436585.1. NCBI lineage: Bacteria > Bacillati > Actinomycetota > Actinomycetes > Kitasatosporales > Streptomycetaceae > Streptomyces > Streptomyces sp. NPDC043685. Next base: position 598,393 of record NZ_JBWKCH010000006.1, on the reverse strand, counting down.
GCGCCCCGGGGCGCCGGCCACGCGGGTGCCCCCCACTTCTTCGCCGGCATGTCCCTGTCGGCGGCGGTCCTGTTCGACCGCGCGCTGAAGCAGACCCGCCGGGCCGCGCTGCGGGAGCAGGGCCTGGTGCCCCGCCCGCTGCCGCAGATCCGCATGGTGCGCTGGCTGCGCGCCCCCCGGGAGACCTACCGCGCCTGGTCGCTGATGCTCCTCGAGGGTGTGCGCAGCCTGGACGAGGCCGTCGACGAGGTGCGCGAGGACAAGCGCAAGAAGGAAGAGACCCGGCAGCGGCGGCGTGACCAGCAGCGCGTGGAGCGGGCCCAGCTGAAGGCGATCAGCCGCGGCCACCGCGGTCACTTCGGCCGTGGCGGCGGACGGCAGCTGGACGTCCAGGTGGAGCGCGGCTCCTCGCAGGTCTCCGCGGAGCCTGCCATATCGGCGCCGGAGCCCCTGCCCGTCCGCTCGCGTCCCTCCCTTCAGCCGGTGCGCAAAGGGACTGATCCCGTGACCGTGGACCTCACCGCGGAGGACGACACCATGGCGCTGCCCCGGCTGGACTCCCTGGAGCGCAAGCTCAAGGACCTCGAGCAGCAGTTCGGTTAGCCGAGCCGCGTCAGGAGCGGCGAGGGGGCGTGGCCTGCGGGCCGCGCCCCCTCGGCGTTCACGCCGCCTCCGCCTCCAGCTCGAACCAGACGGCCTTGCCCACGCCGTGCGGCCGGACCCCCCAGGCGTCGGCGAGGGACTGCACCAGGAACAGGCCCCGCCCGCTCGTACCGTCGTCGGCGGCCGGTACCCGCGGCCGGGGCAGGCGGGCCACGAAGTCCCGCACCTCCACCCGCAGTCCGCGAGGTCCTACGGTGGCCGTCAGGACCGCGTCGTGGTCGGTGTGGACGATCGCGTTGGTGACGAGTTCACTGGTGAGCAGTTCGGCCACGTCCGACTGCCCGTGCTTGCCCCACTGCCCGAGCAGTTCCCGCAGGGCTCTGCGGGCCTCCGGGACGGCCCGCAGGTCCGCCCGCCCGAGTCTGCGCCGCAACTGCGGCACCGGCGCCTGCTCGATGATGTCGTCGGTGCCGTCCTCCACCGTCTTCGTCGCGAAGCCCCCGATCGCTATGGGACCGCCTCGTCGTGCCTGCCTCTCCATGTCCCCCGCCCGCGCGCCGATGTCGGTTCCCCTCCTGCTCGAACACGTTCACGGGGATCCATGCCCCAACGGGCACGCGGCAGTCATGTCGGATCGTCAACGACCGGGTGTTCGGCCACCGGAAGGGAGCGGCCTGGCCGGGCGGCGGGTCGCCGAGCGGTACGGCGACGGAGGGGAGGGAGACAAGAGGGTAGCCGGTCATCGTCCCCGGACGGATCCTGACCGCCGGAGATCGGACGATGGGCCGACGGCCGGCTGCCGATCCCTGCGTACGCGGTGAGGGGCCGGGGCACCGGGCCGGAGTGTGCGGCGCGGCCGTGAAGTTGGCCGAAGTACGACGGTCCGCACGGCCGCCACGAGCAGGGCGGGGGCCGCCCTCCCTCACCCCCGTGGCGGGAGGACGGCCCCCGGTCTCGCGTCGGGCGCGGTCAGTACAGCTTGTTGACGGCGGTGGTCGTCGTCTTCTTGAAGGCACCGACGGGGGCGTCCTCGAAGTCGCCCATCTGGCCCCACTTCACGACGGTGACCGTCCTGCCGTCACGCCCGACGGACAGCAGCGAGATGTCCGTGGCACCCCAGGACGTCTCGGTGTGCAGGCCGCGGACACGGGCGCCCTCCTCGACGGGCAGCGTTCCGTAGTCCCGGCCCTCGGCCTCGATGTCCGGGTCGGACTTCTCGATCCGGTCGGCGCAGGTGCGGATCAGATCGTCGTAGTGCTTCGCCAGGGCCTTGGCCTGAGCGGCTGTGCCGGTCACGACCGTCAACTGCACCGCGCCCGTCTCCAGTTCGGTCCGGAACTCGCGGTGCCGGTAGGTGTAGGAGAGCACGCCCTCCGTGCTCACGCAGGACCCGAGCGACTCCGGGAAGCCCTCGGTGACCGGGCCGGCCGTCCAGGCCGAGCTCGGGTGCGGCGGCAGCTCGGACGCCGACAGGAACTTCGGTGCGGCGGCCTTCGGCGCGGCACCGGCGGCCGGTGCCGTGAGGACCGTGCCCGCCGCGAGGGCGGCGACGGTGAGTGCGGCGAGCGCGCTCGCTCGGACGTGCTTGGGCATGGGTGTCCCCCGTGGGTGCAGGAATGAATGCGTGGATGGTCGATGCCACCGAGAGTCCGGCTGGTCGGCCCGGACCCGCTCGGTGCGACACCACAAGCATCAGCGGTCACACGGGGCGGACGCAACGGCCCCCGGCCGATCCGGCGCGGTGGAACCATCCCAGCCCGTCTGACGTGCAGGTACATGAGGTGCCTGGGATGCCGTTCCGGGCCGGGTCGGACCTGAGGACGGGGGAACGGTGTCGGCAGACAAGGACGTCGACGACGTCGGGGAGTTCGCGGCGCTGCTGAGGACGCTGAAGGAGCGCACGGACCGCAGTTACGGTGCGCTGGCCCGGCGTCTGGCGATGAACACCTCGACCCTGCACCGCTACTGCGCGGGCGAGGCGGTGCCGGTGGACTTCGCCCCCGTGGAGCGTTTCGCCGCCCTGTGCGGGGCGTCCCCGCAGGAGCGTCTGGAGCTCCACCGCCGGTGGCTCCTTGCGGTGGCGGCACGGCAGCGGCCCCGGGCGGCGGGCCCGGCCGTCACGGCCGACGACGAACAGGGCGCGGTCGCCGCGGAGGCGGAGGAACCGCAGCCCGCACCGCGCGCCGCCGACGGCCCTGCCGACGAGGCGGCGCCGCTCCCCCGCCGTCCCTGGTACCGCCGCGGACGCGTCGCGGTCGGCCTGGTGGTGGCCTGCGCGGTGCTCGCGGCACTCGGGAGCCTCGCCGCGCTGCCGGACGGGCGGCGTGCGTCCGCCGGCGACCGCGCCCCGTCGGCCGGTCCGGCCCCGGCCGTGACGGCGGAGCCGAAGGCCCCGGACCGCGCCGGCACCGCCTCCCCCACCCCGAACGGCGGCTCCCCCGCCCCCGAGCGGCCCTCGCCCTCCGCCACGGCGACGAAGAAGCCAGCCGCCCCCTCTTCCTCCGCCCGCGCCACCCCTCCCTCCGACGCGGACGACTCCACCGCCCCGCTCACCTGGTCGGCCGACTCCCAGGCGTGGAAGCTGGGCTGCGGTCACGACTACGTCGTCGCCGCGCCGCCCGGGGAGGTGCCACCGCCGCCGGTCCCGCAGGACGCCGGGGTCTGGGCCGGCTCACAGAACGCGGTGCACGGCGGCGAGACACTCGTGCGGCTGTCCGTCCAGGGGCGCACCGACACGGCGGTCGTGCTGGAGGCGCTGCGGGTGCGCGTGGTGGGACGCACGGCACCCGCGCAGGGGAACGCCTACGCCATGGACCGGGGCTGCGGCGGTGCCCTCACCCCGCGCTCCTTCGACGTGAACCTCGACAAGGACCGCCCCATCGCCCGGGCGGTCGCCGGGAACGACACGGGTACGCCGATCCCGGCGGTGCGCATGCCCTACCGCGTCTCCGCCCGGGACCCGGAGGTGCTGCTCGTCAACGCCAGGACCCAGGCGTGCGACTGCCGCTGGTACCTGGAGCTGGACTGGTCCTCCCAGGGCCGCACGGGCACGGTCCGCATCGACGACGGCGGCCGCCCGTTCCGGACCAGCGGCATCAAGGGCCTGCCCCGCTACGTGTACGACACCTCGGCGCGCGCGTGGACGCCCTACGACTAGAACCGCGGCACGTTGCGCAGGTTGGACCGGGCCATCTGGAGCATCCGGCCGACGCCGCCGTCCAGCACGATCTTCGAGGCGGACAGGGCGAAGCCGGTCACCATCTCGGCCTTGATCTTCGGTGGGATGGACAGCGCGTTGGGGTCGGTGACGACGTCGACGAGGGCCGGGCCCTTGTGCTTGAAGGCGTCCTTCAGCGCCCCGGGGAGGTCCTTGGGCTTCTCCACGCGCACCCCGTAGGCACCGCAGGCGCGGGCGACGGCGGCGAAGTCGGGGTTCTTGTTGGCGGTGCCGTGCGACGGCAGGCCGGCGACCAGCATCTCCAACTCGACCATGCCGAGGGAGGAGTTGTTGAACAGGACGACCTTGACCGGGAGGTCGTACTGCACCAGCGTCAGGAAGTCGCCCATCAGCATGGAGAAGCCGCCGTCGCCGGACATCGACACGACCTGCCGCTTGCGGTCGGTGAACTGCGCGCCGATCGCCATGGGCAGCGCGTTCGCCATCGAGCCGTGGGAGAAGGAACCGATGACGCGGCGGCGGCCGTTGGGTGAGATGTAGCGGGCGGCCCAGACGTTGCACATGCCGGTGTCGACCGTGAACACGGCGTCGTCGGCGGCCACTTCGTCCAGCACGGACGCCACGTACTCGGGGTGGATGGGCGTGTGCTTCTCGACCTTGCGCGTGTAGGCCTTCACCACCCCCTCCAGCGCGTCCGCGTGCTTCTTCAGCATCCGGTCCAGGAAGCGGCGGTTCTTCTTCTCCTTCACCCGCGGGATCAGACAGCGCAGTGTCTCCCGTACGTCGCCCCACACCGCGAGGTCCAGCTTGGAGCGGCGGCCCAGGTGTTCCGGCCGGATGTCGACCTGGACGATCTTCACGTCGTCGGGGAGGAAGGCGTTGTAGGGGAAGTCGGTGCCGAGCAGGATCAGCAGGTCGCACTCGTGGGTCGCCTCGTAGGCGGCGCCGTACCCGAGCAGTCCGCTCATGCCGACGTCGAAGGGGTTGTCGTACTGGATCCACTCCTTGCCGCGCAGGGCGTGCCCGACCGGGGACTTGATCTTCCCGGCGAACTCCATGACCTCGGCGTGCGCGCCCGCGGTGCCGCTGCCGCAGAACAAGGTGACCTTGCCGGCCTCGTCGATCATCTCGGCGAGCCGGTCGATCTCGGCGTCACCGGGGCGGACCGTCGGCCGGGAGGTGACGAGGGCGGTCTCGGCGGCCTGCTCCGGGGCGGGCTCGTCGGCGATGTCGCCGGGCAGGGTGACGACGCTGACGCCGCTGCGGCCGACGGCGTTCTGGATGGCGGTCTGGAGCAGCCGCGGCATCTGCTGCGGGCTGGAGATCATCTCGCTGTAGTGGCTGCACTCGGCGAACAGCCGGTCGGGGTGGGTCTCCTGGAAGTAGCCGAGGCCGATCTCGCTGGAGGGGATGTGCGAGGCCAGGGCGAGCACCGGGGCCATGGAGCGGTGGGCGTCGTAGAGGCCGTTGATGAGGTGGAGGTTGCCGGGGCCGCAGGAACCGGCGCAGGCGGCGAGGCCGCCGGTGATCTGCGCTTCGGCACTGGCGGCGAAGGCGGCGGTCTCCTCGTGCCGGACGTGGATCCAGTCGATGGCGGAGTTGCGGCGGACGGCGTCGACGATCGGGTTGAGACTGTCGCCGACGACGCCGTAGAGGCGTTTGACCCCGGCACGGGTCAGGATGTCGACGAACTGTTCCGCGACGTTCTGTTTGGCCATGGTTCTCGTCTGCCCCTTCGGTCTCCTGGGATCCCTCCGGGTTCCATCAAGTCACACCGCTCGCGCTCACGCCTCCCACACCGCGGCGGCCGTACGGTCGTCCGCATAACCTTTGACGCGTACTTGGGAGTCGGCGAGGAACGCGGCGAGGCCGGGCGGTTCGGGGCGGGACCAGCGCTCGGCGAGGTACTCGCCCAGTTCGGGCTCACCGCGCAGCGGTTCGGCGAGGCCGCCGCTGCACATCAGGAGCGTGTCACCCGGGCGGGCGACGGAGGTGCGGAAGCGGAAGGGCTCGCGGGGCGGCTCCGGGGCCGGTTCGTAGGGGCTGGGCGGGGTGGGGATGCCCAGGTCCATGGTGAGCCGGTCGCCCTCGGGCGTCTCGGAGGGCGGTGAGCCGAACCCCACGACGGGTTCGCCCCTGACGTCGGTGACGGGCGGTTCTATGTCCTGCCACTCCCCCTCCCGCAACCGGAACAGTCCGCCCGGGCCGACCCCGAAGAACACGCGGGTGCGGCAGGCGGGATCGGCCGCCAGCAGCAGACAGCGCAGGCTGGCCGCGTACTCCTCCGGGTCGACGCCCTGTTCGGAGGCGCTGGCCCGCAGCTTGCCGAGACTGCGGTCGGTGAGCCGGTGCAGCCCGGACTTCAGGTCACCGCGACGGCCGTCCCTTATGTCCTCGACCAGGCGTGCGTGGCTGCGCCCGACGGCCCTGCCGATCCAGTGGCAGGCCTCGGCGGCGGCCCGGTGCGCACCGGGTGCGGCCCGGGTCCCGGTCGCCATCGCCACCAGCAGCAGCGCGCGCTCCCCGGTGCCGAACCGGGCCGTGAGCAGCGAGTCCCTGCGGGGTTCACCCCGGTACCGCGCGGAGTCGCCCCGCACCGAGACGGCCCGCACCGTACAAGCTCCGTACCGGGCCCCGTCGAGCACGGTGTCCGCCACGAGGTCGTCGAGGTCGTCCGGATCGGCGGCCGGGAGAGCCGTGGGCTCGGCGTCATAGGTGGGCGGCCGGGTCCCCACGTGGCCACGGGAGTGGGGGACGGACACGGGCCGCTCGATCCGGGGGCCGGCCTGTTCGGGCGGGGCCGGCGGCTCGGTGGGGCGTGGCGGCGCCGAGGGGGGTTCCGTGGGGGGTGGAGCCGTGAGGGGTGGGGTCGTGGGGGGTGGAGCCGTGGGCGGTGGCCCGGCCGGGCGCGGGGGCAGGGGCGGCAGCTCCCCGGGGCTGGCCGGCGAGGCCTCCGGCACGGCCGGAGAGGTGGGGATCACCGGCGCGTCGTCCACCGTGGCCGAGCGGGACCCGAGGTCCGGCCAGGTGGGAGGCGCCGTGCGGGGCGGGGGGACCGGAGGCGCGGAAGAGGGGGGCCGCCCCGGGCCGGCCGGGGCCCCACCGGAGCCACCCGGCGAAGCCGCACCGCCCGTACCCCCCGGTGGGAGCCCACCGGGGTCGGCCCCCGGCCGAGCCGCCTCGTCCCGGCCGGCGGGGGGAGGGGACGCTGCCGGGAAGCTCGCCGGCCCCGGTGGGCGGGGCGGCGGTTCCCAGGGGGCGCGTGCTGGAGTCCGGTCCGCCGGGGGCAGCGCGTCGGGGAGGTCGTCGGCTCCGGCCCGCGGCGCCGGGACCACCGGCTCCGCTCCGTACGGCCGCGCCGTCCGCCCCTCCGCGGGACCGGACCGCCCTCGCGGCCCGTCACCCACCGCTCCGGACGCCGAGGCGAACCGGTCGTCCAGGGAATCCGGTGCCGGTGCCGGGCCGGTGTCGTCGGTGGAGTCGTCGTACAACTGCCTCCACCAGTCGTCCTCGTGACCGGTGGGCCTTCCCCCCTGCTGGCTCATGCCCGTCATTGTCCACCGCACGAGCGGGATGAAAACGGGGCTTGTGGAAAAAACCGGCCCACCGCGGCCCCGTGAACGGCACGTCGAGTGAGTCGTAGAACGGCCATGCGAAATCGGATACCGGCGGGGCGCGAGCGGCTGACCTGCGGGTCTGGGCCGCGGCCAGGCTCCTGACCTGCGCGTTCTCGCGGGTTCCGGCAGTCTGGTCAGATGGGAGTGTGGGACCTCCTGCTGGTCGGGCTGGTCATCCTGCTCGGGCTGTGCGGAGTGCTGCTGCCCGCCATGCCGGGATCGTGGCTGGTGTGGGCCGCGGTCCTGTGGTGGGCGCTGAAGGATGCGCAGCCCGTCGCCTGGTGGGTGCTGGTCGGCGCCACGGTCCTGCTGCTCGCCTCCCAGGCCGCGCGCTGGACCCTGCCGCCGCGGCGGCTGCGGATGAACGGCACCACCCGCCGCATGCTGGCCTGCGCCGGAGCCGGTTCCCTTCTCGGTTTCGTCCTGGTACCCGTCCTCGGCGCGATCCCGGGATTCCTGGGCGGGGTGTACCTCTTCGAACGGCTGCGCCTGGGCCGTCACGCCGACGCGGTCGCCGCCCTGCGCACGGTCATGCGCGCGGGCGGCTCCAGCGTCCTGGCCGAACTGTTCACCTGCCAGCTGATCGCGGCGGCCTGGGTGGGCGCGGTGTTCTGGGGCTGAGCCTCAGGCCGGAAGCACACCCTCGTGCGTCAGCAGCCGCACCTTGCGGTCCAGGCCGCCCGCGTATCCGGTCAGTGCGCCGCCCGCCCCGATCACCCGGTGGCACGGCCGGACCACCAGCAGCGGATTCGCGCCGATCGCCCCGCCCACGGCCCGTACGGCCGCCCGGGGCGCCCCGATGCGCGCGGCGATCTCGCCGTACGTCACGGTCGAGCCGTACGGGATGTCGTCCAGCGCGGCCCAGACCTTCTCCCGGAAGGGCGTGCCCTCGGCGCGAAGGGCCAGGCGGAACTCCTTCAGCTCCCCGGCGAAGTAGGCGGCGAGCTGCTCCTCGGCCTCCCGGAAGGGCCCGGGGTCGCGCCGCCAGTCGTCGCGCACGGTGCGCCCGCCCTTCTGGCCGGGCAGCGACAGGGAGGTCAGCTCGCCGGTCGGGGCGGCGGTGAGGAGCAGCGGCCCGAGGGGGCCGGGCACGGTGGTCCAGTAGGTCGGGTCGGTCATCACAACTCCCACTCCCCTGCTGCGCGCAGGTGGTTCACAGCGTACGAGCGCCAGGGGCGCCAATGGTCGGGGGCGTCGAGGCCGGGCGGCGCCACGTCCGGGTCGCCGAGGGCACGGGTGCGGATGACCGCGACCGTGCGGGCGTCCAGGCCGGGCACGGCCAGCAGGGCGTGCCGCGTGGCGTCCCGGTCGGCACCGGGGTCGAGGCGGACGGCCCGGTCGGCGAGGGCGGCGGTGAGCGCGCCGAGGGTGCCGCCGGGTTCGGCGCCGGCGAGGACGGCGGGCTCCGGGAAGAGGTGGGTGAGGCTCCCGCAGGGGGCGTCGAGGGCCTTGCCGTAGCGGCGTACGAGCCGTTCCGCCTCCGCCGGGCCGGTCAGGGCGCGCACCGCGAGCTCCTCGGGGTCGGCGGTGCCCGGTGAGCGCAGTCCGGGCCGGGCGGCGACCAGGGGTGCGAGCCGCGGGTCGGCCGCCAGGCGCTCGTCGACGGCGTAGGGGTCGGCGTCGAGGTCGAACAGCCGCCGCAACCGCTGGACGGCGTTGGTGAGGTCGCGCGGGTCGGTGAGGTGCAGCCGGGCGTCGAGCCAGCCGCCCGGGTGGGCGCCGGATCCGGTCCGGGCGGTGCCGGGGCGTTCGTCGACGGCGGCGATGCCGGTGCCGTACGGCAGCCGGAGGGTGCGCCGGTAGGTGCGGGTGCCGGGCGGGCCGCTCACCTCCTCGATGCCGGGCACGGCCTCGCGTTCCAGCAGGTCGAAGACGGGGCCGGCCCGGTAGGGGCCCCGGTGGGCGAGCCGGAGCGGGATGCCGGCGTTCGGGGTGGCGGTGCGGCGGCCCCGGCCGTGCTTGGGCGCGGCGGCGCGCAGTGCGCTCGGGGTCGAGTCGTACACGGCGCGGATCGTGTCGTTGAACTGCCGCACGCTGGCGAAGCCCGACGCGAAGGCGATCTCGGTGATCGGCAGCTCGGTGGTCTGCACCAGGACGCGCGCGGTGTGGGCCCGCTGGGCCCGGGCGAGAGCGACCGGTCCGGCGCCGAGCTCTGCGGTGAGCTGCCGCTGCACCTGCCGTGCGCTGTAGCCGAGGCGTCCGGCGAGCCCGGCGACGCCCTCCCGGTCGACCACGCCGTCGGCGATCAGCCGCACGGCACGGCCGACCACGTCCGCGCGTACGTTCCACTCGGCGGACCCGGGCACGGCGTCAGGTCGGCACCGCCGGCAGGCCCGGAATCCGGAGCCCTGGGCGGCGGCGGCCGTGGCGAAGAACCGCACGTTGGCCCGCTTCGGGGTGACCGCGGGGCAGCTCGGCCGGCAGTAGATGCCGGTCGTCTCCACGGCGAAGAAGAACACGCCGTCGAAACGGGCGTCGCGGCTGCGTACGGCCTCGTACCTGGTGTCCTCATCCGTCGCTTGGTCTCTCACGACTCCAGTCTCCGACGCCGGCGGAACGGCCGCTGGCGGAAATCGGACACCGAGATGGGGCCGGGGGCGGGGTGAACGGCCCCCGCTGCCCCGCCCGAGGGGCGGGACACCTGGCCCCGGGCGACACGTGCCCGGCCGCGGGACGCCGAGCCCCCCGGCGACACCGGCGCCCCAGGGGACAACGGGCCCCCGGCGAGAGGCCCGACAGCGAACACCCGGCTGCCGCAGCACCAGCCCACAACGGAACACCGAGCCCCCGGGCGACACCGGCCCGGCACTGGCGCACCGGACCCCCGTGACACCGACGCCGCAACGGAACGACAGGCCCGGCGGCACCGGCCCCACAACGGGACACCGAATCCCCGGCAGCACCGGCCCACAATGGGACACCGAACCCCGGCGACACCGTCCCCGCAACGGAACGCCGAGCCCCGGCGGCGCCGCCCCCGCAAGGACAACGGCCCGCCGGGGAACCCGGTCCCACCGCAGGGCGGGGAGCGTCACGCGCGCCAGTGCACTCCCCGCTTCGCCTCGAGCGCGGCCTTGCCCATCGCCCCCTTCCGCTTCCAGTCCTTGCGGATCTCGGCCCGCAGCCGGGCGTCGGTCTTGGCGACGATGCGCTGGTTCTCCCGCAGCAGCTTGCGGTAGCTCTGCAGCCGTCGCTCCGGCAGGTCACCGGTCTCGACCGCGGCGAGCACGGCGCAGCCCGGCTCGGCCTCGTGGGCGCAGTCGTGGAAGCGGCACCGCTCGGCCAGTTCCTCGATCTCGGAGAACACCTGCCCGACGCCGGTCCCGGCGTCCCACAGGCCGACGCCGCGCAGCCCGGGCGTGTCGATCAGGACGCCCCCGCCGGGCAGGGCGAGCAGGTTGCGCGTGGTGGTGGTGTGACGGCCCTTGCCGTCGACGTCCCGGGTGGCCTGGACGTCCATGACGTCCTCGCCGAGCAGCGCGTTGGCGAGGGTCGACTTGCCCGCGCCGGACTGCCCGAGCAGCACGGACGTCCCCCCGCCGACGATCGCGGCGAGCACGTCGAGCCCGTCCCCGTCGACGGAGCTGACGGTGACGACCGGCACGCCGGGCGCGCTGGTCTCCACGTCCTGGACGAGGTGCGAGCGGGTCACGGCGTCCGGCACGAGGTCGGCCTTGGTGAGGACGACGACGGGCTGCGCCCCGGACTCCCAGGCGAGGGCGAGGAAGCGCTCGATGCGGCCGAGGTCCAGCTCGACCGCGAGGGACACGGCGATGACGGCGTGGTCGACGTTGGCCGCGAGGATCTGCCCTTCGGAGCGCTGGGAGGAGGTGGAGCGGACGAAGGCGGTGCGGCGCGGCAGGTAGGTGCGCACGTAGCGCGGGTTGCCGCCGGGGTCGACGGCAACCCAGTCGCCGGTGCACACGACCCGCAGGGGGTCGTGCGGGGTGACGAACGCGGTGTCGGCCCGCAGCAGCCCGCCCGCGGTGACGACATCGCACTGCCCGCGGTCGACGCGGACGACCCGGCCGGGCAGCAGCCCTTCGGTCTCGTACGGGGTGAACGCCTCGGCCCAGATTTCGTCCCAGCCGTAGGGAGCGAGCGCGGAGAAAACGGATGCGGCAGAAGAGGAAGACAAGGGTGACCCTTCTCAGGTCGGCCCCGGCCCGACGGTCGGTCGGATCAGCCGGCGGCCTTGGAGGTGGACGTGATGATCTGGATGCGAGCAGCGCTCATCGCAATGACAGCCATCGGTCGACACCTCCTCGTCCCTCTTGGTCTGCTTCTCGTCCGGAACCGCCGAGTGCGCGGAACCGCCGTCACGTTATCGCGTCACGGCGGAGGCGCGTCAACTGTTTTTGGCGCAGGCATGGCCGTTCAGTTCGAAGCCGTACGGCGGGGAGTTCTTCCCGCGCCAGGAGGCGAGGAAGCCGAAGGCCAGATCGCCGCCCGCGGGGACCGACTTGTTGTAGTCGGCGGCGGTGGCGGTGACGCGGGAGCCGTTCTGGGCGACGGAGGCGTCCCACATCTGGCCGACCTGCTGGCCGTCCCGGAAGGACCAGGCGACGCGCCAGGAGTCGAGCGGCTCGGTGCTGGTGACGGTGACGGTGGCCTGGAAGCCGTCGGGCCACTGGTTGACCAGGTCGTACTCGACCCGGCAGACGGGCTCGTCCTTCTCGTCGGGTTCGCTCCGGTGGGTGGGCGAGGAGGTGCCCTGGGGTTCGGTGTGGCGGTTCTCGCCGTCCGGCTTGCCGGAGGGGTCCGACCGCTTGGTGCGCTCGGTGTTCCGGCCGGCCGGTTTCGAGGTCGCGGGCGGCAGGGACGGGGCGGACGGCAGGGAGGGGCCGGGGTCGGCCACCGGCTGACGGTCGCCGCCGGGTGCACCGAGGTCGTCGCCCTCGCCGCCGAAAGGCATGAGCGAGACGCCGAGGGCCAGCGCGGAGACCAGGACGGCGGCGACGAGGAGGCCGTTGCGGGCCACGCGGGTCTTCTGCTCGGCGTCCTCCGGTTCTCCCCCCTTCTGGTCGGCCGCGCCGGGCCGTCCGGCGCCGAGGCGCACCTCGGCGGCTCGGCGGCGGCGCTCCAGGTAGGCGAGGCCGCCCCAGCCGATCACCCCGCCGGCCAGCGCACCGGGCAGCCCGCCGCCGTGCAGGCGCAGACAGGCGGCGGCCTCGGCGCACTGCACGCAGGTGGCGAGGTGGCGGGAGAGGTCGCCGGGGGTGTCGGCGGCGGAGGAACGGGTGACGGCGTCCAGCAGCCGGGCGTAGCTGCGGCACCCGGCGTCCATCGGCGTGTCGAGGTGGTTGCGGTGGCAGCGGTCCCTGAACAGGGTGCGCACCTGCTGGAGTTCCTCGGCGGCGCCGGCCGGGTCGAGGCCCAGACGGCGGGCGACCAGGGGCAGGGGCAGCGCCTCCACCTCGGCGAACCACAGCAGTTCGGCGTCGGGCTGCTGGAGATCGCGCAGTCCGCGCAGCGCGAGCGGGCGTTGCAGCGGCGGGCCGGTGTAGCGGGCGGCCTTGTCCGAGTTGAGCCACAGCCGCAGGTCGGGGTCGAGTTTGTGGCCCTGCCCCTCCTCCTCCCAGGCCGCGGCCGTGGTGCGTACGGCGGTCAGCAGCAGGGGTATGCGGGGCAGTCGGGCCGCGCGGCGGCCGGTGCCGCGGACCGGGCCGGTCTCCGCGGCGCGGGCCTCACGTATGCCGCGTGCGAACGCCTCGCGGCCCAGCTGTGCGGCGGCGGAGGAGCCGGAGGTGCACAGATCGGCGTACGCGAGGACCGCGTCCCAGCACTCGGAGAACAGCGCGGCCTCGGTGGCGTCCTGAGGGGTCGGCAGGTCGGGCATGAGTCTCCTGCATCCACAAGCGAGGTCAACTCACCACATCGGCATCGGAGTTGGGGGGAACCCTCGCGGCAGGGCAAGAGCTTTTCACGCCTCTCACACAACTGACAAGCGCCCTGTTCAGATATCACGACAGGACGGCCGCACCCCCATGACTCCGGTGTCGGAGTGTCATACGGGTACGGCCGCCCTGCGACTCAATGCCGTGGCGTCTCCGAGGAAGACGTCACCGAAGCGTTATCAGACAGTGGTCGGCGCGTCGGCCGGGAGGCTGTCCATGAAGGAGCTGACGGAGAAGACCGCGTTGCCGGCACCGGGCGGACCGTAGCCGGGGGGCGAGGAGAGGCCGAAGTCCTCCATGGTCTGCCGGTAGGCCTGGAGCAGCCGGATGTGGTACTCCAGCGGCGCGCCCTGCGGGTTGGCCTTGCCGAGCGGCGTCGTGGGCTCCGGGCACCAGGTGGTGAAGCGGGGCGTGATGCCGTGCGACATGAAGAAGCGCAGGCCTTCGGTGGTGGAAGCGATGGCCTCGTCGACCGTCTTGAAGCCGAACGGCTCGGCCATCTCCACGCCCGCCACGAAGTTGGGGATGACGTTGCGCGCGCCGAAGACCTCCGCCGAGTCCAGGATGCGCTTGTGCCACTCGTCGCGGCCGACGTAGCGCTCCTTGCCGGGGCAGTACATCTTGAACAGGTACTCGTCCCACACCTCGTAGTTGGGGTGGTAGATCTGCACGCCGTAGTCCTTGAAGCGCTGGACGTCGTCGCGCGGCAGCGCCTGGGCCACGACCTTGCCGATCCAGCGGCCGGGGAAGCGCTCCTCGATGGCCTTGGCGTAGTGGCCGTAGAAGTCGGCCTCGTCGCGGCCGGAAACCGTCTTGGTGATGGCGCCACCGGTGAGGGTGTAGGCGGTGGAGGCCTTGGCGGTGTCGTAGCGGTCGATGATCTCCAGCGCCTCCAGGACCTCCTCCACGTCCTTGACGCCCGTGTAGGGCCGGCCGGCGGCCTTGTGCTGGCGCCAGTTGTGGTTGATGTCGCAGTACTGACACTCCTCCTTGGCGCCGAAGTACTGGCAGACCCGGAAGACCGTCAGGTAGATCAGGTAACCCCACTGGATGGTCGGGGCGACCTCCATGACCGACTTCCCGTTGGAGAGGGTGTGCCGGTAGTACTCGGGCATCGGCGGCACGCCGACGTCGGAGATGCGCCTGCCGTCGAGGTAGAGGCCGAGCACGCCGTCCTCGTTCGCGGCGACGCGGTAGGGCGAGGCGGGGTTCACCCGGACCGAGACGACCGTGCGGCGCAGGTCGTAGGGACCGCCGGTGAGGATGATCTCCTCGGGCGGCCGGCGCAGCGCGGCCTCGCCCAGCTCGGGCAGGGTGCCGTGGTCGAAGGAGAAGATGAAGTACGACTTCGGCTTGACCTCGCCACCCTCGTTGTCGCTGAGCGCGGACGGGTCGAAGGCGACGCCGCCGCGGAGCAGGTCCTCCTTGAAGACGGCCTCCCGCGGTACGTGCGGGAACCGCTCCATCAGATCCTCGACCAGCGCGGTACGGCTGCCCATCCCGTTGCTCCTCCCGGTTCGGACGTACGACTCCTCACGGTATGCCCATGGGTGTACGCGGCCGGTACCGGGTCCCCCCGAGCCGACGGAATGCCCCGTTCGTGGCGTTTCGCGGGGGTGCGGTTCAGGCTTCGCGCGCCAGTGCCGCCCAGTCCACCGCGTGCGCCGGGCTCTCCCCGGCCAGCAGCCGCTCCGCCTCCTGGGCGACGGTCAGGCCGAGCCGGGCCAGCTCGTTGCCCTGGGAGCCCGCGAGGTGCGGGGTGACGAAGGCGCCGGGCAGGTCGTAGAGGGGCGAGTCGGCGGGGAGCGGCTCGGGGTCGGTGACGTCCAGGATCGCGGTGAGCCGCCCGGTGCGCAGTTCCGCCACCAGGGCGTCGTGGTCGACCAGCGCGCCGCGCGCGGTGTTGATCAGCACCGCCCCGTCGGGCATCAGGGCCAGCTCGCGGCGGCCGATCATGTGGTGGGTCTCGGGCGTCTCGGGGGCGTGGACGGTGACGATGGCGCAGGTCCGCAGCAGCTCGTCCAGGGGCAGCAGGGGGACACCGAGCGCGGCGGCCTGCCGTTCGTCGACGTACGGGTCACTGAGGGCCGGCCGCAGATCGAAGGGGCGCAGCAGGTCCAGGACACGGCGGCCGATGCGCGAGGCGCCGATGACGCCGACCCGGCGGCCGTAGTTGCCGATGCCGGGGATGACGCCCCAGCCGGCGGACGTGCGGGAGGTGCGCATCCGCTCGCGGGCGGCGAGGACGTCCTTCCCGGCGAGCAGGATCATGGCGAGGGTGTACTCGGCGACCGGCAGCGCGTTGGCGGCGGCCGCCGACGAGAGGGCGATGCCGCGCTCGCGCAGGGCCGGGGTGGCGAAGGACTTCACGGAGCCGGCGGAGTGCAGCACCGCCCGCAGCCGGGGAGCGGCGTCGAGGACCTTCTCGTCGAGGCGGGGGCATCCCCAGCCGGTCACCAGAATCTCGGTCCGGGCCAGCACGTCGAGCACACGCGGGTCGGTGAAGTCCTCGGCCACCAGGCCCGGGTCGACGTCGACGGACTCCCGCAGCCGCGCCAGCACCTCGGGCGGGAAGACCTGCGGCACGTTCTCGGCGGCCATGGCGAACAGTCCCTGGGGGCGCTGGCTCAAGGAGGTGACCTTCCGGCTCGGGCGGCGGGCGCTGCGGGAACGGTTCCGGCAACGCGGGTAGAAACCGCTCTCTGCGCTGCATACCGTAGGCCGGGCCGGGCAGCGGCGGCAATGGACGCCGGGCCCGGGGTAGGTTCCGGCGGGGGCATCCCGGTCCCCCGCTGCCTCGGGGAAGGACGACGCGATGAACGGGACCGTGACCAACTGGGCGGGCAACATCACCTACGCGGCCAAGGAAGTGCACCGGCCCGGCTCGCTCACCGCGCTGCGCGCGCTCGTCGCGGACGGCGACCGGGTGCGGGTCCTGGGCAGCGGGCACTCGTTCAACGCGATCGCCGAACCGGGCCCCGAGGGCCTCCTGTTGTCGCTGGCCGGCCTGCCCCCGGAGGTGGACGTCGACACGGCCGCCCGTACGGTCCGCGTCGGCGGAGGTGTGCGCTACGCGGAACTGGCCCGCCGGGTGCACGGTCAGGGACTGGCACTGCACAACATGGCGTCGCTGCCGCACATCTCGGTGGCCGGGTCGGTCGCCACCGGGACCCACGGCTCAGGGGTGCTCAACGGGCCGCTCTCGGCGTCCGTGCGCGAGGTGGAGCTGGTCACGGCCGACGGCTCGACGGTCACGATAGGCCGGGACGAGGAGCGGTTCGGCGGGGCCGTCACCTCGCTCGGCGCGCTCGGCGTCGTCACCGCGCTCACCCTGGACCTGGAGCCGGCCTACGAGGTGGAGCAGTACGTCTTCACCGAACTGCCGCTCCAGGGCCTGGACTCCGGGACGTTCGAGACGGTGATGGCGACGGGGTACAGCGTCAGCCTGTTCACCGACTGGCGGGAGCCGGGCTTCAGGCAGGTGTGGCTCAAGCGGCGCACCGACCAGCCGCTGCCTGCCTTCCCCTGGGCCGCTCCCGCCACGGAGAAGATGCATCCGGTGCCGGGCATGCCCGCGCTCAACTGCACCGAGCAGTTCGGCGTGCCGGGGCCCTGGCACCAGCGGCTGCCGCACTTCCGGGCGGAGTTCGTCCCGAGCAGCGGGGCGGAGCTGCAGTCGGAGTACCTGCTGCCGCGCGGGCACGCCGTGGAGGTGCTGCGCGCGCTCGACGCGATCCGGGGGACGGTCGCGCCCGTCCTGCAGACCTGCGAGGTGCGCACGGTGGCCGGTGACGACCAGTGGCTGAGCCCCTCCCACGGCCGGGACACCGTCGCGGCGCACTTCACCTGGATCGAGGACACGCAGGCGGTGCTGCCGGTGGTGCGCCGGGTCGAGGAGGCGCTGGCCCCCTTCGCCGCCCGGCCCCACTGGGGCAAGGTGTTCACGGTGCCCGCGGCTGCCCTGAGCGGGCTGTATCCGCGACTCGGTGACTTCCGGTCGCTGGCGCGGGAGCTGGACCCTTCGGGGAAATTCAGCAACGCCTTCGTCCGGGACGTGCTGGCGGGGGCGTAGCCGGGGCGGGCGGTTTCCGGCCCCCGCCGGCGAAAGGGAGCCATACCTTCGCGCGGGGCGTGCGCGCCGGGCCCAGTCCGGGCACCGGGCGGGCGTCACGACGACTCGGGGCGCGGGCGATCTCTGGACCCGCCGAGGCAACACCTTCGTGCGGGGCGTGTGTGCCGGGGCACGGTCTGGGCATCTGGCCGATCACCACGACGACTCGCGGCGCGGGCGTCCCTGGACCCGCCGGGGACAGAGCAACGCCTTCGTCCGGGCCCTGCTCGCTCGCCAGGGCACACCCCGGGCACCGGGCCGGTCGTCACACCGGCCCGCCGCGCCCGACGCGGCGAGCACCGGCACCGCACGCGCGGCCCGGGCCCCGTCGCGCGGGTCGCGGCGATCGCCCGGTCAGGCCGTGGCGTGGGGCCGGCCCCGGGAGGCCGTGGTCGTGGCGCGGTCGGCCTCGTCCTTGACCAGCAGGGACATCAGGGACGCCACGGTCAGACCCGCCTCGGCCGGGTGGCGCAGCACCTTGCCGGGGTCGATCCGGTACGTGTTGGAGCGCCCCTCCCGGGTGTGGGAGAGGTAACCGTCCTGTTCCAGGTCGGCGATGATCTTCTGCACGGCCCGTTCCGTGAGCCGGCAGCGGGCCGCGATGTCCCTGATGCGGGCGCTGTGATTGTCGGCGATCGCGGCCAGCACTCGGGCATGGTTGGTGAGGAACGTCCATCCGGTGTGTGGCTCGGGCACTCCATCCATGCCTCAACTCTAGCGACAGAACATTCACGCACTCAAAAACACGTACTTCATTTCATGTATTGATTGACGTGCGTGGGGTAGAGGGGCAACGCTGGAAGCGGAGGCAAGGCGTACAGACGAGGGAGAACAGAGCCATGCCGGAGCCTGCGTACACTGCGCGCTCTCACACGCGGGAGGGCGCCGCGGCCGTGGCGGGCGACAGCGCGCCGGCGGCGGTCCCGCCGTGCATGGCGACCATGGACGTCACACCGGACGGCGATCGGATGTCCGTGACGATGTGGGGTGAACTGGACCTCGGCAGCCGCCGGTTGCTGCCCGAGCTGTACGACATGCTCACCCTGTCGGGCAGCGGCATCGACCTGCGCCTGGACGCGATCGGATTCTGTGACTGCTCGGGCCTCAACGCGCTGCTGGACCTGCGCGCCCGTGCCGTCGATCAGGGCAAGACGGTCACCGTCCGGTCCTGCGGCATCGCGGTCGAGCGCCTCCTCGAGCTGACCGGCACCCGGGAGCTGTTCGCGGACACCGCTCCGCGGGGCGACACCGCACGACCGGCCGCGCCTCCCGCCGCCCCGGTGCGGGAGGACGACCAGGACCTGCGCGCCGAGGTCGCCCAGCTGCGCCGGGCCATGCAGACGCGGCCCACCATCGACCTGGCCCGCGGCATCCTGATGGCCTCCTTCGGCCTGAGCCCCGAGGCGGCCTGGAGCGTGCTGGTCAGGACCTCCCAGAACACCAACACCAAGCTCCACAACCTGGCCCAGGACCTGGTGGGCACCGTGCACGGCACCACACTGCCGGAGCAGGTGCAGCGACAGCTGGCCGCCGCGGTCGCCGGCGCGAGCCACCCGGGCGAGCGGGCGGCCTGCCCCGTGGGCGCTGCCGAGAACGGGGACTGACCGTCCCCGCCCCGCACCCGCGTGCGCCCTGAGGCATCATGGGCGGGCCACCGTCGGCCGTCGGCCACGCCCGGCCGTCAACTGCCCCACCGGGGCGAGCACTTTATAAAGCCCCTTTCCTAACCCCTTGTCGAAAGTCCGGGCAGCCCATAGCCTTGCGCCGCGCCGGTGCCGACGTCCGACCCGGCCCGGCCGTTCTGGGAAGGAATGGGGCACCCCGGTGAAGCGCACATCACGTGACATCCGCACCGCGAACCGCTACGAGGTGCTGCGCCAGATCATCGCGGAGTCACCCACCTCCCGGCAGGAGCTGGCGGCGGCCACGGGGCTCAGCCTCGCGACGGTGGCCACCCTCGTCGGCGAGCTGCTGGACCTCGGCATGATCACCGAGGTCGGTTTCGAGGACTCGGCGGGCGGCCGCCCCCGCGGCCTGGTCGCGGTCAACACCTCGGGCGGCGCGCTGATCGGCGTCGACATCGCCGAGACGTACGTCCACGTCGAGCTGTTCGACCTGGGGCTGAACGTGCTGGCCCGCGCCGAGGAGGACGTCCGCCCCAGCGAGAGCCTGCCCGAGCAGGTGGTCGCCCACGTGGCCACCGCCGTCGGCTCCGTGGTCACCCAGGCCGGCATCGAGGGCGCCCGGGTGCTCGGAGTCGGCGTGAGCGTGCCGGGCCAGGTGGACCGCGCCACCGGCATCGCGGAGTACGCACCCAACTGGGACTGGCACAACGTACCGCTGCTCGACCTGCTCACCGAGCACATCGCCTATCCGCTGTACCTGGACAACCCGCTGCGCGCCAGCGCGGTCGCCGAGCTCTGGTTCGGGGCGGCCCGCGGAGCCGGGACCGCCGTGGTGGTCAACCTCGGCACCGGCGTCGGCGCCGGTCTCGTCCTGGGGGGCGGGCTGCACCGCGGCGTCAGCAACAGCGCCGGCGAGTGGGGCCACACCACGATGGTGCTGGACGGACGCCTGTGCCGCTGCGGCAACCACGGCTGTGTGGAGGCGTACGTCGGCGCGCGCGGCATCATGCTGAACCTGCGCGAACTCAGCCCCGACAGCGCGCTGTTGCACTCCGAGGACCAGACGGCGACCATCGACGCGCTGGCCCGTGGGGTCGCGGCGGGCGACCCCGTGGCGCGCCGCGTCGTCCACGACACCGCCCGCTACCTGGGCGCCGGCGTCGCGGACCTGGTCAACCTGTTCAACCCCGAGATCGTCGTGCTGAGCAGCTGGGTGGCCCGCACCCTGGGCGAGCCGCTGCTGCACGAAGTGCGCGAGGCCGTGACCCGGCACGCGCTGCCCCGGCCGCTGGCCGCCACCCGGGTCGTCCTCTCCCCGATCCCCACCGACCCGGTGTGCCTCGGCGCGGCGACGTTCGCCCTGGAGGGCGCCCTCCAGGTCGTCGGGCAGAAGAACGGCAAACGCACCGCCCCCGTGAGGAGACGCGCCACCACCCCCTCCCCGTAGGGGCGGAACCAACTCCTCCGCACCCCCCGCGCGTTCGAAATCGCGAACGGGACGCAACGCTTCGTGCAGACTTCGTCCAACCCCTTGCCGAAGCCTTAGCCGAAGCTCTAGCGTCCCGCACCGCACCCTTCTTTGAGCCATCTGGCGCGAGCCCCCGGGCCGTGAGCCATCAGGCAGTGAGCCGCAGAGCCGCAGCCGCACTCGAGACAAGGACGTCAGCATGTCGGCATTCAGCAACACCAACATGGACCGCCGAACCCTTATGCGGGCCGCGATGGGCCTGGCCGCCGCCGGCGGACTCGCCGCGTGCGGCAGCAACACCGGACGCGGCAACGGCGGTTCGGGTGACGGCCTCGTCCAGTACTTCCACGCGTACGGCGAGCCCGGTGTCGAGCAGGCCGTGAAGCGCTACGCGAAGGCCTACAAGGACGCCGACGTGACCACGCAGTGGATCACGGGCAACAACTTCGAGCAGAAGCTCTTCGCCGCGCTGCTCACCGACAACGCTCCCGACGTCTTCGAGTTCCACCCGCAGATCCAGCTCATCAAGAGCGGTCAGGTGGCCGACCTGACCGACATCATCGAGCCGGTCAAGGACGACTTCAACCAGGCCGACATCAAGTCGCACACGGTCGACGGCAAGATATACGGCGTCCGGATGATCGACGACCCGCAGTTCTTCTTCTACCGGCCCTCGCTGTTCAAGAAGGCCGGGGTCGAGGTGCCGACCACGCTGGAAGAGCTGATCGAGGCCGCCGACAAGCTGACCACCAGCAAGGTCAAGGGCATCTTCCTCGGCAACGACCTGACGGCGATCGACCGCCCGCTGATCTGGTCGGCCGGCGCCGACACGCTCACCGCGGACAACAAGCCCGCCTTCAACACCGACGCCGTCGCCGACGGCCTCAAGCAGCTGCGCTCCCTGTTCACCAGCGGCAACCTGCTGCTGGACGCGCCCGCCGACTCGTGGGACCCCTCGGCCCTCATCCAGGGCCTGACCGCCATCCAGTGGTGCGGCATGTGGGCCATGCCGGCCATGCAGAAGGCGCTCGGCGACGACATCGGCATCTTCCCCTTCCCGAAGGTCGGCTCGGCCGGCAAGCAGTCGGTCTACAACGGCGGCTGGTCGATGTTCGTCAACGCCAAGAGCAAGAACGTCGAGGCGGCCAAGGCGTACGTGAAGTGGCTGTGGATCGAGCAGAAGAAGTACCAGGAGGACTTCGCCACCTCCTACGGCTTCCACATCCCGCCGCGCACCTCGCTCGCCCAGTCCGCGACCAAGCTGAAGTCCGGCCTGCCGGCCGAGGGCGTCAAGCTGTTCAACGAGTTCGGCCACTTCGACAACATCGGCTGGACGCAGGCCATGATCGCGGCGTTCTGGGACGTGATCGCCAACACCGTCCGCAAGAACGGCGACCCGAAGGCCGCGCTCGACGCCTGTGAGAAGAAGGTCGACGCCGAGCTCAAGAAGCTCTTCGGTTAGACCGCCGGACGGATCTCGACATGTCGACCACCACCACGCGCGGGGTCGCCCAGCCCGCCGCGGCCAAGGCCTCCACGCCTCGGCCGCGGCGGGGCCTGAGGGCGAGCAGCACCTTCAACTTCTGGCTGTTCACCGGGCCGTTCCTGATCGGCCTGGTCATCTTCGTCTTCGTGCCCATCGGCTGGAGCATCTGGCTCAGCTTCTTCGAGGCACGCTTCACCGTCACGCCGAGCGAGTTCGTCGGCTTCGACAACTACGTGCAGATCCTGTCGGACGAGAACTTCAGGAACTCCCTCGTCACCTTCACCGTGTTCGCCGCGTTCATCGTGCCGGCCACCTGGGCCATGTCGCTGGGCCTGGCGCTGCTGGTGAACCGGCTCCGGTTCATGCGGGCGTTCTTCCGGTCGGTGTTCTTCCTGCCCACCGCGGTCAGCTATGTCGCCGCCGCGCTGATCTGGAAGATGTCCATCTTCAACGGCGTCCGCTTCGGCCTGATGAACACGGTCATCGGCTGGTTCGGCATCGACAACATCGCCTGGCTCGCCAACCCCGATCCGCCCTGGTACTGGCTGGTCATCGTGACCGTGCGCCTGTGGCTGCAGTCGGGCTTCTACATGATCCTGTTCCTGGCGGCGCTGCAGAACATCCCGCGGGAGCTGTACGAGGCGGCCTCCATCGACGGCGCCAAGCCGGGGTGGCAGACCTTCCGGCACATCACGCTGCCGCAGCTGCGGGCGACCACCACCGCGGTGATCCTGCTGTTGCTCGTGGCCGCCTACCAGGCCTTCGACGAGTTCTTCAACCTGCTCCCCAAGGCCACCTGGGGCCAGCCCCCGCTGGTCGAGCTGTACAAGGTGGCCCTCGGCCAGAACCAGAACTACGGCGCGGGCAGCGCGGGCGCGGTCGTGCTGACGCTGCTCATCTGCGTCGTCACACTGCTCCAGGGCAAGATCATGGGCTTCGGAAGGGGTGAGGAGTCCAAGTGACCACCACAGCACCCGACATCACCAAGGCGACGAAGCCGGCCAAGGCCAAGCGCGGCGGCGGCGTCATGGGCAGCACCGGTCTGTACCTCGCGACCGGCGTCGCCGCGGTCCTCTTCCTGATCCCCTTCTATCTGATCGTCCGCAACGCGCTGATGACGGACCCGGAGATCACGGGCGAGACCTGGAAGTGGTTCCCCACGTCCATCCAGTGGGGCAACATCAGCGAGCCGTTCGACGACGTCACCGTCGACTTCGCGCAGTCCCTGTGGAACTCCGTGGTCGTCGCCGTCCTGCACACGGCCGGCATCCTGCTGATCTGCTCGATGGCCGGATACGGCCTGGCCCGCATCCCGTACAAGCACGCCAACAAGGTCTTCTACGCCGTTCTGGTGACCTTGATGGTTCCGACGGCGGTCACCTTCGTGCCCAGCTTCGTGCTGGTCTCGTCGCTGGGCTGGGTGGACAGTTACCGGGGCCTGATCATCCCGGGCCTGTTCAGCGGTTTCACGTGCTTCCTGTTCCGGCAGTACTTCCTGGGGTTCCCGAAGGAGCTGGAGGAGGCGGCGCGCGTGGACGGGCTCGGCTACTGGGGCGCCTACTGGCGGATCGTCGTGCCGAACTCGCTGAACTTCTTCGCGGCCATCGCCACGATCACCTTCATCAACGGCTGGAACGCCTTCCTGTGGCCCCTGGTCATCGGACAGGATCCGAGTGCCTGGACAGTCCAGGTGGCCCTGTCGTCATATATGACGAACCAGACCGTCAACTACCACCTGATCTTCATGGCCACCGCCATCTCGATCCTGCCCCTGATCTTCGTCTTCCTCTTCCTCCAGCGCTGGCTGGTGCAGGGGATCGCACAGACCGGCATCAAGGGCTGAGCTAGGAGACCGATGTCTTTCCGCACGACCCCATCCGTCGACTACGTCGAGGACGTCTCTCCGGGCAGCGGTGCCCTGCCGCCCCGTGCCTGGTACGCGTCCTCGGACGCACGAGCCCTGTCGCTGAACGGCAGCTGGCGCTTCCGGCTGTCGGCCACCGCCGACGCCGAGGACGACTCGTTCGCCGAGGAGGGCTACGACGCCGGGAACTGGGCCGAGGTCACGGTCCCCGGGCACTGGGTCCTCCAGGGCGACGGGGCGTTCGGCTCCCCGATCTACACCAACCACCTCTACCCCTTCCCGGTGGACCCGCCGTACGTTCCGACGGAGAACCCGACCGGTGACCATCTGCGCGTCTTCGACCTGCCGTCCGACTGGCCGTCGGACGGCGGGGCGGTGCTGCGCTTCGACGGCGTCGAGTCCTGCGCCCGCGTCTGGCTGAACGGCACGGAGCTCGGCGAGTTCAAGGGCTCCCGGCTGCCGCACGAGTTCGCGGTCGGCGAGCTGCTCAAGCCGGGCGGCAACGTGCTGGCCGTACGCGTGCACCAGTGGTCGGCGGGGTCGTACCTGGAGGACCAGGACCAGTGGTGGCTGCCGGGCATCTTCCGTGACGTGACGCTGCTGCACCGCCCGGCGGACAGCGTGCGCGACTTCTTCGTGCACGCCTCCTACGACCACACCACCGGCGAGGGCACCCTGCGCGTCGACTCCGACGTCGACGGCCGGGTGACCGTGCCGGCCCTGGACATCGATGTCGCGACCGGCGAACCGGTGACGGTTCCGGTCGAGCCGTGGACGGCCGAGACGCCGATGCTCTACGACGGGGTGCTGGCCACGGGCGGGGAGCGGGTGCCGCTGCGGATCGGTTTCCGTACGGTCGTCCTCGAGGACGGGCTGATCAAGGTCAACGGCAGGGCCGTCCTCTTCAAGGGCGTCAACCGGCACGAGTGGCACCCCGAGCGGGGCCGCGCGCTCGACCTGGAGACCATGCGCGAGGACGTGCTGCTGATGAAGCGGCACAACCTCAACGCCGTGCGCACCTCGCACTACCCGCCGCACCCGGCCTTCCTGGACCTGTGCGACGAGTACGGCCTGTGGGTCATCGACGAGTGCGACCTGGAGACGCACGGTTTCACCGAGCAGGACTGGCGGGACAACCCGGTCGACGACGACCGCTGGACCCCGGCCCTGCTGGACCGTGCCGCCCGCATGGTCGAGCGGGACAAGAACCACCCCTCGATCGTGTTCTGGTCGCTGGGCAACGAGGCCGGCACCGGCCGCGGGCTCACCGCCATGGCGGAGTGGATCCACGACCGCGACCCCGAGCGGCTGGTGCACTACGAGGGCGACTGGAACTGCCGCGACACGGACGTGTACTCGCGCATGTACGCCTTCCACGACGAGGTCGAGAAGATCGGGCAGCGCCTCGACGGTGGCACGCACAGGCGCCGCGAGCTGCCGTTCATCCAGTGCGAGTACGCGCACGCCATGGGCAACGGCCCGGGCGGACTCGCCGACTACCAGGAGCTCTTCGAGAAGTACGACCGGCTCCAGGGCGCGTTCGTCTGGGAGTGGATCGACCACGGCGTCCGGCACGCCGAGCTGGGCTACGCCTACGGCGGTGACTTCGGCGAGGAGCTGCACGACGGCAACTTCGTGTGCGACGGCCTGGTCTTCCCGGACCGGACTCCGTCGCCGGGCCTGATCGAGTACAAGAAGGTGATCGAGCCGGTCCACATCGAGGGCGACGGCGCGAACGGCATCGTGCGGGTCACCAACAAGCAGGACTTCGCCGACCTGTCCGCGCTGGCCTTCGAGTGGTCGTGCCAGGTGGACGGCGAGACCGTCGAGTCGGGTTCGCTCGCGGTGCCCGCGCTCGCGCCGGGCGAGAGCGCCGAGGTCAAGCTGCCGGAACCGCCCGCGGACGGCCGGGGCGGGGAGCGGCAGTGGACGGTGCGGGCGCTGCTCGCGGACGACACGTCGTGGGCCGAGAAGGGCCACGTGGTGGCCTGGGGCCAGTTCGCGGTGGGGGCGCGGCCGCTGCCGTCCCTCCCGGCGACCGACCGGCCCGTCCTCGACGACGGCGGGATCACGCTGGGCCCGGCCCGGTTCGACGCGCGCACCGGTGCGCTGCTCTCGGTCGACGGGGTGGAGGTCACCGCGGCGCCCCGGCTGGACGTGTGGCGGGCGCCGACCGACAACGACGACGGCGCCGAGTGGCAGACCGACACCCGCTACGGCGTGCTGTGGCGCACGCTCGGTCTGCACCGGATGCGCCACCGCCTGGTCTCGGTCGAGGCGGGCGACGACGCGCTGACGGTCCGCACCCGGGTGGCGCCCGCCGCCCGCGAGGTGGGTCTGGACACGGTGTACCGCTGGACGTCCGACGGGGAGCGGCTGCGGCTGACCGTGTCCGTGACGCCCGAGGGCGACTGGACGGTGCCGCTGCCCCGGCTCGGCGTCCGCTTCGGGCTCGCCGAGGCGGACCGCGTGGAGTGGTTCGGCGGCGGCCCCGGCGAGGCGTACCCCGACACGGCGAAGGCGTCCATGGTGGGCCGCTGGCAGTCGACGGTGGACGGGCTCCAGACGCCGTACGTCCGCCCGCAGGAGAACGGTGCCCGCGCCGACGTCCGCTGGGTGGAGCTCGGCGGCCTCAGGATCGAGGGCGACCCGGAGTTCTGGTTCACCGCGCGGCGCTGGACGACCGAGCAGCTGGACGCGGCACGGCACCGCACCGACCTCACTCCCGGTGACACGGTGTGGGTCAACCTGGACCACGGGCTGCACGGCATCGGCTCCCAGTCCTGCGGCCCGGGCCCGCTGCCGCAGTACTCCCTGAAGGCGGAACCGTCGGAGTTCTCGTTCGTGTTCTCGACCGCCAGGTAAGAAGTTGATTAATGGATTGACCGATTGATCGACATTTTGACAGTGTCGTGACGTCATCCGCGGCCGGTCGGCTCCCGCAGCCGACCGGCCGCGACTGCGTGCGGCGCAAGGGAGTTGATGGGTCAGTTGAGTGTCGCCATCGAGGTCCGCGGGTTGTCCCGCACTTTCCACACCACCGTCCGCCGCCCCGGCTTCACGGGCGCCGTCCGCTCGCTGGTCAATCCCGAGCGGGTGGCCAAGCACGCCGTCTCCGACATCACCTTCGACGTGGCGCGGGGCGAACTCCTCGCCCTGCTCGGCCCGAACGGCGCCGGCAAGTCCACCACCATCAAGATCCTCACCGGGATCCTCACGCCCACGTCCGGCGAGGCCCGGGTCGCCGGCGTGGTGCCGTACCGGGAGCGGGAGCGCAACGCCCGCAACGTCGGGGCGGTGTTCGGGCAGCGCACCCAGTTGTGGTGGGACCTGCCGGTGCGCGAGTCGTTCGCGATCCTGCGGGACATCTACGAGGTGCCGAAGGCCGAACACGCCGCCCGCCTGGCGGAGTTCGACGACATCCTGGACCTGTCGTCGTTCTGGGACACCCGGGTGCGCCACCTCTCGCTCGGACAGCGGGTGCGCAGCGACCTGGCCGCCGCCCTGCTGCACGACCCGCCGGTGGTGTTCCTCGACGAGCCGACCATCGGCATGGACGTGGTGGTCAAGGAGCAGGTGCGGGAGTTCCTGCGGCACCAGGTGGAGCAGCGCGGCCGTACGGTCCTGCTGACCACGCACGACATGACGGAGGTCGAGCGGCTGGCCGAGCGGGTCGTGCTGGTCAACCACGGCCGGCTGATGCTCGACGGCTCGCTCGACGAGATCCGCCGGAAGTTCGGCTCGACCTGGCAGGTGCGGGCCACCCTGGCCGACCCGCACACCGAGGTCGTGGCGCCGCCGGGCACCACGCTGCTGCGGCACACCGGCGCCCAGATCGTCCTCGGCCCCGGCGGCCCGGACGCGCTCACCGTCCAGCAGGCGCTGAAGGCGGTGATCGAGCGGTTCGAGGTGACGGACATCGCGCTGGACGAGGCGGACCTCGAGGACGTGATGCGGGCCGCGTACGCGCACGCCGGGGAGGTCTGAGGTGGCCGTGCTCCATGCCTGGCGCGCCGCCCGGGTCACCCCGCTCGGCGAGCTGAACGCACCGCCCCGGATGACGGCGGTGGCCCTGCGGCTGGCCGTGCAGGTGGTGCTGGTCTGGTCGCTGTGGCGGGGCCTGTACGCGCAGACCGGCACGACCGCGGGGCTGAGCCGCGACCAGGCGGTCACGTACGCCGTGCTGGCCGTACTGGCGTCCCGGCTGCGGGAGCTGGACCAGTACGCGGGCCGGGACACCGTCCTGCAGCACATGCACTTCGGGACGATCGTGTACTGGTACCTGCGGCCGCTGCCGCCGCAGCGCTACTACGCCCTGCGGGCCGCCGGAGAGCAACTGTACGGATTCGCCTGGGCGTTGACGGGATACCTGATCTGCCTGGCCGTGGGCGCCGTCGAGCCGCCCGCGTCGGCAGGCGTGGCGGGGGTGTTCCTGCTCAGCATGCTGCTGGGCCAGTGGGTGCTGTACTACGTGATGCTGGTCCTGGACCAGCTGTGTTTCTGGACGATCCGCAACACCGCGGCCATGCTCATCCTGCTGTTCGCGCAGAACCTTCTGTCCGGGGTGTACGCGCCGCTGTGGTTCTTCCCGGACTGGTTCGTGACGATGAGCGCGTTCCTGCCCTTCCAGGCGACGCTGAGTGTGCCGCTGTCGCTGTACGTGGGGCGCATTCCCCTGTCCGACGCGGCGTTCCAGCTGTCCGTGCAGGCCGCCTGGGTGGTGGCGCTGGCGTTGTTCACCCGGTTCCTGTGGCGGCGGGCCGCCCGGCGCGTGATCTCGCAGGGAGGCTGAGATGTCGTGGAAGGCACTGCGGATCGTGTGGCGCGTGACGGCGCTCAACTTCCGCGCGCAGCTGGAGTACCGCACCGAGTTCCTGCTGATGATCGCGATCGGGGCGATCTGGCAGGTGTCGGTGATCGTGTTCGCGACGGTGCTGTTGTCGCGGTTCGCCGGGATGGGCGGCTGGGACAGCTCCGACGTGCTGCTGATCCCGGCGACGCGGATGCTGGCGCACGGCCTGTTCGTCCTGTTCCTGGGGCGCATGCACTGGGCCGGGCGGCAGGTCCAGGAAGGCCGCATCGACATCTATCTGATGCGCCCGATGCCGGTCCACCGCCAGATCCAGCTGGCGTTCTTCCCGACCAACGCGATCGGGGACCTGACGGTGGCGGCGGGCCTGATGGTGGGCGCGCTCTCCCGCAGCGACCTGGACTGGACGGCGGGCCGTGTCGGCTACCTCGTCGCGGCCGTCCTCGGCGGCATGCTGCTGGAGGCGGCCCTGTTCACGGTCGTGGCGAGCGCGTCCCTGCGCTTCCCGGCCGCCGACATGTGGGGCCGCTGGCTGGAGGAACTCCTCGGCACCTTCGGCAGCTACCCCTTGAACGTCCTGCCCAGGGCGGTGGGCGGTTTCCTGACCTACGGCCTGCCGCTCGCGTTCGTCGCCTACTTCCCGGCGGCGGTCCTGACCGGCCACGGCCATGCCACCGGCGTCCCCTACTGGCTCGCGGCGGCCGCACCGCTGCTCGGACTGCTGGCGTATCTGGCGGCGCGGCTGCTGTGGAGCTGGAGCCTGCGGCATTACAGCGGGATCAACGGATGAGCGCGCAGGAGTACGCCGCGGAGGCCGTCGTGTGGAGCCGGCTGGCCGGGCTGCTCTCGGCGCCCGGCGACCGCGAGGAGGTCCAGGGCTGCTGGGACATCGGGGAGCAGGAGGCCGGTCTGGAGCTGTTGGTCGACCGGCTGCTCGGACAGGGCACGGGCGTCGAGGAGCCGGCCCGCGCCGAGCTCGCGGTGATGGCCGAGCAGTGGGGGGAGTGGGACTGGCTCGGCGCGCGGATCGCGGCCCTGCCCGGTGCCGGCGAGGAGGCCGGACGGCTGCGGGTGGTCCCGGACGGGGCGGAGGAGACCCGGCCCGCCGGATTCGTGCTGCCGGGGCACCCGCTCGCCGCGACGGTGCTGGTGCCGTGGATCGCCTGCGCGCCCTGCGGGCGGGTACTGGCCCGGTCCCACCGACGGGAGGAGTGGGGTGCCCTGTCGTTCCTGGCGGAGGGATACGTCGTGTTCGGTCCCGAACGCGCCCCGGCGGTGTTCCCCCGTGACGCGCCCGGGGCGTGCTGGGCCGCCCTGGACGCGCTGCGGGACGGCGGCGACTGCCCGTGAGCCGGACGGTGTCGGGAGCGGCCCTCCCGCCACGCGTCCGGATGCTGTCAGGAGCGGCCCGTCCCGCCACGCGTCCGGACGGCGTCCACAGCGGCCCCGTCCCGCCACGCGTCCGTCCGACGGGCTGACACGGCACGCCCGGACGGATAGCCTCGGCACCGTGAAGTGATCTCTCCGGCGGTGCCCCGGTGCCGCAGACGCGAACCGATCCCGTTCCCGTGCCGGCAGGCAACGGGCGTTCCCGCATGGAGAGATCAATGGTGCGCGACCAGCACTCCCCCGTCCCGGACGTCGTGCTCGGGCGAACCCCCGAGGAGACCCTGCGGACCTTCGTCGCACGGGCGAGCGCCGACCCCTGCGTGGTCGGCCTGGTCCTCAGCGGCTCCCAGGTCCACGCGGGCATGCCGACCGACCGCTCCGACTACGACCTGCACGTCGTCCTCCGGGACCGGCGGACCCGCGCTCTCGACGCGCTGGACCGGTTCCGCTCGTCCCACCTCGACCTCGTGGTGCTGTCCCTGGAGGAGTTCCGCGCCCGCGGGATGCCCGGCAGCCCGGACGGCTTCGCGCGGTACTCCTACGTCCATGCCGAGGTGCTGCTCGACCGCCTCGACGGGACGATCGCCCGGATCCTCGACGAGAAGCGGACCCGCACGGCCGAAGAGGCCCGCACGGCCGCCGCCGGCTGGCTCGACGCCTACGTCAACCAGACCTACCGCTCCCTGAAGAGCTACCGCGACGACCGCCCCGAGGCGGGCCGGCTGGACGCCGCCGAGGCGGTCCCGTACGCCTTGGAGGTGCTGTTCGCCCTGCACCGCCGTGTCCGGCCGTACAACAAGTACCTGCGGTGGGAGCTGGAGCGGCGGCCGCTGGGCGACCCCCGGTGGGCCGCGGACCGTCTCCTGCCGGTCCTGCGGCGCATCCTCGGTGACGGCGACCCGGGCACCCAGCGCGCGCTCTTCACCGAGATCGAGGGGGCGGCGCGCGACGCCGGGCACGGCGAGGTCCTCGACTCCTGGGGCACGGATCTGAACCTGCTGCGGCACTCCTGACGCCAGGACGTCTCCCACTGTTCGCGCCATTCCCCTTGCGCACCAGGGGTGTTGCCCTCGAACCTGAGCACCGTTCACCTTCGTCCCCCTCGTCTGCTCCGACCGGAGACACCCCCCATGAAGAGACTCATCGGCACCGCCCTGGCCGCGTCCCTGGCCGTCACGGGCCTGGCCACCACCGGCGCTACTCCCGCCGCCGCCGCGGAATCCGGCTCCTTCGACGTCCTCACCTACAACGTCGCGGGCCTCCCCGAGGGCCTGAGCTCCGGGCACCCGGAGAAGAACACTCCGCTGATCTCGCCGCGCCTCGGGGCGTACGACATCGTCAACGTGCAGGAGGACTTCAACTACCACGCCGCCCTGTACGCGGGCGACGACCACGCCCACCGCACCGCGACCAGCGGCGGAGTCCCCTTCGGAGACGGCCTCAACACCCTCTCGGACCATCCCTTCGAGGACTTCCAGCGGGTGAAGTGGACCAAGTGCACCGGCACCAACTGCCTCACCCCGAAGGGCTTTTCGCTGGCGCGAGTCCGGCTCGCCGAGGGTGTTTTCGTGGACCTGTACAACGTGCACACCAACGCCGACGACACCGACGACGCGCTCGCCGCCCGCCGCGCCAACATCGAGCAGCTGTCCGCCTTCATCCGGGCGAACTCGTCCGGCAACGCGGTGATCGTCATGGGCGACACGAACACGCGTTACACGCGCTCCGGCGACAACATCCGCACGCTCGTGAGCGAGAACGGCCTGACCGACGCATGGGTGCAGCGCGTCAAGGGCGGGACGCCCCCGGCCCAGGGCAGCGCCGCGCTCGTCTGCCCCACCACGGCCCCGCCGGACGACTGCGAGGTCGTGGACAAGGTCCTCTACCGCGGCAGCAAGCTGCTGAGCCTGAACGCGACCCGCTACGCCAACGCCTGGGCGTCCTTCCTGGACCCGGCCGGCGGCAACCTCTCCGACCACTTCCCGCACGCGGTCGACTTCTCCTACACGCTCAACGCGTCGCTGCGCGCGAGCGACTTCTTCGGCGGCCCGCACGGCACGGCCTTCAACGACGCGGACGACCTGCCGGCGGTCCCCTCTCCGCGCACCCTCACGCTGCGCGGCAGCACCCGTCTGGACGCCGTGTCCCTCACCCACGACGGC
The DNA here is from genome assembly GCF_056436585.1 of Streptomyces sp. NPDC043685. Lineage (NCBI taxonomy): Bacteria > Bacillati > Actinomycetota > Actinomycetes > Kitasatosporales > Streptomycetaceae > Streptomyces > Streptomyces sp. NPDC043685. Next base: position 566,183 of record NZ_JBWKCH010000006.1, on the reverse strand, counting down.
GGTACCACCCTCACCCACGGCGGCACGGGCGGCACCGCGACCTCCCTGACCCTGGCCGCCGGCGAGCACCTGACCTCGGTGAGACTGACACAGGGCCAGAAGGACGGACGCACGCGCCTGTTCTCGGCGGCGTTCACGACCGACAGGAACCGCGGCCTCTCCGCGGGTACGGCCACCTCCGACGCGAAGACCTTCACGGCCCCCTCCGGCTGGCAGATCGTGGGCTTCACGGGCCGCGCGGGCGACGAGCTCGACAAGCTGGGGGTGGTGTACGCGCCGATCCGCTGAGCGGGCCGGCCACGCCGACCGGCGGACCCGCCCGGGCGATCGCGCAACGGCAGGTGTGAGGGACGGGGTGTGACGCCCCCACGCCTGCCCCGGCGGCTACGATGCGCTCCCTGCGTCCATGGGCCCCGCCCCGGCACGGCCCTCTGCGAGAGGTACCCGGAACCCCCATGCCCAGAGCCGGTCTCACCCCCGAGCGCCTCGTCGCGGCCGCGGTCGAACTCGCCGACGAGGCCGGCTACGAGGGCGTCACCCTCTCCGCCCTGGCACGCCGTTTCGGGGTGAAGGACGCGAGCCTGTACACCCACGTCCGGGGCCTGCGGGACCTGCGCACCCGCATGGCCCTCCTCGTCGGCGGCGAGATGATCGACCGGATCGCGGAGGCGGTCGAGGGACGCGAGCCCGGCAAGGACACCCTCACCGCTTTCGCCTCCGCCTACCGGTCCTACGCCCTGGAACACCCGGGCCGCTACGCGGCGACCCAGATCCGGATCGACCAGGACCTCGTCGCCGACTCCCCCGCCCTGCGCCGCACGGCCGACGTCACCTACGGCATGCTCCGCGCCTACGACCTGACGGAACCCGACCTCACCGACGCCGTACGCCTGCTGCGCAGCACCTTCCAGGGCTACTGCGCCCTGGAGTCCACCGGAGCCTTCGGCGCCCCCCGTGACGTACAGGCGTCCTGGGACCGGGCGATCGACGCCCTGCACGTACTGCTCCGCAACTGGCCCCGCGGGTAGCGGACTCGGGGTCGCCGGCCTCACGGCCGTCTCCCGGCTGGTCGCCGCGCTCGGCAGTCGGCCCTAGCGGGAGGCGAGCCCCGCCACGGCGTCGTAGGACGGTGTCGTGCCCGTCGGTGTCCGGCCGGCGCGAATCTCCGCCATCGCCTCCGAGGCCGCGCCCAGCGCCCGCCGGTACAGCAGCGAGCCGAGGCTGATGCGGTGGACTCCCGCGTCGGCCAGGTGCGGGACGGACGGGCCGCCGGGCGAGTAGAGGACGTTGAGGGGCACGTCCAGGTGGCGCAGCAACGCCTCGATCGCCCGCAGATCGGTGAGACCGGGGACGAACACCCCGTCCGCGCCCGCCCGGCGGTAGGCGTCGAGGCGTGCGAGGGTGCCGTCACCGTCGCCCAGCCAGTGCGTGTCCGTACGGGCGTTGACGAACAGGCCGGGAGCAGCCTGCTTGACCGCTGCGATCTTCGCCGCGTGCCGGGCGGCCGGCCCCAGGCCGTCCTCCAGGTTGACACCCACCGCTCCGGCCGCGTGGAGCTCCCGCGCGAACTCCGCCACGTCGTCGGGGTCGTCGCTGAACCCGCCCTCCGCGTCGACGGACAGCTGGAAGGGCCCGGACCCGAGGGCCACGGCCAGCCGCAGCGTCTCCTCGCGGGTCGCCGCCGCCCCGTCGGGCAGCCCCGCGGCCGCCGCGACGCCCAGGCTCGTCGTCCCGATCGCCGGGAAGCCCTGCCCCGCCAAGACCTGGGCGGATGCGTGGTCCCAGGCGTTGGGCAGGAGCAGCGGCTCCCCGGCACGGTGGAGGGCGGCGAAGGCGGTCACGGGCCCGCCGGGTGGCATTCGTCGGGGATCTGCGGTCATGCCGCCACGCTAGGCCCGGCTCGCTTCGGCACGGACCGAACCGTGGCAGCCGCCGGCGAACCGGGCAGCGGGAGACCTCAGCCGACGCGCACCCCGTCCCCGTCCAGCCGGACCCGCACCTCGGGCCCCTCGCTCCAGCGGACCGTGAACTCCCCCTCACCGGCCGCGGTTACGGCGACCGTTTCCGCCAGCGGGGCAGGAGCGGCCTCGGCGGTGAGCCGGGCCAGGGCGACGAACAGGGTGGAGTGCCCCGTCGTGACACCGGTGAGGTCGTCGTCGAGCCCGATCGCGGGGAGCAGTTCCGACCGGACGCCGTCCGTCGCGCTCCAGCCGGTCAGGCGGACCTCCGTGCCCGGCTGCGCGCCGGTGACCAGGTGCGCGCGCACCTCCGCCGCCCCGCGCGCCAGCACCACGCTGGTCACCCGCGCTCCCCCGCCCGCCGTGTGCCGGGACGCCGCCCAGCCGTCGCCCACGCCGAGCGGTTCGATGCCGGTGCGGGCCGGGTCCCCGGCGACCAGGACGCTGTTGTCGTGGGAGTTGGACGGTGCCGTCACGGTGGAGTACGCCAGCCGCGTGTAGTAGGGGTCGTAGCGGACGTCCTCGCTGCCGTGGTTGTGGAGGCGGACCACGCCGTCCGAACGGGTCGACTGGAGCAGCCAGTTGGTCGGTCCTACGGGGGTGACGGAGTCCGCGCGTTCGACGGGGGCGTATTCCTCCGGCGCCGTCCAGACCTCGTGGTCCTCAGGCAGGAGCAGGCCGAGGAATCCCTTGCTCGCCCAGTAGGGGGAGGCCGGGCCCGAGTAGCCCTGGAGGACGGACTCGTCGGGACCGTGCCAGCCGAGGGACAGCAGGCCCCGGTCGTCCACCGCGCCCCTGGCCAGGAAGTACTTCAGCGCGCCCGAGGCCAGCCGCCGTGTCTCGCCGGGCGCCAGCGGCGTACGGCCGGTCAGCGCGCCCAGCCACAGCGGGGCCGTCGTCGCGAAGCGGTACGTCAGCGAGCGGCCCTGGTGCATGGGGGCACCGTCGCCGCCGAACAGGCGGGCGTAGTCGTGCAGATGGCGGTCCAGGCGGTCGCCGTAGAGCGTCAGCAGCCGCTCGTCCTGCTCCAGCCAGGCGTGCAGCACCGGGTAGAGGTGCATCGCCCAGCCGTTGTAGTAGTCGTACTTGCGGCCGTCGCCGTCGGTGTACCAACCGTCGCCGACGTACCACCGCTCGATGCGTTCCAGGCCGCGGTCGATCGCCGCGCGGGACGCCTCCGGCTCGTGGCCGATCTCGGCGAGGAAACCGCCCACCGTGACGGGGAACAGCTCCCAGTTGCAGGGCCAGGGTTCGGCGGTGAGGGCGTCGGCCAGCCAGTCGGCCGCCCGCCCGCGTACGCCGTCGTCCAGCCGGTCCCAGAGCAGGTCCCGGGTGAGGCGGAGGGCCAGGGCGATGGAGGCCGCCTCCACCAGGGGCTGGCTGCGGTCCTCGATGCGGGGCCAGACGCCCGAGACGCCGGCGGCGAGACCGGCCGCGTAACGCTCCAGGGCCTTCTCGTCACGGCGGAAGGCGGCGAGCAGCAGGGTGCGGGCGTAGCCCTCCAGGCCGTCGGAGAGGCGGCCCGACCAGCTGGCCCGGTCGCCGGGCAGGTGGTAGAGCGCGCGGTCCTCGCTCGCGTACGGCTCGACGGCGGCGAGCAGGGAGTCGGCCGCCGCCTCCCAGTGGGCGCGGGTGTAGCCGGTGATCGGGGAGGTCGTGCGGTCGGCGGGAGGCAGGTGCATCGGAGGTCTTTCGTGCGGGGGCCGGTCGGAAGGGTCGGGCCTGGGGCGCCCCGGTTCCGGTCGGGGCGCCCCAGGGGTTCATCCCACCCGCACCGTGCCCTTCGGCACCAGATGCAGGGTGACGAGTTCGTCGCGGACGAGGCCCGCGAAGGCCGTCGCGCCGCGCACGGAGGTGTGGGTGTTGTCCCGCGCCTCGTTGGTGAGGTACAGCGCCTTGGAGCCTTCCGGGCCGAGGGATTCCACCAGGGCCTTGGTCCTGGCCGTGAGGTCGATCAGCGGGACGTCACGCGCCGCGGCGATCGAGCGGATGACGGCCGGGTGGTCCACACCGAGGCCGTTGACCAGGAGCGCGGTTCCGTTGTTCAGCGTGCCGTCGGAGTTGAACCAGCGCCGCACGATGGGAGTGACAAGGACCGGCTGCCCGCCCCGCTCCCGGACACCGGCGACCAGCGCCTCCAGGTTGGCCCGGTAGGTGGCCTCGTCCGTGGTCTTGTCGTTGTGCGCGAGCTGGACCAGGACCAGATCACCGGGGCGGATCAGGGGCCGTACGGTGGCCCACAACTGCGGGTTCCCCAGATACGTGACTGTATTCTCCCCGGAATCGGCGTAGTTGGCGACGGACACGCCCTTGCGGAGGAACTGGGGCAGCTGCTGGCCCCAGCCGGAGTACGGGGCGCCGGGCTGGTCGCAGACGGTGGAGTCACCGACCAGGAAGATCTGGCGGGCGTGCCGGGCCCGGGTGACCCGGATTCCGGCGAGGGCCGGGGCGGAGCCGCCGATCCGCAGGTCGAGGCCGGGGGTTCCCGCGGGGCCGGTGGGCTCGCCCTCGGGGGTGCGGACGTTCACGGTGAAACTGCGCGTGACGCGTTCTCCGGCCGGTGCGGCCGTCTCCGGGAGCAGGGAGCGGCGGGTCTCACCGCTGACGCTCGTGCTGGAGGCCGCCTTGCCGCCGAGCGTGACCCGTACGTCGTACGTGCCCGGCGGGACGTCGAAGTGGCAGCTGTCGGCGGCGCAGTGGGCGAGCCCCCGGCCCGCGCCGCTCCCGTCGCCCGCGTGAGCGGGTACGGACGACAACGCGGTCCCCAGGGTCACCGCTGCCACGACGGCGATGCTGAAACGTCTCACTCGGGCTCCTCCCAGCACACGACAAGACCTGGAGGGGGACCGTACCGGTCGGGACAAGCGCTTTCTAGACCCAGAGCAGCATTCACCAGAACTCCGGCCCTTCATGAGTGAAAGCCCTTTCGCGAAATCGATTCAACTGTCACCCTCGCTTGCGTCTCGCTCCCCCCACCCAGCGCAGGAGGCACTCCCCATGCCCCGAGCCACGAACGCAGCCGTCGGCCGCCGCGCCGTCGTCCTCGCCGCCACCGCCGGCGCCGTCGGCGCGGCCCTGACCCGCCCGGCGCAGGCCGCCGGTTTCGGCTGGACCGACGACGGCGCGAACTACGTCGTCGACACCGGCGCCCAGTTGGTCCTCAAGGTCTCCAAGTCCACCGGCGACCTGACCTCCCTGGTCTACCGGGGCACGGAGTACCAGGGCTACGACGGCCGGAACTCCCACATCGAGTCCGGGCTCGGCGCCTCCACCGTCGGCATCAAACAGTCCGGTTCCACGATCCTGATCTCCGTCGCGCACGGCACCCTGAAGCACTACTACGCGGCCCGCAGCGGTGAGAACAACGTCTACCTCTGGACGAACACGGCCGACACCTCCGTCTCGGCCACCCGGTTCATCCTGCGCGTCAGGAAGGGCGCGTTCCTCAACGACGAACCCGACTCCTACACCTACGCGCCGACCGCCATCGAGGCCTCGGACGTGTTCCGGAAACCCGACGGCCAGACCCGCTCGAAGCACTACTCCGGGCGGCGCGTCATGGACTACGACCACGTCGGCTGGTCCGCCGGCGGCGTCGGCCTGTGGATAGTGCGCAGCAACCACGAGAAGGCCTCCGGCGGGCCGTTCTACCGCTCCCTGCTGCGGCACCAGAGCGCGGACGGCGGCGGCCTGTACGAGATCCTCCACTACGGGCAGAACCAGACCGAGGCGCAGCGCTTCGGCCTCCAGGGGCCGTACGTCATCGCCTTCACGGACGGCGGGGCACCCTCCCCGGCGCTGTACGCGGGGACGCTGACGACGCCGTGGGCCGACTCGCTCGGCATCGCGGGGTACGTGCCGGCGAGCGGCCGGGGCAAGGTGACGGGCGTCGGGATCACCGGCCGGGACACGGCACACCCGTACACCGTCGGCATCGCCAACCCCTCGGCGCAGTACTGGGGTTCGGCGCGCTCCTCGGACGGCTGGTTCTCCCTGTCCGGTGTGCTGCCGGGGACGTACACCCTGACCGTCTTCAAGGGCGAACTGGCGGTGTACACCACGTCGGTGAGCGTTTCGGCGGGCAGCACGACGGCCCTGAACACGATCGCGATACCGGTTTCCAACGACCCGTCCGAGGCGGGCGCGATCTGGCGGATCGGGGACTGGGACGGCACCCCGGGCGGCTTCAAGAACGCCGGCCTGATGACGTACGCGCATCCGTCCGACGTGCGGGCGGCGTCCTGGACGGGGAACGTCGTCGTCGGCAGCGGCGAGACGGCGGCCTTCCCCTGCTACCTCTGGAAGGACGTCAACAGCGGGATCCTGGTGTACTTCCGGCTGACTTCGGCCCAGGCGGCCGCCGCGCACACCCTGCGCATCGGCGTGACGACGGCGTACGCGAACGGCCGGCCGCAGGTGACCGTCAACGATTCCTGGACCTCCGCGGTCCCCGCCCCGCCCACCCAGCCGGACACCCGGTCGCTGACCAACGGTTCCTACCGGGGCAACAACCACACGTTCACGTACAACGTCCCGGCGTCCGCCTGGAAGACGGACACGAGTCAGTACAACGTGCTCAGGATCGACGTGGTGAGCGGGTCGGGGGCGAGCGGGTTCCTCAGTGCGGGGACGGCGATCGACGCGATCGACCTGCTGGTGTAGCGGCGGTCGTCATGTCCCGCGCGTCCACTGCTGGTTGGTGCCGCCGTTGCACGTGTACGTGATGAGCGCGGCGCCGTTGGCGGTGGACGCGCCGTTCACGTCCAGGCACCTGCCGCTCGCGCGGGACTTGACGTTCACGTACGAGCCGGTGGTGGCCAGTGACCACTGCTGGGCGGTGGCGGAGCCGTTGCAGTTCTCCTGCGTGACCGTGGTCGCGTTGTCCTGCACGCAGAGGCTGCTGTTCCTGACCATCAGCTGGTAGTAGCCGCTTCCGACGGACTTGAACCAGTACTTCTGGTTGGTGCCGCCGTTGCAGTCGTACTGCTTGAGCTGGGCGCCGGGCCACAGTGACTGGCTCGTGACGTCGGCGCACTTGGAGGAGTGGCGGGCGATCAGCGTGTTGTACGTGGCGCTGGTGCCCGTGACGGTTCCGGCGGTCGTGTCGATCGTGACCTCGGGCGACCAGGACATGGACATGGTGGTCGAGTTGGAGAAGGTCAGCGGCAGCCACACGTAGCGCGAGTCGTTGACCGTCCCGCCGAAGGAGTTGCCCCAGCGGTCGCCCATGTACAGGTACGAGGTGCCCGAGGTGCCCTGCACCGGCAGGACGTAGGCCGTCTGCGAGCCGTACGTCGTCGCGTCGCCGATGTTCCTCATGGCCGACCAGGGGCCGGCGATGCTGGTGGCCGTGGCGTACTGCTGCTGGTTGGGGTTCCAGCCGGTGGCGCCCGAGGTGAGCATGAAGTAGACGCCGTTCCGCTTGAACAGCGCCGGGGCCTCGCGGTGGCCGCCGGGCCAGGGGTTGGCGACCAGGCTCGCGACGCCGGTGTAGTCGGCGGTGAGGCGGTAGATCTGGAGGTCGTAGTTCTCGCGGGCGGCGGAGATCATGTAGCCGGCGCCGTCGGTGTCGACGAAGACCGTGATGTCGCGGGACATGTGCTGGCCGAGCGGCCGGAAGCTGCCCTTCCAGGTGTAATTGCCGTCGACGGTGTCGGAGACGGCCACGGCCGCGCGGGCCTCGCTGTAGTCGGTGCCGTTCTCCTTGTGCATCCACATCACGAACTTGCCGGTGGAGGCGTTGTACATGACCTTCGGCCGCTCGATGTTGGCGGTCGCGAGCTCCGGATCGCTCGCCTCGGTGAGGACGTGGTTGCGGAACTCCCAGTTCTTCAGGTCGGTCGAGCGGTAGGCGTCGACGTACCGGAAGGTGTTGTCGGCGTTGCGGTGCTCGCCGAACCAGTAGTAGTAGGTGCCGACCTTCAGGACGCCGCCGCCGTGCGCGTGGACGGGGTTGCCCGAGGTGTCCGTGAACTGGGTGCCGTTGGTGACGGTCTGGGGTGCGGCCTGGGCGGGGCCGCCGGTGGCGAGGGCGCCGAACAGCCCGAGGCACAGGGCGAGGAGGGTCGCGTAGGCACGTCTCATGTCAGTCACTCACCTTCACCGTGTCTGCGACCGGGACGCCGAAGTCGGGGGTGCCGTCGCGCTTCCAGCCGAGTTTCTGCACGCGGGTGTGGCGGTTGGGGTCGTTCAGCGGGTCGCCGTTGATCTCCTTGTACTGCCGGGCGTGGTAGACGAGGACATCGGTGCGGCCGTCCTCGGCGACGGTGAAGCAGTTGTGCCCGGGACCGTACTGCTTGGTGGTGTCGTTGCTGGTGAACACCGGGGTCGGCGACTTGGTCCAGCTCACCGGGTCCAGGAGGTGGCTGTCGGCGTCGGCGGTCAGCAGGCCCACGCAGTAGTTGAAGTCGGTGGCGCTGGCCGAGTACGTCATGAACAGGCGGCCGTTGCGCTTGAGGACGTACGGGCCTTCGTTCACCTTGAACCCGATGCACTCCCAGTCGTACTCCGGGGTGGAGAGCCGCACCTGGGGGCCCTTCAGGGTCCAGGGGTTGGCCATCTCGGAGAGGAAGATGCCGGTGTTGTTGTCCATTCCGGGTTCGTGCTGGGCCCAGGCGAGGTAGCGCTTGCCCCGGTGGGTGAAGGTGGTGGCGTCCAGGGAGAAGGTTTCCCAGGCCGTCTTGACCTGCCCCCGCTCCACCCAGGTGCCCTGGAAGGGGTTGGGGTGGGCGTTCTCCAGCACCCATATGCGGATCGCCCAGATGTCCTCGGCGGGCGCGGAGGCGAAGTAGATGTACCACTTGCCGCCGATCCGGTGCAGTTCCGGCGCCCAGATGTGGGCGCCCATGGGGCCGGTGGCGTGGGCGCGCCAGATGACGGACTCGTCCGCGGTGCCGAGGCCGCCGAGGGTGCGCGAGCGGCGCAGGATGATGCGGTCGTACTCGGGGGCGGTGGCGGTGAAGTAGTAGTGGCCGTCCGTGTGCCGGTGGATGTGGGGGTCGGCGCGGTTGCGGACGAGCGGGTTCACGAACGGGGCCGGCTTCGGGTGCCTGCCGGGCGTCGTGGCGGCGGTGGCGGTGTCCGCCCCGGGGGCCGCCTCGGCGACGCCGGGGAGGGCGGGGACGGCGGCCAGGGCACCGGCGGCTGCGGCGCCCTTCAGCAGCAGTCTGCGGCTGGGGGGTTCGGGCAGAGCGTGGTCGCGGTCGCGGCTCATGCGCAGGGGGCCTGCCTCTCATTGGGAACACATGGCGTCGACATCCCCATCTGGTCGAGATATCGGACGCCATCTGTCATGACGAACGCCGAAAAGGTAAGGGCGTGACACGAGCAGGTCAACGGGTCTGACGGGACCAACAGGTGCGGCGGGCCGCGGAATTCGCGGCGGCCGCATTTTCTGTTATCGGCGCGGACCTGGGGCGTCTCCGATTCACGGGCGCAGCGTCATCCACGCCTCGGCAGCGGCCGCGGCGCCCTCACGCGGGACCGGACGGCGAGGCCCCCGTGCCGTCGACGGTGACCGTCGGACAGTTCGTCAGGCCCGTCGACCCGTGTTCACCCTGCGGCCCGTGTGCCGGGGCGGCCCCGTTCGGACACACCGGAGCTCGCCTCGCCCTTACCTCTCCCTCTCTCCTGATCTGTTTCCGGCTCGTTCCCGGACCCCGTTGACAACTGCCGTCACTCCCTTCCATCATCATTCCACTAATCGAGTAGTGGAATGATGATGGAAGGGATGGTGGCCGTGGAGTACCGCATCGACAGGCGAAGCGGTGTCCCCGCCTTCCAGCAGATCGTGCAGCAGACCAAGCAGGCCCTGCGGCTGGGCGTACTGGTGCCGGGTGACCGGCTGCCCACCGCCAAGGAGGTCTCCGAGACGAGCGCGGTCAACCCGAACACCACCCTCAAGGCGTACCGCGAGCTGGAGCGCGAGGGCCTGGTCGAACCGCGACCGGGCCAGGGCACCTTCGTACGCCGCACGCTGGGCCGCCCCGAGACGGGCACCGACTCGCCGCTGTACGGGGAGCTGGTGGCGTGGATGTCGAAGGCGGCCGGGGCCGGCCTGGAGCAGGAGGACGTGGCCGCGCTGGTCGCGTCGGCGCTGGAGCAGCAGTACGCCACCGGGACCACGGCGGTCACGGGGGCCACGACAACGAGGAGCACAGGTGAGTGATGTCATGTACGCGGGGGAGCCGGCGCTCGAGGCGCACGGACTGGGGATGCGCTACCGGCGGGGCTGGGCGCTGCGGGACTGCACCTTCCGGCTTCCGGCGGGCAGGGTCTGCGGGTTGGTAGGCCCCAATGGGGCGGGCAAGACCACGCTGCTGAACATCGCGGCCCATGTCGTGAAGCCGACGCAGGGTTCGCTCAGTCTGTTCGGCGAGGCGCCGGGCTCGGTGGAGTCCGGTCGGCGTACGGCCTTCCTCGCGCAGGAGAAGCCGCTGTTCCGTCGCTTCACCGTGGCGGAGACCCTGCGGCTGGGGCGGGAGCTGAACCCCGGCTGGGACCAGCGCGCCGCCGAGGACATCGTCCGCGCCGGCAATGTGCCCTTCGACGCGAAGATCGGCACCCTCTCCGGCGGCCAGCGCACCCGCGTCGCGGTCGCCCTCGCCTTCGGCAAGCGCCCCGACCTGCTGCTGCTCGACGAGCCGATGTCGGACCTCGACCCGGTCGTGCGCCACGAACTCATGGGCACCCTCCTCGCCGAGGCCGGCGAGCGCGGCACCACCGTGGTGATGTCCACCCACGTCCTCGCCGAGCTGGAGAACGTGTGCGACTTCCTCGTCGTCGTCTCCGGCGGCGGAGTGCGCCTCGCCGGTGACGTGGACGAGCTGATGGCCATGCACACCGTGGTCACCGGGGTCAGGGAGGGCGAGGGCCTGCCCGCCGTCCTCGGGTACCACACCCTCGTCGAGGCCCGGACCAGCGGACGGCAGTTCACCGCGCTGATCCGCCCGGAGGGCCCGGCCACCGGCCCCTGGGAGGTGGCCGCCCCGAGCATGGAGGAACTCCTGCTCGCCTATCTCCGCTCACCCGACGCGCCACCGCTGATCACTCCCACCGCCCAGGTCCGGGGCCAGGCGTTCGGCACCGGGACGGTGGCGGCATGAGCACCTTCACCAACCCCTCGACCGACGGCAGGAACGGGACGGCGAACCGGACGATGAACGGGACGATGAACGCAACCAGGAACGGACCCAGGCACGGGGCCGGGAACACGAGCACCACGAAGGCCACTGGGCGCCCCCGCCTCAGCGGTATGACGTGGCTGGTCTGGCGCCAGCACCGGGCCGCCTTCTGGACCATCCTCGCCGCCACCGTGCTCTGCGTGGCCTGGATGATCTACCAGCGCGCCCAGATGATGGACTTCCTCAACGCCTACGGCTTTCCCGCCAAGAACCTCGACGACGCGGGAAGGCGGTTCGACCCCTACGCCGGCGCGTTCTCTTCCGTCACCACCGGTCTCACGGCGATACCCGTCATACTCGGTGTCCTCCTCGGCGCCCCGCTGCTCGCGAGCGACCTGGAGAGCGGCACGGCCAAGCTGATCGCCGCCCAGTCCGTGAGCCGCAACCGCTGGCTGGCCACGAAGCTGGCGCTGGCCGGACTGGTGGTGACGGTGACCACGGTCACGCTGTCGGCGGTGTTCGCCTGGTGGTGGAGCCCCATCAAGCTCGATTACGCGGACGTCGACTGGACCTCCCGGGAGTTCTTCAACACCACGGGTCCGGTGCCCGTCGCCCTCTCCCTCCTCTCCGTGTTCGGCGGGGTGCTGATCGGTGTGATCCTGCGCCGCACGCTGGCGGCCATGGTCGTGACCCTCGGATTCACCGTCGCCCTCCAGGCCGTCTGGGGTTACTTCAAGCTGTCGCTCGGCGACATCGTCACAGCCACCAGCAAGCCCATCAGCCCCGGCGGCCGGATCACATTTCCGGAGGTGCCCCGCACCGCGCACGTGCTCGACGCCTCGTATGTCAGCGGCAACGGGAAACTGTTCGACCTGACCACGTGTACGGACACGCTGTCGGAGGAGGCGACCACGTCGTGCATGAAGAAAGCGGACATCGTCGGCGGGTCGATCGACTACATCCCCATCTCACAGATGAGCGGTATGCAGTGGTTCGGAGCATCGATTCTGTTCGCCCTGACCGCCGGCATCGTGGCCTTCCTCTTCATCTGGGGACGTAAGCGGCTCGTCTGAACAGCCGTTCAGATCCCACGGGGGCACTCCCTCTCCGCAACCCCGCCGAAGGAGACGAGCGGGTGAGGTTTCGACGCCCCCGCTCACCTCCGCGGCCCCCGACACGACCCCGACGCAGCATCTTCACCAGGCGCCCACGTGCCGAACGATGCCCATAGTGCCAAACAGTCCCAGGAGGAAATATGCGCACCCGTACAGCCATCACAGCCGTCCTGCTCGCCCTCGCCGCTACGACAGCCGCCTGCAGCAGCAGCGACAAGCCCGACCTCGCCGCCTGCAAGGCCGCCATGGAGAAGCAGTTCAAGGACGCCAAGAACAGCGAACAAGGCAAGCGCCCCGACGCATGCGACGGCGTCGACGCCAAGACCATGAGCCAGTACAACCAGGAGATCTTCGACGACAGGACGACCAAGTAAGCGCGCCTGCCCAGCTCCGCCGCCCTCTTCGGTATCGCCGGCGTCCGGCGATCCGACGGTGCCGGCGACGTCGCGGCCGGCCCGCGCCCCCCTCCCGAAAGTGCGAAACGGACATCAACTTACGTACCGCCCTCTCACAGCTCGGACTCGCCCCACACCGTGACGTCCACCTCGTCCCCCACCGCCACCGTGCCGGGCCGCAGTACCGCGTACTTGGTGCCGAAGGCGACGCCGCCCTGGGTGGCGCGGCGGTAGCCGGCGAGGGTGCGCAGGGGTTCCGGACCCGCCCGGGTCCCGGCCCGCTGGTCGACGAGGGTGACCGCGCAGCGGATGGCGAGTTTGGCGTAGCCCAGTTCCGCGGTGCCGATGCGCAGGCGGTGGGCGCGGTCCTCGGTGTGGGGCTCGTCCCAGCCGTCGACGACGAGGTTGGGCCGGAAACGGTCGGCGGGGAGGGGACCGGCGCCGCGTTCGGTCAGCTTGCTGTCGAGCAGGGCGAGGGTGGAGCGGGAGAGGACGTGCAGGGCACAGCTGTCGGCGTAGCCGGAGGTGCCCGGCGTCAGGCCGTCGGTCACCCGGTCGTGTCCGGGCGGGACCCGCACCAGCCGGCTCCGGGCGCCGAGCACGCCCGAGAGCCAGTCCGCCGCCTCGTCGCCCTGGTCGATGCCCTGGAAAGCGGTTCCGAACAGATCCACGGGCTTTCGGGTGCCGGTGGTGTCCACCTTGAGGCGGAGACGGTCCACCCCGGGCGCGGTGAGCGTGAGGTGCTCGCCGTCGGGAGTGATCAGCGGGCGGATGACGGCCAGCAGCGGATCGCGGCGCTGTGTCCGGTACACGCCCTCGTCGCTGACGACCATGAAGCTGCGGTCGTGCGCCAGTCCGGCCGGGGTCAGCAGCGCCTCGTGCGCCGACGTCCCCGGCGCAGCCCTTGACGGGGTAGTACGACAACTCGACGACTCGGGCCATCCTCTTCCGTTCCGTCACGCGGCTCAACGGCCGCTGGGGGCTTCGGGGAAGCCGAGCTGGGGTGCCAGGAGCCGCGCCTCGGCGGCCCAGTCGGCCAGGAACGCCAGGGCCAGACCCCGTTCCCGGTAGCGGAGTTCGGCCGGGACGGTGTTCTCCCCTCCGTAGGCCACCTGCTCCTCGTCCGCCCTGGCCAGCATCAGCGCCGTCAGCCAGTCGTACTTCACCGCGGAGGCGCACACGCCCAGCCGTACCAGGCGTTCGTCGCCCCGCCAGCCGCTCCGGCGCAAGCCCTGCACATAGGCGTCGTAGGCCGTCTTGGCCAGGCCCGGCAGGTCGGCGGCGGGGAGGAACAGGTCGAAGACGCAGTCGGGCAGGTAGTTGCCGAGGTCCTCACCGAGGGCGCCGTCGCCGGTGAAGGCCCAGTCGAGCAGGACGCCGGAGCCGGAGCCGTCGGAGCTGAGGTTGGCCGGCCACTGGTCGAGATGCGACAGGGCGCGGGGCAGCGACTCCATGACCGTGAGAAACCACGCGCGGTCATGATGGAGGCGGACCATGTCCTCGCGCAGGCCGGGCGGGAAGTGCCGCCGGATCAGGGGGTGTCGCCACGCCTCGTCGGCGTCGAGCAGGTCCTGCCCCTTCGTCTGCCCCGAGATGTAGTCCCGCAGGAAGCCCCGCGACAGCCACGGGGTGTCCTCCCCCGCGCCGACCGCTCCCTGTGCGGTGCCGAGGCGGTGGGCGTGGTCGACGTGGCGGGCGAAGGACCAGGCGGTGGCCGGTTCACCGGGAACGTCCTCCAGCCACAACGCCACGTCCCCGTCCGGCCGTTCGGCGCACTCCAGCAGCCGGGGCGCGCGGATGCCGTGCCGCTGCCAGACCTGGGCGAGACCGGACCGGTAGACGTACGCCTCACGGCGCCAGAAGTTCCAGTGGCGCGGGTCGTTGGACGCCGCCCAGGCGACGCCGGTCTCCTTCGTCCGCGTCAGCACCTTCAGGACAGCCGAGCGGTCGCCGCCGCTGACCCGCCACACCCCGGCCGTGACGCCGTTGCCCGGGTTGTGCGGGAGCGGCCGGAACACCGCCTGGTCCGCCCGCACTTTGAGGACCTCGCGTACTTCGGCGTGCTCTGCGGCGACCATCCCCCGATGCTATGCCTGCGCCCCCGCGGTGTCCTTGCGTCCCCGCAGCCACACGTACACGGGAATTCCGGCGAAGAGGAACAGCACCCCCTGGTAGACGGCCGCGTAACCGGCACCGGCGATCAGCCAGAAGGAGAAGCCGAAGGAGAGCGCGGCCACCGTCAGGTCCCGGGCGAGGCCTGCGGGGCGGACGCGTTCGCGGGTGCCGCGGGCCAGCCAGTACAGCTGGGCCGCGGCCGACAGCAGGTACGGCACGCAGCCGGTGAACGTGGTGATCAGGACGAGGACGCGGAACGTGGTGTCCGGGCCGGCCGTGTAGTTGAGGGCGATGAGGAGGCTGCCGAGGACCGCGCAGGCCCACACCCCGAACCCCGGGACGCCGCCCTTGCCGAGGCGGGCGAAGGGCGCGGGGAAGAGGCCGTCGCGTGCGGCGGCGTAGGGCATCTGCGCGGCCATGAGGATCCAGCCGTTGAGGCAGCCGGTGATCGAGGCGACGGCGACCAGGGCGATGGCGGTGCCGCCCCAGCCGCCGCCGGTGATCGCGTTCACGGCGTCGGCGAAGGGGGCGCCCGAGTCGACGAGCCGGTCGTGCGGGACCAGGCCGAAGACGGCGACCGTGCCGAGGACGTAGACGAGGGCGGAGGCCAGGGTGCCCAGGACGCTCGCCCGGCCGACCGTGCGCTCGGGATCGCGGACCTCGCCCGCGCTGACCGCGGCCGACTCCACCCCGAGGAAGCTGTACAGCAGCAGCGCGGCGGAGGCGGCGAGCGCGCCGGAGACGCTCTGGCCGGAGGCGTTGAACGGGCCGAAGTTGTCCGCGTCGACGAAGAACAGGCCGACCGTGGCGAGCAGGAGCAGCGGGACGAACTTCAGGACCGTGGAGACGACCTGCACCGCGCCGACCCAGCGGGTGCCCGCGAAGTTGGCCGCGGCGGGCAGCCACAGGGCGGCGAGGGCGACCAGGGCCTGGAGGACGTGGTTTCCGTGCAGGGGTATCAGGACGTCGACGTAGCCGACGACCGCGACGGCCAGGGCGGCGATGCTGACCCAGCACATCGTCCAGTACGACCAGGCCGACAGGAAGCCGGCGAACTCGCCGAAGGCGTCGCGCGGGTACACGTACAGACCGCCGGTGACGGGGCTGCGCCGCGCGAGCCTGCCGAAGAGCAGGGCGAGCAGGACGGCTCCGACGGAGAGCACGAGGAAGGCGAGCAGGCTGACCGTGCCGTAGGGGGCGACGGTGGCGGGCAGGGCGAAGATGCCGCCGCCGATGATGTTGCCCATAACGAGGGCCGTGGCGGCGGCCAGGCCGAAGGTGCGGCGGGGGGACGGGGGCGCGGCGGCCGGCCCGGAGGTCGTGGGGTCGGCGGCCTCGGTGGGGCGGGGGACGGTCATGGGCGTTCCTGTACGAGCGGAGGGGGAGGGCGGCGATCCTAACCCGCTGTCCCACATGCTGGTCGACCTGTTCATGTAATGGACACCCTCGGCTGGGGCGCGCCGGCGTTTCTCGATTACCGTCGTCGGCATGACCAGCACCCTCACCCTCGCTGAAGCCCTCGCCGCCGGGACGGTCGTCCTGGACGGCGGCATGTCCAACCAGCTCGAATCGGCCGGGCACGACCTGAGCGACGAGCTGTGGTCGGCGCGGCTGCTCGCCGAACGGCCCGAGGCGGTGACCGAGGCGCACCTGGCCTACTTCCGGGCGGGCGCGGACGTGGCGATCACCGCCAGCTACCAGGCCACGTTCGAGGGGTTCGCCCAGCGCGGGATCAGCCGTGACCGGGCGGCCGAACTCATGGCGCTGAGCGTGGAGTCGGCCCGGGAGGCGGCCCGGCGGGCGGGGGTCTCACGGCCCCTGTGGGTGGCGGCGTCGGCCGGTCCGTACGGTGCGATGCTCGCCGACGGCTCGGAGTACCGGGGTCGCTACGGGGTGAGCGTGGACGCACTGGAGCGTTTTCACCGGCCGCGCCTCGAGGTGCTGGCCGCCGCCGGTCCCGACGTCCTCGCGCTGGAGACGGTCCCGGACGCCGACGAGGCCACGGCCCTGCTGCGGGCGGTGCGCGGGCTCGGGGTGCCGGCCTGGCTGACGTACTCCGTCGCCGGTGACCGCACGCGGGCCGGGCAGCCGCTGGAGGAGGCCTTCGCCCTGGCCGCGGAGGCGGACGAGGTGATCGCGGTCGGGGTGAACTGCTGCGCGCCGCAGGACGTGGAGGCCGCGGCGGCGACGGCGGCGCGGGTCACCGGCAAGCCGGTCGTCGTCTACCCCAACAGCGGGGAGACCTGGGACGCGGCGGCCCGGGCCTGGACCGGCCGCTCGACCTTCACCGCCGGCCAGGTGGAGGGCTGGCAGCGGGCAGGGGCGCGGCTGATCGGCGGCTGCTGCCGGGTGGGCCCGGACGCGATCACCGGCATCACGGGGACGCTGGCGGCGGCGCGCGGCGACGGCACCCCGGCCTGACCTCGCGCAGCGGTCACCGCCGAGGACGGCCGGTCCGCGCAGCCCCCCTTCCTCTCCCCCGCTACCGGCCTCCACCGTGGGAACGGATGGCCATCGGCGTTGCCGCAGGTACGACAACGAGGGCAGCGCCCACCCGCTTGTGGCCCGTGTGCTCGCGCGGGGCCACCGCCGCGTGCTCCACCTCGGCGGCCGGGCGGACCACACCACCTCCCCGGGCCGTGAACGCGGTTGCCTCGCCGCGCACCGGGCCCGCGGCCTCACTCCCGACCCGTCCCTGGTGCTGCACGGCGACTTCGCAAGGGCGGTCGACGTGCCCTACGAGGGAGTCGGCCGCCTCGCCGTCCGCACGGCCCCGGACCGCGCCCCGGGGCGCCCCGGACGAGCACCTGTCGCCGGGCACGCATGTGGTGGTGAGGGACTCGGTGGGGCCTACTCCCTCGCACCGGCCGCTCGGCGGGCGCGCGACGTCACTGCCGGCGGAGCGCCCCGGAGCGGCGCAGGCGTCGCACGGCTGAGCGCAGTTCCGTGCTGCGGGCAGGCGCGCCGCCGTCGGACGGGACCGGTGCGGGTGGCGGTTCGGGCGGGCGGAGGGCGTCGGCCCGCCAGAGGGCCAGTTCGCGGTCGTGGGGGCCGTGGGCGGTGTGGGCCGGGCCGTCGTCGGCGCCGGGCGCGCGGTCCCCGAACACCCGTACCGGGTGGTCCTCGTTCCAGCGTTCCCAGCCCGGGTCGCCGTCCGCCGCGAACCGCACCCATGCCGAGTGCATCGCGTCCGCGAGCTCCTGCGGCGCCCCCTCCCCCGCCAGTTTCCGGGACTCCTCGGCCTGCCCGGTGTCGAAGACGAAGCCCAGCTCCAGTGCATGGCAGGCGCCGAGCCCCGGCAGGTTCGAGGGCCAGGCGAACTCGTAGACGTACGTCGGTTCCTCACGGGCGTCGGCCAGGTGGTGCAGGGGGATGCGGAGCAGGTGGTCGGTGACGAGCCGGCCGACGAGGTCCGCCGTGCCCGCCCGGGGGTGCAGGGTGCGGTAGCCGCGCGGCACCTCGCTGCCGCAGCGGCAGCGGGCCATGGCGCCCGCGAAGGCGACGGCTCCGAGCCGGTCGACGCGTTCCATCAGGCCGCCCGGCACCAGCCACAGCCGGTGCTCGTCGCGGGTCCAGCCCAGCAGCAGTTCCACGCCCGCCGCGGCGCCCCCCTCCGTGAGGGCCTGATGGGGGTCGCACGGGACGACGTCGCCGTCGACGACGAGGCCGAAGGCGGGTCCGCCGATCACCGGGCTGCTCAGTCTGCCCACGTCGGCCTGGGTGCGCAGCAGCAGGTCGCGGTCGACGGCGGCGAAGGCCTCGGCGGTGGCGGGGATCTTCAGCCGGGTCGCCATCCGGCGCACCATCCGCCGTACCCGGGCCCGCTCGGACACCTCGGGCGGCCCGCTCTGCAGGACGGCCCGGCGGACCAGGCCCTGGGTCTGCGGGGCGGCGATGAGGGCGCCGACGCTGATGGCCCCGGCGGACTGTCCGGCGAGGGTGATGCGTCCGGGATCGCCACCGAAGGCCTCGATGGTCTCGTGCACCCAGGTCAGGGCGGCGATCTGGTCGCGCAGGCCGGGGTTCGGGGGTGTGTCGGGGAACAGCCCGTAGCCCTCGACACCCAACCGGTAGTTGATCGATACACAGACCACGCCGTCACGGGCGAAGGCGTGGCCGTCGTAGACGGGTACGGCCGACGATCCCCTGGTCAGGGCGCCGCCGTGCAGCCAGACCAGGACGGGGAGGCGGGCCCCGGGGCCGGGCTGCGGGGTCCAGACGTTGAGGTTGAGGCAGTCGTCGCCGGGCACGACCGGGTCGGACAGATAGGGGGCGAAGGCGTCGGAGTACGGCGGTTTCGGCGCGGTGGGGCCGAAGGCGCCGGCGTCGCGCACGCCGTCCCAGGGCGGCGGCGGCACGGGCGGGCGGAAGCGGCGGGGGCCGGAGGGAGGGGCGGCGTAGGGGATGCCGCGGAAGACCGCGACACCGCGCTCGTACCGGCCCCGCACGGCACCGTACGGCGTGCTCACCACGGGGTCCGCCTGGTCTTCCGTCATCCGTCCACCAGCCTCCTCACCGCGCTCGTGCACCGTGAAGATCAGAGCAACTCATGGTCGCCCGGTATTCCGGCGCACGGGCGGCGGGGAGGGCTGTTCGGCGTACACGGCTGCTTCGTGGCGATCCATGCCCGGCACCTGATGGACGCGGCGTTCACGGCGGAATTCACCGGGTTTCGACTGACCTGCCCACCCGGCCGAGGGTGCTGTTCGGGGTTTCGAAAGTTTTGACCGGCGCGCGGCGGTGAATTCACTTTCCCTTCCCGCCGCCCTGCGCCGCACTTACAGTAGGAAGCGCTTTCTGCCCGGCCGGATCCCGTGATCGCCGTGTGCAGCGCTGGTCGAAACTTTCCACGGCCCTCGGGCGGGCCGGAGAGGTGGGTTCCCGATGGTCCGTACGGCGAGTGCGAGCGTGGCGGCCGGTCCGACACTGGCGGTCGTGGCGCGCGAGGCGGGGGTGTCGGTGCCGACCGCGTCCAAGGTGGTCAACGGCCGCGAGGACGTGGCGCCCGAGACCCGGCGGCGGGTGACCGAGGCGCTCGACCGGCTCGGGTACGTACGCAGACCCCGTTTCGACGCGGCGAAGGCGCCCCGGCTCGTCGATCTGGTCGTGCACTCGCTGGAGAGTTCCTGGTCGGGCGCGGTGCTGCACGGGGTGGAGGAGGCGGCGCACGACGCGGGCCTGGAGGTCGTGGTGTCGGCGGCGCTGATCCGCTCCCGGGTCGGGCGCCCGGAACGCGGCTGGCTGGACAAACTGGTCGCCCGTGGCTCGTCCGGGGTCCTGTTCAACCTGGCCGAGCTCAGCGATTCGCAGTACGCGTGGCTGGAGCAGCACCGCATCCCGTTCGTGATGATCGACCCGGTGCAGGAACCGCCGGAGGGTGTCGTCTCGGTCGGGGCCGCGAACTGGCAGGGCGGTCTGACGGCCACGGAGCATCTGCTGTCCCTGGGGCACGAGCGGGTCGCCGTCATCGCCGGGCCCCGGCGCACGCTGTGCAGCAGCGCCCGGGTCGCCGGATACCGCTCGGCGCTCACGTCCGCCGGGATCCGGCACCGCCCCGAGTACGTCCGGCACGCCGGTTTCGACGAGGCCGTGGCCCGCCGCCGCATGCTGGAACTGCTCGATCTGCCCGAGCCGCCGACCGCCGTCTTCGTCTGCTCGGACCGGATGGCGCTGGGCGTCTACGAGGCCTTGGCCGCACGCGGGTTGAGCGTGCCGGACGACATCAGTGTGGTCGGCTTCGACGACCTGCCCGAGGCCCGCTGGGCCTCCCCCGGTCTGACCACCGTCCGCCAGCCGCTGTCCGAGATGGCCGCGACGGCCCTGCGGTCGCTGCTGCGCATGATGGACGGCCACCATCCGGAGAGCACACGCACGGAGCTGTCGACGCGGCTGGTGGAACGGGCGAGCACAGCGGCGCCGCGCGCGTAGGAGGTGCCGCGAAAACGCCTTCGGCCGGTCGCGGACGGACCTCGCGTGCCGGTGCCGGACGTCGCGCCGATGGTGTCTCCACGGCGGGAATGCGCTTACGTGCGACGGGAGTTGAGCGTGGTGTCAGGGTGCCGCCGTCGGGGCGACGGCGGCCGCAGTCAGCGAGAGGACGCCGGTCATGACGCCCGATCAGCGCACGATCACCAACCCGGTCACGCTCCACGACCCCACGCCCTTCGGTTACAGTCACGCCGTGTCGGCGCCGGGTGAAACCGTCTTCATCGGCGGTCAGTACGCTTCGGACCCCACCGGCGCGCCGGTGCCGGGCGACTTCGCCGCACAGGTGGAACTGGCCTTCGACCGGCTGCGTTCGGCTCTGGAGGGGGTCGGCCTCGGCTACGAACACGTCGTACGGCTCGGCACGTTCATCGTGGACCACGATCTCGGCAAGCTGGAGACCCTGGGCAAGGTCCTGCACGCCCGCTTCAGGGAGCGGCTCCCGGCGCAGACGCTGAGCGGGGTCGCCTCGCTGGCGCTGCCGGGGATGCTGTTCGAGGTCGACGCGGTCGCGGTACGGCCGACGGTGCGGGACGGGGCCTGACGGACACGGTCCCCGCGGGCGCACGGGACGCCGGCCCCTGGTCGCGCGGGTGTCCGCCGCACACCCCTCGTGCGCGTCGCGCGCCCGCCGTTCAGGGGAACTGGCCGGGGCGGGCCGGCGTCGAACGATGCGGTGGGGAGGGGCCGTCGCCCGGGGGCGAGGCGGCGGCGAGCGGTGGGGGGACGACCATGACGCGCTGGCAGCCGCTTCCGGACGTACTGCCGAGGGAGGGACGGCACCTGGTCGAGCAGCTGCGGGCCCTGAAGGACCGCACGGGCCTGAGCCTCGCGGAGCTGGCCCGGCGGACCGCGTACAGCAAGTCGTCGTGGCAGCGGTACCTCAGCGGGGCCAAGCAGCCGCCGAGCGGCGCGGTGCAGGCGCTGTGCCGGGTGGCGGGGGCGGACCAGGCGCGGCTGCTGGCGCTGTGGGACCTGGCCGACCGGACGTGGCCGCACGGGTCGACGGCGCCGGCCGGGGCGGCGGCGCCGGTGGCGGACGCGTCGACGGCCGGTGCGGCGTACCGGCGTTGGCGAGCGGCGGCTCTGGTGTCGTTCGGGGTCATCGTGGTGCTGCTGGCGGGGCTGTTGTGGGTGCTGCCGGCGGGGAGCGGATGACCGGACCGGCCGTCCGCTCCCCGGCGCCGGTGTCTCCCGGCGCCCGGTGTCTCCAGGTGCCCGGTCCCGAACCGCCCGTCCGGATCCCCGCACGGCGGGCCGGTCGCGCGACCCGGTCGCCCCCCCCACACCGCCTGCGGTGGCGGACGGCCTGATCAGGCGTCGTCCTCCCGCGTGATCGTGTCCCCCGGCCGGATGGCGCCGGGTTCGAGAACCTCCAGGTACACCCCGAAGCAAGCCAGCCGGCCCAGGTCGAAGACCGGCACCCGGTGTTCGCGGGCGATCGCACGCATGATGCCCGGGTGGGCCTTCAGCTCGTCATGGCCCAGCGTGGGCACCACGCAGCGTGGGGTGGGCACGAGTACGCGAAACAGCGCCTCGCCCACGCGCAGCCGCCCGCCCTGCCAGCCGTCCTCCACGAAGGCCGGCGCCTGGCCGGTGTCCACCAGCAGGTTCGGCCGGAAGCGACGCGGATCGACATCCCCTTCCGGACAGACGGAGCGGAGCTTCGCCAGCGATGACGTGGTGATCAGGTGGACCCGGCCGTAGTCGAAGAACGTCCCCGGGGCGACCTTGCCGACGGTGATGTTCTCTCCGGTGCCGTCCACGGACGCCGCCGCTCGTACGGCATCCGGGACGCCACCTTCGTACTCCGGCACGGCACGCTCCAGCCTGCTGTGCGCCGGCGCGCTCGCCGAGACGAGCACCCGACGGCCCAGCAGCTGCGACAGCCGGGCGTCCAGAGCGGGGTCCCCGGCCGTGAAGGCGGTTCGGTCGGGCAGTTCGACCTCGACGGTGCCGTCCTCGGTCACCCGGCTTCGGCAACCCAGCAGTTGCCCCCACTTGCGCGGATGCTTGGCGCTGCCGATCGCGCCCGAGTCATCGAGAACGGCGTGCGTCCGGTCCCCGGCCAGCCCCGCGTGCGTCACCACCGCGGACGCGAGCGGCTCGCCCAGCATGGACTTCACCGGGTACCGCCATAACGCCGTCACAGTTGTCATGGAGACCGATTATGGCGCCGGCCCGCCGTCGGGACCCCTGTTGTTCGGCCCGACGGCGGCCGGTGGCAGAGTGAGCCGGATGATCGGACGCCTGTACACCGTTGTCATCGACTGCCCCGACCCGGATGAACTCGCCGGTTTCTACGAGAAGCTGCTGTCGCTGTCACGACAGGCCGACACCGGCGATTACGTCGTGCTCCAGAACGAGGCGGGCACCCCGGTGGTCCTCTTCCAGCGGGTGGACGACTTTCGCGCGCCGCGGTGGACGGATCCCGCGCGTCCTCAACAAATGCACATCGACGTGATGGTCACGGACCTCGATACGGCTGAGGCCCAGGTGCTCGCCCTCGGTGCGACGCTGCTGGACGGCTCGGACAAGCCGATCGGTTACCGCGTCTACGCGGACCCCGTCGGCCATCCCTTCTGCCTGATCACTCCCGAGGGAGCCTGACCCCGTCTTCGGAAACCCCCGACGGAACCGACGGAGCGGGCATCACTCCACCCCACGGGGCCCCGGCCCGGACGGCCGCCCCGGGAGCGCAAGCTCAGCCGAGCGTGCGGTAATGGGCATACTTCCACGGTCCGACGTTCTTCAGCTTCACCTGGTACTTGCCGCCCACGCGCTTGAAGGTGACGTTCCGCACGAGGCCCTTGTACTGGACGATGTTGCCCGGCAGGCTCTGGAGCCGGGTCTGGGCGAAGTCCCAGCTCTCGCTGTCGACGGTGCCGTCGGTGTCGGGGAGGTTGTGCCGGCTCTGCCACCACTGCGTGGCCGACTCGGTCTCCGGGCCGAACGAGCCGTCGATGCGGCTCTTGCGGAAGGGCTGCCACTCGCCCTCGTCGTCCTCCCACTGGGCGCCGTCCGCCCACAGCACGGTCTCCCACAGGGCGACGGCGTTGCCCCTGGCGTAGGCGTCGACGCCGAGGTTCTCCTCGTCCTCCCAGTCGTTGGTCACGGCACCCGTGCCGTCGATGCCGAAGTAGGCGGGTGCGGCGTTCGCCGCCGGCGCCAGGGCGATGCCGGTGCCCCCGGCGCCCAGCAGCACGGCCGTCATCATCGCCACGGTCCGATCGCGCATGCTCATGCGGTTGTCCTTTTCGAAGCGCCGTCCCCCGGCGGGTCGCCCCCGGGGCGGCTCGTCTCGTCTGCCACGGCACAGCGTCAGGGCCCGAACGCGCCCGCGGCGAGGCCTGGCGGCGTCCCCGGGCCGCCCAGGGACGGTTCGGGCGCGGGGCGGCGGTGTCCCGGGCGAGGGCGGGTCACCGTGGGTCCGACCGGGTCGGGGGCAGCTGGACGCGGCGCGGGCGGACACCGGCAGGCCTCGCCGCGGGCACCGGCGGCTCAGGGCAGCCGGGCCGCCCAGGTGATGCCGCCCAGGAGGTGGGCGCGGAAGGCCGGATCCTCGTAGGCCTCGGGGGCGTGGCCGAGCGCCGTGTAGAAGACGCGGCCCTCGCCGTGGTCGTGGCACCAGGCCAAGGGGTGGTCGGCGCCCATGCCGCCGCCCTCGTAGGAGGACTCGTCGGCGGTGACCAGGACGCGGACGCTGCCCCGGGGGTTGGTGCGGAAGTCGTACCACTCGTCGGTGACGTTCCACACGGCCGGCAGGTGCCGGGTCGCCGGATGGTCGTGGTCCTCGACGAGGGCCCTGCCGGACTGGTGGAGCGGGTGGCGGGCGAACCTCGCGCCCAGCAGGTCGCCGTAGTACGGCCAGTCGTCCTCCGTGCAGGCCGCCGCGTGCACGCCCACGAAGCCGCCGCCCGACTCCACGTAGGCGGCGAGCCGTTCACGTCCGGCGGGGGTGAGGATCTCACCGCTGGTGGAGAGGAACACCACGGCCGCGTAGTCGTCCAGGGGCTGTTCGAGGGCGGCCGGGTCCTCCGTGGCGTCGACCTCGAAGTCCCCGGCGGCGCGCAGGGCGGCGATGCCGGCCGGGATGGAGTCGTGCCGATAGCCGGTGGTGCGGGTGTGGACGAGCAGTCGTGGGGCCATGACACCCGAACCTAGCCGGGCCGGGTGTCCGATTCGTTCAAGACCGGGCATCACGGCCTGCCTACGGTGGCTCCATGACTGCACGATTCGATGCCATCGGCCTGGTCGTCTCCGACATGGCCGCGTCCGTCGCGTTCTACCGCCGGCTCGGGTTCGCCTTCCCGGACGGTGCCGAAGAGCTGCCCCACGCCGAGGCCGGACTGCCCGGCGGGCTGCGGCTGATGCTCGACACCGAGGAGACGGTCCGCTCCTTCCTGCCCCACTGGCAGCCGCCCGTGGGCCGGGGCCGGGCCTCACTGGCCCTGCGCTGCGAAGGACCCGAGGAGGTGGACGCGTTGTACGGCGAGCTGGTCGGCTCCGGGTACCACGGCGAGCTCAAGCCCTGGGACGCCTTCTGGGGGCAGCGGTACGCCGTGGTGCACGACCCGGACGGCAACGGGGTGGACCTCTACGCCCCGCTAGCCGCCGCGCCCGAGTAGCTCCCCCAGCGGCAGGCCCGTCAACTCCCGGACCTCACGGGCCAGATGGGCCTGGTCGGCGTATCCCGCCCTGGTGGCCGTCTCCGCGAAGGGCACACCGCGCCCGGCCAGTGCGAGGGCGCGCTTCAGCCGCAGGATGCGGGCCAGGGTCTTGGGCCCGTAACCGAAGGCGGACAGCGAGCGGCGGTGCAACCGGCGTGCTCCGAGGCCGAGTTCGTCGGCGGTGGCGGCGACCGTACGGCCCGCGTCGAGGGCGGCGACGATCTGCCGGAGCAGCGGGTCCGGGGGTTCGGCACCGGCCGCCTCCCGCAGGGCCAGCTCCTCCAGGCCGCTCGCCGGGTCGGGGGCCGTGTTCACCCGGTCGGCCAGGCGCCGCACCCGCGCGGCCGGCCACAGGTCGGTCAGCTCGACGCGACGGTCGCGCAGTTCGTGCGCCGGTACGCCCAGGAGCGCCGGGGCCGTGCCCGGGTAGAAGCGGATCCCGGACCAGGAACCGGTCGTACCGTCCGGCACGTGGGCGCGGGTGTCGGGCCCGGCGACCAGCAGCCGCCCGTCGTGCCACAGCAGATCCATGCACCCGTCGGGCAGGACCCGCCCCACCCCGGCCCGGGACGGGGTGTTGGTCCACACGACCGCCCCGGGCAGCCGCGCCGCCCGCTCCACGTACACGAGGGCCAGGCTACGCCGGGAGACGGAGGCGGGGGCGGGGGCGGATTGGCTGCCGCGTCTCTGCTCCCTCGCGGGGTCTCGGGGCCGGTGCCACATCCCGCGCACGGCCACGCCCCGCCACTCCCGGCCCCGTCCCGCTAGGCCCCCCGCCCCCGATACTCCACCGGACTCACCCCGTACACCCGCTTGAACGCCGTGGACAGGGCGAACGCGCTGCCGTAGCCCACCCTGCGGGCGATCGCGTCGAGGGTGTCGGTGGAGTCGCGCAGGCGGTCGGCGGCCAGGGCGAGGCGCCAGCCGGTGAGGTAGGTCATCAAGGGCTCGCCCACCAGGGCGGTGAAGCGGCGGGCCAGCGCCGCGCGGGACACCCCGGCCTTCCCGGCGAGCGCGGCGACGGTCCAGGGGTGGGCCGGGTCGTCCTGGAGCAGGCGCAGGACGCCGCCGACGACCGGGTCGGCCAGGGCCCGGTACCAGGCCGGTGCCCGGGCGTCGGGGCGGGCGAACCACTCCCGCAGCGCCGCGATGACCAGCAGGTCGAGCAGCCGGTCCAGGACGACCTCCTGCCCCGGCTCGTCCCGGACGATCTCCTCGGCGAGGTAGGGCGTGAGCGGGCAGTCCCACACGTCGGACGTGAGGGTGAGCAGCGGCGGCAGGGCGTCCAGCAGCCGCCCGCCGACCTCGCCCCGCATCGGGTACGTGCCGATCAGCATCATGGTGGCGCCGTCGGGCCTCCCGCCCCAGGTGCGCACGCCCAGGTCCATGGAGCCGTTGAGGGGCCGTCCGTCGGGGTAGCGGCACTCCTGGTCCGGAAGGATCACCGCCTGCGGTGCCGTGTCGGGGGCGTCGGCGCAGGTGTAGGGGTCCGGGCCGCGGGCGATGGCGAGGTCCCCGGCCGTGAGCCGCGCCCTCTCGCCCCGGTCGGGCACGATCCAGACCTCGCCGCGGACGACGAGCATCACGGTGAGCGGGGCCCGGTCCTCCACGCGCACCGCCCACGGCGGGTCGAAACAGGCCCTGATCATGAACGCGCCCCGCGCGCGGGGGCCCTCCAGGAGACCTGCGAGGGGGTCCCCCCGCATCAGCGAGTTCGAGCGTGGGGGCGCGTCCATGCGGCCAGCGTAGACGCGGGCGTATGGGAATGAGCCGTTCGGCGATGGTTGCGTGCGGTGGGCGGCGGTTGACTCGGGGCATGACGCACACGACACAGAACACGGCGCGGGACACGCGGGACATGACGGTGGTGGTGACGGGCGCCTCGGGGCGTACCGGAAGCCGGGTGGCGCGGGCCGCGGCGGCGGCCGGGCTCACGGTGCGCGCGGCGTCGCGGGCCACGGGCTTCGACTGGTGGGACGCCTCGACCTGGGCGGGCACCCTGCGCGGCGCGGACGCGGCGTACCTCGTCCACCCCTCGGACGTCGGCGCTCCGGGCGCCGCTGAGGTGGTCGGCGCGCTCGCGCGGGAGGCGGTGGGGCTGGGGGTGCGGCGGCTGGTGCTGCTGTCCGCGCGGGGTGAGGACCAGGCGCTGCCCACCGAGGAGGCGCTGCGGGCCTCGGGGGCGGACTGGACGGTCGTGCGGGCCGCGTGGTTCGCGCAGAACTTCAGCGAGGGTCCGCTCGTGGCGGAGCTGCGGCAGAGCGGGGAGCTGGTGTTCCCGGCCGGCGAGGTGCGGGAGCCGTTCCTGGACGTGCGGGACATCGCCGACGTGGTGGTGGCCGCGCTGACGGACGGCGAGCGGTACGCGGGGCGGACGCTCACGCTGACCGGGCCGCGGTCGCTGTCCTTCGGGGAGGCGGTCGCGGAGATCGCCGGGGCGACGGGGCGCCCGCTGACCTACCGGGCCGTCTCGACGCGGGACTACGGTCAGGCCCTGGCCGGGTTCGGGGTGCCGCCGGAGGAGGTGGCGGCCCTGACGGAGATCTTCGACACCCTTCTCGACGGCCGCAACGCGCACCTGTCGGACGGGGTGCGGGAGGTTCTGGGCCGTGCGCCCCGGGACTTCGGGGACTTCGTGCGCGAGGAGGCCGCGGCCGGGACCTGGCGGGCCTGACGGGGGCGTTCCGTCACGTCGCCCCGGGCGGCTTCCCCTCCCCGTCGGTCTGCGGGCTCTTGACGTGGTTGTTCTTCACGTGGGGGGCCTTCACGTGGGCGCTCTTCACATGGGTGCGCAGCCGGGCCGAGACGTCCTCCGGGGGCAGGAAACGGGACCAGCGCTCCGGGAACTCGGAGGGCATGTCGGGGTCGGCCTCGCCCGCGGCGGTGGCGCGGGCGACGTACTCGGCGACCTGGGCCTGCCGCAGCCGCTCGTTGGCCTCGCGGGCCGCGGCGGTGGCGGCGGCCGGCCAGACCCGGTCGATGGCGGCGTTGACCGCGGCCCCGACGAGCACGGCGAACGCGGACACGCCGATCCACAGCAGCACGGCGACGGGCGCCGCCAGGGAGCCGTAGATGGTGGGGCCCTCGACCGTGCTGGTCAGGTAGATCCGCAGCAGGAAGCTGCCCAGCACCCACATGCCGAGGGCGACGAGCGCACCCGGCACGTCCTCGATCCACGGGGAGCGGACCGGGACGGACACGTGGTACAGCGTCGTCAGGAAGGCGATCGACAGCAGGATCACCACCGGCCAGTACAGGACCTGCACGACCGTCGTCGACCAGGGCACGACCCGCACCACGGCGTCCGGCCCGGCCACCATCAGCGGCAGTGCGACCGAGCCGATGAGCAGGGCCACGATGAACAGCAGGAAGGCCATGAGCCGGGTCTTGACGATGCCCCGGACGCCGTCGAGGCCGTACATCACGGTGATGGTGTCGATGAAGACGTTCACCGCGCGGGAGCCCGACCACAGGGCGAACAGGAAGCCGAGGGAGATGACGTCGGGCCGGCCGCCCTTCATCACGTCGTGCAGGATCGGCTGGGCGATCTCGCGCACGCCCTGGTCGGACAGGACGGTGCGGGAGGCCACCAGCAGGTTGGTCTGGAGGCTCTCGATGGTGTCGGCGCCGGTCCAGGCGTCGACGTAGCCGAGCAGTCCGATCATGCTCAGCAGCAGCGGCGGCACCGACAGCAGCGTGAAGAACGCGGCCTCGGCGGCGAGCCCCAGGATGCGGTACTCGACGCAGGAGTTGACGGTGTCCTTGAGCAACAGCCAGGCGGTCCTGCGTTTGGAGACGTTCCGGTAGAGGGCCCGCGCCCGGTGGAGGCGCCCGGAGGGCGTGTCGGGGGTTTCACTTGCTGGCTGCACCCCCTAACGGTATCCGTCGTGCCCCGCCCCACTCACCCACAGGCCGGGTCTTCGCGGACCGGCCGGGTCCGCCGGGTGCCAAGGTGCCGGCGCGGGGTACTTTCGCAGCATGGCAGGCAGCACGCACACCGTGACGAACCAGGTCCCGCCGCTGGTCGGCTACGACGTCTTCTCCGCCGACCGGGCCCTGGCCGCCGCGGTCGGCCGGCACTGCGATCCGGAGCTGCGCGAGGAGGTCCTCGGCGAGCTGGCGGCACTGGGCCGGACCTCCGGCTCGGCGCAGGTGCAGGAGTGGGGGAGGCTGGCCAACGACAACCCGCCGCGGCTGCTCACCCACGACCGGTACGGCAACCGGCTCGACGAGGTCGAGTTCCACCCCTCCTGGCACCGGCTGCTCGGCAAGGGGGTCTCGGCGGGTCTGACGGCCGCGTGGGGCCGGCCGGCGGGGCATGTGCGGCGGGCCGCCGCCTTCCTGGTGTGGACGCAGGTGGAGGCCGGCAACGGCTGCCCGCTGTCGATGACGCACGCGGCGGTGCCGGCCCTGCGCACCGACCCGGACCTGGCCGCCGAGTGGGAGCCGCGGCTGACGTCCATGGTCTACGACCGTGAGCTGCGGCCCGCGCACCTCAAGGCCGGGGCGCTGTTCGGGATGGGCATGACGGAGAAGCAGGGCGGCAGCGACGTACGGGCGAACACCACGTCGGCGCGTCCGCTCGCCGAGGACGGGACCTACGAGCTGACCGGGCACAAGTGGTTCTGCTCGGCGCCCATGTCCGACGGTTTCCTGGTGCTGGCGCAGGCGCCGGGCGGGCTGACCTGCTTCCTGGTGCCGAGGGTGCTCCAGGACGGCACGCGCAACGTGTTCCGGATCCAGCGGCTCAAGGACAAGCTCGGCAACCGGTCGAACGCCTCGGGCGAGGTCGAGTTCGAGGGGACCTGGGCGCGCCGGGTCGGCGAGGAGGGGCGCGGGGTGCGCACCATCATCGAGATGGTGGCGGCGACCCGCTTGGACTGCGTACTGGGCTCGGCCGGGCTGATGCGGCAGGCCGTGGCGCAGGCGGTGCACCACTGCACTCACCGCGAGGCGTTCGGCGGGAAACTCCTCGACAAGCCGCTCATGCGCAACGTGCTGGCCGATCTGGCGCTGGAGTCGGAGGCGGCGACGACCCTGGCGCTGCGGCTGGCGGCGGCCTGTGACGACGGCGGTGAGCGGGAGCGGGCGCTGCTGAGGATCGCGGTGCCGGCGGCGAAGTACTGGGTGACCAAGCGGTGCGCGCCCGTCGCCGTGGAGGCGGCGGAGTGCCTCGGCGGCAACGGGTACGTGGAGGAGTCCGGGATGCCCCGGCTGGTGCGCGAGTCGCCGTTGAACTCCGTCTGGGAGGGCGCGGGCAACGTCCAGGCGCTGGACGTGGTGCGGGTGTTGCAGCGGGAGCCGGCGGCGCTGGACGCGTATCTGCGGGAGGTGGGCCAGGCGCGGGGCGCCGATCACCGCCTGGACGGGGCCATCAAGGACCTGCTGACCGAACTCGCCGATCTGGAGGGCGTGGAGGCGCGGGCGCGGCGGCTGGCGGAGCGGCTGGCACTGGTGTTGCAGGGTTCGCTGCTGGTCCGTTTCGCGCCACCGCAGGTCGCCGACGCGTTCTGCGCGGGGCGGCTCGGGGGCGACGGGGGCGCGGCCTTCGGGACGCTGCCGCACACGCTGGACCTGGCGGCGGTGGTGGAGCGGGCCCGGCCGGTGTCCTGATGCGCCGCGCGGGCCCGGGTGGGCGCGGAGCGGGGGTGGTGCTGCGCCGACACGGCACCACCCCCGCCGCACTGGCCCGTTCGAGCCACTGAACGCCGCTCGGGACGGCGTCGCTCAATTTTCGGCCACGGCCGGGTCGTCCACCAGGGTTGCAGGGGGTTGCAACTTGCTGCTGACTGTGTGCGGACGGTGCGCGCGGACCTCGGACAGGCGTCACTATGGGACGGTCGGTCAGAAGCGACTCCGGGGGGCGCACGCGTATGGACGTCACGCACTGGGCCGCCGTGGACAGTTCGCGCGCGGCCCGGGTCCTCAGCGAGGTCCGTTCCGCCCGGCTGGCCGGGCAGCCCGCTCCGCTGGCGCCGCGTCCGGTGATCGAGCGGTCCTGGGAGCGGATGCTGCGCAGTGGTGTCGATCCGGAGCGGGACGTCCGGGCGGATCCGCTGTCCCGCGGGGAGGTGCAGCGGCGGCGCGAGACGTCGGTATTGCGCCATGTGCTGCCGGTGCTGCGGGAGGGACTGCTGGCGGCCGCGGACGTCGCCCACCACATCATGGTGGTGGCCGACGAGGACGGCCGGGTGCTGTGGCGCGAGGGCAGCCCGCCGGTGCTGCGCAAGGCCGACGGGCTCGGCTTCGAACTCGGCGCCGACTGGCGTGAGGACGTGGTCGGCACGAACGGTGTGGGCACCCCGGCGGTGGTGCGCAGGCCGGTGCAGGTCTTCGCCTCGGAGCACTTCGTGCGCTCCCAGGCCGGCTGGACGTGCGCGGGCGCTCCCCTGACCGATCCGAGGGACGGGCGGCTGCTCGGTGTGGTGGACGTGAGCGGGCCGCTGGAGACCATGCATCCGGCCACGCTCGCCTGGGTCGGCTCGGTGGCCAAGCTGGCCGAGGCCCGGCTGCGGGAGATGCACACGCAGTCGCTGGAGCGGCTGCGGGCGGTGGCGGCTCCGGTGCTGGCCCGGCTCGGCGGCCGTGCCCTGGCGGTCGACCCGGACGGCTGGACGGCGGCGGTCAGCGGGATGCCGTACGTGCGACGGGTGGCCCTGCCGAAGTCGCTGTCACCGGGGCCGAGATGGCTGCCGGTGCTCGGGCTGTGCTCGGTGGAGCCGCTGCCCGGGGGCTGGCTGCTGTCGGCGGTCGCCGAGGAGCCGGTGCCGCGCGGCCCGGCCCGGATCGTGCTGGACCTCAGGCGGGCGCGGCGCTGGTCGGTGGAGGTGCTCGGCGGGGCGGGCCCCTGGACGCGGGAACTGAGCCCCCGGCACGCGGAGTTGCTGTACCTCCTCGCCGTGAACCGCTCCGGCCGCAGCGCCTCGGGACTGGCCGGGGACCTGTTCGGCGACCCGGCCCGCACGGTGACGGTGCGTGCCGAGATGTCGCGGGTGCGGCGGTATCTGGGGGCGTTCCTGGAGCACCGGCCGTACCGGTTCGCGGAGGACGCCGAGGTGGAGGTGCTGCTCCCGGACGACCCGCGGGATCTGCTGCCCCACTCGTCGGCACCGGCGGTGAGCAGGCGGCGAGGGGCCGCACCGGCGCCCTGAGGTTCACTTCGTGTGCCGGGCGGAGCCGTCACAAGCCGCCCCGAGGAGTGCATCTTTCGCATATTTGCGGGGTCTTCGTCCCCCGCGCCGCTCACCTGCCGTAGCATCCCTGTACGGGCCACCCCACCTGCTCCTCCGTCAACGTGCGGATCACCAGGCGCAGTTGGTCCGTCTCGGGAGGACGTTATGAAGCATCGCGGCAGACACCGGCGGCGCAGGCGGGGCAGGGCGCTGCGCGCGACCCTGGCCGGGACGGCCCTCGCGCTGACCGCCGCCGCCACCCTGATCAGCGCCTCGCAGGCCACCGTCGCCGACGCCCCCGGTGCTCTCCGGACGGTCGCGTCCGACGAGGGCGGGCGGCTGCCGCTGGCCGAACACCGGGTGCCGGGGGCGTGGCTGGACCGGCTCGCGTCGGCGATGGGCCGGCCCGTCGGTGTCGGCGCGGTGCTGGAGGACGCCGACCGCCCGCTGCGGCGGGCGGCCGACTGCCCGGCCGCCGAGCGCCGCAGCCTGCCGGTGGAGCCGGCGGCGTCGCGCGCGTACTGCTTCGCGGGATCCGACACCCGGGACTGGCGGGCCGGCGCGGTCACCACCTCGGGCGACGCGGACGATGACGGCCGCTGGGGCGGCGACCGCGTGATCCTCTCCGGCTGGTCCCGGGGCGCCGCCGAGGGCGGCTCACTGGACGGCCCGGCTCCGGGGCAGGGCCTGGCCAGGGTCGCCTTCGTCGACGCGAACGACCCCGCCCGGCTGCGCTACACCTGGGCCCTGCTGGCCGTCCCGGTGGACGGCGGGCGGGACTACCGGGGGCTGGTCTCCCCGCTGTCCGGCATGGTCTGGTACCAGGACAAGCTGCTGGTGACGACCCGTGAGCGCGACCGGGACGCGCTGTTCGTCTACGACATGGACCGTATCCAGCGCGCCACCGTGACGTCCGACGCGGTCGGCCGGGTGCGGGGCGGCTGGGCGGCGCACGGCTCCCGGTACGTGCTGCCCGCCGTGGCCTCGTACACGCTGCCCGGCGGCGACGGCGTGCCCCGTCCGGCCACCGTCTCCCTGGACCGCAGCACCTCCCCCGACAGTCTGGTCGCGAGCGAGTGGGTGCCTGCGGACGGTGACCGGCGCACCCGGCTGTGGCGCTACACGCTGAGCCGGGACCCGGACCGCACCGGCCTGCTCGCCACCGGCTCCTCCGGGAAGGCGGACCCGGTCGAGGCGTACGAGACGAAGACGACCGATGTGCGGGGCGTGCTGGCGCACCGCTCGGGCTGGTACCTGGACCGCGCGGCGGGCGACCCCGGCGGGCACGGGACGCTGTGGCGCCAGGACACCGAGGGCGCGCGGGCGGCGGAGTGCGGGACGGACGAGACACGGCACTGCTGGAGCGGCCGGTCCGCCTCCCTGTCCTACTGGCAGGAGACCGGCGAGGTCTGGTCCCAGTCGGGGCGGATGCTGTTCGCGCTGCCGCTGGCGTCGATCGACCGGGCGCTGCGCTGACCGGTGCCGCTCGCGGAGCAGGGGGGCCGATCGACAGACGTGTGGGTCGGATGGTTTTCTGGCCCGCATGACCAGCATCGCCGTGACCACGTGGTCCCTGGAGCAGACTGCCCCGACCGACCTGGTGCCTGCCCCCGTGCCGGAGGGGGACGTCCGGGTCGTCCGCTCCGAGGTCGCCTCGCCCGAGTTCAGCCGGTTCCTGTACGCGTCGGTGGGCGGCGACATCCGCTGGACGGACCGGCTCGGCTGGTCGTACGCGCGGTGGGTGGAACACCTGGAGCGGCCCGGGGTGGAGACGTGGGTGGCTTACGACCGGGGCACGCCCGCGGGGTACGTGGAGCTGGAGGCGCAGGACGACGCGGTCGTGGAGATCGTCTACTTCGGGCTGCTCCCGGCCTTCCGGGGCCGGCGCATCGGCGGGCACCTGCTGTCGTACGGCACGGCCCGGGCCTGGGATGTCGCGGACCGCTGGGCGGGACTGGCGCCCACGAAGCGGGTCTGGCTGCACACGTGCAGCAAGGACGGCGCGCACGCGATGGACAACTACCGGCGGCGGGGCTTCACCCTGTTCGACACCAAGGTCGAACAGGAGGCGGAGGTCGCGGCTCCGGGGCCGTGGCCTGGGGCCTTCCCCGGCTGACCTGGACGGGCACCTGAGCGGTGCCCGATGTGACCAAGGACACCCTTGTCTTGCTGTGCGAGACAAGGGTGTCCGCATCTTGGACGAAGCTGGACTGTGTCCAGATCGCCGTGACACGCTTCCGTCATGTCCGGAACTGGAATTGCCTTGGTGAGTCGGCGGCACGTCGACCTCGGCCGCATGTCCAGCGCCATCTGTCCGGCGCACTGAGCGTACTCAGCCCACGCCCGGCATCTTCCCTTCCTGCCTCACACCCGCGCAATGACGCGCCCTATGCCCATGCGCCCGCATGCGCAGGTCAGAGCCGCATTTTCGCCTGTCCCGAAGGACGTATCAACCATGGCCGCCACCCCGCAGAAGCCTGCCGCCGCGACTCCCCGCCGCAAGGTGAGCCGTCACCGCGGTGAGGGCCAGTGGGCCGTGGGGCACCACACCCCACTGAACGGCAACGAGCAGTTCAAGAAGGACGACGACGGTCTCAATGTGCGGACACGCATTGAGACGATCTACTCCAAGCGGGGCTTCGACTCGATCGACCCCAACGACCTGCGCGGCCGCATGCGCTGGTGGGGGCTGTACACCCAG
Organism: Streptomyces sp. NPDC043685; assembly: GCF_056436585.1. Classification (NCBI taxonomy): domain Bacteria; kingdom Bacillati; phylum Actinomycetota; class Actinomycetes; order Kitasatosporales; family Streptomycetaceae; genus Streptomyces; species Streptomyces sp. NPDC043685. The sequence continues at coordinate 530,950 of NZ_JBWKCH010000006.1, read as the reverse complement.
CGCAAGCCCGGCATCGACGGCGGCAAGACGGCCGTACTGGAGCCGGAGGAGCTGGACGACTCGTACTTCATGCTGCGCGTCCGCATCGACGGCGGGGCGCTGACCACCCGGCAGCTGCGGGTCATCGGCGAGATCTCGCAGGAGTTCGCGCGCGGCACCGCCGACATCACGGACCGGCAGAACGTCCAGTACCACTGGATCCGCATCGAGGACGTGCCCGAGATCTGGAACCGGCTGGAGGGCGTGGGCCTGTCCACGGTCACCGCCTGCGGCGACACCCCGCGTGTGATGATCGGCTCGCCGGTGGCGGGCATCGCCGAGGACGAGATCATCGACGCCACCCCGGCGCTGGAGGAGATGAAGCGCCGCGTCCTGAACAACCCGGCGTACTCGAACCTCCCGCGGAAGTTCAAGACCGCCATCTCGGGTTCGCCGCTGCTGGACGTGGTGCACGAGATCAACGACGTCGCGTTCGTCGGTGTGCGGCACCCCGAGCACGGCCCCGGCTTCGACGTGTGGGTCGGCGGCGGCCTGTCCACCAACCCCAAGCTGGGCGTGCGCCTGGGCACCTGGGTGTCGATCGACGACGTGCCGGACGTCTACGAGGGCGTCATCTCGATCTTCCGCGACTACGGCTACCGCCGGCTGCGCAACCGCGCCCGCCTGAAGTTCCTCGTCGCCGACTGGGGTCCGGAGAAGTTCCGGCAGGTCCTGGAGGACGAGTACCTCAAGCGCAAGCTCACCGACGGCCCGGCCCCCGAGCAGCCGTCCAGCCAGTGGCGCGACCACATCGGTGTGCACCGGCAGAAGGACGGCCGCTTCTACGTCGGCTTCGCCCCGCGCGTCGGACGCGTCGACGGCGCGACGCTCACGAAGATCGCCGACCTCGCCGAGGCCCACGGCTCGGGCCGGGTGCGTACCACCGTCGAGCAGAAGATGATCGTCCTCGACGTGCATGAGGACAAGGTCGACTCGCTCGTCGAGGCCCTGGAGGCGCTCGACCTGACCGCCCGCCCGTCCTCGTTCCGGCGCGGCACCATGGCCTGCACCGGCATCGAGTTCTGCAAGCTGGCCATCGTCGAGACCAAGCAGCGCGGTGCGCAGCTGATCGACGAACTGGAGCGCCGCCTGCCGGAGTTCGACGAGCCGCTCACCATCAACCTCAACGGCTGCCCGAACGCCTGCGCCCGTATCCAGGTCGCGGACATCGGTCTCAAGGGCCAGCTCATGCTGAACGACGAGGGCGAGCAGGTCGAGGGCTACCAGGTCCACCTGGGCGGTGCCCTGGGCCTGGAGGCCGGCTTCGGCCGCAAGGTGCGCGGTCTGAAGGTCACCTCCGACGAGCTGCCCGACTACATCGAGCGCGTCCTGAAGCGGTTCCAGGCCGAGCGCGAGGACGGCGAGCGGTTCGCCGCCTGGGCGGCCCGGGCCGACGAGGAGGCCCTGTCGTGAGCGAGCGGATGGCCCCGTTCCACTGCCCCTACTGCGGGGACGAGGACCTGCGCCCCAGCGAGGAGGGGCACGGCGCGTGGGAATGCGCGGCGTGCAGTCGAGCCTTTCAGCTGAAGTTCCTCGGGCTGCTGGCCCAGGGGCTGAAGCGATCCGATTCCGGAGGGGCACAGATATGACGACCGTTCAGGAAGAACGCACCGCCGAGGATCTCAAGCGGCTCGCCGAGCAGGCGGGCCGCGATCTGGAGGACGCCTCCGCGCTGGAGATCCTCCAGTGGGCGGCGAAGACGTTCGGCAAGCGCTTCTGCGTGACCTCCTCGATGGAGGACGCGGTGGTCGCCCATCTCGCCGCCCGCGCCATGCCCGGCGTCGACGTGGTCTTCCTCGACACCGGCTACCACTTCGAGGAGACCATCGGCACCCGCGACGCGGTCGAGGCCGTGATGGACGTCAACCTCATCACGCTCACCCCCGTTCAGACGGTCGCCGAGCAGGACGCCCAGCACGGCCCGAAGCTGCACGACCGCGACCCGGACCTGTGCTGCAAGCTGCGCAAGGTGCAGCCGCTGGAGCAGGGCCTGAAGGACTACCAGGCCTGGGCGACCGGTCTGCGCCGCGACGAGTCCCCGACCCGGGCGAACACCCCGGTGGTCGGCTGGGACGACAAGCGGCAGAAGGTCAAGATCTCCCCGATCGCCCGCTGGACGCAGGACGACGTGGACGCGTACGTCACCGAGCACGGTGTTCTGACCAACCCGCTGCTGATGGACGGCTACGCCTCCGTCGGCTGCGCCCCCTGCACCCGCCGGGTCCTTCAGGGCGAGGACGCGCGCGCCGGCCGCTGGGCCGGCCGCAGCAAGACCGAGTGCGGGCTGCACGGATGACGACGACGATTCAGGAGAGTGACGTGACGACCGGAGCCACCGTCTGGCTCACGGGTCTGCCGAGCGCCGGCAAGACCACGATCGCCTACGAACTGGCCGGCCGGCTCCGCGAGGAGGGCCGGCGGGTCGAGGTGCTCGACGGCGACGAGATCCGCGAGTTCATCTCGGCGGGCCTCGGCTTCAGCCGCGAGGACCGGCACACCAACGTGCAGCGCATCGGCTTCGTCGCCGAACTGCTCGCCCGCAACGGCGTGCTGGCCCTCGTCCCGGTCATCGCGCCGTACCAGGACAGCCGGGACGCGGTCCGCAAGCGCCACCAGGCGAACGGCACCGCCTATGTCGAGGTGCATGTGGCCACGCCGGTCGAGGTGTGCAGCGAGCGGGACGTGAAGGGCCTGTACGCCAAGCAGGCCGCGGGCGAGCTCACCGGGCTCACCGGGGTCGACGACCCGTACGAGGCGCCCGAGTCGCCCGATCTGCGCATCGAGTCGCAGAACCAGACCGTGCGGGAGTCCGCCGCTTCCGTGTACGCCCTGCTCAGCGAAAGGGGACTGGCATGACGACGACCGTCGCCACCGTTTCCGAGGGGACGGAAAGCCCCTACGCGCTCTCCCACCTCGACGCCCTCGAGTCCGAGGCGGTGCACATCTTCCGCGAGGTGGCGGGCGAGTTCGAGCGGCCGGTGATCCTCTTCTCCGGCGGCAAGGACTCCATCGTCATGCTGCACCTGGCGCTGAAGGCCTTCCGGCCGGCGACGGTGCCGTTCTCGCTGCTGCACGTGGACACCGGGCACAACTTCCCCGAGGTCCTCGACTACCGCGACCGCACGGTGGCCAAGCACGGGCTGCGGCTGCACGTGGCCTCGGTGCAGGACTACATCGACCGCGGTGTGCTCAAGGAACGCCCGGACGGCACCCGCAACCCGCTCCAGACGCTGCCGCTGACCGAGAAGATCCAGGCGGAGAAGTTCGACGCGGTCTTCGGCGGCGGCCGCCGCGACGAGGAGAAGGCCCGGGCCAAGGAGCGGGTGTTCTCGCTGCGCGACGAGTTCTCCCAGTGGGACCCGCGCCGCCAGCGCCCCGAGCTGTGGAACCTGTACAACGGCCGCCACGCGCCGGGCGAGCACGTCCGGGTGTTCCCGCTGTCCAACTGGACCGAGCTGGACGTGTGGCAGTACATCGCCCGGGAGGGCATCGAGCTGCCGGAGATCTACTACGCGCACGAGCGCGAGGTGTTCTCCCGCAGCGGCATGTGGCTGACCGCCGGCGAGTGGGGCGGGCCGAAGGACGGCGAGAGGGTCGAGAAGCGGCTGGTGCGCTACCGGACCGTGGGTGACATGTCCTGCACCGGCGCGGTGGACTCCGACGCCGACACCATCGAGAAGGTGATCGTGGAGATCGCCGCCTCCCGGCTCACCGAGCGCGGTGCCACCCGCGCCGACGACAAGATGTCCGAGGCCGCGATGGAAGACCGCAAGCGCGAGGGGTACTTCTAGAGATGAGCACCATCACCACCGAGGAACTCGCGGAGACCACCCTCCTGCGGTTCGCCACCGCCGGTTCCGTCGACGACGGCAAGTCCACCCTCGTCGGGCGGCTGCTGCACGACTCCAAGTCGGTCCTCACCGACCAGCTGGAGGCCGTGGAGCGCGTCTCCGCCAGCCGCGGCCAGGAGGCCCCGGACCTCGCGCTGCTCACGGACGGCCTGCGGGCCGAGCGGGAGCAGGGCATCACCATCGACGTGGCGTACCGCTACTTCGCCACACCCCGGCGGCGGTTCATCCTCGCCGACACCCCGGGCCATGTGCAGTACACGCGCAACATGGTGACCGGCGCCTCCACCGCCGAGCTGACGGTGATCCTGGTCGACGCGCGCAACGGCGTCGTCGAGCAGACCCGCCGGCACGCCGCGATCGCCGCCCTGCTGCGCGTCCCGCACGTCGTCCTCGCCGTGAACAAGATGGACCTCGTCGGCTACGAGGAGAAGGTGTTCGCCGCCATCGCCGAGGAGTTCACGGCGTACGCGACCGAGCTGGGCGTCCCCGAGGTCACCGCGATCCCGATCTCGGCGCTCGTCGGCGACAACGTCGTGGACGTCTCCTCCCACATGGACTGGTACGGCGGCCCGACCGTGCTGGAGCACCTGGAGACGGTGCCGGTCAGCCACGACCTGAGCCACTGCCACGCCCGGCTGCCCGTGCAGTACGTGATCCGGCCGCAGAGCGCGGACCACCCGGACTACCGGGGCTACGCCGGTCAGATCGCCGCCGGTTCCTTCCGCGTCGGCGAGTCCGTCACGGTGCTGCCGTCGGGCCGCGCCTCGAGGATCTCCGGCATCGACCTGCTGGGCGAGCCGGTGGACGTGGCCTGGACGACGCAGTCGGTGACCCTCCTGCTGGAGGACGACATCGACATCTCCCGCGGCGACCTGATCGTGCCCAGCAAGGACGCGCCCGCGACCACCCAGGACATCGAGGCGACCGTCTGCCATGTCGCCGACGCCCCGCTGACCGTCGGGCACCGGGTGCTGCTCAAGCACGGCACCCGCACCGTCAAGGCGATCGTCAAGGACATCCCGTCCCGCCTCACGCTGGACGACCTGTCCCTGCACCCGCATCCGGGACAGCTCATCGCCAACGACATCGGCCGGGTGAAGATCCGAACCGCCGAGCCGCTGCCGGTCGACTCCTACGCCGACTCGCGCCGGACCGGCTCGTTCATCCTGATCGACCCGAACGACGGCACCACCCTCACCGCCGGCATGGTCGGCGAGTCCTTCGCGGCGCCGGAGCCGGTCAAGGACGGGTCCGACGACGACGGGTGGGACTTCTGACATGAACTCCCCCGATTTCTACTCGATGTTCGCCAAGGAGGGCGGCCGCGTCGGCAGCGGTGCTCTCGGCAGCGGGCAGGGCGGAGTGGCGCGATGTGTGCGCTGACGTACGCGCACCGCTTGCGCGCCCTCACCCCCCACCGCCGTAGACGAAAACCTGCCGACCTCCCGGCCACGACCTGAAAGACCGTGACCGCCGGGCCTCCGAGAGGACCACCTCCCGTGCCTGCTTCATCCGCTCTTCGCCGCAGTCTCGCGGTCATCGCCACGCTTCCCCTGCTCACTCTGGCCGCCTGCGGCTACGGCTCCCAGGCCGAGGACGACGGCGCCGCCAAGGTCGCCGCCGGGGCGAAGAAGATCGACGGTCTCGACACCGTCAAGATCGGCTACTTCGGCAACCTCACCCACGGCACCGCGCTGGTGGGCTTCCAGCAGGGCATCTTCCAGAAGGCCCTGGGCGCCACCAAGGTCGAGCCGGCCATCTTCAACGCCGGCCCCTCGGAGATCGAGGCGCTGAACTCCAAGTCCATCGACATCGGCTGGATCGGCCCGTCCCCTGCGATCAACGGCTACGTGAAGTCGAACGGCAAGAACCTGCGCATCATCGGCGGTTCGGCGTCCGGCGGCGTGAAGCTCGTGGTGAACCCGGACAAGGTCAAGTCGCTGAAGGGCGTCAAGGGCAAGCGGATCGCGACCCCGCAGCTGGGCAACACGCAGGACGTGGCCTTCCTCAACTGGGCCGCGGAGCAGGGCTGGAAGGTCGACCCGCAGAGCGGCAAGGGCGACGTCACGGTCGTCCGCAGCGACAACAAGGTCACCCCTGACGCCTTCAAGTCGGGTTCCATCGACGGCGCCTGGGTGCCTGAGCCGACCGCGTCGAAGCTGGTCGCCGAGGGCGGCAAGGTGCTGCTCGACGAGTCGACGCTGTGGCCGGACAAGAAGTTCGTGATCACGAACATCATCGTGCGCCAGGACTTCCTGAAGGAGCACCCGAAGGTCGTCGAGGCCGTGCTCAAGGCCTCCGTCGAGACCAACAAGTGGATCAACGCCAACCCGGACGCGGCGAAGCAGGCGGCGAACAAGCGGCTGGAGCAGGACTCCGGCAAGGCGCTGCCCGCCGACGTGCTGGACCCGGCATGGAAGTCGATCCGGTTCACCGACGACCCGCTGGCCTCCACCCTCAACACCGAGGCGGAGCACGCGGTCAAGGCCGGGCTGCTCGAGAAGCCGGACCTGAAGGGCATCTACGACCTCGCGCCGCTGAACAAGGTCCTCAAGGCCGAGGGCGAGCCCGCGGTCGACGACGCCGGTCTCGGCGTGAAGTAAGCCCGCATCCCGAAGCCGCATGAAGAGTTCCCAGGAGGTGACGACCATGGCCACGACCCTCGCCAAGGCCGCAGACGGCACCGAGGCTGCCACGCACGCCGCCCGGATCGCACACGTGTCGAAGTCGTTCGCAGGGCCCGCCGGGCAGCAGCTCGTCCTGGACGACATCACCCTCGATGTCGCGCCCGGAGAGTTCGTCACCCTCCTGGGGGCCTCGGGCTGCGGAAAGTCCACCCTGCTCAACCTGGTGGCGGGCCTGGACCGGCCCACCGCCGGTGAGATCGCCACGGACGGCCGGCCCGCGCTGATGTTCCAGGAGCACGCGCTGTTCCCGTGGCTGACCGCCGGCAAGAACATCGAGCTCGCCCTGAAACTGCGGGGCGTGCCCAAGCCCGAGCGCCGCGAGCGCGCCGAGGAACTGCTCGAACTGGTGCGGCTCAAGGGCGCCTACGGCAAGCGGGTGCACGAGCTGTCGGGCGGTATGCGCCAGCGTGTCGCGCTGGCACGGGCCCTCGCCCAGGAGAGCAAGCTGCTGCTGATGGACGAGCCGTTCGCGGCGCTCGACGCCATCACCCGGGACGTGCTGCACGACGAGCTGACCCGGATCTGGCGCGAGACGCAGGTGTCCGTCCTGTTCGTCACGCACAACGTGCGCGAGGCGGTCCGGCTCGCGCAGCGCGTGGTGCTGCTGTCCTCCCGCCCGGGCCGCATCGCCCGCGAATGGCGGGTGGACATCGCGCATCCGCGCCGCATCGAGGACACCGCCGTGGCGGAGCTGTCCGTAGAGATCACCGAAGAACTGCGTGGGGAGATCCGCCGTCATGGCCAGCACTGATTCGACGACCGCCGCCAAGGACGGCAGCGATCTCGCCGGTCTGGAGGCGGGGCTCGACGCGCTGGAGTCGCGGCAGACGCTCCGTACGCCGCTGCGGCAAACCCTCGTCGAGAAGATCCTGCCGCCCGTTCTCGCCGTCGCGCTGGTGCTGGCCGTCTGGCAGGCGCTCGTGTCTTTCAAGGTCGTCGACGACCCGACCAAGCTGCCCGCTCCGTCCGCGGTGTGGGACGTGGTCCGGACGGCGTGGCTGCGGGGCGAGTTGCTCGACTACATCTGGACCAGCGTCTCGCGCGGTCTGCTCGGCTTCTGCCTCGCCCTCGTGATCGGCACGCCGCTGGGTCTGATCGTCGCCCGGGTGAAGTTCATCCGCGCCGCGATCGGCCCGATCCTGTCGGGCCTGCAGTCCCTGCCGTCGGTCGCCTGGGTGCCCCCGGCGGTGATCTGGCTGGGCCTGAACAACTCGATGATGTACGCGGTGATCCTGCTCGGCGCGGTCCCGTCGATCGCCAACGGCCTGGTCTCCGGTGTCGACCAGGTGCCGCCGCTGTTCCTGCGGGCGGGCCGCACGCTCGGCGCCACCGGCCTGAAGGGCACCTGGCACATCGTCCTTCCGGCCGCCCTGCCCGGCTATGTGGCGGGCCTGAAGCAGGGCTGGGCCTTCTCCTGGCGCTCGCTGATGGCCGCCGAGATCATCGCGTCCTTCCCCGACCTCGGCGTCGGCCTCGGCCAGTTGCTGGAGAACGGCCGCAACGCCAGCGACATGGCCATGGTCTTCGAGGCCATCCTGCTCATCCTGATCGTCGGCATCGCCATCGACCTGCTGATCTTCAGCCCGCTGGAGCGGTGGGTGCTGCGCAGCCGCGGCCTGCTGGTGAAGAGCTGACGCCCATGAACAACAAGCCCGTCCTCCTCGTCATCGCCCACGGCAGCCGCGACCCGCGCCATGCCGCGACGGTGCACGCCCTGGTGCGCCGGGTGCGCGCGACGCGCCCCGACGTGCGGGTGGAGACGGGCTTCCTGGACTTCAACGTCCCCTCGGTGCAGGGGGTCCTGGAGTCCCTCGCGGTGCAGGGCGTGCGCGATGTCGTCGCGCTGCCCCTGCTCCTCACCCGGGCGTTCCACGCGAAGGCCGACATCCCCGCGGTCCTCGCCGACGCGCCCCCGCGGCTGCGCATCCACCAGGCGGACGTCCTCGGCCCGTCCCCCCTGCTCACGGCCGCCCTGGAGCGCCGCCTGCACGAGGCGGGTCTGACCCCCGCCGACAAGTCCTCGACCGGGGTCGTCCTGGCCTCGGCGGGGTCCACCGACCCGGAGGCGATCGCAGTGATCGCAGACATCGCGCGGGAGTGGCGGCACACCGGTTGGTGCGCCGTGCGGCCTGCGTTCGCCTCCGCCGGTTCTCCCGCGGGGTTTCCCCGCACCGAGGACGCCGTACGCGAACTGCGCGCCCTGGGCTGCTCCCGCGTCGCCGTCGCCCCGTACGTCCTGGCCCCCGGCTTCCTCCCGGACCGCATCGCCCGAGGCGCGGCGGACGCGGACGTCCTGGCGGACGTGCTGGGGGCGGCGCCGGAGGTGGCGCGGGTGGTGCTGGAGCGCTACGAGGCGGCGCGGGTGCCGCTGCCGGCGGCTGTGAGCGCCTGACGGTCAGGCCGCCGTCTCCTCGTGCGGTTGCGGCTGGAGCGCGAAGGAGTAGGGGGCCCACGGGCCGCTGATGTCCACGCGGAGGCCGGGGACGCCCCGGGCCGCCGCGAGAACGCCCGTGCGGAACGCCGCGACACGGTCCTTCGGGACGAGGTAGGCGGCGTTGGCGATGTTGGTGCCCGGGACCGGGCCCGCCGGGCTGCCGCGTTCGAGGGTGTGGGCGACGCGGTCGACGGCGAGGGCGTCGGCCGTTTCCGTGAGGCGGGCCGCGGCCAGGGCGACGGTGCGCCAGGCCTCCTCGTTCCTGCGCTGTCTGCGGCGGCGGATGACCTGGTAGGCGCGTCCGACGCCGAGGCCCGTCAGGGGGTCCTGCGCGGGCTCCGTGTCGGCCCCGGGCGGGGTGATGTCCGCAGCGGCGTAGAGCTTGACGCCGAGTTCGACGGAGCCGGTGAGGCGGTCGAGCAGGGAGAGGAAGTAGGCGCGGCGGGTGTCCAGGGCCTGCCGGGCGGTGTCCTCGTCGCGGTAGACGGTGGCCAGGCGCAGGGGGAGCACGGCGGCGCCCGAGGCGGCCAGGGCGGCCACCACGGCGTGGTGGGAGCGGACCGTGGACTCCATCCAGTCCACGTCGTGGAGGTGGGCCTGGAGGGGAGCGTCGGCGTAGTCGGCGGGCGGGACACGGCCGACGGCGAAGGCGAGGCCGGGGCCGGTGATCGCCGGGTCGACCAGGTGGACCGGCTCCCCGGCCACACCGCGCAGGCGGGCGGTGGCGGCCGCGGCCTCGGGGGTGCGGCGCAGGACCGCGTAGGCGTAGACGAGGTTCGTGTCGCTCATGACTGCGGGCTCCTGTCGGTGGCCGTGCGATGCCTCTCGCGATGCTCCGTTCTCGTGCCGTCCGTCCGTAGGTACGGCGGGCGCGGCACAGGTGTTCAGGTGAACGGTGAACGGGCCGGCCCCGACACGAAGGGGCCGGCTGGAGATCTCCTACGCGCCCTGCACGGGGAGCCGCGGCGTCACGTCGCCCGGACGTCGAACGGGGTCGCTTGATGGAACCAGAGCAGCCAACGGCCCTCCGTCCGCCGCCACAGCGAACTGCGGTGGGCGCGGCTGCCGTCGTACGCCGTGTCGTAGGTCAGGTGGACCAGGTCCGGGGCGAGCTGCACGCCGCGCAGGGCGGAGACGGCGACGGGCCGGGCTCCCGGCTCGGTGGTCGCGGCCAGCGAGGCGATGATCGCGGCGCGGCTCCAGTGCCGGCCGGAGGCCCCGAACTCCTGGAAGTCGGGGTGCAGCAGCGCCCCGGCCCGCTCGGGCGAACGCCGGATCTCCGGGGTGAGCAGGGCCAGTTCGCCCTCCATCGCCGCCTCGACGGCCGCGTTGTGCTCAGGCATCTGTCATCTCCACCAGTTTGACGACGGTGTTCCAGTTGCGGGTCGTGGCGATCAGGCCCTTGTTGAGGCGCGGCTTCGACAGGTGTTCGGCCAGTTTGGAGCGGCCCAGGCCCTGCGGCGCGTACAGGTACAGCGCCCGGTCGCCGAGGCGGAACTCCTCGGGGAGGTAGGCCTCTTGGTCGATCTCCGCGAAGCGGTCGGGGGTGACGGGCGCGGAGAAGTAGGTGACGTGGAGCTGCTTGGGCTCCAGGTCGGCGGCCGGGAACGGGCAGGCGTCGGCGATCGCCCGCAGATAGGCGTGGTCGCGCACGATCAGGTCGACCCGGAAGCCGAAGCGCTTCTCGACGGCCCGCGCGATCTGCGCGGCCAGCGTCTCCTCGTCCCCGTGGGCGGAGGCGAACACGGCCTGGCCGCTCTGGAGGTGGGTACGGACGTCGTCGAGACCGAGGTCCGTCAGGAGCGCGCGCAGGTCGGCCATGGGGACCTTCCTGCTCCCGCCCACGTTGATTCCGCGCAGCAGGGCCGCGTATGTCGTCGTCATCCGCTCACGATAAGGCGGCCGTCGTGCCCCGTGGGGGTGGGCACGACGGCCGCTCCGGGCGACTGCCCGGGCCCGTAAATTACTCACCGGTCGTTGTGGGGCACAACCGTCTGCTCAGGATCCACACACCCCGGGGCGGCCCGGCCCGTCCGCCGATAGGTGTAAGGGGCCACCTTCCGTGCGGCTCCTCCCCAGTGGGGAGAGGGCTCGGTCCGCGGGGATGAGGTCCGGCCCCGTCACCTCACCGGGCAGCACGACGAGATGGCCTTATCCGGCCCATACCTTCGTATCGGAAGGGGGCGGCAGGGGGTCGCCACCGCATCACGAGGGGGCAGGCCCGTCATGGGGAACGGAGACATACGGGTGCGGGGTTTCGCCGCCCGGGCCGGCGGCTGGAGCGCCCGGCACCGATGGGCCGCCGTCGGCATCTGGGTGCTGTTCGTCGTTCTGGCGATGGGGCTCGGTTCGGCGGCGGGCCGGGTCGACGTCAAGGACAGCGACCAGTTGAAGGGCGAGACGCACACCGCCGCGCGGATCATCGAGGACGCCGGGATCGACGAGCCGGCCGGTGAGACCGTGCTGATCCAGGCGAAGGGCGGTGACCTGAAGGCGACCGACCGCGAGTTCCGGGACGCCGTCGACGCCGTCGTGCGGGCCGTGGAGGGGACCGGCCGGGTCGCCGAGGTGACCTCGCCGTACGACACGAAAACGATCTCGAAGGACGGCCGCAGCGCGCTGGTGCAGTTCGACATGCGCGGCGAGCCGGACACCGCCGGTGAGCGGGTCGAGCCGGTGCTGAAGGCCGTCGAGAAGGTCCAGCGGGACCACACGTCGCTGCGGATCGAGGAGATCGGCGGCGCCAGCATGATGAAGACGTTCTCCGACGCGTTCGGCAACGACTTCCAGAAGGCCGAGTACTCCGCGGTGCCGGTGGCCTTCGGCATCCTGCTGATCGCGTTCGGCGCGCTGGTCGCGGCGCTGCTGCCGGTGGCGCTGGCGCTCACCGCGATCATGGCGACGATGGGCCTGATGGGCGTGGTCAGCCACATCATGCCGATGAGCGAGACCGCCAACTCCGTGATGCTGCTGGTCGGCATGGCGGTCGGCGTCGACTACTGCCTGTTCTACCTGCGCCGCGAGCGTGAGGAACGCGAGGCCGGGCGGGACGCGCAGACGGCCCTGAGGATCGCCGCCGCGACCAGCGGCCGGGCGATCGTCGTCTCGGGTGTCACCGTGTGCGTGGCGATGGCGGGCATGCTGTTCACCGGTCTCGCCGAGTTCGAGGCGATGGGCCTGGCCTCGCTGATGGTGGTGGCCGTGGCGATGGTGGGCTCCGTGACGGTGCTGCCCGCGCTGCTGTCGCTGCTGGGCGAGCGCGTCGAGAAGGGCCGGATCCCGTTCCTGCGCCGGCGCAAGCCGGGCGGTGGCAGCCAGGACAGCCGGTTCTGGACGGCCGTGCTGCGGCGCGTCCTGGCCAAGCCGGTGATCGCCGTGGCCGTGTCGGCCGGCGCGCTGCTGGCCATCACGGCTCCCGCGCTCGGGATGAAGACGCAGCAGTTCACCCTGGACCAGGAGTTCGGGGACTCGCTGCCCATCGTGGAGACGTACAACCGGCTCAACGACGCCTTCCCGGGCGGCTCCGAGCCGGCCGAGGTGATCGTGAAGGCACGCGACATCAACGCGCCGGAGGTGAAGTCCGCACTGGCCGACTTCCGTGACCGGGCGATCAGTTCGGGTGCCTCCCGGGGCCCGGTGGAGATCAAGCTGCACGACGCGCAGAACGTGGCGTTCGTCTATGTGCCGTTGGTGGGCGGCTCCGACCTGGACAAGGCCGGGGTGAGCCTGGACAAGCTGCGCGACGAGGTGCGTCCGGCCACGCTCGGCAAGGTCGACGGGGTCGAGGCGCCGATCACCGGGCAGGTGGCGGGGTCGAAGGACTTCAACGACCAACTGGCCGGTGCCGTGGTCCCGGTGTTCGCGTTCGTGGTGGTGTTCGCCTTCCTTCTGATGCTGCTGTCGTTCCGCTCGCTGACCATCGCGATCACCTCGATCGTGCTGAACCTGCTGTCGGTGGGCGCCGCGTACGGCATTCTCGTCGCCGTCTTCCAGCACGGCTGGGGCGCGTCCCTGGTGGGTGCGGAGGGTGTCGGGGCGATCATCACCTGGCTGCCGCTGTTCCTCTTCGTGATCCTGTTCGGCCTGTCGATGGACTACCACGTGTTCGTGGTCTCGCGGATCCGTGAGGCGCGGCTGCGGGGCCTGGCGACGAAGGACGCGATCCGGCACGGTGTGGTCACCACGGCCGGGGTGGTCACCAGTGCCGCGGTGATCATGGTCGCCGTGTTCGCGATCTTCGGGACGCTGTCGATGCAGTCCATGAAGCAGATGGGCGTCGGCCTCGCCGCCGCGGTGCTCATCGACGCGACGATCATCCGGGGTGTGCTGCTGCCGGCGGTGATGACGCTGCTCGGCGAGCGCAACTGGTACCTGCCGAAGTGGCTGCACCGGCTGCCGGACCTCACGCACGACGAGACGCCCCAGGCGGTCGCCGGGGCGGCGGCGCGGGACGACGAGGGCGAGCCCCTCAGGGTCTGATCACCGCGGGCGGCATGCGAGGGCCCGTTGGTTGCCTCCGCAACCAACGGGCCCTCGCGCACGCCCCGGCCGGGCCGGCCGCCGCGCCCTGGTCAGGCCGGCCGCCGACGTCCTGTCCGTCCGCCACCGCCCGCTCGTCCGTCCTCCGCTCGCCCGTCAGTTCAGCCGCCGCACCTGGAGCACCCGCGCGTCGCAGCGCACGATCTCCAGCTCGCGGGCCGGGCGGGCGCCCCCGAAGGTGAGGGTGAGGTGACTGTCCGACACCAACTGCCAGCGGCCGGGCACGGCGTCCGGGGCGTCACCGCGTCCCAGGGGGTGGTCGACGACGATGCCGTCGGGGGTGAACTCCATGCCGCGGCGTCCGCGCGCCGGCGGGAAGGGGAAGTCGTCCGGCCGGTAGACCCGCACGTCCTCGTGGTCCTCCTCGTAGGAGTGGAGCCACGAGCGGAACAGGTCCGTCGGAGGCTCTCGCATACCGGCCACCTCGCTCGTTCCATGCCGTCCGCATTGCCGCTCTTATGCCAAAGTGACTAGAATTATCAGTGTATGGGTTCGGAGGGAACGGGCAACCGACCGCTCCGCCCCGGCGTCGCCCGGCCCTCGCGGCGCGTGTCAGAACGCGCATTCCGCAGCCGCGTGCGCGGCACACCCCCTCGCCCTCCCGGGACACCTCATGTCCGATGCGCAGGCATTCCTTCGCGCCACCTCGCCCGACTACAGCCGCTGGTGCGGCGCCATGGAGGTACACCGCAGACTCCTCACCCTGAACCCGGAGTACGCCGAGAACCGGGCCCTGATCGAGAACACCGCGTTCGCCTACGAGTCGATGGAGCAGGTCACCGCCCGGCAGGGCCTGATCGACATCCCCGTCGTGGTGCACGTCGTGTACAGCACCCCCGAGCAGAACGTGAACGACGCCCAGATCCACAGTCAGATCGACGTGCTCAACCGGGACTTCCGGGCGGCGAACCCGGACGTGAGCAAGGTGCCCGAGGTCTGGAAGGACCTGGTGGCCGACGCACGTCTGCAGTTCCACCTCGCCCGGACCGACCCGCTGGGCCGTCCCACGGACGGCATCACGCGGACCAGGAGCGCGAACGCGGACTGGGACACCGACGACCTGGTCAAGTTCAGCCTGAGCGGGGGCCACGACGCCTGGCCCGCGGACATCTATCTGAACCTGTGGGTCTGCCAGTTGCGCCGCGGGCTGCTGGGTTACGCCCAGTTCCCGGGCGGTGCCGCCTCCACGGACGGCGTGGTGATCACGCACAGCGCGTGCGGGACCACCGGCACCGCCGCGGCGCCGTTCGACGGTGGCCGCACGGCCGTGCACGAGATCGGGCACTGGTTGAACCTGCGGCACATCTGGGGCGACGACGACGAGGGGTGCAGCGGCAGCGACTTCGTGGCGGACACCCCCAACCAGGCGGGGGCGAACGCCGGTTCCCCCACCTTCCCCCATGTGACGTGCGGCAACGGGCCGGACGGCGACATGTTCATGAACTACATGGACTACACCGACGACGCCGCGATGTTCATGTTCACCAAGGGGCAGTCGGCGCGGATGGACGCCACGCTCGACAACGCCCGTCTGACCCTCACCCGTCAGGCCGTCGCGGTGTGACGACGACCTGACGCGGCACCGCGGCCTCAGGGCTTGCGGGCGGCCAGTTCGGCTTCGATCAGGTCGGCCGCCCGCCCGGTGCCGCCCTCCTGGGCCGTCCGCTCCTGGAGTTCCTTCAGCCGGCGGGCCACCTCTCGATCCCCGACCAGGGCGAGGCCCGCCTCGCGCAGACTCGCGCCGGTCGCCTCCTCCATGGGCAGGTACCGGGCCACGCCGAGACCCTGGAGCATCTCGGCGTTGCCGAACTGGTCCACGGCCTGCGGCACGGCGATCATCGGAGTGGCGGTGGCCAGGCCCTCCTGACTGCCGCCGGCACCCGCGTGGGTGACGAACAGGTCGGCCTGCCGCAGGATCGCCAACTGCGGTACCCAGGAACGCACTTCGACGTTGCCGGAAACGTCCGCGAACTCGGCCGGGTCGACGTGCTTGCCGACGCAGAGCACCAGATGCCAGCCCGGCAGGTCGCCGAACGCCTCGACGCACTCGCGGTAGAAGCCCGGCTGCTTGGTGAAGGCCGACCCGAGGGAGACGAGCACGACCTTCCCTGCGTCGGCGGGCCGCTGCCAGCCGCCCTCGGCGGCGCGGTCGCCCTGGCAGGCGCCGACGAAGGAGTACACCCGCTCGTCGACGCGGTCGGCGTTCGGCTGGAGCGCCCTGGGCAGCAGGACGATCGAGCGGTCCGGGCGCCCCGCGAAGTCGTCGGGGTGCCGCGTGATCCCGTTCTCCTCCAGCCAGGCGTGGAAGCGGGCGTAGTAGGCGCGGCCCCGCTCGGTCTTCTTCGGCTCCTCCCACAGGGGCCGAAGAACCTCCTCCTCGTATCCCTCCCAGGCGACCATGGCCGGCGAGAGGGAGACAGCGGGGACGCCCCAGCGGTGGGCGAGGACCCGGGCCGGGTAGGAGGCGATGTCGTGCAGGACGAGGTCGGGCTCGTCCCCCTCGTACGCCTCGATCAGCTGCGGCAGGGCCTGGATCGCGTCGTCGAGGAACGGCTCCACGTTGTCCAGCAGCGTGTCGCCCCACGCATCGGGGTCGTCGTCGGGTGAGGGCAGTGTCGTGTTCCAGGGCTTCACCTCGGCGCCGGTGCCCGCGACCTTGTCCGCGAAGACCGGCGGGACGGCGTAGGTGACCCGGTGCCCGCGCGCCACGAGCTCGCGGATCACCTCCAGACTCGGGTTCACGTGGCCGTGGGCGGCGATGGAGAACATGGCGATGTGGGCGCGACCGGTCATGCGCCGGACCTTACGCGAGACGATACGTCTCGTGCAACCTTATTTAGGGTGGCCACTCGAAGCACTCCGGCTGGGTGAGTGCGGGGGCGCGCAGCACGGGCACGAGCCGCGAGTCGATCTCGTCCGGTTTTCCGCCGGGTCAGCGTTGGTAACGGGCGAGCACCAGGTTGCCGTCCTCCTCCAGCCGTTCGCGCAGTGCGCCGAGGCCGATGGCTCCGCTGTAGTACTCCTGAAGGGCGGGGGTGGCCACCTTGTCCTTCCACTCGGGATAGCCACGGACCGTCTGCGCCGGTGCGGGGCGCAGGTGGGCGGCGAGGGCGGTGCCGGTGGCCCAGCCGTGCCGCGGGGTGCGCAGGGCGGGGTCTGTCAGCGCCTGGGTGCCGGTGGGCAGCATCCAGTCGCCGAGGGCGAGGCGGACCATGTTCCGGGGCCGCAGCAGGAAGTCGAGGAACTCGGCCGCCTCCTTCTTGTGCGGGCAGTCCTCGGCGATGGAGAGGGTCTGGGGGCTGACGCCCTGGGTGAGTCCTGCGGTGCCCGCCGGGGCGGGCAGCACCTGCCAGTCGAAGCCCTTCGGGGCCTGCTGGACGATCTGCTGGCGGTAGGAGAAGCCGAGCGGGACCATCGCGTACCGGCCGTCGAAGAAGCCGGGCAGCGTGTCGGAGCCGCCGCTGCCCAGGGTCGTGGGCGAGGCGCTGCGGTCGGTGTTCGCCTGCTCGTGGATGGTGCGCGGCACCATCTGGTCGGCCGCCTCGAACCGGATCGTCACCTTGCCGTCCGGCCCGCGGTGGAAGAGCTGTCCGCCCGCCGACAGGGAGAGGTTGAGCGTGGCGGAGACGGGCTCCTTCAGCGGCCAGGCGATGCCGTACTTCCCCCGGCCGCTGAGGCGTTCGGTGATCCGACGGAACTCCGCCCAGCTCCAGGGCTTCTCGGGGGTCGGGATGCGCACGCCGGACGTGCGCAGCCAGGCGGTGTTGGCGATGAGCACGCGCGGTTCCTGGAGGAACGGCACGCCGTAGACGCCGTCCCCGAACGTCGTGGTCTCCCAACTGCGCCGCGGTATGTCCGACTTCAGCCGCGCGGGCAGCAGGCCGGTGAGGTCGGCGAGGTAGCCGCCGTAGGCGAAGTCCGCGAGGTCGTCGGAGGCGTCGTGGATGACGTCGGGTGCCTCGCCGCCCTCGAAGGCGGTGAGGAGCTGGTCGTGGACGCTGTCCCAGGTGCCCTGCACGTACTCGACGCGGACGTCGGGGTGGCGGGCGTTCCACTCGTCCACCAGCTGCTCGGTGGCCCGGACGGACTCCTCCTGCCAGGCCAGGGACTGGAAGCGCAGGGTGATGCGGCCGTCGTCGCGGGTGCCGCCGGAGGAGCAGCCGGCGAGCAGCAGCAGGAGCACCAGGGCCAGCAGGCGTGCGCGCATCAGCTCTTCACCGCCCCGGTGAGCATGCCGCCGGTGATCCGCCGCTGGATGAGCGCGAAGACGAGCAGGGAGGGCAGGGTCGCCAGGCACGCCGCCGCCGCGAGGGGGCCGAGGTCGGCGACGCCCTCGGCGCCTATGAAGTGGGTGAGGACCACGGGAAGGGTCTGCTTCTGCGGTGTCTTGAGGAGGACGAGGGCGAAGAAGAACTCGTTCCACGCCGTGATGAACGCGAACAGGGCGGTCGCCACGATGCCCGGCGCGAGCAGCGGCGCGGTCACCGACACCAGGGTCCGCACCCGGCCCGCCCCGTCGACCGCCGCGGCCTCCTCCAGTTCGGGCGGCACGGCCCGTACGTACCCGGCGAGCATCCACAGCGCGAAGGGCAGCGCCCACACCACGTACACCAGGACCAGCCCCGGCACGGAGTTGATGAGCCGGAGGTTCTTCAGCACCAGGAACAGCGGGATGATCAGCAGCACGAACGGGAACGCCTGGCTGACCACCACCCAGCCCGTCACCGCCTTCGCGAGCCGGGTGCGGCGCCGGGCGGTGACGTAGGCCATCGGCGTCGCGATCAGGACCGCGATTACGGCCGCCGCGAGTGCCGCGACCAGGGAGTTGAGTGCCGCGTGCAGCAGCGGCTGCTCGTCGAAGGCCTGCCGGAAGTTGGCGAGGGTGGGGTCGTCCGGGATCCAGGACGGGTGCAGGGCCCCGAGTTCGCGCGGCGGCTTGAACACGGTGGAGAGCAGCCAGAGGAACGGGAAGGCGAGGAAGACGAGGTAGGCGAGCAGCGCGGTGTACTGGCCGATGCGCGCCGGGGTGCCGGTCCTCACGCGTCGTCACCTCCCCTGAGGCGGCCGGCGAGGAACACGGCCAGGGCGACGGAGATCACGGCCACCATCACGCAGCCCATCGCCGCCGCGTAGCCGAACTGCCCGTAGCGGAAGGCCTCCTCGTAGGCGAACAGCATGGGCAGCCGGGTCCGGCCGCCCGGGCCGCCGTTGGTCAGGACGTAGACCAGGGCGAAGGAGTTGAAGTTCCAGATGAGGTTGAGCGCGGTGATGGCGAGGGCGACGGGTCTGAGGGCGGGCCAGGTGACCGTGCGGAAGCGGCGCCAGGCACCCGCGCCGTCCACCGCCGCCGCCTCGTGGAGTTCGCGCGGGGTGTTCTGGAGCCCGGCGAGCAGCGCGACCGTCGTCTGCGGCATGCCCGCCCAGACGCCGACGACGATCACGGCGGGCAGTGCGGTGGCCAGTCCGCTGAGCCAGTCCCGGCCGCCGCCGAGCCCGATGTCGCGCAGGGTCTCGTTGAGGATGCCCGCGTCGGGGTTGTAGACGAGCCGCCACATGATGCCGACCACGACCTCGGGCATGGCCCACGGGATGATCGCGAGGGCACGGGCCAGCCAGCGCAGCCGCAGGTCCTGGTCGAGCAGCAGCGCGAGGCCCAGGGCGAGCAGGAACTGCGGCACGGTCACGCCGACCGCCCACACCAGCCCGATCCGGAACGACTCCCAGAACAGGGTGTCGTGCAGCAGGTCCCGGAAGTTGAGGGCGCCGATCCACCGGGTGGGCTCGGTGCGGCCCGACTGGGCGTCGGTGAAGGCCAGCAGGATGCCGTACAGCAGCGGCCCGACGCTGAGGACGAGGATCGGGACGAGGGCGGGCAGCACCAGGAACCAGGCGCCGTGGTCGACGGCCTTCCGGGGCCGGTCCCGGCCGGGTCGGCGGCCGGCCCGCCTCACCGGGGGCGAAGGTGACGACGCCTCGGTCACCGGTGTCACGGAATCAGCCCCTTCGCACCGCTCGGCCCGCCTGGTCATGCTCGTGAAGGCCGTATGCCTCGTCAAGGCACCGGCTACGCGGTCCGGCCCGCGCCGATGCGACACTGACCGGTGGATGGCCGGAACCCGACGGCCGGAGCGCGGACGACGGAGGCGGACCATGGACGAGGCACGGGCGCGGGACGTTCTGGCCGCGGCGGGGGTACTGCCCGGTTCGGCCCGGGAGGCCCGGCTGCTCGCCCTGGGTGAGAACGCGGTGTTCGCCGCCGGTGACCTGGTCGTCAAGGTCGGCCGGGACGCCGAACTGATGGACCGGGCGCGCCGGGAACTGGACATCGCCGTGTGGTTCGCCGAGGCGGGCGTGCCGGCGGTGCGGGCGGCCGAATCGAAGGCGCTGCTGGTGGAGGGACACCCGGTGACGGTGTGGCACCGGCTGCCGGACGCCGTGCGGCCCGCCGAGCCGCGGGATCTGGCCGAACTGCTGCGGGTCGTGCACGCCACGCCACCGCCTCCCTTCGAGCTGCCGGGCCGTGATCTGCTGGGCGGAGTGGAGCGCTGGCTGCGGCTCGCGGGGGACGCGATCGATCCCGCGGACGCGGCGTATCTGCGCGAGCGGCGGGACGGGTTCGCCGCGCGCGCCGCCGCGCTCACCCCGCACCTGCCGCCGGGACTGATCCACGGGGACGCGCTGCCGCGCAATGTGCACGTCGGACCCGACGGGCCGGTGCTGGTGGACCTGGAGACGGTGTCCGCGGATCTGCGGGAGCACGACCTGGTGGTGATGGCGCTGGCCCACGACCGGTACGGCGTCCCGGACGAGGCGTACGCGTCGTTCGTGCGGGCCTACGGCTGGGACGTGCGCGCGTGGGAGGGCTGCGGGGTGCTGCGCGGGGCCCGGGAGACGGCCAGTTGTGCGTGGGTCGCCCAGCACGCCCCGGGCAACCCGAAGGCGCTGGCCGAGTTCGAGCGGCGGGTGAGGTCCTTGAGGGACGGGGACGAGACGGTGCGCTGGTATCCGTTCTGACGGCCGGAGAGCTCGCTCAGACCGGCTCGTCCGCCAACTCCCGCAGCGGCCAGGCGCCGTCGACCAGGGCCGTGGTGTCGCCCTTGCCGCGCAGGAAGCTCTGGAAGTCCGCCGCCCACTGCGCGTGCCACTCGATCTGGCGATGGTGCAGGGCCGCCGGGCCGAGCGTGGCGATCTTGGGGTGGCGGTCGGCTATCGCGACGGCCAGGCGGGCGGCCGCCAGGGCGTCGGCCAGAGCGTCGTGGGCGGCGTCGAGCACGACGCCGTACTCGGCGCAGACCGCTTCGAGGTTGCGTTTGCCGCGGCGGTAGCGGTCGACCCGGCGGTCGATGGTGTACGGGTCGACGACCGGGGCCGGATCCATGCCGCCCAGGCGGTCCCGCAGGGACGGCAGGCCGTGGCGCCGCAACTCCGCGCTGAGCAGGGTGAGGTCGAAGGTCGCGTTGTACGCGACGACCGGTACGCCCGACTTCCAGTAGGAGGTGAGGACCTCGGCGAGGGCGTCCGCCACCTGGTCGGCGGGGCTGCCCTCGGCCGCCGCGCGTTCGTTGCTGATCCCGTGCACCGCCACCGCGTCCTCGGGGATCGGCACACCCGGGTCGGCGAGCCACTCCCGGCGCCCCATCGGCTCCCCGCCCCGCACTTCGATCACGGCGCCCGTGACGATGCGCGCCTCGCGCGGGTCCGTGCCCGTCGTCTCCAGATCGAAGCCGACCAGCAGCTCCCGGTGCCAGCCCATGGGCGGTCCCCCTTCATGTGGTGCGTTCCCCCAGTGGTCCCCACCTTCCCACGCACCACTGACAATCAGAGGATCGCGTTCCGCTCACCCCCGGTGGCGGGCCGGAGAACCACCCCACATCGGGACACAGGTCACGACACCGGCCGTGAATCCGCCCACATCACCTCGAACTCCTCACGGTAGGTGGGGAAGAGGCCGCTTTCGTCCGTCTCGCCCGCCTTGACCACCTTGCCGCTGTTGCGCAGCACGAACACCGGCGCTTCCATGCCCCGGGTGCGGCGCAGGTAGTTCTGCACGACGGCGATGCCGTCCGCGCCGTCGCCGTCCACCAGATAGGCCGTGAAGCGGGGCGTCTCGTCGAAGACCTGGATCTCGAAGGCGCCCGGGTCCCGCAGCCGGGCACGCACCCGGCGCATGTGCAGGATGTTCATCTCGACGGCCCGGCTGAGCTCGCCGCGCTTGATGCCGAGTTCGCGCTCGCGCCGCTTGACCGCGCTGGAGGCCGGGTTGAGGAACAGCAGTCTGACCCGGCAGCCGGACTCGGCCAGCCGCACCAGACGCCGCCCGGAGAAGTTCTGCACGAGCAGGTTCAGGCCGATACCGATGGCGTCGAGGCGGCGGGCGCCGCCGAAGATGTCCTCGGCCGGGAACTGCCGCATCAGCCGCACCCGGTCCGGGTGGACGGCGACCACGTCGGCGTAGCGGTCGCCGACCAGGTCCTCGACGGCGTCGATCGGCAGCCGGCGCGCCGACGGCACGTCCCCGCCCGCGCCGAGCATCTCCAGCAGCCGGGCCGAGGCGCGCTCGGCCTGGCTCAGCACGGCCTCGGACAGGGCCCGGTTGCGGGAGACGACGTTGCGGGTGACCTCCAGCTCGTCCAGGGCGAGTTCGACGTCACGGCGGTCGTCGAAGTACGGCTCGAAGCAGGGCCAGTGCTGCACCATCAGCTCGCGCAGCTGCGGCAGGGTGAGGAAGGACAGCACGTTGTCGTCGGCCGGGTCGAGCAGATAGCCCTTGCGGCGGCTGACCTCGCGCACGGCCACCGCGCGCTGCACCCACTCCTGGCCGGCCGGTCCGGCGGCGGCCACCACCCAGTCCTCGCCGTGCACGGGTTCGTACACGGGCCGCAGCACGGCGGCGACCACCGCGCGCAGCCGCTGTTCCACGAGGTTCAGCCAGATGTAGGCCCGGCCGGCCCGCTGGGCCCGGGTGCGCACCTCGCGCCAGGCGTCGGCGCCCCAGTCCAGTTCCGGGCCGATCGAGCCCGTCGCGTCCATCGGCCGCGCCAGGGACACGGCACCGGTCGGGACGTCTGCGGAGTTCCCCTCGTGACCCTCGTCACCAGGGGGCAGCTCCAGCCCTCCCGTGCCCACCCGCGCACCGCCTTCCACTCCCCCGGGCACCGCCCTTGTCAACGATCAAGGAAGGGTACTCCGGGAGCGGTCGGCGGTGCAGCCGGATGGGCAGGGTGGGTCTCAACCGCGCGGCCGCCAGTGCCCGTTCTGCCAGGCGAGCTCGGCCGGAGTGAGCGGATTCATGGCGGTGACGTCACGCGGGGCGATCGAGAAGCCCTGCCAGTGGACGGGCATGGGCTGCTGGTCCTCGTCCCGGGCTATGTGGTGGAAGCCGACGTTCATCCAGACCACGGGGTCGGTCAGGGCCTGTCCGTTCACCCACTTGTCGACGGACTTCCCGGCCCCGGCCCCGCAGTTGCCGGGGTTGTGGCTGGCGAACAGTTCGCACTTGTTGTACTGCGTGACGTACAGGTCGTGCTTGGTGTAGCTGCGGCCCGGGTACTTGGTCGTGACCCCGGGGACGATCTCGTAGGAGCGCGCGTGTCCGTCCTTGTTCTTGCCGGTCGCGCTGACCATGCGCCACCAGCGGTAGGCCTTGCTGTCCCCGGCCAGTTCCTTGGTCACCTTGGTACGGGTGGTCTTGGTGGTGGGGGCGCGCTGGCCGCGGGCGGGCGCGGTGACGGTGGAGTCGTACTGCTCGACGCGGTTCTTGGTGGAGCCGTCCAGGGCGAAGTCGAGCCGCCAGAAGGCGTTGTGGCTGTGGCTGGTGGCCTTGGCCGCGCTCGCGCCCTTGCCGATGGGCCAGCCGCGGCCGTCACCGGCGTCGTAGTCGTCGAAGGACAGGCTGCCGGTGGCGCCGACGTTCATGGTGATCGTGCCGTCGTCCTGGAAGCGCCACTCGGTCATGTACTCGTACCAGCCGACCTGGTTCACCGTGTAGACGAGGAGGTCCTTGCCCTCGGCCTGGTAGACCTTGTTCGCCGTGTCGCCCTGCATGCGGTAGGCGTGGCCGCGGGAGCGGGTGGTGGTGCACAGACCCTTGACGTTCGGGTCCTCGTTCCAGGAGTCGGGGACCTTGACGGTCTTGATGGCCCCGCCGGGGCACTCGCCCGGCGCCAGGTTCATCAGGCCCTGGGCGAAGTCGAAGCCGGTGAGGTCGTCGTACTCGACCGAGCCGTCGTCGTAGGGGACGTGGATCTGGCCGAGACGGGCGCTGTTGAGGACTTTGATCGGTTTGGCCTCCCCCTTCGGCTGGTACGAGATGTTCTCCAGGACGAGGCCGGCCTTGCCGTCGTAGCGCCAGCACATCCGCCAGGTCGTGCCGGAGGAGAGCTTCTGCTCGATGCGGTAGGCGGTGCTGCACTCGGCGGCCGCTGCCGCGGCGGGGGCCGCCTTCGGGGCGGCGGTGGCCGGCCCCGCGCCGGCCGTGGCGCCGGCGGCCAGCGCGGCCACGGTCAGGCCCACGGCCGCCCGGGTGCGGGCCTTGGTGTTGCTGTTCACGCGCATGACGAAATGACTCCCTGACGAGGAGGAGCGAGGTGGACGGGTGAGCGACAAGGGCGGGTCAGCGGCCGAGCCGGGCGACCTTGCGGGCGCTCAGGTCGATCACCAGCGCCCTGGCGTCGATCCACGGGCCGTTCTTGACCTTGGGGAACAGCCGGACGCAGCGGTGCTCTCCGCACCGGTCGAGCACGGCGGGCTGGGCGCCCGGCGTGGCCCGGTAGACGGCGCCGCTGAGCTGGAGCTGGTCCGGGGAGGTGAGCGCCCTGCCGGTGGCGTCCCGGTAGTCGGCCTTGAGGCCCGCGCCCAGCGGGTCGGCGATCAGGAGTGCGGCCGCCTCGGCCTTCTCGGCGCGGCTGAGCGGCGGCTGGACGCCGTGCTGGGTGTCGGTGTGCACCACCTTGCCGGAGGTGAGGTCGACGGTCCGGGTGACGAGGGTGTCGTCCCGGTAGTCGTAGAACGTGACGTCGGCGCGCCGGGGCGCGCCCGGCTTGCCGGCCTCGTCGGACTCGGGTTCGGCCAGGTCGACGCCGAGGCGCTGCGGGCCGCGGTCCCCGTCGACGCTCTCACCGCTCTGGAACAGCTGCCGGCTGAGGGCGATCTTCTCGACCCGCTTCAGCTCGTCGTCGGTCAGCGGATCACGGCCCTCGCCCCGCTGCCCCTCGGCCGGTGCCTCCTCGACGACCCCGGGCTCCACGGCCCGGCCTCCGGCTTCCCGGCCCCCGGCCGCCCGGTCGCCGTCCACCCGGTCACCGGTGTCCTGCGAGACGGACTGCCCCGCCCGGGTCCCCGTGTCGTCCGCTCCGGCCGTGCCCGGCAGGGTGATCCCGATCATCACGGCGGTTCCCGCCACCGCGATGGCCGTACCCGCCACCACCTTGCCCAGATGGCGGTGCACTATGTTGCGCACGTCTTCCCCCTACTCCCCCAACAGCCCCGGGAGTATGTGATTGCCCCAATGGTTCGGCATACCTCGTATGCACTGGTCACTCGGTAAGAGGGAGATAAGTCATAGGAGGTTCCCTCACTTTCGGGGAGACTCGGGACCAAGGCGTCCCCACCGGCGCCGCACACCTGAAAGAGTCGTATTCATGCAGGTCTGGCCTGGAGAGGCGTATCCACTCGGTGCCACGTACGACGGCGCCGGCACCAACTTCGCGGTCTTCACGGAGGCCGCGGACCGAGTAGAGCTGTGTCTGCTGCACGACGACGGCTCGGAGACGGCGATCGAGCTCCGCGAGAGCGACGCGTTCGTCCGGCACGCGTACGTACCGGGCATCATGCCGGGGCAGCGGTACGGGTTCCGGGTGCACGGACCGTACGCGCCTGAGCACGGATTGCGCTGCAACTCCGCGAAGCTGCTGCTCGACCCGTACGCGCGTGCGATCAGCGGTTCCATCAGCTGGGGTGAGGAGGTCTACGGCTACCACTTCGACGACCCCGACCGGCGCAACGACCTCGACTCGGCGCCGCACACGATGACGTCCGTCGTGGTCAACCCCTACTTCGACTGGGGCGACGACCGGCGCCCGCGCACCGAGTACCACCACACGGTGATCTACGAGGCCCATGTCAAGGGCCTCACCATGCGTCACCCCGGTCTGCCGGAAGAGCTGCGCGGCACGTACGCGGCCCTCGCCCACCCGGCGATCATCGAGCACCTCACCGAGCTCGGGGTCACGGCCCTGGAGCTGATGCCCGTGCACCAGTTCGTGAACGATCATCGCCTGGTCGACATGGGCCTGAACAACTACTGGGGCTACAACACCATCGGCTTCTTCGCCCCGCACAACGCCTACGCGTCCTGGGGCGACCGGGGCCAGCAGGTGCTGGAGTTCAAGTCGGCGGTCAAGGCCCTGCACGAGGCCGGCATCGAGGTGATCCTCGACGTGGTCTACAACCACACCGCCGAGGGCAACCACCTGGGCCCGACCCTGTCCTTCAAGGGCCTGGACAACTCGCGCTACTACCGGCTGACCGACGACCCCCGCTACTACATGGACACGACCGGCACGGGAAATTCCCTGCTGATGCGGTCCCCGCACGTGCTCCAGCTGATCATGGACTCGCTGCGGTACTGGGTGACGGACATGCACGTCGACGGGTTCCGCTTCGACCTGGCGGCGACGCTCGCCCGGCAGTTCCACGAGGTGGACCGGCTGTCGTCGTTCTTCGACCTGGTGCAGCAGGACCCGGTGGTCTCGCAGGTGAAGCTGATCGCCGAGCCGTGGGACGTGGGCGAGGGCGGCTACCAGGTGGGCAACTTCCCGCCGCTGTGGACCGAGTGGAACGGCAAGTACCGCGACACGGTGCGCGACCTGTGGCGGGGCGAGCAGCGCACCCTCGCGGAGTTCGCCTCCCGGCTGACCGGCTCCTCGGACCTCTACCAGGACGACGGACGCCGTCCGCTGGCCTCGATCAACTTCGTGACCTGCCACGACGGCTTCCCGCTGCACGACCTGGTGGCCTACAACGACAAGCACAACGAGGCCAACGGCGAGGACAACCGGGACGGGGAGAGCCACAACCGGTCCTGGAACTGCGGGGTCGAGGGCGAGACCGACGACCCGGACGTGCTGGCGCTGCGGGCCCGGCAGATGCGGAACTTCATCGCGACGCTGATGCTGTCCCAGGGCGTGCCCATGATCAGCCACGGCGACGAGTTCGCCCGCACCCAGCACGGCAACAACAACGCCTACTGCCAGGACAACGAGCTGTCCTGGGTGGAGTGGCCCGAGGAGGGGGAGGAGGCCGAGGGCGGGCTGAGCAGGGAGCTGCTGGCCTTCACCCGCGCGATGGTGTGGCTGCGCCGGGACCACCCGGTCTTCCGCCGCAGGCGTTTCTTCCACGGACGGCCCGTGGAGGGCACGCACGACGACCTGTCCGACATCGCCTGGTTCACCCCCGACGGCCGGGAGATGACCCAGCGCGACTGGGACTCGGCGCAGGCCTCGGCGCTGACGGTGTTCCTCAACGGCAACGCGATCTCCGAGCCGGGCGCGCGCGGGGAGCGCATCACCGACGACTCGTTCCTGCTGATGTTCAACGCCTCGCCGAAGCCGCTGGAGTTCGTGGTTCCGGTCAATCACGGGCGGCAGTGGGAGGTCGTCGTGGACACGGCCCGCGCGGACGGGACGCCCTCGGGCACCGGCCCGAAGGTGCAGGCCGGGGACCGGTTGACCCTGACGGACCGGAGCATGACGGTGCTCCAGCGGCCCGTCTGACCGCTCAGGCGTGCGCGTCGCCCGGAAGCCACTCGTCCGGGCGACGCGCGACGCACCTGGCGCGGGGGATGACACGAACGGCGGCGGGGCGGGTACGTACGTTCCATGACACCTGAGCGACCTGACCCGGTGGTGCCCACGGCCACGTACCGGCTGCAACTGCAGCCCGAGTTCCCGTTCGGAGCAGCCGCGGCCGCCGTGCCGTATCTGGCCTCGCTCGGCGTCTCGCACCTGCACCTGTCCCCCGTCCTGGAGGCGGTGCCGGGCTCGACGCACGGCTACGACGTCGTCGACCACGCGCGGGTGCGCGAGGAGCTGGGCGGCGAGGAGGGGCTGCGGGCGCTGGCGCGCACCGCCCGGGACCACGGGCTCGGCCTGGTGGTGGACATCGTCCCCAACCACATGGCCATGTCCCCGCGCCACAACCGCGCCCTGTGGGAGGTGCTGCGCGAGGGCCCGAAATCGCCGTACGCGCGCTGGTTCGACATCGACTGGGAGGCGCAGGACGGCCAGGTGCTCCTGCCGGTCCTCGGCGGGCCGCTGGGCGAGGTGCTCGACGAGCTGCGCGTCGACGGCGACGTGCTGCGCTACTACGACCACGTCCTCCCGCTGCGCGAGGGCACCGAGGACCTGCCGCTGCCGCATCTGCTGGACGCGCAGTGGTACCGCCCGGTGTGGTGGCGGCTGGCCCGGACCGAGCTCAACTACCGGCGGTTCTTCAGCATCTCGGAGCTCATCGGGGTCCGGGTGGAGGACCCGGAGGTGTTCGAGGCCACCCACGACAAGATCCTCGGGCTGCTGCACGAGGGCGTGATCGACGGGCTGCGCATCGACCACCCCGACGGGCTGGCCGACCCCGACGGCTACCTCCGGCGGCTGCACGAGGCGACCGGGGGCCGCTGGACGGTCGTGGAGAAGATCCTGGCCGACGGCGAGCACCTGCCGGCGTCCTGGCCCGTCGCCGGGACCACCGGTTACGACGCCCTGCGGCACGTGGACGGGGTCTTCACGGACCCGGCCGGTTTCGGCGACCTGCTGGGCCGGTACCGGCGCTTCGCCGCCCCGCAGACGGACCGGGGCGGGCAGTGGGAGGCGACGGTGCGCCGGGCGGCGTACAAGGTCCTCACGCACGAGCTGGCCACCGAGACCGACCGGCTGACCCGGGTGCTGACGCGGCTCTGCGCGACCTCGCCGGAACCGGCCTTGCGCGACCGCGCGCCCTGGGCGCTGCGCACGGCCCTCCAGGAGCTGCTGGTACGGATGGAGGTCTACCGGCCCTACGAGTCGGTCGACGCGGCGTCCGTGGTCACCGAGGAGGCGGCGGCCGGGGCCCGGCAGGCCTTCGCGGTGCCCGAGGAGGCCGGGGCGGTGGACGTCGTACGGGACCTGGTGCTGGGGCGCTACGGCGACGGGCCCGCTCAGGTGGAGTTCCGGACACGGTTCGCGCAGACCTCGTCGGCGCTGCGGGCCAAGTCGGTGGAGGACACGGCCTTCTACCGGTACGTGCCGCTGCTGTCGGCGACCGAGGTGGGCGGGAACCCGGGCGCCCCGGCGCTGTCGCCGGAGGAGTTCCACGCGTACTGCGCGCGGATGCAGCGCGACTGGCCGGCGTCCGGCACGGTCGTCTCGACCCACGACACCAAGCGCAGTGCCGACGTCCGGGCGGCGCTGCACGTGCTCACCGAGTGCCCGGACCGCTGGGCGGACGTGCTGGCGGAGGTGACCCGCTCCGGGGAGGGAGTACCGGACGCGCAACTGGCGTGGGCGGCCTGGCAGACGGTGTTCGGGCTGGGCCCGGAGGCCGGGGCGCTCGAGCGGGTGCGGGGGGCGCTGCTGAAGCATGTGCGCGAGGCGGGCCTGTACACGAGCTGGACCGAGCAGGAGCCGTCCTACGAGGAGGCCGTGGAGCGGTTCGTGGCGGCCGGGCCGTGCGGGGCGCCGGGCGAGCGGGTCAACGCGTTCCGCCAGTCGCTGGCGCCGCACATCCAAGCCAATGTGCTGGGCGCGGCCCTGGTGCAGCTGACGATGCCGGGCGTCCCGGACGTCTACCAGGGCACGGAGGCCGAGTACCGGGCGCTGGTCGACCCGGACAACCGGCGGGCGGTGGGCTTCCCGCCGGAGGAGTCCGGTGGCACGTCCGCGCGGAAGGCGGCGGTGACGCGGGCGGCGCTGGGGCTGCGGACCCGGCGGCCCGGCGCGTTCGGCGACACGGCCACCTACACGGCGCTGCCGGCCGAGGGGCCGGCGGCCGGGCACTGTCTGGCGTTCGCCCGGTCCGGCGAGGTGGTGACGGCCGTGACCCGCCTGTCGCTGCGGCTCGCCGAGGCGGGCGGCTGGCGCGACACCGTACTGCCGCTGCCGCCGGGCCGCTGGGCGGACGTGCTGGAGCCGGGGCGGGAGTTCACGGGGCACGCGCGCGTGGCGGAGCTGTTCGAGGGACAGCCGGTCGCGCTGCTGGAGAAGGCGTACGACTAGCTCGAGGCGACGGTGGGGGCGTGGTCGATCGCGGGGACCTGGGCGACTGAACGCAGGGCGACCGCGGGGCGTGGACGCCTGAGGTCGCCTGGGCGACGACGCTCAGGGCGACCGCCCGAACCCGGCGACCACGCTCAGGCGGCGGCACCCAGGCGATCGCCCCGGCACCGGGCCGATCGCACCCAGGCAACGGCCCCACCCCGGGGACCGCACTCAGGCCACCGCGGCGTCGTCCTCAGGGCAGGTCTCGTAGGGCGGGTTCCGCAGGACGCGTGGGTGCGGCCAGGCCTTGTGCAGCAGTTCGACGAAGGCCGCCGCGGCGGCGGTCGGCGCCACGCGTGAGTAGACCGTCAGGGTGCGCTTCCAGGGCGGGTCGGGCGACAGGACGACACAGCCCTCGCCGACCGCGTCCCGGACGATGTGGGCGGGCGCGGCACACACGCCGACGCCCGCCGCGGCCATCCGTACCGCCGTCGAGGTGTGCTCGGTGAACGCGGCGGTGCGCGGCGTGAAGCCGGCGCGGCCGCACGCCCAGTCGAGGAAGCGTTCGCCGTGGACGACCGGTTCCATGGCGCAGCGCACCCACGGGCGGTCGGCCAGCTCCGGCAGCGTCACCGTGGCGCGGCCGGCGAACCGGTCGTCGAAGGGGACCACGAGGACGATCTCCTCCTCGCCGACCGGCACCACCGTCCCCGGCCAGTCGACGGGCGCCGGGCCGACGGCGAGGTCGGCGGTGCCGCGCTCGACCTGCTCCTGCAGGGCCTGCGAGGTGGCGTACTCGTGGAGGTGCAGCAGCACCCTCGGGTGGGCGGCGCGCCAGCGGGCGAAGACGTCCGGCAGGACGCCGACCGCGACGGAGTGGACGGCTGCGATGTGGAGTTCACCGCCCTCCGCCCCGGCGGCGGCCCGGGCCGCGCGACGGGCCTGGGCGGCGCTGCGCACGGCGAGCTCGGCGTGCGGCCGGAAGGCACGTCCCATCGGCGTCAGGCGCACACCGCGCGGCATGCGCTCCAGCAGGGCGCCGCCCACCGACCGTTCCAGCGCCTTGATCTGGTGGGAGAGCGCCGGCTGCGAGACGTGCAGGAGCTCGGCCGCGCGGGTGAAGGAGGCCTCCTCCACGACCGTCAGGAAGTACTCCATCTGCCGCAGACTCATGGCCCTCCCCCATAAACACCGTGCATCGATGCCACAAGAACATTGCCTTGGACTCATGGCAAGGGCCGGGCGGAGGCTGATGGCATGGACACAGCGGACGTCATCGTCATCGGCGGCGGCACGGGCGGTTACAGCACCGCCCTGCGCGCCGCGGCCCTCGGTCTCCAGGTCGTGCTCGTGGAGCGGGACAAGGTCGGGGGGACCTGTCTGCACCGCGGCTGCATCCCCAGCAAGGCGATGCTGCACGCGGCCGAACTCGTCGACGGCATCGCCGAGGCCCGCGACCGCTGGGGGGTGAAGGCGACGGTGGACGCGGTCGACTGGTCGGCTCTGGTGGCCACGCGCGACGACATCGTGGCGCGCAACCACCGGGGGGTGGGGGCGCACCTCGATCGGGCGGGGGTGCGGGTGATCGAGGGGAGCGCCCGCCTCACGGGGCCGCGCTCGGTGCGGGTGGAGGGCGTGCACGGCGAACCCGGCGTGCGTGACCTCTGCGCGCGCCGTGGGCTGGTCCTGGCCACCGGCTCACGGCCGCGCACGCTCCCGGGGCTCGAGCCGGACGGGTGGCGCGTGGTGACCAGCGACGACGCCCTCTTCGCCCCCGGGCTCCCGGCGTCGGTGCTGGTGCTGGGCGGCGGCGCGATCGGGGTGGAGTACGCCTCGCTCCACCGCTCCCTGGGCGCCGAGGTCACGCTGGTGGAGGCCGCCGACCGGATCGTGCCGCTGGAGGACGCGGACGTGAGCCGTCATCTGGCCCGGGGCCTGAAGAAGCGCGGCATCGACGTCCGGGCCGGCGCCCGCCTGCTGGACGCCGAGGTCCTCGGCGACGGGGTGCGGGCCCGCGTGCGTACGGCCCGGGGCGAGACGCTCACCGTGGAGGCCGAGCGGCTGCTCGTCGCGGTGGGGCGGGTGCCGGTCACCGACGGCCTGGACGTGGCCGCCGCGGGGCTCGTCACGGACGCGCGGGGGTTCGTCGAGCCGGCCCGCTGGGACCGGCTGGAGACGGCCGTGCCCGGGGTGCACGTGGTGGGCGACCTGCTGCCGCCGCCGTCGCTCGGACTGGCCCACGCGTCGTTCGCGGAAGGGCTGCTGGTGGCCGAGACGCTGGCGGGCGTGGAGTCCGCGCCGGTGGACTACACGGCCGTGCCCCGCGTGACCTACTCGTCGCCGCAGACGGCCGCGGTGGGGCTGAGCGAGGCCGAGGCACGCACCCGGGGCCACGAGGTGGAGACCGGCACCATGCCGCTGACCGCCGTCGCGAAGGGCATGGTGCACGGGCAGGGCGGGATGGTGAAGGTCGTCACCGAGACCGGCGGGCGGGTGCTCGGCGTGCATCTGGTGGGTCCGCACGTGTCGGAGATGATCGCCGGGAGCCAGCTGATCGTCGGCTGGGACGCCGAGCCGTCCGACGTGGCCCGGCACGTCCACCCGCACCCCACGCTCTCCGAGGCGGTCGGCGAGGTGTTCCTGACCCTGGCGGGGCGGGGGTTGCACCAGCGGTGACCGGCGGCCCGTGCTTCCGGGCGCCCCCTGGAGCCTCCCCGGTGGCGCCCTTGACACCGCACCATGGCCGTGGGGTACTGCGATGGCGAACTCGGGCGGATGTGACGGGGGTGAGTGTCCTGCCGGAGCTGCGCTACCCGACGGTGAACGAACAGCTCTCTGCTGCCCGGGCGTTGACCGCTCAGCGCCCCGGTGTGTGCACCCTGCGGCAGGTGGGTGCCTCCCGCGCGGGCAGACCCCTGCACCTGCTCTCCGTGGGCCGGGCCCCCCGCGCCGTACTGGTGGTGGCCGGCGCCCACGCCAACGAGCCGACCGGCTCCTGCACCCTGCTCGCCCTCGCCCGGCGGGTCCTGGAGCAGCGGGAGCTGCGGGACGGCATCTCCTGGCACTTCCTGCTGTGCGCGGATCCCGACGGGGCGAGCCTGCACGTGACGCCGGCGCCGCGCAGCCTCTTCGACTACCACCTCGGCTTCTTCCGGCCGGCGGGCCCCGAGCAGCCCGAGTGGGCGCCGTCGGTGCTGCCGCCGGACCGGCTGCCGCCGGAGACCCTGGCCCTGACGGGTGTCATCGACGAGCTGCGCCCCTACCTCCAGGTCACCCTGCACGGCACGGACCTGGGCGGCAGCTGGGTGCAGCTGACGAAGGACGTGCCGGGGCTCGCGGAGCCCTTCGGGAAGTCCGCGGCGGAGCTGCACATCCCGGTGGAGACCGGCGCGTCGGACGCCGCGGGCTGGCCCGCCTCCGGGCCGGGCGTGCACGTCATGCCCGCGCCGGACATCGGGCCGGCGTACCCGAGCCTGCCGGACGACGCGCGGCACAGCACCTGGTATCACGCCCACCGCTACGGCGGGCTGACCGCGGTGGTCGAGGTGCCGATGTGGGCGAGCGACCTGGTGGACGACCCGGCTCCGCATCCGGCTCCGGCGGCGGCCATCGGGCGGCTGGCGCGCCGGCTCCAGCGCGACGCTCTGGAGGTGACCCGGGTCCTCGACGGTGCGCTGCCCCGGCTGGCGGACCTGGACGGGCCGTTGCTGCGGGCCGCCCGGTGGGGGCTGGAGCTGGTGCCGGGACTGGCGTCCGACCTGATCCACACCCCGCCCGCCGACCTCACCCGGGCGTACGTCGGCAGCGTGGACGCGTTCGCGCGCCGGGTGCCGCTGCGGGCGGCGGCCATGCTGCTGCGGGTGCTGCGCGGGACGGACGACGGAGCGGCGAAACAGCTCGAGGAGCTCGTCTCGACCTGGAGCGACGCCTTCGCGGAACGTTTCCGCGCCCGCTGGGTGCCGCTGGAGCACCAGGTGGAGCACCAGTCCCGCACGGTGGTGGCGGCGGCGCTGCACGCGCGCGAGGCGGCGCCGTAGGGCCGTCGTCGCGGGGGCCGTGCCGGACAAGGCCCAGGGGTGACCGGGCGGTCCTCCGTCCCGGTCGCGGTCTCCGTCCCGGTCGCGGTCTCAGTCCCGCTGCACCGGTACCGGCTCGCCCGGTACCGGCTCGCCCGGCCCCGGGCCCACGGGCGCCTGCCGTCCCGCCAGTTCGAACGCGGCCAGCACCACGCGGGCCTGGTACTCGGCCTGGCGGGCCACCGGGATCCAGCGCGCCCGGCAGCCGTCACGGTAGTCGGCGCACCACGCGTCGATCAGCCGGTCCAGCTCCGGCAGCGCCCCCGCCGGGTCCCGGCCCGCGGCCCTGACGAGCTGGTGCAGCAGCCCCGCCGTGCGCAGCGCCAGCCGCCGCCCGGAGATGCTCAGGGCGACCAGGTGGGCGGTGCTCAGCGGCGGCAGGGGGTGGGCCGGGCTGTCGCCGGTGTCGGGGTCCCAGGCGTCGGCGAGGCCGGGGCAGACCAGGAGGTAGTCGTCGACCGGGGCGAGCAGACGGGCCGCGTCCGGCGTGGTCAGGTACGGCCGGATCCGGGCCAGCAGGTGCCGCAGGAGGCCCGTGTCGTGGCGCAGGGTCCGGCTGACGGCCCGCAGCACGGCGTCCCGGTGCGCGGGCGGGGAACCGTCCGCCACGGCCGTCACGCCCCACATGGGCGCCTCGACGACCGCGGTGACGGTGCCGTGCCGGTAGGGGTGGAACCACGTGGACTCGACGGCCGCCTCCGTGATGGCCGCGGCCAGACCGGCCCGGCGCGGTGGCGGGATCCGGTAGACGGCGGGCCCGAGCCCGGGCCAGTACAGGGCGTCGTACGCGCCGAGTTCGCGCGGGATGCCGAGCCGGGCGGCGATGTGCGCCAGGCGCCGGTCGAAGCCCGGCAGGTCGTGGGTGAGCTCGACGAAGCCGCCGCCGATGTCCACGCCGTGCAGGGAGCACTGGAGGAACGGGCGCAGTTCGTCTTGGAGACCGAGCAGGGCCCGGGTCTCCGGCAGGGCGGCGCCGGCCGCGCCGTCGGGCAGCCACTCGGGCTGTTCCAGGAAGCCGGGTCTGAAGAAGTTCCGCACATACCGGCCGAGCGTGTAGGGGCCGGTCAGCCAGCCCTCGTTGCGGCGCGAGCCGTCCGGATCGAGGCACAGCAGCAGGTTCCAGGTGGCGTCGGCGCCCTCGGTGAGCCGCGGGTCGGCCAGGGTCCGCTCGGCCAGGCGCAGCACGGTGGCGCCGCCCACCGGTTCGTTGGCGTGGGGGCCGGCGACGACCAGGGTCTGGCGGCTGCCGTGGCCGACGGAGAGCAGCCACAGGGGGGTGCCGGCGCGGGACGTGCCGACCCGGCGCAGGCGGGCGTCACGGGGGTGGCGGGCGACGAGGGCGGTGGCCCGGGCGCCCAGTTCGTCGACGGTCGGATAGCGCGGGAGGGGCGGCAGGGCACACCTCCCCATGCGGTGCCGTCGGTTCACCAGGTGTAGATGGCGTACGCACAGTGAGTCACGACTTCAGGGGTACGTCAACACCGTGGACGGCAAAGGCATTTCAGCCACGCTTACGGGACCGGCACACGGCAATCCCCAGGCCAGGGCGAAGGCGTGGCTCCGTTTCCGGTCAGCCGGCCGACAGCCGGAACATGACCCGGCCGAACCCGACCTGGTCCCCTTCGCGGACGACGGCCGCGCCGACGACACGCCGGCCGTTGACCGTCGTGCCGTTGGTGGAGCCGAGGTCGCGCAGGACCCACAGGCCGCCCTGGTGCCGGAGTTCGGCGTGCACGCGGGAGACCGTCTCGTGGTTGAGGCGCAGTCCGCTGGCGGGGTCACGGCCTATGCGCAGCGGATGGCCGTGCGCCGGGTGGGGCAGCAGCAGTTTGGGCAGCCGCTCGGCCTGCCAGGCCCGGCGCATGCGGACGGTGAACCCCGAGACCGCCTCGACGGTGCCGAAGACCACGCGCGCGACCCGGCTCTCGGTGCGCAGGTCGGCGGTGAGCACGGCGAGTTCGTCCGGGCGGCGGGCGGCGAGCGCCAGCTCCATGCGGCGCACGAACGTGTCGTGGGACAGACGGCCCATGGCGACGCCGTCACGGAGGACCTTCAGCGCCCGGTCGCGCTCCGCGTCGGAGAGCCGCGCGGGGAACGTGTTGAACTCGAAGGACGACGTCACGCTCGTGATTGTCGGGCAGCGCGGCCGGGCTGTCCAGAAAACGGGAAATCGGCCACCACCGCGCGCGTACCCGGTGAGACCCGCCGCAAATGGGTGGATGCGCCAGCGGATTGATCTTTTTTGACGCACCATGGACGGGCTACATCACGGTGAGCAGACGAAGGGGAACCGTCCGTGCAGTTCGAGGTGTGGGCACCACAGGCCGGCCGTGTGACGCTGCGGTGCGACGACGTCACACGCGCGATGGAGCGCGATCCGGAACGGGCGGGCTGGTGGCGGGCCGAGGCCGAGGCGCGCGAGGGGTCCCGGTACGGCTTCGCGCTGGACGACGGGCCCGTGCTGCCCGATCCGCGCTCGCGGAGGCAGCCGGACGGCCCCGACGGGCTGAGCGCGGTCGTCGATCACGACCGGTTCGCGTGGCGCGCTGGATGGCAGGGGCGGCCGCTGCCGGGCGCGGTGCTGTACGAGCTGCACGTGGGGACGTACACGCCGGAGGGCACCCTGGACGCGGCCGCCGAGCGGCTTCGCCACCTCGCCGAACTGGGCGTCACGCACGTGGAGCTGATGCCGCTCACGCCCTTCCCGGGCACGCACGGCTGGGGCTACGAGGGCGTCTCGCTGTGGGCGGTGCACGAGCCGTACGGCGGGCCCGAGGCGCTGAAACGCTTCGTCGACCGGGCGCACGCGCTGGGGCTGGGCGTGGTGCTCGACGTGGTGCACAACCACTTCGGGCCGTCCGGCAACTACCTGCCCGTCTTCGGCCCGTACCTCACCGGCACCCATCACACCCCCTGGGGCGCCGCGGTCAACCTGGACGCGCCCGGCTCGGACGAGGTGCGCGCGTTCCTGATCGGCAGCGCGCTGGCGTGGCTGCGCGACTACCGGCTCGACGGGCTGCGCCTGGACGCGGTGCACGCGCTGGTGGACACGCGGGCCCGGCACTTCCTCGAGGAGCTGTCGGAGGCCGTGGACGCGCTGGCCGCCGAGACGGGGCGGCCGTTGTTCCTGGTCGCCGAGTCGGACCTGAACGACCCCCGGCTCATCACCTCCCGCGCGGCGGGCGGCCTGGGGCTGCACGCGCAGTGGAACGACGACTTCCACCACGCCCTGCACACCACGCTCACGGGTGAGGCGCAGGGGTACTACGCCGACTTCGCGCGCGCCCCGCTGGCCGGGCTCGCCAAGACCCTCACCGGCGGCTACTTCCACGACGGGTCGTACTCCAGCTTCCGCGAGCGGCACCACGGGCGTCCGCTGGACCGCTCGCGGGTGGCCGGGCACCGGCTGCTCGGCTACAGCCAGACCCACGACCAGGTCGGCAACCGGGCGCAGGGGGACCGGCTTTCCGCCCTCCTCTCCCCCGGGCTGCTGGCGTGCGCGGCCACGCTGGTGCTGACGGCGCCGTTCACGCCGATGCTCTTCATGGGCGAGGAGTGGGCCGCGGGCACGCCCTGGCAGTTCTTCACCGACCACACGGATCCGGAGCTGGCGGACGCCGTACGGCGGGGCAGGCGGCGGGAGTTCGCCGCGCACGGCTGGAAGGAGGAGGACGTTCCCGACCCGCAGGACCCGGCGACCCGGGACCGCTCCTGCCTCGACTGGTCGGAACCGGAACGCGAGCCCCACGCGCGCGTGCTGGCCTGGTACCGGCGGCTCCTCGCCCTGCGCCACGAGCAGCCGGATCTGACCGACCCGGACCTCGCTGACACGAAGGTGGCCTACGACGAGGAGCGCCGCTGGCTCGCCTTCCGGCGCGGGGACGTCCTGGTGGCGGTGAACCTGGCCCCCGAGCCGGCCGAGCTGCCGCTCGGCGTGCCCCACGCGCGGGTCCTGGCCGCGTGGGAGCCGGTGGAGGCGCCCGGGGCGGACGGGGTGGTGCGGCTGCCCGGGGAGTCCGGCGTGGTGCTGTCGCAGGCCTGAGTGCGGCGGTCAGGGGAGCTTCGCGTCCTGCGCCTCGACGACGGGCGCGAGGAGCCCCGGCCGCGCGATGCCGGCACCTCCGACCGCGGTGCAGACGGTGATGGCGTCCCCGTGCCGCACGACGGCGGTGCGGATCGGGCGCGTCGCTCCGCCCCGCGGCGTGACGGCGCCGCGATAGGCGAGTGCCTCGTCGCCGGCGTCGGGGCTGTCCTCGGGCTCGAAGGGGTAGTACAGCTCGATCCTGCCGTGGGCCCGGGCGGTGAAGCCGAGGGAGCAGCCCTGCACGGCGTCGGCGAGGAGGGTGTCCATCGCCGTCACCGCCGCGCCCGGGGCGTAGGTGGCGACCGTGACGTAGATGCGGGTGCCGGGGGCCTCGTCGGTCGTGACGAGGCGGCTGAGGACGCCCTGCGGCCTGCCGAGGGGCAGTTGATGCGTCATGGCCGCCAGCGGGGTGCAGGCGTCGCCGGTGATCTCCTGCGCGGACCGGGCGAAGACGGACTTCCCCGCGGCCGGGTCGAAGGGCCGCAAGGAGTAGCCCTCTCCGAGGTCGGCCGCCGTGACCATGAGCGTGCCGAGCCGCTCCGCCGGGGTGCGCTGGCGTGCCGGGGACGCCGTGGCGCCGGGTGCGGAGGGCCCGGCGGTGCCTGAGCAGCCGGCCAGGCACAGCAGGACGACGGCCGGGACCGACCGGGCGGCGACGGTGCGCTTCATGGGCGGAGGATAGCCGTACGGGGTGCGGGCGCCCGGCCCGCTACGGGGCGTCGTCGGCGTCCCCGAGGTCCGTCACGCGTTCCAGCAGGATCGGCTCCCAGGCGCGCCACAGCCGGGTCCGCGGCAGGGCGGTGTCCTTGCCGCCGAGCGCCTCGGCGAGGTGGACGACGGCGTCGCAGCGGGCGAGCCACAGACCGCGCAGGCAGGGGCGGGCGCCGTAGCCGGCGAGGGTGGCGGCGCGCACGGCGGCGGGTGAGCCGACGGCGAGCGCCAGACCGGCGATGTCCTCGGCCGGGTCGCCGACGACCGCGCCGCCCCAGCCGAGCACTCCGCGTACCCGGCCGTCGGCGCTGACCACGAGATGGCCGCCGGTCAGGGAGTGGTGGGTGAGGACCGCCGAGCCGGGCTGGGCGGCGAGCTGGGACGCGGCGGGCGCGGTGAGCTGGTTGAGGCGTGCGGTGTCGAACTCGTCGGCCGCGGCGAGGCGTTCGGCGGCGCGTACGGCGGCCCGGCGCAGTGCTTCCAGGGAACGCGGCGCGGCCCGCGGCACGCCGAGCGTCTCGGCCTGCCGCACCGGCACCTCGCGCAGGCCCGTGAGGAGCCCGGCGAGGTCGGCCTCGCCGACGGCGGACACGTCGTGCTCCTCCCCCGAGCCGCCGGGCACCTTGGTGTCCATCGTGTAGCCCAGCCCGGGTGCCCACTCGCCGTGCGCGACGCTGGCCGGCACCGCCGTCGGGACGTGCGGGCGGACGAGGTCGCGCAGGCGCAGCTCGCGGCGCTGGCGCACGGTGGCCTCGCGGTCCGGTGCGAGGCGCAGCACGTGCCGGGTGCCGACCCACCAGGTGACGGGTCCGGCGCCCGGGGTGGCGGGCCGGACGTCGGGGCCGGGGCCGCTCTGACGGGGGTCCTTGCCGCCCCGGCCGTCCGGGGCGGCCTTGGTGCCCTTGCCGTCTTCGAGGAGGGACAGGACGAGTCTGCGGACGGTGTCCGCGCTGGGTGTGGGTGCCTGGGTCATGGTCGCGCCGTTGCCGTTCGGGAGGCGGGCTGGGGACATCGGGGCCTCACTCCACTATGACCAGCTCGCGCGGGGTGGTGTTCAGGCGCCGGCCGCCGTCCTCGGTGACGGTCACAATGTCCTCGATGCGGACCCCGAACCGGCCGGGCAGGTAGACGCCGGGTTCCACGGAGAAGCACATGCCGGGTACGAGGGGCCGTTCCTCGCCCTCGATCATGTAGGGCGGCTCGTGGGTGGTGACCCCGATGCCGTGTCCGGTGCGGTGGATGAAGTACTCGCCGTAGCCGGCGTCGGCGATGACCTTGCGGGCGGCGCGGTCGACGTCCTGGCAGGCGGCCCCGGGCCGCACGGCGCGGAAGCCGGCCTCCTGGGCCGCGCGCACGAGGTCGTGCACGCGGCGTTCCTCGTCGGTGGGTTCGCCGACGTGGACCGTGCGGGAGGTGTCGGAGCCGTAGCCGTCCTTCAGGCCGCCGAAGTCCAGGACGACCATGTCGCCGCGCTCGATGACGCGGTCACCGGCCTCGTGGTGCGGGTCGGCGCCGTTCGGGCCGGAGGCGACGATGGTGAAGTCGACCTGCTCGTGGCCGTGCCGGCGCAGCAGCCGGTCGAGGTCGGCGGCCACCTCGGACTCCCGGCGGCCGGCGAAGGGGACGCCCCGGATCTCCTCGAACGTCGCGTCGGCGGCGGCTCCTGCGGCCGTCATGAGGTCCAGCTCGGCCGCGTCCTTGACGGCGCGCAGCATCGGCAGGGCCTCGGTGAGCGAGGCGTAGGAGCTGCCGGGCAGCGCCTGCTGGAGGGCCAGCAGGTGCAGGGCCCAGGCGTTGTCGCTGATGCCGAAGCGGCCGGTGGGGTCGAGGAGGGCGGCGGTGGCGGCGTAGGGGTCCTTGCCGTCGGTCCAGTCGCGCAGGGTCAGGGCGGGCGCGCCGGACGCCCGCCCGGCGTCCGGCGCCTCCAGGGCGGGGACGACCAGGACGGGGTCCTGCCCGGCGGCGAGGACCAGCAGGGTGAGCCGTTCGGTGACCGCCGGGGGCGTGTAGCCGGTGAGCCACACCAGGTCCGGGCCGGGGGCCACCAGCAGGCCCGCGAGACCGGCGTCGGCGGCCGCGCGCGCGGCGCGCTCCATGCGGGCCCGGTAGTCGTCGGCGGTGAAGGGCGCGGCGGTGCTTCCGGTCATCCGGGCCTCCCAGGACGGACGAAGGTGCTACGGGCAGCATCCTGCCCGGCCGGAGGGGGCTGCGCGAGCCGTCTGCGGGCATTCACCCAGGCGACCGCCCTGACGGCGGCGCACCGCCCTCCCCCACGGCACCGGGCGGGGGCCCTGGCCCGACGCCCTGCCGGTGCCCCTGGGAGGGCGAGCCGATCACCGGGCGGGGCGCCTCGCCCGGCCCGGTGTGCCCCGTCCTGGACGATTCGGGGCGGCTCACGGACCGCTTCCGGGACGGACGGTAGGGCGCTTCACGCCGCCACGGCCGGTACGAGGGTCAGCTGCTCGTAACCGCCGCCGCGGTGGCGGACCGTCAGCCTGACCTCCGCGCCCGGCCGGGCGCGGGCCACGGCCCGGACCAGATCGGCGGCCGTGTCGATCCGGGTCGTGCCGAAGGCGAGGAGGACGTCACCGCGCACCAGACCGGCCGCCTGGGCCGGCCCGGGCACGTGCAGCCCCACCACCACGGCCCCCGGCGTGCGGGCGTCCATGACCTGCACGCCGAGGGTGGTGGCGACGGGAGCGGCCGGAGCGGCGGCGGGCGAGGCGCCGGGGGGCGACGGCGTGTGCCACGCCCTCGGGCCGAAGCGCCCGCCCTTGCCGGCCAGGGAGACGCCCATCGCCCCGAGGCCGATCCCGGACAGCACCAGAACCGCGCCGACGAACCCGGCCAGCAGGACGTTGAGGAGCCGCCGCCCCCGGCGCCGGGCGGCGTGCGGGCGGGGTCTCGACGGGCCGGATCCGGCCCCGGGCGCGGCAGGCCCGGGCTCCTGGCCCGGCATCGGCTTGGGTCGCAGCGCGGTCTGTTCCATGGCTCGCCTCCGGGTGGTGCCGATCGCCTCCGGCGGATCCCGGAACGATCACGGCAGGTGCTCTACCCGGCACATCGGCGGCCGACGAGCCACGAACGAGTGAGACTGACCGGGGCCCGGCGCGGACAGGGATCGGCTCAGCGGAGCGCGGGCACGGGCACGGCCGGCGGGCGGCCCGGGAGGAAGCCGTGGGCGCGCCGGGACAGCCACTCGTCCTTGTAACGGTCCACCGCGCGGTGCCAGTTGAGGATGCCGGACATCCAGTTCCGCAGGTCCGCCACGTAGGTCGCCATCGCCGCGCGCGCCTCCCGAGAGAGCCGGAAGTCGTCGTACAGGACGGGCAGTGCGTGCTCCACGACGTGCTCGAACTGGCGCATGCGCTGGTTCAGCAGGTCGTGCACGATGCCCAGCCCGGTCGGGTAGTCGCAGCCGAAGAAGGTCTGCACGACGAGGATCGCGTTGTGCATCTCGCCTTCGAACTCGATCTCCTTCTGGTAGGAGAAGACGTCGTTGACCAGGCACGCGAAGTCCATCGCGGCGTTCTCCAGGGAGCGGACCGGGCCGCTGCTGTAGACCTCGGGCGGGACGGACGGGCCGTGTCCCATCCGGCACAGGCTCAGCGTGAGGTCGGACCCGAAGGTCGCCCGGCGCATCTCCAGGTAGTCCACCGGGTCGGGCACCCGGTTGTGGAGCTGGTTGAGCAGCTCCCACACCCAGCTCTCGGTCATGACGTCGATCGCGTTCTTGAGCGTGCGCCGCGCCTCGGGCGCCATCTGGGCGGTGGTGCGCGCCCACAGGTCGGCCAGGCCCCGCTCCATGGCGTTGGCCGGGGGCGGCGGCGTCTCACCGGCGAGCGGCATGCAGTCGGACAGGCGGGCGGTGGTGAGCCGGGCCGCGGCGAGGTCGCGGCGGTGTCCGTAGACCAGCGGGTAGTAGTCGTCGCCGTAGGTGCCCCAGGCGAGCCACTGCGCGCTGAGGTCGAGTGCCTCGGGGGTGGCGTCCGGATCCAGGCCCGCCGAGCAGAGCGGGAGGTCGTAGGCCCGGAGCTTGTCCTCGTCCCATACGCCTTCGGAGAGGATGCCCATCCGGCCCACCCAGGCGCGCAGGCTGCGGCGGGCGTGGTCCACGTGCGGGCTGAGGTGCAGCGGGAACGGCATGCGGATGTCGGGGATCCGTGACGGCCCGACCTTCCGGTACGGCACATGCGTGAAGGAACGCAGCCTCCCCGCCTGCCCGGACCGTGTGGGCGACGCCCCCACGGCTCCGGCCGTCGCGAGCAGGGCGCGGACGTCGGCGGCCGAGGTGCCGATGCCGGAGCAGCCCGGCCACGGGCTGTCGCCGCGCGCCGCGTTCTCGTTCATGTAGCGGCTGGAGCGCAGATGCCATTCGTGGCCGCCGGACTGCCAGTCCTGGAGCCCCTTGGTGTACGCCGCCACGGCCGCGACCTCGTCCGGCGTGAGCCCCTTCTCCAGGGCGACGGCAGGCACTTCGGTGAACGCGGTGTGCTCGAACTGGTGCAGCCGGGAGGTGAGGACGTCGTTGACGATGTCGGCGGCCTCCTGTGTGGTGCAGCCGAAGAAGGTCTCCAGGACGAGCACGCCGTTGCTGTTCTCGCCCTCGTCCTCCACCTCGCGCTGGTAGGAGAACAGGTCGTTGCGCAGGTGCACGGCGTCGGAGAACGTCTCCATCAGCACCCTGAGCGGCCTGGTGCCGGCGACGGCGGCGGGCACTTCTGCGGTCGCGTACTCCACGAGCCCGGCCGACCAGGGGGCTCCGCCGACCTTGCGGCGCATCTCGATGTACTCGACGGGGTTGGCGATCCGCCCCTCGTTGATGTTGGACAGCTCCCACATCGACTCGTTGAGCAGGTGCTCGGTGGCCACGGCGAAGCGGCGGCGCCAGTCCTCGGACATCTTCGGCACCGTGCGCGCCCACAGGTCGGCCAGGCCCGCCTCGACCGGGTTGCGCGGCTCGGGGACGGGAGTCGACAGGTCCAGCGGCATGAACAGCGGCAGCCGGTCCAGGTGGGCCTTGCCGGCGGCGCGGTCCGGGCTGCGCTTGTACATCTCCAGGAAGTGGTCGTCGAAGAAGAAGACCCACACGTACCAGTCGGTGATCAGGGACAGGGCG
This sequence comes from Streptomyces sp. NPDC043685, assembly GCF_056436585.1. Classification (NCBI taxonomy): domain Bacteria; kingdom Bacillati; phylum Actinomycetota; class Actinomycetes; order Kitasatosporales; family Streptomycetaceae; genus Streptomyces; species Streptomyces sp. NPDC043685. The sequence continues at coordinate 487,181 of NZ_JBWKCH010000006.1, read as the reverse complement.
GGGGCGTCGCAGTCGGGGTGGGTGTAGGCGCAGAGCAGGCCGTAGTCGTGCGCGTCGAGGTCGGCCTGCTCCCAGACGCCGGAACCCTCCAGCATGCCCATCTCGCGGGCCCACCGCGTGGAGTGGGCCCGGGCCTCGTCGAGATGCGGGTTCAGCCGCGCGGGATGCGGCATGTAGAAGGGAGGGAGTTCGAACGGCTGCGTCATGGCCGGGCCCTACCCGGCGCCCCGCGGCGGCATCCGCCGGGCCGGACATGATCACACCATCGCGTGAATCGGGCGTGAACGCGGGCGAGGGGGAGGTGATGTGGCTTAGCCGGGGACCTTCACCTGGATCAGCGCATGCGTGCCGCTGGTGCGCCAGCGCTGCTCCTCCTTGGCGACCAGGGCGGCCTCGGTGTCCGCGTCGAGGCCGGTGATCACGTCGGACTTCAGGGTGCGCAGGGCGGCGACCGGGCCGGGGAAGGAGGCGGTGACGTCGGCGAACGGCGTGGTCGGCTCCCAGAGCCGGTCGCCCACCAGGCGGCGGTAGTTGAGGTCGCCCTTGACGATGGTCAGCGTGGCCGCGGTGAACTCGGCGCGCAGGTCGCCGGGCATCTGCCCGTACGGCAGCGGGGCGCTGGAGAAGGGGTGGGCGCGCAGGCTGAGACGGCCGTCGGCCAGGGCGGACCACAGCCGCCGCCCGTACGCGGCGGCCGCTCCCCCGGCTCCGGTCAGCCGGCGCACGGCGTCGACGACGTCGGCGGTGGTGGCGTCGGAGACGTAGTAGGGGTACGGCTTGACGTGCAGCACCGCCCGGCCGATGCTCCCGCTCTCCAGGAGGTGCGCGATAAGCAGGAGATCGGGGACGAGTTCACGGCCCGCGTTGTCGGCGACCAGGCACAGGGTGCCGCTGTCGGGGCCGGTGGTGTCGAGCAGTGACCAGAGCCGGTCGCTGTCGTCGGCGACCAGGGCGGGGACGGCGTCCGGCTGCCGCGCCCCTTCGTCGGAGAGGCGGAAGCCGAGGTCGGCGCGGTTGCCCCAGAGGGAGCCGTGCAGCAGGGCCTGTGCCTGTTCGGTGGCGGAGAGGCCGGAGAGGTCGTCGAGGGCGGCGAGTTCCTCGTCCGTCTCGGCGGAGTCGAGCTCGGCGAGCTTGGAGGGGCGGAAGGGGTCGATGCCCTGCCAGGGGCCCGGGCCGAAGTAGCCGACGGCCTGGAGGAGTTGGCGGTAGAACCAGCTCTCGGACCACAGCCACGGCACGTCGAACCAGGACCGGCCGGTGTACGCGCGCAGTCCCCAGGCGTCCCAGAGGGCGCGGTCGTGCGCGTCGGCGGGGAGGGGTTCGATCCTGCCCTCGGTGCAGTTGACGAGCAGGTCGTCGAGGGCGCGGTGCTGCGCGGGTTCGTACGGGAAGGCCTCGCGGACCTGCTGGATGACGGCGGGGTGCCGCTCGGCGAGCACACGGTGGGGGAAGGAGCCCGGCTGGTTGCCGAGGAGCACGGGTGCGGAGGGGGTGTCGGGCATGGGCCTCACCGTAACGCGCGGGTGCGGCGCGCGGGACGGCTCGCCCCGCGACCCGGTCAGACGGGGGCGATCTCCCGCTCCAGGCGCGCCGCCAGGCTGAGATAGCGGGCCCGGCGGGTCACCGGGACCAGACCGCGGATGAGTATGTTCCACATCTCCGCGGTCCGGCGGGGCTGGCGCGCGACCGGCTCACGGGAGCGGCCCACGACACGGGTGCCGACGAAGAAGCAGACCAGCGAGTGGGCGACGACGTCGATGTCGATGTCCGGGTGGAGGTCGGATTCCTTCACCGCGCCGACGAGCCGGGAGGTGACGATGTCCAGCCATTCGGTGAAGGGGTGGCTCAGGGGCGGGCGGGGCCGGATCCCGCCTGTGGCGAGCCGCAGGCCGGCCCGCAGCACCGGGTCCTCGACGGACATGCGGGTGATGCCGAAGGTGAGGCGCATCAGCGCCTCCAGGGAGGTGTGGCCGCGGTTGTCGGTCTCGGTCGCCATCCGGCGGGCGGTGTGCGACTGGAGTTCGAGGATCGCGTGGGCGAGATCCTCCTTCGCCGCGAAGTGGAAGTACAGGGCGCCCTTGGTGACGTGGGCGTGCTCCACGATGTCGCTGAGACTGGTCGATTCGTAGCCGCGACGGTCGAACAGGTCAGCGGCGGCCGTGATGATCGTCGAGCGGGTCTGCTCGGCTCGCAACTGCCTCGCCATCGGCTGAACTCTCCCGGGACGGAAATGAACGGGTCATGCCGTTTGTTTTTACCCCCCGTACACGATAACTCACCCTCAGACGGTGTTCACCACACCAGTGTGCCGGAGTGCGGGTGCACATCCGGCAAAACAAGCGCAACTGGTGAAAGGAAACAGCGCGTTCGGTATCTAAATATGGGGCTTGTGGGGCCAGACGTAAAGGCGGGCCGGCCGGTGCCCCATCCGCACCGGCCGGCCCGCCCGCTGGGTGGCCTGCCTCGTTCAGCGTTCCCGAAGGAGGATCAGAAGGTCAGCTTCCAGCCGTTGAGGGTGCCCGTGTCCTGCGCCGCGGTGTCCTGGACACGCAGCTTCCAGGTGCCGTTGGCCACCTCGGAGGAGGCGTTCACCGTGTAGGTGGTGTTCACGTTGTCGGCCGAGTCCGAGGCGGCGGACTTCAGGCGGTACGCCGAACCGTCCGGCGCGACCAGGTCGATGACGAGGTCACCGCGGTAGGTGTGGGTGATGTCCACGCCGACCTGGAGGGCCGAGGGGGCGTTGCCGCTGCGGCCGGTGACGCTGATCGGCGACTCGATCGCCGCGCCGTTGTCCGGGATGGCGACGGCGGTGGTGCTGGAGAACGTCGTGCCGGTGGACGTACCGCCCTTGACGGCCTGGACCGTCTTCGCGGCGTCCGCGAGGCCCGCGCCACAGCCGCCGGAGCAGGCGCCGGGCAGCGGGCGGGCGTTGGCCTTGATGGCCGACTCGATCTGCGCCGGGGTGAGGGCGGAGTTGGCCGACTTCATCAGGGCGGCGAGGCCCGCGACGTGCGGGGTGGCCATGCTGGTGCCCTGGTAGTAGGCGTAGTTCTCGCTCGACGGCGTCTTCGTGCCGGAGTTCAGCGTGGAGAGGATGCCGTTGGCGGTACCGGTGCTGGTCTGGCCGCCGGGAGCCGAGATGTCGACGAGGGTCCCGTAGTTCGAGTAGGACGCCCTGGCGCCGGAGCGGTTGGTGGCGGCGACCGCGATGACGTTGTTGCAGTTCGCCGGGGAGGCGTTGGAGACGTTCTGGTTCTCGTTGCCGGCCGCGACGACGACGGTGGTGCCGCGGTTCACGGCGCCGGTGATGGCGCTCTGGGTGGCGCTGGAGCAGGCGCCGCCCCCGCCGAGGCTCATGTTGATGACCTTGGCGACGTTGGTGTTGGCGGGCACGCCGGCCACGGTGCCGCCGGACGCCCAGGTGATGGCGTCGATGATGTCGGAGTCGTAGCCGCCGCACTTGCCGAGGACGCGGAGCGGGGAGATCTTCGCGCCGTAGGCGATGCCGGCGACGCCCTTGCCGTTGTTGGTGGCGGCGGCGATGGTGCCGGCGACGTGGGTGCCGTGCCAGGAGGAGGTGGACGCGGCGATGCCCTGGCCGCACTCGTTGTCGTTGTACCAGTCGCCCGGGTCGGCCGGGTTGCTGTCACGGCCGTTGCCGTCGACGGAGACGGCGGTGTCCGAGATGAAGTCGTAGCCGGCCACGATGTTCGCGGCCAGGTCCGAGTGGGCCACGTAGCCGGTGTCGATGACGGCGACGGTCACGCCGGTGCCGGTGGTGGTGTCCCAGGCGCCGGGGACGTTCATGCCCGCGGTGGCCTCGAAGAGGTCCCACTGCTTGCTGTACTCGGTGTCGTTCGGAGTGACGGCCGTCGGCTTGTTCAGACGGTCCGGGACGACGTAGGCGACCTGCGGGTCGGCCTGGTACTGGGCGACGACGTCGGCGACGGACGCCTTGGAGGGGTCGGTGCCCAGCTCGACGAGGGCGGCACCGGTACCGAGGCGGCGCTGGAAGTCGACGTCCTCGCCGGTCTTCTCGGCCTTGGTCGCGGCGTCGGCGGCGGCGGCCTTGTCCGACTTGGCCTCGCTGGCGCCGGACTTGTAGCCGACGATGAGGCGCTCGGCCGGGGCGCCGGGGGCGGCCTCGGTCTGAGCGGCCGGGACGGCGGCCGGGGCGGTGGCGGACTCCTGGGCGACGGCGACCGAGGCGGGGGCTGCGGTCAGCAGGGCGGCGGAGACGGCGGCGACGGATATCAGCTTCCGTCTGAGCTCTGGGGAGATACGCACGGTCGTTGCCTTTCGTGGCCGGACTCCGGGCTGGGCGGAGCGGCGGTGGGGTCGCTTCGTCCTCGAAGCGGAGGGGGGTCGTTCGAAAAGCGAAGAGCGACGCGATGGCCGGCCAGGCGTGAGGCGGGAAGCGGACCCGTTCGGGGTTACCTGTGGGTCAGCGGTGCTCGAACGATAGGCAAAGAGAAGGTCAGCGGGATACGGGGGAAACCCTCGGTTCGACGGCGACCCCACCCTCTATGGCGGGCGGTCGAGCGCCCAATGGCCCCTTTTCGCGCGGGTCGTGACGTGATGAACGCACCGGGCCGATTTCCCGTACTGCACACCGAACGTCGCCCCACCCAGGCCGAGGAGACGCAGACGGATGTCTCGTACCACCGCACACCGCACCGCACTCGCGGCCGCCCTCGTCACCCCGCTGCTGCTCCCGCTGTGGGCGGCGGGCCCGGCCCGGGCGCACGGTGCGCCGACGGACCCGGTGAGCCGGGTGGTGGCCTGCTCCCCGGAAGGGGGTGAGCGTGCCGGCACGGCGGCCTGCCGTGCGGCCGTCGCCGCGAACGGCGGGCCCTTCACGGCGTGGGACAACCTGCGGGTGGCGAACGTCGGCGGCCGGGACCGGCAGGTCGTCCCGGACGGGAAGCTGTGCAGTGGGGGGCTGCCCGCCTACCGGGGCCTCGATCTCGCGCGCTCCGACTGGCCGTCGACCCGGGTGACACCCGGCGCCACGCTGACCATGCGGTACGTCTCGACGATCCCGCACACCGGCACGTTCCGGATGTACCTGACCAAGCCCGGCTACGACCCGGACGGGCCGCTGTCCTGGTCCGACCTGCCCGACAAGCCCTTCGCGGAGGTGACGGACCCGCCCCTGACGAACGGCGCCTACCGCTTCGGGGCGACCCTGCCGTCCGACCGGGCCGGGCGGCACGTGCTGTACACGGTCTGGCAGAACAGCAGTACGCCGGACACCTATTACTCGTGCTCGGACGTGGTGTTCCCGCAGGCGGGGAAGCAGCAGCCGCAGGAGACCGAGCCCGCGCGGAAGCCGGAGCGCGAGACGGAGCAGCAGAAGGCGCCGTCGGAGGAGTCGTCGAAGGAGGAGGCGCCGTCGGCTAGCACGGCCGTGCGGAGTCCCGGTCCGCGATCGCGACCGCGAGGCGACGAGACGCCCCTGGCCGTCACCGCCGGCCCGGCCTCCGGCCCGTCGGCGCCCATGCTGGCGGGCGGCGCCGCGGCGGTGCTGTTGCTCACCGGCGGCGCCGCCCTGGCCGTACGACTACGGCGACGCTGAACTACCGCTGTTCAGCGATTAGTTGACGTTGACGGCGACGCCGCCCTTGGTCACCGGGGCGTACTTGGCGGTGAAGAAGGCGTTGGCGAAGCACAGCGACGAGCCGGACACCTTGGTGAACTGCTGGTTGGTGAAGGAGATGCTGTTGTCGGCGTTGCTCGCCGTGCCGGTCAGGCCGGGGGCCTGGTAGACGCAGGTGATGGTGCCGAGCAGGGTGCGCAGCTTGACGGTGGACTGGACGGTGGAACCCGCGGCCGGGGCCACGGAGACGGTGCCGTCGGAGGACACGCTGGTGGTGTAGGGCAGGTTGTCGACGGTGATGCCGCTGACGCCGAGCACCCCGACGACGTTGGCGGTACAGCCGCTGGTGTCGAAGCTGTGCTTGGTCAGGGACTCGGTGGCGGTGCCCGGGGCGGCCGGGTTGTCCGTGACGGTGGCGGAGAACGCCGACTTGGTGCAGGAGATGCCGTTGGTGCCGGTCGCGCTGGAGTGGAAGGTGGCGGCGGTGCCGCTCGCCAGGGACGCGTCGAGGACGTCGCCGACCGCGACGGATCCGCCGTCGGCGGTGGTCAGGACGGGGGTGTCGGCCGCGGAGGCGGGGGCAGCGAGGCCCAGGGCGGCGGCGGCTGCGGTGAGGGCGATGAGGGTGCGCGTACGCATGCGGGTGTACCTCTTTCGATAGCGGGGGGTGTGGGGTGGGGGTGCGCCGGGCCTCCGCCGTCGCCGGCTCGTCACGCCTTCTCCGTACGTGACGGGCCGGCAACGGCAGGCCGGGTACCGGCCGGAGGCTCACACGGGAAGGGACCTCCGGCCGGGCCGGGCGGGGGGTGGCTGGTGGCACGGCTCGAGGAAGGGCGGCCATGCCGGGGGACTCGGGCGACGGAAAGCCCGTGCGGACGTGCCGGGCGGTGTGATGCCCGTACGGGGACGAGCGGGTCCGGGACACGCGGAAGTGCCGCGCGGCGGATCCGGCGCCACGGATCCGGTGGGACGAGGAGAGTTGTAGACCTGCGTCTCCCGCAACGTCAAGGCTCCGTAAGGGAGTTGTGCCCAGGGTGAGCCTTTCGCAGGAGCGGCGACTCACCTGCGGCGCACAACCGACACTCTTTGTCCACACTTCCCTTGACCCTTAATGTAACCGCCGGTAACTTCCTGGATGGCTACTGCGGCGTAACGAGAAAGCCCTTGCATCCGCCGGGAGTTGCGAGGAGACGTGCGTCCGTGGTCGATGTCCGCGCCAGGGCAACGTGCCACCGAAGTCCGATCCGCACCCACACGCACCTGGAGCAGCCATGACCCCCTCCGCCGAGCACACCCCCGAAAGACCGGACGGCGCCGCCGCCCCGGACGCCAGTGACGCTCCCGCGCGACGCGGACGGGTCCGGGCACGCCGGGCCGCGGTGATGGCGGTGCCGGCCACCCTGGTCGCCGCCGGCCTCGCGGTCCTCACCGCCGAGGGAGCGCTGGGCGTGCAGTTCGCCATCTCCGGCATGCCGTTCACGGTCACCGCCACCGAGCTGAACGGCACCGGTTTCGCGCAGTTCGGCGGCCTGGACGAGATGGCCGAGGGCAGCCCCAACGCGGGTGACACCGGCGGTCAGGTGCTGGTCGTCACGTCCGTGATCAAGAACGCGACCCTCTCCAAGCTGTGCCAGAGCGTGGACCTGGGCGGTACGAACCTGGTCATCCGGGCGGGCGAGGGGTCGCAGAAGGTCAGCGCCAGCGATCTGACGACCGACTCGACCGAGCTGACCGGCGACGCCGCGTTCAACAACATCGAGATCGGCAACGACGCCAGCACGCTCGACAAGGCCGGTCCGAAGGGCCGCGGGCCCAAGGGTGTGTTCAGTCAGCAGTCCGACACGGTGCACATCGCCAACCTGCGGCAGACCAACTACGCCACGACGGCCGGTGTGTTCAAGCTGCCCGGTCTGAAGCTGGGCTTCAGCGGGTCGGGTTGCTGATGTCGCGCGGTCCGCGCGAGGGAGTCCGGCCCGCCTTCAGGCAGTGGCGGGCCGACCGCCCGTTCTGGGGCGGGCTGCTGCTCGCCCTGGGCGGGGCGGAGGTCCTGCTCACCCTGAAGGCGTCGCTGGACGTCATCCTGCACGTCGGCATGCAGGGCCTGGCCGGGTACCTGCTCCCGGCCGTGATGCTGCTGTGCGGCGTGCTGATCCTCTTCAACCCCGCACAGCGCCTGTTCTACTCGGTGATCGGCGTGCTGGTCTCCCTGGGCACCTGGCTGACCTCCAACCTGGGCGGTTTCTTCGTCGGCCTGCTCCTGGGCGTGATCGGCAGCTGCCTCGCCTTCGGCTGGCTCCCGGACCAGGAGCCCCGCGTCAGTCGCAGGAAGCGCCGCAAGGAGGCCCGGGCGGCGAAGACGGTGCCGTCGGCGCCGCTGGGACAGTCCTGAGGTCCGTCGCGCCCAGTCACCGGTGCACCGGTGCGAAGAATGGCCCGGTGCGCCGGTGTGAAGAGTCACCCGGTGCGCCGGGTCCGCTTCACGGCCGGGCCTGATCGGCGTCCACGGGCATGGCGGGCCGGGCCTGCCCGGCGGGTGCCGCGTCCGAAGCCCCCTCCTCCTTCAGGGCCTTGGCCTCACTTTTGAGGATCCGCATCGAGCGGCCCAGCGAGCGTGCCGTGTCCGGCAGCTTCTTCGAACCGAACAGGACGATCACGACGATCGCCACGATCAGCAGGTGCCAGGGCTCCAGTCCGTTGCGCAGCACGTCATGCCCTCCCTCTCGTCGACAGTTGCTACATTGCGCAACTGTACAACCCCCGCGCGAGAGGCAAGCAGACGCCGATGACGGTCACCAGCAATCGGAGGACGGACCCGCCGCGGCACCGGAGCGGGGGCGCCGCCCACGGCAGCCGGGCCACGCCCCGGGACGGCGGGCGCCGGCGCGGCCGCCGGCGCGGCCGGGGCATACGCACCGCCCTCCTGATCGGGCTCGCGCTGCTCGTGCTCGCCGCCGGCGGCGCCGGATGGCTGTATCTCGAACTGGACGGCGACATCAGCACGTTCGACTCCGGCGGCCTCTCCGACAACCGCCCCGACGCCGCCTCGTCGAAGGGCGAGAACGTCCTGGTCATCGGCTCCGACACCCGCACCGGCGGCAACAACGCGCTGGGCGGCGGCGAGAAGGACGACGTGGGCCGCTCCGACACCGCCTTCCTGCTGCACGTCTACGCCGACCACCGGCACGCCATCGCCGTCTCCATCCCGCGCGACACGCTGGTGACCATCCCGCCCTGCAAGCTGCCCGACGGCACCTGGACCAAGGCGCGGCCGGACACGATGTTCAACGCGGCGTACTCGGTCGGCCAGACCGCCGAGGGCAACCCGGCGTGCACCCAGAACACGGTCGAGCAGCTCACCGGGCTGCGCGTCGACCACACCGTCGTCGTCGACTTCAAGGGCTTCGCGGAGCTGACGGACGTGGTGGGCGGGGTGCGGGTGTGCCTGCCGCAGGACGTCCACGAGAACGATCTCGACCCGCATCTCACTTCCCCCGGCAAGCTGCTCTTCCACAAGGGCGAGCAGACCGTGTCGGGGCAGAGGGCCCTGGACTACGTCCGGCTCCGGCACGGCATCGGCGACGGCTCCGACATCGGCCGGATCAAACGCCAGCAGGCGTTCGTGGCGAGCCTGCTGAAGGAGGTCAAGGGCAAGGGCCTCACCCCCACACGGCTGTTGCCGCTGGCCGAGGCCGCCACGAAGTCGCTGACCGTCGACCCGGGCCTCGGCTCCGCCGACAAGCTGATCTCCTTCGCGATGAGCCTGAAGGACATCGACCTGCACAACACCGAGTTCGTCACCCTGCCCTGGCGCTACTCCGGGTCCCGGGTGGCGATCGTCCAGCCGGACGCGGACGTCCTGTGGGCAGCGCTGCGGGCCGACCGCACGATCGACGGGCACGACGCCGGCGGCAAGAAGACCGGAACAGCTCGTTCCAAGACCTCCGCCTCCCCCGCGCCGGTCTCCGGTGAGGGCATCGACGTCACCGTCTACAACGGCACGGCCGTCCCCGGCCTGGCCGCCCGTGCCACCGCCGCCCTCACCGGGGACGGCTTCACCGTCACCGGCACGGCGACGGCCGCCGACCAGCACCGCGGGAGCACGCTGGTCGAGTACGGACCGGGCCAGGAGGACCGGGCCAGGACCGTGGCGCGGGCCTTGCCCGGGGCCGAGCTGCGGTCCACGGCCGGCGACGGGATCAGCGTCGTCCTGGGGCAGTCGTACGCAAACGCCCCGGCGGCGGACCCGTCCGCCTCCCCGGCGCCGGCCGCCGTGCCGTCCGAGGTCGCCGACGGGGCCCGGACCGCGGACGACAACCCCTGCTCGAACCTCACCTACGGCTGACGCCGCCGGTGCCGGGTCCGGGCCGCCGCCAGGGCCAGCGCGTACAGGCCGAGGACGACGGCCGGCAGCAGGTAGTAGGCGGCCGGCAGGGCCGTCATGCCGAGGGCCGCCCCGAGGGGACTCGGCGGGAGCAGCAGGCCCACGACGGCGAGGCCGCCCGCCGCCAGGCCGACCGGACCCGGCGAGCTGCCCGCCGCGTCGCGCCGGCCGGTGCGCAGCAGCAGCATCACGGCGGCCTGGGTGACCAGGTTCTCGGTGAACCAGGCGGAGTGGAACACGGCCTCGTCGTCCAGGGCGTCGGGCCCGTTCAGCACCAGGGCGAGGACGGCGAAGGTGGCGAGGTCGGCGAGGGCGTTGAGCATCCCGAAACCGACGGCGAACCGCAGGAAGGAGCGCGGTCTGAGCACGGCCGGGCCGCGCAGGGCCGCCGCGCCGGGACGGTCGTGGGCGAAGGCGAGCTGCGCCGCGTCGAAGCACAGGTTCTGCGCGAGCACCTGGGCCGGGAGCATCGGCAGGAAGGGCAGGAGCAGACCGGCGGCGAGCATGGCGACGACGTTGCCCAGGTTCGAGGAGAGCGTGACACGCAGGTACGAGGCGATGTTGCCGCTCGCGTGCCGGCCGGCCGTGATCGCGTGGCCGATCGCCGTGAGGTCCTTCTCGCCCAGCACGACGTCGGCGCTCTCCCGCGCCACGCCCACGGCGGAGCGGGGCGCGATGCCGACGTCGGCGGCGCGCAGGGCGGCCACGTCGTTCACGCCGTCGCCGAGGAAGCCGACGGTGTGTCCGGCGGCGCGCAGGGCGGCCACGACCCGGGCCTTGTCCTCGGGGGTGCAGCGGGCGACGACCGTCGCCTTCGCCGGGTCGTCGCCGAGTTGGTCGGCGGTCCGCACCTCGCCCGGGTCCAGGCCCAGGTCCCGGCAGGCCCGGGCCGCCGTGGCGGGGTGGTCGCCGGTGAGGACCTTCACCGTGACCCCGCGGTCGGCCAGTTCGCGCAGGGCCTCGGCGGCGGTGGGCGCGAGGGCGTCCCGGAAGGTCACCAGGCCCCGGAAGACCAGGCCCCGGGCATCGGCCGTGCGGGCGCCCGCCGGGCGGTCGGCCGTGGCGACGGCCAGGACCCGCAGCCCGGCGTCCGCCTCCCGGGCGGCGAGGGCGAGCAGCCGGCCGTGCTCGCCGGGCGGCGTCGCGCAGCGCTCCAGGACGGCTTCCGCGGCGCCCGTGACGACGACGGTGTGCCGCCCGGGCTCACCTCGTACCACCGCGGTCGCGGTCCGCCGCACGGGGTCGAACGGCACGGCGTCCACCCCGTCGTACTCCTCGCCCACCGGCCCGGCCGCCTCCAGCAGGGCCTCGTCGAGGGCGTCGGGGGCGGGCAGTTCGGCGAGCTGGAGGGTCCACCAGGCGCCGACGGCGGCCCAGCGCAGCACCTCCGGGTCGGCCCGGCCGGCCGGGTCGAGGGCCCTCTCGACGACCGGGCGGTCCCGGGTGAGGGTGCCGGTCTTGTCGACGCACAGCACGTCGACCGCGCCCAGGTCGTGCAGCGCCGGAAGCCGTTTGACGATCACGCCGTGCGCGCGGGCGAGGAGGGCGGCGCCGCGGGCCAGGCAGGTCGTGACGATCACCGGCAGCATCTCGGGCGTCAGCCCGACGGCGACCGCGACGGCGAAGGGCAGTGTCTCCAGGCCGCGGTCGCGCAGGGTCGCGTTCGCCATCAGCACCAGGGGCGGTGTCAGCAGCATGAACCGGATCAGCACCCAGGAGATCCCGTGCACCGACCGGTCGAAGGCCCCGTCCTCGCGGGGCGCCTCGGGGGCCCGGTGGGCGGCCGCGAACCGCGTGCCGGACCCGGTCGCCAGCACGACGGCGGTGGCGCCGCCCGAGGCGACCGCGCTGCCCTGGAAGCACAGGTGGGACTCGTCGGGGGCGTCCGTGTCGACCGCCCGTTTGGCCACCGGCGCCGACTCCCCGGTCAGCGCGCCCTGGTGCACCGTGAGCCCCCGGGCCCGCAGCAGCCGCAGGTCCGCCGGGACCAGATCACCGGGGCCGAGCCGGAGCACGTCGCCGGGGACCAGTTCGGCGACCGGCACCTCCCGGGGCTCCGGCGGCTCGGCGGGGCCGGGGCGGCGCAGCACCGTGGCGGTGCCGGCGACCAGTTCGCGCAGGGCCTCCAGGGACCGGTCGGCCCGGTGCTCCCCGCTCGCCCGCAGCACACAACTGACCGCGACCAGGGCGAGGATCACCACGGCGGTGCCCCAGGAGGCGACGGCGGCGGACACCAGCCCGAGGCAGAGCAGTACCGCGGTGAAGGGGTCGCGCAGGGCGCGTACGCACCGGCGGGACCAGGAGGAGGTACGGCGGTCCGGCAGGGTGTTCTCGCCCACGGCGGCCAGCCGGGACGCGGCCTCGGTCTCGGTCAGCCCCCGGGGCCCCGACTCCAGCCGGCGCAGCACCTGATGGGTGGTGCCCTCGGCCGTCTCAGAGGCCATGGAGGTGGCGGCGCGCGGGTGCGGCGCGGCCGGTGAGCCGGTCCACCAGGAGCCGCACGACCTCGACGATGTCGGGATCGTCGACGTAGTACACCTGCCGGCGGCCCTCGCGGCGGGAGCGGACCAGTCCGGCCAGCTTCAGCTTGGTGAGGTGCTGGCTGACCGCGGGCAGCGCCCCGCCGACCCGTTCGGCCAGCCCGGTCACGTCGCTCTCGCCCTGCGCCAGCGCCCAGACGATGTGCAGCCGGGCGGGCGAGGCCAGCAGACCGAAGGCCTCGGCGGCCCGGGCGAGCACGTCCGCGGACGGGTCCTCGAAGCCATCGCCGGCTGCCGCCACCGTCACCGCCCCTTCCGTCGTCCCGCGAGGCCGTCCACCGTCCCGCGCGCGCACCAGTGTAGGCAGGCGTCCCGGGGCGGAACGGGTCGCACCGGGGCCGATCGCCCGGGGTGGACCCGGCGGCGGCACCGATCCGCACGCAGCGCCCGAACCGCATGGACGGTACGGAAAGCCGAGGTGAGAGGCTCCTCGACGCCATCCGTTCGACAGGTCGGACAGATCATCACGATGCGGCAGCGGCACCTCACGGCACGTGGCTGCTCACTTGACGACCGGTGGTCACACACGGTTGGCTCCGGGCCAGCGAGAGTCATCCGGTCGGTGCACACCCTGCGGTCCGCCCGCACTCTCACCCTGCTCTTGCTCGGCCGCACAGCGAGGTCCGCTCCTCATGAACACTCCTCCCCCGCCGCCCACTTCCGCCGGACGCGTCCGCCTCGCGGCCGTGGCGTCCGCCCTGTGCCTGCTCGTCTCCGGTTGCTCGGCCTTCGGCGCGGCCGACGGCACCGCGGACACGGCGAGCGGGCCGGGCGGGATGAAGGTCACCCTGGTGACACACGGGGGCAAGGGCGACGCCTTCTGGGACCTGGTGCGCAAGGGCGCCGAGACGGCGGCCGCCAAGGACGGCGTCGACCTGACGTACGTCAGCGACGCGGATCCGGCCGCGCAGGCCGATCTGGTGCGGGACGCGGTCCGTGACAAGGCCGACGGCATCGCGGTGACCCTGGCCAAGCCGGCGGCGATGCGCGGCCCGGTCGCCCAGGCCAAGGCGGCCGGCATACCCGTCGTGGGCCTCAACTCCGGCATCGACGCCTGGCGTCCGACGGGACTTCTGGAGTACTTCGGCCAGGACGAGTCCGTCGCGGGCCGGGCCGTCGGCGACAAGCTGGACGGCCTCGGCGCCGAGCACGCCCTGTGCGTGGTGCACGAGCGGGGCAACGTGGCGCTGGAGGCCCGCTGTGCCGGCATCAGGAAGACGTTCCGCGGCACCACGGACAACCTGTACGTGGACGGCAGCGACATGAACGCGGTGACCGCCGCGATCGCCTCCCGGCTGCGGCAGGACTCCAGCATCGACGAAGTCGTCACGCTGGGCGCCCAGTACGGGCTCAGTGCCGTCAAGGCCGTCGAGCAGGCCGGCGGCAAGGCCCAGGTGGCCACCTTCGACCTCGACAAGGACCTGGTCAAGGCGGTCCAGAGGGGCAAGGTGCAGTTCGCCGTGGACCAGCAGCCGTATCTGCAGGGCTATCTCGCGGTGGACGCCCTGTGGCTGTACCGGACCAACGGCAACGTCAGCGGCGGCGGGACGGCGCCGGTGCTCACCGGTCCCGCCTTCGTGACCAGGTCGAACGTGTCCTCCGTGGCACGGTTCGCGGCCGCCGGGACCCGGTGACCGGGCCCTTCCCGTGAGGGTGTCGCCAAAGTTTCGGTCAGGCCCGGCCCGTACGTCCACTTGTACGGATAACATCCTGCGCATCCCATGTGCCGTACCAGGGAAGGCACCACCCCCGCGCCCGTCCCCCACACACCCCCCATACCGCTCCGCCTTCCCCTTCCTCGCTCCCCGCTGAACGCCCTAGGACGACGATGTCTCGACGGACAGGTGCCCGGCGCCGTCTCGGTTCCATACGCCTCTCCCTGGTGCTCCTGGCCCTCGTGCCGGGCGTCACCCTCGCCGGCATGTGGGGCGTGACGACGATCCAGATGTTCTCGGAGGGCCTCAGGCTGCGCGACCAGACGGAACTGAGCCGGTCGACCGGTGCCATGGGCACCGACGCGACGCTCGCGCTCCAGCGGGAGCGCAGCCTGTCGGCCGCCTGGCTGGCCTCGTCGAAGGGCTCCCGGGCCGCCCTCGACGCTCAGCGCGCGCAGACCGACAAGGCGGTGGCCAAGCTGGTCGGGCAGGCCGACGCGATCGAGAGGGCGCCCTCGCGCATATCCGACCGCCTGTACTCGGTGCTCGGGTCGGTGGGCAGCCTGGAGTACTACCGGGACCAGGTGGACGACCCGACGGACATCACCGCGCAGCAGGCGCTGGACCAGTACTCCTCGATCATCGACGACCAGATCCACGCCTTCCAGGAGCTGTCCCAGGTCGACGACGGCGACCTCACGTCGCAGGCGGGCCCGCTGGTCGGTCTGGAGCACGCCGCGGAACTGGTCTCCCAGGAGGACGCGCAGCTCACCCTGGCGTGGCCGTCCGGGTATCTGGACGACAAGACGTGGACGCAGTTCACGGAGCTGGTGAACACGCGGCGCTGGCTGGTCCAGGACCAGGTCGTGCCGCAGCTGACGGGCGAGGCGAAGGCGCAGACCGAGCGGATCCTGGCCGGCCGCGAGTGGCAGACGCTGCAGTCCGTCGAGGACCAGGTGCTGGCCGCGCGCAACTCCGGGTCCGACGCCGACCGGATCGCCCTGCCGGACGCGCACCGGCGGTGGTCGGCCGCCATGGACAAGCTGTCCGAGCAGTACGCGGGCCTCATCCAGCAGCAGACGACGGGGTTGCTGGAGCGCAGCGCCGACAAGGCGGACGCCCTGCTGCTCAAGGCCGCGCTGCTCAGTGCGGGCGGACTGCTCGCGCTGCTGGTGTGCGTCGTCATGTCCTGGCGGATCACCCGCTCGCTGTCCCGGCGGCTGCGCGGCCTGCGCCGGGCCGCCGTCAGCCTCGCGCAGGAGCGGCTGCCCGACGTGGTGGCGCGGCTGGAGCGGGGTGAGACGGTCGACCCGGAGTCGGCGACGACCGAGCTGGACTACGGCCACGACGAACTCGGCCAGGTGGCCCGGGCGTTCAACACCGCCCAGCGCACGGCCGTGCACACCGCCGTCGAACTCGCCGACACCCGGCGCGGCTTCCAGAAGATCATCCTGGGCATCGCACGGCAGAGCCAGAACCTGGTCAACCTCCAGCTGAGCAAACTCGACACGCTGGAGCGCGAGCACTCCGACCCCGACATCCTCAAGGGCCTGTACGAACTGGACTCCACGGCGAGCCAGTTGCGCCGCTACGAGGAGAACCTCGTCATCATCAGCGGTGAACGGCCCGGCCGCAGCTGGAGCGAGCCGGTCGCGCTGATGGACATCCTGCGCAGCGCGGTCGGGGAGGTCGCCGAGTACCAGCGGGTGGACGTGCTCACCGAGGAGGAGGTGTGCGTCGCGCCGCCCGCGGTGGCGGACGTCATCCATCTGCTGGCCGAGCTCATCGACAACGCGACCGCGTACTCACCCGCCCCGAGCCCCGTGACGGTGCGGGCCGGGATGGTGGCCAAGGGCCTGGCCGTCGAGGTGGAGGACCGCGGCCTCGGCATGTCGGAGGAGGACTACACGTCCTTCAACGAACAGTTGGCCGTGCCCCCGCAGTTCGACGTGGTGGCGCTCGCCGACGACCTGCGCCTCGGCATGTTCGTGATCGCCCGGCTGGCCCACCGGCACGGCATCGCCGTCACCCTGCGCTCGTCGCCGTACGGCGGGACCACGGCCATCGTGCTGCTCCCGCACGAGATCGTGGTGCGGGAGACTCCCGGCGGCGACGGCAGCGGCGGCGGCGCGAAGGACGCCGACGCCTCCCGGGAGGAGCTGGTCGCGGTGGACGGACGGGGTGCGGGCGACGCCGGGCGGAGCGAGGCACCCGGGGGCGCCGGGGCATCGGCGGGAGCCGACCGCGCCGCCGTGTCCGCCCGTGAGCCGCGGCCCCTCGTCACGGCCCGCACGGCCTCCGCCGCCCCGTCCGCCGCCCGCGAGGTCGTCTCCCGCCGGGACGGACTGACCCCGCTGCCCCGCAGGGTGCCGCAGACCAGCCTGGTGGAGGAGCTGCGCGAGGAGCCCGCGCCCGCCGCCGACGGCGCCTACGACGACTTCACCGCGGAGGCCGCCGCGTCCTCCCTGGCCGGCTTCCAGCGCGGCACGCTCCGGGCCCGTGACGACGACGCCGAGCCGCCCCACGACCCGCAGGCGGCCGCGGTAGCCCGGCAGGCCGCCGCCGATCCCGTCCCCTCGACTCCGCCCGCCGACCGCTGACGAAGGACACCGCAATGACACGCCCCATCCCCGCCACGCACACCCAGCTCGACCAGCTGCTGACCGGACTCGTGGAGCGGGTCGCCGACGTGAACCAGGCCGTGGTGCTCTCCGAGGACGGCCTGGTGGTCAGCAAGTCCACCGGCTTCCTGCGCGACGACGCCGAGCGGCTCGCGGCGACCGCGTCCGGTCTGATGAGCCTCAGCAAGGGCGTCAGCATGGACTTCCGGGGCGGTCCGGTGCGCCAGGCGCTCATCGAGATGGCCAACAGCTATCTGATCCTGACCTCCGCCGGGCCCGGCGCGCACCTGGTCGTGCTGACCGGTCCGGGCGCGGACGTCGGGGTGGTGGCGTATCAGATGAACATGCTGGTGAAGAAGATCGGCGAGCACCTGAGCGCGGCACCGCGGGGCGTGGCCGGACCCGTCGTCGACCCAGGCGTGTGAGGTGAGCGGGGGTGATGCGGCGGGCCGGCTGGTCAGACCGTTCGCGCTGACCGGTGGCAGGACCCGGCCCAGCCGCGCCGACTTCACGCTCATCTCGACGGTCACGGCGGTCGATCCGCCGCCCGCCGCGGCGGCCCGGTGCCAGCCCGAGCACACCCGGATCCTCCGGCTGTGCGCCGAGCCGCTCGCCGTGGCGGAGCTGGCCGCACGGCTCGACCTGCCGGTGAGCGTGGTCGTCATCCTGCTCTGCGACCTGCTGGAGGCGGGCCGGATCACCGTCCGCCCGCCCCGCCTCGTGACCCGCACCACCCCCGACCTGGACCTGCTGCAGAAAGTGAGGGACGGCCTTGGCCGGCTCTGACCTTGCCACTGACGCGTCTTCGGCCCCCGACACGGTCAAGATCCTCATCGCCGGGGGTTTCGGCGTGGGCAAGACCACCCTGGTCGGGTCGGTCAGCGAGATCGTCCCGCTGCGCACCGAGGAACCCCTGACCATGGCCGGTCTGGGCGTCGACGACCTCGACGGCATCGAGGAGAAGCGGGCCACCACCGTGGCCCTGGACTTCGGCCGGATCACCATCAGCCGGGAGCTGGTGCTGTACCTGTTCGGCACGCCCGGACAGCAGCGGTTCTGGTTCATGTGGAACGACCTGGCGCTCGGCGCGCTGGGGGCGGTGGTCCTGGTCGACGTCCGCAGACCCGACTCCAGTTTCGCCGCGATCGACTTCTTCGAGCGCCGGGGCATTCCGTTCGTCGTCGGGGTCAACGGCTTCCACGGCGAGCACCCGTACCCGCCCGAGGACATCCGGGAGGCGCTCGCGCTGCCGGAGCACGTGCGGGTGCTGCTGTGCGACGCCCGGGACCGGGAGTCGTGCCGTGACGTGCTGATCGCCCTGATCGACCAGTTGATCGCGTCGGCGGCGCAGACCTGAGGCGGAACGGTTCAGCTTCGGCCGGGAGCGGCGCCGGGCGACTCGGTGTACGGCACGGGCCGGCCCGTGAACGCGTCCAGGAGGACGCGGTCGCCGAGCGGCCGCTCCAGCTTCACCGTGACCTTCTCGAGGCGCAGTTCGCCGGTGCAGGGACCGTCGTCGGCGCCCGTCACGGCGGCGGAGAGCACCACGCTGCCGTTCGTCTCCAGAGCCGCCACGACGGGGCCGTCGTCGCAGGAGCCGTGGTGCGCCACCACGGTGACGGACCGGCCGTCCGGCGCCGTCTTCAGCAGGCCGCCGAGCGGCGCCAGCACGTCCGTGGGCACGTCCGCTCCGAGCGGCCCGATGGGCGGCTCGGGCTGTCCGGAGGGGCTCACCGCGGCCCGCTTCAGCGGGCCGGAGTAGCCCTTCAGCGTGAACAGCCAGGCCGGGACGGTCGCCGGTCCGCGGGCGGTGAGCACGGTCATGTCGCCCAACTCGGCCTTGGTGACGGTCAGTCGGGGGCCCGGGCCGCTGTCGCGGTCCAGGGCCCGGTAGGCCTCGTCGGCCGTCATGAGGGGCCCGGTGAGCGACTGCCCGTCCCGCCACGTCACCCGGCCGCTGTCGTCACGGGCGGAGGGAAGGGGCGCCCGCAGGTCGAAGGTGCCGGTCGCGTAGGCGCGCCGGTCGTCGCCGCGCAGGCCCTCCGCGGGCGGTTGGACGAGCGGGGCCACCGGGTGGAAGCCCCGGTGCCACCGCGCGGCCGCCCGGGAGCCGTCCCAGGCAGCGGCGACCTCGCGGGCGCGGTCGTCGTCCCGCGCCGGCGGGGCCGGCCGGCCGCCGCCGTCCTCCGCGCGGCCGCAGCCCGCGACGGCGCCGGCCGCGGTGGCGGACAGGGCGAGGACGAGCAGCAGACGGGCGGTTCGGGTCCTGTCGGTACGCATGGCTCTCCCAGGGGAACGCGGGGCCGGGACGGGGTTTTGTCCTGTGACGCCCCACCACCGGCCCGCGTTCGGTCCCCCGCGGATCCGCCCGTGCCCGTTACCGCATCGTGACGGGCGGCCGGCTCAGGCCAGGCCCGCCGACTTCAGCCACGCCGTCGCCACGTCCAGCGGGTCCTTCTTCTCCAGCTGCACCTGCGCGTCCAGCTCCAGCAGCGTCTTCGTGTCCAGCTTCGCGGAGACCGCGTCGAGGGTGTCGACGCCCTTCCGCGGAAGGCCGCTCTTGTTGACCAGCGGGGTCACGTTGGCGAACCCGAAGAGGTTCTCCGGGTCCTTCAGAACGACGAACTTCTCCTTCACGATGGTCGGGTCCGTGGTGAAGACGTCCGCGGCCTGGACGGTGTTGCGGGTCAGCGCCGCCTGGGTCAGCGGGCCGCCCGCGTCGAGCGCCTTGAAGGACTTGAACTGAAGGCCGTACACGGACTTCAGGCCCTTGAGGCCCTGCTGCCGGGTCTGGAACTCGGGCGAACCGCCGATCACCAGGTCCGGGGCGGCCTCCTTGAGGTCCGCGAGGGTGGAGGAGGAGGTGAGCTTGTACTTCTTCGCGGTCTCGGAGTTGAGGCTGACCGAGTCCTTGTTCTCGGCCGACGACGACCGAAGCAGCGTCAGCTTCTTGTCCAGCTTGGCCTTGGCGGCCTCGTTCACCGCCTCGGCGGACTTCTGCTCGGCCTTGGGGTCCAGGTAGGCCAGCAGCGAGCCGTTGTACTCCGGCAGCACGGTGACGGAGCCGTTCTTCATCAGGCCGTACGTCGTCTCACGGCTGCCGATGTTGTGCTTGTAGGTGACCTCGATGCCCTTGGCCTTGAGTGCCTCGCCGTAGATGTCGGCGAGCAGGGTGCTCTCGGCGAAGTTATTGGAACCGACGACGACGGTGCCGGCCTTCGCCTTCTCGCCTTCCAGGGGGTTGTCGCCGGAGTCGCCGGACGAACAGCCCGCGAGCAGCGCCGCGGTGGCGGCGAGCGCGACGGCCGCCGCGCTGGTGTGCCTCGTCCTGGACCTGCTGCTCTTCGCGGTAGAAGTCATTCGACGATCCAATCCAGCCGCTTTGTGATCAGTCAAGGGCGTCCTGGTCACGGTTTGTCCATCGCCTGTCGGGGCTCAGCGTCGGCGGACCCCGGGCGACACGGCCACCCGGCCCGCGACCCAGAACAGCGCCAGGGTGACGAGCGCCAGGACGGCGACCAGGGTCGCGCCGCCGACGACCTTCTCGTAGTCGCGCTGGTAGAGCCCGTCGACGATGTACCGGCCGAGGCCGCCGAGGCTGACGTACGCGGCGATGGTGGCCGTCGACACGATCTGGATGGCCGCCGAGCGCAGACCGCTGAGGATCAGCGGCAGCGCGACCGGCAGTTCGACCTGGAAGAGGATCCTCGACTCGTGCATGCCCATGCCGCGCGCGGCGTCCACCGGAGCGGGGTCGACGGTGCGGACGGCCTCGTAGGTGGTCACCAGGATCGGCGGCACCGCGAGGACGACGAGGGGGATCATCACCGGCAGCAGCCCGAAGCCCATGACGATGACGATCAGCACCAGCAGCCCGAAACTGGGCAGCGCCCGGGCCGCGGTGGCGATGAAGGCGAGGGCGTTGCCGCCGCGCCCGGTGTGCCCGGTCAGCAGGCCGACGGGCAGGCCGATGGCGGCGGCGAGGGCCAGGGCCAGAAGCGAGTACTGGACGTGTTCGAGCAGCCGTTGGGGGATGCCGTCGTAGCCGTGCCAGTGGGCGCCGTCGCTGAAGAAGGCGTTGACGAAGTTCAGTACGTTCACCGGGTCACCACGTCCTGGGGGGCGGCGGGCGCTTTCTGCCGTGTGCCCGGCTTCGGGCGGCCGCGGGTGCCGCTGGGCATCCAGGGGGTCAGCGCGACGCGCAGCAGCACCAGCAGGGCGTCGCAGGCGATGGCCAGGACGGCCGTGGTGATCACGGAGTTCACGGCGAGTTCGGGCCGGTCGTACTTCTGCGCGTCGGCGAGCAGGTTGCCGAGGGCGCCCTGGTTGCCGATGAGGGTGCCGACGCTGACCAGGGAGATGCTGGAGACGGTGGCGACCCGCAGCCCGGCGATGATGGCGGGCACCGCGATGGGCAACTGCACCTGGACGTAACGGCGTACGGGTCCGAAGCCCATGGCGGTGGCGGCGGCCAGGGTCTCCTGGGGCACGGACCGCACCCCGTCGACGATGGCCGGGACGAGCACCACCAGGCTGTACACGGCCAGCGGGATCATCACGGTCAGCTCGGTCTGGCCGGTGTAGTCGATGAGGACCACGAAGAAGGCCAGCGACGGGACGGCGTACAGGACGGTGGTGGCGCCGAGCACGGGCGGGTACAGCCAGCGGAACCGGACACACAGCTGGGCGAGCGGCAGGGCGAGCAGCAGACCGGCCAGCACGGGCAGCAGGGCCTCGCGCAGATGGAGTCCGATCAGGCCGGCGTAGCTGTGCTGGAGGTCGCTCGGGATGTCGAAGAAGCCGTTCACGAGGCGACCTCGGCCTTGTCGGCGTGACCGGCGGCGTGGGCGCTGCGGATCGCCTCGCCGATGGTCGCCTGCGAGACCACGCCGGTGACCCGCCCGGTGTCGTCGACGGCGACGGCCCAGCCGGCCGGGGAGAGCACCGCGCAGTCGAGGGCGGCCCGCAGGGAGTCGGTGCCGGGCACGAAGGGCCGTCCGTGCGGCAGGAGCCGGCCGGGGTCGATGTCACCGGCCGTCAGGTCGCGCGCCTCGGCCCACCCCAGCGGCCTGCCCTCGGCGTCGGTGACCAGCAGCCAGGGGGCGCCGGAGGCGGCGATCTGCTCGGCGCCGGCGTCCACCGGGATCACCGGGGCGCTGGTCAGGGGGAGTTCGGCTGAAGGGAAGAACGACAGGCGCCGGATGCCGCGGTCGGCTCCGAGGAAGTCCTCGACGAAGGCGTCGGCGGGGTGGGACAGCAGCTCGGCCGGGGGCGCGTACTGGGCGAGGTGACCGCCCTCGCGCAGCACGGCGACCATCGTGCCGAGTTTGATCGCCTCGTCGATGTCATGGGTGACGAAGACGATGGTCTTGCCCAACTCGTCCTGGATGCGCAGCAGTTCGTCCTGGAGTCCCTTGCGCACGACCGGGTCGACCGCGGAGAACGGCTCGTCCATGAGCAGCACGGGCGGGTCGGCGGCGAGCGCCCGGGCCACGCCGACACGCTGCTGCTGGCCGCCGGACAGCTGGTACGGGTACCGCTTGGCGAGGGCGGTGTCCAGGCCCACACGCTCCATCAGTTCGGCCGCCCGCGCCCGGGACTTCTGCTTGCCCCAGCCGAGCACGCGGGGCACGGTGGCGATGTTGTCGAGGATCGTGCGGTGCTGGAAGAGGCCGGCGTTCTGGATGACGTAACCCATGGACCGGCGCAGGGTGGTGACGGGCCGGCGCTGGATGTCCTCGCCGTCGAGGAGGATCCTTCCCTCACTCGGTTCGACCATCCTGTTGATCATCCGCAGGGTGGTCGTCTTGCCGCAGCCCGAGGGGCCGACGAGGACGGTGATCGAGCGGTCGGGTATCTCCAGGGAGAGCCGGTCGACAGCCACCGTGCCGTCCGGATAGCGCTTGGTGACTGATTCGATCCGTATCAAGGCGCCGGAGCCCTTCGGGTTGGCGGAAGCGTTGGCCATGGTCGTACGGGCTGTTTCCGGACGAGTCTAAAGGGCGCCTCTCAGCGGTCCGCGGGGCGTACGTCACCCATCGGCAGGCGCACGGTGAACACCGTCGCTCCGGGCGCGCTGTCCAGCTCGACGCGGCCGCCGTGGGCGCGGACCAGCGACCGGGCGACCGCCAGGCCGAGTCCGCTGCCGCCGCGGTCGCGGCTGCGGGCCTTGTCGACGCGGTAGAAGCGGTCGAAGACCCGGGCCCGGTCGTCGGGCGGGATGCCCGGCCCTGTGTCGGTGACCCGCACCTCGGCCACGCCCGGCGCCACGGCCACCTCCACCGACACCTTCGTGCCCGCCGGGGTGTGCACGGCGGCGTTGGTCAGCAGGTTGTCGAGGACCTGCCGGATGCGCAGCGGGTCCATCGGCAGCCGCACCGGGCCGGGGCCCGCGAGGACCGTCAGCGGGTGGTCGGGGCGGCCCGCGCGGAAGGCGTCCGCGGCCTGGCCGACCAGCTCCACCAGATCGGCGTCCCGCAGCCGCAGCGGCGCCTCCACCTCCGCCGCGTCCAGTCGCGCGAGCAGCAGCAGGTCGTCCAGGAGGACGCCCATGCGGGCGGCCTCGGCGCGCAGCCGGGCCAGGTGCCGGTCGCGTTCTTCGGGTGCGTTGGCGGCGGCGTACTGGAAGAGGTCGGCGTAACCGCGCACCGACATCAGCGGGGTGCGCAGTTCGTGCGAGGCGTCCGCGACGAAGCGGCGCAGCCGCTGCTCGGCCTCGGCGCGCACGGCGAGGGAGTCGTCGATGTGCTCCAGCATCGTGTTGAAGGCGGTGCGCAGTTCGTCCACCTCGGGCCCGCCGTCCCGGCCGTCCGCCCGCAGCGGCAGCCGGGCCGCCGACTCGGTCAGGTCGTGCGAGGCGATGCCGTGCGCGGTGGACGCCATGTCGCTGAGCGGTTTCAGGCCCCGGCGCAGCATCCGGCGTCCGAAGACGACAAGCGCCAGCAGCGCGAGCCCGAAGGCGACGACCTGGATGGCGATGAGCCGCCCGACCGTGTCCTCGATGTCGTCCATGGGCGCGGCGCTGACCAGGACCACCCCGCGCTCCACCTGGCAGGCACGCAGGCGGTAGGTGCCCGCGCCCGCGAGGTGCTCGGTGCGCAGCAGCTCGGTGTGCGCGGCGGTCTGCGCCCGGGCCAGGGAGGTGAAGTCGTCCACGTCCTTCGGCAGGTCGGCCGGGTCCTCGGGCGTGCGCAGCTCCGGTCTGCCGTCCGGCACGTCGTACACCGCGTAGAACCAGCTGTAGTACTTCTTGCCGGACAGCGTGCCGTAGTCCGCGATGGACTTGGACTGCGCGATCTGGGCCTGTGCCAGCTGGGTGTCGAGCTGGGCGCGGAGATAGTCCCGCATGTACGTGGTCAGGGCCGTGCCGACGACGGCGAACACCACCAGGGACAGGGCGCCCAGTCCGAGGGCCAGCCGGGTGCCGAGCCTCATCCCCCGGTAGGCCCGTCGCAGGCGGGCGATCACTCGGCGGCCTGCCGCAGCGCGTACCCGAAACCGCGCACGGTGTGGATGAGCGGCGTGCCGCCGTCGTCGGTCTCGTCGAGCTTGCGGCGCAGCCGGCTGACGACCAGCTCGACCACGTTGGAGCGGCCGCCGAAGCCGTACTCCCACACGTGGTCGAGGATCTGCGCCTTGGTGAGCACGGTGGGCGATTTGCGCAGCAGGTAGCGCAGCACCTCGTACTCGGTCGGGGTCAGCGACAGCAGCCGGTCGCCGCGCCGCACCTCGCGGGTGTCCTCGTCCATCGTCAGGTCGCCGACCCGGAGCACGGACCGCTGGGAGGCGGGTCCGGCGCTGCGCCGCAGCACGGTCCGCAGCCGGGCCATCAGCTCCTCCACGGCGAACGGCTTGACCAGGTAGTCGTCCCCGCCCCGGGTGAGCCCGGCGACCCGGTCGGCGACGCCGTCGCGCGCGGTCAGGAACACCACCGGCACCATCGTGCCGCAGGCGCGCAGCCGGTCCAGGACGCCGAAGCCGTCCACGCCGGGCAGCATCAGGTCGAGCACCACGATGTCCGGGTGGAACTCGGCGGCCCGCACCAGCGCGTCCTCGCCGGTGTACGCCGTGACCGCCTCCCAGCCCTCGTAGCGGGCGACGGTCGCGACGAGGTCGGCGATGGGCGGGTCGTCGTCGACGACGAGAAGTCGTACTTTCTCCACGCGCTCATAGTGCTGCACAGCCCCCGCGCCGTCCCAGCCGCATGTCCTCCCGCCGCCGGATCGATAAACACTTGAAAGTTGAGCGACAGCTTTCCGACAGCTCCCGCGCGCCAAGCTCGAAGCCCCCGGATCCGATCCAGGAGCTGCCGATCGTGACGACTCTCCATCACCCTCCCGCGGCGACCCGCCCGCGCCTACGGCCGACAGTGGTGGGCCGCACCGGCCTGTACGCGGTGCTGCTGGCCAACGCGGTCGTGGTGGCCGTGTTCTTCGCGCGGGCCGGTTTCGCCTCGAACGCGCTGATCGTGCTGGGCCGGCTGACCGGGCTGTACGCGGCGCTGCTCATGGCGTTCCAGCTGCTGCTGGTGGCACGGCTGCCGTGGTTCGACCGGCGGATCGGCATGGACCGGCTGACGTCCTGGCACCGCTGGACGGGCTTCTCGGTGCTGTGGCTGCTGCTGTCGCACGCGGTGTTCATCGTGTGCGGCTACGCGCAGGCCTCGTCGCTGGACCCGGTGGACCAGCTGGTGGACCTCGCCGAGACCGTCGAGGGCGTGCTGCGGGCGATCGCCGCCCTGGCGGTCATCCTCGTGGTCGGCGCGGTGTCGGCACGGTACGCCCGGCGCCGGCTGGCCTACGAGACGTGGCACTTCATCCACCTGTACACCTACGTGGCGGTGGTCCTGGCGTTCACCCACCAGGTCGTGGCGGGGACGACCTTCACCTCGTCGCCCGCGGCGACGGCGTACTGGTACGGCGTGTGGGGCCTGGCCCTGGCCTCGGTCTTCGCCGGCCGTCTGGTGCTGCCGCTGCGGCGCAACCTCCGCCACCGGCTGCGGGTGACGGCGGTCGTCCCGGAGAACGACGAGGTGGTGTCGGTCCACGTCACCGGCCGCGATCTGGACCGGCTGCCCGCCCGGGCCGGGCAGTTCTTCCTGTGGCGGTTCCTGACGAAGGACCGCTGGTGGCAGGCGAACCCGTTCTCCCTGTCCGCCGCCCCCGACGGCCGTACGCTCCGCCTGACCGTCAAGCGGGCCGGTGACGGCAGCGCGGCCCTGCGGCACCTGAAGGTCGGCACGCGGGTGTTCGCCGAGGGCCCCTACGGCGCCTTCACCGCCCTGCACCGCACCCGCCCGGACGCCGTCCTCATCGCCGGGGGCGTCGGTGTCACACCGATCCGGGCGCTGCTGGAGGAGTTGCACGGACACGCGGTGGTGATTCACCGGGTGGCGACGGCGCGGGACGCCGTCCTCCACGACGAGCTGCGCGACCTCGCCTCGGCCAAGGGCGCCGAGCTGCACCTGGTGACGGGGCCGCCCGTGCCGGACCGGCTGGCGCCGCGGGAGCTGGCCCGGCTGGTGCCGGACATCGCCGAGCGGGACGTCTACCTGTGCGGTCCGCCGCCGATGATGAAGGCGGTGCTCGGCAGCCTGCGCGCGCTGGGCGTGCCGGCCTCGCAGACCCACTTCGAACGCTTCAGCCTGGCCGGATGACGAGGAGCAAGCCGTGAAACGAGCCCTGCCCGTCCTCGTCCTGAGCGTCGCGGGTCTGATCCCGCTCTGGCGCTACGCCCCGTCGCAGGAGACCGGGTCGTCGGTTGCCGCCGCGCCCGCGCCGGCCCCCTCGGTGTCGTCGCCGGGCGGAACCACCTCCACGGTGGTGCCGGGGTCCGCCGTCGACACCGAGAAGGGTCCGGTCCAGGTCGAGGTCACCTTCGAGGGCGACAGGATCGCCTCGGTGCGGATGCTGCGGCAGCCCGGCCATCCGCAGACCACCGCGGCCGTGCCGAAGCTCGTCGAGGAGACCCTCCAGGCGCAGAGCGCCGACATCGACACCGTCTCCGGCGCCACGATCACCAGCGACGGCTACAAGGAGTCGCTCCAGGCCGCCCTCGACGCGAGGGGGTGAGCGGATGCGGCGCGTCGAGCACGTCATGGGATTTCCCGTGTCGGTGCGGATCGACGACGAGGACTTCCCCGGGGCACCCGTGGACGGCCTGTTCGCCTGGCTGCGCGAGGCCGACGCGCGGTTCAGCCCGTTCCGCCCCGACAGCGAGGTGTCACGGCTGGACCGGGGCGAGCTGCGCGAGCCGAGCCGGGAGCTCCGCGAGGTGCTGGACCTGTGCGAGGAGTACCGGATCGCGACCGGGGGCGCCTTCGACGCGCGGCTGCCCGGCCGCGGTCTCGACCCCTGCGCCGTGGTGAAGGGCTGGTCGGTGCAGAAGGGGGCGGACCTGCTGGCGGCGGCCGGGGCGAGGCGGTTCTGCCTCAACGCGGGCGGTGACGTGATCGCCTCCGGCGGCCCCTGGCGCGTCGGCGTGCGCCACCCCGAACACGCCGACCGGCTGTGCGCCGTGCTGGACGTCACGGACCGGGCCGTGGCGACCTCCGCCCGGTACGAGCGCGGCGACCACATCCTCGACGGCCGCACCGGCCGCCCGGCGACCGGCCTCCTCAGCCTGACCGTGCTCGCCCCCACCCTGACGGAGGCGGACACGGTCGCGACGGCGGCGTTCGCGCTCGGCACGGAGGGCGTCGCCTGGGCCGCCGCCCGGAAGGACTGCGAGGTGTTCGCGGTCGACGCCCGGCGACGGGTGCTGCGCAGCGCGGGGTTCCCGGCCACGCGATGAGGTGACACGCCGGCAGGTGCCGGGCAGCGCCTGCAGGAACGCCGTCGGCGGCGCGGGGAACAGGCCGCCGGTGACGGCCCGCGCACAGTCCGGCAGCGCATCGGGAACGCGCATTTCCTGGCCTTGGGCGGAGCGGTGTGCGGGGGGTTGCACGTGCCGTAGCGGCATGTGGTCCCGTGGACTCACGTCCCGATGCCTTGAGGAAGGGTCCCTGCTCATGCATGCGTCTTTCATGCCACCCCGCCAGGTCAGGATCGGTGACGCGGCGGCCTTCACCGGCATCACGCCGCGGGCGATCCGCCATTACCACGAGATCGGGCTGCTCCCCGAGGTCGAGCGGGGCGGCGACGGCCGCCGCCGCTACGGGTACGAGGACATGATCCGCCTGCTGTGGATTCGCAGGATGGCCGATGCCGGGATCGCCCTCAACGACATCCGTGACGCCTTCACCACCGGCAGGGCTTGCGCCGGTGCGGACGGCGGAGAGGATGTCACGGGCATCCTGGAGCGGTTGGAGGAAAGCCTCGCCGAGCAGGAGGCGGAGTTGCGGCGGCAACGGACCGCCGTGCGGCGGATGCGCACCGAAGGCAGCCGGACGGGCCTGCTCTCCGACGTCGTCACCGAACGCCTCAACAGGCTGCCCGAGGGCTCCCTGCGCCAGGCGGACCTGGACAGTCTGCTGGTCACCGAGCGGATCTTCGGCCCGCTCGGCGCGGCCGTCCAGGCCACCCGCTTCGTCGCCCTTGCCACGCACCCCACTCTGCGGGAGGACTCCGACCGCATCGACGACGCCGAGGAGGCACTCGACGACAGTGTCGCCGTCGATGATCCACGGGTGGCTCGCGTGGCCGTCGAGCGGCACGCCTTCGAAAGCGCCCTGCAGGCCGTCATCGAGGAGTCGGGCCTGGGCGAGGACGACGACGCCCTCTTCGACGCCTGGGACACGGTGCGCCCTGCCACCGCCGATGACGGCAAGGGCGAGGCCGGCCTCGGCTCCGGCAGGCGGGAGGCCGACTCCATGAGCGTGTTCGAAGCCACCGGCAAGATGCCTTACGACTTCTCCCCGGCCCGCCTGCGCTGTATGCAACTGGCCGAAGAACTCGCCGCCCAGGACCCATCCGCCGCCTCGGACACGGCCTAGGCCTCCCGCAGCACCTTCACGTCCCACGCTCCGAGCGGCACCGCGTCGGCGTACCGGGCGCCCGACAGCACGTCCCGCACGGGCGCGGGCACCGGCACGGACACCTCGTCCCAGGACCAGTTGTGCAGGAAGCGCACCCGGCGGCCGTCCCGGGCGGTCGCGGAGGTCGCCGTGACGCTCGGGTGGGCCGGGCGCCAGGCGTCCTCGGGGGCCCACCGGCCGAACAGGGCGCGGGCGAAGTCCGGGTCGGGCACGGTGCCGACGTAGGTGATGCGTCCGGCGCCGTGGCGGTGCGTGGTGGCGGCGGGCCAGCGGCCGAAGTGCGGGTGCTCGTAGGTGGCCAGGGTCTCGGCGCCCCGTGGCGCCAGTCCGTCCGCCCAGTGCAGGGCGTGCGCGCCGGGCGGGAGGGGCAGGGAGTGCGAGCCGCGGACGGGCAACGGCTCGCGCAGGTTGCTGAACTCGTCGTACGTCACCCCCGCGGCCTCGGCCAGCCGGCCCGGCTGGAGATCGGTGCGGGCCCGGGCCTCGGTGTCGCCGTACCCGGTGCGCGGGCCGAGGACCAGATGCCCACCGGTCTCGGCGTAGGCCCGGAGCCGGTCGAGGACCACGTCGTCGGCGGCGTAGTAGGCGGGCACGACCAGCACCGGGGGCAGTTGAACGTCCGGCAGTTGCCCGGGATGCAGGACACGCGCCTGGAGCCCCGCGTCGAAGGCGCCCCGGTAGAACGCGTCGAAGATCCTCTCGTACGACCGGCCGTCCGGACCTCCGTCGGCGCCGGCCAGCGGCGGCTGGCCCTGGAGCGCCCACTTGCTGGGGCCGTCGTAGAGGAAGGCCACGTCGGCGTCCGGGGCGAGGGCCGACACCAGATCACCGGCCCGCTCCAACTCCGCGCCGAGCCGGGCCAGTTCACGGTAGACGCGGCCGGGTCGGCCGTTGTGCGGGAGGATGCCGCCCCAGTAGGTCTCGGCGCCGAAGTGCAGGGTGTGCCAGTGCCAGTACTCGATCATCGAGGCGCCCCGGGAGATCAGCGCCCAGGCCGCCTGGCGCCACTGACCGTCGTAGGCGGGGCGGTTGTCCCACGGTCCGCCGATGGCCTGCGCGTCGGTCTCGGTGACCAGGAAGGGCTCCTGGCGGGAGGAGTACATGCGGTCGGCGCTGCGGTACAGCGCCCAGGTGCCGTTGGTCGTCCAGCCCTGGTCCCCGGCGCCCGTGTCCGGCAGGGCGAGGGCGTCCTGCATCGTGTAGTACGGGTTGCCCGCGGTGACGTCGAGGCACTCGGTGAGCTTGTCGTCCTCGACGCCCTGGCGGTCGTAGGAGATGCACGTCGTGACGAACTGGCCGGGCGCGGCGTACTCGCGCACGATGTCCGCCTGCCAGCCTATGAACTCGGTGACGAGCCGGGCCTGGAAGCGCCGCCAGGCCAGGTCGTACTGCGGCTGCGCGTTGCCGTCCGGCGTCCACAGGTCGGCCCAGGTGGACAGCCGGTGCGACCAGTAGACCAGGCCCCAGGCGCGGTTGAGGGTCTCCACGTCGCCGTAGCGCTCGCGCAGTTCGTCGGTGAACCGCTGGAAGACACCGTGGTTGTGCAGCAGGTGCGGACCGGGTTCGTTGTCGACCTGCCAGCCGATGACGGCCGGATGGCTCGCGTGGCGTTCGGCGATCTTGCGGATGATCCGCTCGGCGTGGAAGCGGAAGGCCGGGTGGGTGAAGTCGGCCTCCTGCCGGGCGCCCCAGCCGATGCGCTCACCCGTGCGGGACTCCCCCGCGATCTCCGGGTACTGCCGGGCCAGCCAGGGCGGCACCGCGTACGTCGGCGTCCCGAGGATCACGCGGATGTCCCGCCGGTGGGCGCCGTCCAGGACCGGCTGGAGCCAGTCGAGGTCGAAACGCCCGTTGTCGGGCTCCCAGGTGGACCAGACGGACTCCCCGACCCGGATGACCGTGAAGCGGGCCTCGGCCATCAGGTCGAGGTCGTCCTCGAGACGGTCGCGGGGCTGGTACTCGTGGTAGTAGGCGGCGCCGAACAGCACGCGCCGGGGCAGCTCGAACATGGCTCTCCTCCATGGCGGTTGATGGAAAATCAGCCCTTGACCGCGCCCGTGGAGAGCCCTTCGAGGAGCTGCTTGCGCAGCAGGACGAAGAGGGCCACGGCGGGCAGGACGGCGAGGACGGCTCCGGCGAGCACGAGGTTGTA
Source organism: Streptomyces sp. NPDC043685 (assembly GCF_056436585.1). Lineage (NCBI taxonomy): Bacteria > Bacillati > Actinomycetota > Actinomycetes > Kitasatosporales > Streptomycetaceae > Streptomyces > Streptomyces sp. NPDC043685. The sequence goes on along the minus strand of NZ_JBWKCH010000006.1, from coordinate 456,259 downwards.
CTGCCGCTGCTCGGAGACGAACAGGGTCTGCAGGCCCAGCGGCAGGGTGTACTGCGAGCTGTCGGAGACCAGCACCAGCGGCCACAGGAAGCTGTTGTAGCTCTGGAGGAACTGCCAGACGCCGAGCGCGCCCAGCGCGGGCCGCAGCAGCGGCAGCACGATGGTCCGGAAGATCCCGAACTCGCTCGCCCCGTCGATCCGTGCGGCCTCCAGCACCGAGTCCGGAACGGACTGCACGATGTACTGCTGCATCATGAAGATCCCGAACGCGGGCGCCGCCCAGGGCACGATCAGCGCGAACCAGGGGCTGCCGAGCCCGGTCTTCACCAGGATCACGAACAGCGGCACGAGGATCACCGCGAACGGTATCGACAGCGAGCCGAACATGACGCCGAACAGCAGCCGCCGGCCGGTGAAGCGGAACTTGGCGAAGGCGTAACCGGCGAGGGCGCACACGAAGACGGACACGCCCGTGGCGACGACGGCGACGACCGTGCTCATCAGGAACCAGCGGGCGAAGGGCTGCGCGGTGAGCAGGGTGCGGTAGTTGTCCAGTGTGAAGGGGTCCGGGAGCAGCTTCGGCGGGTGGCCGAAGATGTCGCCGCGCGGTTTGAGCGAGCCGCTCAGCGCCCACACCAGCGGGGCGAGGAAGCCCACGAACAGGGTGACCAGGAAGGCGTACAGGGGCAGGCGGGCGCGAGTCATGGGGTGGCCCTCCCGATGCCGAGGAGACGGTTGAAGAGCCGGCTGAGGCCGAAGACGAGGACGAACAGCACGACCGCCGCGGCCGCGGCGTAGCCGAACTGCTGGCGCTGGAAGGCGGCCCGGTAGATGAACATGGTCACCGACAGGGTCGACTCGGCCGGCCCGCCGCCGGTCAGCAGATACGGCTCCTCGAAGATCTGGGCCGCGCCGATGAAGGACGTGACGACGACGAACGCCGTCACCGGCTTCAGTGCCGGCAGGGTGACGGTGGTGAAGGTGCGCAGCCGTCCCGCCCCGTCGAGTGCGGCGGCCTCGTACAGCTCCCTGGGCACGTTCTGGAGCCCGGCGAGGAAGAAGACGGTGAGGTAGCCGGTCCAGCGCCACAGCATCACCAGCGCGATGCTCACCCTGGCCAGGTCCGGATCACCGAGCCAGTCGACACCGCCGGTGCCCAGCAGCGCGCGCGGCAGGGCGTTCGCGAGCCCGAACTGCCGGTCGAAGATCAGCCCGAAGACGAGCGCGACGAGGATCGGCGACACCACGATCGGCACGAAGTAGGCGGTGCGCCACAGGTCCCGCAGGCGCAGCCCCCGGGTGTTGAGCGCCTGGGCGATCAGCAGGGCGAGCGGGACGACCAGGAAGAGGGCGACCAGCACGAACACGGCGGTGTTGCCCAGGGCCCGGTGGAAGCTGATGTCGGTGGCGAGCAGCCGGTAGTTGCGCAGCCCCACCCAGTGCGGAGGCCCGAGTCCGACCCACTCGGTCAGGCTCAGCCACAGCGAGACACCGACGGGGACCAGCATGAACAGGACGTAGAGGAGGTAGAAGGGCGAGACGAAGAGGTAGGGCGCCCAGGTCCGACGGGGGCGCCGCTCCTGCCCCTTCGGGGCGCTGCGCGTGCGGGCGGTGCCGGACGCCCCGGTCAGGGTGGTGGTCATGGTGGTCCTCCGAACGCGGGGGTCGCAGCGCCTTCCAGGGGCGCGGGGCTGAATCGACATGCGGCTCCGCCGCGGGGCGCGGCGCACCACGATGGCGCCGCGGCCGCGCTACCGCCCGGCCTGGTCACGGAAATCCGCTGCCGTTCGCATCAGCGCCTGACGCGGCGACAGATCCCCGTGATACGCGCGCAGCAGGTTCCCCCCGAGCACGTCGTAGAGGATCGACTGGTCGGGGCTCTGATGGAACGGCGGTACGTCCGGCAGCAGCGACCGGTACAGCTCGAACAGCCGCTGCCCCGCGCAGAACTCGTCCTCGTAGGCGCCCAGCCGCGGATCCTCGTAGACCGACCGTCGCGTGGGCAGATAACCGGTCTCGGTGAACCGGCGGACCTGCCCCTCGTGCGTGAGCCACGTCCTGAAGAGGAACTCCGTCGCCGCCCGGGTGTTGGCCTTGTCCTCGACGACGCCGAACCCGGTGCCTCCCAGCGCGGCGGTCACTCCGCCTCCGGAGGCGAACCGCGGCAGTGCCCGCACCCGCCATCTGCCCTTCTGCTCGGGCACGTTGGTCACCAGGCCGTAGTTCTTGTACCAGATGGCCATGGGCAGTCCGATGACCCGGCCGCTCTTCAGCGCGGTCTGCATGCCCGCCCCGTAGTAGTCGGAGACCTCCACGACGAACCCGCTGCGCAGCCCGTCGCACAGGAACCGCAGCACCTCCTCGGCCTCCGGTGAGTCCAGGACGAGTCGGCCGTCGGCGTCGAAGAAGGCGCCGCCGCGCTGGTAGAGCAGCATCTGGAAGGACTGCACGACCTGGCCCGGGTCGCTGCCCACCGTGGGGACGACGCACAGCGAGGCCCCGTGGTCGCGGTGCACCCGCGCACCGGCCTCGGCGAACTCCTCCCAGGTCGCCAGGTCTTCGGGCAGGCCGTACTTCTCGAACAGGTCCCGGCGGTGGAAGTAGACGACCATCGGGGTGTCGGAGTCGAAGGCGTAGACCCGGCCGTCCCTGCTGAAGGGCGCGGTGCGGGCGGGCAGCAGGTCGCCCTTCAGCCCGGGGACGGCCTCGATGTCGGGGGTGAAGTCGTGCAGCAGCCGCTCGGCGATGTCGCCGCGCAGCATGCGCGGGAAGCTGCCGATCTCGAACCCGACGAGGTCGGGGGTGCCGCGTCCGGCGACGGCCTGGGCGAGCAGTTTGGTGACGATGTCCGGGGCGCCGGCCCGGGTGACCCTCAGGTGGTAGCGGAAGTCGCCCGCGCGGTCGGCCCCGGGGATGCCCTTCTCGAAGAAGGCCTCGTAGCCCGGGTCGTGGGTCCACAGTGCGAGGGTGACGTCACCGGAGGTACGCAGGGTGGTGCGGCCACCGCCGCAGGCGGACAGCGCGGTGGCCGCGCCGACGCCGAGGGCCCCGCGCAGCAGGGCGCGGCGCGTCGCAGGGGCGGATGCTGCCAGGGGGTACGACACGTGACTCCTCACGTGGGACGGCTACGGGCGGGAGCGGGCGGAACCCGGTCCGGCGGCCGGCCCGGTCGAGCCCCGCACGGTCAGCTCGACCGCCCGCTCGGCCGCCCCGGCCGGGACGGGACGGCCCTCGATCAGACCGATCAGCACCTCCACGGCCCGCTCGGCGACGGCGGCGAAGTTCTGCCGGACGGTGGTCAGCGGCGGGCAGAGGTAGGCGGCGGCGGGTATGTCGTCGTAGCCGACGACGCTCACCTCGCCGGGGACGGCGCGGCCCGCGTCGGCGAACGCGCGCAGGGCGCCGATGGCCATGTCGTCGTTGGCGGCGAACACGGCCGTGACGTCCCGGAGCCGGGCGAGCTGCCGTCCGGCGGCGTACCCGGAGGCCGGGCTCCAGTCGCCCGGTGAGGGCAGCGGCGGCTCGGGCGTCCCGGCGGCGGCGAGGGCCTCGCGCCAGCCGCGCAGCCGGTCCCGGGCGGCCCACCAGTCCTGCGGGCCGGGTATGTGCCAGACGGTGCGATGGCCGAGGGACAGCAGGTGTTCGGTGGCGAGCCGGGCCGCCGCGACCCCGTCGGCGCCGACCACGGCCCCGGCGGCCCCGGGCGGGAGTTCGACGCCCTCCCCGAGGCTGATCACGGGCACCTCCGCGGTCAGCCGCAGCGGAGTGCCGTCGTCGACCGGCTCGGACAGCACGATCCCGTCCACGCCCTGGTCCAGCAGCGCCTCCACGGCGGCCGAGACGCTGTGCCCCTCCAGGGTGCTGGCCAGGGCCGCGGAGTAGCCGGCCCTGCTCATCGCCCGTTCCAGCGCGATGAGCAGGGTGGCGGGGCCGTAGAGCGCGCTGCCCAGCGAGACCACGCCGATGCGCCGGTAGCGGCCCAGGAGCAGGGCCCGGGCCGCGGTGTTGGGGCGGTAGTCCAGCTCCCGCACGGCCCTCAGCACCCGGTCGCGCACCTCGGGGCTGACGTGCGGTTCACCGTTGACGACCCGCGACACGGTCTTCTGCGACACCCCGGCGGCCCGGGCGACCTCGGTCATGCCGGGCCCACGGCGGCGTCGCCCACCGGCGGTTCCGCTCGTGGGCATGGGGACTCCCGGGATCGAGTGAGGTCGACTGGGCAGAGGCCGACTACGTAGTCATGGTGCCCACTGAGCGAGACAGGTATCGCCTGACTACGTAGTCAGGCCAGTGTGGGGATGCGGACGGCCCGCGTCAACGATGTGGACGAAACAGGAGTTCGTGCGTCACCCACTCCCACCCCACCCGCACGGGTTAGCCTCGTAGGTCACCGAAGGTTAACGGGGGTTGCCCATGGTGAACGCCGATCGCACGCCGCCGGAGTGCCCCGGCGGACATGACGGCATGCCGGAGAGCGACGCGGGGCGCCTCCTGCACAACCAGCTCGAGATCCTCATCCAGGACTTCCGCAGGAGCGCCGAACCGCCGATGCCGGTGTTCGTCGTGCACGGGCAGGAGAGCCGGGACGACGAGGCGGTGGCCGGGCTGGTACGGCAGTTGTACGTGGGCCAGGAGGCGCACGGCACGCGGTGCGCCGTGGCCCAGGAGGCCTACGAGGGCGCCACGGAGGTGCGCCGGGCCGCGGCCCTGGTGCGGGCGCTGAGCGACCCGCGCAAGTGGGGCGGGCCGAAGGCCGTCTACCGGCGCTACGCGTTCCCGCGGCTGCGGCTGGTGCACGCCATCGACGACGCGGTCGCCGCCCTCGGCGACACCTGGCCGGCGCCCGCCCCGGGCAGCCCCGAGGCCGGGCAGGACCCGCGGCAGCGGCTGCTGAACGAGCTGGCGCAGCAGCGCTGGCGGCCGAAGAACACCGCCCGCTGGCGCTCGGGCCTGCCGCTGTTCGACATGGCGCACATCCTCCCGGCGAGCCTGGTGACCGTGCTCGCCGCGCTGCTCGCCCGCAGCGAGTGGTACGTGGCGGTCGGCGCCGGGCTCGTCTTCCTGCTGCTGCTGACCGTCCTGAACTACGTCCTGCCGGGGCGGGCGCCGATCTTCCTGTGGCTGCGCCGCGAGAGCCGCTGGTTCATGACGACGACCTTCCTGAGAGCGGCCGACCAGGAGAAGCCCACCGAGGTCTCGCTGCTGCGGCCGGTGCGCTCCTGGAAGGCGATCGCGGCCCGGGCCCAGGACGTGGCCGAAGCGCTCACGACGGGCGGTGACTTCCACCTCCAGCTGTGCGTGCTGGCGCTGCGCGAGGACCTGCGGGACAACCACCGCCGCTGGAGCTGGGACCTGCGCGGCTTCAAACGGCCGCGGCCGCCGATGCTGTTCCTGCCGCACGCCGACGACCGCAACGGCGGCATCGAGCTGATCCGCGCCATCAGCGACGTCCGCAGCCGGCGCAGCGAGCTCGACCCGCTGCTCGTGGTGGCCGCGGTACGCGCCCACGACGTGCCGCGCATGGAGCGCAGCGTCGTCCCGGCGCAACCGGTCCCGGAGCCGGCGCCGCCCACGTTCGGCGTCCGGCTGCGCACCTGGTACCGGGAGTGGGGCCGCAACCTGCGCGCCGAGCAGTCGCCCAGCCGGGAACGCTCCGTCCTGCCGTGGGTGCTGAAGGTCCCGCTGCCGCACGACCAGTTGGGCCCCGTCGAGGAGGTGCGCCCCCATCTGCGGGCCTCCGCCCGGCCCACGCCCGCCCGGCTGGTGTGGGCCCTGCACACCCTGGTCCTGGTGACCGGCCTGCTGGCGGCGGGCACCGTCATGCGGGCCGACGCCCTGCACGACCGCTACTGTTCGGCGTCCGTGCTGACCGCCAACCGCGACACCCGCCGCGAGCAGACACCCGACGGCCGCCCGGAGTGCATCGGCATAGCGACCGACGGCGTCCGTTTCTCCGACTGGCTGCCGGCGCCCGAGCCCGGCGACGACGTCAAGGCGCTCACGGCGGACGAGGGCACGCCCTGGACGGTTGCCGACCTGGAGGACCGCATCGCCCGCCAGAACGAGAAGGTCCTCGCCGCCGGCACATACGTCACCGTCGTCTACGCGGGGCCGCTCAGCGCCTCCACCGACTCCGGGTCCTCCCTGGTGAAGGGCGCCGAGGAACTGGCGGGCGTGTACCTGGCGCAGGCCGTCGTCAACGAGAACTCCAGTGTGAAGCTGCGCGTCCTGATCGCCAACGGCGGCGTGGACCTGGGCCACCAGGTGGGGATGGCCGAGGCGATCGCCGCGTACGCCGCCCATGATCCGACCGTGGTAGGGGTCGTCGGCGCCGGCCGGGACCTGAAGTCGAGCCGGGCGACGATCCGCACCCTGATGGAGGCCGGCCTGCCGGTCGTCTCCGGCACCAACTCCGCGACGTATCTGCCCCGCGAGTTCGCCAACTGGTTCAGCCTGGCCGCCACGGACGACTGGCAGATCCGTCAACTGGGTCTGATCGCCGCCCAGTTGCGCACTCCGCACCGGCGCCAGTACTCCCTCGTCCTGGCCCGCGACACGGCGCGGACCGACGACCTCTACACCGACGAGCAGGCCCGCTACGGCCGGCGGATGCTGCGCCGGCAGGGCTTCACCCCGCTCGAACAGCGGCGCTACACCCTGAGCGGCGGCAAGCCGGAACTGCGCTCGCACGCCCAGGAGATCTGCCGCGGCGGCCGGGTCCCCTCCGTGATCTACTTCGCCGGCCGGGTGGAGGACATCGACCCGCTGATGACCCAGCTGGGCACCGAGCCGGGCTGCGCCGGGAAGCCCCTGGCCATCCTCACCGGCGACGACCTGTCCAAGGCCGACTTCGACGGCGGCGGGCAGTCCGTCGCGCCGAAGGTCACGCTGTACCACGCGGCCCTCGCGGAGCTGGGGACGGCCGCCGGCGAGACGGGCTTCTACCTGGACGCGGCCACGTACCTGCCGGGGATGCGGGACCGCCGTCTGCGCTACGACAGCCCCGCCCTGGCCAGCGGCCAGACCGCCCTGGCCCATGACGCGACCCGCGCGCTGTTCTGGGCGGCCACCCGCGGGGACCGGCCGCAGAGCCGCGCCTCGACCTGGGTGAACCTGCGCAGCGTCAAGATCGAGGGCATGGCCACAGGCACCATCGACTTCACGGGCGCCCCGCTGTACGGCGACCGCACGGGGCACAGCATCGTCCTCAAGGAGGTCCGCCGCACCAAGGACGGCACCGCCCGCCCTCGCGTGGTGTGCAGGCGTAAGGCGGGGGACACGGCACCCCTCACACAGAAGGAGTGCCGGATCCGCTGAGCGCCGTGTCAGTCCCGCGCGGGAGCCAGTCGCAGCGCGATCGAGTTGATGCAGTACCGCTGGTCCGTGGGCGTGGGGTATCCCTCGCCCGCGAACACGTGCCCGAGGTGCGAGCCGCACCGGGCGCACCGCACCTCGGTCCGCACCATGCCGTGCGACCGGTCCTCGATCAGCTCCACCGCGTCGGTGTCCTTGGGGTCGAAGAACGACGGCCAGCCGCAGTGCGACTCGAACTTCGTGTCCGAGGTGAACAGCTCCGCGCCGCAGGCGCGGCAGGAGTAGACGCCCCGGGTCTTGGTGTCGGTGTACTCACCGGTGAAGGCGGGCTCGGTGGCCGCCTGCCGCAGGACCGCGTACTCCCCCGGGGAGAGCTCCGCGCGCCACTGCTCGTCCGGCTTCTCCACGTCGTACGGCATGAGCCTCCAGCCCCTCAGTTCGACAGACGGTCCAGGATCAGCGGGCCGAGGTCGGTGACGTCGCCCGCTCCCATGGTGAGAACGAGATCACCGGGCTTGGCCATTCCCGCGACGGCCGACGGGACGTCCGCCTTGTCGCGCACCGGCGTCACGTCCGCGCCCGCGGCCCGGGCCGCCTCGATGATCAGCTCGCTCGTCACGCCCGGGATCGGGTCCTCGCGGGCCGGGTAGATGTCCAGCACGATCGAGGCGTCCGCGAGGGCGAGGGACCGGCCCATCTCCTTGCCGAGCTCCTGCGTCCGCGAGAAGAGGTGCGGCTGGAAGACCACCAGGATGCGGGAATCGCCCGCCGCCGCGCGCATGGCCTCCAGGTCGGCGGTCATCTCGGTGGGGTGGTGCGCGTAGGAGTCGATGACCTGCACGCCCGCGGCCTCGCCCTTCAGCTGGAGGCGCCGCTTCACGCCCGTGTAGGCGGCGATCGCCGGGGCCAGCTCGGCCGCCGGGATCCCGAGGGCCACGCCCGCGGCCAGCGCGGCGACCGCGTTGTGCGCGTAGTGCCGGCCGGGCACGGAGACCGCGAAGGTCAGCTCCTCGCCCTCCAGCACCACCGTGACCTCGCTCTTCAGCCCCTGCGGCACGACGGACAGGATGCGCACGTCGGCGTCCTCGGACTCGCCGTAGGTCACGACGGTCACGTCGCACGCCCGGACGCGGCGCGTCAGCTCCCGGGCGCCGTCGTGGTCGGCGGCGATCACCAGCGTGCCGCCCTCGGTGATCCGGTCGACGAACGTCTCGAACGACTCGTAGATCTCGTCCATCGAGGCGTAGTTGGCGTGGTGGTCCAGCTCGACGTTGAGGACGATCGCGACCTCGGGCGCGTACTTGTGGAAGCTGCGGTCCGATTCGTCCGCCTCGGCGACGAAGATCTCGCCCTCGCCGTGCAGCGCGTTGGAGCCGGGGGCGTCCAGGTCCCCGCCGATCGCGTAGGAGGGCTTCAGGCCCAGTTCGCTCAGCGACACGGCCAGCATCGAGGTGGTGGTCGTCTTGCCGTGCGTCCCGGCGACGGCGATCGGCCGCAGCCCGTCCATCAGCGCGGCGAGCGCGTCCGAGCGGTGCACGACGGGGATGCCGCGCTCGGCCGCGCGGGCCAGCTCGGGGTTGTCCTGGCGGATCGCCGAGGAGACGACCACACAGCTGGCGTCGTCGGCGAGGTGCTCGGCGGCGTGCCCGATGTGCACGGTGGCGCCCAGCGCGCGCAGCGCCTCGGCCGTGGCCGACTCCTTGGCGTCGCTGCCCGCCACCACGGCCCCGCGCTGGGCGAGGATCTTCGCGATACCCGACATTCCGGCCCCACCGATCCCGATGAAGTGCGGTCGGTCCATGGCGGGAGGAAGGCCGGCTGCCATGCGTGTCTCCAAGTTCGGGTGACGAGAGTGAGCGGGCCAAGCCTATTGCGTGCGCGGGGCCGGACCGCCCATCAGGGGCCCTACGCCTTGCTGTGCGAGAACAGCTTCAGCACCGGCACCCCGACCTTGTGCCGGGCCCGGGAGGCCCAGTCCCGGTGGAAGAACTCCTCCACGTAGTGGGGGTCGGTCAGCACGATGACCTCGTCCGCCCCGACCTCTTCGACCAGGGACTTCAGCGCGTCCAGCGGGTGATCCTCGATCAGCCGCCCCTCCGCCGCGCTGCCCGAGGCCCGCAGCGCGGCGAGTGAGACCTCCAGCGCCCGCTGCCCGACGCTCAGGGCCTCTTCGCCCTCCGGGGTCTCCCCCTCGCGGACGGCCTCGTCGAGCTCACCGAGCGCCACGTCGTCGATGGCCCGCAGCAGTCGGTCCGCCTGCTCGCCGCGCGGCTGGAGCAGCACCTGGAAGGAGACCTGCTCCTCGCCGTGCAAGGTGGTGACGAACTCCACGTCGGCCGACGTCAGCGCCTTCTCGATCATCAATACGCTGGTGAACACCAGGCGCCCCTTCCGCTCCGGGGGCCCGTGGCCCCACTCCTCCGCGGGCCGCGCCGGGCCCTGCGGAAACCATCCTGCCCCGTGTTCGCACGGGTACTGCCTGATCCAGTGTGCCCTCCGGAAACCGAACGGAGTGGCATATTCCACCGACGAACGGGCGGACCGCGATCTTCCCTGCCGTTCCCGGGCGAACCGGCCGGCCGGCCCACCCGGCCGCCGACACCTTGTACCCCGCGACCGGCGGTTCAGTGCGTCAGGCACGCCCGTAGCGGGTGAAGAGGAAGCCGTCCTCCTCCAGCATCGACACCAGTGAGAAGCGGTGCGGGACCGTGACCGCGGGCCCTCCCGCGATGCGCTGGGCGTCGCCCGCCGTGAGCATCGGGGAGACGGTCAGGCACAGCTCGTCGAGCACACCGGCCGCGACCAGCTGGCCCAGCAGCCGCGGGCCGCCCTCGGTCAGCAACCGGGTGTGACCGAGGCCGGCCAGTTCCCGGACGGCCCGGGCGGGGTCGATGCCGATGCCGTCCCCGGCGGTCACCACCAGGGCGCCCGCCTTCTCCGCGGCCGCGACACGGTCGGGGGCGGCCGCGGCGCCGGTGAGGATCAGGGTGGGCACCAGGGGCGAGGTGAACAGCGGGAGCGAGAAGTCCAGGTCGAGGCCGGCGCTCACCACCGCGATCGCGGGTGCGGGCCGCTGCCCGGCCGCCTCCCGCATCGCGGCGAAGTCCTCCCGCGCCCGGGCCGGCCGGTACCCCTCCTTGCGCACCGTCTCCGCTCCGACCACCACGACGTCCGCCAGCGCCCGCAGGGTGCCGAAGATCCGCATGTCGGTGGCGCTGGAGATGGGCTGCGAACGGCCGTCGTGCTGGGCGGCCCCGTCCAGCGTGGACACCATGTTGGCGCGCAGCCACGGCACCGGCCCCCCGGGCCCCGGCTCGGGGTAGGCGTACGCGGCGGCCAGCTCGTCCAGGCTCCACTCCCGTCCGGCGTCCCCGCCTGAGGCGCCACCCGGGGCCGGAGCTGCTGTTTCATCGGTCACAGGGAACAGACGTCGCATGCCGTGCAGTGTTCCACGCCCCGTAGCATGGTGAACCGTGTCCTCTTCCCCCGTCCCCTCCGGAACCGGCCCTGTGACCGACCCGGCCCCGCTGTCCCTGTGCGCCCGTGAGCCGCGCGTTCCCGCGGACCGGCTGGTCGCCGAGATGGTGCCGCCGCCGCGGTTCGACTCCGTCCGCTTCAGCACGTACCTCCCCGACCCGAACCAGCCCAGCCAGACGGAGGCCGTCCGGGTCCTGGAGAACTTCGCGGCGGGCCTCGGCCCGGGGGCGTCGGCCGGCTCCGGCAAGCGGCGACTGTTCGGCTTCGGCAAGGCGGCGAAGAAGGCTCCCGCCGGACCGCGCGGTGTCTACCTGGACGGCGGCTACGGCGTCGGCAAGACCCACCTGCTGGCGTCCCTGTGGCACGCCACCGAGGCCGAGCCCTCGCTCAAGGCCTTCGGCACCTTCGTGGAGCTGACGAACCTGGTCGGCGCCCTCGGGTTCCAGCAGACCGTGCAGACGCTGTCCGGCCACCGCCTGCTGTGCATCGACGAGTTCGAGCTCGACGACCCGGGCGACACCGTCCTGGTGTCGACGCTGCTCGGCAAGCTCGTCGACGCGGGCGTCGCGCTCGCCGCCACCTCCAACACGCTGCCGGGCAAGCTCGGCGAGGGCCGGTTCGCCGCGGCCGACTTCCTGCGCGAGATCCAGGGCCTGTCGGCCCACTTCCGCGCCCTGCGCATCGACGGCGAGGACTACCGCCACCGCGGCCTGCCCGAGGCACCCCCGCCGTACTCCGACGAACAGGTGACGAAGGCGGCGCACGCCACCGAGGGCGCCTCCCTCGACGCGTTCCCGCCCCTCCTGGAGCACCTGGCCCGCGTCCACCCCAGCCGGTACGGCGCTCTGACCGACGGCGTCAAGGCCGTGTGCCTCACCGGGGTGCGGCCGGTTCCCGACCAGTCGACGGCTCTCAGACTCGTCGTCCTGGCGGACCGGCTCTACGACCGCGAGGTGCCCGTGCTGGCCTCGGGCCTGCCCTTCGACCGGCTCTTCAGCGACGAGATGCTCAACGGCGGCTACCGCAAGAAGTACTTCAGGGCCATATCCCGGCTCACCGCCCTCGCCCGGGACGCGGGCAAGCTGGCGGACCCTCGGTGATCGACCCTCCGTCACCGCGCCCAACGGGTCGATGAGAAGCGCCTGTTCAAGCCAGCCGACGCATGGTTTTCAGGCTCTCTTCAGCTTGAAACGTTAAGTTAACCCTGCAAACGACTTTGCAGGGTTAACGTGTTTCTTGACCAGTCGTTGACCAACTGTTGGTCAGCACTAGACGTGTCAATCACCTGAAGGGGGGCGCATGTTCCGAGGCACGACGGCACGAACCGTGGTTTCGATCCTCGCCGCCGCCCTGCTCGCCCTCCAGTTCTTCGCGCCGACGGCGTCCTTCGCATCCGCGCACACGTACGGTCAAGTCGAGGCCAACGCTCAGCCCGGCACGAAGCCCTCCGGAAAGTCCTCGCGCCCCGGCCACAAGCATCCCGGGAAGGCTCTGCGGGACGAGACGGCGACCTGCCGCGCCGGACACCACGGGGACCCGACCGGTCCCCTGCGCACCCGCGACCGGTCCCACGCCGCGGACTCGGCGCCCACGGCGCCCGAACGGCCGCTGCAGAGGCACATCCGGCCGACGGCACCGCAAGCGGCCGGACCCGGCGCCGCGCACCACCGCACATCGAGATCCTCGACGTCGCACACCCCGGCGGCACTTCAGGTATTCCGCTGCTGAGGCAGCCGAGCCGTTTCCCCCCACCCCTGTCATGCCCGTCCGACGCGCCCCCACTGCGCGCCAGGAGGAGTCACCACACCATGCAGCCCCTCATCGACAACGCCCGCAAGTTCGGACAGCGCCCTGAGGAGTTCGCCCGCCTCGCCGAGGGCCAGTCCCCCGACGTCCTGTTCATCACCTGCTCCGACTCCAGGGTCGTACCGGCCCTGATCACCGGCGCCCGCCCGGGCGAGCTCTTCGAGCTGCGCACCGCGGGCAACGTCGTCCCCCCGCACTCCTTCGAGCACCCCACCTCGGAGGCGGCCACCATCGAGTACGCCGTCGAAGTCCTGGGCGTCCGGGAGATCGTGGTCTGCGGCCACTCGCACTGCGGTGCCGTGGGCGCGGTGGTGCGCCACGACGATCTGGCGGTCGTACCCGCCGTGCGCGACTGGCTCGCGCACGCCTGTGACGAGCCCGAGTGCTCCGACCCGGCCGACCCGACGGTCGCCGAGGCCGTGCAGAACCACGTGCTGACGCAGCTGCTGCGGCTGCGTTCCTACCCGTGCGTCGAAAAGCGCCTCGACGCGGGTGAACTCCGGTTGCACGGCTGGTACTACGAGGTCCACACCGGCATCGTGCGGGAACACCGCGCGGAATCCGACACGTTCGAGACGCTCTGAGGGGGCTGGTGACCATGCTGTCGAAGTTCCCTTACCTGAGGCAGGACTTCCTCGCCTCCATCGTCGTCTTCCTGGTCGCCGTGCCGCTGTGCGTCGGCGTCGCCGTCGCATCCGGCGTTCCCGCCGAGCTGGGCCTGATCACCGGCATCGTGGGCGGCATCGTCACCGGGCTCATGCGGGGCAGCAGCCTCCAGGTCTCCGGGCCCGCCGCCGGCCTGACCGTGCTGGTCTTCGAGGCCGTCAGCGAGTTCGGGGTGGCCACGCTCGGCGTGATCGTGCTGTTCGCCGGGCTGCTCCAGCTCGCCATGGGCTTCTTCGGGATAGGCCGCTGGTTCAGGGCGATATCCGTCTCCGTCGTCGAGGGCATGCTCTGCGGTATCGGTCTGGTGATCATCGCCGGGCAGATATACGCGGCAGCGGGCCTGAAGGCCCCGGAGACCGGCCTCGGCAAGATCGCGGGCCTGCCCGGGGCGTTCACCGACGCGCTCGGCAGCACCGAGGCCCTGGCCTCCCTCGCGATCGGCGCGGGCACCGTCGCCGTCATCGTGCTGTGGAAGAAGCTGCCGAAGGCGGTGCAGACCGTGCCCGGCGCCCTCGCGGCCGTCGTCCTGGCCACGGTCGCCGCGCTCGCCTTCAGCCTGCCGGTCGCCACCGTCCAGGTGGAGGGTCTGCTCGGCGTCGTCCAGCCGCCCGGGGCCGAGGCTTTCGGTGAGCTGGCCACCCCGGCCATCTGGGGCACCATCATCGCCTTCGCGCTGATCGCCTCCGCGGAGAGCCTGTTCAGCGCGGCGGCCGTGGACCGGCTGCACGACGGTCCGCGCACCGAATACAACAAGGAGATGGTCGCCCAGGGCGCGGGCAACACCCTGTGCGGTCTGCTCGGCGCGCTGCCGATGACCGCGGTGATCGTGCGCAGCTCCGCCAACGTCAACGCGGGTGCGAAGACCAAGGCGTCGCGCGTGCTGCACGGCGTGTGGCTGCTGCTGTTCGCCGCCGCGATGCCGTGGGCCCTGGCGCTGATACCGATCCCCGCCCTGGCCGGCATCCTCGTGCACGCCGGCTGGAAGCTGATCCCGTTCAGCCAGATCACGGCGCTGTGGCGGGAGCACAAGGGCGAAGCGCTCATCCTCATCGTGACCGCCGTGTCGATCGTCGCGGTGAACATGTTCGAGGGCGTGCTCATCGGTCTGGCCCTGTCGGTCGTCAAGACCGCCTGGGAGGCCTCGCACATCAAGCTCGAGATCATCGACAAGGGCGCCGGTCCGATCCAGGCGTACCTGTCCGGCAACGCGACCTTCCTGCGGCTGCCGAAGATCCTCGACAGCCTGGAGGGCCTGCCGCAGGACCGCCCGGTCGAGCTGGACCTGTCGGGCCTGCACCACCTCGACCACGCCTGCCGCACGGCGCTGGAGAACTGGGCCGCACGGCACAGCGCGACGGGCACCGAGCCGGTGAAGGTCACGGAACCCGCCGCGGAGCCGGTGCGGATCCCGGCGGAGAAGGTCACCGCCGCCTAGCGGACCGGCCGACCACCCGATCCCCGGTCCGGGGCGCGCAGCCGGCGCGCCCCGGACCTTTCACGTGGCCTGCCTCCTTGCCCGGTCCTCCCGGGCATGGCCTCGCGCCGCGCTCCGGGCATATCGTTACAGAAGCAGAAGAATTCGGACCTCTGAGCGGGGAGGTCGGCATGGTCGAAGAGCTGGTCGGCGTGGTGGCCGCGGTCGGGGCCGGGGCGCTGGTCTACGTGGCTTCCGCCGCGCGGGTCGTCAAGCAGTACGAGCGGGGAGTCGTCTTCCGGCTCGGACGTCTGCACGGTGACGTGCGGCGGCCCGGGTTCACCCTCGTCGTGCCCGCGGTGGACCGGTTGCGCAAGGTCAATCTGCAGATCGTCACCATGCCGGTCCCCGCCCAGGAGGGCATCACCCGCGACAACGTGACCGTGCGGGTCGACGCGGTGGTGTACTTCAAGGTCGTCGACCCGGCGGCCGCGATCGTCAACGTCGAGGACTACCGCTTCGCCGTCTCGCAGATGGCACAGACCTCGCTGCGTTCGATCATCGGCAAGAGCGAGCTGGACGACCTGCTGTCCAACCGGGAGAAGCTCAACCAGGGCCTGGAGCTGATGATCGACAGCCCGGCCGTGGAGTGGGGCGTGACCATCGACCGTGTGGAGATCAAGGACGTCTCCCTGCCGGACACCATGAAGCGTTCCATGGCCCGCCAGGCCGAGGCCGACCGGGAGCGGCGGGCCCGGCTGATCAACGCCGACGCCGAGTACCAGGCCTCCAAGAAACTGTCCCAGGCCGCCCAGCAGATGGCCGACACGCCCTCGGCGCTCCAGCTCCGGTTGCTGCAGACCGTCATGGCGGTGGCGGCGGAGAAGAACTCCACGCTGGTCCTGCCCATTCCGGTGGAGCTGCTGCGGTTCCTGGAGCGGGGCCAGCAGCCCCCGGCCCAGGACGCGGGACACGCCGGGGCGGCGGACGAGGCGGAGCGGGCGCAGAGCGCCGTCGACCGCACCGAACAGGCCGAAGAGGCCATGGAGCGGCTGCGGCGCGCGGTCGAGCAGTGACCCGCGCTACGCGCGTGGTTCCCGCCGCCCGCACCAGGTGATAGACACAGCGGGATCACAGTTCCTGTCCGCCAGCAGGAAGGTTTCCCCATGACCACGTCCGGTCGCTCCGCCTCACGACGTCAGCTGCTCGCCGGAACGGGTGCCCTGGGCATCGGGATCGCGTTCTCCGGCGCCCTGTCCGAACTCTTCGCCGGCACCGCCGCCGCACAGGGCCTGGGCCACACCGGCTACGGCCCGCTCGTCCCCGATCCGCAGGGCGTCCTCGACCTGCCGGAGGGTTTCCGGTACCGGATCCTGTCCCGCGAGGGAGACGAACTGCGCTCCGGCGAGGGCCTCGTGCCCTCCAACCACGACGGCATGGCGGCCTTCGGCGCCAGAGGCGGCGGTGTCCACCTGGTCCGCAACCATGAGAACCGCGCCAACGGCAGGATCCCGGTCCCGGCCGTCGAGGGCCTGACCTACGACCCGGCCGGCAAGGGCGGCTGCACGGCGCTGACGCTGGACTCCCGCAACCGGGTCCGCTCCGAACGCGTCGCGATCGCCGGTACGGCCGTGAACTGCGCGGGCGGGCCCACCCCTTGGCACACCTGGCTGACCTGCGAGGAGACCGAGGACAAGGCCGGCACCAACGGCTACACCAAGGACCACGGCTTCATCTTCGAGGTCGACCCGGCCGATCCGCACCGCACCGGTGCCGTGCCGCTGACCGCGATGGGCCGCTTCGCGCACGAGGCGATCGCGGTCGACCCCCGGCGGGGCGTGGTGTACGAGACCGAGGACGCCTTCGAGAAGCCCTTCGGCCTGTTCTACCGCTTCCTGCCGGACCGGCCGCTGGGCGGACGGGGTTCGCTGCGCGCGGGCGGGCGGCTCCAGGCCATGCGGGTGCCCGGCGTGCCGGACCTGTCCTCCGTCCAGGACGTGGGCGCCGCGTTCGACCACATCGAGTGGGTGGACGTCCCGGACCCGCAGGCCGCGGAGACGCCGATCAGGTTCCAGGGCTTCGGCCGCGAGGGCATCACCCACGCGCAGAAGCTGGAGGGCTGCTACTGGGGCGGCCGTTCGGTGTACTTCGTGTCGTCGTTCGCCCGCCGCTCGGACGGTTCGGCCGCCGACCACTTCGGACAGGTCTGGCGCTACGACCCGGAGCACCGCAGGCTCACCCTGGTGATCGTGTTCGGCCCGGACACCGATGTGCAACTGCCGGGAGAGTCGCCCGACAACATCTGCCTGGCGCCCAGCGGCGGCCTGATGGTGTGCGAGGACGGCAACGGCGCCCAGCACGTCTTCGGTGTCACCCGGCGAGGCGAGGTCTACGCGATGGCCCGCAACCGGCAGAACATCGGCACACCGCAGGAGCCGGAGTGGGGTGAGTTCGCGGGAGTGACCTTCTCCCCCGACGGGGACACGATGTACGTCAACTGCTACACGCCCGGCACCACCTTCGCGGTGACGGGCCCCTGGCGCCGCTAGCCGGCGCCCACTCGGACGGGGCGCCGGCACGGCCCGGCGCCCCACCGGACCATCGAGGCACAGGACCGCAAGGGGGCCCGGTGAGACACAAGCACGACACCTCGCTGCGTGAGCGGCTGCGTCTGCCCGCCGGTGAACCGGTCGACCTGACCCGGTTCGACGCCGCCGCCACCCCCGCCGGCCCGGACGGCAAGGAGGCCGGCAAGGCCGCCACGGCCCGGATCGGCGAGCGTCTCGCCGTCCTCCAGGAACGGCTGTGGGCGGCCGGCACCGCGGGCGACCGGCGCCGCGTCCTGCTGGTGCTCCAGGGCATGGACACCAGCGGCAAGGGCGGCACGGTCAAGCACGTCATCGGCCTGCTCAACCCGTCCGGCTGCCGGATCACCGCGTTCAAGGCCCCCACCGCCGAGGAGCGCGCGCACCCCTTCCTGTGGCGGGTGGAGCAGGCGCTGCCCGTCCGCGGCGAACTGGGCATCTTCGACCGCTCGCACTACGAGGACGTGCTGATCGCCCGCGTCCGCGGGCTCGCCCCGGCCACCGAGATCGCGCGGCGCTACGAGCAGATCAACCGCTTCGAGCGGTCCCTCGCCGACGACGGCGTGACCCTGATCAAGTGCTTCCTGCACCTGTCCTTCGACGAGCAGCGCCGCCGGCTGCTCAAGCGCCTCGACAAGCCGGACAAGCGCTGGAAGTTCGCCGCGTCCGACATCGACGACCGCGCCCTGTGGCCGGCGTTCCAGGAGGCCTACGAGATCGCCCTGGAGCGCTGCGGCACCTCGTACGCTCCCTGGTACCTGGTCCCGGCCGACCGCAAGTGGTACCGCAACTGGGCGGTCAGCACCCTGCTCCTGGAGCACTTCCGGGAGCTCGATCCGCAGTTCCCGGAAGCGGACTTCGACGTGGAGGAGTGCCGCAAGCGGCTGCTCGAGCAGCCCTGATCCGCAGGGAGGAGCCGCCCTCTCCGGCTGCCGGGGTTCTCTGCGCCGCCCGGAGACCGGATGCGCCCGCCCCGGTGACGAAGGGCTCGCCCGACACTGAACCGGACGGTCGGGGGTACTCGCTGGCCCATGGGCGAAGAACAGCAGGTCAGCAGCTCGTACTGGCTCGACACCGCACCGGACGGCCGTCATCCGGCGCTGGCGGAGGACCTGGACGTCGACGTGGCGGTGATCGGGGCCGGGATCGCCGGGCTGTCCACGGCGTGGGAGCTGACCCGGGCCGGGCGGAGCGTGGCCGTGCTGGAGGCCGGCCGGGTCGCCGCCGGCGTCACCGGGCACACCACCGCCAAAGTCACCGCCCTGCACACACTCGTCTACGACAAGCTGCGGCGCACCCGCGGGCCGGAGGGCGCCCGGCTGTACGCGCGGTCGCAGTCCGAGGCGATCGAGCACGCGGCCCGGATCGCCCGGGACCTGGGCGTCGACTGCGAGTGGGAGACGAGGAGCGCCTACACCTACGCGCGTGACGCGAGCCGCGTGGAGCAACTGCGCGCGGAGGCCCGGGCCGCGGCCGAGGCCGGGCTGCCCGCCTCCTTCGTCACGGAGACCGGGCTGCCCTTCCCGGTGGCGGGCGCGGTCGAGGTCACCGGGCAGGCGCAGTTCCACCCGCGCAAGTACCTGCTGGCCCTCGCCGCCGACCTGGTCGAACACGGCGGGCGGATCTACGAGGACACCACCGTGCTCGGACTGGACGAGGGCGAACCTTGCCGGGTCTCGACGGCGGACGGGGCGACCGTCCGCGCCCGGGACGTCGTGGTCGCCACGCACTACCCGATCTTCGACCGGGCCCTGCTCTTCGCCCGTCTGTCCACGCGCCGCGAGCTGGTCGTCGCCGGGACGATCCCCGCGCACCAGGACCCGGACGGCATGTTCATCACGCCCGAGGAGGACACCCGCTCGGTGCGCACCGCGCCCTTCGACGGCGACCGGCGGCTGCTGATCGTCACCGGTGAGCACTTCACGCCCGGCACGAGTGATCCGCGGGCCCGTCTCGAACGCCTCACCGCCTGGGCCACCGGCCACTTCCCCGACCTGGAGGTCACCCACCGCTGGGCCACGCAGGACACCGAGCCCACGGACACCGTGCCGATGGTCGGCCCGCTGCACCAGGGCGCCCGGCACGCCTATGTGGCCACCGGCTTCGGCGGCTGGGGCATGACCGGCGGCATCATGGCGGGCCGGCTGCTGACCGCGCAGATCACCGGTGAGGAGTGCGAGTGGAGCGGGCTGTACGACCCGCGCCGGGTCAGGCCCGCGCTGCGTGAGGCGCCGACGTTCCTCAAGACGCAGGCCAAGGTCGCCGGGCACTTCGTGGGCGACCGGCTGCGGCCCTCACCGCCGGTGGAGTCGCTGCCGCCGGGCGAAGGCGCCGTGGTCCGCGCCGACGGCCACCGTGTCGCGGTGTACCGGGACGAGGAGGGCGGCCTGCACGCCGTCTCCGCCCGCTGCACGCACCTGGGCTGCCTGGTCGACTTCAACGCCGCCGAACGCGCCTGGGAGTGCCCCTGCCACGGCTCCCGCTTCGACACGGACGGCAAGGTCATCCAGGGCCCCGCCACCAAGCCCCTGGAACAGCGCGACCTCTGAGCGCCCGGCCCGGGCCTACGCTGGACGTATGAGCGAGGACGACTACTGCCTGATCGACGCGACCAGGCCGCCCCGGGCGGACGGCCCGCCGTACGCGGAGTGCGTACTGTGCCGTGAGCCGACGGAGTACCCCGAGTCGTACAAGGGCATCACGCTCTGCCCCGCCTGCGAGTGGCAGGAGGCGCAGCGCACCGCCTGTTCAGGGTGACCTGCGGGCGGCCAGCGCACCGGCCAGGGCCAGTGCCGCGGCCGTCACCAGGGCCGCGGCGCCCAGGGGCAGCAGCGGCAGCGGTACGGTGCCCTGCCGCGAGCCGGTCACGAGTCCTTGCACGGCCGCCTGGGCCGGCGAGCCGGTGGCCACCAGGGACAGCAGCGCCGCGAGCAGCAGGGCGAGGACGGCCCGGCCCGGCGACCGCAGCAGGGGCCGGCTGGTGAGCGCGCCGACGGCCGTGCCGAGCAGCGCGCAGGCCAGGGCGGCGAGCAGCCCGGCCCCGCAGGCGGCGGCGAGCGGAACCCGGGTGCGGTGGTCGGAGGCGACCGGGTCACTGAGCAGCGTCACGGCGAGGGTCGCGAGCGTGCCGAGCGCCGACGCCCCGGCCAGGGCCACCAGCAGACAGGCCACATGAGCCCGCGCGGGTCCCGCGGCCGCGGCCACACAGCCGCGCGCGGCGTCGGGTTCGCCCGTGACGCAGATCCGCGCCAGCCACGCGGCGACCGGCAGCAGGACGGCGGCGGTGTACCCGAGCGAGTCGAGCACCGGCTGCCCGGCCTGGATGCTGATCGCCAGGAAGGCCGCGTACAGCAGGAACGGCGGCAGCCAGCGCTGCGACCTCAGCAGCAGGGCGGCGTGGTAGCGCATCAGGGCGGTCACGGCTGCCTCTTCGGGGCCGTCGCCCGCGGTGTCACGCTCACCACGTGCCAGGGCGGGCGGGCCGTCAGCAGGGTGCGGAGCAGGACATCGGATCGCGGGGCGGGGACGCAGAGGCGGCAGCGGCCCGGTCCGGTCTCCTCCACCGAGGTCACCGCCCGGCGCACGTCCTCGGGCAGCCGTCCGTCCGGTGGGCCCTGGGCCTCGACGACGACGTGCGGGCCGGACACGGCCGGGACCGGCGCCGGCTCCTGCCGGACGAGCCTTCCGCCGGACACGGCGTACGTCGCGTCGGGCAGGCCCGCCAGGCGGCGCGGGTCGTGGTCGACGAAGACCACGGAGCCCCCGGCCGCCGTGCGTTCGGCGACCGCGCGCTCCAGCTCGGCGCGGGCCGCGGTGTCCAGACCGGTCCACGCCTCGTCGAGCACCAGCAGCTCCGGCTCCCCCAACAGGGCCTGGGCGACCGCGACCTTCTGGCTGCTGCCCTTCGACAGCCGCGCCATCGGCGTCTGCGCGTACGCGGCGGCGCCGAGGCGCTCCAGCCAGTCCCCGGCGGCCCGGGCGGCCGCCGCCCGGGGCAGGCCGTGCACGGTGCCGAGGTGGGTGAGGTAACCGGCGGCGGTGAAGGGCAGGGCCGGCGGGAACCGCTCGGGGACGTACGCCGTGCGCGGCCGGCCGGTGACGCGGCCCTCGCTGGGGGCGTCGATGCCGGCCAGCAGCCGCAGCAGCGTGGACTTGCCGCTGCCGTTGGCGCCCTCGATGCGGACGAGCCGGCCCGGAGCCACCGCCAGGTCGACACCGCGCAGCACCCAGGGTCCCCGCAGTCCGTAGCGGCGGCCCGCGTCGCGCAGGCACAGGTCGGGTCGCATGCGGCCATCCTGCACGATCTTCCGGCTGGCACACTGGGTTTCGTGAGCGAAGACCCGACGCCCGTGAGCGACAGTCCCTTCCGGTCCGAGCCCTCGGCGCGTGACGAGGCGCCGCAGTTCGTGCTGCCGCTCGTCGTGCGGATCGAGCGGGCGGAGCCCCCGGCGCGTACGGACGCGCTGGAGACGGCCGCGCGGGCCGTGCTGACGATCCTGGCCGACGAGCGGTCGGCCGGGCAGGGCGAGTGGGCCGGTGCGATGCGGGACTGGCAGGACGCCCGGATCCGCAAGGTGGTGCGGCGGGCGCGCGGCGCCGAGTGGCGGCGGGCCGAGGCGCTGGACGGCATCACGGTCACCGGCAAGTCGGCCGAGGTGCGGGTGTTCCCGCCGGTGCCGCTGGACGGCTGGCCCAAGGTCCTGGCCAGGCTCCAGGTCTCCGGCACCGACCTGGACGACCCGGAGCCGCCGGTGGAGGCGGACCCGGCCGCTCCCGTGCTGTGGCTGAACCCGGACCTCGGCATGTCGGCCGGCAAGGCGATGGCGCAGGCGGGCCACGCCGCCCAACTGGCCTGGTGGGAGCTGCCCGGCGAGGAGCGGACCGCCTGGCGGGACGCGGGTTTCCCGCTCGCCGTCCGTACGGCCGCCGCGGCGGACTGGCCCGGACTGGTCGGCAGCGGGCTGCCGTTGGTCCGCGACGCGGGGTTCACGGAGATCGCGCCCGGCTCGTGCACGGTGGTCGCTGACCACCCGGCGCTGCGCCGGGAGCCGTACGGGAGCGGCGGCCCGGCCGCCACCCGTTCGGCGTAGCCGCGGGCGCGGCGGTCCCGGACGGGTGCTCCAGTGGGGTTACCAGTCGACCCGCCTCAGGAGGCAGCCATGTCCAGCGCCGCGCCCCCTCCCCCCGCCCCGCCCGCCTCCGACGACCGGACACCCGGCGGCACCGGCCCGGGCGGCTCCGGTGACCCGTGGGCGGCCGGGGGTCTCGCCCTCGGCGGCATCCTGATGGTCGTCTACGGCCTGTTCGCGGTGCTCCAGGGCATCGCGGCGATCGCCGGGGACGAGGTGTACACGAGCTTCGGCCAGTACTCCTTCGAGTTCGACCTGACCGCGTGGGGCTGGATCCACG
Source organism: Streptomyces sp. NPDC043685 (assembly GCF_056436585.1). Lineage (NCBI taxonomy): Bacteria > Bacillati > Actinomycetota > Actinomycetes > Kitasatosporales > Streptomycetaceae > Streptomyces > Streptomyces sp. NPDC043685. Next base: position 433,588 of record NZ_JBWKCH010000006.1, on the reverse strand, counting down.
TGATCGTCGGCGTCCTCGTGGTGGCCGCCGGGCTCGGCCTGTTCGCGGGAGCCGCCTGGGCGCGGGTCGTGAGCGCGGTCGTGGTCGCCTGGCCCTGATCGCGAACTTCCTCTGGCTGCCCTACCAGCCGTTCTGGTCGATCATCATGATCGTGACCGGTCTGTTCGTCCTCTGGTCGGTGTTCAACTACCGCTCCTCGCGCCCGCTGTAGGGGCGCGGCGGCCTCGGGCCCGGATGGGCCGGGCACCGGCCGGCCCCGGCCCGCCGAAACCTCAAATGTTGCTCTGAAGGCGGGTGGACGCGGTTCGGCGCCCGGCGGCGGGGCCATACCTCCCTCACGTTCGAGGAACGGTCCGGGGTGGAGGAGGGGACGATGGAGCGACTGGGGACGGGCATCGGATGGCGGCCTGAGATCGCGGACGCCGTGGAGCGGATGCCGGGGATCGACTGGGTCGAGGCCGTGGCCGAGAACCTCTGCCCCGGGCACCTGCCCGACTCGCTGCGGCGGCTGCGCGAGCGGGGCGTGACCGTGGTCCCGCACGGCGTCTCGCTCGGCCTCGGCGGCGCGGACCGGCCCGACCCGGGCCGGCTGACCGCACTGGCCGAGCGTGCCGAGGCGCTGGGTTCCCCGCTGGTCACCGAGCACATCGCGTTCGTCCGGGCGGGCGGGCCGCTGACGGCGTCCCCGCACCTGGAGGCGGGCCATCTGCTGCCCGTCCCGCGGACCCGGGACGCCCTGGACGTCCTGTGCGAGAACGTGCGCATCGCACAGGACTCGCTTCCGGTGCCGCTGGCCGTCGAGAACATCGCCGCGCTGATCTGCTGGCCGGGCGAGGAGATGACCGAGGGCCAGTTCCTCTACGACCTCGCCGACCGCACAGGCGTCCGCCTTCTGATCGACGTGGCCAACCTGCACACCAACCACGTCAACCGCGGTGAGGACCCGGCCAAGGCCCTGGCGGAGCTGCCCCTGGAGGCGATCGCCTACGTCCATGTCGCCGGCGGGTTCGAACGCGACGGCGTCTGGCACGACAGTCACGCCCACCCGGTGCCGCGGCCGGTCCTGGACATCCTCACGGACCTCGCCTCGCGCGTCTGCCCTCCGGGTGTCCTGCTGGAACGCGACGAGAACTTCCCGCAACCGGCGGAACTGGCCGGCGAACTGACCTCGATCCGGCGGGCGCTGGAGGCGGGGGCCGTGGAGCGGGTGAAGACGCAGTTCCGCTCGACGGTCCTCGCGGCCGCGGGTCGAGCCGTTCCCGGGCGGGAGGACGAGGCCGGGTGCGTCGGTGGTGTTCCCGCGGACGACGGCGCCGGGCGGCGGGACGAGGCCCGGGGCGGCGCGGGACCGGCGGGCCATGAGACCGGGGCGGCCGAGGCGACACGGGGCGCCTTCGGCCCGCCCCACCCACAGGAGGCCGGCGCCGCCCGGCAGCGGCTCGGGCTGGCGCAGGCGGCGCTGCTGTCGGCGCTGGTCGCGGGGACGCCCGTGCCCGAGGGGTTCGACCGTGTGCGGGTCGGCGTCCAGGCGCGGGCGCTCGCGGCGAAGCGGGCGGACGTCGTGGCGAAGGTCGCCCCCGAGCTGCCGGTGATCCTCGGGGACGGGTACCGCACGGCGTTCCTGTGCTACGCCCAGACCCAGCCGATGACCGCCGGGTACCGGCGTGACGCCCTCACCTTCGCCGAGCACCTGCTGTCCACCGGACGCCCCGGGGACGCCCGGGCGCGGCGGGAGCTGCGGGAGTGGTGGCTGGAGCGGTCGGGCCCGAAGCCTCCCTCACGGCGGCCCGCCCACCGGCTGGCCCGCGCCACGCGCAGGGTGCTGGCGCGGCGTTGACGGGTGAGGGGCCCGGCCCCTCATCCCTGTCGCTCCGGTCCGGGAGGGGGTCCACCGGACGGCGGACCGGTGGGCGGGCGGCGGCCACGGCGCACACCGCCGCGGCGGCATCCGGGCGGCCCGGAGAACCCGGGTGGGCCGGCAGGGCCTGTCCGGCGATCCGCCGTGGAACGTCGCGCGTCCCTTCGCCACGGCGAGTCCCCCGCACGCCTTGCCCCGTCGCCGGCGCGTGCCCTCGATGCAACCATTTGTCCGCGTACGGCAGTTGGTGTGGACCCCGCAGTAACATGTCACCTCCGCACCCGAAACGCACTGGCGTGCGGTGCCGTACCAGGAGACACCACCATGCGACCGCGACACCCCGTCGAGGGCCGAGGCATCGTCAGCGGCACCGGGCTCATCGTCGTATGTCTGACGGCGACGCTCGCCGCGCTGGTCTTCTCCCTCTGGTCGTCCACCGACCGGCCGGAGCCGGGGCCGGACGTGCTGAGCGCCCGGACCCTTCAGACGAGTTACGGCCCGTTGTCCGCGCTCGACCAGGACTTCCTCGTCAAGGTGCGGCTGGCCGGGCTGTGGGAGCAGCCCGCGGGCCGGCAGGCGCGGACGAAGGGGACCACCCCGGCCGTCCGGACGGCGGGCCGGCATCTCGTCGAGGGGCACCGCTTCCTGGACGAGCGGGTCCGCGGCGTCGCCGCCCGGCTGAACCTCGTCCTGCCGGATGAACCGAGCGACCAGCAGAAGCAGTGGCTGACCACTCTGGACGCGGCGCGGGGCACGGAGTACGACCGCGAGTTCGCCAACCTCCTGCGGCTGGCACACGGCAGGGTCTTCCCGGTCGTCGCCCAGGTCCGCGCGAGCACCCGCAACACGCTGGTGCGCCAACTCGCCGACGACGCCAACACGACGGTCCTGGACCACATCAAGGTCCTGGAGGCCACGGGATACGTCGACTACGACGCCGTCGCCCGGGACATGGCGGCCGGGAGCGGCACGAGCGCCCCGGCCTCGCCCGCGCCCCCCGCCTCACCCCCGCCGCCGAGCTACCCGCTCCCGCCGCCTGCCTACAGTCCGCCACCGGGCAGAAGCGGAACGTCACATACCGACAACACTCCGTCCGGATCGTGAACGAGGCATGGTGTTCTCGCGACCGTGTCACATACAAACAACATATGCTTTGGGCTCTTTTCCTGCTGGCGGCCTGGGCCGTGGCCGGCACCGCGTGCACCCGCCTGTGCCTGGCCGCCGTGCGCGCCGCGGCCGTCGAGGCGGACACCGGCCGGGGTCGTGAACTCACGCTGTACGAGGCCGCGTTCCTCTCCGGCGGCCCCCGGCGGGTCGCCGACGTGACGCTGGTCGCCATGGCCCGCCAGCGCCGGCTGCTGCTGGCCCACACCGGCTGGGCGACGGTCGTCGACCCGCGCGGGCGGGACGAGATGGAGCGGTCGGTGATAGGCGCCATAGGCCCTCAGGGGCAGTCCCGGATCGCGCCGGTGCGGGCCACGGCCGCGACGGCGGAGGCGGTGCGCGGGATCGCCGAGGGGCTGGTGCGCGCGGGGCTCGCGGTGCCGGACAGCGCCCGTACGACGGTGGCCACGGCCGTCCGGCAGGTGCGCGGCGCGGCCCTCGTCGTCCTCGGGCTGGGCGTGGCCGCACTGCTGGCGCCCACTCCGCCCGACATGCCCCGGCACCTGGTCGCCCTGTGGTTCGCGCTGCCGCTCGCCCTGACCCTGAGCTGCCTGGCCGTCGCACGGGTCGAGATCCACCCGTACTCGCACTGGGCCTCCCCGGCCGGCCGGCGGCTGCTCGGCGCGCTGACCCGCACCGCGGACAGCGCCGCCGACGACCGCACGTATCTGACCTCGGTGGCCGTGCGCGGTGTCCGCGCGATCGGCGAACCGGATCTGCGCGCCGCGTTCGGCCACCGCGAGGCGCACGACTGACCGGCCGGGGGCGCACGGGGGCATCGGCCCCGACACCGGCGGACGGTGCTTGCCTTCCCCCCGAGCCGCACGAAACATCCCCTTCGTCGCCACCGCGCACCGAAGGGACACACGATGAGAGCCGCCCTGCTCTGCTCGGCCGCCGGGTCCTTGCTGCTGAGCACCCTCACCGCGGCACCGGCCGCCGAGGACCCGACGGGGGCGGCCGAGCGGCGCGGCACCGCCGTGGCCGCCGCCCGCGCCAAGGCGGCCGGTGTCGAGTTCGGCCCGTGCCCCGACGCGCGGGACCTGCCCGGCGGCATGCGGTGCGGCACGGTGAGCGTCCCGCTGGACTACGCCCACCCCGACGGCCGGCACATCGAACTCGCCGTCAGCCGGGCCCGGGCCACGGGAAAGACCCCGGACGGCAGCGGGCACCGGGTCCTGCGGCAAGGCGCCCTCGTGTACAACCCGGGCGGACCGGGCGCCACCGGGCTGTACTTCCCGCTCATCGGCCTGCTCCCCGAGTGGAAGAGGATCGCGGCCGCCTACGACCTCGTCGGCTACGCCCCGCGCGGCGTCGGCCGTTCGGCCCCGCTGTCGTGCAAGGACCCCGAGCAGTCCCTCCCCGGGCCCTCGCAGGCGCCGACGCACCCCTCGGAGTCGTACAAGAGGGAACGCGTCGCCAGGGCGAAGGCGTACGCGCGCGGCTGCGCCGAGCGCAACGGCGACGCGCTGCGGCACTACCACTCGCTGAACAACGCCCGCGACCTCGACGTGCTGCGCGCCGCCCTCGGCGAGGAACGGCTGACCTTCATGGGCTCCTCGTACGGCACCTACTTCGGGGCCCTGTACGCGACGCTGTTCCCGTCGCACGTGCGGCGGATGGTGTTCGACTCGGTGGTCCACCCCGCCCCCGAGCGGATCTGGTACCGCAACAACCTCGCCCAGTCGGCGGCCTTCGAGCGCCGCTGGGCGGACTTCCGGGCCTGGATCGCCCGGCACGACGACGTGTACGGGCTGGGCCGGACCGCGCGGGACGTGCTGCGCAGCTACCAGCGGGTGAGCGCGAGGCTGGCCGCCGAACCGGCGGGCGGAAAGGTGGGACCGGGGCAGTTGCAAGGGGCGTTGCTCCAGGCCGGGTACTACGACGACCTGTGGCCGCACCGCGCGCACGCGCTGTCGGCGTACCTCCGGGGCGACGAGGGGCCGCTGGTCGAGCAGGCCGAGCAGCACCCCGAGGCGGCGGCCGAGGCGGAGAACTCCCGCGCGGTCTACGTGGCCGTCGAGTGCAACGACGCCCCCTGGCCGACGGACTTCGCGGTGTGGGACCGGGACAACACCCGGCTGGCGCGGGTGGCACCCTTCGAGACCTGGCACAACGTGTGGGCGAACCTGCCGTGCGCCTTCTGGCCGGCGCCGCGTCAGCGGCCGCCGGAGGTGGGCGCCGGGCCGGGCGAGCTGCCGCCGACGCTGATCCTGGCCGCCGAGCGCGACGCGGCCACGCCCTACGAGGGCGCCCTCGAACTCCACGACCGCCTCACGGGTTCGGTCCTGGTGACGGAGCGGGACGCCGGCGCCCACGGTCTGGCCGGCGGGCCGAACGCCTGCGTCAACGGGCACATGGAGGCGTATCTGCTGCGGGGCCGGCTGCCGGGGCGGCACGCCGAGTGCGCCCCGCACGCCGAGCCGAAGCCGACGGCCCCGGACCGGGGCCGTACGGCGGCTGGGCGGATCAGGCCAGAGAGGCGACCAGCTCGGTGATGTCCTTGCGGCGGCCGGTGAAGAACGGCACCTCCTCGCGCACGTGCCGGCGGGCCTCCGAGGCGCGCAGGTGACGCATGAGGTCGACGATGCGGTACAGCTCGTCGGCCTCGAAGGCGAGGATCCACTCGTAGTCGCCGAGGGAGAACGAGGCGACGGTGTTGGCGCGCACGTCCGGGTAGCCGCGGGCCATCTTGCCGTGGTCGGCGAGCATGCGGCGGCGGTCCTCGTCGGGCAGCAGGTACCAGTCGTAGGAGCGCACGAAGGGGTAGACGCTCACGTAGTCGCGGGGCGTCTCGTCGGCGAGGAACGCCGGGATGTGCGCGCGGTTGAACTCGGCGGGGCGGTGCAGCGCCATGTTCGACCAGACGGGCTCCAGGGCGCGGCCCAGCTTGGTGCGGCGGAAGAGGTTGTACGCCTCCTGGAGCGCGTCGCTGGTCTCCGCGTGCCACCAGATCATGAGGTCGGCGTCGGCGCGCAGGCCCGAGACGTCGTAGGTGCCGCGGATCGTCACGTCCTTCGCGGCGAGCTGGTCGAACAGCTCCCGGACCTCGTCGGCGTACCCGGAGCGGTCCTCGGGGAGGACGTCCTTGAGCTTGAAGACGGACCAGAGCGTGTAGCGGATGACCTCGTTGAGGTCCTTGGCCAGCTTGCCCTTGTTCGGGATGCGGTCGGGCGCGGTGCCGGAGGGGGTGGTGGAGGCGTCGTCACTCATGCTCCTCATTCTCCCGCTCCGCCGTGCAGGCTCTGCACCGGGTGGGCGGTGAGCTCCTGCACACCGCCGAGGTCACCGTGGATCTGGTCGACGGCGGCGTAGGCGCTCGCGATGCAGGCCGGGATGCCGACCCCGTCGTAGGGGGCTCCGCAGACGGCGAGGCCGGGGAGCCGGGCGACGTGCTCGCGGATGCGGGCCACGCGCGCGTGGTGGCCCACGGGGTACTGCGGCAGGCCGTCGTCCCAGCGGGTGACGCGGGTGGCGACGGGCGTGGCGTCCAGGCCGGTGGCCGCCTTCAGGTCGTCCCGGGAGACCTCGACCAGCTCTCTGTCGTCGCGCCGGAGGATCTCCGTCTCGCCGTACCGCCCGACGGAGGTGCGCAGCACGACCAGGTCCGGGTTCTCCTCGGCGATCCAGCCCCATTTGCGCGAGGCGAACGTGGACGCCTTGATGGTGCGCCCGTCGACCGGCGGCACGAGGAAGCCGCTGCCGTCGGGCAGGGCCGTCTCGCTGCGGCGGTAGGCGAGGGTGACCAGGGCCATGGAGGCGTACTCGACGGCGTCGAGCTCGGCGGCGGCCCCGGGCGTCTCGGCGCGCAGCAGCCGGGCGGCGACGGGGGCGGGCGCGGCGACGATCACCGCGTCCGCACGCCACGCGCGCTCGCCGGAGGCGACCTGCCAGCCGCCCTCGGGGGTGCGGCGCAGCTCCGTCACCGGCGTTCGCGTGAAGATCTCGCCCCCGCGCGCACGGACCGAGTCGGCCACCGCGAGGGGCAGGGTGCCGATGCCGCCCTGGATGCCCATGAAGACCGGGCCGGTCTGCCCGGCGGCGGCCGCCTTCGCCTGGAGCTCCCGGACGCCTTCCGTCAGGGAGGTGTGGGTGCGGGCCACCTGGAAGAGCTGCGGGACGGCCGAGCGCATGGAGATGCGGTAGGCGTCGCCCGCGTACACCCCGCCCAGCATGGGCTCCAGCAGACGGTCGACGACCTCGCGGCCGAGGCGCCGCGCCACGTACTCCCCGACCGCCACGTCGTCGCCGACCTCGGTGCGGGGCAGTTCGGCGTCCCGCTCGATCCGGGCGAGGCCCTCCTCGGACACCACACCGGCCAGGGCGGACGCGGTACCGGGCACGCCCATCACATGCCCCTTGGGGAAGGGCCGCAGGGCGCCGCGGGTCCACAGCGAGGCCGTCGCGGTGGCCGGGGGCTGGAGGCGGTCGGCGAGGCCCACCTCGCGCGCGAGCGCCACCGCCTCGGGGCGGCGGGCGAGCATCGACTCGGCGCCGAGGTCCACGCGCGCACCCGCGACCTCCCCGGGCAGCAGCTTGCCGCCGACCCGGCCGGAGGCCTCCAGCACGGTCACCCGCGCCCCGCGCTCCAGCAGCCGGTGTGCGGCGGCCAGCCCCGCGATGCCGGCCCCGATGACGACGACCTGCCTGTGAACTTCGCGCATGCCCCCAGCCTCTCAGACCCCGCCGGCGGTGCCGCCGCGGCCCGGTGTCCGTCGCGAGTCCCGACCGTGACCGCATCGGAACCGGCCCGGGCCAAACGACGGGGCCGGTCCGTGCGTCGAAGAAGCGTCAGCACCATCGACCCCCGGGGGATGCCCGCATGCGCACACGACGATCCGTACGACACCCCGCCTCGGCCCTGACCGCGCTCCTGCTGGCGGCCGCCCTCGCTCTCACGGGGTGCAGCGCCGGGGACGACTCGGCGGGCGGCGGCAGCGCCGCCGACCGCGGGGCGGAGGGCAAGGCCGCTACCGGCGAGGCCGCCCCCGGTGGCACCGCGAGCGGCGCCAGGGCCACGGCGCCGCCCAAGCTCGCCGCGAGCCACATCATCCGCACGGCGTCCCTGACCGTGCAGGTCAAGGACGTCCCGAGGGCCCTGGACCAGGCCCGCACCGGCACCGAGAACGCGGGCGGCTACGTCGGCGACGAGACCACCACCCGGGACGCCGAGGGCCATGAGCGCACCCGGATCGTGCTGCGGGTGCCCGTCGACAAGTACGACGAGGTCCTCGCCGGGCTGGAGGGCACCGGTAAGCTCATCGACCGCAACGCCAAGGCCGAGGACGTCACCGACCAGGTCGTGGACGTGGAGAGCCGGATCAGGTCGCAGCGCGCGAGCGTGGCACGGATCCGCGAGCTGATGGACCAGGCCACGAAGCTCGGCGACGTGGTGACCCTGGAGGGCGAGCTGAGCACCCGCCAGGCCGACCTGGAGTCGCTGCTGGCCCGGCAGAAGTCCCTGAAGGACCGCACCAGCCTGGCCACCATCACCCTGTCGCTGTCCGAGACGCCGGTGAAGAAGACCAGGACCGGGGACGACGACCCGGGGTTCGTGGACGCGCTCGCGGGCGGCTGGAGCGCCTTCGTGACGATGCTGCGCTGGCTCGCCGTCGCCTTCGGCGCGGTGCTGCCGTTCGCGGCGGTGGCCGCCCTGATCGTGCTGCTGTGGCTGCGCGTCGTACGCCCCCGGCTGCCGCGCCGGCCCGCGCCCGCACCCACGGCGACCGCGCTGGGCCCGCTGCCGACGGCCCGCCCGGCACCGGAGGCGACGCGGCCGCGGGCGCCGGGCGAGCAGGACTGAAATGCCGTGCTCCCGTAGCGTGTTCGCATGAACATGAGCCGTACACGGGAGCGACTGGTCGTCATCGGCGGCGACGCCGCGGGCATGTCCGCGGCGTCGCAGGCACGCCGTCTGAAGGGCCCCGGCGAGCTGGAGATCGTGGCGTTCGAACGGGGCCACTTCACGTCGTACTCCGCGTGCGGCATCCCCTACTGGGTCGGCGGTGACGTCACCGGCCCGGACCAGCTCATCGCCCGCACCCCCGAGGAGCACCGCGCCCGGGACATCGACCTGCGGCTGCGCACCGAGGTCACGGAACTCGACCTCGACGGACGGCGGGTACGCGCGCGTGACCTCGACTCCGGCGAGGAGTCCTGGACGTCGTACGACAAGCTCGTGATCGCCACCGGTGCCCGGCCGGTCCGGCCCGACATGCCGGGGGCCGACGCCCCGGGGGTGCACGGTGTGCAGACCCTGGACGACGGCCGGGCGCTCCTCGACACGCTGGAGGGCACGCGGGGCCGCCGCGCGGTGGTCGTCGGGGCCGGCTACATCGGCGTGGAGATGGCCGAGGCGCTCATCAAGCGCGGCTACGAGGTGACGGTCGTCAACCGCGGCAGCGAGCCCATGTCGACCCTCGACCCCGACATGGGCCGCCTGGTGCACGAGGCCATGGAGGGCCTGGGCATCACGATGGTGAACGACGCCGACGTCACGAAGATCCTCACCGGCGACGGGCGGGTGCGGGCGGTGGTCACACAGGACCGCGAGTTCCCTGCGGACGTGGTCGTGCTCGGCATCGGCGTCAGCCCCGAGACCACCCTCGCGCAAGCCGCCGGCCTCCCCCTCGGCCCGCACGGCGGCCTCCTCACCGACCGCTCGATGCGGGTGCGCGGCCACGAGGACATCTGGGCCGGCGGCGACTGCGTCGAGGTCCTCGACCTCGTCTCCGGCCAGGACCGGCACATCCCGCTGGGCACCCACGCCAACAAGCACGGCCAGGTCATCGGCACCAACGTCGGCGGCGGCTACGCGACCTTCCCGGGTGTGGTCGGCACGGCGGTCAGCAAGGTCTGCGACCTGGAGATCGCCCGCACGGGGCTGCGCGAGAAGGACGCCCACCGGGTGGGGCTGCGCTTCGAGTCGGTCACCGTCGAGTCGACCAGCCGCGCGGGCTACTACCCGAACGCCTCCCCCATGACGGTCAAGATGCTCGCCGAGCACCGCACGGGCCGCCTCCTGGGCGTCCAGATCGTCGGCCGGGAGGGGGCGGGCAAGCGCGTCGACATCGCCGCGGTCGCCCTCACGGCAGGCATGACGGTGGAACAGATGACCGGCCTGGACCTCGGCTACGCCCCACCGTTCTCCCCGGTCTGGGACCCGATCCTGGTGGCGGCCCGCAAGGCGGCGGCGAAGGTGCGCGATTCCATGTGACAGGCGGCGGGTCTGCCCTCAGGGGCGCGGGGCCGCGTCCATGTGCGGCTCCGCCGCGTGGGCGCGACCGGCCGCGACGGGCCCGCGCCCGGCAACACCCCCGCACCCCCGCGGCGAATCCCTTACGCCGTCCCCGCCGTGCCGTTGATCCGGTCGATCGCCTGCCGGGCCTGCTCCGCGGGCGGCCGCGACGGCAGGGAGGACACCGACGCGGAGGCGGTCACCGCGGGCGGCTGCTCCCCGGCGGGTTTCGCGTGGGCGGCCACCCGGGTCGAGCGCAATCGGTGGCTCACCGCCTCCTCCAGCGTCACGGGCCGCCGCAGCTGGGTGGCCAGCCGCCCCGCGTCCTGGCCGAGGCGGGCCACGTCCTCCCAGGGCAGCCGCACCACCAGCGTCAGCTCCGCCTCACCGTCGGGCAGCGCGTGCATCGCGGGGGTAACTCGGTCGTTCATCGCCTGTTCCTCACGTCGGCCCCGCGACCCGCCTTCCCCGCGCCGCGGGCGGTTGCCGACTCATACGCACGCCCGGGCACCCGCGTTCACGACGAGCGAGGTAGATTCGGCGGACTGCCATGCACAAGGCCGTCGCCGCCCGGGTCACTCAGCGCGAGGTCTCCGCTCTGACGCGGCGGGCCGGGGCCCGTGCTCGGTCAGCGCGCCGTCCGCGTGTGCACGTGGTCCACGAGCCGGGTCAGCGCGTCCGGGTCCGTGGACGGCATGACGCCGTGGCCGAGGTTGAAGATGTGGCCCTCCAGGTCCTTCGCCGCGTCCAGGACCTCGCGGGTCTTGGCCTCGACGGCCTGGGTCGGGGCGAACAGCACGGTCGGGTCGAGGTTGCCCTGGAGCGCCTTGCCGGGGCCGACGCGGCGGGCGGCCTCGTCCATCGGGACGCGCCAGTCGACGCCGACGACGTCCGCGCCGGCCTCTCCCATCAGGCCCAGCAGCTCGCCGGTGCCGACACCGAAGTGGATGCGCGGGACGCCGTAACCGGCCACGGCCTCGAAGACCTTGGCGGACGCGGGCAGCACCGAGCGGCGGTAGTCGACGGGGGCCAGCGCACCGGCCCAGGAGTCGAACAGCTGGACCGCCGAGGCGCCCGCCTCGATCTGCACCTTCAGGAAGGCGGCCGTGATGTCCGCGAGGCGGTCGAGCAGGTCGGCCCACAGCTCGGGGTCGCCGTACATCATCGCCTTGGCGTTCTCGTACGTGCGCGACGGGCCGCCCTCGACGAGGTAGCTGGCGAGGGTGAAGGGGGCTCCGGCGAAGCCGATGAGGGGCGTGGCGCCGAGCTCGCGGGTGAGCAGGCCGATGGCCTCGGTGACGTAGGAGACGTCCTCCGGGGTGAGGTCGCGCAGCTGGGCGAGGTCCTCGCGGGTGCGGATCGGGCGCTCGACGACCGGGCCGACGCCGGGCTTGATGTCGAGGTCGACGCCGATGGCCTTGAGCGGGACGACGATGTCGCTGAAGTAGATCGCCGCGTCCACGCCGTGCCGGCGCACCGGCTGGAGGGTGATCTCGGTGACCAGCTCGGGCCGCATGCAGGACTCGAGCATCCCGATGCCCTCGCGCACCTTGCGGTACTCCGGCAGTGAGCGCCCGGCCTGTCGCATGAACCACACCGGCGTGTGCGGCACGGGCTCGCGCCGGCAGGCCTTGAGGAAGGCGGATTCGTACGGGGCGGACGGCTGCTGGGCCCGAGGGGCGTCGTTGGCACTCACGGGGCCAAGTTTCGCACGCTGCCGGACGGCGCGATTCAGCCCCTGGGCAGGCGCGGGGTGTCTAGCCCGGCACCCGGGCCCCGGTCCCCGTAATCTTCCCGCATGGCTGCGGCTCAGGGACGACTGTCGGACGGCGCTGGCGGAATGGACGAAGCGAAGGACACCGAGAACGACCGGCGGGAGGCGGAGTCCGCCCCGCTGCCCTTCCGGGCCGCCGTCGACGCGCTGAGGGCGGCGCGGCTGCGGCCCCAGATCGAGGTCGAGCCGACGCCCCCGCCGAAGCGGCTCGCCCCCCACGCCTACGCGCTGGAGGCCGCGGTCGTCGACGGCGACCAGGACCTGGCCGACGGGCGTCTGGTGCTGCTGCACGACCCGGCCGGGCACGACGCCTGGAGGGGCACGTTCCGGCTCGTGACGCTGGTGCGCGCGGAGCTGGAGCCGGAGATGGCGGCCGACCCTCTGCTGCCGGAGGTGTGCTGGTCCTGGCTGACCGGCGCGCTGCAGAGCCGGGGGCTGACGTACGGGGAGCCGAGCGGCACCGTCACGCGGGCGAGCTCCCACTACTTCGGCGGGCTGTCCGCACGGCCGGCCGCCTCGCAGATCGAGATCCGTGCGTCGTGGACGCCGCGCGAGGGCCTGGGCGGTGTGCCGGACACGGCAGCCCATCTGGCGTCCTGGTGCGATCTGCTCGCCCAGATCGCCGGGCTGCCCCCGGCCGGGCCCGGGGACGCGTCGATCGTGACGCTGCCCCAGCGGCGAGGGCCGCAGTCCCGCTGAACCGGCCCCTGATCCACCTCTGATCGACCCCCGACCGCCCCGCACTGATCGACCTTGTGCGGGGCGGTCAACCATGTCCGGTCGACGATCACACCTGAGTACCCCTCTTGGCCGAATCACTTTGTCGATACGGCCACTTTCGACCGCGTACCGACGCAGACCGAAACCGTTCGACCTTCGAATGATCGACCGCGTGTCCGAATTGCACGGATTGTTATCACCGAATCGTGATCATTCTCTAAAGGCGGACGGGTTCGGTGCCGAAGACGACTGTGACCTTGAAAGCACGGTTCGTCCCGGCTTCACCCCCACGAGCCGGCCCCGTCCCGCACCCCAGGAGGCCTGGTGTCCGTTCTCCTCGAGCAGCCCGCAAGCCTGGTCGCCTACCGCCCGAACAAGCCGACCGCCATGGTGGTCGTGGCCGACCCGCGCGTCCGCTCCACCGTCACCCGCCATCTGTGGGCGCTCGGTGTGCGCGACGTCATCGAGGCCTCGTCCATCGCGGAGGCTCGTCCCCGCATCGGCAACCCCCGCGACATCTGTGTCGCCGACGTCCACCTGCCGGATGGCTCCGGCCTCACCCTGCTGTCGGAGACCCGCGCCGCGGGCTGGCCCAACGGGCTCGCCCTCTCCGCCGCCGACGACATCGGCGCCGTGCGCAACGCACTCGCCGGCGGGGTGAAGGGGTACGTCGTCACCGGCACCCGTACCAACGTCGGGCTCCCCACCCGCCCGGGCGCCGCCCCCATCGGCGCCGCCGCCGCCCGTCTGCACCGCCGCCCCCCGGGTGCCCCGAGCCACCCGGGCGGCTACCGCGAACTGTCCGGCCGTGAGGTCGAGGTGCTGCGGCTGGTCGCGGAAGGCCAGTCGAACAAGGCGATCGGCGTCTCGATGGGACTGTCCGCCCTGACCGTCAAGAGCCACCTCGCCCGTATCGCCCGCAAGCTCGGCACGGGCGACCGCGCCGGCATGGTCGCGGTGGCGCTGCGGACCGGGATCATCCACTGACCCGCTCCCCCGTGACCCGTCGTGATCATTCATTCACATGAACGGAACCGGCCTCCAGTACGACGGCGGCGACCGGTCCCGCTCATGTCACTCCCGGTTCGCGAGCCCGCCTCTTCCCCGACATGACTGGTTTGCGACCCTGGGGCGCCCGTCGACGGAACGTTCCGTCGGCGGGCGCTGTCCATACATGGATACCCTTGACAGGTGACCGACGCCCACGACACCGCAGCAGACAGCCCACTGCGAACCACCGGAGGCGCCCCTCCGGACGACGGCGGATCTTCTGCTACGGAGGCGCCGATCCCTCTGCTGGAGCCGCGTGAGGGCATTCCGCCCGTCATCGCGGACGAGACCGCCCTCGCCCGGGTGATCGCCGCCTTCGAGGCGGGGACCGGGCCCGTGGCCGTCGACGCCGAGCGCGCGTCCGGCTACCGCTACGGGCAGCGCGCCTACCTCGTGCAGCTGCGCCGTGAGGGCGCCGGTACGGCCCTGATCGACCCCGTGGCCTGCCCCGACCTGTCCGCCCTCGGCGACGCGCTGTCCGGCGTCGAGTGGGTGCTGCACGCCGCCACCCAGGACCTGCCCTGCCTGCGCGAGATAGGCATGGTGCCGACGCGGCTGTTCGACACCGAGCTGGCCGGGCGGCTCGCCGGGTTCCCCCGGGTCGGTCTCGGCGCGATGGTCGAGAGCGTGCTGGGCTTCGTCCTGGAGAAGGGCCACTCCGCCGTCGACTGGTCGACCCGGCCCCTGCCCGAGCCCTGGCTGCGCTACGCGGCGCTGGACGTCGAGCTGCTCGTCGACCTGCGCGACGCGCTGGAGAAGGAGCTGGACCGGCAGGGCAAGCTGGACTGGGCCCGCCAGGAGTTCGACGCGATCGCCTCGGCTCCGCCGCCCGAGCCCCGCAAGGACCCCTGGCGGCGTACGTCCGGTATGCACAAGGTGCGCCGGCGCCGGCAGCTGGCCGTCGTGCGGGAGCTGTGGCAGACCCGGGACCGGATCGCGCAGCGGAGGGACGTGTCGCCGGGCAAGGTGCTCGGGGACGCGGCCATCGTGGAGGCGGCGCTGGCGCTTCCGGCCAATGTGCACGCACTGGCCGCGCTGAACGGTTTCGGCCACCGCGTGGGCAAGCGTCAGCTGGAGCAGTGGCAGGCGGCGGTCGACCGGGCGAAGGCGCTGAGCGAGGCGCAGCTGCCGCAGCCCGGGCAGGCGGTGACCGGGCCCCCGCCGCCGCGGGCCTGGGCCGACAAGGACCCGGCGGCCGCGGCGCGGTTGTCGGCGGCCCGGGCCGGGGTGTCGGCGCTGGCCGAGCAGCTGAACATGCCGCAGGAGAACCTGATCACCCCGGACACGGTACGGCGGGTGTGCTGGGAGCCGCCGGCGGTGGTGGACGCCGAGACGGTGGCCGCCGCCCTGGCCGGGCACGGTGCGCGGCCCTGGCAGGTGGAGCAGGTGACGCCCGTGCTGGTGGAGGCGCTGTCGCCGAAGGAGGCCTGAGCGAGGCCGGCTACTTCGTGGCCCCCCGGGTGAAACCGTTGTAGATGAACCGCTGGAGGAACAGGAAGACGACCAGGGTGGGGACGATCACCAGGATCGCTCCCGCCGAGATCGTCTCCCAGTGGGCGCCGAACGGGCCCTTGAAGCGGAACAGCGACGTCGAGATCACGCCAAGATCTTCGGAGGGCATGTAGAGGAAGGGGATGTAGAAGTCGTTGTAGACGTTGATCCCCTTCACGATCACGACCGTCGCGATCGCCGGTTTCAGCAGCGGAAAGATGATCTTCCGGTAGACCGTGAAGGCGTTGGCGCCGTCGATGCGGGCCGACTCGTCCAGGGAGACCGGGATGGACCGGATGAACTGCAGGAAGATGTAGATCGAGACGATGTCGGTGCCCATGTAGAGGGCGATCGGCGCCCACAGGCTGTCGAACATGCCGAAGCTGTTGACGATCTGGAAGGTGGCCACCTGGGTGGTCACACCGGGGACCAGGGCGGCGACCAGGAACAGCGCCAGCACCCACCTGCGGAAGCGGAACCGGAAGCGGTCGATGGCATAGGCCGTCATCGAGCCGATCAGGACGGTGCCCGCGATGGCGACGACCAGGATGATCGCGGTGTTGGCGAACGCCGAGAGCATGTGGCCGTCCCGGAACGCCGTCACGTAGTTGTGGAAGTTGAACGGGTCGTCGGGCAGGGCGAGCGCTCCGCTGCCGTCCGCCATCTCCCGCTCGGACTTGAGCGAGGTCAGGAAGACGGCGGCCAGCGGAAGGAGGACCACCGCGGTCGCGGCGATCAGCGACAGGTGGACCAGGACGCGGGTCACCGAGCGGCGTGTCATACGAGGTCCACCTTGTCGTCCGGGACGAGACGCCGCTGCACCCAGGTCACCGCCAGGACGATCAGCAGCAGCACGACGGCCGCCGCCGAGGCGAGGCCCGTCTTGTTGAACTGGAAGGCAAGCTTCACGGTCTGGATCACGAACGTCTCGGTACCGGTCGCGCCGCCGGTCATGATGTACGGGATCTCGAAGACCGCCAGGGAGCCCGAGATCGACAGGATCACGGTCAGGGACAGCACCGGCTTGATGCCCGGCGCGATGATGTGGCGGAACTGCTGCCAGCGGTTCGCGCCGTCCAGCTCGGCCGCCTCGTACAGTTCCCCCGGGATCGACTGGATCGCGCCCAGGAACAGCACGAAGTTCAGGCCCAGGTAGCGCCAGACGGACACCGCCGCGAGGGAGGTGTTCGCCGAGGCCGGGGTGCCCAGCCAGGCCCGGTCCGTCTCCACCCCGAACAGGCCCAGCACCGAGTCGAGGGTGCCGCCGTCCTGGAAGAAGTACAGGAACACGAACCCGATCGCCACGCCGTTGATCAGGTACGGGAAGAACAGCACGCCCTTGAAGAAGTTCCGGAAGCGCACGTTGAAGCTGAGGATCGTGGCGAAGTAGAGCGCGGCCACGATCTGGATCACGGAGGCGGCCAGGTAGTAGCCGCTGACCCAGAAGACCTCGAACAGCTCGGAGCGGGTGAAGAGTTCGGTGTAGTTCTCGGCGCCCGTGTAGTGCAGCTCGGGGCTCACCCCGTCCCAGTCGGTGAAGCTGTACGCGACCATGTTGGCGATCGGCGCGTAGGTGAAGACGATCAGCAGGGTGAGCGGGGCGAGCAGGAAGAGCCAGGGGGTGGCCCCGCGCCACAGGCGTGCCGGGCGCGGGGCGGGGGCCGGTCGGGGGGCGGCCGCTCCCGCGGCGGCTTTGACGGCCGCCGTCTCGGTCGTGCCCGTCATCAGTACCCCAGCGACTTCTGGGTCTCGGTCCACTTCTCACCGAGGCCGTCCAGGTAGTCGTCCGGGTCGCCCTTCCTCGCGCCGCGGGCCATGTCGACGAGTTCCTTGCGGTAGTCGGGCTTGTTGATGCCCACCTCGGACTGGTTCTCGAGGGTCTTCAGCTCGGCGCCCTTGCTGTCGTCGAGGTCGAGGAGTTTGACGCCCGCCTCCTGGTACGGCTTCAGGACGTCGGGCAGCGGGGCGTCCTTGAGCGGGGACAGCGCCAGGTTGTCCTCGGCGTAGCCGGACTTGTCGGTGAACCAGTCGATCCAGGCGCGGGCGGCTTGCTTGTGGTCGGAGTGGACGTTGACGGCCTGGTTGTAGTCGGGCGAGGTCACCGCGCAGAACGTGCCGTCCTTCTGGGCGGGGAAGGGCATGAAGCCGATGTCGTCCGGGTCGGCGCCGGCCTGCTTCGCCGCGCCCTGCATCTGGATGACCGCCCAGGAGCCGAGCCACATGGTGGCGATCTCGCCCTTGGCCAGCTTGGGCTTGGACGCCTCCCAGTTGGTGGTCGTCGGGTCCTTCTCGGTCAGCCCCTCGTGCACGATGTCGTACAACAGCGTGTCCGCCACCCGCAGTTCGCCGCCCTCGGCCCAGGGGTTGCCCTCGGCCCATCGGGTGGTGGCCTGCTCGTCGCAGCTCACCGAGCCCCTGACGCCCGTCCACTGGCTCAGCGGCCACCCGTCCTTGAAGTTGGTGTAGTAGGGGACCGCGTCGGTCTTCGACTTGATCGCCTTGAGGCCGGCGAGGAACTCGGCCGGTGTCGTGGGCCAGTCGGTGATCCCGGCCTCGCTCCACACCTTCTTGTTGTAGATGAACCCCGGCAGCGCGCCGAGCGGGCTCTGGCCGTAGACCTTGCCGCCCACGGCCGTGTAGCCGGTGAAGCGGTACTTCTTGCTCCGCTCCTCCTGAGTGCCCAGCGAGGCGAAGAACTTCGGGTAGTCCTTCTTCTCGATCACCGCGGGGATCATGAGGACGTCCCCGTAGTTCTCCGTGTTCATACGGATCTTGACTTCGCCCTCGTAGTCGGTGATCCCGTCGAACTCGACCTTCACCTTCGGGTACGTCTTGTTGAACTCGGCGGCGTACTTCTTCAACGTCCCGTCCTGCACGAGGTCGGTCCGGTGGGTGAGGACGGTGATGGTCCCGTCGACCTTGGAGGCGTCGTCGGGCGCCTCGGCGTCGGCGCCCTTCGAGGAGCCCCCCGTGCCGGTGCAGGCCGACGCGAGCAGGGCGGCGCCCACGGAGAGGGCGAGGAGGGTACGGCGGTTCATGTGCATCAACTCCGTTCGCTGAGGGGAACTCGGGACGGACGAGCACGTGCGGTATGGCTGGTTCGGAACTCTGACAGCGTGCACTCAACCGGTAAAGTCCCAATCCCGCCAACGATGCGAAGACGACACTCGACTCTTCACTGAACCGGTTAAGGGAGTGCGCATGCTGGAGGCCACACCGCTCGGCGAGGGATGGATCCTGCGGCACGGCTCGGAGGCGCTGCCGGCCACCGTGCCGGGCTGCGTGCACACCGACCTGATGGCGGCCGGGGTGATCCCCGACCCGTTCCTCGGCCTGGGCGAGACCGAGGTGGCGTGGGTGGGGCGCCGGGAGTGGACGTACGAGCGCGAGATCGGCGGCCCGTGGGGACAGGAGCAGACCGACCTGGTCTTCGACGGGCTCGACACCGTCGCCGAGATCTCCCTGGACGGGCGGCTGCTGGGCGAGGTACGCAACATGCACCGCTCGTACCGGTTCGACGTGACGGGCCTGTCCGGGCGGCTGTCCGTGCGGTTCGTCTCCGCCTACGCCGAGGCCGAGGCCGTGCGGGGCCGGGTGGGCGAGCGGCCCGCCGCCTACGCCGAGCCCTACCAGTACCTGCGCAAGATGGCCTGCTCCTTCGGCTGGGACTGGGGGCCGACCCTGGTCACGGCCGGGATCTGGCGGCCGGTGCGCCTGGAGCACTGGTCGACCGCCCGGCTCGCCCGGGTGCGTCCGCTGGTCACCGTCGAGGAGGGCACGGGCGTCGTCGAACTGGCCGTGGACATCGAGCGGACCCGGGTCGAGGCACCGCTCGCCGTGGAGGCGACCATCGCCGGGGTGCGGGCCCGGGCGGAGATCGAGGGAGCCGGCGGGACCGTACGGCTGCGGGTGCCGGACCCGGAGCTCTGGTGGCCCCGCGGTTACGGCGAACAGCCCCTCTACAACGTCGAGTTGAAGCTGCTGCACGGCGACGACACCCTGGATGTGTGGCGGCGGCGGGTCGGCTTCCGGACGGTGGTGCTGGACCGGCGGGCGGATGCGCACGGCACCGGCTTCACCCTGGTCGTCAACGGCGAGCGGCTCTTCGCGCGGGGCGTCAACTGGATCCCCGACGACGTCTTCCCGTCCCGGATCACCCGCGCGCGCTACCGGGAGCGGCTGGAGCAGGCGGCCGGTGCGGGCGTGGACCTCGTACGGGTCTGGGGCGGCGGCATCTACGAGAGCGAGGACTTCTACGACGCCTGCGACGAACTGGGACTGCTGGTCTGGCAGGACTTCCCGTTCGCGTGCGCGGCCTACCCGGAGGAGCAGCCGCTGCGCGGCGAGGTGGAGGCCGAGGCGCGGGAGAACGTCGTACGGCTGATGCCGCACCCCTCGCTCGTGCTGTGGAACGGCAACAACGAGAACCTGTGGGGCTTTCGGGACTGGGAGTGGGAGCCGCGGCTGGCCGGGGACTCCTGGGGCGAGGGCTACTACCTGGGCGTCCTGCCTCGCGTGGTGGCCGAGTTGGACCCGACCCGGCCGTACGCGGCGGGCAGCCCCTGGTCCGGGTCCTGGCGGCACCACCCGAACGACCCGGCGCACGGCACCCACCACTCCTGGGAGGTGTGGAACCGGGAGGACTACGCGGACTACCGGCTGAGCGTGCCCCGGTTCGTCGCCGAGTTCGGCTGGCAGGCACCGCCCGCGTACGCCACGCTGCGCCGGGCCCTGCCCGGGGAGGAACTCGCGCCGGACTCCCCCGGGATGCTGCACCACCAGAAGGCGGACGACGGCAACGGCAAGCTGGAGCGGGGGCTGGAGCGGCACTTCGCCGTGCCGGACGGGGACTTCGACCGGTGGCACTACCTGACGCAGCTGAACCAGGCCCGGGCGGTCGCGGCCGGGATCGAGCACTGGCGCTCCCACTGGCCGGTGTGCGCGGGCACGATCGTCTGGCAGCTCAACGACTGCTGGCCGGTGACCTCGTGGGCGGCGATCGACGGGGACGGCCGGGAGAAACCGCTGTACTACGAGCTGAGGCGCCTGTACGCGGACCGGTTGCTGACGCTCGCGGAACAGGACGGCGGGCTGGTGCTGGCCGCCGTGAACCAGGGGGCGACGGAGTGGAGGGGGACGCTGTCCCTGCGGCGGATGACCGTCGAGGGCGAGGTGCTGGGGCACGCGAAGGTGGAACTGGCCGCCGGGGCGCGTGCCGTGGCCCGGCGGGACGTGCCGCGTGCGCTGACACCCGTCGGGCCGAAGGAGTTCCTGGTCGCCGACGCCGACGGCTTGCGGGCGGTGCACTTCCCGGTGCCCGACCGTGACGTCCCCTACCCCACCCCGCGGTTCGAGGTGGCGCTCGCCCCGGGTGGCATCACCGTGACCGCCCGCACCCTGGTCCGGGACCTGCTGCTCCAGGCCGACCGGCTGGAGCCGGGGGCGCGGGCCGACCGGGGGCTGGTGACACTGCTGCCCGGTGAAGAGGTGACGATCGGGGTGCGCGGCTGGAAGACTCCGGACGCGGAGACCGCCCGCTCGGCCCTGTACTGCGTGGAGAGCGCCCGATGACGGCAACGCCGACCCCCCGCGTCACCATCAAGGACGTCGCCGCGCGCGCCGGTGTGTCCAAGGGTGCCGTGTCCCTCGCGTTCAACCACAAGCCCGGGCTGTCGGAGGCCACCAGGGACCGGATCTTCCGGGCGGCGCGCGAGCTGGGCTGGGAACCGAGCCTCACCGCCCGGACGCTGGCCGGCTCGAGGGTGGACGTGGTCGGTCTGGCCGTGTGCCGGCCGGCGCGGGTGCTGGGGCTGGAGCCCTGGTACATGGAGTTCGTCTCCGGTGTGGAGAGCGTGCTGGCGGAGCACTCCAGTTCGCTGCTGCTGCGGCTCGTGCGGAACATGGACGAGGAGGTGGGCGTCCAGGAGGCGTGGTGGCGGGGGCGGCAGGTCGGCGGGTCCATCCTGGTCGACTTCCGCGCGGAGGATCCCCGGGCGGCCCTCGCCGAGAGACTCGGCATGCCGGTGGTCGCCGTCGGGCATCCCTCGCTGACCGGGGGGCTGACCTCGGTGTGGACGGACGACGCCACGGCGGTGACGGAGGCGGTGCGCTATCTGGCCGCGCTCGGGCACCGGCGGATCGCCCGGGTGGGCGGGGCGGCGGAGCTCGGGCACACGGCGATCCGGACGGCCGCGTTCGACGAGGCGGCGGGGACGCTGGCCCTGGCCGGGGCGTGGCAGGTGGCAACGGACTTCTCGGGGGACGCGGGAGCGCGGGCGACACGGTCGCTGCTGACCTCGTCCGCGGCCGACCGGCCTACGGCGATCGTGTACGACAACGACATCATGGCGGTGGCCGGGCTGTCGGTGGCGGCGGAGATGGGGCTGCGGGTACCGGAGGACGTGTCGCTGCTGGCCTGGGACGACTCGCAGCTGTGCCGGCTGACCCATCCGACCCTCTCGGCGATGAGCCATGACGTGCACGGGTTCGGGGCGGAGGTGACCCGCACGTTGTTCTCCTTGATCACCGGGGGTGAGGAGGCGGCGGGGTCGCACCCCGTGCCCACGCCCGTGCTGACTCCGAGAGGCTCCACGGCACCCCCGAAGGTGTGACCTTCACCGCTCCGCCTGTCAGGACTGTGCAGCTACGTTACTCATAAGTAGCATGGTGACTGAGCGCGCGCTCAGCGCATCGCAGCAGCAATGCAGTCCTGACCCTGGAGGAGAGCCATCGTGCCTCGTACCGTCAGGGACGTCGTCTTCGTCGACGGCGTCCGCACCCCGTTCGGCAAGGCGGGCCCGAAGGGCATCTACCACGAGACCCGTGCCGACGACCTCGTCGTGAAGGCGATCCGGGAGCTGCTGCGCCGCAACCCCGGACTGGACCCCAAGAAGATCGACGAGGTCGCCATCGCCGCGACCACGCAGATCGGTGACCAGGGCCTGACCATCGGGCGCACCGCGGGCATCCTCGCCGGTCTGCCGCAGTCCGTCCCGGGCTACTCCATCGACCGCATGTGCGCAGGCGCCCTGACCGCCGTCACCGCGGTCGCCGGTTCCGTCGCCTTCGGCGCCTACGACATCGCCATCGCGGGCGGTGTCGAGCACATGGGCCGCCACCCCATGGGCGAGGGCGTCGACCCGAACCCGCGGTTCGTCTCCGAGAAGCTGGTCGACGAGTCGGCCCTGTTCATGGGCATGACCGCGGAGAACCTGCACGACCGTTACCCGCAGATCACCAAGCTGCGCGCCGACGAGTACGCCGTGCGCTCCCAGGAGAAGGCCGCCAAGGCGTACGCCAACGGCAAGATCCAGGCCGACCTGGTGCCGATCTCGGTCCGCCGCACCTCGCCGGAGGCCGGTGAGACGGGCTGGGGCCTGGTCACCGCCGACGAGCCGATGCGCCCGGGCACGACCCTGGAGAACCTCCAGGGCCTGAAGACCCCCTTCCGCGTCCACGGCCGGGTCACCGCGGGCAACGCGGCCGGTCTGAACGACGGCGCCACCGCCTCCCTCATCGCCTCCGAGGACTTCGCGCGCGAGCACGACCTCCCGGTGAAGATGCGTCTGGTCTCCTACTCCTTCGCGGGCGTGGAGCCGGAGGTCATGGGCTACGGCCCGATCCCGGCCACGGAGAAGGCGCTGGCCCAGGCCGGTCTGTCGATCTCCGACATCGGCCTGTTCGAGATCAACGAGGCCTTCGCCGTCCAGGTGCTGGCCTTCCTGGACCACTACGGCATCGCCGACGACGACGAGCGCGTCAACCAGTACGGCGGCGCCATCGCGTTCGGCCACCCGCTGGCCTCCTCCGGCGTCCGTCTGATGACGCAGCTGGCCCGCCAGTTCGAGGAGCAGCCGCACGTCCGCTACGGCCTGACCACCATGTGTGTCGGCTTCGGCATGGGCGCGACGGTCATCTGGGAGAACCCGCACTTCGAGGGGGACAAGTGAGCACCACCGCCGAGCTGTTGAAGCAGGCTTCCGAACTGTTCCCGGACGAGGTCGTCACGAGTGCGCACGTACGCCACTTCGACCTCCCCCTGGGTGCCGGGCGCTTCGCCCTGATCACCCTGGACAACGGCCACGACCACACCAAGCCGACCACCTTCGGCCCGGCCTCGCTGGCGAACCTCAACGCCGCGATCGACCAGGTCGAGAAGGAGGCGGCGGACGGCGAGATCGTCGGCGCCGGCATCACCGGCAAGCCGTTCATCTTCGCGGTCGGCGCCGACCTCAAGGGCGTGGAGATCCTCAAGGAGCACGAGCACGCGCTCGCCATCGGCAAGGGCGGCCACGAGGTCTTCAAGCGGCTCTCCACGCTGGCCGTGCCGACCTTCGCGTACTACAACGGCGCCGCGATGGGCGGCGGTGTCGAGGTCGGTCTGCACTGCACCTACCGCACCGTCTCCGCGGCCGTGCCGGCGTTCTCGCTGCCCGAGGTCTTCCTCGGCCTGGTGCCCGGCTGGGGCGGCTGCACGCTGCTGCCGAACCTGATCGGCCCGGAGAAGGCCGTCTCGGTGATCATCGAGAACAGCCTCAACCAGAACAAGCAGCTCAAGGGCAAGCAGGTCTACGAGCTCGGGATCGCCGACGCGATCTTCGAGGGCGCGGACTTCCTGGAGCAGTCGCTGATCTGGACCGCGACCGTCCTCAAGGGCGAGCTGAAGATCGAGCGCCCGGTGATCGACCGCGGCGAGGCCTGGGACCAGGCCGTCGCCAAGGGCCGCTTCATCGCCGACTCCAAGGTGCACGGCGCCGCCCCGGCCGCCTACCGCGCGCTGGACATCATCGCCGCCGCCAAGAACGGCGACCTCCAGCAGGGCTACGACGCCGAGGACCAGGCTCTGGCCGACCTCATCATGGGCGGCGAACTGCGCGCCGGCATCTACGCCTTCAACCTGGTGCAGAAGCGCGGCAAGCGCCCCGCCGGCGCCCCGGACAAGTCGCTGGCCCGCCCGGTCACCAAGGTCGGTGTCGTCGGCGCCGGTCTGATGGCCAGCCAGCTCGCGCTGCTGTTCCTGCGCCGCCTGGAGGTGCCGGTCGTGCTGACCGACATCGACCAGGAGCGCGTCGACAAGGGTGTGGGCTACGTCCACGCCGAGATCGACAAGCTGCTCGGCAAGGGCCGGATCAACCAGGACAAGGCCAACCGCCTCAAGGCGCTGGTCACCGGTGTCCTGGACAAGGCCGAGGGCTTCGCGGACGCGGACTTCATCATCGAGGCCGTGTTCGAGGAGATGGGCGTCAAGCAGCAGGTGTTCGCGGAGGTCGAGGCGGTCGCCCCGGCGCACGCGATCCTCGCCACCAACACCTCCTCGCTGTCGGTGTCGGAGATGGCCTCGAAGCTCCAGCACCCCGAGCGGGTCGTGGGCTTCCACTTCTTCAACCCGGTCGCCGTCCTGCCGCTGCTGGAGATCGTCCGCGGTGAGAAGACCGACGACGCCTCCCTGGCCACGGCGTTCGGTGTCGCCAAGAAGCTGAAGAAGACCGCGGTCCTCACCAAGGACGCCCCGGCGTTCGTCGTGAACCGCATCCTGACCCGCTTCATGGGCGAGATCCAGAACATCATCGACGAGGGCACCCCCGTCGAGGTCGCCGAGAAGGGCGTCGAGCCGCTCGGTCTGCCGATGTCGCCGCTGGTCCTGCTGGAGCTGGTCGGCCCGGCGATCGGCCTGCACGTCTCGGAAACCCTCAACAGGGCGTTCCCGGACCGCTTCACGGTCTCCCCGAACCTCAAGGCGGTCGTCGAGGCGGGCAAGCGCGGCTTCTACGTCTACGACAGCGGCAAGCCCGAGCTCGACCCCGAGGTCGCCGCGCTGCTGAAGCAGGGCGACACCGTCCTGACGGAGGAGCAGGTCCGTGACCGCGTGCTCGACGCGGTGGCACAGGAGATCGGCATCATGCTCGACGAGGGCGTCGTCGCCGAGGCCCAGGACATCGACCTCTGCCTCATCACGGGCGCCGGCTGGCCCTTCCACCTGGGCGGCATCACGCCGTACCTGGACCGCGAGGGTGTCTCCGAGCGCGTGAACGGCAAGAGGTTCCTGGCGCAGGGCGTCGCGAGCGTCCCCGCGTAACGCGTTACCCCTGAGGGGGGTGGGCGTACGGTAACAATCCGTGCACCCGCCCCCCTTTCCGCATGTTCGAAGGAGTCTTCCGCCTCGCGGAGGGGTCAGATCTCCCTCCAGGCCTCCAGCGCGAGCCCCGGCTCGTCCTTGCGGCGGGTGAGCAGCACCCGCCCGGTCGAGGGCGATTGGGAGGCGGCGACGACCTCGTCGTGCTCGTCGAGCGCCACCGACACCAGGGCGTCGTCGGGCAGCGTGGGACCGGACTCGGTCCACCAGGCACCCGCCGGCTCCTGCTCGGTGGGATACGCGGCGAAGGCGACCCGGCCGCTCGCCGACCGCTGCGCGAGCACGGTGCAGTCGTGCCCCTCGATCTCGCACCGCACGGCGGAGACCGGGCCGGGGCCGGCGGACGCGAGGAGGGTGACCGGCTTCTCACCGGGACGCCAGGCGCACACGTCCCCCGAGGTGTCGGTGAAGAAGAGGGTGGTGTGCTCGGCGGAGGTCGCGAGCGCGCGCAAGGTCCCCGGACGGACGGGGGCGTCCACGCCCTCGGTCAGCACCGGCTTCTTCCCGTCCGCCTCCTGACGCCAGTGCAGGAGGGCGCCCGGCGCGCAGGCGTACAGCTCCACGAACCCCGACTCCCCCGTCACGGCGGCCAACTCCCCGTCGACGTCCTGCCCTTCGAGGTTCAGCCAGCCTCCCCAGCCGCCCTTGACCTTCTGGTTGCGCAGGCTCACCCCGCCGCTGTTGTTGCGCACGAAGACGTAGCCGCGCCCCGCGCCGTCGACGGCGACGGCCGGCGGGCCCGTCCGGTCGCCCTTCTGGTCCGGGTGCCCGATCGGGACCCAGTCCAGGGCCGCGAGTCCGGGCCGGAAGTGCGTGGAGTGCACGAGTCCCGACTCCCCCGGCACGGTGGGCCGCCAGGCGGCCAGGTGCGCGTACCCGTCGGTGCCCTGGCCGACCGCCGCGCCGGGGTGCAGCTTCTGGCTGCCGCCGACGGTGCGTGGCGCGTGCTCCCAGGGGCCGGCGGGGCCGCGTTCGGCACGGCACAGGACGGCGTCGCCGGAGGGCAGATAGACGGTGAGGCGGCCGTCGCGGCCGCGGATGAGCCAGTCGCCGTTCACGTGTTCACTTTATGCGGCCGACGGCGCCCGGTGCGCCCGCCCACCCGTGCCTCCCGCCTTTCCCCCGTGCGACGCTGGCCACATGAACTCCCCTGAGCCTGTCCTCGTCGTCGTCGACGCCGCGAATGTCGTCGGGTCGGTGCCGGACGGGTGGTGGCGGGACCGCAGAGGGGCGGCGGAACGGCTGCGGGACCGGCTGGCGTCGGAGGGGGTCCCCGCGGTGCCCGGCCCGGTGGAGATCGTCCTGGTGGTCGAGGGGGCGGCTCGGGGGGTGGAGTCCGTGCCCGGCGTACGGGTGTCGTCCGCCCCGGGCAGCGGGGACGACCACATCGTCGAAGTCGTGGCCTCGGCCGGTGAGCGTCCCGTCCTGGTGATCACGGCGGACCGGGAGCTGCGGGGGCGGGTCGGGGAGCTGGGGGCGGAGGTGGCGGGACCGCGGTCCGTCCGTCCGTAGGCACGGTGCGCCGGTGCCGGGGCGGGGTCGTCCGCAGCCCGGCGGAACGGGGTGCTCCGCGGCTGGTCCGCGGCCCTGGCCCACCACCCGGCGATTGGCGAAGTCCCGCACACCCACCGCGCGGCCGGGGCCGCCGCAACGGCGCGGCGACCCGGCGGAGCCTACGGCGTGCCGCCGCCGCCCACGCTCGGCTCCTCCAGCCCCGCATCGCGGCGGGCGAGGCGGCTGTGGCTGCGGCCGTACAGGAAGTAGACGAGGAAGCCGGCGGCCATCCAGATGGCGAAGCGGACCCACGTCTCGGCGGGCAGGTTGATCATCAGCCACAGCGAGGCGCACACCGACAGGATCGGGATGACCGGCACCCACGGTGTACGGAAGGACCGGGGCAGGTCAGGACGGGTCCGGCGCAGGATGATCACGCCGATCGCGACGACCACGAAGGCGAACAGCGTGCCGATGTTCACCAGCGCGGCGAGCTCGGTCAACGGCGTGAACCCGGCGAGGATCGCGATGATCACGCCGAGCAGGATCGTCGGCCGGTGCGGCGTCTTGAACCGCGGGTGGACGTGCGAGAAGAACCGCGGCAGCAGGCCGTCACGGCTCATCGCGAAGAACACACGCGTCTGTCCCAGCAGCAGGATCATGCACACCGTCGTCAGGCCGACCGCGGCGCCGAAGCTGATGAAGCCCGCGTACCACGGGTGCCCGGTGGCCTTGAAGGCATCGGCGAGCGGGGCGTCGACGGACAGCTTCGTGTAGTGCTGCATGCCGGTGACGACGATCGACACGAGCACGTACAGCGTGGTGCAGATGATGAGGGAGCCGATGATGCCGCGCGGCATGTCCCGCTGCGGGTTCTTCGTCTCCTCCGCGGCCGTGGCGACGACGTCGAATCCGATGAAGGCGAAGAACACGACCGAGGCCGCGGTGAAGATGCCCATCACGCCGAAGTTGGAGGGCGCCCAGCCGAACATCAACTGGATCAGCGGGGAGTCGAGACTGGATCCGGCCTCCACCGCCTTCTCCTTGGGGATGAACGGGTCGTAGTTCTCGCCCTTGATGAGGAAGGCACCGGCGATGATCACGACGAGGACGACCGTCACCTTGATGGCGACGACGAGCGAGGTGATTCGCGCCGACAGCTTCATGCCGACCACGAGGATGGCCGTGAGGACGAGCACCAGCGCGGCGGCGAGGATGTCGAAGCCGAAGGTGTCGGCACCTTCCCGGCTGCCCAGCCCCGCGGGCATCGTCCAGCCCGCGTTGTCCATGAGCGACTGGATGTAGCCGGACCAGCCGACGGCCACCACCGCCGTCCCCAGCGCGAACTCGAGGACCAGGTCCCAGCCGATGATCCAGGCGGGGAACTCCCCGAGCGAGGCGTACGAGAACGTGTAGGCGGACCCGGCGACCGGAACCGTCGAGGCGAACTCGGCGTAACAGAGCGCGGCCAGCGCACAGGCGACGCCGGCCGCCACGAACGCCAGGGCCACCGCGGGCCCCGCGTTGTTCTTGGCGACTGTGCCGGTGAGAACGAAGATGCCCGTACCGATGATCACACCGACGCCGAAAACGGTCAGATCAAGCGCGGACAAGGACTTCTTGAGCGCGTGCTCTGGCTCCTCGGTGTCGAGGATGGACTGCTCGACCTTCTTCGTCCGGAAGAGGGTACTTCTCACGGGGTACCTCCCACGCTTGTCGTCCTCGACATGATCGAGAGGTGGCACCATCCGTATGCCCCGGCACGGGCCAATTCACGCCAATGGGCCGATTCCACCACCCTCATGGTGGGGGAACCGGCCCATCTCGAACCCGTTCGGCCGTATCGGCCGTGTCGTCCGCGGCAGTCGCGTCAGTCGCGCGCGGCGTCCACGGCGTCCGCCGCACTGCGGTCGGTGGGGGTCCCCCCGCTCGAGCGCAGCCGAGAGTGGGGGAGGCCGTCCAGCTTGGCGACCAAGCCGGTCACCTGACGGGCGATGTCCGGCGCGGTGAGCCCGATCTCGGCGAGGACCTCGGCACGGGAGGCGTGGTCGAGGAAGCGCGGCGGGATGCCGAAGTCGCGCAACGGCACGTCGACGCCCGCGTCGCGCAGTGCCTGGGCGATCGCCGAGCCGACGCCGCCGACGCGGCTGTTGTCCTCGACGGTGACGACCACGCGATGCTGTTCGGCGAGCGGGGCCATGGTCTCGTCGACCGGCTTGACCCAGCGCGGGTCGACGACGGTCGTGGAGATGCCCTGCTTGTCGAGCAGACCGGCGATCTCCAGGCACATCGGTGCGAGGGCGCCCACGGACACCAGCAGGACGTCCGGCCGGTCGGTACCGGGTTCGCGCAGGACGTCCATGCCCCCGACGCGGCGCACGGCCGGTACGGCGGGGCCGACCGCGCCCTTGGAGAAGCGGACCACGGTCGGCGCGTCCTCCACGGCGACGGCCTCGCGCAGTTGGGCGCGCACCTGGTCGGCGTCGCGCGGCGCGGCCAGCCGCAGCCCCGGGACGACCTGGAGGATCGACATGTCCCACATGCCGTTGTGGGAGGCCCCGTCGGTGCCGGTGACGCCGGCCCGGTCCAGGACGAACGTGACACCGCACTTGTGCAGGGCCACGTCCATCAGCACCTGGTCGAAGGCGCGGTTGAGGAACGTGGCGTACACCGCGAACACCGGGTGGACGCCGCCCGTGGCCAGGCCGGCCGCGGAGACGGCGCCGTGCTGTTCGGCGATGCCGACGTCGTAGACGCGCTTGGGGAAGCGCTTGGCGAACTTGTCCAGGCCGACCGGCTGGAGCATGGCGGCCGTGATGGCGACGATGTCCTCGCGCTCCTCGCCGAGCTTGACCATCTCCTCGCCGAAGACGGACGTCCAGTCGGCGCCGGAGGTGGCGATCGGCAGGCCCGTGTCGGGGTGGATCTTGCCGACGGCGTGGAAGCGGTCCGCCTCGTCCTGGAGGGCGGGCTGGTAGCCGCGGCCCTTCTCGGTGAGGCAGTGCACGATGACCGGCCCGCCGAACCGCTTGGCCTTGGCGAGCGCCGACTCCAGGGCCTCCAGGTCGTGTCCGTCGATCGGCCCGACGTACTTCAGGCCGAGGTCCTCGAACATGCCCTGCGGGGCGATGAAGTCCTTCAGGCCCTTCTTCGCGCCGTGCAGCGTGTCGTAGAGCGCCTGCCCGACGACCGGGGTGCGCTCCAGGACCTCCTTGGTACGGGCGAGGAAGCGCTCGTAGCCGTCGGTGGTGCGCAGGGTCGCCAGGTGGTTGGCGAGGCCGCCGATGGTCGGCGCGTAGGAGCGCTCGTTGTCGTTGACGACGATGACGAGCGGGCGGTCCTTGGCGTCGGCGATGTTGTTCAGCGCCTCCCAGGCCATGCCTCCGGTCAGCGCGCCGTCACCGATCACGGCCACGACGTGGTCGTCGCGCTCCATGATCTGGTTGGCCTTGGCGAGGCCGTCGGCCCAGCCGAGGACCGTCGAGGCGTGCGAGTTCTCGATGACGTCGTGCTCGGACTCGGCCTGTGAGGGGTAGCCGGACAGGCCGCCCTTCATCTTCAGCTTCGAGAAGTCCTGACGGCCGGTGAGGAGCTTGTGGACGTAGGACTGGTGGCCGGTGT
Organism: Streptomyces sp. NPDC043685; assembly: GCF_056436585.1. Lineage (NCBI taxonomy): Bacteria > Bacillati > Actinomycetota > Actinomycetes > Kitasatosporales > Streptomycetaceae > Streptomyces > Streptomyces sp. NPDC043685. The sequence continues at coordinate 403,047 of NZ_JBWKCH010000006.1, read as the reverse complement.
CCCAGAGCACCTTGTCCTTGGGCGAGTCGAAGACCCGGTGCAGGGCGATGGTGAGCTCCACCACGCCGAGGTTGGGGCCGAGGTGACCGCCGGTCTTGGAGACCGCTTCGACAAGGAAGCTCCGGATCTCCTCCGCCAGCTGGTTCAGCTCCTCCAGGTTGAGCCGGTCCAGATCGCGCGGTCCCCTGATACGGGTCAGCAGCGGCACCCGTGCCTCCTTGCAGTAGAGCTGTTGCCGGGCTTGTCGAGTCTAATGTTCCGCCTTCGCGGGCGGTGCCGTGGCTGTGCGTCGTACGTCACGCGTTCGGCTCTACCCATGGTGCGCCACGCCTACGACACACCTGTGCCCGGCACCTTCGAGGTGCCGGGCACAGGAAGGTTCCGCGGGTGCTACGCGCGCCCGGCGGTCTTCTGCGTCTTGCGCGTCACGGCGTCGATGACGACCGTGGCCAGAAGCACACCACCGGTGATCATGTACTGCACCGGGGAGGCGATGCCCTCCAGGGCGAGGCCGTACTGGATCGACACGATCACCAGGACACCGAGGAGCGCGTTCCAGGTGCGTCCGCGGCCGCCGAACAGCGACGTGCCGCCGATGACCGCCGCGGCGATCGCGTTCATCAGCAGGTCACCGCCACCGGCGCCCTGGTTGGCCGCCGCGATCTTGGAGGCGATGAACAGGCCGCCCACCGCGGCGAAGGTGCCGGAGATCGCGAACACCGAGATCCGGACCATCTCCACGTTGATACCGGCACGGCGGGACGCCTCGACGCTGCCGCCGAGCGCGAACACCTTCCGGCCGTACGCCGTGCGCCGCAGCACGAAGTCCGTGACCAGCAGCACCACGATGAAGATCACCACGGCCAGCGGCAGGCCCTTGTACTGGTTGAAGACGATCGCGACGGTGAAGGCGAGGACGGCCAGCAGCACGGTCCGCACGATCGTCTCGCTCAGCGGCCGCGACGGCACGCCCGCGGCCTCGCGGCGCCGGTTGCCGAGGAAGGAGCTGAGGAAGAACCCGGCGGTCACCACCGCGGCCAGCGCGTACGCGGCGGCCACATCGGAGAAGTAGTAGCTGGTCAGCTGGGCCACGACCCCGTCCGGGTCGAGGTTGATGGTGCCGTTGTCACCCAGGATCTGGAGCATGAGGCCGTTCCAGAACAGCAGACCGGCCAGGGTGACGGCGAACGCGGGGACGCCGATCTTGGCGAAGAAGAAGCCGTGCAGCACACCGGCGACCGTGCCGGTGAGGATGGCCAGCACGAAGGCGAGCCATTCGTTCATGCCGTTGGTGACGTTCAGCACCGCGAAGGACGCACCCGCCACACCGGAGACCGAGCCGACCGACAGGTCGATCTCGCCGAGCAGCAGCACGAACACGATGCCGACGGCGATCATGCCGGTGCCGACCATGGCGACGGACATGTCCGACAGGTTGCCGGCGGTGAGGAAGTTGGAGTTCAGGCTCGCGAAGATGATCCAGATGATGGCCAGGCCGATGACGACCGGGATGGACCCGAGGTCACCGGACTTCATCTTCCGCTTGAACTCGGTGACGTAGCCCTTGAGGCCCTGCTCGCGCACCAGCAGCCGGGGGTCGACCACCGTGACGGCGGCCTTGGCCGCCTCGGGGTTCTCCACGACGTGTTCTTCCGGAGCCGCGGAGGTCTTGTCGATGCTCACTTGGAAACCTCCCCGTTCGTGCGCGCCGCACGGCGGGTCACGGCGTTGTCGGTGGCGCCGGTGATGGCGGAGATGATCTCTTCCTGCGAGGTCGACTTGACCTCGAAGACGCCGTTGTTGCGCCCGAGGCGCAGAACGGCGACCTTGTCCGCGACGGCCTTCACATCGGCCATGTTGTGGCTGATGAGGATCACGGCGTGGCCGCGCTCGCGCAGCCGCTCGACCAGGTCGAGGACCTGGGCGGTCTGCTCGACGCCGAGGGCGGCGGTGGGCTCGTCGAGGATGACCAGCTTGGGCTCGCCGAGCATGGAGCGGGCGATGGCCACGGTCTGGCGCTGACCGCCGGAGAGCGAGGCGATCGGGATGCGCACGCTCGGGATGCGGATCGACAGCGTGTCGAGCAGTTCGCGGGAGCGGCGCTCCATCTCCACCTCGTCCAGGACGCCGCGCTTGCGGAGCTCCCGGCCCAGGTAGAGGTTGCCGACGACGTCGATGTTGTCGCAGAGCGCGAGGTCCTGGTAGACGGTCGCGATGCCCAGGTTCTGGGCGTCGTGCGGCTTGGTGATCTGGACGGACCTGCCGTCCCATTCGATGACGCCCTCATCGATGGGGTGCACGCCGGCGATCGTCTTGACCAGCGTGGACTTTCCGGCGCCGTTGTCGCCCACCAGGGCGACCACTTCACCGGCGTGGACCTCAAGCTCTACGTCGGTGAGCGCCTGAACGGCACCGAACCGCTTGGAGACCCCGCGCAACGCCAGCACGGGCGTAGCGGACACGTGAACCATCTCCTTCGCCGCCTGACCCGGCGGGAGGTTGTGCAGAAGTGTGGGAGGAGTGATCCGTCCGGCGCCCCGCGGAGCTTGCGGGGCTGATGTGGCGGAGCGCCGGAGGAACTCGGGGGCGCCTGTCCCCGCACGGGAGTCACGGGAGTCCGGTCCGGACTCCCGTGCCCCTCGGGGAACTCGGCGGCTGCTTACTTGAGGCCGATCTTGTCGCAGGCGGCCTTGTACTTGCCCGCGCAGATCTCGTTCACGGTGTAGATGCCGTCCTTGATGACGGTGTCGTTGATGTTGTCCTTCGTCAGCGAGACGACCGGGACGAGGACGGAGGGGACGGCCTTGGTGGTCGGGCTGTCGACCTTGTCCTTGGCGATCGAGTCGAGCGACTTGCCCTGGGCGAGGGCGACGGCCATCTCGGCGGCGACGTCCGCCTCCTGCGGGTAGGGCTTGTAGACGCTCATGTACTGCTCACCGGTGACGATGCGCTGCACACCCGCGAGCTCGGCGTCCTGGCCGGTGACCGGGATGTTGTCGATGCCGGCGGCCTTGAGGGCGGTGATGATGCCGCCCGCCATGCCGTCGTTGGCGGAGTAGACGCCGACGATCTTGTTCTTGCCGAGGGCGGAGATGGCGCCCTCCATGTTGGCGTTGGCGTTCTCCGGCTTCCACTCCTTGGTGTCGTACTCGCGGCCGATCTTGACCTTGCCGTCGAGCACGGAGTGCGCGCCCTTCTTGAACTGGGCGGCGTTCGGGTCGGTGGAGGACCCGTTCATCATGACGATCTGGCCGTCCTTGGCCTTGCCGCCGAGGGCCTTCAGCAGGGCCTCGCCCTGGGTCTTGCCGACGGTGACGTTGTCGAACGAGGTGTAGGCGTCGATCGGGCCCTCGGCCAGGCGGTCGTAGGCGACGACGGGGATGCCCGCGTCCTTGGCCTTCTTCACCGAGCCGGCGATCGCCTTGGAGTCCACCGCGTCCACGATCAGCACGTCGACCTTGTTGGTCACCATCGTGTCGACCTGCTGGTTCTGCGTGCTGGCGTCCTGCTTGGCGTTGGCGTAGACGACCTCGCCCTTGCCGTTGGTGAGCTCCTTGACCTTCTTGTCGATCAGCGGCCGGTCGAACTTCTCGTAACGGGCGGTCGCGTTCTCCGGAAGGAGCAGGCCGACCTTGATGTCGTCGCCCTTCTTGGCGGACCCGGTGGTGTCGGCCTTGTCGCCCGACTCCTTGGCGCTGCCACAGGCAGCAAGCGAAACGGCCATCGCACCGGCGGCAATAGCGACAGCGGCGCGACGCATACGCGTGTTCACTTCAGAAACCTCCCTGACGAGGCCGCGACATTGCGGCCGAGGTGGCTGGAAGTCAACTCGGCCACACGTGCGACGTCAAGAAGTAAATCCTTAACGAGATGGCAACGGTGCCATCCGTTCTCTAAGTGAAGGCAGGGGTGGCTGCCTGGAGCGCCCCGGGAGCAGTGCCGTCAAGAAGGGTCGAATCGCCCATCTCGCTCAGGGCGAGGGCGAGCGCTCCGAGCACCTCGGCACGGCCGCCGAGGGCGCCGGGGAGAACGGACAACTGGCGTGCCGCACTGGGGATCGCATAGCGGCCGACGGACTCCCGGATCGGCCCGAGCACCAGCTCACCGGCCTCGGCGAGATCACCGCCGAGGACCACACGGCTCGGGTTCAGCAGGTTGCAGAGATTGGCCACTCCACTGCCGATGTGGCGGCCGACGTCGGCGATCACCCGACGACAGCCCGGGTCTCCGTCCCGGGCGAGTCGCACAACGCCTTCCATGGTCAGATCGGTGCCGTGGCTGGACTGGAGGAGCGGGAGCACGTAGCGCGCGGCCGCGAAGGTCTCCAGGCAGCCGCGGTTGCCGCAACGGCACACCGGGCCGGATTCATCGAGTGTAATATGTCCGATTTCTCCTGCGGTGCCGCCAGGGCCGCGATAGATCTTGCCGTCGATCACCAGACCGGCTCCGACACCGCTCGCGACCTTGATGTATGCCAGGTCGCGGACCCCTCGGCCGCTGCCCCAGACCATTTCGCCGAGGGCGCCGAGGTTGGCGTCGTTGTCCACGTGCACGGGGACGCCGAGGCGGCCTCGGAGCTCCGCCGCCGGCTTGGTGCCGGTCCATCCGGGCAGGATGGCGGTCGAGCCCAGGGTGCCCGACTCGACGTCGATGGGGCCGGGGACGCCGAGGCCGACACCGGCGATCTTGGAGCGGTCGACGCCGGTGGCCTCGATCAGGCGGGTGACCAGCTGTTCCGCGCGGTCGAAGCCCTGGGTGGACGAGGCGTCCACGTCCAGCGGCTCGGATTCCTCGGCCAGGACCTGGTGGGCGAGGTTGCCGATGGCGACCCGGAGGTGGGTGTGACCGAAGTCGACGCCGATGACGATGCCGGCGTCGCCGCTCAGCGACACACTGCGGGCACGGCGGCCGCCGGCGGAGGTCGGAGTGACCTCCACGGTGCCGCCGTCCTTCAACTCCCGGACGATGTTGGAGACCGTCGCGGCGGACAGACCCGTCGTCCGGGCGATCTCGGCCTGGGTGAGGGAGCCCGCCAGGCGCACGGCTCGTACGACCCGCTCCAGGTTGGCTCGGTGCAGCGACGACTGCGACCCCGGAGTCTCCACGACGACCTCCTGCGCGCGGGGCCGCAGCGATGAGACCCCGTCTATGTCCAACTAGTGAACTCTAAGCTGAGCCGTTCGGGTTGCCTCCCGTCAAGAGGTTGAACTGATTCCGGGGTGTGTGCGGGTCGTCGCGGAGCGCTATGTGGGGGTACGCGCTTTCTGCCTGCGGCGGCCTGTGCGGCTGTTCGGGGGCGCGCGTCGCCTTCGCCGGGTGAGGGGGTCGGGGCCGCTCCGGGGAGTGTCCGTCCTCGGAACGGCGCGAGGGGGCCCTTCACCGGCCGACTGGGGTCGACGCGCCAACCGCTGCGGGCGGACACCCCCCGGCACGGCCCCTTCGCGCCGTACGCGGGTGCGTGGTGGCCGTCGCCCTTGATCGCGGCATTTCGGGCGCAGTGGCACCGCCACGCCGGGCTGTGGGCCCACCGGCCCCATGCCCGGTCCGTGCTACTTCAGCGCCCCCGCCGTCAGTCCCTGCACCACCTGCCGCTGGAAGATGATGTACGCCGCCAGGACCGGCAGCATCGCCATCACCAGGCCCGCGAACAGGCCCGACCAGTCGCCCTTGTAGCCCTGGCTGACCGCCAGTTGGACCAGGCCCTGGGTGAGGACCCGCTTGTCGGGGTCGGTGTTGAGGACCGTGGGGAGCATGTACTGGTTCCACTGGCCGAGGAAGTTGAAGATGCCCACGCTGATCAGGCCCGGCTTGGCCATGGGCAGCATGATCTGGAAGAACGTGCGGCTGTGGGACGCCCCGTCCACGAAGGCCGCCTCGGCGATCGAGGTGGGGAGCGTACGGAAGAACGCCGTGAGGAAGAACACCGTGAACGGCAGCGAGTAGGCGATGTAGACCAGGATCAGGCCGTGGATGGTGTTCAGCAGGCCCATGTTGTTCACGACGTAGAACAGCGGCACCAGGGCCAGCATGATCGGGAAGCTCATGCCGCCGATGAACAGGTAGTAGATGAACCGGTTGCCCGGGAAGTCGAAGCGGGCCAGGACGTAGGCCGCCATCGAGCCCAGGGCCAGCGTGCCGATGAGCGAACCGCCCACCACGAGGACCGTGTTGAGGAAGTAGTCGCTCATGTTCGCCTGGGTCCACGCCCTCGACCAGTTGTCGAAGTGCAGCGAGGCCGGGAGGGACCAGGGTGAGCTGAAGATGGAGCGGTCGTCCTTGAAGGACGTCATGACCGCCCAGAGCAGCGGCATGACCACCATGAACGCCCAGATGACCAGCACACCGTGGGAGAAGACGTTGAGGACCGTGCCCTCCTTCTTCCTCTCCTTGGGCGCTACGGCCGGCGGGAGGTCCTCCTTGGCCAGGGGCGCACCGGACTCGGCCGGGAGCGGAGCGGGGGTCTCGGTGGTCTTCATCAGTACTCCAGCCGCTCGCGACGGCCCAGCCGCATCACCACGGCGGCGAAGGCCAGCGTGACGACGAGCAGGGCGACACCGATGGTGGTGGCGTAGGCGGCCTGCCCGTCACGGAACGCCTTCTGGTACACGTACAGGACCATGACGGTGGTCGAGTAGTCGGGACCGCCCGGCCCGGTCGTCATGATCTGCACGACCGCGAACGACTCGGCGCCCAGGGCGAGGATGCCCATGTAGACCCAGCCGGACTGCACCGTGTCCCAGAGCAGGGGCAGGGTGATCCGGAAGAACGTGGTGAAGCGGTTCGCGCCGTCCAGCAGGGCCGCCTCGTACATGTCCGACGGGATGGAGGCCATGCCGGCGGAGAAGAGGACCACGAAGAAGCCGACCGTGGACCAGACGAGGACCGCCATCACGGCCCACAGGGCCAGGTCCGGGTCGCCCAGCCAGAGCGGCTGGAGGCTGTCGAGGCCGATCCCGCGCAGCAGCGAGTTGATCGCGCCGCTGTCCGGGTTGTATGCGAACGCGAACAGCAACGCGACGATGGCGATCGAGAGGACCTGCGGGAAGAAGTAGACGATCTTGTAGAACGAGGAGCCGCGGACACCGGTGACCACCGGCCCGTTCCTTCTCTTTCGGCCGCCGACATTGATCATGAAGGCGAAGAACAGTGCCAGTCCGATCGTCACCACCGGCAGCAGGAGGGCGAACAGCAGGCTGTGCTGCAACGACTTCCAGAAGATGTCGTCGTCGAGCATGCGGCTGTAGTTGTCGAAACCGACCATCTTGAATTCGGGGCTCAGGCCGGTCCAGTCCGTGAACGAGTAATAGATGGACTGGATGAACGGCCAGACCACGAAGAGCGCGTACAGTCCCAGGGGCAACGCGAGGAAGCCCACGATGAACCGGTACTTGCCGTGCTGCATCGCCACTCCGGTGCCGTTGCGGAAATCGATTTCGGTGCTGTTACTGGTGCTTGTAGTGCTTGATGGAGTCGTCCTTGGCCGCCTCGTCGGCGAAGCCCTGGATTTTCTTGATGGCCTCGGCGGGAGTGAGGCGGCCGGCCATCATCTCGCCCAGACCGGACACACCGATCTTCTCCTTCTGCAACTGCACATACCAGTCCTGGAGACGGGGATTCACCACGTTCTCGCCGGCCTTCTCCAGCGCCGCGACGCCCGACTTGAGACCGGGGGTGAGGGCGATGCCGTCGGTGCCGCCGTTGTACGCGGTCAGCGACTTCACCTTGCTGGTGAAGTTCTTCGACGAGGCCTCGCTGAGCATGATGCGCAGCTGTTCCATGCCGCCGGGGGCATTCTTCGCCTTGGCCGGGACGATGAACGGCTCGCCGCCGGACGCCCAGATGGTGCCGAAGGGCATCTTGTCGGAGGAGTCGAGGCCGGTCGGCGCGGAGACGGCCAGGTCGAAGTCCTTCGGGATGACGTTCGCCGACTCGTTCTCCACCCAGGAGCCGTTCGGAATGAACAGCGCCTTGCCCTCGGCCCAGGCGGTCTGGGACTGGATGTGGTCCAGGCCCGGGGTGCCCTTGAGGACGTAGCCCTTCTTGTAGAGCTCGTAGTACGCCTCGAAGCAGGCCTTGACGGCCGGGTGCTTCCAGGCGTTCGGCTCCAGGTTGTCGATGGCGTCGAGGACCTCGCGGCCGCCGACCTTGCCGATCATCGGGTAGAGGGAGAAGGGGAGGTAGTAGGGGTATTTGCCCGCGTACGTCCAGCCCGCCATGCCCTTCTTCTTGGCCTTGGCGCAGACAGCGAGCATCTGGTCCCAGGTCTCCGGGTACTGCTCGTCGAGCGAGTCCAGGGCCTTCTGCGAGTACCAGACGCCGTACACCGTGTAGGCGTAGTACAGGATCCAGACCTTCTCGCCGTCGAACTGGCCCATCTCCACGATGCCGGGGCGCAGCGTGTCGCGGACCTTCTTGGCCGGGTCGTCGTAGGAGGGCGCGTCCAGCAGCGGGGTGAGGTCGGTGAGCTGGTTCTTGCCGACCAGGACGCCCATGTCCATCTGCTCGGCGCCGGAGTTGTCGATGAGGTCCGGCGGGGTGCCCTGGTTGAAGCGGGGCTGGAGCGTGGACTGGATCTTCTGGGTGGCGGAGAACTTCACCTGGGCCTTGGGGAAGTTCTTCTCGTAGATCTTCACGGCGTCCTCGGCGTACTCCTTGCCGAAACCGCCGTCGAACAGGACGAATTCCATGCCGGCCGTGTCATTGACGGCGAGCGGGTTCTTCGCGGTCTTCTTGCCGGCCTTGGCCTTGTCACCGCTGCCGTCGCCGCCGCTGCTCGCGCAGGCGGAGAGGAAACTCATGGTCGGGACGGAGATCAGCCCGAGCGCGGCGGACCTTTTGATCAGATCACGGCGGCCGACGCCTTCGGTGCCGTGGTTCTCGGCGGAAGTGGATCCCATGCTCAAGTCCTCGCCTTCTCCAGGACTCAGGCGGTGAACCGGATCCTCGCCGGCACCGCGATCGGGTCACGCTGGGTCGTGCAGGAAAGTGCGGGTGGTCACGTGCGGATGGTGTGAAGCGCCCGACAGGTATAGTCCACTTCCCGTCAGCGGATCAAGATCGAACACAAGGTTGGCCGCGGGTCTTATCCGAGTTGAGACCTCGCGGAAGTATGAGCGGCCTGTGGACGCTCCGCCGGAAATATCCCGGTCACCACGCCCGAATGCCACAGGCAACACCCTTGACACTCCCCACCACTTGGGCAACTACTGGTCCTTGCGCATCGAAGGTGACAACGTTGTCCACTGCGCAGGGAGGGTACCCGTTGATGCAGCGGAAAGCTCGGCACAGATGGGGTTCGGCGGTCGTGTCGGCGACCGCCTTCGCTTTGGCCCTGAGTTCGCAGGGCGTTGCGGTCGCACTACCTCAGGCACCGGAGAAACCCGATCGGGGGTTCGCGTCCTCCTTTGAGGCGGACGACCCGGTTCCGGACTGGTCGAACACCGTCGACACCGCCCCCGACGGCGGCAAGCGGGCCTCGGGGGTCGACGGCGGGTACAGCAGCGGCATACCGGGCAATGTGACGGATCAGGTCACGGACGTGCGGGCCGGAGCCGAGAACACGGGCGGCGGGGAGGTGAAGGAGAACCTCGTCGACGGCGAGCCGAGCACCAAGTGGCTCACCTTCGAGCCCACCGGCTGGGTGGAGTTCGACCTGGACAAACCCGTCAAACTGGCGCGCTACGCACTGACGTCGGCCAATGACGCCGATGAGCGCGACCCCAGGGACTGGACCCTGAAGGGCTCGGCCGACGGCAAGGAGTGGACGACGCTCGACACCCGTTCCGGTGAGTCCTTCACGGAGCGGTTCCAGACGAAGACGTACGACCTGGCCGAACCCGCCGAGTACCGGCACTTCCGGCTGGAGGTCACCCAGAACAACGGCGGCGGCATCCTCCAGCTCGCCGATGTCCAGTTCTCCACGGGCGGCAGCGAGGGGCCCGTCCCGCAGGACATGCTCTCGCTGGTCGACCGCGGCCCGAGCGGCTCCCCCACCGCCAAGGCGGGCGCCGGATTCACCGGGAAGCGCGCCCTGCGTTACGCCGGCCGCCACACCGCCGACGGCCGGGCGTACTCGTACAACAAGGTCTTCGACGTGAACGTGGCCGTCGGCCGGAACACGCGGCTGTCCTACCGGATCTTCCCGTCCATGGCCGACGGCGACCTCGACTACGACGCCACGAACGTCTCCGTCGACCTGGCCTTCACCGACGGCACTCACCTGAGCGACCTGCGCGCCACCGACCAGCACGGCTTCCCGCTGACCCCGCAGGGCCAGGGCGCCGCGAAGATCCTTTACGTCAACCAGTGGAACAACGTGGCCTCCAGGATCGGCTCGGTCGCGGCCGGCAAGACCGTGGACCGGATCCTGGTGGCCTACGACTCCCCCAAGGGCCCGGCGAAGTTCCGCGGCTGGCTGGACGACATCAGCATCGCCTCCGTGGCGCCCGAGCGGCCGAAGGCGCACCTGTCGGACTACGCGGTCACCACCCGCGGCACCCACTCCAGCGGCGGCTTCTCCCGGGGCAACAACTTCCCGGCGACGGCGGTCCCGCACGGCTTCAACTTCTGGACGCCGGTGACCAACGCCGGTTCGCTCAGCTGGCTGTACGACTACGCCCGGGCCAACAACGCGGACAACCTGCCGACGATCCAGGCGTTCAGCGCCAGCCACGAGCCGAGCCCCTGGATGGGTGACCGGCAGACCTTCCAGGTGATGCCGTCGGTGGCCGGCGGCACCCCGGAGTACGGGCGCGAGGCGCGCGAGCTGGCCTTCCGGCACGAGAACGAGACCGCGCGGCCGTACTACTACGGGGTGCGGTTCGAGAACGGGCTGAAGGCCGAGATGGCGCCGACCGACCACGCGGCGGCACTGCGCTTCACCTACCCGGGCGATGACGCGAGCGTCGTGTTCGACAACGTGACCGACCAGGCGGGCCTGACCCTCGACAAGGAGAACGGGATCGTCACCGGCTACTCGGACGTCAAGTCCGGGCTCTCCACGGGCGCCACCCGGCTTTTCGTCTACGGCGAGTTCGACAAGCCGGTGACCGAGGGGGACGCCGGTGGCGTCAAGGGCTATCTGCGCTTCAGGGCCGACGACCGGACCGTCACCCTGCGCCTGGCGACCTCCCTCATCAGCCTGGACCAGGCCAAGGACAACCTCCGCCAGGAGATCCCGGAGGGCCGGTCCTTCGAGGCGGTCAAGAACAGCGCCCGGCGGCAGTGGGACCGGCTGCTCGGCAAGGTCGAGGTCGAGGGCGCGACCCCCGACCAGCTGACCACGCTGTACTCCAGCCTGTACCGGCTGTACCTGTACCCGAACTCCGGGTTCGAGAAGGTCGACGGTGAGTACCGGTACGCCTCGCCGTTCTCCCCCATGCCGAGCCCGGACACCCCGACGCACACCGGCGCGAAGATCGTCGACGGCAAGGTGTACGTCAACAACGGTTTCTGGGACACCTACCGGACGACCTGGCCCGCCTACTCGTTCCTGACTCCGTCTCAGGCGGGTGAGCTGGTCGACGGGTTCGTGCAGCAGTACAAGGACGGCGGCTGGACCTCGCGCTGGTCCTCCCCCGGCTACGCGGACCTGATGACGGGCACCTCCTCGGATGTGGCGTTCGCGGACGCGTACGTCAAGGGTGTCGACTTCGACGCGAAGGCCGCTTACGAGGCGGCGGTGAAGAACGCCACGGTCGTGCCGCCGAACCCGGGCGTCGGCCGCAAGGGCATGGCCACCTCCCCGTTCCTCGGCTACACGAGCACCGAGACCCACGAGGGCCTGTCCTGGGCGCTGGAGGGCTACCTCAACGACTACGGCATCTCGCGCATGGGCCAGAAGCTGTACGAGGAGACCGGCGAGAGGCGCTACCAGGAGGAGTCGGAGTACTTCCTGGACCGCGCCCAGGAGTACGTGAACCTCTTCGACGCGAAGGCCGGTTTCTTCCAGGGCCGGGACGCGAAGGGCGACTGGCGGGTGGAGTCCTCGAAGTACGACCCGCGGGTGTGGGGCCACGACTACACCGAGACCAACGGCTGGGGCTACGCCTTCACCGCCCCGCACGACAGCCGGGGCCTGGCCAACCTGTACGGCGGGCGCAAGGGCCTCGCCGACAAGCTGGACGAGTACCTCGCCACGCCCGAGACGGCCTCCCCCGAGTTCGTCGGCTCCTACGGCGGTGTCATCCACGAGATGACCGAGGCGCGGGACGTGCGGATGGGCATGTACGGGCACTCCAACCAGGTCGCCCACCACGCCCTGTACATGTACGACGCGGCCGGGCAGCCCTGGAAGACGCAGAAGAACGTCCGCGAGGTGCTGTCCCGGCTCTACACCGGCAGCGAGATCGGGCAGGGCTACCACGGCGACGAGGACAACGGCGAGCAGTCGGCCTGGTTCCTGTTCTCCGCGCTCGGCTTCTACCCGCTGGTGATGGGCAGCGGCGAGTACGCGATCGGCTCGCCCCTGTTCGAGAAGGCGACCGTGCACCTGGAGAACGGGCGCGAGCTGGTGGTGAAGGCGCCGCGCAACAGCGCGGAGAACGTCTACGTGCAGGGGCTGAAGGTCAACGGCCGTACCTGGTCGAAGACTTCCCTGCCGCACGCGCTGGTCGCCAAGGGCGGTGTCCTGGAGTTCGACATGGGACCGAGGCCGTCGTCGTGGGGCACGGGCAAGGACGCCGCGCCCGTGTCGATCACCCAGGACGACGAGGTGCCGGCGCCCCGGGCGGACCTGCTGAAGGGCGACGGCGCCCTGTTCGACGACACCTCGGCGACCGGCGCCGCGGTGACCGCCGTGGACCTGCCGGTCGCGAAGGGCGCCGAGGCCGTCCAGTACACCCTGACCTCGTCGGCGGCCCGGGCGAAGGCACCGGCCGGATGGACGCTCCAGGGTTCCTCGGACGGTACGGCCTGGCGGACGCTGGACCGGCGCTCCGAACAGGCCTTCGCCTGGGACAGGCAGACCCGCGCGTTCACGGTGAGGTCGCCGGGTACGTACGAGAAGTACCGCCTGGTCCTCGACGGCGAGGCCACACTGGCGGAGGTGGAACTGCTCGCCTGAGCAGCCGAGTTGGGGGTCCGATGCCGCTTCCCGTGCCCGTCCTGCCCGAGGGTGTCGACCCGGCCTGGCTGCCGTCCGCCGCCTTCCGGGCGCTCGGCAGCCGCCGGACCCTGATCCGGGGATCGGGTCCGCTGGTGGAGACGGTGCACGGGGAGGTGGCCCGGGCCTGCCGGCTGTTCGGGGGCCGGGTCGTACGGGACGCCGAGCCGGACGGCGCGTACGACCTGGTCCTCGGCCTCGGCGGCGAGGCCCCCGGCGGCGAGGGCTTCACCTCCGCGCGTGAGGGCGGCACGACGACCGTCACCGCGTCCGCGGGCCCCGGGCTGCTCTACGGTCTGTTCGACGTCGTCCGTCGCGGGGAGGGGGCCTTCACCGGCGAGTGGGCACGGGAAGTCCACCGCCCCGCGCTCGCCCTGCGCATGCTCGACCACTGGGACAACGTGGCGGTCCACCCGGTCATGGGACAGGTGGAGCGCGGCTACGCCGGCGGTTCGCTGTTCTGGAAGGACGGCAGGGCGCGGCGCGAACTCGGCCGCGTCCGGGCGTACGGCAGGCTGCTCGCGGCGTGCGGGATCAACGCGATCTCCGTGAACAACGTCAATGTGCATGCGACCGAGACCCGCCTGCTCACCGACCGGATCGGTAAAGTCGCCGAGATCGCCGACGCGTTGCGCCCCTACGGCATCCGCACCCACCTGTCGGTCTCCTTCGCCGCGCCGATCACTCTGGGCGAACTGCCCACCGCCGACCCGCTTCACGCGGCGGTGCGCGACTGGTGGGCCGAGGCCACCCGGCGGGTGTACGAGGCGATACCCGACTTCGGCGGGTACGTGGTGAAGGCCGACTCGGAGGGGCAGCCGGGCCCGTTCGCGTACGGCCGCAGCCATGCCGAGGGCGCGAACCTGCTGGCCGCGGCGCTGGAACCGTTCGGCGGCACGGTGCACTGGCGGGCCTTCGTCTACGACCACCGCCAGGACTGGCGGGACCGGACGACCGACCGGGCCCGGGCCGCCTACGACCATTTCGTACCGCTGGACGGCGCGTTCGCGGCGAACGCCGTGCTCCAGGTCAAGCACGGGCCGATGGACTTCCAGGTACGTGAGCCGGTCTCGCCGCTGATCGGGGCGATGCCCCGCACCCGACTGGCCGTGGAGCTCCAGGCCACCCAGGAGTACACCGGGCAGCAGCGGCACGTGTGCTGGCTCGGGCCGATGTGGAGCGAGGTGCTGCGGTTCCGGCCCGGACCCGGCTCGTCCGTGGGCGAGTCGGCCCGGGGGCTCGTCGCCGTGCCGAACGTCGGCGACGACCCGTTCTGGACGGGGCACCCGCTGGCGCAGGCCAACCTGTACACCTTCGGGCGGCTGGCCTGGCGGCCGGACGCCGAGCCCGGCGCGGTGCTCGACGAGTGGATCGCACTCACCTTCCCGGACGCGCCGGGCAAGCTGACCGACGCGTTGCACGCCGTGCTGGACGGTTCGTGGCGGACCTACGAGAAGTACACCGCTCCCCTGGGTGTCGGCTTCATGGTGCAGCCGGGGCACCATTACGGGCCGAGCGTGGACGGGTACGAGTACAGCCCGTGGGGGACGTACCACTTCGCCGACCGGGACGGCATCGGGGTCGACCGCAGTGTCGCCAGCGGTACCGGGTACGCCGGGCAGTACGGCATGCCGTGGTCCGGTCTGTACGAGTCGCCGGACACCTGCCCCGACGAACTGCTGCTGTTCTTCCACCATGTGCCGTACGGGCATGTGCTGACGAGCGGCAAGACGGTGATCCAGCACATCTACGACACGCATTTCAAGGGCGTCGAGGAGGCCGAGGAGGCCAGCCGGGTGTGGGCGGACCTCGCCGGCCTGGTCGAGCCGGGGCGCCACGCCCGGGTGGCGGAGCGCTACGAGGAGCAGCTCCGCTGTGCCCGTGAGTGGCGCGACCAGGTCAACAGCTACTTCTTCCGCAAGTCCGGGGTGCCGGACGGGCGGGGGCGGCGCATCCACTGACGCACGGACCACCGGAGGATCGCCACGCCCGGGGGGGCGAGGACGAGGGGTTCACCCCGGTCCACCCGCCATCCCGCGCGTCATGCGGTGAAGTCCTCGCGCGTCTCCTCGATCACGGACCGGCTGCCGTGCAGCAGGGACAGCAGCAGCGGGGCGGCCAGCAGGGCGGGCAGGGCCTCGGTCAGCAGGGCCGTCGACGCGGCCGTCAGGAACAGCAGGGAGGCGGCGGCGAGGGTGGCGCGGCCGTGCCGGAGCAGGAAGTGGGCGGCGAGGCGGGCGGTGTCCCGGGCGCGGAAGGCGAACAGCGAGGTGAGGACGAGGGCGTGCGCGCCCCACAGGAGGGATCCGGCACCGATCGCCGCGAGCAGCAGCGCCCACCAGCCGGGCAGGCCGGTGGCGGCGAAGTGCGTGAGGGTGAAGGCGATGACGGTGAGCCATGCCAGCAGGGGCGCCCACAGTTTCAGCACCGGTACGGCGTTGAGGCGCCAGGCGCGCAGGTAGGCGCGGGCCGGGTGCAGTTCGGTGAGGTCGCGGCCGCGGTGGTGGAGGGCGTGCAGTGCGGCGGACAGGGCCGGGCCGAGGGGCAGCAGGCACCCGGCCGCGAGGGGGAGGTTCGCGGGGTCGGGGCCGAGCAGGAGCAGTCCGGCCAGGCCCGGTGAGGCGGCGAGGAGCAGCAGCGCCTCGACGGTGAGGACGGTGTGGACGAGGGCGGAGGCGCGGGAGAGGGTTCCGGTGCCGAAGCCGGCCGTGCGCGCGTTCACCCGTTCTCCTTCCGGTACCGCTCGTGCGCCTTGTTGTGCAGGTCGACGAGCTGCTGCATGTTCTTCGACTTCAGTTCGGCGAGGTAGGCGTCCCACTGGGACAGCGGGCGCTTGCCGAGGACGAACCGGAGGGTGTTCTGGATGACGTGGTCCTTGAGCGGGGTGTCCCAGAGGGTCGCCTGCTCCTGTTCGAAGGACTGGAGGGGGTGGGCCGGGTCGACGGGCAGTTGCCGGCGCCGGGCCATGGCGGCCTGGAACCTCTGCTCGTCCGGGCTGAACGAGGAGGAGACCAGGTCCCAGCTGCCGCCGTAGGTGAAGACGCCGTTGAAGAAGCCGTAGTCCTTCTGGAGGTCCTTCGGCGCGTCCGGGTCGGCGCCCATGAGGGAGATGCCGGGTTTCAGCTCGAACCGGCCGCCGGAGCGGGTGTAGGTGACGCCCTCGACGCCCCACTTGCAGAACGTCTGGCCCTCGTCGGAGTACCAGAGCCAGTCGAGGAACTGCATCATCGCGACGAAGTGGTCGCTCTTGAGGGCTTCGCTGGAGACCATGACGCCGTTCTCCAGCCGGGTGCCGCCGAGCACGACGGGACCGGCCGGTCCGATCGGCACGGGCACCATCTCGATCTTCGCGCCCTTGACCTGCTTCTCCAGGTTGTAGCGGTAGTTCTGCACCAGCTCCTGCGCGTTGGCGCTGATCGCGTAGGACTTCTCGGCCAGCAGCTTCTGCACGGCCTGCTCGTCCTGCTGGGTGAAGCTCTCCGGGTCCAGCAGCTTCTCGGCGACGATCTTCCTCAGGTACTCGATCATGTGGCGATAGCCGTCCGTCGCGCCGTTGAAGACGAACGCTCCCGCCTCGGCGTCGAAGGCGATGTTGTCGTACGTCCAGCCCGCCTTGACCCCGTACGCCTGGCCGAGGTAGCTGAACAACGCCCCGCACGGGAAGGGGGTGTTGGTGCTCCAGCGGTCGGTCCAGGGGTACGTGCCGGGGTACTCCTCCTTGAGCGCCTTGAGGACGCTGTACACCTCGTCCCAGGTGGTGGGCAGGCTGAGCCCGTGCTTGTCGAGGATGTCCGTTCGGAAGGACAGCGAGTAGTTCGACTTGGGCTTCTCGTGCAGGCCGGGCAGCAGGTAGTACCTGCCGTCGGACTGGCGGATGGAGTCGAGTTCGGGTTCCAGCTTCCACTTGCGTACCTTGTCGCGGAAGTTGGGCATGAGCTTGACGTAGTCGCTGACCGGGAGGATGGCGCCGGAGGAGACGAAGGCGACCTCGGAGGGGTGGTACGTCTTGGGGATCAGGAAGGGCGCGTCGCCCGCGCCGATGAGCACGCTGCGCTTCTTCTCGTAGTCGGCCAGCGGCACGTCGACCGGCTTGAGGGTCACACCCGTGCGCCTGGTCAGTTCCTTCCAGAACAGCCAGTCGTCCTTCATCGGGTACACCGGGTTGTTGTTGTGCAGAACGGAGAAGGACAGCGGCCGGGCGGCCTTGAACTGCTGGCCGGGCCGGTAGTTCTTCATGGCCCCGTCCTGCTTCTTGGACAGGTCCTTGGAGTCGCCGCCGTCGTCCCCGCCTCCGCAGCCGGTGACCGTGGCGAGGCCGATGAAACCGGCGGCGGCGAGGATCTGGCGTCGCGACAGCTGCCCTGCGTTGTTCACGGGAACTCCCTTGTTTCCGTAGACCGGTTGAGGAGACGTGCGGCCGTCAGCCCTTGACCGCGCCGAGCATCACGCCCGAGACGAAGAAGCGCTGGACGAAGGGGTACACGAGGAGGATCGGCAGGGCGGTGAGGACGATGGTGACCGCCTGGATGCTCGCGCCGACCTGGCTGAGCTCCGCGGTGCCCGCACCGGCGTTTCCGCCTCCGGTGGCGCCCGCGATGAGGTTGCGCAGATAGACGGTGACCGGCATCAGGTCGGAGTGGTCCATGTACAGGAACGCGCTGAACCACGAGTTCCAGAACGACACGGAGTAGAAGAGCACCATCGTCGCCACGACCGCCTTGGACAGCGGCAGCACGATCCTGAACAGGATGCCGTAGGTGCTCAGACCGTCGATCTGCGCGGCTTCCTCCAACTCCGTCGGAAGGTTCTCGAAGAAGGCCTTCATCACCAGCAGGTTGAAGACGCTGATCGCGTTCGGCAGGGCGATCGCCCACACGCTGTTCTTCAGACCGAGGCTGGTGACCAGGATGTAGTTCGGGATCAGGCCGCCGGTGAAGAACATGGTGAACACGGCGATGCCGACGAGCACGCCGCGGCCCCTCAGGTGCCGTTTGGACAGGACGTAGGCGTAGCAGGTCGTCAGGACCATGGCGACGGCCGTGGCCAAGACCGTGTAGAGCACGGTGTTGCCGTAGGTGCGCCAGAACATCGAGTCCTGGAACACGATCCTGTACGTGGTCAGGTTGAACCCCTTGGGCCACAGCCCGACCTCACCGGCCCGGATCTGGCGCTCCCCGCTGAAGGACCGCGCGACGATGTTGACGAAGGGGTACAGGGTCACCAGCACGACGAGTGTGAGGACCACCCCGTTGAACCCCTGGAAGACCCGGTGGGAACGGCTCGGCCTCACCACAGGCTGGTCCCCACCGTGCGACGCGAGAGCGTGTTGGCCGAGGTGATCAGGACCAGGCCGATGATCGCCTCGAACAGGCCGATGGCGGCGGCGTAGCTGAAGCTGCTGGACTCGACACCGGCCCGGTAGACGTAGGTGGAGATCACGTCGGCGGTCGGATAGGTCAGCGGGTTGTACAGGAGCAGCACCTTCTCGAAGCCGACCGCCATGAACGTGCCGACGTTGAGGATCAGCAGGGTGACCATGGTGGGGCGGATGCCGGGCAGGGTGACGTGCCAGATCTGCTG
The DNA here is from genome assembly GCF_056436585.1 of Streptomyces sp. NPDC043685. Taxonomy (NCBI): domain Bacteria; kingdom Bacillati; phylum Actinomycetota; class Actinomycetes; order Kitasatosporales; family Streptomycetaceae; genus Streptomyces; species Streptomyces sp. NPDC043685. The sequence goes on along the minus strand of NZ_JBWKCH010000006.1, from coordinate 384,365 downwards.
CCAGCGGTTGGCGCCGTCGATGCGGGCGGCCTCGTAGAGGTCCTCGTCGATCGTGGTGAGCGCGGCGAGGTAGAGGATCGTGCCCCAGCCGGCGGTCTGCCAGATCTCCGAGCCGACGTAGATGGTGCGGAACCACTCGGGTTCCTGGATGAAGCGGACCGGCTCGTGGCCGAGCCGTTGCAGGACGTGGTTGACCGGGCCGTCGCCGGCCAGCATCTGCATCGTGATGCCCGCGACGATCACGATGGACAGGAAGTGCGGGAGGTACGAGACCGACTGCACGAACCGCTTGAGGGAACGCCGGCGCACCTCGTTCAGCAGCAGAGCGAGCACGATCGGGACCGGGAAGCAGAAGACGAGGGTGAGCCCGCCCAGCCACAGGGTGTTGCGGAAGACCTGCCAGAAGGTGGGGTCGCTCAGGAACATCCGCACATAGCGCAGACCGACCCACTCCTCGCCGAAGAGTGAACCGCCCGGTTCGAAGCGCCGGAAGGCGATCACGTTGCCGATCATCGGCAGATAGCGGAAGACCAGGAAGAACAGCAGCGGCAGGATCGCCAGGGAGTACAGCTGCCAGTCGCGGCGCAGTGCCCGGCCCGGACCGGTCCGGGCGGATGCCCGCCTGCCGCGTCGCGGGGCCGCTCGGGCGGGCGGCGGGTCCTGGGTGCCCGGCGGGGCCGGTGTGGTGGACGTGCTCATTGCTCGGGCCTCCCGTGGGCAGGGACGCGGAACCGAAACTTTCGAGCTCTTACCGGTAACTTCGCGGCAACTTAAGGGCAGCAGAAAGCGCTGTCAATGGGTGCTGCGAGAGTCGGACGGGGCGCGTGCGCCGCGTTGGATCCGGCGCGAAGGCGGGTAGACCCGGGTGCTGGGCCCCGTTTTCCGTCGCAAGTTTCCGTCATGGCTCCGACTCCTGCGAGAGGCGGACGCGTCCAGGTTTCGGTCTCTCCGTCCCCCGCGCCGACGGACACGGGGTGCTCAGGGCGTGGACAACCGGACCGCTCGGCGCTACCTTCCGCTCAGGCGGGGTGGGAGCGCTCCCATAACGGTGGACCGGAACCCGCCATTCAAGTCGCTCCCATCCCGCTCATCCGTGCACACCTCCGCAGGTCCGTACCCCCACGAACGGATGATGCTGTCATGATCATGACGACAAGCCCGGGGGGATCCCCGATGCCCCGATCGGGCTTCCCCACCCGGGCCAGAGCCCTCTTACTGGTGCTGCTCTCCCTCCTCGTCACCGTCCCGGCCATCGGACTGGTCATGTCGACCGGCGGTGAGGCGGAGGCGCACGGCACCCCCATGAAGCCCGGCAGCCGCACCTTCCTGTGCTGGCAGGACGGACTGACCGACACCGGCGAGATCAAGCCGGTGAACCCCGCGTGCCGGGGCGCGCAGCAGGTCAGCGGCACCACGCCGTTCTACAACTGGTTCTCGGTGCTGCGCTCGGACGGCGCGGGCCGCACCCGGGGCTTCGTACCGGACGGCGAGCTGTGCAGCGGCGGCAACGCCAACTTCACCGGGTTCAACACCCCCAGCAAGGACTGGCCGCTCACCCATCTCACCTCCGGCGCGACGGTCGACTTCTCGTACAACGCCTGGGCCGCGCACCCGGGTTGGTTCTACGTCTACATCACCAAGGACGGCTTCGACCCCACCAAGACGCTCACCTGGAACGACATCGAGGAGCGGCCGTTCCTGAGCGTCGACCACCCGCCGCTGAACGGCTCCCCGGGCACGGTCGAGGCCAACTACTCCTGGGCAGGGAAGCTCCCCGACAACAAGTCGGGGCGCCACATCATCTACATGGTCTGGCAGCGCTCCGACAGCAAGGAGACCTTCTACTCCTGCTCCGACGTGGTCTTCGACGGGGGCAAGGGCGAGGTGACCGGCATCAAGCAGCCGGGCAACCCGTCCGAGCCGGTGCCCGGCACCTGCACGGCCACCCGCAAGACCACCGGCACCTGGAGCGGCGGTTACCAGTCCGAGGTGACCGTCACCAACACCGGCACGGTCCCGATGCTCGGCTGGATGGTCGACTGGACCCTCCCGGCCGGCCAGAAGGTCGAGAGCCTGTGGAGCGGCAGCGCGACCTACAACGGCCAGGCGGTGATGGTCCACAACGCCAACTGGAACGGCTCCCTGGCCCCAGGCAAGAGCGCGACGTTCGGCTACGTCGTCTCGGGCTCGGGGGGTGACAGCACGAGCGCGCTGCCCTGCCGGGTGGGCTGAACGGAGGTGTCGGGGCGGGCCCGGTGACCGGACGATCGGTGACCGGGCCCGTCGGCATGACAGGTGCGTCGGGGCCGGGGGGCCGGGGGCCGAAGGGCGTGGGCGGAACGCGTCTCACGACATTGCGTCCCGGCCAGGGTGGCCGAAGATCGTGGGCGGAACGCGTCTCACGACAGGTGCGTCCCGGCCAGGGTGGCCGAAGATCGTGGGCGGAACGCGTCTCCGGATACAAGCCTGTACACCCTGTTGATCGGCGGGACGCTCAACGCGGGGCTCGTGCCACAGCTGGTCCGGGCGCACCCGTCGTGCCGACGGCGGAAGGACCTACGAGCAGCGGCTGGTGACGCTCGTGCTGTGCGTCCTGCCGGGGGGAACGGCACTGGCCGTTTGGGCCGGCCGACAGAGACGACCCCCGATGTCGGTCGCAGGTGACGGCCTCGGTGGGGAGGGCGGCCGTGGTCTCCTGCCCTGCCGGTCGGCTCCCCTGGCGTCGGCCGGGGTGGTCCGGTGCGTCGGGGCGCTTGCCCCGGTGGGGGACGGGAAGCCCGGAGCGCTGTCGCCCCATATGTCGCTGTTATCCAGGTGTGCGATTCTGTTGGAGGGTGCCCTGCCGCTCATGTGCGGCGTGGATCCGCCCGCGTCGTCGTCACCTGAGGTCCGGGGACTCCCACCTGCCGGTGGCCGCGGCATGGACGGGAGGTGGATGCGGACATGCCCCATCACGGCGATGCCCGGGCCGCGGCTCCCGGTCTGCGGGTGCCGGGGAACGGGGGCACCGGTCCGTCTCGCCTCGCGCAGGAGCCCGCCGCGCGGACGCGCGTGCTGGCGTTCGCCGGAGTGTCGCTGGCGGCGGTGTACGTACGCGGCGAGCACGCGGCGGAACTCCGGCTGGTGGAGTCGGCCACCGCCGGATCCGGGCCGCACCGTCGGCTGCCGGGGCGCGTGCCGGTCGCGGTGGAGCCGACGAGACCTCCGGGCACCCCTGCGGGGGGCGTCAGGCCCGACGCCCCCGCCGGTCCGGGACCGGGCACCCCGGCGGACTCACCGGCCGCCGGGGGCGCTGTCCCGGCCGTCGCCGAGGCCTGTCTGCGGGGACGGCCGGTGTGGCTCGCCGACGCGGTGCTCGCAGGACGGGACGAGGACGCGCCCGCCTCCGTCCCGGTCGGAGCGCTGCCGCTGGGGGCCGCGGGCGGGTGGCTGGGCTGTCTCCTCGTGGTGGGAGAGGCCGGGGAGGGCTTCGGGGCCGAGCAACGGGAGTTCCTCGAGCGGTACGCCGAGGCCGTCGCCGAGCGGCTGCGGGGCGAGGCCGACCGGTCGGCGCCCTCACCCCTGCTGGATTCCGCCCTGCGTGCCATGGGCGTCGGCTCCTTCGCCCTGTCCCCCGGCACCGGACTGGTCGAGACCGACTCCGCCCTGCTCGAACTCGTCGGCATCCCCGAGCGGGGCTTCGACGGCAAGACCGACACGCTGCTCTCGTGCAGCGTCCCGGAGGACGTCCCGGCCCTGATGTCGGTCATCGAACCGTCCGCGCAGACCCCCGGCCGCCGTGAGCTGGAGTTCCGTATCCGCCGCCCCACCGGTGAACTGTGCTGGCTGCGGCTGAGCTGCCGGGTGCTGAAGCGGTCCGACGGCGCCCCCGAGCGGGTGCTGGGCGTGGTGACCGCGGCGCCCGTGCTGCGCCGCGGGGCCAGCGACGTGGGCCGGATCCAGTGGCTGACGGCCGCGCTCGACGACGCGACGACCGTCCGGGACGTCGGCCGGGTGGTGGTCGCCGCGCTGCGCGAGCCCCTCGATGCCGACCGGGTGGCGCTCGCGGAGCTGCTGGAGGACCGGCTGGCGGTCACCGTGCTCGATCCGCCGGGTGCCGGTGCCTGGCCGGAACTGTGGCGGCGCGAGTGGCGCTCGGAGTTTCCCGACGCACCCGTCACCGCCCTGCCCACGCTCCAGGCGGCGCTGCGCGACGGACGGCTGAGCCTGTGGCCCGCGGGTTCGGTGCTGGAACCCGGGCTGGCCGGGATCGGCCCCGGCGGGCTCGCGGTGCTGCCGCTGCCGGCGAAGCGACGGGTGGCCGGGGTGTGCCTGGTCGGCTGGGACAGCCCGCACGAGTTCGCCCCCGAGGAGCGGGCCCTGCTGACCGCGACCGCGGGCCTGGTCGGCCAGGCCCTGAAACGCGCGCACGCCTACGACGCCGAGCAGGAACTCGCCACGATGCTCCAGCGCAGCCTGCTGCCGCGCCGGCTCCCCCGGCTGCCCGGGGGCACGGCCGTGGCCCGCTATCTGCCCGCCCGGCGCGGGCTCCAGGTGGGCGGCGACTGGTACGACGTGATCGCGCTGTCGGAGAACAAGGTGGCCCTGGTCATCGGGGATGTGCAGGGCCACAGCGCGGGGGCCGCGACGATCATGGGCCAGATGCGTACGGCGGTCCGGGCCTACGCCGTGGAGGGGCATCCCCCGGACGTGGTCGTCGCGCACGCCAACCGGCTGCTCGTCGGCATGGAGACCGACCTCTTCGCCACCTGCTGCTACGTCGAACTGGACATGGAGGAGGGCAACGCGCTGTTCGTGCGGGCCGGGCACCTGGCCCCGCTCGTACGGCACCCCGACGGCGGCACCGCGGAGATCGCGGTCGAGGGCGGGCTCCCGCTCGGCGTGCTCGCGGAGGCGGAGTTCCCGCTGACGGCGCTCGCGCTGGCCCCGGGCTCGGTGCTCGCGCTGGTCACGGACGGTCTGGTCGAGTCGGCGGACCTGCAACTGGACGAGGGGATGCGGCTCGTGCGCCAGGCGCTCGCCGCGGCCGATCCGTCCGACCCGGGGCGGATGGCCGACGCCCTCCTCGGCGAGGCCGGGCAGCGCGAGGACGACGTGGCGTTGCTGCTGCTGCGCTACGACGGGATGCGGGTACGGCCCGTGCGGGTCGGCTGGGTGGTGTGGCGGCTGCCGGACGCGGTGATGCACGCCCGCCGGTTCAGTGCGCGCACGCTGCGCTCGTGGGGCATCGCGGGCGAGGCCGACACCGTCCTGCTGGTGGTGTCGGAGCTGGTCACCAACGCGCTGGTGCACACCCAGGGCGCGGTCCGGGTGGAACTGACGCTGGCGGCGGACCGGCTGCGGGTGACCGTCAGCGACTCCTCGCCCCGGGCGCCGGCCAAGCCGGTGGTCGTGGACTGGGAGTCGACGGGCGGCCGAGGGCTCTTCCTCGTCGAGGCCGTGTCGGCGGCCTGGGGCTCGGTGCCGGTGGGCGGCGGCAAGCAGGTGTGGAGCGAGATCGTCGTCACCCGCCGGGAACGGGACCCGGACACCGGCGAGGCACCGGACCCGGAACCGGAGACCGAGCCGGAGGAGGAGCGCAGGCCGGGCCGCGTCTGGGGCCGGGGCCGTGACCGCACCTGGGGCCTGGTCCGCAACCGGGACCGCCGCAGGGGCCGCGGCCAGGGCCCGGATCACGACGACAGCGAGGACGCGGACGCCGGCGGCGACGGCCCTGCGGACCGCGACCCCAGCCGGGCCCCTGACCACGACGACCGGCCTCCTGACCACCACCGCGACCCAGCCACCGAGTACCAAGGCAATCGGGCTCCCGAGCAAGACAACGGCCGAACCCCCGAGCACCACGGCAACCAGACCCCGGACCAACACCGCGACCAAGCTCCCGAGCACCACGACGACCGGGCCCCTGACCACCACGGCAACCATGCTCCCGACCACCACGGCAACCACACCCCCGACCACCCCCGCGACCGAGCCCCCGAGCACCACGACGACCAGGCCCCTCGCCGCGACGACGACCGGCCCCCGGGCGTGACAGCCGAGCACGTCCGGCGCCGAGCGGGCCGGGGTGCGCATCGGACGGCTCCGCCCCCGGGCCGGAACCGGCCCGGACGGGGAGGTTCCTGATGCGTGGCCTCGGCCGGCGCGGCGTCGGGTGGCTGGTGGCGGTCGTGCTGGCCGTGTCCTCGGCCGCGTGCGCCGACGGCGGTGGGGGCGCCGGGGACGGACCGACCATCGGCCTGCTGCTGCCGAGCCGGGCCGTGCCCCGCTGGGAGAAGTCCGACCGGCCCCTGATCGAGAAGCGGGTCAGGGAGCTGTGCCCGGACTGCACGGTCGTGTACGCCAACGCCGAGAACGACGCGGCGAGTCAGCGAGCCCAGATGGACTCGATGATCACCCGGGGCGTCTCGGCGCTGATCCTGGACGTCGTCGACCCCGGGGCGCTGCGCTCCTCGGTGCGTGAGGCCCGGCGCGAGGGCATCCCGGTGGTCGCCTACGACCGGCTTGCCGAGGGGCCGATCTCGGGTTTCGTCAGTTTCGACGGCGGCGAGGTCGGCAGGCTCCAGGGCCGGGCCCTCCTGCGGGGCATGGACGCCAGGGCCGGTGGCGACGGTGTCGTCATGATGAACGGCGACCCGTCCAGCCCCAACGCCGCCTGGTACGAGGGCGGGGCCCGGTCCGTCCTCCGGGGCGAGGCGCGGATCCTGAAGTCGTACAGCACCCTCGGGTGGCGTACGGAGAACGCACATGATCACATGACCGCCGCGATCAGCGCCCTCGGTCCGAGCCGGATCGACGGGGTCCTCGCGGCCAACGACTCGATCGCCGCCGGTGTCGTCTCGGCGCTCAAGAACGCCCGCGTCTCACCGCTGCCCCCGGTCACCGGGCAGGACGCCGACCTCGACGCGGTGCGGCGCATCGTCAAGGGCGAGCAGTACATGACCGTCTACAAACCGTTCCGGCTGGAGACCGAGGCGGCGTCCGCGATGGCCGTCGCCCTGGCGCGGGGCAACGACATCGACGCCCTCGTCTCGACGGAGGTGGACAGCCCGACGACCAAGGACGTCCCGGCGATCCTGCTCACCCCGAGGGCGGTGACGCGCGAGACGATCGGCCGGACGCTCGTGCGGGACGGTGTCTACACCCTCGACCAGATCTGCGTCCCGAAGCTCCGCTCGGCCTGCGACAAGGCCGGGCTCACCCGCTGAGCGAGGTGGTCCCCGTGGCCCATCCACCCGTACTGGCGTTGCGCGGCATCACCAAGCGGTTCGGTGGCGTACAGGCCCTCGTGGACGTCGACCTGAAGGTCCGGGCCGGTGAGGTGGTGGCCCTGGCCGGCGACAACGGGGCCGGCAAGTCCACCCTGATCAAGGTGATCTCCGGGGTCAGCCCCGCCGACCGGGGCGTCATCGAGTGGGAGGGCCGCCCCGTGCAGATAAAACGCCCGCACGACGCCCACGCGCTGGGCATCGCGACCGTCTACCAGGACCTCGCCATGTGCGACAACCTGGACGTCGTGGGCAACCTGTTCCTCGGTCGCGAGATCGACCGGGTGGGCATCCTCGACGAGGTCGAGATGGAGCGCCGCGCCCGTGACCTGATGCGCGCCCTGTCGATCCGCATCCCGGACGTGCGGATGCCGGTCGCCGCGCTGTCGGCCGGGCAACGGCAGGCGGTCGCCATCTCCCGCTCGCTGATGGGCGCCCCCAAGGTGCTGCTGCTCGACGAGCCCACCGCGGCCCTGGGCGTGGAGCAGACGAGCCATCTGCTCGACCTGATCGAGGAGGTGCGCGACCGCGGTATGGCGATCATCCTCATCAGTCACAACATGGGTGACATCAAGGCCGTCGCGGACCGGGTCGCCGTCCTGCGGCTGGGCCGCAACAACGGGCTGTTCGACGTGAGCACGGTGACGCAGGAGCAGATCATCTCCTCCGTGACGGGGGCGGCGGACAACGCCGTGGCCCATCGCGCCAGGGGCGACGAGGAGGCGTGGCCGTGAGCCGGGGCGAAACGCACCGCGACGACGGACCGGCCGGGCCGGGCAGCTCCGGTCCGCTCACCACCGGCGGCGAGCGGCGCACCCGGGGGTGGCAGGGCGGTCTGCGCGAGCACGCCCGGGTGGTCTTCGGCGGTGTGCGGGCCGGTGAGCGGGGTCCGCTGCTGGTCATCGCCGGGCTGGTCGTGATCTGGATCGTCTTCCAGGCCCTGGACGACAACTTCCTGTCGCCGCGCAACCTGTCCAACCTCAGCGTGGACATCGTGGGGACCGGGCTGGTCGCCGTCGGGATCGTGTTCGTGCTGCTGATCCGGGAGATCGATCTGTCGGTCGGTTCGGTCAGCGGCCTCGCGGGGGCCGTCTTCGCGGTGCTGAACGTGAACCACGGGGTGCCGGAGTGGCTCGCGGTGGTCGTGGCGGTGGCCGCGGGAACGGCCGTGGGCGCCTTCCACGGGTTCTTCTTCGCCTGGCTCGGCGTGCCGGCGTTCGTGGTGACGCTGGCCGGGCTGCTGATCTGGAACGGTCTGACGCTGTACCTGCTGGGGGCGAGCGGCACGATCAACATCGACGAGGAGGGCCTGGTCGCCTCCCTGACCAGCCGGCACTTCGGCAACGACCTGGCGGCGTACGCGGTGGCCGCGCTCGGCACGGCCGGGTACCTCCTGGCCGCCCACCGCCGGCAGAGCCGCCACCGGGCGGCCGGGATGCCCTACCGGCCGGCGGGTGAGATCTGGATGCGCACCGGGCTGCTCGCGGTGGTCGCCTTCGCCGCGGCCCACACCCTCAACCGGTTCCAGGGGCTGCCGTTCGCGCTGCTGGTCTTCCTGGTGGTGCTGGTCGTCTCGGACTACGTGCTGCGCCGCACCCGCCACGGGCGTCGGGTGTACGCGCTGGGCGGCGGGGTCGAGGCGGCGCGGCGGGCCGGCATCGGGGTGGAGCGGGTGCGGGTGGCGATGTTCATGGTGTCTGGGACGCTGGCGGCGGTCGGCGGGCTGTTCGTGGCGTCGGGGCTGACCTCGGCGAGCCCGACGACGGCGCGTGCCGCCGGTTCCGGGATGCTGCTGATCAACGCGATCGCTGCGGCCGTCATCGGCGGGACGAGTCTGTTCGGCGGGCGGGGTTCGCCCTGGTCGGTGCTGCTCGGTGTGGTGGTCATCCAGTCGATCGCCTCGGGGATGGGGCTGCTGGGGGTCCAGGACGCCGTGCAGTTCATGATCACGGGCGGTGTGCTGCTGGCCGCCGTCGCGGCGGACGCGCTGTCCCGGCGGGCGGAGGCCAGACGTGGCCGGCCGTGAGGCGTGCCCGCGCACCGCGCGCCTGGGATACATCGACTATCCCTTTCGCTATGAAATGTCTAACCTGCGGCAAAGGTGGGTAAGGGCCGGACTGTCATGATGCGCAGCCGTCTCCTCAGGGCGGCCGTGGCCGCCGCGGTCGCCTCCGGCCTGGCCCTCGCCGGGTGTGGTGACGCGGACCTGTCCGGCAGCGAGGAACAGGTCCGGCTGAACGTGCTCGCGACCGACGTGCCGCAGGTGCAGACCCTCAAGAAGCTCACCCGGAAGCACTTCACGGCGCGGACCGGTATCACCGTCGACTACACGGTGCTGCCGGAGAACGAGGCACGGGAGCGGATGAACCGCGAGTTCGCGACCCAGTCCGGGAAGTACGACGTGGCCAGCGTCAGCGCGTACGAGGTGCCGATCTACGCGGACAACGACTGGCTCGTCCCGCTGGACCCCTATGTGAAGGCGGACGAGGACTTCGACCAGGACGACGTCTTCCCGAACCTGGCCTCCTCGCTGACCGGGGAGGACGGCGCGCTGTACGCCGAGCCCTTCTACGGCGAGGGCTCGTTCCTGATGTACCGCAAGGACCTGTTCCGCAAGGACGGGCTGACCATGCCGGCGAACCCGACCTGGCGGCAGGTCGCGGACCTCGCCGCCCGGGTCGACGGCTCCGAGGGCGCGAGCGGCATCTGCCTGCGCGGCCTGCCCGGCTGGGGCCAGAACCTCGCCCCGATCAACACCGTCGTCAACACCTTCGGCGGCGCCTGGTACGACATGGACTGGAACGCCCGCCTGACCTCCCCGGAGTTCAAGGAGGCCGTGGGCTTCTACGTCGGCCTGCTGCGCTCGCACGGCCAGCCCGGCGCCGAGCGGATGGGCGTGCTGGAGATCCTGGACCGTTTTGTCGAGGGCAAGTGCGCCATGATGTACGACGCGACCTCACTGGCCTCGTCGATCGAGGCCGACAGTTCCTCCGTCAAGGGCAAGGTGGGCTACGTCCCCGCCCCGCACGAGCGGACCGAGAAGGCCGGCTGGCTGTGGACCTGGGCCTGGGGCATCCAGCAGGCCTCCGAGAACAAGGACGCCGCCTGGGAGTTCATCTCCTGGGCCTCCTCCAAGGAGTTCCAGGAGCTCGTCGGCCAGGAGGTCGGCTGGACCTCGGCACCCGCCGGGAACCGCAGGTCGCTGTACGAGAAGCCCGAGTACCAGCAGGCGGCCGGTGCCTGGTACCGGCAGGAGTACACGGCCGCGACGGACTCCGCCGACCCGAAGGACCCCGGCGTGGCCCCACGCCCGTACGACGGCATCGGTTTCCTGGGGATTCCCGAGTTCGCGGTGCTGGGCACGGCGGTCTCCGAGCAGATCGCCGCGGCCATCGCCGGGCGGCAGTCGGTGGACGCCGCTCTCGACAAGTCGCAGGACCTCGCCCAGGCCGCGGCGGCGAAGTACCGCGGCGAGTGACCCGGCCGCCGCCGGCCGGAGCCGCCCGCGAACGGCGCGGGCCGCGCCCCCGGTCACCCGGGAACGCGGCCCTCGAACTGCCGTGGCGGTCCGCTTACTTGCGGATCAGGCTGCGCAGCACGTACTGCATGATGCCGCCGTTGCGGTAGTAGTCCGCCTCGCCGGGGGTGTCGATGCGGACGACCGCGTCGAACTCCACGCCGGTGTCGGTGGTGACCTTCACCGTGCGCGGGGTGGTGCCGTTGTTGAGCTCCTCGACGCCGGTGAAGTCGAAGGTCTCCTCACCGGTGAGGCCGAGGGACTCGGCGGACTGGCCCTCCGGGAACTGCAGCGGCAGGACGCCCATGCCGATGAGGTTCGAGCGGTGGATGCGCTCGTACGACTCGGCGATGACGGCCTTGACGCCGAGGAGCGCGGTGCCCTTGGCGGCCCAGTCGCGGGACGAGCCGGAGCCGTACTCCTTGCCGGCCAGGACGACCAGCGGGATGCCGGCGGCCTGGTAGTTCTGCGAGGCGTCGTAGATGAAGGAGACGGGGCCGCCGTCCTGCGTGAAGTCGCGGGTGTAGCCGCCCTCGGTGCCCGGCGCGATCTGGTTGCGCAGGCGGATGTTGGCGAACGTGCCGCGGATCATGACCTCGTGGTTGCCGCGGCGGGAGCCGTAGCTGTTGAAGTCGCGGCGCTCGACGCCGTGCTCCGTGAGGTACTTGCCGGCCGGGGTGTCGGCCTTGATGGCGCCGGCCGGGGAGATGTGGTCGGTGGTGACCGAGTCGCCGAGCTTGGCGAGCACCCGGGCGCCGGAGATGTTCTCGACCGGAGACGGCTCGTGGGCCATGCCCTCGAAGTACGGGGGCTTGCGCACGTAGGTCGACTCGGCGTCCCACTCGAAGGTGTTGCCGGTCGGGATCGGCAGCGCCTGCCACTGGGCGTCACCCGCGAAGACGTCCGCGTAGGACTTGGCGAACATGTCCTCGCCGATGGCGTTGGCGACGACCTCGTTGACCTCGGCCTCGGTCGGCCAGATGTCCTTGAGGAAGACCGGGTTGCCGTCCTGGTCGGTGCCCAGGGCGTCCTTGGTGATGTCCACCTTCATGGAGCCGGCGAGGGCGTACGCGACGACCAGCGGCGGGGACGCCAGGTAGTTCATCTTGACGTCGGGGTTGATGCGGCCCTCGAAGTTCCGGTTGCCGGAGAGGACCGAGGTGACCGCGAGGTCGTGGTCGTTGACGGCCTTGGAGACCTCCTCCGGCAGCGGGCCGGAGTTGCCGATGCAGGTGGTGCAGCCGTAGCCGACGAGGTTGAAGCCGACCTTGTCGAGGTAGGGGGTCAGGCCCGCCTTCTCGAAGTAGTCGGTGACGACCTTGGAGCCCGGGGCGAGGGTGGTCTTGACCCACGGCTTGCGGGTCAGGCCCTTCTCCACCGCCTTCTTGGCCACCAGGGCGGCGGCGACCATGACGTACGGGTTGGAGGTGTTGGTGCAGGAGGTGATGGCCGCGACCGTCACCGCGCCGTGGTCGATCTCGTAGGTCGAGCCGTCGGGGGCGGTGACGGTGACCGGGTTCGACGGAACGGCGGCACCGGTGCCCTCGGCGTGCTGCGGCGCGCCGGCGCCGTTCTCCTGGCTGCCGTAGGCCGGGGCGTCGGAGGCCGGGAAGGACTCGGCGCTGGCCTCGTCGACCGGGGAGTTCGAGGCGGCAGGCTGGGCGGCGGGCGCCTCGACGTAGTTGAGGACGTCCTTGGCGAACTGCTGGGCGGCCTCGGCGAGGACGATGCGGTCCTGCGGGCGCTTCGGGCCGGCGATGGAGGGCACGACCGTCGACAGGTCGAGCTCGAGCTTCTCGGAGAAGTCGGGCTCGGCGGCCGGGTCGAGCCAGAGGCCCTGCTCCTTGGCGTACGCCTCGACCAGCGCGAGCTGCTGCTCGCTGCGGCCGGTGAGCCGCATGTAGTTGATGGTCTCGTCGTCGATCGGGAAGATCGCGGCGGTGGAGCCGAACTCCGGCGACATGTTGCCGATGGTGGCGCGGTTGGCCAGCGAGGTGGCGGCGACGCCCTCGCCGTAGAACTCGACGAACTTGCCCACGACACCATGCTTGCGCAGCATCTCGGTGATGGTCAGCACGAGGTCCGTGGCGGTGGTGCCGGGCTGGAGCTCACCGGTGAGCTTGAAGCCGACGACGCGCGGGATGAGCATGGAGACCGGCTGGCCGAGCATGGCGGCCTCGGCCTCGATGCCGCCGACGCCCCAGCCGAGGACACCGAGGCCGTTGACCATGGTGGTGTGCGAGTCGGTGCCGACCAGGGTGTCCGGGTAGGCCTTGCCGTCGCGGACCATCACGACGCGGGCCAGGTGCTCGATGTTCACCTGGTGGACGATGCCGGTGCCGGGCGGGACGACCTTGAACTCGTCGAAGGCGGTCTGGCCCCAGCGCAGGAACTGGTAGCGCTCCTTGTTGCGGCCGTACTCCAGGTCGACGTTCTGCTTGAAGGCGTCGTTCGTGCCGAACTTGTCGGCGATGACGGAGTGGTCGATGACCAGCTCGGCCGGCGCCAGCGGGTTGATCTTCGCCGGGTCGCCGCCCAGCTCCTTCACGGCCTCGCGCATGGTGGCGAGGTCCACGACACAGGGAACGCCGGTGAAGTCCTGCATGATCACGCGGGCCGGCGTGAACTGGATCTCCTGGCTGGGCTGGGCCTGCGAGTCCCATCCGCCGAGGGCACGGATGTGGTCGGCGGTGATGTTCGCGCCGTCCTCGGTACGGAGCAGGTTCTCCAGCAGGACCTTGAGGCTGTAGGGGAGGCGGGCCGAGCCCTCCACCTTGTCCAGCCGGAAGATCTCGTACGACTCGTCGCCCACCTGCAGCGTGCTACGGGCGTCGAAGCTGTTCGCCGACACGACAGTCTCCTTCATTGATGTGCGCGTACCACCACGATCCTGCCGCCACGGCATCTTGGCCGATCCGCTAAGGTAAGGCTAAGTTAGGTAACCCTTACTGGGTGGCGGCTGCGGTGCTCTCTCGGCAGATATCTCGATGTCGAGATAACTCTAGTACACGAGCGCCGGATGGTCATGCCCCGGCGCCCCCTCGTCCGGCCATGCGCGCCCTTTTCCCGGGTATCCGCACCAGGAGTCCACGCACCACACCCACGCACGACGGAGAGGGGACAGGCATGCCGCTCACATTCCGCAAGAGTTTCCGGATCCTTCCGGGGGTGCGGCTGAACATCAACAAGCGCTCCTGGTCCATCACCACCGGCGGGAAGAACGGCCCGCGCCACACCCACAGCAGCACAGGGCGCCGGACGACGTCGATGGACCTGCCCGGACCCTTCGGATGGCGGCGCACCACGCGCGAGCGCCGACACTGAGGCCGCCGGGCGGGCTTGACGCCCCGTCACCCATTCGGACCCCCCGTTCGAGTGTCATCTCATATCTGAGATAACCTCAACCGCATGGCAGACGACTACCTCGTACGCATCGGCAAGCTCATCCGTGACGCCCGGCAGCACCGCGGCTGGACTCAGTCGCAGCTGGCCGAGGCGCTCGGCACCAGCCAGAGCGCCGTCAACCGGATCGAGCGCGGCAACCAGAACATCAGCCTTGAGATGATCGCGCGCATCGGGGAAGCCCTCGACAGCGAGATCGTGTCGCTCGGCTACGCCGGTCCGATGCATCTGCGGGTGGTCGGCGGGCGGCGGCTGTCCGGCGCCATCGACGTCAAGACGAGCAAGAACGCGTGCGTGGCACTGCTGTGCGCCTCTCTGCTCAACGAGGGGCGCACGGTGCTGCGCCGCGTCGCCCGCATCGAGGAGGTGTACCGCCTCCTCGAGGTGCTGGGCTCCATCGGAGTGCGCACCCGCTGGATCAACGACGGCGTCGACCTGGAGATCGTGCCCTCGGCCGAGCTGGACCTGGCCTCGATCGACGCCAGCGCGGCCCGCCGCACCCGTTCCATCATCATGTTCCTCGGCCCGCTGCTGCACCGCGTCGACTCGTTCAAGCTGCCCTACGCCGGCGGCTGCGACCTCGGTACCCGCACGGTCGAGCCGCACATGATCGCGCTGCGCCGCTTCGGCCTGGACATCGCCGCCACCGAGGGCCAGTACCACGCCCGGGTGGACCGCGCGGTCAGCCCGGACCGCCCGATCGTGCTGACCGAACGCGGCGACACGGTCACCGAGAACGCCCTGCTCGCGGCCGCCCGGCACGACGGCATCACCGTCATCCGCAACGCCTCGTCCAACTACATGGTCCAGGACCTGTGCTTCTTCCTGGAGGCCCTCGGCGTCAAGGTCGACGGCATCGGCACCACCACACTCACCGTGCACGGTGTGCCCACCATCGACGTCGACGTGGACTACTCCCCCTCCGAGGACCCGGTCGAGGCGATGAGCCTGGTCGCGGCCGCCGTCGTCACCGAGTCGGAGCTGACGGTGCGCCGGGTGCCGATCGAGTTCCTGGAGATCGAGCTCGCGGTCCTGGAGGAGATGGGCCTCGACCACGACCGCACGCCCGAGTACTTCGCCGACAACGGCCGCACCCGGCTGGTGGACCTGACCGTCCGGCCCTCCAAGCTGGAGGCGCCGATCGACAAGATCCACCCCATGCCGTTCCCGGGCCTGAACATCGACAACGTCCCGTTCTTCGCGGCCATCGCGGCGGTCGCCCAGGGCCAGACCCTCATCCACGACTGGGTCTACGACAACCGCGCCATCTACCTGACCGACCTGAACCGCCTCGGCGGCCGGCTCCAGCTCCTGGACCCGCACCGGGTCCTGGTGGAGGGCCCGACCCGCTGGCGCGCCGCCGAGATGATGTGCCCGCCGGCCCTGCGCCCCGCGGTGGTCGTCCTGCTGGCGATGATGGCGGCCGAGGGCACGTCGGTGCTGCGCAACGTGTATGTCATCAACCGGGGTTACGAGGACCTGGCGGAACGGCTGAACTCGGTCGGGGCGCAGATCGAGACGTTCCGGGACATCTGACCCTCCAGGGCGCGAGGTGTGCACCCCCCGAAAAGGGATAGTCCGACAGCGTGGACGCCTCTTTGGTGACCTTCGGGCACAGCACCGCCGGGCGGGAGCGGATCAGCGAGCTGCTGCGGGCGGCCGGTGTCACGGCCGTCGTGGACGTGCGGACCGCTCCCGGCAGCCGTCGTGACCCCGATCTGCTGCGGGAGCGGCTCGCCGAGTGGCTGCCGGACGCCGGCCTCTCCTACCGGTGGGAACCCGCCCTCGGCGGGTTCCGTCCGCTGCCCGCGGACAGTCCGGACGTCGTGTGGCGCAACGACTCCTTCCGCGGGTACGCGGCGCACACCCGCTCCTCGGAGTTCGTCACCGCGATGGACCGGTTGCTGGACGAGGCCTCGGACGTGCGCACCGCCGTGATGTGCAGCGAGGCGGTCTGGTGGCGCTGCCACCGCCGGCTGATCGCCGACTTCGCGGTCCTCGCCCGCGGTGCGCCCGCCCTGCACCTGATGCACGACGGCCGTCTGAACGCCCATACGCCGACACCGGGAGCCCGTCTGCGCGACGACGGGCTCCTCGTGTACGACGCCCCCACCGAGCCGGGGACGGGCTGAGCCGTCAGTACAGCTTGTTCACCGCCGTGACGGTCGTGGCCTTGAAGTCGGCCACCTGGGCGTGCTGGAAGGTGCCCATCTGACCCCACCGGACGATCGTGACGGTCGCGCCGTCGCGGCCGACCGAGAAGAGGTTGATGTCGGAGGAGCCCCAGGCGGAGGCGGTGTGGATGCCGTAGACGTCGGCGCCCTCCTCGACGTTCAGCTTGCCGTAGTACTTCTGCGTCGCGGTGATGTCGGGGTCCTGCTGCATCAGCTTCTTCGCGCAGCCGGCCAGGTCCTTGCGCAGCAGCGCCGCGAAGTCCTTCGACCACTGCTCGCTGCGCCCCTCGACGGTGAGCTGCTGGGCGCTGGTGTCGAACTCCGTCCAGTACTCCCGGTGCGTGGTGATGGACGGCAGCGCGTCGCCCACGCACATCGGCAGCGGGTCGGGCTGGCCGGCCGTGACCGCTCCGGCGTACCAGGGCGAGGACGCGTGCGGCGGCAGCTCGGACGGCTCCAGGAACCGGGGTGTGCCGGAGTCCGGCGCGGTGGCGGCGACGGCCGGGACGGCGGCCACGGCGACACCGGCGACGGCCGCCAGCGCGGCCAGGGTGGTACGGATGCCTCGGGCACGGTTCTGCATGGTCTCCCCCATTGTTTCCCCGGTTTCCCCCGGGTCGTGTGCGCGGGCTTCTGCCCTTGCCCCCTGTACGACCCGCCACCGGCCGCATTCGTTGCCCTGCGGACCTGCTACGGATCCGTCCCGAATGTCACCGGTCCGCTACCGCGGATCGAGTCCCTCACCGAGGGCGGCGACGGCGGCCGGGCCGTGGCCGGCGGCGAGGAGGGGTGCACGGATGTCGTGCTCCAGGTCGGGCACGTAGCCGATCAGGACGTCGGCGGGGCCCTGGATGCGGACCTCGCCGAGGACGGCGGGGAGGACGAGGGTGCGGGCGCGGTCCAGAAGGCCGGTCCAGGAGCCGGCGGTGACGGTGACCGGGGCGCCCGCGTTGGTGAGGATCCGCACGGTGGTGAAGCGGTACGACAGGGGCGTCGCCGCAGCGGCGGACCAGCGTTCGAGGGCGAAGTGCGGGCCGGCGCACAGCACGGTGCGCACGACACCGTCCGCGGCGGGGACGCTCAGGCCTGGGTGGAACTCGGGCCGGGGGCCGGGGCGCCACTCGTCGAGGAGGCGGTCGAGGTTGGCGTGCCACTCGTGGTCGGGGACGGGCGAACCGTCCTCCATGCGGTGGCGCATGGCGTGCTGCTGGATGTCGGACGTCTGCTCGATCTCGTGGACGAGGGTGTCCGGACCGAAGCTGTGCAGGGTGCCGCCGGGGACGTAGACGGTCTGCCCCGCGCGGACCGGCAGGCGGCGCAGGACCGCTTCGAAGTCCTGGGCCAGCAGCGCCCGGCGCAGGGTGTCGCGGTCCACGCCGGGGCGTACGCCGACCAGGGCGGTCGCTCCGGGGGCGGCGTCCAGGACGTGCCAGGCCTCCGTCTTGCCGTTGGGTTCGCCCTCCAGGCGCCGGGCGGTGGCGTCGTCGGCGTGCAGATGCACCGGGAGGGCTCCGCGGCCGTCGATGAACTTGGTGAGCAGCGGGAAACGGGGGCCGGGCGGGAGCCGGTGGCCGAGCAGTTCCTCCGGGTGCTCGGCCGTGATCTGCCGCAGGGTGCGCCCGGCGAGGGGGCCGTCCAGGACGGTCGAGGCATCGCCCTCGACGTCGCTGACCTCCCACGTCTCGGCGACCGGCCCGTCGGGCAGGCCGGTGCGTCCCAGCCGCTCGGCGATGGCCCGGCCCCCGAAGACGTGCTGCTTGACGGGGCTGGTGAGCCGCAGCGGATGCCAGTCCACGTCCCTCCTCGAACGGGTCGGTGCCGGTGTCCGGCCGGGGTACCCCCGGGGCGCCGGGCGCATGCGTGCGGCAAGGGGCGGGTGAGCGAGGGGCCGCGGGCCGCGGATGCCGTCGCCTCGCGCCCGGCGCGCGCCCGGGCCCGGCCCGTGATCCGCTTCACACCGGCGCGAGGTGCGGGCCCGGGCCTAACAGGGCGTAAAGCGAACGAAGAATGGATAGGGGTCATACGGCGAAACGCCAGGAGTGTCCGACGTGCCCGGATGCCGGGTGCTGCGGCTTCAGGAGGGGGGAGCGCGCATGGACGGCCGGCCCTTGTATCTCGAACCGCGGCTGGAGCCGCGGCTGAGGTCGCTCGTGGCGGCGCACGGCACCCTGCACTCGCTCGCCGACGCACTGGGTTCGCCGGTGCACGTCGTGGTGCCGGACCAGATCGCCGAGAACGTGGAGCGGTTCCGTTCGGTGTATCGCGCTCACCATCTGCCGGGGCAGGTGTTCTACGCCCACAAGGCCAACCGTTCCAGTGCGTTGCTGCGGCGGCTCGCCGCGACGGACGCGGGCGTGGACGTCGCGTCGCTGGGTGAGTTGCAGCACGCACTGGGTGCCGGGTTCGGGGCCGGCCGGATCACGGCCACGGGCCCGAAGAACCCCGAGTTCCTGTGGCTGGCGGCGTGCACGGGCGTCACGGTCGGCGTCGACTCCGTCGCCGAACTGGACCAGCTCGCCGCCCTGGTGCGGGGGCACGCGCTCGCCCCGGTGCCGGTGCTGCTGCGGCTGTCGGGGTTCGAGGCGTCGGGTGTGCGGGTGCTGAGCCGGCGCAGCCGCTTCGGCACGCCCGTACGGGAGTTGGAGGCGCTGCTGGAGGCGGTCGGGCGGCATGCCGACGCGATCGCGCTGACCGGGGTGGCGTTCCATCTGGACACCACGAGCGTCGCGGAGAAGGCGACCGCCCTCGAAGGGAGCCTGGCGGCCCTGGAGTTGTGCCGCACGCGGGGGTTGCGGCCGCGGGCCGTGGACATCGGCGGCGGGTTCGGCGTCAGTTATCTCGCCGAGCGGGAGCAGTGGGAGGCGTACACGAGCGGGCTCACCTCCGCCGTCCTCGGCCGCCGCCCGCCCCTCGCCTGGGGCGGGCACGGCTACGGACTGCGGAACGAGTCCGGCACCCTGCGCGGCGCGCTCGGCCTCTACCCCGCCCACCGGCCCGTGGCGGGCGCGGCCTACCTGGACGAGCTGCTGTCTCAGCCCGCCGCCTCGCTGGGCGGCCGCCCGCTGGCCGCGCTGCTGCTGGAGCACCTATACGACCTGGACACCGAGCCCGGCCGGGCGCTGCTGGACCAGTGCGGACTCTCGTTGGCGCGGGTCCTGGAGGTCCGCTCCCAGGAGTCCGGCGGACCGCTGCTCGTCCGGCTGGCCGCGAAGGCGGACGACATCGCCCTGGAGGACCACGGAGTGCTGATGGACCCGGTCGTCGTCCCCGGAAGCGGAGCAGGTCCGGGTGAGGGGCCCGTCGCCGTGCACCTCTTCGGCAGTCTCTGCCTGGAGAGCGACCTGATCACCCGGCGCACGGTGTTCCTGCCGCGCCGTCCGGTCCCCGGCGATCTGCTGGCCTTCGCCAACACCGCGGGCTACGCCATGGATTTCCACGCCACTCGCGCCCAGCACCAGCCCGCCGCCCGCAAGGTCGCCGCCTGGCAGGACGGCGACGCGTGGCGCTGGTGCCTCGACGACCAGTTCTGGCCGATCACGCCTTCGGGGGGAGTCCAGTGAGGTACGACAGCATCACCGAGGCGATCGGCAACACCCCGCTGGTGCGGATCGATCCGGCCGTGCACGGTCTGCGCCACATCGACCTGTACGCCAAGCTGGAGATGCTCAATCCGTTCGGCTCGGTCAAGGACCGGGCGGCCTGGAGCATGGCGGGCCCCCTGCTGGCCGAGGCGGTCGAACACGGCAGCCGGGTGGTCGAGTTGTCCAGCGGCAACACGGCCAAGGCCCTCGCGGTCATCGCGGGCATGCACGGCCTGGGCTTCAAGAGCGTCACGAACCGGATGCGGGTGCCGGAGATCAAGGACCTCCTGCTGCTGCTCGGCGCGGAGATCGAGGAGCTGCCGGGGCAGAGCGAGTGCCTGGACCCGACCGCCACGGACGACCCGCTGACCCTCTTCCACCGGACGCTGTCGGCCTCCGGCAACGCCTATCTGCACACCGACCAGTACTTCAACCCGCGCAACACCGAGGCCCATCTCACCGGCACCGGGCCGGAGATCGTGAAGGACCTGGACGGCCGGGTCCCGGACTGGTTCGTCGCCTGTGTGGGGACCGCCGGTTCCTCCACGGGGGTGGCCCGCGCCCTGCGGGAGGAGGACCCGTCGGTACGGGTGGTCGGGCTGGTCGCGGCCAAGTCCGACTTCATACCCGGGATCCGCACCATCGACGAGGTGCAGGAGGTCGGCCTGTTCGACCCGGACACGTACGACACGATGGAGTCGGTGACCGCGGACGAGGCGATCGAGGGGATGCTCACCCTGAACCGCCGCTGCGGGATCCTGGGCGGCCCGACGGGAGGGGCGGCGTACTTCGGTGCCGTGCGGCATCTGCGGGCGCTGGACGAGGAGTCGGCCGAGCGCCGGTCGGCGGTGTTCATCGTCTGCGACCGGGTGGAGAGCTATCTGAGCTACGTCCGGCAGCGGCGCCCCGACCTGCTGGGCCGGCCGCACCGGAGGAACTCGCCGGCCGATCTGTCCGACGCCGAGGTCGGCCGGGCGCCGTCGGTCTCGGTGGCCGACGCCCGGCGCTGGATCGAGTCCGACCGGCCGCTGGTGGTCGACCTGCGCAGCCCGTTCGCGTACGCGGCGCTGCACATCGACGGTTCGGTGAACATCGTCGACGAACTGTTCGCCGAACTGGTCCAGGGCGGGTTGCCGTTCAGCCGGAGCCGGCCGGTGCTGCTGGCCTGCCCGGTGGGCGAGAAGTCCGCGCGGTACGCGGCGCTGCTGACCCGGATGGGCCACCCCGACGTGCGCAGCCTGGCCGGCGGCATCATCGCCTGGCGGGACGCGGGCGCGCCCCTGGTGCGGGACTGACCGGCATGACGGCGCCGATCACCCGTGAGGATCCGGGCCTGTGGCAGCAGGCGCTGCGCGCCCAGTTCCCCATCGTCACCGGGCACCCCGAGCTGGCGTACCTGGACAGCGCGGCCACGGCGCAGAAGCCGCAGGCCGTGCTGGACGCCGTGCGGACGTACCTGACCACGTCCAACGCCAACGCCGCGCGGGGTACCTACACCTGGGCCAACCGGACCACGGAGCTGGTCGAGCGGACCCGCGAGCGCGTCGCCCGCTTCCTCGGGGACGGCCGGCCCGAGGGCTCCGCCGTGCACTTCACGAGCGGCACGACCGAGGGGCTGCGGACCGTCGCCCGCGACTGGCTGCCCGGGTTCCTGCGCGACGGCGACGAGATCGTGGTGCCGGTCGCCGACCACCAGGCCAACATCACGCCCTGGCTGGAGGCCCAGGCGCTGCTCGCGCGGGAGGGCGTGCACGTCTCGGTGGTGCCGATGCCGTACCAGAGCGGCTCCGGGGACTACGACCACCGGGCGCTGGCCGAACGGGCCGGGCCACGCACCCGGTTCGTCGCCACCACCCATGTGCACCACGTGTACGGCGGCGACATGAACGTGCATCGCATCCGCGACGCCGTCGGTCCGGACGCGGTCATCTGCCTGGACGCCGCGCAGAGCGTCGGTCATCTGCCGGTCTCCGTGGCCGAGTTGGACGTGGACTTCGTCGTGTTCTCCGGGCACAAGGCGCTGGCCCTGCCCGGGTCGGGTGCGGTGTGGGCCCGGCAGGCGCGCGGCCCCGCCTTCGTGCCGGGCGGGTGGAGCGGCACCCCGAACACCGTGGGCATCGCCTCGCTCGAAGCGGCCCTGGACTGGCTGGAGTCGGCCGGTGTCGATCGCATCGAGCGGTGGACGGCCGACCTGGCGACCCGGCTCACCGAGGGGCTGCGCCGGCTGGACGCCTACGAGATCCTCGGCTGCCCCCTCAGTCTGGCGGCGGACACGACGGTGCAGCGCCGCCGGGGCATCGTGACGCTGCGGCACCGTGCCGTCGACTCGGGCGATCTCGGGTTCATCCTGTTCAGCCACGGCTTCATGGTCCGCTCCGACCATCACTGCCAGGGCGACGCGGGCGAGAAGACCGGTTCGGTGCGGGTGAGTCTGCATGTGTACAACACCGTTGAGGAGATCGACCGGCTGCTGTCCGTTCTCACCTCGCTTCAGTGAGGACGCCGACCGGGCGGACAGCACACCACCCGCTGGGCGTAATGAGAACCGTTTCCACCTGTAGGCTCGGACCGAAAGGTGTCAGGCGCGAGACGGCAAGGTGGCGCGAGCGGATGGGGCTGAGTCTGGCGACGGCGGAGCGATGGGTGGAGCGCTGGGAGCTCCAGCAGCAGCGGTACGCCGTGGACCGCGAGGAGCGGTTCACCGTGATCGCCGATGTCGTCGAACACGTCACCGCGGGGCGCGCGGGCCCGCCCCTCGTCGTCGACCTGGGCTGCGGGCCCGGCTCCCTCGCCGCCCGGCTGATCCGGCGGCTGCCCGACGCCGAGATCGTGGCCGTGGACCGGGATCCCGTCCTGCTGGAGCTGGGCCGCACCCACCACCCGGACGCGGCCCGCTACGTCGACACGGAGATCGGGGCGCCCGGCTGGGTGTGGGCACTGGACCTGGACCGGCCCATGGACGCGGCGGTGTCCACGACGGCCCTGCACTACCTCGACCGCGACACCCTGGCGCGCGTCTACCGCCAGCTCGCCGGCCTGCTGCGCCCCGGGGGCGTCCTCGTCAACGGCGACCACCTCCCCCAGGGCGGGACCGGCCCGGGCGCGATCGCCGCCCATGTCGGGCGGTGCCGTGCCGCCCGGCAACGGGTGTTCGCCCATGAGGACTGGGGCTCCTGGTGGGCCGCCGTCGCCGACGACCCGGAGCTGGCCGACCTCCTCGCCGAGCGCCGCCGCCGGGCGGCACCCCCCGGCACCTGCCGTCCCGCCGGACTCTCCCCGCGCGACCATCTGGAGCTGCTCCGGCAGGCGGGTTTCGGCCAGGCCGGACCGGTGTGGCAGTACGGCGACAGCTGCGTGATCGTGGCGGTGCGCTAGGGCGTCCCCGCGAAGCCCCTCCCGCCCGGCGCCTCACTCGGCCGCCCGGCGTCGGGTGGCGCGCACGGTCGGGCATTTACGACAATGCACGCAGATGTCGCCCTAGGGTGATGTCGCCGAGCCGCCCCCGGTGCGAGCGCCGGGAGCGGCCACACCCCCACGCGAGGAGCCCCCATGACCACCGCCGAGCACACCACCCACGAGAACCATGCGCACGCCCACGGCGAGGACTGCGGTCACCTCTCCTTCCCCCACGGCGACCACACCGACTACGCCCACGACGGGCACATCCACCGGATGCACGACGGCCACACCGACGAGTGCGCGCCCGCCGACCACGCGGTGCACCGGAACCACGACCACCAGCACGGCGACGACTGCGGCCATCTGGCCGTCCGGCACGACGACCACACGGACTACGTGCACGACGGCCACCGGCACGCCGCCCACGAGGGCCACTGGGACGACCACTGACACACGGCACCCCCACGCGGGAGCGGCGCGGCTCAGGTCAGGCTCTCCCAGTGGACGGTGCGGTCGCACCAGCGCTCCAGCAGGATCCGGTCGTGGCCGACGGCCAGCAGGGCGGCCCCGGTCGCGGCCCGGTAGTCCTCGACGGCCGCGACCAGGGCCGCCGCGGTGGAGGCGTCGAGCATCGCGGTCATCTCGTCGCACACCAGCACGCGCGGGCGCAGCACCAGGGCCCGGGCCAGGCAGGCGCGTTGCAGCTGCCCGTCGCTGACCTCGTGCGGGCGCCGGGTCAGCAGATCGGGGGTGAGGCCGACGACCGGGGCCAGCTCGGCCACCCGGCCGGGGACTTCGCCGCCCCGGCCGGTGGCGCGCAGGGGTTCGGCGATCAGGTCGGTGAGCGGCAGCCGGGGATCGGCGGAGAGCCTGGCCTGCTGGAAGACGACCCCGAAGGCGGTGCGCAGGGCGCGTGGGGCGCGGTGGCGCCAGCGCCGTACGGGCCGGCCGTCGAGGAGCAGGGTGCCGGAGTCGGGGCGGTGCAGCAGGGCCGCGACCCGCGCGAGGGTGGACTTGCCGCAGCCGCTCGGTCCGAGCAGGCCGACGGACTCGCCCGGCGCGACGGTCAGGGAGACGTCGCGGACCACCGGCGCGTTCCTGACGTATCCGGCGGTGATGGAGCTCAGTTCAAGCACGGACGTCCTCCGGCACGTGCGGGTGGTGGCAGGCGACCGTGCCGGTGGGCGGCTCGGTGGCGCAGATGTCGGTGGCGCGGTCGCAGCGGGCGGCGAAGGCGCAGCCGGCCGGGAGGTCGCCGAGTTCGGGCGGCATGCCGGGGATGGGGGTGAAGGCGCGCTCGGGCAGGGCCCGGAGCAGACCGCGGCTGTAGGGGTGACGGGGCCCGGGCGCGCCGAAGAAGGCGGCGGCGTCGGAGAGTTCGACGATGCGGCCCGCGTACATGACGGCGACCCGGTCGGCGATGCGCTCGGCTGCCGCCAGATCGTGGGTGATCATCAGCAGGGCGCGTCCCCGGCCGCTCTCCCCCGGGCCGTCGACGTGCCGCCGCAGTTCGTCGACGGTACGGTCCACCAGGTCGCGGTCGAGTCCGGTGGTCGGTTCGTCGGCGAGCAGCAGGGGCGCGTCACCGGCCAGGGCGAGGGCGGTGGCGGCGCGCTGGGCGAGGCCGCCGGAGAGCTGGTGGGGGTGGCGGTCGAGGTGGTCGGCGGGGAACGCGGCCCGTTCGGCGGCGGCCTCGGCGGCGGTCCGCAGGGCGGCCCGGCCCCGGGTGGCGGTCAACGCGGCGACCGTCTCCTCCAGTTGGGAGCGGACGGTGCGGACCGGGGTGAGGTGGGCGGCCGGGCTCTGCGGTACGAGGCCGATGAGCCGTCCGCGTACGGTGCGGGCGAGGGTCCGCTCGTCGGCCGTGAGCAGGTCCAGGTCGCCGAGGAGGGCCGAGCCGGCGGTCTGGGCGTTGCCGGGGAGCAGTCCGAGCAAGGCGGAGGCCAGGACGGACTTGCCGCAGCCGCTCTCGCCGATCAGGGCCAGGCACTCGCCGGGCGCCACGTCGAACCGGGCGTCGCTGACGGCGGCGACGCGGCGCCCGCCCGGCATGAGGAACCGCACGGAGAGTCCCCGGACGGACAGCACGGGGGCCAGGGGGCCCGGGCCGGCGCTCACAGCATCAGCTCCGATCGGTGACGCGGGTTGATCCGCTCCCGCCAGGCCCCGGCGAGTCCGGCGACGGCGAGGGTCGGGACGATGAGGAAGAGGCCCGGGAAGAGGGTCGGCCACCACTGGCCGGCGAGGAGGGAGCCGCGGGCGCTCTGGACGAGGGTGCCGAGGCTCGCCGTGTGGGTGGGCAGTCCGAGGCCGAGGAAGGACAGCGCGGACTCGTGCCACATGGCGTGCGGCACCATCAGCACGGCGGCGAGCGCGGCCTGGGGCAGCACGGCGGGCAGGAGGTGCCGTACGGTCACCCGCCACCGGGAGGCCCCGCCGGAGACGGCGGCGTCGATGTACGGCCTCGACCGCAGCGACAACACCTCGGCGCGCACGATGCGGGCCGTGGACAGCCAGTGGGTCAGCGCGACCGAGATCACCACCGGCCACACCCCGGGGCGGAACATGGCGACGATGAAGATGCCGAGCAGCAGATGCGGCACGGACGAGAAGGTGTCGACGACCCGCATCAGGGCCCGGTCGGCCCAGCCGCCCAGTGCCCCCGCCGCCGCGCCCACAGCCGTGCCGACGACGGTCGCGGTCAGCGCCGCCGTCACGCCGACGAGGAGCGAGACGCGCAGGCCGTAGACGCAGCGCAGCAGCAGATCGCGGCCGACGTCGTCGGTGCCGAACGGGTGGGACCAGGACGGCGGTCGCAGCTTGGCGGCGAGGTCCACGGCCTGCTGGTCGAGCTGGACCAGCGGCGGCACGAGCAGCACGGCGAGGACGGTCGCGGCCACCAGCGCGGCGGAGGTCCGCACGCGCAGGGCGCGGGTGGAGCGGCGCCGCGGTCCGTGCGAGCGCCACTCGGTCTTCTCCGGGGCGGCGGCGGGCGCCGGTGCGTCACATGTCACTGAGCTTCACCCTCGGGTCGAACAGTCCGCAGAGCAGGTCGGCGAGCAGGTTCCCGGCGAGCACGGCGGCGGTGGCCAGGGTCGTCAGGGCGGCGAGCAGCGGGAAGTCGACGGCGGTGGCCGCCTCGACGGTGGCGGCGGCGATGCCGGGCCAGCTGAAGACGCTCTCCACCAGCAGCGCGCCGGTGATGAGTTCGGGCACGCGGGAGCCGATGAGGGTGAGCACCGGCAGCAGCCCGGAGCGCAGGGCGTGGCCGAGCAGGACGGTGCGTTCGCTCAGACCGCGGGCCCGGGCGCCGCGTACGGGGTCCTCCGCCAGGGCGTCGCCGACGCCCTGGCGTACGTAGAGGGTGAACCACGGCAGTTGGGACACGGCGAGGACACCGGCGGGCAGGAGGAGGTGGCTCAGCACCTGGCCCGGCGTGACCTGTTCACTGCCGGTGTCGGTCAGGCCGCCCGCCGGGAGGACGTCCCACTGGAGGGCGAACAGCCAGACGGCGAGCAGCGCGATCCAGAAGACCGGTGCCGCCTCCAGGGTGTAGGCGAGGGAGGTGACGGTCCGGTCGGCGAGCGAGCCGGGGCGGCGGGCGGCGAGCACGCCGAGGACCGTGCCCACCAGCACGGCGACGGCGAAGGCCACCGCGCAGAGCAGCGCGGACCACACGAGCCGTTCGCCGATGACCCGGGCGACCGGCTGCCGCATCACGCTGGAGTGGCCGAGGTCGCCGGTGAGCGCGGAGGTCAGCCAGTGCCACCAGCGGGCGGCGAAGGGCCGGTCCACGCCGAGGTTGTCGCGCAGCCGGTCCAGGGTCTCCTGGTCGGCGCCGAGCGCGGCGGTCCCGGCGTCGGCCTTGACGGGGTCGAACGGGGAGGCGGCGGCGATCGCGAACACGGCGAAGGTGACGACGAGCAGGACGGGGACGGCGAACAGCGCCCGCCGTCCCGCCAGCCGTGCCATCGCGCCCCAGGGCGCTCGGGTCACTGCTTCGGCCGCCAGTCCTCGATGTTCCACCAGGGGCCGCTGGCGAAGCCGTGCTCGTGCGGCTCCAGCTGGGTGGTCAGGCCCTCCCAGCGGTCGGCCAGGACGTAGAGGTGGTCGATGTGGGTGAGGAAGGTGTAGCCGGGGTCCTGCACCAGGGCGCGCTGGAGCTTGTCGTAGGCGGCGCGGCGGGTCCGCGGGTCCTGGCCGCGGCGGCCCTCGTCCAGGGCCCGGTCCACGGCGGGGTTGTCGTAGCGGGCCATGTTATTGAAGCCGTCGCCGGCCAGGGAGGAGTGCAGCAGGGTGTAGAGGCCGAAGTCGGGGTCGCCGGTGCTGCCGAAGCCGGCGAGCACGGCCGTGTCCTTCATGCGCGGCTCGATGACCTCCCAGGTGGCGCTCTCCACCGTCACGTCGATGCCGGCCTTCCTGGCGTCGGAGGCGTAGGCGAGGGCGTGGTCCTGGCGGACCTTGTCGCCGGAGGGGTAGAGCAGGTCGAAGGCCGCCCGCTGTCCGCCCTTGGCTCGGATGCCGTCCCTGCCGGGCTTCCAGCCGGCCTCGTCCAGGATCCTTCGGGCCTTGCCGAGGTCGTGTGTGCGCTCGATGTCCTCGGTGAACGCGGGGTCGTCGACGGGCAGCGGCCCGTAGGCCGGGCGGCCGGCGCCGTCGAGGATCTTGTCGACCATGGCCTCGCGGTCGACGGCGGCGTCGAGGGCCCGCCGGATCGCGCGATCGCCGGTGACCTTGTTCGCGGTGGGCAGGGTGACGGCCCGGAAGTCGTAGGAGCGGGCCTGGTGGGTGCGCTGGGCGTCGTCGTGCTTGAACGTGGCGGCGAGGTTGGGCGGGAGGACCGCGCCGTCGAGGTCGCCGGAGCGCAGCCGGGTGGCGCGTACGTTGTCGTCGCCGATGACGGCCATGGTGAAGGTCTTCACCTTGGGCCTGCCGCCCCAGTAGCGGGGGTTGGCCTTGAAGGTGAGCTTCTCGCCCTTGCTCCAGCCGCTGAGGACGTAGGGGCCGGTGCCGACCGGCTCGGTGTTGAAGGAGCCGGTGTTGGGGTCCTGCTCGCCGGCTATGTGCTCGGGGACGATGGGCAGGACGGTGCGGGCGGCGAAGGGGGCGTAGGGGTACTTGAGCGTGAAGACGACCCGGTCGTCACCGCGTGCGCGGACGGTGTCGACGGCGTCCAGCTCGCTCTTGAAGGTGTTGTTGGTCTTGGCGTCGAGGACGGTCCGGTACGTGTAGACGACGTCGGCGGCCGTGAGCGGTTCGCCGTCGCTGAACTCGACCCCGTCGCGCAGGGTGTAGGTGTAGGTGCGGCCGCCGTCGGTGATCTTCGGCAGCTCGGCCGCCAGCGCGGGCTTCAGCTTCAGGCCGGCGTCGCGGGCGAGGAGCCCGTCGAAGATCTTGGAGTTGCCGTCCTTGCCGTAGCCGAGCAGCGGGCTGAGGGTGTCGGGTTCGGAGGCCACCCCGAGCACGACCGTGCCGGCGGACCTGTCGTCGCCCGAACCGCCGCCGCCGCTGGGAGCCGAACAGGCGGTGACCGCCGTGGCCAGCGCCGCCGTGACGGCGGCCCCTCGTATCCGACGGGTCGACATGTGACCTCACACCCTTGTTGCCATCGTAAGGCTATTGCAAAGACATCGCAATTAAACAGGATCGGCGGGCGCCCCGGATCCGGGGCGCCCGCCGACGCGTTCGCTGTGGTGCTCAGGCCTGGGTCAGGGTGATGTCCTGGCCGCGGACCGCGTGGAAGGTGGGCAGCGGCAGACCGCTGAAGGTGCGCAGTTCCATCACGGTGGCCTCCACGTGGGCCACCCCGGCCATGAGCGAGCCCGTCGCGGTCCGGCCCGTGTTCACCCAGCGGTGCTCCGCGCCGTCGCACACGGCGCGGGTGCCGCCGATGCCGTAGCGGGTCGGGGAGACACCCTGACGCACCGAGGAGCTGACGAAGACCGGGCCGCTGGAGCTCACGCAACGGTAGGTGCCGGACAGGGTGACGGTGCCGTCGGCGGCGAGGCGGCCCACGGGGTCGACCGTCACGGAACCGGCCGGGGCGAGGACGGACGCGCCGGCGGGGGCCGCGCCGGCGCCGGTGAGCAGGAGCAGCGCGGCACCGGCCGCCGCGCCGAGAAGGGGACGTACACGCATGGGGGAAACCTCCCGAAAGGAGCGGAATTGCGTCTTCCACTCGTACCGGCCCTCCGGGTCGGCGCCCGTGACCCTCACCCCTTCGGTGGCGAGTTGGCGCCGGCCGTCGTGGAACCGTCCGGGGAATGTCCTGGGCGTGTCACGCTTCCCGTCGGGCCGTTCCGATGAGTCCGGCACGGGAGGATGGTCTGACTGTGAGCGTCGTGCGAATCCTTCGGACGGCCCTACCGACGTGGAGGTGCGCCATGTGTGCCCACCAGCCCCAGTGCCCCGCGACCGACTCCCCCGCCGCGCACGTCGTCGCGGCCCGCCCCGAGCAGGGCTGGAGCCTGCTGTGCGACGGGACGGTCGTCTTCGACGACACCGGCGAACTGCTCCCCGACGGCCGTGTGGTGCAGCCGCGCCGGGCGGCGGCGCAGCTGGCCGTCGCGGCCTGAGCCGGGCGTCGGACTCGGGCCGTGCGCGGGACGCTCTACGGCAGGACCGCGAAGCCGTCGAGTTCCACCATCGCCTCCGCGTCCCAGAGCCGGACCACCTGGACGACCGCCATGGCGGGGTAGTCGCGCCCGGCCGACGCCCGCCACAGGCGGCCCAGTTCGGGCGCGTGCGCGCGGTACGCCTCGACGTCCGTGGCGTAGACGGTGACGCGGGCCAGGTCGGACGGTGTGCCGCCGGCCGCTGCCAGGGCGGCCAGCAGGTTGGTGAGGGCATTCTCGAACTGCTCGGGCAGGGTCCGCCCCACCACCTTGCCGTCGGTGTCCAGGGCGGTCTGGCCCGCCAGGAACACCACACGTGAGCCGCGGGCCACGACGGCGTGGGAGAAGCCGGCCGGCGGGGACAGCTCGGGCGGGTTGACGCGCTCGGTGCTCACCGGTCCTCCTGACGGGCGTACAGCTCCTTGGCGATGATGCCGCGTTGCACCTCGCTGGCCCCCTCGTAGATGCGCGGGGCGCGCACCTCGCGGTAGAGGTGTTCGAGCAGGTGGCCGCGTTGCAGAGCCCGGGCGCCGTGCAGTTGGACGGCCGTGTCGACGACGTACTGCGCGGTCTCGGTGGCGAGCAGTTTCGCCATGGCGGAGCGCCGGGGCACGTCCGGGGAGTCCGCGTCGTACGCCGACGCCGCCGCGAGGACCATCAGCCGGGCGGCCTCGGTGCGCAGGGCCATCTCGGCGACCTGGTGCGAGACGGCCTGCAGATCCCGCAAGGTGCCCCCGAAGGCGTGACGTCCGGCGGTGTGGCCGAGGGTCGCGTCGAGGGCCGCCTGCGCCATGCCGACCGCGAACGCGCCGACGCTGGGCCGGAACAGGTTGAGCGTCCCCATGGCGACCCGGAAGCCGTGGTCCACCTCCCCGAGCACGTCGTCGGCCGTCACGGGCACGGCGTCGAAGTCGAGTGCGCCGATCGGATGCGGCGAGAGCATGTCGAGAGCGCGGCCGGTCAGGCCCGGGCGGTCGGCGGGCACGAGGAAGGCCGTGACCCCGCGTGCCCCGGCGTCGGGACCGGTGCGGGCGAAGACGGTG
The DNA here is from genome assembly GCF_056436585.1 of Streptomyces sp. NPDC043685. Lineage (NCBI taxonomy): Bacteria > Bacillati > Actinomycetota > Actinomycetes > Kitasatosporales > Streptomycetaceae > Streptomyces > Streptomyces sp. NPDC043685. Next base: position 353,367 of record NZ_JBWKCH010000006.1, on the reverse strand, counting down.
TAGAAGTCGGCGCCGGGGGCGTTGGAGATCCAGCACTTCTCTCCGGTGAGGCGCCAGCCTGCTGAGCCGTCGGGGGCGGTGGTGAGGGCCGTACCGGCCGGGTTGCCGCTGTCTCGCGGCGCGTCCGGCTCCGCTCGCAGCGCCAGCGCCGCCGCGTCCGATCCGGCCCCCGGCTCGCTCAGCGCGAAGGCCGCGATCGCCGTGCCGTCGGCCACCCGCGGGAGCCACCGGGCGCGCTGTGCCGGTGTGCCGTACGCGTGCACCGGGTGGGCGCCCAGCCCCTGGAGGGCCAGGGCCGTCTCGGCCTCCGTGCAGGCGTAGGCGAGGGACTCGCGCATCAGGCACAGGTCGAGCGCACCCGAGGTGAACAGGCGCCCGAGCAGTCCGAGGCCGCCGAGTTCGGCGACCAGGGCACGGTTGACCTGCCCCGGTTCCCCCTTGTCCGCCAGCGGGCGGAGCCGTTCCGCGGCCAGGGCGCGCAGTTCGGCGCACCAGGCGAGTTGTGCCGGTTCGAGCGAGAATGCGGTCATCGCCGGTCCCTTCTCCGCCACCCTGCGTTCCGGCCGGGTCACTCCGAGGCTATCGCGGACCGTTGACTGTCGTCACCAACACGATACGCTCCAGGGGCGAGCCCACCACGCCGAGGGGGCAACCGTATGAACGCACGGGGCACTGCCCACGTCGACACCTTCACCCGGGACCATCTGCCACCCCCCGACCAATGGCCCGAACTCCGTTTCGACCTGCCGGAGCTGCACTACCCCGAACGGCTCAACAGCGCCGCCGAGTTGCTCAACGGCCCGCCCGACGACCGCCCCGTCTTCCACACCGGGACCGGCGCGTCGTGGACGTACGGCGAGCTGCGGGCCCGGGTGGACCGCGTCGCCCATCTGCTCACCGGCGGACTCGGGGTCGTCCCCGGCAACCGGGTGCTGCTGCGCGGCCCCACCACCCCGTGGCTCGCGGCCTGCTGGCTGGCGGTGCTGAAGGCCGGGGCCGTGGCGGTCACGGTGCTCGCCCAGCAGCGCCCGCACGAACTGAGCACGATGTGCGAGATCGCGCGGGTGCGGCACGCCCTGTGCGACGTCCGGGCCGTCGACGACCTCGCCAAGGCCGAGATCCCCGGCCTGAGGATCACGACCTACGGCGGTGACGCCCCGGACGACCTGTTCAACCTCGCGGCGCCCCCGAGGCCGTTCGAGGCCGTCGCGACCTCGGCCGACGACGTGGCACTGATCGCCTTCACCTCCGGCACCACCGGCCGCCCCAAGGGCTGTATGCACTTCCACCGGGACGTCCTGGCGATCGCCGACACCTTCTCCCGGCACGTCCTCGGGCCCCGCCCGGACGACGTGTTCACCGGCAGCCCCCCGCTCGGCTTCACCTTCGGCCTCGGCGGGCTGGTGGTCTTCCCGCTGCGGGCCGGCGCGAGCGCGCTGCTGCTCGAACAGGCGGGGCCCCGGCAGTTGCTGCCCGCCATCGCCCGGCACCGGGTCTCGGTGCTGTTCACCGCGCCGACGGCGTACCGCGCGATGCTCGGCGAGCTCGACGGGCACGACGTCTCCTCGCTGCGCCGCTGCGTCTCGGCCGGCGAGAATCTGCCGGCGGCCACCTGGCAGGCCTGGCACGAGCGCACGGGTCTGCGCGTCATCAACGGCATCGGCGCCACCGAGCTGCTGCACATCTTCATCTCCGCGGCCGGCGACCGGATCCGGCCCGGGACGACGGGCGTTCCGGTGCCGGGCTGGCAGGCGCGCGTGCAGGACGCGGACGGCAAGCCCGTGCCCGACGGGCAGCCGGGGCTGCTCGCCGTGCGCGGACCGGTCGGCTGCCGCTACCTCGCCGACCCGCGGCAGCGGGACTACGTGCGCGACGGCTGGAACATCACCGGCGACACCTACGTCCGCGACCCCGACGGATACTTCCGCTACGTCGCCCGCGCCGACGACATGATCATCTCGGCCGGCTACAACATCGCCGGGCCCGAGGTGGAGGACGCGCTGCTGCGGCATCCGGACGTGGTGGAGGCGGCGGTCGTGGGGCGGCCCGACGAGGCCCGCGGGCAGGTCGTGCAGGCCTTCGCCGTCCTCAAGGAGGGCGCGCGGCGGGACGCCGAGGCGCTGCGCGCCTTCGTCAAGAGCGAGCTGGCACCGTACAAGTGCCCGCGCGAGATCGTCTTCCTGGACGCGTTGCCGCGCACGGCCACCGGCAAGCTCCAGCGGTTCAGACTGCGCGCCCCGGGGGTACCGGAAGGCGACCGGGACTGATCCGTACGACCTAAGATGATCAACGTGTCCGACCAGCATGCACCACGGTCTCTCATCGTCACGCTCTACGGCGCGTACGGCCGCTTCGTACCGGGCCCCGTGCCGGTGGCCGAACTCATCCGGCTGCTGGCCGCGGCCGGGGTGGACGCGCCGTCCGTACGCTCCTCGGTGTCCCGGCTGAAGAGACGGGGACTGCTCGTGCCCGCCCGTACCGCCCAGGGCGCGGCCGGGTACGAACTGTCCCCGGACGCCCGCCAGTTGCTCGACGACGGTGACCGGCGCATCTACGCCTCGGCGCCGCCCGGGGACGAGGGCTGGGTGCTCGCGGTGTTCTCCGTGCCGGAGTCGGAGCGGCAGAAGCGGCACGTACTGCGCTCCCGGCTGGCCGGGCTCGGTTTCGGCACGGCCGCTCCGGGCGTGTGGATCGCGCCGGCGCGGCTGTACGAGGAGACCCGGCACACCCTCCAGCGGCTGCGGCTGGACGCGTACGTCGACTTCTTCCGCGGTGACCACCTCGGGTTCGCCCCGACCGCGGAGGCCGTCGCCCGGTGGTGGGACCTGGCGGCCATCGCCAAGGAGCACGAGGCGTTCCTCGACCGCCACGCGCGCGTGCTGCACGCGTGGGAGAAGCGCGCGGACACTCCGCCCGAGGAGGCCTACCGGGACTACCTCCTGGCCCTGGACTCCTGGCGCCACCTGCCCTACACCGACCCGGGCCTGCCGTCGGAGTTGCTGCCGGCGGACTGGCCGGGGGTCCGCTCGGCGGCGGTGTTCCGGGGGCTGCACGAGCGGCTGCGGGACGCGGGGGCGGCGTTCGTGGGGCTCTGATCCACCCGGGGCGCCGCCCGGTTTGCCGCCTTTGCTCCGCTATGGAACCGTCAACGATGTCCGCGAGTGGACGGAGCGCGCACCGGGAGGCGGACCGAGGGATGACCGTCACCACCACACCGCCGAGGACGGCGGGCGCCCGCGCGGACCGGCTCCCGTGAGGCGGTGGGGTCGCTCGGTGCACGGCGGGTGGAAACGGATCGGCGCGCACACCCTGGTCCGGCAGGGCAGGGACGTGGAGTTGCTGCACCGGGCCACGGGGTTCGCCACGCTCGCGCTGGTCACCCTGGCGCCGCTGCTCATCGTGGTGGCCGCCGCCGACCCGCTGGCACGCGGCGGATTCGCCTCCTGGCTGGCCGACGGGATGGGGCTGTCCGGACGGTCGGCCCGGCTGCTCACGGACATCATCAGCCCGCCGCGCAAGGTCATCGGCACCACGAGCGTCCTCGGCGGGGTCGCGCTCGCGGTCTTCGGTGTGGCGTTCGGCGGGAGCGTGCAGAACGGCTACGAGCGCATCTGGGGCCTGCCCTCGGGTCCGTGGCACCGGGTCTGGCGGCAGGCGGTGTGGATGATCGCGATGACCGCGTACCTGTACCAGGAGGTGCAGACGCGCAGCGTCGTCTCGGGGCCGGAGCGGATCGCGCTCAGCTCGGCGTCCGGCGTGCTGTTCTTCTGGTGGGGCCAGCGCTTCCTGCTCGGCGGACAGGTCCGCTGGAGCGCTCTGCTCCCCGGGGCGGTGGCCACCATGGCGGGACTCGTCGGCCTGCGCATGTTCTCCTACTTCGTCTTCACGCCGCTCATCGTCACCAACGCGATCAGCTACGGCGCGGTCGGCGTCGTCCTCGTCGTGGAGTCCTGGCTGATCGGCGTGGGGTACGTGGTCTACGGCGGCGCGCTGCTCGGCCGCTGGGCACTGGAGCATCACGGCCACGGCCTCGGCCGCGGCCACCGCCACCGCGACCCCGGCTCAGGCCCCGGCCCCGGCCCCGGCCCCGGCCCCGGCCCCGGCCCCGAAGAGTAGGCCCGGCCCGCGCCGACCTCCCCGTGCGAACGCACATGCCACCCCCAGCGCTCCTCGCCCCGGCTCATGCGAATCCACAGGCGACTTTCTCCTCGCATCTGCGGCATTATCATCGGCGTACCGAGCAGAGGGAGCAGCCCGTGATGACCCGTACCGTGCGTCGGACCCGCCGCCCGCTCCGGGTGGCAGCGGGGGGAGCCGCCGCCCTGCTGGCCCTCGGCGCCTGTTCGTCCTCCGGCTCGGATTCCCCGGCGCGGGCCGGCTCCTCCGGGTCGGGCAAGCCGTCCGGCGAGGTGACCGTGTTCGCCGCGGCCTCGCTGAAGGAGAGCTTCACGACGCTGGGCGAGCGGTTCGAGAAGGAGCACCCCGGCACGAAGGTCACCTTCAGCTTCGGAGGCAGCGACTCCCTCGCCGCGAGCATCACCGGCGGCGCTCCGGCCGATGTCTTCGCCTCGGCCAGCCCCGGCACGATGAAGATCGTCACGGCCGCCGGGGACACCTCGGGCCCGCCCGCCACGTTCGTCCGCAACGAGCTGGAGATCGCCACCCTGCCCGGCAACCCCGCCGGGATCTCCTCGCTCGGGGATCTCACCGAGCCGGGCCTGAAGGTCGTGCTCTGCGACAAGCGGGTGCCCTGCGGTGCCGCCGCGCGGAAGGCCCTCGACGCGAGCGGGCTCGAGCTCACCCCGGTCTCCTACGAGCAGGACGTGAAGGCCGCGCTGACCAAGGTCGAGCTGAAGGAGGCCGACGCCGCCGTCGTCTACAGGACGGATGTGCGCGCGGCGGGTGACAAGGTGGAGGGCGTGCGGTTCCCCGAATCCGCCGACGCCGTCAACGACTACCCGATCGCCCTGCTCAAGGGCGCGAGGAACGCCGAGGCCGCCAGGGCGTTCATCGCGATGGTGCGGTCCGCCGAGGGCCAAAGGGTCCTGAGCGCGGCCGGGTTCCTCCAGCCGTGACACCTCCGACCGGCGAGCCCCGCGCCGAGGCCGTGACCAGCCGGGGCGGTCCGCGGGGCCGGCGGGTCCGGACGGGCGTCCCGCTGCCGCTGCTGCTTCCCGCCCTGCTGGGCCTGGCCTTCCTGCTGGTGCCGCTGATCGCCCTGCTGGTGCGGACCCCGTGGGAGAGTCTGCCCCGGCTGCTGACCGGCCCGGACGTGTGGCAGGCCCTCAGGCTGTCCCTGCTGTGCGCCACGGCGGCCACCGCGGTGAGCCTGGTCATCGGCGTACCGCTGGCCTGGCTGCTGGCCCGCGTCGACTTCCCCGGCCGCGGCCTCGTACGCGCCCTCGTGACCCTGCCCCTGGTCCTGCCTCCGGTCGTCGGCGGTGTGGCGCTGCTGATGGCGCTGGGCCGCAACGGCATCGTCGGGCGGTGGCTGGACTCGTGGTTCGGGATCACGCTGCCCTTCAGCACGGCGGGGGTGGTGATCGCGGAGGCGTTCGTGGCGATGCCGTTCCTCGTGATCAGTGTGGAGGGCACGCTGCGGGCCGCCGATCCCCGCTACGAGGAGGCGGCCGCCACCCTGGGCGCGTCCCGCTTCACCGCGTTCCGCCGGGTCACGCTGCCGCTGATCGCGCCCGGCATCGCGGCGGGCGCCGTCCTGGCCTGGGCGCGGGCGCTGGGCGAGTTCGGCGCGACGATCACCTTCGCGGGCAACTTCCCCGGCCGTACCCAGACCATGCCCCTGGCCGTCTACCTGGCCCTGCAGAGCGACCCGGAGGCCGCGATCGCCCTCAGCCTGGTGCTGCTGGCGGTGTCGATCGCGGTCCTGGCCGGGTTGCGCGACCGCTGGATGCGTGCCGGATGACCCCCGCCCACCCCGCCACCGAACCCTCCGCGGGCGGGCTCGACGCCCGTCTCGTCGTGGACCGCGGGGGCTTCCGCCTCGACGTGGCGCTGAGCGTCCGGCCCGGCGAGGTCGTCGCCCTGCTCGGGCCGAACGGCGCCGGCAAGACCACCGCGCTGCGCGCCCTCGCCGGACTGACCCCGCTGTCCGGCGGTCATCTGCGGCTGGACGGCGCCGACCTGGGCCGCACACCGCCGGAGGCCCGTCCCGTCGGTGTCGTCTTCCAGGACTACCTGCTCTTCCCCCACCTCACGGCCCTCGACAACGTCGCCTTCGGGCCCCGCTGCCAGGGCGCGAGCAAGGCCGAGGCGCGTGCGCGGGCCGCCGAGTGGCTCGACCGCCTCGGCCTCGCGGCGCACAGCGGTGTCCGACCACGCCGGCTCTCCGGCGGCCAGGCCCAGCGCGTCGCCCTCGCCCGCGCTCTGGCGACCCGCCCCCGGCTGCTGCTGCTGGACGAGCCGCTGGCGGCCCTGGACGCCCGCACCCGTCTGGAGGTCCGCGCCCGGCTCCGGCGCCATCTGGCCGACTTCGAGGCGGTGGCCGTGCTGGTCACCCACGACCCGCTCGACGCCATGGTGCTGGCCGACCGGCTGGTGGTCGTGGAGCACGGCCGGGTCGTCCAGGAGGGCACCCCGGCCGGTATCGCCCGCCATCCCCGCACCGACTACATCGCGCAGCTGGTCGGCCTGAACCTCTACCGGGGCGAGGCCGACGGCCACACCGTGCGCCTGGCCGACGGCCCGTCCGTCACCACCACGGAGGTGCTGTCCGGCCCGGTCTTCGTGGCGTTCCCGCCCGGCGCGGTCACCCTCCACCGCGCCCGGCCCACCGGTTCCAGCGCCCGCAACCTCTGGCGCTGCGAGGTGGCCGGGCTGGAGACCCACGGCGACCAGATCCGCGCCGACCTCACCGGCGAGCTCCCCCTCGCCGCCGACCTCACGACGGTCGCCGCGGCCGAGCTCGACCTCCACCCCGGCGCGGAGGTCTGGGCCACCGTGAAGGCGGCGCAGACCCACGCCTACCCGGTCTGAGGCGGCCGGCGTCCCCACGCTTCAGGCCGCCGTCCTGACGGGCGAGGCCTCGGCGACGGCGGTCTCCCGCACGACGCGGCGCCGGATCCCCATGACCATCGGGTGGGCGACCATCCAGGCCGCGCTCTTGCAGACGAGCTCCTTGTAGAAGGCGGCGAGCCGGCCGGTGAGGGCCCACCGGACGGCACGGTCGTCGGCGGTGACGAACTGGATCAGGCCGTCCTTGCGGCCCAGCGAGATGCACTGGTTGAAGTAGCGCACCGGCACGGTCGGGACCTTCCCGCCGGTCAGACGGGCCGCGATGGCGTCGACGGCCTGCCAGGCGGTGAAGACGCCCGAGGCGCACGACATCCGCAGGGGCTTGTCGCCGGGGCCCATCGCCAGCGCCGCGTCGCCGACGGCGTACACGTCCGGGTGCGACACCGAGCGCATGGTCCGGTCGACCACGATCTGGCCGGTTCCGGAGACCTCCAGGGTGGTGGCCCGGGCGATCGGGTGGACGGCGAAGCCCGTGGTCCACACGGTGACCGCGGCCGGGATGCTCGTGCCGTCGGCGGTGGTGACGCGGTCGGCCTCGACGGCGGTGACGGCGGTGTGCTCGTGGACGGTGATGCCGAGCCGGTCGAGGACCTTCCGCAGGTGCCCGCTGCCCTTGGCCGAGAGCCAGTCGCCGAGGCCGCCGCGGGCGGCGAGGGCGACGTCGAGGTCCGGGCGGGTCTCGGCGATCTCGGTCACGGCCTCCAGGCCGGTGAGGCCGCCACCGACCACGACCACGGACTCTCCCGCGGCCAGGCCGGCCAGACGCTCGCGCAGCCGGAGCGCTCCGGCGCGGCCGGCGACCTCGTGGGCGTACTCGGCGGTCCCCGGCACGCCCTGGTCGTTCCAGCCGCTGCCGAGGGCGTACACGAGGGTGTCGTACGCCAGTTCCTCGTCCCGGGACTCCCCGGTGCCGTCCGCGAGGGCGGCGACGGTGACGGCCTTGCGGTCCACGTCGACGGCGGTGACCTTGCCCTGCTTCAGCGTGACGCCGGTGCCCTCGAACATCTCGTCGAAGGGCCGGGGCGCGAGGTCCTGGCCGGCGGCGAGCTGGTGCATCCGGACGCGCTCGACGAAGTCGGGCTCTGCGTTGACGAGGGTGATGGCGACGTCCTCGCGGTGCAGGTGCAGCCGCTTGGCGAGGCGCCCGGCGGCGGTGGCTCCCGTGTAGCCGGCTCCGAGGACGACGATGCGGTGCTGCATGGCGTAGCTCCTGTCATGACGGCTGTTTCCAGCGATTCACCCCTTGAACCGGGCGGCCCGCCGTTTCCTGACAGGAGCGTGATGTGATCCACGTCACATCGCCGGAGGCCGGGTCAGAAGATCCTGAGCAGGGGTTCGCCGTGGTCGTCGGCGGCCCACAGCCGGGTCGCGCGGTCGAGCTTGTCGGGGTTGACCTGGTTGCGGAACGCGGCGATGCCGTCGGCGCCGACCTCCAGGCACATGACGCCGATGACCCGGCCGTCGACGACCACCACGACGGCCGGGTCGCCGTTGGCGGTCGACGCGTACGCCGTGGGAGAGCCGCCGACCAGGTCACGCTTGGCCTTGGAGGGCTTGAACAGGCCGCGCATGAACTTGGCGACCGCGAGCGCGCCCTCGAACGCCCTGGCGCGGGCCGGGACCTTGCCGCCGCCGTCGCCGATCGCGACGGCGTCCTGGGTGAGCAGCCGCACCAGGGGTTCGGTCTGCCCGCTCGCGGCGGCCGCGAGGAACTCGTCGATGATCCGGCGCGCGGTGGCGTCGTCGATCTCGGTGCGGGTGCGGGCCCTGCCCTCCGCCACGTGCTTCTTCGCACGGTGCAGGATCTGCTGGCTGGCGACCTCGGTGATGTCGAGGATGTCGGCGATCTCCCGGTGCGGATAGTCGAAGGCCTCCCGCAGCACGTACACCGCCCGCTCCTTCGGGGCGAGCCGCTCCAGCAGGACGAGCACCGCGTACGACACCGATTCCCGCTGCTCGGCGGTGTCGGCGGGCCCGAGCATCGGATCCCCGGCGAGCAGCGGCTCGGGCAGCCACTGGCCCACATAGGTCTCGCGCCGCGCACGCGCCGAGGTGAGCTGGTTCAGACACAGGTTGGTGAGGACCTTAGTCAGCCACGCCTCGGGGACCTCGATGCGGTCGGGGTCGGCGCCCTGCCAGCGCAGGAACGTCTCCTGCACGGCGTCCTCGGCCTCGCTCGCCGACCCGAGCAGGCGATAGGCCACCGCCTCCAGGCGCGGCCTGAAGGCTTCGAACCGGTCCACGTCGTTCATGGTCAGGGCCATGCCAGGGATCCTAACGCTCCCGGGCGTCGGCGCCTCCCAGGCTCAGGCGCGGTTTGGGGGCGTCCAGGCGGCCGGTCCGGGGGCGCCGGCTGCCCGCGCGGTACGGGGCCGGCCAGGACACGCCCGGGCCCGCGTAGCCCTGCTCGGCCGCCGCGTGCAGGGTCCAGTGGGGGTCGTAGAGGTGGGGGCGGGCGAGCGCGCAGAGGTCGGCGCGGCCCGCCAGGATCAGGGAGTTGACGTCGTCCCAGGAGGAGATCGCCCCGACCGCGATCACCGGGAGGCCGGTGGTGTGGCGGATCCGGTCCGCGAACGGCGTCTGGTAGGACCGTCCGAACTCCGGCCGCTCGTCCGCCACGACCTGCCCCGTCGACACGTCGATCGCGTCGGCGCCGTGCGCGGCGAAGGCCCGGGCGATCTCGACGGCGTCCTCGGCGCTCGTGCCGCCCTCGGCCCAGTCGGTGGCGGAGATGCGCACGGTCATGGGCCGCTCCCCCGGCCACACGTTCCGTACGGCGTCGAAGACCTCCAGCGGGAAGCGCAGCCGCTTGTCCAGGGAGCCGCCGTAGGCGTCGGTGCGCCGGTTGGTCAGCGGGGAGAGGAACCCGGACAGCAGATAGCCGTGCGCGCAGTGCAGTTCCAGCAGGTCGAAGCCGGCCCGGGCGGCGCGGACGGCCGCCGCCGTGAACTGTTCGCGGATGTCGGTGAGCTGGGCGCGGGACAGCTCGCGGGGTGTCTGGCCGGACTCCTTGTACGGCAGCGCCGAGGGGGCCACGAGCGGCCAGTTGCCCTCCTCCAGCGGCTCGTCCATGCCCTCCCACATCACCTTGGTGGAGCCCTTGCGGCCGCTGTGGCCGAGCTGCACGCCGATCGCCGTGCCGGGGGCCTGGGCGTGCACGAAGCCGGTGACGCGTTTCCAGGCCTCGGCCTGACGTCCGGTGTAGAGGCCGGCGCAGCCCGGCGTGATCCGGCCCTCCGCGCTGACGCACACCATCTCGGTCATCACCAGGGCGGCCCCGCCCAGCGCCCGCGCGCCCAGGTGGACGAGGTGGAAGTCGCCGGGCACGCCGTCGACGGCCGAGTACATGTCCATGGGCGAGACGACGACGCGGTTGCGCAGGGTCAGGCCGCGCAGCCGCAGCGGTGTGAACATCGGGGGCGTGCCGGGCGGGCAGCCGAACTCGCGCTCCACGCTCTCGGTGAAGCGGGCGTCGCGCAGCCGCAGGTTGTCGTGGGTGACGCGGCGGCTGCGGGTGAGCAGGTTGAAGGCGAACTGGCGGGGCGGCTGGTCCAGGTACAGGGCGAGGTTCTCGAACCACTCCAGGCTGGCCCGGGCCGCGCGCTGCGTGGAGGCGACGACGGGGCGCCGCTCCGCCTCGTAGGCGGTCAGGGCCTCGGGCAGCGAGCCCCGCTCCTCCAGGCAGGCGGCCAGGGCGAGCGCGTCCTCGACGGCGAGCTTGGTGCCGGAGCCGATGGAGAAGTGGGCGGTGTGGGCGGCGTCCCCGAGGAGGACGACGTTGCCGTGGGACCAGCGGTCGTTGACGACCGTGCGGAACGTCGTCCAGGTGGAGTTGTTCGACCTCAGGGGGCGGCCGTGGAGCGCCTCGGCGAAGACCTTGGCGCAGCGCTCGATCGACTCCGCCTCGTCGAGTTCGTCGAAGCCGGCCGCGCGCCAGACCTCTTCGCGCATCTCGACGATCACCGTGGAGGCGTCGGGCGCGTAGGGGTAGCCGTGGAGCTGCATCACGCCGTGTTCGGTCTCGGCGATCTCGAAGCGGAAGGAGTCGAAGGGGAAGTCCGCGGCGAGCCAGATGTAGCGGCAGCGGTGGGTCGTCACATGGGGGCGGAAGACGTCCGCGTGCCGCTCGCGGGTGGTGCTGTGGACACCGTCCGCCGCGATGACCAGGTCGTGGGTGTGCGGCAGGTCCCGCGGGGCCTCGGTGCGGAAGCGGAGGTCGACGCCCAGGTCACGGCAGCGGGTGTGGAGGATGTCGAGCAGTCGCTTGCGGCCCAGGGCGGCGAATCCGTGGCCGCCTGAGGTGTGGTGCACCCCGCGGTGGACGATGTCGATGTCGTCCCAGCGGGTGAAGTGCTGCTGGAGGGCCTCGTAGACCTGCGGGTCGGCGTGTTCGATGCCGCCGAGGGTCTCGTCGGAGAGGACGACGCCGAAGCCGAAGGTGTCGTCGGGGGCGTTGCGTTCCCAGACGGTGATATGCCGTTGCGGATCGAGGCGTTTGAGGAGGGCGGCGGCGTAGAGGCCGCCGGGGCCGCCGCCGATGATCGCCACGCGGAGGGGGTGGCTGGTGTCGTGGTGCGGCTGCGGGTGCGTTGTGGCTTGTCGCGCGGTTCCCCGCGCCCCTTCAGGGACGCCCACTATCGTCCGCTCCATTTCGGGGGGCGCTTCTCCGTGAACGCCGCATGGAACTCGGCGTAGTCCTCGCCGTTCATCAACAACGCCTGCGTCGAGGCGTCGAGTTCGATCGAGGCCGCCAGGGGCATGTCCAGTTCGGAGGTGAGCAGGGCCTTGGTCTGGGCGTACGCGAGGGCCGGCCCCTGGGCCAGGCGGTGGGCCAGTCGCCGGGAGGTCTCGTCCGCCCGGCCCTCCTCCGTCAGTTCGCTGATCAGGCCGATGCGCTCGGCCTCGGCGGCGCGGACCGGGTCGCCCAGCATCAGCAGGCGGGTGGCGTGGCCGAGGCCGACCACGCGGGGCAGGAGGTAGGCCGCGCCCATGTCGCCGCCGGAGAGCCCGACGCGGGTGAAGAGGAAGGCGAAACGGGCGGTGGGGTCGGCGACGCGGAAGTCCGCGGCCAGGGCGAGGACCGCTCCGGCGCCCGCGGCCACCCCGTGCAGCGACGCGATCACGGGGAACGGGCACTCCCGGATCGCGCGGACCACCTGGCCGGTCATCCGGTTGAAGTCCAGGAGCCGGGCGGTGTCCATGCCGAGGGTGGCGCCGATGATCTCGTCGACGTCACCGCCCGAGCAGAAGCCACGGCCCTCCCCGGTCAGCACCAGGGCCCGCACGGACCGCTCCCGGGACAGCTCGGCGAGCAGGTCGCGCAGGTCGGCGTAGGCGCCGAAGGTGAGCGCGTTGAGCTTCTCGGGGCGGGCCAGGGTGACGGTCGCGACGCCGTCGGCGACGTCCAGACGCAGATGCTCCCAGCCGGGGGTGCGGGCGGCGGAGCCGGTGAAGGGACTCATGACGTGCGGCCTCCTCGGGCGGGCACTGCCTCACTGAGCTCTACCCCACGAAGCTATCACTCATCCGTGACTGTCGTCATGAGTGCGCGATAGACCGTCCGGGTAGGAATCCGGTGTGGAGCCGGATGTGACCCGCGCCGGTCACATCCGTCACAGATCGTCCACACCGGCGTAACGGCGGGAGCAGCTGTGCGCGGCGCCGCGTTCACCTGGGTAAGCCGTCGGCAAGGAGGCAAAGGCGCCTCCGGCGGTGCCCCTCGAACGCGCGCGGAGAGCGGCGCCGTACCATTCACAAGGTTGAAAGCAGGACGTCCTGCTCCATGAACGGACCCGCCGTGTACGAACTCCCCTCAGCCCCCGCCTCCTGGCGCATCGCGCTGCCGCACACCACAGCGGCGGTGCCCGCGGCACGCGCCCTGGTCCGTACGGCGCTGGCCGAGCTGGAGCACACGGCGGACTGCGACACCGCGGAGCTGCTCACCGCGGAGCTGGTGGCCAACGCCGTGGAGCACACCACGGGCGAGACGCCGATAGAGCTGGTCGTGGAGCTGATGCCGTCGGGCTGCCAGGTCGAGGTGCACGACACCGACCCGGCCCCGCCCGGCGACCTCACGCGTCCGGCCGGCGGCCCGCCCGACCCCTGGCAGGAGCACGGGCGCGGGCTGCTGCTGATCCGCGCCCTGAGCTCCTCCTGCGGGCACCGCCCGACCGAGTCCGGCAAGGCCGTCTGGTTCAGACTGTCTGCGGTACCGGCTCAGCGGCGTCCGTCGGCGTGACCCGGGCGAGCCGCGAGTTGCGCCGCCCGTAGAGCAGGTACAGGGCGACCCCGACCGCCAGGAAGCCCGCGAACTGGATCCAGGTCGTCGCGCCCGTCTCGTACATCAGGTACAGGCAGAAACCGACGCCGAGCAGCGGGGTGACGGGGTACAGCGGCACCCGGAAGCTGCGGGCGAGGCCGGGCTCGCGGCGGCGCAGGGCGATGACCGCGATGTTGACGACGGCCATGGTGGCGAGGGTGCCGATGGTGCACAGGTTGACCACCGCGTCCAGCGGGGCGAAGGCCGCGGGGATCGCGAAGACGACCGCCACGATCAGCGTGCCGGCGACCGGCGTGGACGTCCTCGGCGACACCTTCTCGAAGACGCGCGGGACGAGTCCGTCGCGGGACATGGACATCAGGATCCGGGTCTGGCCGTACATCACGGCGAGCACGACCGAGGCAATGGCGACGACCGCGCCGAAGGCGATCACCGCGCCGCCTACGCCGGAGCCGGTGACCCGGTCGACGACGTAGGAGAGGGCCGCCGGACGGCCGCCGACCGCGTCGCCGCCGATGGCACCGATCGCGGCGAGCGCGACCGCGCAGTAGAGCAGCGTGACCAGGCCGATGCAGACGAGGATCGCGACCGGGATGTCCCGGCGGGGGTTCTTCGCCTCCTCACCGGCGGTGGTGATCGCGTCGAAGCCGATGTACGAGAAGAACGCGGCGGTGGTGCCCGCGCCGATGCCGGCGAGGCCGGTCGGCGAGAACGGCGTGAGGTTGCCGTCCTCGAAGGCGGTGAAGCCGATCGCCAGGAAGGCGACCAGGACGGCGAGCTTCAGCACGGCCATCGCGGCCGTGGCCCGGGCGCTCTCGCGCACCCCGCGGACCAGCAGGACGGCGGCCAGGGCGATGACGATCACGGCCGGGAGGTTCACCACCCCGCCGTCGCCCGGACCGGCCGACAGGGCCGCGGGCAGGTGCACTCCGATGACGCTGTCGAGGAGCTCGTTGACGTACTGGCTCCAGCCGACCGCCACCGCGGACACGGACACGCCGTACTCCAGCAGCAGGCACCAGCCGACGAGGAAGGCCGTGCCCTCGCCGAGACCGGCGTAGGCGAAGGAGTACGAGGAGCCGGAGACCGGGATCGCGCCGCCCAGCTCGGCGAAGGCGAACGCGGTGAAGACGCAGGTGATCGCGGCGAGGAGGAAGGAGACGACGACGGCCGGGCCGGCCTGGGCGACCGAGTCGGACAGGCCGACGAAGATGCCGGTGCCGACGATGGCGCCGACGCCGAAGCAGATGAGCTGGAAAAGGCCCATCGTGCGCTTCAGGCCGTGGCCTTCACGGTCGGCGCCCGATTCCGCCACGAGAAGGGCGGGGGACTTGATCCGGGGAGCGGGCATGCGGGTGGTGCTCGTTTCTGGTGGTGCGGGGAGTGCGACGGGTTCGTCGCGCGGCGGCCGCGAAGAAGGGGTGGTTCCGGGCCGCCGGTCAGCATAAGGCCTGTTCAGGCGAGGGTCGCCACCAAGACCGCCTTGATGGTGTGCATCCGGTTCTCCGCCTCGTCGAAGACGACCGAGTGGGCCGACTCGAAGACCTCGTCGGAGACCTCCAGGTACTCCAGGCCGTGCGCGGCGTGGATCTCCCGGCCGACCTTGGTGCCGAGGTCGTGGAAGGCGGGCAGGCAGTGCAGGAACCTCACGTCCGGGTTGCCGGTGGCGCGCAGCACGTCCGTGGTCACGGCGTAGGGGGCGAGGGCGGTGATGCGCTCGGCCCAGACCTCCTTCGGCTCGCCCATGGACACCCAGACGTCCGTGGCGACGAAGTCGGCGCCCCGGACGCCCTCCTCCACGGTCTCGGTGAGCGTGACGCGGGCGCCGCTGCTCTCGGCGAGGGCCCGGGCCCGCTCGACGACCTCCTCGGCCGGCCAGTACTCCTTCGGCGCGACCAGCCGGACGTCCATGCCGAGCAGGGCGCCGGTGACCAGGTAGGAGTTGCCCATGTTGAAGCGGGCGTCGCCCAGGTAGGCGAAAGCGACCTCGTTCAGGGGCTTGGCGCAGTGCTCGGTCATGGTCAGCACGTCGGCGAGCATCTGGGTGGGGTGCCAGTCGTCGGTGAGCCCGTTGTAGACGGGGACGCCGGCGTGCGCCGCCATCTCCTCCACCTTCTGCTGGCTGTCCCCCCGGTACTCGATCGCGTCGAACATCCGGCCCAGCACCCGCGCGGTGTCCTTGACCGACTCCTTGTGCCCGATCTGGGAGCCGGAGGGGTCGAGGTAGGTGGTCGAGGCGCCCTGGTCGGCGGCCGCGACCTCGAACGCGCAGCGGGTGCGGGTGGACGTCTTCTCGAAGATCAGCGCGATGTTCCGGCCCCGCAGGTACTGGGTCTCGGCCCCGGCCTTCTTGGCGGCCTTCAGCTCGGCGGCCAGCTCGACCAGAGCGCGGAACTCCTCCGCGGTGAGGTCCAGCTCCTTGAGGAGGTGGCGGCCGGCGAGGGCGGTCGGGACAGTCGCCATGGGGGCGCTCCAGGAGTGCGGGGACACAGACGTCTGGAATACTATACGAACTTCAGCATGCCTATACGGAACGGTGGCCGCGGACCCCTTCCCCGCCTCCTCCCCGGCCCCTACACGGGGTCCCGCTCCACCGGGCAGCTCATGCACCGCGGTCCGCCCCTGCCCCGGCCCAGTTCGCTGCCGGGGATCTCTATCACCTCGATGCCCTGCTTGCGCAGGTGCGTGTTGGTGGTGGCGTTCCGCTCGTAGGCGACCACGACCCCGGGTTCGACGGCCAGCACGTTGCAGCCGTCGTCCCACTGCTCGCGCTCGGCCGCGTGCACGTCCTGGGTGGCGGTCAGCACGCGGATCTCGTTGAGGCCCAGCGCGGCGGCGATCGCGCGGTGCATGTGCTCCGGCGGGTGGTCGGTGACCTTCAGTTCCTTCTCGCCGACGCCCGGCTCGATGGTGTACGAGCGGAGCATGCCGAGGCCCGCGTACTGGGTGAAGGTGTCACCGTCGACCATCGTCATCACGGTGTCGAGATGCATGAAGGCACGCCGCTTGGGCATGTCGAGGGCCACGATCGTCTCGGCGGACCCGGCGGCGAACAGCTTGTGCGCGAGCATCTCGACGGCCTGCGGGGTGGTGCGCTCGCTCATGCCGATGAGCACCGCCCCGTTGCCGATGACCAGCACGTCGCCGCCCTCGATGGTGGACGGATAGTCGGCCTGCCCCTCCGACCACACGTGGAACGCTTCCTCCCGGAACAGCGGGTGGTGCCGGTAGATCGCCTCGAAGTGCACGGTCTCGCGCTGCCGGGCGGGCCAGCGCATGGCGTTGATGGAGACGCCGTCGTAGATCCAGGCGGAGGTGTCCCGGGTGAAGAGGTGGTTGGGCAGCGGGCCCAGCAGGAAGTCGTCCAGTTCCATGACGTGGAAGCGGACCGAGGTCGGCTCCGGGTGCACGTCGAGGAACTCGCGTTTGGTCATGCCGCCGATCAGGACCTCGGCCAGCTCCCGCGGGGGCAGGTTCTCGAAGGCCGCTCTGAGCGGGTCGGTGGCCAGCGGGCCGTACTCCTTCTCGTCGAAGACCCGCTCCAGGACGAGGGATCTGGCCGCCGGAACCTCGAGCGTCTCGGCCAGCAGGTCGCCGAAGAGGTGGACGGCGACGCCCCGGTCGCGCAGCACGTCGGCGAACCCGTCGTGCTCGGCGCGGGCCCTGCGCACCCACAGCACGTCGTCGAAGAGGAGTGAGGTCTTGTTGCTCGGGGTGAGCCTTTTGAGCTCGAGGTCGGGCCGGTGCAGGATGACGCGGCGCAGCCGCCCGGCCTCGGAGTGGACGTGGTATGCCATGCCTTCATCCTGACCGCCGGGGCCGGGGTTGACGCGCTTCTCGGCGGTTTCCGTGAACGCCGGTTTGTCACGCCGACGACGGACGCGCAGGGCGGGGTCACACCCGGGGCGACGGCTCCAGCAGCTCCTCCGGCCGGGCCAGCGTCCGGCGGGCGGCCCTTGTCGGTTCGAGGATCGTCCGGGCCACGATCCAGCCCGCGAGCGCGTGCGGTTCGGCCGGGGCGTCGGCCAGGAGGTCGGTGTACCGGGCGAGCGCGGTGGACGCGTCCCCGGCGGCGAGGTGCTCGTCGGCGGTGCGGGGGGCGGCCGGACGGGTGGCGAAGGCATGGGTGCGCAGGTCCGGCCAGGAGGTGCGGCCCGGGCGGAAGCGGAGGTCCGCGGGCCCGGCGGCCCGGGCGGGCACGACGTTGCGCAGGCGCCATTCGGTGCGGTGGAGCACGGCGGCGGTGCGCGCCCGGGTGAGGGCGGCGTACGGGACCGGCTCGCGCAGCCAGCCGTCGAGCGTGCGGGCCAGTCCCGTCACCAGGACCCGGCCCTGCGGGGTGAGACGGCCCTCCGTCAGCAGCGTGCGCACCACGAGCCTGCTCTGCAGGCGGCGCAGCGCGAAGTGGTACCCGGCCGTGTCGGCCGCCCGGGCGTCGCCGGCCACGGCCAGCCGGTCCCGCCAGAACCCGGCGACACCGGTGAACGCGTAGGCGCCGTGCAGCAGACCGGTGAGGTGGCGCGGATCCGGTCGCCAGGGGGCGTAGTAGCGCTCCTCCCGGTCGTCGTCGAGCAACGGGAAGAGGTGCAGGAGGGCGGCCAGCTTGCTGTGCTGGAACTCGTGGACCAGGGTCTCGGCGAGCGCCGTACCGCAGGACGGGCGGGCGATCACCATGGCCCCGAAGGAGTCGCCGCTGGTGGCCGACACCGACACGGTGGGCGGGGCGGGCGGCAGCGAGGCGGTGCGTCCCCAGGGCACCACGGCCCGGATGTCACGGGGGTCGAACCGGCCGGGTCCGTCGCCGCCCGGTGTGGCGAGGAGGGCCGCGGCCTCCTCGAACAGCCGCTGCCAGGACGCGGCCTCGTCGGGGTCGAGCCGGGCCGGCGGGAGGGGATCGTCCAGGTCGCGGTAGGGGTCGAGGTCTTCGAGGGGGATGCCGACCGGGCCGCCGGGCGTGCGGTGGGTGAGGGTGCGCAGGGGCAGCCAGGCGGGGGTGTCGGCCGCCGGTGCGGGCAGCGGCCGCGTCGCCGGGCGGACCGTCGACGACAGGGGGGTGCCGTCACGGCCCGGGCCGGACAGCGTCAGCTCGCCCCCGTTCGTCCGGGCCCGGCCGGTCGTCAGCCCCTCCTTCGCCCCGGGGAGCCGGGCCAGTCCCAGCCCGGGCACCGGCAGCGCGCCGTCGGTGAGGGGCACCCGGAGCTCCGCCCGGGTGCCGGCGCGCAGGGAGGCCGCGACGGCCAGGGCGCACAGATGCCCGGCCTCGGCCCACAGCGGTGGTCCTGACGCGGTGCCGTGCAGCCGGCGCAGGAGATGGGCGATCCATCCCCCGGTCGCCGGTGCGAGCAGCAGCCGGTCGACCGGTCCGGGCGCCGCCGCGGCGGCCTCCTTGAGGACACCCCAGGCCTCGGCGGCGGAGCTCAGCGGGGTGCTCAGGGCGCTGAGCCGGTCCAGCAGGGTCCGCAGGAGCAGCAGCCGCCTGGCCCGCTCCGCGCGTTCGAGGAAGGCGACGGCCTCCGCGGAGCCGCCCCCCGCCGCCAGTTCCGCCAGGATCCGCTCGGGCATGCGGAACGGGGGGTGGCGCGGCTCGCTGGGCATGCGGGACCTCCGGTCGCGGGTGCGGGCGTGGGCCCCGGCACAGCGTCGAGGCCACGGGCGGGCCGCCTGCCGGGGGGCTGCAGACCTATTCGGCCCGGGCGCTCCCCTCGCTGCCCCCTCTGATGCTGCCGCGGGCCCGCAGGACCTCGCCGAGCAGACGGGCGGAGGGCCGCAGAGGGGCGAGACCGTCCACCGCGGTCAGGGGCAGCTCCGTCAGATCGGCGAGATCCGACTCCCAGACGGCGGTAGCAGCAGCCGCGGCCGGCTCGCGGACGGCGACTTCGGCGTGGCACAGAGCGGGCTGCTGGTCCAAGATGCTCCCCCTTCTCGCACGGTGGCACGCGATGCCCCGTGCCCGTCCTTTTCCATCATGGCCATTCCGGCCCGGGTCGAAAACCGTACGATCACGCCACCCGATCATTTCCGATCACCCGGGCGTCGCGTCGAGGCCGCGAACTCGGTCAGTGCCGCGCCCAGTTCGGCCTGGAGATCGGGTGCCTCGTCCAGCGCGACCACGGCGTCGAACAGCTCCCACAGCGCCTCCGGCCGCCTCCGGGCCATTCCGTTGAGGATGCTGACGACATCGGTGCGTGCCTTGCTGTGGCGGGCGAGCGTGCCCGTGACACCCGGGTCCAACGAGCCGACGAGCGCTTGGCGTTCGGTGGGGTCCTGCATCAGCGGATAGGCGAGGAGCGCGTTCACCGCCCGCTGCAGCGGTGAGGCCGGCCGGCCCTCGGCGCCCTGCTCCGCCGGTGCCATGATCTCGGTGCGCTCCGGGCTCCGCAGCCGAATCTCCGGATACTGCAGAGTACGTCCCGCTTCCCTGAGGGCCGCGATACGTGCCCGTACGGCCGGAAACAGTCCCTCCGGATCGGGCGGTGCGGGCAGGACGGCGGCCCGGTCGGCCAGCAGCGCGAGCAGGATCTCGGAGAACAGGCCCGTCCCGCGCTCGGGGTCGTTGGCCGCGGCCCGCCCGCGCCCGGCGGCCTGCAACAGGGTCTGCCGATGGGCGTGGTTGCGCCGCCCCACCGGCAGGGCGTCCGGGGGCAGTTGCTCCAGGAAGGCGAGGTCTTCCTCGAACGTCTCGCAGGCGTCCACGATCCACAGCTGCTCCCCGAAGGCCGGTACGGCGTCCCCGGCGTACCGGTCGAGCGCGCTGTCGAGGTCGATGCCCAGCTTGTCGGCGGTGCTGGCATCGGAGCAGAACAGCCGCAGGTGCCCGGCCCGGTCGAGCACCCCGTGCCCGCCCCACCAGACCCACAGGACGTCGCCCCGCTCCCGGGGCAGTTCCCGGACCAGGACGCGGCGCAGGGTGGCGTGGTCGGCGGGCTCGTGGGCCACCCCGGGGGCGTGGGCCGCCAAGGGCGCCAGATGCAGCCGGAGTTGTTCCTGCGGCACCCCGGCCTCCCGCAGCAGCCGGTGGAAGGCGACCGCGTCGCGGGCCGGGCCGGGCAGGTCCCAGCCGGGTCCGGCGTCGTAGCGCTCGATGCCGACGATCAGCGCGTGCACGCGGGCGGGGTTCACGGCAGCCGGTCCACGATGTGCCGGTACACCTCGGGGTTGGTCCAGTAGGCGCTGTGGGAGGCGGGGAAGGGCTGACGGCTGTCGACCCGGACGTCCGTGACGCGGCCGGGGAAGAGACCCGCGCCGAGGTAGGAGAGCAGGTCGCGCGGGTCGTAGAGGTTCAGCCAGTCGGGCAGGTGCGGCGGGAGCGGCGCGGGGTGTTCGAGGGAGGGCAGGGATCCGGACTCGTAGAGGAAGGGGCCCTGGGAGCCCGCTGTCACCAGGAGCCGGACCTGGGGCAGCGGGGTGGTGATCAGGGTGTCCAGGGCGATGATGCCGCCCAGACTGTGGCCGACGAGGGTGACGGGCGGTTCCAGGCCCGCGACCAGCTCGCGCAGGTCGGTGCGGACCGCCTCGCCTCGGCTGAGGTAGCGCAGGATGTCGGCGGCGGCCGGGTGGGCGGCCTCGGTGAGGGCGCGCCGGCGGCGCAGGACGGCACGCGATGCCATCGAGCCCGCCGTCCGCAGCATCAGCGAGCGCACCCCGCGTTCCGTGCCCCGGGGCGCCGCGCCGAGTGCCACGGCCAGCCGCTCGGCGACGGCGTCACGGCTGTCGCCGCCCGGCACCAGGGGGGCGTCGCCGTCCAGGGCGTCCGCGATGACCCGGGCGGTGAGGCTGCGGGCGGCGAGGTGAGCGAGGTCGTCGGGGGTGAGAGCCTGCGCGGCGGGCCCGAGCAGGTGGTGGGCGGCGAGGTCGGTGGCGGCGCGGCCGAGGCCGGGCCCCAACTCCTCGGCCCCTTCGTCGCCCTGCGCCGCGAGTGCGGCCAGCCGTGCGCGTATCGCCTGGTCCGGCGGCAGGGTGCCGGGGGGCCGCTCCGCGCCCTGCGTGGCGCCGGCCGCAGCGAGGGTGAGCTCCGCGTACGGGTCGGCGTAGAGGGCGGCCCAGCAGGCGGCCGTCTCCTCCTCGGGGTCCGGTCCGGCCGGGCCCCGGGACGTGCCGCCCGGCGCGGCGGGAAGACTGGCGCCGCCCGCCGCGAGCGTGGCGCCGTGCGTGTCGCCCCAGTAGTACGGCACGATGCGAAGCCCCTCGCGCAGGGCGGTCAGTCCGGCCGCCACGCGCCCCGCAAGCTTCGAGAAGCCTGGTTCGCGCACCCCTGTCCCATGGATGAATACGACCGTCGCCATGTGCCCCCCGTGACACCGGTGCAGTGTTGTGTACGACTGCCGATACGCCGTCAAGTTACCTCTATCATAGGGAGGTTGGGGTCGATCAGAGGTGTGGCGACGCGTCCACGGCCGCGGTGCGGGCCTCGACGACTGGACACGGGGGGACACGGTGAGCCCTGAAACGGTGGTCACGCATTTCCTGTTCGCCTCCGCCCTGATTCTGGCGGTCGGCCATGGCGCCGGCTGGCTGGCCCAGCGGCTGAGGCAGCCCTACATCGTCGGCCAGCTGGCGGCGGGCATCGCCCTCGGCCCCTCGCTGCTCGGCAGTGCGGCACCGGATGCCTACACCGTGCTGTTCCCCCGGGAGATCGGCACCGCGCTGACCGGGCTCGCGCAGTTCGCCCTGGTGGTCTTCCTCTTCGCGGTCGGCTACGAGCTGGACCTGAAGATCCTCGGCGACCGGGCGCGCACGGTGGTGACGGTGGCGCTGGCGTCGTTCGTGGTGCCGATGGTGGTGGGCAGTGGCTGTGCGCTGCTGTTCCGGGAGCAGTTGCGCGAGCTGGACATGCCCGGGCTGACGGTCGGCATGGTGCTGTTCGCCGGGGTCGCCCTGTCCATAACGGCCGTACCCGTGCTGACGGCCATCGTGCGGGAGAACGACCTCGCCGACACGGTGCCGGGGATCCTCGCGGTGTCCGCGGCCGGACTGCTCGATGTGATCGGCTGGACGGTGCTGGCCGGGACGATGCTGGACGGCGACAGCGGGGAGCACGCGCTGGACTGGCGGGGGCGGGCGCTGATCGCGGCCGGGTTCGCCGTGCTGATGCTGCTGGTGGCCCGCCCGGCGCTGCGCAGGCTGCTGTGGCGCACCCGTACGGAGCCGTCCCTGCGGCTGGCGCTGCTCATCGGCTTCGCCTGCGCGTCGGCATCCGTCACCCAGTTCCTCGGGCTGCACGCCATCTGCGGTGCGCTGCTCGCCGGGATCGTCTGCCCGCGCGAGGACGACGGCACCCTCGACCCGGATCTGCTGCGGCCCCTGCACGTCGTCAGCTCGCTGCTGGTGCCGTACTTCTTCGTCTTCTCCGGGCAGTCCGTCACGCTGAACAACATGAACGCCACCGGGTGGCTCACCCTGCTGGTGGTGACGGTGCTCGCGGTGGTCACGAAGGTCGGCAGCGGCGCGGTGGCGGCCCGGCTGGGCGGACTGGACCGCGACGACGCGCGCACCGTGGGAGTCCTGCTGAGCGCCCGCGGCCTGACGGAGCTGATCGCGCTCAACGCCGGTTTCCAGGCAGGGCTGGTGAGCAGGCCGCTCTACACCGTGCTGGTCTTCATGGCCCTGGCCACGACGCTGCTCACCCAGCCCCTGCTGAACCTGGTCCGCCGCCTGTCGGACCACGAGCCGACCCGCGCCCCGGGGCGCCCGGAGGCGATCCCCGCGCACGACCCGCGCCCGGCCGACGGCGCGTCCAGCACGCCGGTGGTGGACGCGGGCTGACCGGCCCCGGGGTGGCCCGAGCGCCACCCCGGCCGGGGTCGCCCGCTACAGCGGCATCGGCGCCATGTCGCACTCGATCCGACGGCGCTGACGGGCCGCGAGCAGCCACGGGTGATCGGCGCGCACCACCCGGGCGAACCCGTCCGTCGCCCGGCGCTGGAGCTCGTCGGCCTCCGCGCCGCGCCCCAGGCCCCGCAGGTCGAGTCCGAGGTTGGCCATGCAGGCGAGTGTCAGCGGATGCTCCTCGCCGGCGATCTCGGTGAGCAGCTCCAGATTGGATTGATCGATCTCGTGCGCCCGTTCGAAGTCGACGCGCGCATAGGCCGTATTGGCCTGCCCGATGGCCACCGTCAGGGTGGTGACGTGCTGGGCACCCACCCCGTCCGCCAGCCGGCTCGCGGCGTCGTCCTCCAGCTCCTGGGCCTGCTCCAAGGCCCCCTGCGCGCGCAGGGTCGCGGCCAGGTTGGCCTTGGTCAGCAAGGTGTACGCGTGGTTCGCGCCGAGGCGCTGCTCGAAGCGCCGCAGCGTCACCTCCGCCAGCTGGCGGGAGCCCTCGAGGTCACCGGCGAGCCGCTGGTCGACGGAGACGTTGGTGGCCGACGACATGGCGTCGAAGTGGTCCGGGCCGTAGCGGGCGATGAAGCGCCGCAGCGTCTCCTCCGCGAGTTTGGCCGCCTCCGCGTGCGCCCCGTCACGGCGCCGGCACACCGCGAGGTTTCTGGCGACGCGCAGGGTCAGCGGATGCTCCTCGCCGAGTTCGCTGCGCGCCCTGCGGTAGGCGTCCTCCTGGAAGTCGCGGGCGCCGGGGTAGTCCCCGCTCTCGCGCATGTCGATGGAGAGCGCGTTGAGGGTGTTGAGGGTGAAGAAACTGGCCGGGCCGAACAGCAGTTCACGCTGCTGGGCGTTCTCCTGGTCGAGCGGCAGCGCGTCCTTGAACCGGCCGCACAGCCGCAGGGCCACGCCCCAGGCGTGGGTGGCGCGCAGGGTCATCGGGTCGTCCGGTCCGAACAGGGACCGGGCCAGCTCGGTGGCCTCCTGCGTCAGGGCCCGGGCTTCCTCGAACCGGCCCTGGTAGCCGCGGGCGTCGGCCATCTCGCAGAGCGAGTCGATGAGGTTCTCCGGGTCGATGTCCGTCCTGCGGGAGATCTCCAGCGCCTTCTCGGTGAGCGGAATGGACTCGGGGACCTGGCCGATCTGCCGCAGCAGGAACCCGAGGCTCTTCATCATCCGCAGGACGTGGACGTCCTCCTCGCCCGACGCCGCGATCCAGGCGCTCCAGGCCTGGCGGGCGAAGTCGGCGGCGCCGACGTGGTCGCCCCAGTAGTAGAGGAACCAGACGGTGTCGAAGACCAGCTCCCGCACATAGGTGTCGGTGCTGGTCACGGCCTGGGAGGTGAGCACGTGCGGCAACAGCGCCTGGTACGCGCGCCATTCGAGCGACGAGCCGTAGGGGCCCGGCTTGGCGGCGGACAGGAGCTGATGGGCGGCGTCCCGCATCCGCTCCCGCTCCTCGGTGCTCAGTTTGGCCAGGAGCACGGTCTGGAGCAGACGGTGCATCTGGAGGGTGTCGGAGCGTGGGTCGACCTTGACCAGGGAGAACTGGCTGAGGTCGCGGACGGCGCGGTTCAGTTTGATCGACTCGCGCAGCAGGGGGTCGACCTCGGGCGTCACATTGACGCCGCGGCTGCCGCGCAGCATCGACCGGGGAATGGGCTCGGGCGCCATGCTGGCGCAGATGTCGAGCAGCTGCCGCGCGCCCGGGTTGTTCTCCTTGATCCGCTCCAGCGAGATGTCCCAGGCGGCCGCGACGGAGACCGGGTAGTCGGGGGCCGGGTCGAGTTCGAGGATCTCGGGGCTGCGCTGCGCCAGCAGGTCCAGGTACTCGTCGACCTGCATGCCGGTGACCGCCCGCCAGGCTCCGGCCTGCTCGACCGCCAGCGGCAGGTCGCCCAGCGCCTCCGCGAGCCGGTCGGCGTCCTCGGTGGACAGGTCGGGCGACCGCTTCTGGAGCAGTTCGACCGATTCCTCTCGCTCGAACACGTTGACGGGCAACGAGGTGGCCACCCTCTCCCACGCGCGGTTCCGGGACGTGACGATGACCTTGCCCGGGCCGTTGGTCGGGAAGAACTGACGCACCGCCTCGACGTCTTCGGCGTTGTCGAAGACCAGCAGCCAGTTGTCGTAGGGCGACCCGCTGCGCAGGGCCTCCAGTACGGCCGGCACGGCGGTGTTGGCGGCGGGCGCTCCGAGGTCCTGCCCGGTGGGGGCGACGCCCAGCTGTGCCGCCAGCTGGGCCAGCGCGGCGAGGATGAGGCTCTCGCGCTCGGCGGGGATCCAGCAGATCACCCGGTAGTCGTGCTGGTGGGTGTAGACGTACTCCAGTGCCAGCTGTGACTTGCCGACGCCGCCGAGTCCGTGCAGGGCGTTGGGCAGCACCGCCGCGGTGTCCTGCGCCCCCAGCTGCTCCTCGACGGCACTCAGCAGCGCCTGCCGGCCGACGAACGAGGTGTTCCGCAGAGGAACGTTCACCAGGAGGGCGGGCGCTGACGAGGTCGTCATGGTGCTCGGCATGGGGGGCTCAGCCTCCGGAGGTTCTTGTGAGGTGACGTCGGATACCAGGGGTGGCACGGGAGGTTCTCCAGGTTCGTTGGGGGTGTTCGACGGTGGCAGACTTCCCGATCCGTCGGACAATCCCCCATGATCCGCTCGGTTCACCTCAGAGAGTGCAGGCTCGGACATTCCCGGACTCACTCGTTCGGTGGCACCGGGTCCGCGGGCCCGGGCCGGTCCGGGCTCGATGCGGCGGGCCCGCTCGGAGTACGGTCCCGAGAGCGCGCGCATCACGGCCAGCTCGCTGCGCACCCAGCCCTGCTCGGCCGCGTCGGGCAGCGTCGCGCCCATCGGGTCGCGCAGGGCGGCGCGCAGCGCGACCCCCCGGGCGCCGGCGGCGGGCAGTTCGCCCACCACGCTGACGGTGTGCGCGAGTTGGCTGCGGGTGGTGGTGGCGAGCAGTTCCTCGCGCACCCCGTCGGCGAACTCGGGGCGCCCCTCGCCGTCGCCGTCCCAGTCGATCAGCCCGCCCATCAGGATCTCGGCGAGGTGGTCAGGGCCGGTCTCCGGCATGGTGCGCCGCCGCAACTGCTCCACGAGGTCGAACTCGAAGGGAATGGCGGCGAGTTGGGTGGCCAGTCGCCGTGCGGCCGGGGTGGCGAGGGTGAAGAAGCGGCGCACGGCGGCCTTGGCGGCGCGCGGGAAGCGCGGGGCACGCAGCCCGGGCGCGGGCGAACCCTTGGTGAGGGTGCCGGCCAGCACGACCGGCAGGGCGCGGCGCACCCCGCGCTCCCCGGTGACGAGATCGGCCCAGGCGGAGAGCGAGCCGGGCTTCAGGGAGAGCACCGGCACGGGCACGGAACCGTCACCCGCGTCGGGCAGCGGCCGCAGCGGGTCGGGTCCGCCGGGCGGCGCCCAGTGCTCGAGTCCGTCGTTGGCGACACCGAATCCGCCCGCTTCCAGAACGGCCGGGTGGGGGTAGAGCGAGGTGCGGTGCCGCAGGTGCGGGGGCAGGAGGTGGACCAGGGCGGTGGGACCGGCGTGCGCGAGCCGGCCGAGCAGGTCGTCGGCGGCGGGCGCGGCCCAGCCGTGGGCGAGACCGTCGGTGACGACGAGGAAGACGCGGTCGCCGCGCCCGTCGAGCAGTTCGGCCGGGTCGGCGGCGGCCCGCCCGGTGGTCCAGCGCAGGGTGGCGGTCCCGGTGCGCGGCAGCTGCACCCGGACCGTCCGGACGGCCCGGAAGGCGCCGCTGTGCTCGGCTGCCCGGGTGAGGCGGGCGGTGGACTCGTCCCAGATGCGCAGGGTCGGGGCGTCGTCGACGAGCACGACCAGGTCGAAGGCGGCCGTCCGGGCGGGCCTGAGGAACGGCATCCACAGGCCGTCCACGACCCCCTGTTCGGCGGTGGTCTCCTCGTCGAGTTCCAGCGCCTCGCGGGTGGGAACGCGCCGGGCCAGCCGGTGCAGGGCACGGGCGTACAGGGCGGTGGTGCGACCCGGGGCCTGCCCGGAGTGGTCCTCGGCGGGCAGCAGGGGCCGTCCGAGGCGCAGGGTGAAGCGGCCCTCGGCGTCCGGTAACAGGCGGGCCGCGCCCATCGGTTCCGCGGGAGGGGCCCATCCGGCGGCCCACGGGCGCTCTCCGGGACCGTCCGGAGCAGCCGGGGCGGCGGGCGGGTGTGCGGCGTCGGGAGGCGTACCGGCGGGGTCGCGCCCGGCGGCCCGGGGCGAGTCCGGCGCCTCCGCCCGGTCCGGGTCCTCCGCGTCCCCTTCGGGCACGGGAGGCTGGGCGCGGGACGCCGCCTCCCGGTCCGGCACGAGACCCGGGGCGGAGGGGGCGGGGCCGCCGTGGCGGTTCCAGTGCGCGGCGAGCCAGACCGCGTCGGCGATGTCCTGCCAGCGCGGGGCGGGCGCCTCGGGGGTGTCCGGTACCGTCGCTCCGTGCTCTGCCGCCTGGTCGGCGGACTCGGGGAACGCCGACGGGGGCGACGACCCCGAAACGGGAAATCCGTCGCCGAGCCCGGATGCGTGCTCCCTGGGATAACCCTTCATTCAGCGGCCCTTCGCGAGGTCGCGCAGGAGCATTTCCACGAGCTTACGCCCGTCCCCGTCCGCCTGGAAACCACCCGTGGTAGTCATATGGACAGCGCTGAGTAGCTGGTCCAGGGAGTGGGTGCCACCGGACCGGACACTCCGGACGAACAGGTCGACCAGGCTTTCCGTGCCCGGGGGGCGCGTTCCGAGGTGCCCCTCGACCATGGCCAGCAGCTGCTCCCGGGTGGGGGTGCGCATCTCCAGCGGCAGACACCGCCGGCGGAAGGCCGCGGGGAATTCGCGTTCCCCGTTGCTGGTGATCACCACGACCGGGAACTCCCGGCACTCGACCCGCCCGTCGCCCACCTCGGCCCGGCCTCCGGGGTCACTGGTGTGGACGCTCGCGGTGTCCGCGGCGTCGCGCACCAGCTCGGGGACGTCATAGCTTCCGTTCTCCAGGACGTGCAGCAAGTCGTTCGGCAGGTCGATGTCGCTCTTGTCGAGCTCGTCGACGAGAAGCACCCGGGGACGATCGTAGGGCAGCAGCGCGGTCCCCAGGGGACCCAGCGTGATGAAGTCCCCCAAACGCGGGGGAAGTTGACGAGGTTTTTGAGAAAGCGCCGTGTTGACGCCCGCGTCGGCACCGGCGTCGTCCGGGTCCGGCTCCCAGGCCGTCGCGTGCCGCAGCCCGGCCCGCCAGGCGGCGATGGCCTGGGCCCGGCCCATGGCGTCGTGGGCGTAGAGGCCGTCGCGCAGGGTGGTGCGGCTGACGATGTTCCACTCCAGGACCCGGCCCAGGCCCAGCTCACGGGAGATGAGGTAGGCGAGGGTGGACTTGCCGACGCCGGGCGGGCCGGTGATCAGCAGCGGCCGGCGCAGCAGCAGGGCCGCGTTGACGATGTCGATCTCTTCCTCGCCCAGCTGCGGGGTGACGTCGCCCGGGCCCATGCGGCGCAGCGCGGCCTGCGGGTCGGCCGGCGGCACGGGCCGGGGCGGTCCGCCGCCGAACCGGCGCCAGGGCGGCGGCGCGGGCAGGGCCGGTGGTTCGGCGGGGGCACTGCCCGTGCCGTGGAAGATCCGCCAGCCGTTCGGGGCCGTCTGCTCCTGCGCGCTCATGCCGGTGCCTCCTCGCTGGCGAGATCGCCTGGGTCGGTGGGCTGGAAGTCGACGGGACGCGTCGGATCGTCCCAGAAAAACCCGATGTGTCTACCGAGGAGCTCTCCGGGCCCCCGGCCCTCGCTCTCGGCGTTCCGGCGCAGCAGGTGCACGGCGACCGGGATTCTCGCCGGGGTGGGCGCCGCGGCGAACAGGGCGGTCACCACCTCGCGGCGTTCTTCACGGAAGACACCTCTGCGGTCCCAGACGGCGATCCCTATCCCTTCCGCTATGGCGGCCTTGAGGGCCTCCAGGGCCAGAACGTCGGTCGGGGCGTCGAGCACCACCGCCGTATGCCGTGGTTCCCCGGCGAGGCCGGATTGCCACGCGCCGAGCCGGCGGCCGTCCGGTTCGCGCCACCCGTGCACCAGGACGCCGTCCTCGCGCAGGATTCGCCAGCGTTCCCGCCACTGGTCCCGCACCAGGGCGTCGTCCGTGCGCATCCGCTCCAGACTGCGCAGATGCACCCCGTACTTCAGACTGAGCGGGAGCGGCTGGCCGTCGCCGATCCGGAAGGTCAGACCCGCCACATCGTGGTTGAGGAGGTCGTACGGGAGGACGAACTCGATGTACGGCGGCGGCTGCCGGCGTCCACGGGGATCGGCGTCGCGGGGCGCCGACCAGAGGCGGGCGCCCTGCCGTAAGGCGCGCTGGACGGCCGTGCCGAGTTCGTCGAGCGTGGTCGTGGCGGGTTCGCCGGGCTGGGGGTTCCAGTGACCGGGGACGGTGTTGAGCCAGGGGCGGACGACGATCTCACCGGTGCCGTCCCGGGTCGGCTCCACGGCGACGACCAGGCAGCGCGGGATGTCCGGATCGCTCGTCACCGCGGCACGCGCCCGACGCCGTTCCTCCATCGCCCCGGTCAGACCGGCGCGCCGGGCCCAGTCCTCGGCCCAGCCGGCCAGGGCGGCGCGATGCGCGGGGCCTGCGGCGAGCCGGGCGGCGTGATCGACCAGGAGGACGGCCGGGGGCAGCCCGTCCGGCTGGACGTTGAAGTCCAGGACGTGGGCGAGGAGCTGCTCCGGGGTGAGTCCGGCGGGCAGGTCGAGCCCGTTGAGTTCCTCGACGAGGGCGTCGCGCAGCCGGGCCGCGGGCAGGTCGCCCTGGGCGAGGAGGGCGCGGGCGCCGGTCTCGTCGTCTCGGGTGAGGGGGCCGTGCAGGGCGGGGGGCGGGGCGGGGGCGAGCCACTGGGCGAGCAGCTGGTCGAGCTCGTCGCCCGCCGGGTCGCCCTCGAGGATCCGCACCACCTCGACCAGTACGCGCTCGCCGCCCGGCATGTTCAGCGCGGCGCGCACCAGCAGCACCACGTCCTCGCGCAACTTGACGCCGCGCAGGTCGATCTGACGTCCCAGCAGGTCTCCGAGGACGACACCGAAGTGCAGTCGCCCCTGGGCGTCCTCCATGCAGCCGAGGCCGCACAGGGCGTTGGTCAGCCCCAGCAGCAGCCGTAAGCCGTCCGCACGCCCGGATCCGCCATCGGGCTCGCCGAACCCCGCCTGTGTCTCCACCGACTTTCCCCCTGAGCCGGTACACCCGCCTGACCGACCAGCGAAGTTAGCACGGCAACCAGCGGTTAACCAGGGACGAATGGGAACGGAAGGGCGAGGTCCGGCCAGGAGCGCCCCAGGCGGGACAAGCCTGGCCGGAATCATTCGTGTCCGAGGTCAGAGTCTCGGGTCGACCGGCTCCGATTCCAGTGCCAGCACCCCGAACACCGCCTCGTGCACCCGCCACAGCGGTTCGCCCTCGGCCAGCCGGTCCAGGGCCTCCAGGCCCAGGGCGTATTCGCGGATGGCCAGGGACCGCTTGTGGTTGAGGAACCGTGAGCGCAGCCGGGCGAGGTTCTCCGGGCGCGTGTACTCCGGGCCGTAGATGATCCGCAGGTACTCGCGGCCGCGGCACTTGATGCCGGGCTGCACCAGGCGGCCCTGGCCGTCCCGGACCACCGCGCCGACCGGCTTGACGACCATGCCCTCGCCGCCGCGGCCGGTCATCTCCAGCCACCAGTCGACACCGGCCCGCACCGACTCCGGGTCGGCGGTGTCGACGTAGAGCCGCCGGGTGGTCTGCAGCAGGCCGCTGCCGTCGTGCTCGACGAGCCGGTCGAGCAGGGCGAGCTGCTCGTCGTGCGGCAGGGCGGTGAGACTGCGGCCCTGGACCGCGAGGATCTGGAACGGTGCCAGGCGCACACCGTCCAGGCCGTCCGTGGTCCAGCAGTAGCGGCGGTAGGCCTCGGTGAACGCGGCGGCGTCGGCGGCGCGTTCACCCGTGCGGGAGAGCAGGCCGGTCACGTCCACGCCGCGTTCCGCCGCGCCGCGCAGGGCGCCCAGCGCCCGCGGGAGCACCGCGCCGGACGCGGCGCCCACGGCGGCGTACTGCGACCGCAGCAGCCCGGACGCCTTCAGCGACCAGGGCATCAGCTCGGCGTCCAGCAGCAGCCAGTCCGTCTCCAGCTCGTCCCACAGGCCCGCCTCGTCGATCGCCGCGCGTACCCGGCCGAGGATCTCCTCGGTGAGCGCCTCGTCGTCGAGGAAGGGGCGGCCGGTGCGGGTGTAGAGCGACCCGGTCGGGCCTCCCCCACTCTCGGCTGCGCTCGAACGGGAGGTGCCCCCAACGCCGAAGCGCCTGCGCGCCGCGTCCGCGTCGCGGCACACCAGGGCCACCGCCCGCGAGCCCATGTGCTTCTCCTCGCACACGACCCGTGCGACACCGTCCTCCTTGTACTGGGCGAAGGCCTCCTCGGGGTGCTCCAGGTAGCCCTCCACGTGCGAGGTGGCCGTCGGGGCCATGGTCGGCGGCAGGTACGGCAGCAGCCGCGGGTCGACCGCGAAGCGGCTCATGACCTCCAGGGCCGCCGCGGCGTTCTCCTCGCGGATGGTGACGCGGCCCTGGTGCCGGGTCTCGACGGCCCTGCGGCCCCGCACGTCCGCCAGGTCCAGCGGCCGGCCGTCCTGCCCGCCGGGCGCCTCGGTGAGCAGCGGCTTCGCCGGCTCGTACCAGACCCGCTCCGCCGGTACGTCGGCCAGCTCGCGCTCCGGCCAGCGCAGCGCGGTGAGCTTGCCGCCGAAGACGGCACCGGTGTCCAGGCAGATGGTGTTGTTGAGCCAGGTCGCCTCCGGCACCGGGGTGTGGCCGTAGACGACGGCGGCCCGGCCCCGGTAGTCCTCCGCCCAGGGGTAGCGCACCGGCAGGCCGAACTCGTCGGTCTCCCCGGTGGTGTCGCCGTACAGGGCGTGGCTGCGGACCCGGCCGGAGGTGCGGCCGTGGTACTTCTCGGGCAGACCGGCGTGGCAGACGACCAGCCGGCCGCCGTCGAGGACGTAGTGGCTGACGAGTCCGTCGAGGAACTGCCGTACCTCGGCGACGAACTCCTCGCTCTCGCCCGCCATCTGCTCGATGGTCTCGGCGAGGCCGTGGGTGTGCTGGACGTTGCGGCCGCGCAGGTAGCGGCCGTACTTGTTCTCGTGGTTGCCGGGCACGCACAGGGCGTTGCCGGACTTCACCATGGCCATCACGCGGCGCAGCACGCCGGGGCTGTCCGGGCCGCGGTCGACCAGGTCGCCGACGAAGACGGCCGTGCGGCCCTCGGGGTGGACGCCGTCGACGTAGCCCAGCTTGGCCAGCAGCGCCTCCAGTTCGGCGGAGCAGCCGTGGATGTCGCCGATGATGTCGAACGGGCCGGTGAGGTGGGTCAGGTCGTTGAAGCGCTTCTCGGTGACGACCGTGGCGTGCTCGATCTCGTCGACGCCGCGCAGGACGTGCACCTTGCGGAAGCCCTCGCGCTCCAGGTGCCTCAGGGAGCGGCGCAGTTCGCGGGTGTGGCGGCCGATGACCCGGCGGGGCATGTCGGCGCGGTCGGTGCGGGCCGCGTTGCGCTCGGCGCACACCTCCTCGGGCACGTCGAGCACGATGGCTATCGGCAGCACGTCGTACCGCTTGGCCAGGTCGATCAGCTGACGGCGGGCGTCGGACTGCACGCTGGTCGCGTCCACGACGGTGCGGCGGCCGGCGGCCAGGCGTTTGCCCGCGATGTAGTGCAGGACGTCGAAGGCGTCCTTGGTGGCGCTCTGGTCGTTCTCGTCGTCCGAGACCAGGCCGCGGCAGAAGTCGGACGAGACGACCTCGGTGGGCTTGAAGTGCTTGCGGGCGAAGGTGGACTTGCCGGAGCCGGTGGCGCCGATCAGCACCACCAGGGACAGGTCGGTGACGGGCAGCACGCGCCCTCGCTGTGTGTCGGTCATGCCGCCTTCGCCTCCTTCGGGCTGGTCATCGTGAACACGGCCATCTGGGTGGGCGGCCCCACCTCCGGGTCGTCGGGGCCAACGGCGACGAACTCGACGCCGTAGCCGTGCCGTTCTGCGACCACCTCCGCCCAGGCGCGGAACTCCTCGCGGGTCCACTCGAAGCGGTGGTCGCCGTGCCGGACGTGGCCGGCCGGGAGGGACTCCCAGCGCACGTTGTACTCGACGTTCGGGGTGGTCACGAGGACCGTGCGCGGGCGCGCGGAGCCGAACACCGCGTACTCCAGGGCGGGCAGCCGCGGCAGGTCGAGGTGCTCGATCACCTCGCTGAGCACGGCGGCGTCGTAGCCCTTGAGCCGGGCGTCGGTGTACGCCAGGGAGCCCTGGAAGAGCTGGACACGGGAGGCCTGCCGCTCGCCCATGCGGTCCAGCTTGAGGCGCCGGGAGGCGATGGTGAGCGCGCGCATCGAGACGTCCACACCGACGATCTCGGTGAAGGCCGGGTCCTCGAGCAGGGTCTGCACCAACTGGCCCTGCCCGCAGCCCAGATCGAGGACCCGGGCGGCACCGGACGTGCGGAGCGCCGTGACGATCGCCTCGCGGCGCTGTACGGCCAGCGGCGTCGGCTTCTCCTCGGTCTCGGTCTCCGCCTCGACGGCGTTGTCGATCTCCTCGACCGCGCTGTCGTCGGCCTCGGCGAGCCGCACCAGTTCCAGACGCTCGGTGGCCTGCCGGGTCAGCGACCAGCGGCGCGAGAGGTAGCGGCTGGTGATCAGCCGCTGCTCGGGGTGGCCGGGCAGCCAGCCCTCGCCGGCGCGCAGCAGTTTGTCGACCTCGTCGGGGGCGACCCAGTAGTGCTTGGCGTCGTCGAGGACAGGGAGCAGGACGTAGAGGTGGCGCAGGGCCTCGGCGAGGGTGAGCGTGTCCGCTTCCAGGACGAGGCTCACGTAGCGCGAGTCGCCCCACTCGGGGAACGCGGTGTCCAGCGGCACGGGTTCGACGGCGGCGGTCCAGCCGAGCGGCTCGAAGAGCGCCCGCACCAGGTCGGGGCCGCCCCGGGCGGGCAGGGCGGGCACCTCGACGCGCAGCGGCCTGGCCTGGCCCGGGAGCTCCGGCCTGGCGTGGCAGACGCCCTTCATGGCGCTGGAGAGGACGCTGCTCAGCGCCACGGCGAGCAGGGAGGAGGCCGCGTAGGGGCGGTCGTTGACGTACTGCGCCAGGGCCGCGTCCGGGGCGCCGCCGCGGCCCTTGCCCTTGCCGCGCCTGACCAGTGCCACCGCGTCGACCTCCAGCAGCAGCGCCGCCGTGCAGCGCTGGGCTTCCGCCTCGGGGTAGAGGACGTGGGCCGTGCCGTAGGAGGTGGAGAACGCCTGCGCCTTGTCGGGATGCTTGTGCAGCAGGTAGCCGAGGTCGGTGGCGGGGCGTTCCGGGGTGCCGGTGGTCGTGATCGTCAGGAACATGCGGAGGGCCTCTCCGGCTGGGTGGACGGTTTCGCCGCCGTGCGTGCGCGGGCCCCCGGGACGGTGATCCCGGGGGCCCGGCAGGACGACGCCCACAGCTTCGCACACCCGTGCCCACCAGCGCCTTCGTTTATCGAGGGCGCCCGGGGCCGCTAGGAGAGCTGCGACTGCACCTGCGCGGAGATGAGCTCCAGGTGGTCGAGGTCGTCGAGGTCGAGGACCTGGAGGTAGATACGGCTCGCACCGATCTCGGCGTAGCGGCCGATCTTGTCGACGACCTCGGCCGGGGAGCCGGCCAGGCCGTTGAGCCTCAGCTCGTCGACCTCGCGGCCGATCGCGGCGGCCCGGCGGGCGACCTCCGCCTCGTCCCGGCCGACGCAGACGACGAGGGCGTTGGAGTAGGTCAGCTCGTCGCCGCGGCCGGCTTCCTCGGCGGCGGCGCGCACGCGGGCGAACTGGCGCTCGCTGTCCTCGACGGAGGCGAACGGCATGTTGAACTCGTCGGCGTACTTGGCGGCCAGCCGCGGGGTGCGGGTGGGCCCGTGGCCGCCGACGAGCACCGGGATCTTCTCCTGGGCCGGCTTGGGCAGCGCGGGAGAGTCCGTGAGGTCGTAGTGGGCGCCGTGGAAGTCGAAGGTCTTGCCGGGGGCCGTGCCCCACAGGCCGGTGACGATCTCCAGCTGCTCTTCGAGCCGGGCGAACTTCTCCTTGGGGAAGGGGATGCCGTAGGCCTTGTGCTCCTCCTCGAACCAGCCCGCGCCGAGGCCGAGTTCGACCCGGCCGCCGGACATCTGGTCGACCTGGGCGACCTGGATGGCGAGCACGCCGGGCAGCCGGAAGGTACCCGCGGTCATCAGGGTGCCGAGCCGGATGCGCTTGGTCTCGCGGGCGAGTCCGGCCAGGGTGATCCAGGCGTCGGTGGGGCCGGGCAGGCCGTCCACGTTGCCCATGCGGAGGTAGTGGTCGGAGCGGAAGAAGGCGTCGAAGCCGAGGTCCTCGGTGGCCTTGGCGACGGTGAGCAGAGTGTCGTAGGTGGCCCCCTGCTGGGGCTCGGTGAAGATGCGCAGATCCATACGTCCATCCTGCACGCCGGGGTGCGCGATCAGGAGGTCGCCTCCCCCGGACCGGCCGCCCCGGGGTACGGGATCAGCAGGCCGCCGCCTCCGGACCGGCCGCCCCGGGGCGCGCGATCAGGAGGCCACTTCCCGCGGGCCGGTCACCCTGGGGTGCGCGATCGGGCGGCCGTCTCCCGCCGACCGGGCGCTCCCCGGTCGGGTGAAATTACGTCCATACCGCCGGAGGCGGCTGACCGGGCCAGTGACCGGCCCCGGCGGTGATCGTTGGCTCGGGCGGAGCCGGAGCCCCCGGCTTCCGCACCGGGGGGTGGACCGCCGGAGCGTCACCCGCGTCGGCCTCCCCGGGGGCCGGGGGCCGAGGAGGCCGTCATGTCCGAAGAGACCGTGCCGCAGCAGGGCGGGACCGGGCAGCCGAAAGGGCTGTTGCAGCAGATGGAGGAGCTGATGGCGGCGTTGAACGCGGACCTGTCGGCGCTGGACGCCGATCTCCAGGCGGCGGGGGACGCCGAGCGCGGGGTCGTAGAGGAGGGGCAGGCGGGATAGAAGGGCCGCGCCGGACCCTGCCCGCGCCGCGCCCCGCCCGGTACGCCCCCAGGACGCCTCCCTACCCCGCTTCGCGCTCCGGCAGGGTCTGTTCCCGGTCGGCGAGTTTGCGGAGCATTTCCAGGACGCGGTCGCGGGACTCGTCCGCCGCGTCGATGGCCTCCATGCACTGCCAGTACGTGCCCTCGTCGGCGGCGGCGCTGGCCAGGGCGACCAGCGCGATGCCGACCTCGCCGAGGAGGCCGCCGAGGTACATCAGGGTGTGACGGGCCTCGCCCAGTTCGGTGAGCTGGCCCGCCCGCAGCTCGCCGGGGGCCAGTTCCGGCGGGTCGAGGACACCGCAGCCCCGGCCCGCCAGCTCCGTCAACCCCAGTGCCTCGCCCCGCAGTTCGGGCGGTCCGGCGACCGCGAGGCGGCTTCCTATCGCCTGCGCGAGGGCCTGCGCCTGCCACACCTCGGCCAGGGTCTCCCGCGCGTCGCCGCCCGCCGCCAGGGACCGCCTGCTCGTCACGATGAGCCGCACCGCGTCCATGCGCTGCCCCCGTCTTGTCCGACGCGCCGCGCGCGTCCGTCTGCCCGCACTCCCTAGTTCACTACCCAGAGTGAGAGGGCGTGAGACGAAAAGCCAGAGGAAGACGGAAATCTGCGGACAACAATTCGGATTCGGACGGCATTTCGGTTACTCAGCGTACAAGTGGAGTGTGTGGCTCCATGCGGCGGGGCCGAGGGGCTAGAGCGGGAACCTCCGTTCGTTCCGGTCGATCTTCGCGGCCAGGGCGGCCAGCGGATCGACGCCGAGCACCTCGCACAGCTGGAGCAGATACGCGAGCACGTCGGCGACCTCGTCGTTGACGCGGTGCGCGGTGTCCGGGTCGGCCATGACCCGGGCCGACTCCTCGGGCGTCAACCACTGGAAGATCTCGACCAGTTCGGACGCCTCCACACTGAGGGCGGCGGCCAGGTTCTTGGGGGTGTGGTACGGCTGCCAGTTCCGCGCGGCGGCGAACTCGGCCAGCCGGCGTTGCAATGCCGCCACGTCCAGGGGTTCGTCGCGGGGGCCGGGCTGCGGTGCGTCGAGTGGATCAGTCACGGTCCAGGTGTACCACCGTGACCCCGTCCGTCCCGGCGGCCCAGGAGGGGTCGCTGACCGCTCCGACCAGCCGGATGTGCCCCCGTGCGCACATCCGGGCCGCCACGTCCAGCAGTTCCCGTCGCTGGCGTGGGTCCAGATCCCGGTCGAAACCGTCGGCGAGCACGGTGAGCGTCTGGAGCGCGGCGGGCACCTCGCCGGCCGGGTCGACCTCCAGCACTCCCGGTCCGGTGAAGAGCACCAACGCGAGCGCGAGGTAGCGCAGTTCGCCACGGCCGAGCCGCCCCAGATCCGTGCGGAAGCCGTTGCCCCGGTCGACGGCGGCGGTGACGGACCCGGTCCCGTCGAGCCGGGCCAGCACGTCCGCCACCGGTCCCGCGCACCCCGCCCGCACCGCCGCCACGAACTGCGCGTGCCGCCGTCCGCACTCGGCGCGGGTGCGCCACAGCACGTCGGCGAGGTTGCCGCAGCCGCCCAGCAGCCGGCCGGATCCGGACGCCACCGGGCCGCGCATGCGGGCGGGTTCGGGGTCGCAGGCGAACGCCGAGCGCAGGGCGACGACCATCTGCTCGGCGGCGGCCAGCACCCTGCGCTGCCCGGGTGTCCCGCCCGCGACGCGCAGCGGCAGCAGGGGCGTGCCGAGCCGGTCGTCCGGGAGCGGCCCGCGGGTCACCGGTGCCGGTCCGGCCGTGTGCCAGGCGGCCTGCACGGCGCGCTTGCCCGGGTCGCGCAGGGCGGTCTCCAGCAGGACCTGCCCGTCCGCCGACAACCGCTCGCCCACGACGCGCAGTTCGGGCTCGGCCTGCACGGCCACGTCGAGCCGGACCGGTCCGGCGGGGCCGTCGGCCGTGCAGCCGATGCGAAAGCCCCGGCGGCGCTGGGCGTCGGGCCGGGCCCGTTCCGGTACGCAGGCGACGGGGTCGGGGAACACCGCGCCGAGCACGGCGCCGCCCCCGAGCCGGGCCAGGGCCTCGTACGCCCGCAGCGCGCTGGTCTTGCCGCAGCCGCTGGGACCGGCCAGCAGGGTGAGGGGCCCGAGCGGGAACGCGGCGCGACGGTGGGTGGTGAAGGCGGCCAGACGCAGTTCGGTGATGCGGGGGCGGCCGGGGAGGGCGGGCTGGGTCATGCCCGGACGGTAGGGCTCCACCGGCAGGACGAACCGTTCCGTCTCCGAGGCTTCCTACGATCGGGCTACGGCCCGCCCAGGGATCATCTGCGCGATCACTCTTGCGGTCATCCGGCGGTCACATCCCGGGAAGCCCCGCCCCCTCCATCAGCCCGGTCACCTCGGTCCCCGCCGGCGTCAGCAGGAAGACGTTGCGATCCACCCGGTGCATACCGCTCGCCAGGCCGAAGACGACGCCGGTGCTGAAGTCGAGGACCCGCTTGGCGACCTCCGTCTCCGCGCCGGTGAGGTCGAGGAGGACCGGGACGCCCGCCATCAACCGCTCGGCGACGTCCCGCGCGTCGGCGAAGACGTTGACGCGCAGGACGACGAAACGGCGGCGGGTCTGCGTCTCGGCCTCGGGTATGGACCGGTGGCCGACGGAGGACGGCCAGGTGTCCCGGCCTCGCAGCGGTACGACCTGGGCGAGCCCCTCCCACTGTTCGTCGGTGACATCGTGGCTGCTCACCGGCATGCTCCGTCCTGGGTCGCGCTCGCTGTCTGCATCGGGCAATTCTTGCGCAGAGTCACCCGTTCGGCCCAACAGCGACACGCTCCGCCACCTCGATGCACCTCACAACGGCCGGAAGGCGGCTGTGTGACGGGCGTAACCCCTGGTGATCAAGCCGTGTGACGCAGGCGTAACGGGCGATTCGTACCGTCGGGGCATGACCACGACCCCCGGGAGCCGGCCGGACACGCGGCAGGTGCGCACCGTCTGCTCGTACTGCGGTGTCGGCTGCGGTCTCGTGCTCGACGTGGGGGCGGGCCCGGACGGGCGGCGGACGGTGCTGAAGGCCTCCGGCGACAAGGCGCATCCGGCGAACGCGGGGCGGCTGTGCACCAAGGGCGCGACGACGGCGGACATGCTGGCCGCGCCCGGCCGGCTGACCGGCGCGCTGGTGCGCGACGACCGGGGCGAGGAGCCGGTCCCGGTGCCGGTGGCCGACGCGATCGCCGGGACGGCGGCGCGGCTGCGCTCGATCGTCGACGAGCACGGGCCGGACGCGGTCGCCTTCTATGTCTCCGGGCAGATGAGTCTCGAGGCGCAGTACCTGGCGAACAAGCTGGCCAAGGGGTTCGTGGGGACGAACCTGATCGAGTCCAACTCGCGGCTGTGCATGGCGAGCGCGGGCACCGGCTACAAGCTGTCGCTGGGCGCGGACGGGCCGCCCGGGTCGTACGAGGACTTCGACCGGGCGGACGCCTTCCTCGTGATCGGGTCGAACATGGCCGACTGCCATCCGATCCTCTACCTGCGCATGACGGAACGGGTGAAGGCCGGCGCCAAGCTGATCGTCGTCGATCCGCGGCGGACCGCGACCGCCGCGAAAGCCGATGTGTTCCTCCAGGTCCGGCCGGGGACCGATCTCGCGTTGCTGAACGGCCTGCTGCGCCTGCTGTACGACGGCGGCCATGTGGACGAGGAGTTCGTCGCCGCGCACACCGAGGGCTGGGAGTCCCTGCCCGCGTTCCTCGCCGACTACGACCCGGCCACCGTCGCCCGGATCACCGGCGTCGCCGAGGACGACCTGCGCGAGGCGGCCCGGATCATCGGCGCGGCGGGCGGGCGGTGGATGAGCTGCTGGACCATGGGCCTGAACCAGTCCACCCACGGCACCTGGAACACCAACGCCCTGGTCAACCTGCATCTGGCCACGGGAGCGATCTGCCGCCCCGGGGCCGGGCCGTTCTCCCTGACCGGGCAGCCCAACGCCATGGGCGGGCGCGAGATGGGGTACATGGGACCGGGGCTGCCGGGGCAGCGCTCGGTGCTCGTCGACGAGGAGCGGGCGTTCACCGAGGAGGTGTGGGAGCTGCCGCCGGGGACGCTGCGGTCCGACGGGGCCGGACAGGGCACCGTCGACATGTTCCGGCGGATGGCCGACGGGGAGATCAAGGCCTGCTGGATCATCTGCACCAACCCGGTCGCCTCGGTCGCCAACCGCCGTACGGTGATCGAGGGCCTGGAGGCCGCCGAGTTCGTCGTCACGCAGGACGTGTTCGCCGACACCGAGACCAACGCGTACGCCGATGTCGTCCTGCCCGGCGCGATGTGGACCGAGGCGGAGGGTGTCTTCGTCAACAGCGAGCGCAACCTCACCCTGACCCGGGCCGCCGTGGACCCGCCCGGGGAGGCGATGGCCGACTGGCGGATCATCGCGGAGGTGGCGTGCGCCATGGGGTACGAGAAGGGGTTCTCGTACGACAGTGCCGAGCAGGTCTTCGAGGAGATCCGGCGGTTCCGGAACCCCCGGACCGGGTGGGATCTGAGCGGGGTCACCTACGAGCGGCTGCGCGAGAC
The DNA here is from genome assembly GCF_056436585.1 of Streptomyces sp. NPDC043685. Classification (NCBI taxonomy): domain Bacteria; kingdom Bacillati; phylum Actinomycetota; class Actinomycetes; order Kitasatosporales; family Streptomycetaceae; genus Streptomyces; species Streptomyces sp. NPDC043685. Next base: position 312,680 of record NZ_JBWKCH010000006.1, on the reverse strand, counting down.
GCCCGTGCAGTGGCCCGCGGCGCGGGAGGACGGACCGGCGCGCAATCCGATCCGGTACGTCGGTGAGGAGGGGCTGCGCTTCCCGACGGCGTCGGGGCGGGCGGTGTTCTTCGCGCGGCCGCATCTGCCCGCCGCCGAACTGCCCGACGACGACTACCCGTTCGTGCTCAACACCGGGCGGGTGCAGCACCAGTGGCACACGCTCACCAAGACCGGGAAGGTCGCCAAGCTCACCAAGCTGAATCCCGGGCCGTTCGTGGAGCTGCATCCCGGGGACGCCTCGGCGCTCGGCGTCGCCGAGGGTGACCTCGTCGAGGTGGCCTCGCGGCGCGGGCGGGCGGTGCTGCCCGCGGTGGTCACGGACCGGGTGCGGCCCGGGTGCTGTTTCGCGCCGTTCCACTGGAACGACCTGTTCGGCGAGTACCTGAGCGTCAACGCGGTGACGAACGACGCGGTGGATCCGCTGTCGTTCCAGCCGGAGTTCAAGGTGTGCGCGGTGTCGCTGGCGAAAGTGGCGTCCGCGGCGCCCGCGCCGCAGGCCCCGGTCCTGACGCCCACGGCGGTGGCGCCGGGCACCGCGGACCCCTTCGGCCTCGAACCCTCCCCTCCCCCGGTGCTCTCCGCCCAGGAGCGCCGGTACCTCACCGGCTTCCTCGCCGGGCTCGGCGCGGGCGCCCCCGGGGTGCCGGTGCTGCCGCCGGACGCGCCCTTCTCCCCGGAGCACGCGCTGTGGGTGAACGGCGTCCTGGCCGGCATGTACTCGCGGACGGGGACGGCGGCGCCGCAGGAGAGGCCCGGACGTGAGGTCGTCGTGCTGTGGGCCTCGCAGACCGGGAACGCGGAGGAGTTCGCCACCGCCGCCGCCGAGCGGCTGACCTCGACCGGGCACCGTACGACGCTGCTCGGCATGGACGACGCCGACGTCACGACGCTCGCCCGCACGGCGGACCTGCTGTTCATCACGAGCACCTTCGGCGACGGCGACGCGCCCGACAACGGCTCGGGCTTCTGGGACGCGCTCAGCGGCGAGCGGGCCCCGCGGCTGGACGGGGTGCGGTACGCGGTGCTGGCCCTCGGCGACTCCTCGTACGACGACTTCTGCGGGCACGGGCGGCGGCTGGACGCGCGCCTCGACGAGCTGGGCGGGGTGCGGCTGGCCCCGCGCACGGACTGCGAGCCGGACTTCGAGCCGTCCGCCGGGCAGTGGCTCGACCAGGTCCTCTCGGCGCTCGGCGGCACGGCTGCCGCACCCGCGGCCGAACCCAGGGCCAGGCCGAAACCCCTCACCACGGCCCGGCTCGTCGGCAACCGGCTGCTCAGCGGGGCCGGAGCGGGCAAGGAGGTCCGGCGGTTCACCTTCGACACGAGCGGGACGGACCTGTCCTACGAGGCCGGTGACGCGCTCGGGGTGCGGCCGGTCAACGCGCCCGCGCTCGTGGAGGAGTGGCTCGCGGTGACCGGCGTGGACGCCGGGGCGGCCGTACCGGTCGACGGGGTCGGGGAGGTGCCGTTCGGGGAGGCGCTGCACCGGCATCTCGACATCACCCGGATCACCCCCGACCTGCTGCGCTTCGTGGCCGAACGCGCCCGGGACCGGCATGAGTTGCGCAGGCTGCTGCGGCCCGACAACAAGGACGGGCTGGCGCAGTGGAGCTGGGGGCGGCAGGCCGTGGACGTGCTCGCCGAGTACGCGGTGCGGGCGAGCGCCGAGGAGTGGGCCGGGGTGCTGCGCAGGCTCCAGCCGCGGCTGTACTCCATATCGTCCAGCCCGCTGGCCGACCCCCACCGGGTGTCGTTGACGGTGTCCGTGGTGCGGTACGAGAACCGGCACGGCCGGGCGCGCGGCGGGGTCTGCTCGCCGTTCCTCGCGGACGCCGAACCGGACACGCAGGTGCCGGTGTTCGTGCAGCGCTCGCCGCATTTCCGTCCCCCGGCCGACGCCTCCACACCGATGATCATGGTCGGCCCCGGCACCGGCGTGGCGCCCTTCGTCGGCTTCCTCCAGGAGCGGCGGGCGCTCGGCCACCGGGCCCCCAACTGGCTGTTCTTCGGCGAGCAGCACCGGGCGACGGACTTCTACTACGAGGACGAACTGACGGCGCTGCTCGCCGAGGGCACCCTCACCCGGCTGGACACCGCGTTCTCCCGGGACCAGCGCAACAAGGTGTACGTGCAGGACCGGATGCGCGAGCACGGGCCGGAGCTGTGGCACTGGCTGCGCGACGGGGCCCGCTTCTACGTCTGCGGCGACGCCTCCCGGATGGCGAAGGACGTGGACCGTGCGCTGCGGGAGATCGCGATGACGCACGGCGGGCTGGGCGAGACGGAGGCGGCGGTGTTCGTGAAGCAGCTGGCGGCGGAGAAGCGGTACGTGCGGGACGTGTACTGACCCGCCGCCGGGCAGCCGACGGGCCGCTTACCGGGTCCACACCGGAATCTTCACCTCCGTCCGGGCCCCGCTCACCGGAGGCGATTAGCGTCCTGCGGCGTGTACTCGGCAGAAACCACGCTGGTGGTGCCCGGCCCGCGCACGCAGTCGGCGGGATCCGCGCCGCCGGCTTCCCCGGCCCAGTGGCACCGCGTCCTGACCCTGCTCGCCGACATCGGTCTGATGATCGGCACGCGTGCGGTGTGGACGTCGGCGGCCGGCCACCGTCCGCCGGTGGCCGCGGTGATCTCGCTGTGCTACGCCTCGATCCTGGTGTGCGGGGTGCTGGCCCTGGTCGTCCGCCGGGCCCGGTCGCTGGCCCGGGTGGACCTGTGCGTGCTGGTGACGGGCGTGACGCTCACCCTGTGCGCCTGGATCATGCTCCACAACGGCTCCGACGAGGCCCTTCTCACCACCCAGGCGGCACGCGAGCTGGCCGCGGGGCACCCGGTGTACGGGCAGCCGTGGCCCTGGCTCTTCGGCCACGGCGTGGCCCTCACCCCGACGGTGACCGGCGGCTACGACCTCACCTACGGTTATCCGCCGCTGGCGCCGCTGCTGACCGTGCCCTTCCTGTGGCTGGGGCACGGCGGCGCCCCCGCGACGGCGGTGAGCACGGGCGCGCTGATCGCCGGGACGGTCGCGCTGTGGCGGATGCTGCCGGCGCCGTGGCGGCCGGCGGCGACGCTGGTGTGTCTGGGCTTCGGCATGCTGCCGTCGTACGGACGGCTCGGCTACCCGGCGATCGTGGCCCTGGCGCTGCTGGTGCCGGTGGTGGTGCGCTGGACCCGCACCGGTGCGGGCGGGCGGCTCGGTGCGGGAGGTCTGGCACGGGCCGCGTGTCTGGGTGCGGCGTGCGCGGCGCAGCAGCTCCCGTGGTTCCTGGCGCCGTTCCTGCTGGTGGGGATCTACGCGGTGCGGCGCTGTGAGCCGGGCGGGCGGGCGGCGCCGGTCGTGCTCGGGTACGCCGGGACAGCGGCCGGGGTGTGGCTGCTGATCAACGCGTACTTCGTCGTGAGCGAGCCGGGACGCTGGCTGCAGGGGGTCGCCCTGCCGCTGACGCAGGGGGCGGTGCTGCACGGCCAGGGCGTGGTCGGCATCTCGCTGTACCTGACCGACGGCAGCGACCGGATCGTCTGGTACTCCCGCGCGAGCCTGCTGCTCCTCGCCGGTCTCCTCGTGCTGCTGGTGCTGTTCGTGCGGCGGCTCGGCCCGGCCGCGACCGTGCTGCCCTGGTGCGCCTTCTATCTGGCGACCCGGTCGCAGGACGGCTACTACCTGCTGATGACGCCGCTGTGGCTGGCGGCCGCGGTGACCGCTCCGGCGTCGGCCTTCGCCCGGGCCTGGCAGCCCCGTATCCGCCCGCTGTCCGGGCCGCACCGCCGCCCGGCCCGGATCGCGGCGACGGCCCTGCTGCTCGCGCCGGCGCTGGCCTGTGCGGCGGTGGCGGCGACGGGCACACCGCCCCTGCGCATGCGGGTCACGCAGGCCCGGCACCCCTCCCCGGGGGCCGTGTCCAGGCTCACCCTCCAGGTGGCCAACACCGGCGACACGGCCCTCGCCCCGCACTTCACCCTGACGACGGGCCAGGGCATGGACCCGTACTGGCGCGTGGTCCGGGGCCCGCGGACCGTGCCCGCTCACGGCACGGCCCGTTACGAACTCCGGGCGCCCGGAGGGCGCTTCCTCCTCCCCCGGCCGGGCGCCCGGATCCGGCTGCGCGCGTTCACCGCGTCGCCGCAGACTCTGTCGAGCACGGATGTGCAGGAGTCCGTCGTGCGGGGGTCCGTGAGAGCGACGAGGTGACGGCGGGGGCGGGCGGCGGGGCGGCACGGGGGGGTTGAGAGTCGCGGTGACCGTGGCCCGGCCACGGGCGAGTCTTACCGGCGGTCCGCCGAACACGCCCGTACGCCTGTACCCGGCGTGATCATGCCGGACGCGCCGGCGCTGCCCGCTTCGGTGGTGGAGCGGGCCGGTACCGGTGACCGCCGCGCCCCGCGCTCCGGGCGGCTTCATCTACACGGCCGTAGAATCCGGGAACACCGGCGCGGCGGCGAGCGTTGTACCGGAGACACACCACACCTCTAAGGAGCGCGTTCTTGTCCGCCAGTCCGACGGACCCTCCGGGGCACAGTCCCCGACCATCCCGCCACGACATGCGTGATCGCGGCACACGGCGGGGTGGTGTTCGATGAGTGCCGCCGAAGCCCTGCTGGGCCTGCTGGCCGTGTTCGTGCTGACCGCCGGCACCGGCTACTTCGTCGCCCAGGAGTTCGCCTACGTCTCCGCCGACCGGCTCACTCTCGCGCGCGAGGCCGAGGCCGGGGACCGCCGAGCCGCCCGCGCCCTCACGGTGCTGGAGCGGCTGTCGTTCATGCTGTCCGGCGCGCAGCTCGGCATCACCGTCACCGGACTGGTCGTCGGCTTCATCGCCGAGCCCTCGGTGTCCGCTCTGCTCAGGCCCGCCCTGTCGGGGATCGGCCTGCCCGAGGCGGCCGTCGGCACCGTCGCCGTCGTGCTCGCCTTCGTGCTGGCCACGGTCGTGCAGATGGTGCTGGGCGAGCTCGCGCCGAAGAACCTCGCCATCGCCGTGCCCGAGCGGCTGGCGAAGGCGCTGGCCCCCTCGACGCTGGCCTACCTGAAGATCGTCGGCCCTGTCGTACGGATCTTCGACAGCGCTGCCGACCGGTTGCTGCGCAAGGCCGGCATCGAGCCCGTCGAGGAGCTGCACCACGGCGCCACGCTGGAGGAGCTGGGGCACCTCATCGGAGAGTCCCACGAGCGGGGCGAGCTGCCCGAGGACACCGCCGCGCTGCTGGACCACGCGCTGGAGTTCTCCGAGCGCGCCCTCGACGAGGTGATGGTGCCGCGCGCCGACGCCGTGTTCGTCCGCAAGGACGCCGGCGCCGAGGAGGCGGTCGGTCTGATCGCCCGGCACGGCCACTCCAACTACCCGGTGCTCGGCGACCACCCGGACGACATCGTGGGCGTGCTGGGCGTGCGCGAGCTGATGGCGCTGCCCGCGAGCCGTCTGGCGGGCGCGCGGGCCGGTGAGGTGGCCCGGCGGCCGCTGCTGCTGCCGGACACGCTCGCGCTGCCCGACGCGGTGGCACGGATGCGGGAGCAGGACGACGAGTTCGCGGTCGTCCTCGACGAACACGGCGGCGTGGCCGGCATCGTCACCTACGAGGACATCGCCGAGGAGCTGGTCGGTGACATCGCCGACGAGTCCGACAAGGTCACCGTGCTCGCCGCCCCCGACGGCGACGGCTGGCTGGTGGACGCCGGCCGCCGGGTGGACGAGGTGGCCGAGGCGACCGGTGTCGGACTGCCGGAGGGCGACGACTACGACACGGTGGCCGGACTGGTCGTGGACCGGCTCGGCCGCTTCCCGACGGTCGGCGACCGGGTCACGGTCGAGCTGCCCGGGGGCGGGCGGGTCCTGATCGACGTCCGCACCCTGGACCGGCATGTGGCCGACCGGGTCCGGATCAGCCCGCTCGTGACGGCCGAGGAAGCCGCGGAAGCCGAGGAGATGGCGTGAGTTTCCCGATGGCGGTCTTCGTGACCGTGCTGCTGCTGATCGGCAGCGGATTCTTCGTGGCGGCCGAGTTCGCGCTGGTCGCCGCCAAGCGGCACCGCATGGAGAAGGCGGCGGCCGAGGGGCGGCGGGGTGCCGGGGCGGCCCTGGCCGGGATGCGCGAGCTGTCGCTGATGCTCGCCGGTGCCCAGCTCGGCATCACCGTGTGCACCCTGGGCCTGGGCTCGGTGTCCAAGCCGGCGATCTCCCACGAGCTGGATCCGCTGCTGCACGCGCTGGGCCTGCCCGGTGCGGTCAGCTACGGCGTGGCGTTCGCCGTCGCCATGGTCGTGGTGGTGTTCCTGCACATGGTGGTGGGCGAGATGGCGCCCAAGTCCTGGGCGATCGCCCACCCCGAGCGGTCGGCGATGCTGCTGTCGCCGCCCTTCCGGGCCGTGGTGCGGGCCGTGCGGCCGCTGATCCGGCTGCTCAACCGGGTGAGCAACGCCCTGGTGCGGTTGTGCCGGGTCGCCCCGCGCGACGAGCTGGCCTCGGTGCACAACCGGGAGCAGCTGACGCACCTGGTGGAGGAGTCGGAGCGGCTGGGCCTGATCAGCGCGACCGACTCGGAGCTGCTGACCCGCTCGCTGACCGAGCCGGACACGCCGGTCGCCGCGTTGCGCATCCCGGCCGCCGAGATCACCTGGGTGGAGGGCGGCGCGGACGTCGACGCGCTGCTGCGGTTCGCCGCCGAGCACGACCGCACCCGGCTGCTGGTCCGGGAGCACGGCGCCGTCCTCGGCTCGGTGCACGCGCGCGACGCCCTGGTGGCCCGGGCCCGGGGCCGGGCCGGGACCGCGCGGGATCTCGCCCGGCCGGTGCCCGAGCTCACGGAGAGCGCCACGGTCGCCGAGGCGATCGAGGTGCTGCGCCGCCGCCGCTCGTCCCTGGCCGTGGTGCGCGACGGCTCGGGCCGGCTCACCGGCCTGGTCACCCTCGACGACCTGCTGGCCCGTCTGATGCAGCCGGCCGCGGCGGCCTGACGGGCCCGGGGCCCGAACATCCAGCATTTCTGCACACCGCGCGCCGAGGGGCGGTGAAGTGCCGGGCCCGCCGCGAAGCCCGCGCGAGGGCATGGGAGCTTGGCGGTGAAGTGCCCGCTTCGGGAACCGGGGCGCAACCCTCCCGCGCCGGACCGGGCGACGGGCTGTGTGAAGGAGTGGGCGCATCCCGTGACCGGGCGGTCACAGCGGTGAAGACGATCGCGGAACGGAGCCGTACGGCGACGCCGGGCGGTTGGCTCTCATCTGCGGGGAGTGCTTTCATCCTGCCCACGGCGGAAGCGGCCGGGGCGGGACCACGGTCCCGAACTCCGGCTTCCCCCACGCTCACCGCCCCTGCGAGACATTCACGCGAAGGGAAACACCCCCATGAACCTCACCTCTCGGGTCGACACCGCCGAGCTCTCCGACGCCGACCTGGACGCCGTCGCCGGTGGCAACGCGGGCGGCGCCGGTGTCTCCGCGGGCCTGGTGGGCGGCCTGTCCGCCGGCCTGGTCGGCCCCCTGACCGGCGAGGCCTGCGCCACCGTCCAGGCGGTCCTCTCGCCGGAGGGCGCGGCCGCCGGCGCGAGCGCGGGCGTGCACACGACGTCGCTCTGACGCGATACACGCGAAGGGCCCCGGGAAGCGCTTCCCGGGGCCCTTCCGTGTGCGCGCCGGCAGGTGCGGCTGCGGGTGCGGGGCATGCGCGGCTGCGGATGCGGGGCCGGGCTCGCACACGTGTGGAATTTGCGAAGCACGTGATGGAAATCTGGACACCCCGGGGGTGAGTAACGCGGTGGCGGGCCGTGACGCAGACTTACTCGGACCCTTCAGATCCCTGATGCAAAGCGATTGGAAAAAGCCGTGATAGCGGACTCGACGCGAACCGAAGAACTGCCGATCTACGAGAGCCTCATCCGTGAACGAGGCGATGTCGTCGAGGAGGCCCGTGTGGTGGCCGAGGAGACGCAGCACCAGCTGACCCAGGCGCTGAACGGCGTCGCCCCGGCTCCCCAGGACACCGACGCGCAGTGACACCCGGAGGCCGTCCGGCCTCCTGTCGGCATGACGCTCCCCGGGCTCCGGCCGTCACCCGCCGAGCGGGTCGTGGCCCCAGTTCATCAGGGAGTGCCGCCACCGCGTGTCCCGTACGTCCCCGGAGGGACGCTGGGCCAGGTGACGGCGGACGTAGCCGACGACCTTGCGCATGTGCCGGTAGTCGTCGTCCGTGAGGTCGCCCTTGTCGGCCCGCAGGATCTCCACGATCCGCCGGCCGGAGGCGTGCCCGGTGGACTCGCCCCCGTCCTGGTGCTGCCCGGCGCTTCGCGATTCGTCGGTGGCCAGCCACTTCTCCAGACCGGCCGGTGTCATGTTCACCAGCTCACGGAAGTCGTTCCAGGTCTCCTCGCGCTCCTCGGCGTCCACGCCGTCACTTCTTCTTCTTGAGCGCGGACGGCTTGTGCACCGCGGTCCGGCCGGACTTGTCGCTGCGCACTTCGTACTGCGGGTCGTCCGGTGAGGCGTCGACCGTGCGGCCGGATGCCTCGGTCCGCTCGGTGATCTCCTTCTCCACCTCGCCCTCGACCCGGTTGCCGTGACTGCTCCAGGTGACCTTGTCGCCCTTCTCCGGCTTCCCGCTGCCGCTGCGGCCCTTCGCCATGCCGGTGCTCCCTCGCGGTGAAGTGTGCTGTCTTCCCAGCGTGCGGGCTCGGCGGTCAGGGCGCAGCTCGGCCCCGCTCGGCCGGGGTGCCGGCGGCGTCAGGCACAGGCCGAGGCGGGTGATCGTCTCCTCACGGTTCCTTCCACACCAGCACGGTCAGCACGGCGCTCGCGACGGTGACCGGGACGGCGGCCTGGTTCAGCAGCCGCACCCGCATGCTGCGGCCCGACGCGATCCGTTTGGTCAGGGGCAGGACCACGAAGGTGCCGCCGCCCGTCCCGGTGATCTCGTGGATCGGGTGGTCCGCGCGGAGCTCGTCGTCCTGGTACTCGGACATGCGCGCCTGCACGACCGCGCCCGCGGGCAGGCCGTCGAGGTGGAGGCTGAGGGCGCCGCTGAAGCGGGCCGGGCCGCGGGCGAAGACGCTCCCGCCGGTGGCGTGGTCGCCGGTCTCGTCGGTCCACTCCTCGGTGAACTCGACCGAGTCCCAGGTGCCGGGTTCGAGGGCGTACGGCTCGGCGGCGCCGAGGTTGACGTACTGGGGCATGGGGTCCTCTCCTTCCCACCGGCCCGCCGGGTGGGCCAGGGCGTCGGCGACGTCGCGGCGGAAGCCGGCCATGTCGAATCCGCGCGGGTCGACCTTCCAGTCGCTCCATTCCAGGTGCCCTATGGCGCTCTTGGGGCCCCAGCCGTGGGCGCGGCACACCGCGGCGGTGGCCTTGACCATGGCGGTGTACTGGACGGGGGGCCACGGGTCCCTGCCGTCCCCCTTGTTCTCGCATTCCCAGCCGTAGAAGCGGGCGTTGCCGTCGACCGCGCCGGGCGAGCCGTCGTGCTCGTGCGTCGGGGGCGGATACGTGCCGTAGGACTCGCCGATGACGGCGTTCAGCACGTCGCCGTCACCGCCGCCGGCGTGGTTGGCCCGGCCGTTGCCGGTGAGATGGACGACGCCGTCCTTGGTGATGCAGCCGGTGGCGAGCGGGCCGGGCAGGGCGCTGTGACCGTGGTAGATCAGGCTGACGACGTCCGTGCCGGGCCCGGTGACGGTGTGGTGGATCACCACCCCGTGCACGGGCCCCCAAGGGCCTTTGTGATTGCGGTTGTTGGTGCGCCATCCGCTGACTTCGCGAACGGCGCAGCCCTCGGCCTGCAACGCGGCGACGAGCCGGGAGGCGGTGAGCGGGGTGGCCATGTGTCGGTCCTCCGTTCCGGCGTGGGGGGATGCCGGTCTGAAGACGGTCCATCACATCTGGGGAGCGTGCCTGAACTCGGAGCGTGCCGGGTGACGCAGCGGCGTGCCGGTCCCCGGAGCCCGCTGCCCCCGGCCCTCACCATTCTCGCGCCGCTCCCCCCCTCGCTCACCTCGCCGTAGGCAGGTCCGTGAAATCGGCGCGATTACGACGCCGGTGCGCCGGGGCGGGCGGGCCGCCTCCCTATGTGTGCGCCGGTCCGCGGCACGGCCGGCTCCCCGCCGGCCGGGACGAGATCCGAACCCCGGGCGGTGCACTCCGTCACGGACGACCTGAATCCGACCGCCCCCGGGTGGACTTGCCGGTTCCCGGCGAGGGTCGACGCCCGCCGCGGGGTCACGACCGGGGCGCCGCTCCGTCCGGATCGCCGCGCGAGGGGACCGGGGGCGGAGGCGGGCGGCCGGGAGCCGAACGGTTCACGGAGTTCCGCGGGGCCTCGACCGTCCAGATGCGGCTGCTCAGGTCCGCACCGCGCAGGACCTGCACGCGCCAGGGGTCGATGCGCAGCAGGTGGTAGTCGGGGCTGTCGGGTCCGGCGCTCCAGTACAGGTGCGGGTCGTAGCCGACGCCCGGCGGACTGTTGCGGCGGTACAGCTCCCAGGCACGGAGTTTGGTGTCCCGGTCGTGCGCCCAGGCCGAGACGCTGTCGACGAACACCGCGTCCTGGCAGGGGTGCCAGTACGCGTAGGTGGTGTGGGGGTTGTTCGCCAGGTGGGCGGCCTTCACCGGGGTGCGGAAGACCGCCAGCCACCCGACCGGGCGTTCGCCGACGGTCTCCCAGACGGGCTGGACGACACGGGCCCGGGGCCGGTTGTGGCGGTCGACGGTGACCATCGTGCAGTAGACGGTCCGCTGGACGTACTCGACGAAGGCGGCCTCGATCTCGGAGAAGGAACGCACCTGTGCGGCGCCCATGGCGATACCTCGGATTCCCTACGCGGCGGCTTGAACAGGGGGACAGGGCCGGGCCGCCCGGCCGCTCGGGGGGAGCGGCCGGGCGGCCCGTGGTGCCCGGTCGGAGGACCTCACGGGTCACGGGGCGGGCGGGAAGTGCCCTTCCTGGACGAAGAACTCCACGTACCTGGCGAAGAGTTCACGCGTCAGCGGCGGGCAGGCGATGCCCGTGCCGGTCAGCGCCGCCTCCGTCTCGGCCGTGTCCAGGGGCGGGTAGAAGCCGTCGGTGTCGGACGTCATCATCTCGAACGCGTGCAGCAGCGGCAGCAGGGCGTTGTCCCGGTCGGACCGCACCGCGGCGCTCCACTGCTCCCATTCCGTCTCGTCGAGCCGGTACCCGAGTCCGCGCAGGTACGACACGCAGTCGGCGAGGCTCAGCGAGCTCCGGTTGAACAGGTGGAAGGTGCCGCCGGCCCGTTCGCGCCGGGAGATCCCGACGATGGCGGCACTGACGTAGTCGACGGGCAGCAGATGGAAGCGGCCGCCGACCCCGGCCGGGGCGGCCTGCGCCTGGAGGAGGCCCTTGAGGCTGAGCCAGACGAAGTCACGTGTCTGGCAGGCGCCGTTGCGGGTGTCGCCTGAGATGACGTCGACGCGGTGCACCGACACCGGCAGTCCCCGCTCCCGGGCGAGGCCGACGAGCTGTTCGGCGACCCACTTGGACTGGAGGTAGCCGCTGGGCAGCACCTCGGCGGGGCCGGTCGGGTCGGTGACCTTCAGCGGGACGCCGGGTGTGACCGGGCCGTTGAAGACGCCGACGGTGGAGATGTAGTGCACCGGGACCGTGCGGTGGCGGGCCGCCAGGCGCAGGATCTCCCGGGTGCCGTGGACGTTGGCCGCGCGCAGCGCCTCGTAGGGGTGCAGCCAGTGGACGGTGGCGCCCGCGTGGTAGACGGCGTCCACGGTGCGGGCGAGACCGTCGAAGTCCCCCTCGCTCAGGCCGAGTCGCTCCTCGGCCAGGTCACCGGCGAGCACCCGCAGCCGGCTCTCGTCGACCTCGTCCCACACCCGGTACCAGGTGAGGCTGGAGCGCAGCCGCTCGTACGCCGCCGCGTCGTCGGCGCCGCGCACCAGGCAGTGCAGGCGGGCGGTGGTGGTGCGCATCAAGTCACGTACCAGGAAAGCGCCGAGGAACCCGCTCGCGCCGGTGATCAGCAGGTCGGACGGGTCGGTGACGGTGTGCACGACCTCGTCGGCCGGGCGGATGTCGGCGGGCAGGTCCAGGTCGGCGGCGTAGTCGGGTGCGGGGCCCGGCTCGGTGCCGTCCTCGGGCGCGAGGAGTTCGGCGCGCAGGTACGTCGCCAGGGCCCGGGGGGTCGGATGGTCGAAGACCAGGGTGGCGGGCAGCCGCAGGCCGGTGACGGCGGCGAGCCGGTTGCGCAGTTCCACGGAGGTGAGAGAGTCGAAACCGCTGTTCTGCAGGGGTCGTTCGGGGTCGACGGTGCCGGTGCGGCCGAGGACACGCGCGATCTCGGCGGACACGGTGTCGAGGACGAGGGTGTGCTGGGCGGCCTCGTCGAGTCCGGCGAGCCGGTCGCCGAGGGCGGGCCCGGAGTCGGCCGCGCCGCGCGCCGTGGCCCGGACCGGCACCCGCACCAGGGACCTCAGCAGCACCGGGACCTGCGGCTGGCGGCGCAGGACGGGGAGGTCGAGCGGGGTGGCCACGAGGTACGGGTGGCCGGTGTCCAGGGCCAGGTCGAACAGGGCCGTGCCGAGTTCCTGCGGGACGGTGCGGAAGCCGCTGCGGGCGATCCGCTTCAGGTCCGTCTCGGTCAGTCCGCCGGTCAGCCCGGTCGCCTGCTCCCACAGGCCCCAGGCGATGGACGTGGCGGGGAGGCCGGACGCGGCGCGGTGCTGGGCGAGGGCGTCCAGGTGGGCGTTGGCCGCGGCGTAGGTGGACTGGCCGGGGCCGCCGACGGCGGCGGCCACGGACGAGAAGAGCACGAACGCCGTCAGGTCGGCGCCCCGGGTCAGCTCGTGCAGGTTCCAGGCCGCGTCGGCCTTGGGCCGCAGCACGGCGTCGAGCCGCTGGGGCGTCTGCGCGGCGATGACGCCGTCGTCGAGGACGCCCGCGGTGTGGACGACACCGCGCAGCGGGTGCGCGGCCGGCACCGAGGCCAGTACCTGCGCGAGGGCGGCACGGTCGGCGACGTCCGCGGCGGCCAGGGTCACCGAGGCGCCCAGCGCCCGCAGTTCGGAGCGCAGCGCCGTGGCGCCCGGGGCGTCCGGGCCGCGCCGGCTGACCAGCAGCAGGTGGCGCACCCCGTGACGCGTGACCAGGTGGCGGGCGAAGTGGGCGCCGAGCGACCCCGTACCGCCGGTGACGAGGACGGTGCCGTCCGGATCCCACACCGTGCGGGGGCCGTCGGCCGCCGGCTGCGGCACCGGGGTGCGCCGCAGGCGCGGTGCGTGGATCCGGGGCGCGGTGCCGGGGCCGGTGCCGCGGATCGCGGCCTGGGGTTCGCCGGAGGCGACCACGGCGGACAGCGCCTCGGGGCCGGGTTCGCCGTCCGCGTCCACCAGGACGATCCGTCCGGGCGTCTCCGACTGCGCCGAGCGCAGCAGGCCCCAGGCGGCAGCGGCGGCCGGGTCGGTGACGTCCTCGTCGCCCGTGACGGCGACGGCGCCGCGGGTGACGACGACCAGCGGCGTCGCGGCCAGGCTCTCCTCGGCGAGCCACTGCCGCGCCCACGACAGGGCCCGGCCCACGGTGTCCCGGACGGCGTCCTGCGCGGTGTGTCCGTCGGGGGTGGTCAGGTCGAGGCGTACGGCCCCGTGGTGCCCGCCGGCCACGGCGGCCGCGACGGCGGGTACGTCGGGGTGGTCGGTGGAGCCGAGGGCTAGCCAGTTCAAGGAGGCGGCGGGCAGGGGCCGGGCGGTCCACTCCACGTGGTGCAGGGCGTCCCGCTGCCGGGAGCGGGCGGCCCGCAGCGCTTCCGCGCGCAGGGGGCCCACGGTGACGGCGTCGGCCACCGCGACCACCTGTCCGGCCGGGTCGGTGAGGCGCACCGCGTAGCTGTCGCCGGCACCGGGGAGCGGGGCGAGGTGCACGCGCAGGGCGTCCGCGCCGACGGCGTACAGCCGCAGTCCGCGCCACCGGGTCGCCGTGGACGGCGGCCCGGCCGGTCCGGCGGCGTACAGCGGCTGAAGGGCGGCCTCGAGCAGGGCCGGGTGGAGTCCGAAGCCCTCGGCGGGCTGGTCGCTGTCCGAGGCCAGAGTCACTTCGGCGTACAGCTCGCCGGTGCGCCGCCACATCCGGGTGAGGCCCCGGTACACGGGCCCGTAGTGCACTCCGGCGGCGGCGAAGCGCTCGTAGAACTCGTCCGGTGCCTGCGGGAGTTCGTCGTCCTGGTCGGCGTCCCGGAGTGGCTCGGTGCCGGCCGGCGGCCACGCCGTGGCCGGCTCGGTGCCGGCCGGCGGGACGAGCGGTGCGTCGCTGAGCAGGCCGTGGGCGTGGCGCGTCCAGGACGCTTCGCCCTCGTCGGGCCGGGCGTGGACGGTGAGGGTGCGCCGGCCCTCGGTGTCCGGCTCGCCGACGCGGACCTGGAGGTGCAGGGCTCCGTCGCCCGGCAGCACCAGGGGCGTGTCGACGACGAGTTCGTCCAGGGTCGTGCAGCCGGTCTCGTCCCCTGCCCGGACGGCCAGTTCGGCGAGGACCGTGCTGGGCACGACGGTCTGTCCGGCGACGGTGTGGGCGGCCAGGAGGTGGTCCGTACGGGCCGACAGGCGTGTGGTGAACACCGCCTCGTCGCGGTCTCCGGGGAACAGCGCGGCCCCGATGAGGGGGTGATCGGTGCTGTCCAGGCCGAACCCGCCGGCGTCACGGCGTCCGGCCGCGAGCGCGTCGGCCCAGTACCGCTGGTGGCGGAAGGCGTAGGCGGGCAGGGGGACCCGGCGGGCCCCGGTGCCGGCGAAGAACGCCTCCCAGTCGACGCTCACGCCCCGGGCGTGCAGGGTGCCGATGCCGTCGGCCAGCGCGGAGGGTTCGGGCCGGTCGGCCCGCTGGAGGGCCTGGACGGTGATGTCGTCCCGGTCGGCGAGCACCGTTCGGGTGAGGGCGGTGAGGACGCCGCCGGGTCCGACCTCGACCACGGTGCGCACTCCCTGGTCGGCCAGGGTGGTGACGGCGTCGGCGTAGCGGACCGCCTGCCGTACCTGGGTCACCCAGTAATCGGCCGACCGCAGATCCTCCCCCTCGGCCAACCGGCCCGTCACCGTCGAGACCACCGCCATCCCCGGCGCCTCGTAACGCACCTCCTTCGCCACCGAACGGAACTCCT
This sequence comes from Streptomyces sp. NPDC043685, assembly GCF_056436585.1. Classification (NCBI taxonomy): domain Bacteria; kingdom Bacillati; phylum Actinomycetota; class Actinomycetes; order Kitasatosporales; family Streptomycetaceae; genus Streptomyces; species Streptomyces sp. NPDC043685. Next base: position 297,545 of record NZ_JBWKCH010000006.1, on the reverse strand, counting down.
CCAACATCGGATCCATCAACGGCGAATGAAACGCATGCGACACCTCCAACCGCCGCACACGCCGACCCGGCAAAGCCCCCAGCACCCCCTCCACCGCCTCCCGCGCACCCGACACCACCACCGCCGACGGACCATTCACCGCCGCCACACCCACCGCACCACCACACCCACCGATCGCCGCCAGCACCTCACCCTCCGAGGCCTCCACCGCGACCATCACACCCCCACCCGGCAACGCCTGCATCAACCCCGCACGCGCCACCACCAACCGAGCCGCATCACCCAGCCCCATCACCCCCGCCACATACGCCGCCACCAACTCCCCCACCGAATGACCCGCCACCACATCAGGCCGCACCCCCCACGACTCCACCAACCGGAACAACGCCACCTCGAACGCGAACAACGCCGGCTGCGTCCACCCCGTCTGCGACAGCAACGACCCCCCAGCCGCGAACAACACCTCCCTCAACGACCCACCCAACAACGGATCCAACACCCCACACACCTCGTCCAACGCCCCCGCGAACACCGGAAACGCCCCATACAACTCACGCCCCATCCCCACCCGCTGAGCACCCTGACCCGAAAACACCACCGCCAGCGGCCCGGGCCGGGTCGGTGCCGCGAAGCTCGTGGGCGTCTCGGCGAGTTGCCGGAGGGCATCGGACAGGTCGTCGCGGCCGGCTCCGGTCAGGACGGCGCGGCGGTCGTGGAGGGTGCGGGTGGTGGCCAGGGAGTAGGCGAGGTCGGCGGCGGACTGCTCGGGGTGGGCGGCGACGTGCTCGTGGAGGCGTCGGGCCTGGGCGCGCAGGGCGTCCTCGTCGGGTGCGGAGAGCATCCAGGGCACGGCCGGGAGCGTCCGGGTCGGCTCGGGACCGGTGTCCTCCGTCTCAGGAGCCTCCTCCAGGATGACGTGGGCGTTGGTGCCGCTCACGCCGAACGCCGAGACAGCGGCGCGGCGCGGGGCCGTCCCGCGGGCGGGCCATGCGCGGGCCTCGGTGAGCAGCTCGACCGCGCCGGAGCTCCAGTCGACCATGGGGGTGGGCCGGTCGACGTGCAAGGTCCTGGGCAGCAGGCCGTGCCGCATCGCCTGCACCATCTTGATGACACCGCCGACTCCCGCGGCGGCGACGGTGTGGCCGATGTTGGACTTCAACGAGCCGAGCAGCAGGGGCTGTTCGCGGTCCTGGCCGTACGTCGCCAGCAGCGCCTGTGCCTCGATGGGGTCGCCCAGCCGGGTGCCCGTGCCGTGAGCCTCCACCGCGTCCACGTCAGCCGGCGCGAGACGGGCGTTACGCAGCGCCTCCCGGATGACACGCTCCTGCGAAGGCCCGTTGGGCGCCGTCAGACCGTTCGACGCACCGTCCTGGTTCACCGCACTGCCCCGCACCACCGCCAGCACCCGGTGCCCGTTGCGCACCGCGTCCGACAACCGCTCCACCACCAGCAGACCGACACCCTCCGACCATGAGGTGCCGTCGGCGGCGGCCGCGAACGACTTGATCCGCCCGTCGGGGGCGAGTCCGCCCTGGCGGGAGAAGTCCACGAATCCGCCCGGGGTCGCGGTGATCGTCGCGCCGCCGGCGAGCGCGAGGGTGGACTCCCCGCGGCGGACCGACTCCACCGCGAGGTGCAGGGCGACCAGGGAGGACGAGCAGGCCGTGTCGATCGAGACGGCCGGGCCCTCCAGTCCGAAGGTGTAGGAGATGCGGCCGGAGGCGACACTGCTGAGCTTGCCGGTCATGAGGTGGCCCTCCAGCTCGGCGGGCCCTTCGAGTCCGAGGTAGCTCTGCTCTATCACGCCGGCGAACACGGCGGTCCGGCTTCCGCGCAGCGTGGCGGGGTCGATCCCGGCGTCCTCGAACGCCTCCCACGCGGTCTCCAGCAGCACGCGCTGCTGGGGGTCCATCGCGCGGGCCTCGCGGGGCGAGATGCCGAAGAAGTCGGCATCGAACAGGGCGGCTCCGTCGAGGAATCCCCCCTCTTTGGTGTACGACGTGCCGGGCTGGTCGCGGTCCGTGCTGTACAGCGCGTCGAGGTCCCAGCCGCGGTCCGTCGGGAACGGGCTGATGGCGTCCCGGCCCTCGGCGGCGAGGCGCCACAGGTCCTCCGGTGAGGTGACGCCGCCCGGGAAGCGGCAGGCCATGCCGACGATGGCGACCGGCTCCGTGGCGGCCGACTCGAGCGTCTCGATGCGCTCGCGCGCCTTCCGCAGGTCGGCGGTGACCCACTTCAGGTAGTCGACGAGCTTCTGTTCCCTGGTCTGGGCCTGGTCCTGCGCGCGGGACATGTCAGCGGACATGCGGAATCAGTCTCTCCTCGGTACCGGAAGGGTGGTGGGGCGGGATGGCGAGCAGGCGGCGTCAGTCCGCGGCCCGGCCGAGCTGGGTGTCGATGAAGTCGAAGATCTCGTCCGCGGACGCGCCGGTGAGGTCCGTGACCTCCGCGTCGGCCGTGGAGGGGGAAGCCGGGCCGGCGGGTTCCGCGAGACGGTCGGCCAGCGCCCGCAGGCGCGCGGACAGTGCCAGGCGGGTCTCGTCCCGGGGCGGGCTCGCGGTGGCCAGGGCGTCCACGGACGCTTCCAGCCGGTCCAGTTCCTCGGCCGCGGAGCGAGCCGGCGCGTCCCCGGCCCCGGATGCGGCGGCCTGTGCCCGGAGGTGAGCGGCGAGCGCGGAGGGGGTCGGATGGTCGAAGACGACGGTGGCCGGCAGGGCGAGCCCGGTCTCTGCACCCAGCCGGTTGCGCAGTTCGACACCGGTCAGGGAGTCGAAGCCCAGCTCCTGGAAGGGGCGATGGGGCACGACGGCCGAGGTGTCGGGGTGCTTGAGCACCTTGGCGACCAGTTCCGTGACGAGGGTCAGGAGGTACTGCTCCCGCTGCGGGTCGCTCAGCGGTCCGAGCCGCTCGGCCAGGGTCACGACCCGGGGCGCCTCCTCCGGGGCGGCGGGCACCACGGGTGAGACGGGGCTCGGGTGAGGGCCGTCGGGGGCGACTTCGTCGAGCCAGTACCGCTGACGCTGGAAGGCATAGGTGGGCAGGGGGACCCGGCGGGCTCCGGTGCCGGCGAAGAACGCCTCCCAGTCGACGCTCACGCCCCGGGCGTGCAGGGTGGTGAGTGCCTCGACCAGGGTCTCCGGCTCGGGGCGTCCCGCACGGGTGGCGACGGTGGCGGTCAGGGCGTCGGGGTCGCGGACGGCCTGGGCGGCGAGGGCGGCGAGGACGCCGCCGGGGCCGAGTTCCAGGAGTGTGGTGACGCCCTCGGACTCCAGGGTGGTGACGGCGTCGGCGTAGCGGACCGCCTGCCGTACCTGGGTCACCCAGTAATCGGCCGACCGCAGATCCTCCCCCTCGGCCAACCGGCCCGTCACCGTCGAGACCACCGCCATCCCCGGCGCCTCGTAACGCACCTCCTTCGCCACCGAACGGAACTCCTCCAACATCGGATCCATCAACGGCGAATGAAACGCATGCGACACCTCCAACCGCCGCACACGCCGACCCGGCAAAGCCCCCAGCACCCCCTCCACCGCCTCCCGCGCACCCGACACCACCACCGCCGACGGACCATTCACCGCCGCCACACCCACCGCACCACCACACCCACCGATCGCCGCCAGCACCTCACCCTCCGAGGCCTCCACCGCGACCATCACACCCCCACCCGGCAACGCCTGCATCAACCCCGCACGCGCCACCACCAACCGAGCCGCATCACCCAGCCCCATCACCCCCGCCACATACGCCGCCACCAACTCCCCCACCGAATGACCCGCCACCACATCAGGCCGCACCCCCCACGACTCCACCAACCGGAACAACGCCACCTCGAACGCGAACAACGCCGGCTGCGTCCACCCCGTCTGCGACAGCAACGACCCCCCAGCCGCGAACAACACCTCCCTCAACGACCCACCCAACAACGGATCCAACACCCCACACACCTCGTCCAACGCCCCCGCGAACACCGGAAACGCCCCATACAACTCACGCCCCATCCCCACCCGCTGAGCACCCTGACCCGAAAACACCACCGCCAGCGGCCCGTTCGAGGGGCTGACCGGGGTCAGGTGACGGAGGCCGTCGAGGAGTTCGGCGGGTCCGTCGCCCACGGCCGCTGCGCGGTACGGGAGGGCGGCGCGGGTGGTGGCGAGGGAGTAGGCGATGTCCAGGGGGCCGGGGGCGCCGGGAGCCGAGGCGAAGGCCTGGAGCCGTTCGGCCTGGGCGGTGAGCGCCTGGGGTGTGCGGGCGGACAGGAGCCACGGCAGAGCGGGCAGGGTGCGGGCGCCGGTGGTCTCGGCGGGCGGGGCGGCCGGGGCCTCTTCGAGGATGACGTGCGCGTTCGTCCCGCCGAAGCCGAAGGAGGAGACACCCGCACGGCGCGGCGCGCCCTCGCGGGCGGCCCACTCGCGCTCCTCGGTCAGCAACTCGACCGCACCCGTGTCCCACTCCACGAACGGCGACGGCTCATCCACGTGCAACGTCCGCGGCAGCACACCGTGCCGCATCGCCTGCACCATCTTGATCACACCACCGACACCGGCAGCCGCCTGCGCATGCCCGATGTTCGACTTCAACGACCCCAGCAACAAAGGCCGTTCACGGTCCTGGCCGTACGTCGCCAGCAACGCCTGCGCCTCGATCGGGTCACCCAGCCGGGTGCCCGTGCCGTGCGCCTCCACCGCGTCCACGTCAGCCGGCGCGAGACGGGCGTTACGCAGCGCCTGCCGGATGACACGCTCCTGCGAAGGCCCGTTGGGCGCCGTCAGACCGTTCGACGCACCGTCCTGATTGACCGCGCTTCCCCGCACGACCGCCAGCACCCGGTGCCCGTTGCGCACCGCGTCGGACAGGCGCTCCACGACCAGCAGGCCCACACCCTCCGACCAGGCCACACCGTCGGCCGCCGCCGCGAAGGACTTGCAGCGGCCGTCGGGGGAAAGGCCGCGCAGGCGGGAGAACTCCAGGAAGGCCACCGGTGTCGACATGACCGTGACGCCGCCGGCGAGGGCGAGCGAGCACTCGCCGTTGCGCAGCGCGTTCACCGCCAGGTGCAGGGCGACCAGGGAGGACGAGCAGGCCGTGTCGACGGAGACCGCCGGGCCCTCGAAACCGTAGGTGTACGAGAGCCGGCCGACGGCGATGCTGCCGGCACTGCCGCTGTACAGGTACCCCTCGAAGTCCTCCGGCGGCAGATGGGGGCGTGAGCCGTAGTCGTTGTACATCTGGCCGGTGAACACGCCGGTGTCGGAGCCGCGCAGGGCGGTCGCGTCGACGCCGGCGTGTTCGAACGCCTCCCAGGCCGTCTCCAGCAGCAGCCGCTGCTGCGGATCGATCGCCATGGCCTCGCGCGGCGACATCCCGAAGAACGCCGGGTCGAACCGGTCGGCGTCGTACAGGAAGCCGCCTTCGCGGGCGTACGAGGTGCCCGTGCGGTCGGGGTCGGGGTCGTAGAGGCCGTCCACGTCCCAGCCCCGGTTGCCGGGGAAGCCGCCGACGGCGTCGGTGCCGTCGGCCACGAGGCGCCAGAGGTCGTCGGGCGAGGACACGCCGCCGGGGTAGCGGCAGGCCATGCCCACGATCGCGATCGGCTCGCGCCGCCTGTCCTCGATGTCCCGCAGCTGTCGGCGTGCCTCACGGGCATCGGCGACGGCCTTCTTGAGGTAGTCGCGGAGCTTGTCCTCGCCCGCCATGGTGTGTCAACTCCCGTGTGTCGTGTGGTGATCGGTGTCGAAGGGGGCGGTGGCTCAGTTCAGCTCGTCGACGAGCGCGAACAGTTCGTCGTCGGTCGCCGAGTCCAGGTCGTCGTCCGGGTCCTGGCCCGATGCCCCGGTCGGGGTTCCGGCCGACGCCCCGGCCGCGCTGTCGGCGGTGTCGAGGAGTTCCCGCAGGCGGGCGGTGATCCGGCTGTGGGCGGAGGCGTCCGTGGCGGCCGCCTCGATGGCGGCCTCGAGCCGGGCCAGTTCCGCGAGCACCGGCTCGTCCGGCACGGTCTCCTCGACGGTGAGGCGATCGGCCAGGTAGCCGGCGAGCGCCCTGGGGGTGGGCTGGTCGAAGACCAGGGTGGTCGGCAGCCGCAGTGCCGTCTCGGCGGCGAGCTGGTTGCGCAGCTCGACGGCGGTCAGGGAGTCGAAACCGAGCTCCTGGACCGGCCGGTCGGCGTCGATGGCCGTGTGGTCGGCGTGTCCGAGGACGGCGGCCACGCGGCCGCGCACGAGATCCACCAGGGCCCGTTCCCGGTCGGTCGCGGACAGGGCGGCGAGCCGTTCGGCGAGACCCTGGCCCTCGGGGCGGCCGGGGGACGTGTCCCCCGGCGTCGCCGTGCGGCGGGCGCCTGGTCCGCGGACGAGCCCGGCGAGCAGGGGCGGCACCCGGTCTCCCAGGGCGCGGATCGCCCGGGTGTCGAGCCGGGTGACGGCGAGCAGGCTCTCACCGGTGGCCGGGGCGGCGTCGAAGAGGGCCATCGCGTCGTCGGTGGCCAGCGGCAGCAGGCCGGAGCGGGCCAGGCGGCGCAGGTCCGCTTCGGCGAGGTGACCGGTGATGGTGCTGGTCTCCTCCCAGAGGCCCCAGGCCAGGGAGGTCGCGGCCAGTCCGGCAGCCCGGCGATGCGCCGCCAACGCGTCCAGGAACGCATTGCCCGCCGCGTAGTTCGCCTGCCCCGCCGTCCCCAGCAGACCCGACACCGACGAATACAACACGAACGCCTTCACACCCATACCCCGGGTCAGCTCGTGAAGATGCCACGCCGCGTCCACCTTCGGACGCAACACCGCGTGCAACCGCTCAGCGGTCAACCCCTCCACCGTCACGTCGTCCAGCACACCCGCCGTATGCACCACACCCGACAACACACCCACCCCGGCCAGCAGTCCGGCCAGCGCCGACCGGTCCGTCACATCACAGGCCGCCACCGTCACCGAAGCACCCGCGGCCTCCAACTCCGACCGCAACTCCCCCGCACCCGGAGCCGCCTCACCACGCCGGCTCACCAGCACCAGCGACCGCACCCCATGAACCCCCACGAGATGACGAGCCACCACAGCACCCAGACCCCCGGTACCACCGGTCACCAGCACCGGACCCTCACCCCACACGACCTCACCGGCATCACCCGGCACAGCCCGCCGCAACCTGGGCACCACCAACCCACCCGACCGCACCGCCACCTGCGCCTCACCCGAAGCGACAGCGGCGGTGAGGGCCGTCGTGTCCGTGGCGTCAAGGTCCAGGAGCTGGATGCGGCCCGGGTTCTCGGTCTGTACCGTGCGCAGCAGGCCCCACAGCGGGGCGTGCGCCAGGTCGGTGACGTCCTCGTCGGCCGCGGTGGCGACAGCGCCCCGGGTGACGACGACGAGACGGGAGCTCGCGAACCGGTCGTCCGTGAGCCAGGACCGCACCTGGACGAGCGCCCGGTGCGCCGCCTCCCGCGCGGTGTCCGGCATCGGGTCGCCGGTGGGTGCCGGGACGTGGGGAGCGAGGACGATCGCGGGGGTGGGCGCGCCCGCGTCGAGGGCTCGGGCCAGCTCGTCGAGGCCGGTCCAGGAGCGGACCGCGCCGTCCGGCAGGCCGAGGTCCGACGCGCGGCCGAGGACGGCCCAGGTGGAGAGGTCGGCCGTGGTCTCCTCGGCGGCCGGCCGGGTCCATTCGACCCTGAGCAGGCCGTCGGCGGAGCCGGTGTCCGCGGCGCGCAGCGACTGGGCGGACAGCGGGCGCAGGGTCAGCTCCGCCACGTCGGCGACCGGTGCGCCCGACCCGTCGGCCACGGTGAGCGCGACCGTCGTGGAGCCGCCGTTCGCGGCGGCCGGTGCCGCGGCTCCGGCGAGCCGGACGCGCAGTACGGACGCTCCGGCGCCACTCGTGCTCACCCCGGCCCAGGAGAACGGCAGCAACGGCCGGCCCTCGTCACCGGCGACCCCCGGAAGCAGCGGGTGCAGGGCGGCGTCGAGCAGTGCCGGGTGGAGGGTGAACCGGCGTGCCTCGGTGCGCCGGTCCTCGTCGAGGGCGACCTCGGCGCAGAGGTCGTCCCCGGCCCTCCACAGGCGGCGCAGGTTGCGGAACGCGGGCCCGTAGCCGTACCCCTGCTCGGCGAGCCGCTCGTAGGCGCCGGTGAGGTCGATCTCGCGGGCTCCGGCGGGGGGCCAGACCGTGAGCGCCTCGGCGGTCGTGCCGGGGCCGGTGCCCAGCGTGCCGTGGGCGTGGAGGGTCCAGGTCCCGTCGTGGTCGGGGTCGCCGTGGGGCCGGGCGTGGATGCGCACCGGGCGGGTCCCGTCGGTGTCCTCGGCGCCGACGGACACCTGGAGGTGCACGCCGCCGCGCTCGGGCAGCACCAGTGGGGCCGCCAGGGTGAGTTCCTCGACCGTGGCCGCGCCGAGCTGTTCGCCTGCCCTCAGGGCGAGTTCGAGCAGTCCGGTGCCGGGCACGAGCACCGTTCCGGAGACGGTGTGCTCGGTCAGCCAGGGGTGCGTGCCGCGTGACAGGCGTCCGGTGAGGACGTGTTCGTCACGGTCGGCCAGCGGGACGGCCGCGCCGAGCAGCGGGTGGTCGGCCGCCACGAGTCCGAAGCCCGCGGCGTCCGTGACGGTCGTGGGCGCGTCGAGCCAGTAGCGCTGCCGCTGGAACGCGTAGAGCGGGAGGTCGGTGCCCCGCGCGCCGGGGAAGACGGTCTCCCAGCGCACCTCGGCGCCGCGAGCGGCCAGCGTGCCGAGGGCGGCGGTGAACACCTCCGGCTCGGGGCGTCCCCTGCGCAGGGCCGGGGTCACGGTCCCGGGGGTCTGCTCCAGGGACTCGGCGACCAGGGCGCTCAGCACCCCGTCGGGACCGAGTTCCAGCCACTCGGTGACCCCGGCCGCCTCCAGGAGACGCACGCCGTCGAGGAAGCGGACGGCTTGCCGGATGTGGCGCGCCCAGTAGTCGGGCGAGGCGAGGTCCTCGGCCGTGGCCAGTCGGCCGGTGACGTTGGAGACGACGGGGATGCGCGGTTCGTGGAAGGTGAGGTCCGCGGCGATCGCGCGGAACTCGTCCAGGATCTCGTCCATGTGGGGCGAGTGGAAGGCGTGGCTGACCGGGAGCCGCTTGACCCGTGCCCCGTCCTTCTTGAACCGGGCGGTGAGTTCGTCCACGGCGCCGGCGTCGCCGGAGATGACCGTGGCGCGCGGTCCGTTGACGCCGGCCACCGCGACGCGGTCGCCGTAGGGAGCGAGTGCGGCGCGAACCGCGTCCTCTCCGGCTTCCACGGCGGCCATGGCGCCGCCCTCCCGCGCGGCCTGCATCAGCCGGCCGCGTTCGGCCACGAGGACACAGGCGTCGGGCAGGTCGAGGACGCCCGCGAGGTGGGCGGCGGTGACCTCGCCGATGGAGTGACCGAGCAGGAAGTCCGGGGTCAGACCGTGGTGTTCGGCAAGGCGGAACAGCGCTGTCTCCAGGGCGAACAGCGCGGTCTGGGTGAACGCCGTCTGGTCGAGCAGTGCGGCGTCCGCGCTGTCCTGCGCGGCGAAGAGCACCGACTTCAGCGGGCGCATGAGTTCGGGGTCCAGGTGGGCGCACACCTCGTCCAGGGCCGCCGCGAACACCGGGGAGGCGGCGTACAGTTCGCGGCCCATGCCGAGGCGCTGGGCGCCCTGCCCGGTCAGCAGGAAGGCGGTCTTGCCGCGCGGGGACGCGGGGGTGCGCTGCGCGGTGGGACTGGTCGCGCCGCGGCTCAGCGTGGCGAGTCCGTCGAGCAGTTCGGCGCGGTGCCCGGCGACCACCACGGCTCCTCGGCTGTGCCGGGCCCTGCGGGTGCCGAGGGACCAGCCGACGTCCGCGAGGGGCTGCTCGGGGTGGTTGTCGAGGTGGTCGTGCAGGCGCTGGGCCTGGGCGCGCAGCGCCGTCTCGTCCCGCGCGGACAGCACGAACGGAACAGGACCGGACGGCTCCGGCCGCTCGACGACCGCCTCCTCCTTGGGTGCCACGAACTCCTCGACCACCACGTGCGCGTTCGTCCCGCTGATCCCGAACGACGAGACACCCGCGCGCCGCGGCGCGCCCTCGCGGGCGGCCCACTCACGCTCCTCGGTCAGCAACTCGACCGCACCCGCGTCCCACTCCACGAACGGCGACGGCTCATCCACGTGCAGGGTTCTTGGCAGCACACCGTGCCGCATCGCCTGCACCATCTTGATCACACCGCCGACACCGGCAGCCGCCTGCGCATGCCCGATGTTCGACTTCAACGACCCCAGCAGCAACGGCCGTTCACGGTCCTGGCCGTACGTCGCCAGCAACGCCTGCGCCTCGATCGGGTCACCCAGCCGGGTGCCCGTACCGTGCGCCTCCACCGCGTCCACCTCGGCGGGGGACAGTCCGGCCGAGGCCAGCGCCTGGCGGATGACACGCTCCTGGGACGGGCCGTTGGGTGCCGTCAGGCCGTTCGAGGCGCCGTCCTGATTGACCGCGCTTCCCCGGACGACCGCCAGCACCCGGTGCCCGTTGCGCACCGCGTCGGACAGGCGCTCCACGACCAGCAGGCCCACGCCCTCCGACCAGGCCACACCGTCGGCGGCGGCCGCGAAGGACTTGCAGCGGCCGTCGGGCGACAGACCACGCTGGCGGGAGAACTCGACGAAGACGCCCGGTCCGGCCATGACGGTCACGCCGCCGGCGAGGGCGAGCGAGCACTCGCCGTTGCGCAGCGCGTTCGCCGCCAGGTGCAGGGCGACCAGGGAGGACGAGCAGGCGGTGTCGACGGTGACCGCCGGGCCCTCGAAACCGTAGGTGTAGGAGAGCCGGCCCGACACCACGCTGGAGAGGTTGCCCGCGAGCAGGAAGCCCTCGTACTCCTCGGGGCTCGCCGCGAGGCGGGAGGCGTAGTCGTCGTACATGGCGCCGGTGAACACGCCGGTGTCGGAGCCGTGCAGAGCGGTCGGGTCGATGCCGGCGTGCTCGAACGCCTCCCAGGCCGTCTCCAGCAGCAGCCGGTGCTGGGGGTCGATGGCGGTCGCCTCGCGCGGCGGTATCCCGAAGAAGGCGGGGTCGAACCGGTCGGCGTCGTGCAGGAAGCCGCCGTGCCGGACGTAGGAGGTGCCGGTGTGGGCGGGGTCCGGGTCGTAGAGGCCGTCCAGGTCCCAGCCGCGGTTGCCGGGGAACTCGCTGATGGCGTCCCCGCCCTCGGCGACCAGCCGCCAGAGGTCGTCCGGTGAGGCCACACCGCCCGGGTAGCGGCAGGCCATGCCGACGATGGCGATGGGTTCGTCATGGGCGGTGGCGCGTGGCGCGGTGCGGGCCGGTGCCGGGGCCGCGGTGTCCGCGACGCGGCTGAGCAGGTGGTCGGCGACCGCGTCGGGCGTGGGGTGGTCGAAGACGACGGTGGCGGACAGCCGCAGGCCGGTGGCGTTGTTCAGGCGGTTGCGCAGTTCGACGCCGGCGAGCGAGTCGAAGCCGCTCTCCTTGAAGGCGCGCTTGGGATCGAGACGCTGCGGGTCGGTGTGGCCGAGGACGCCGGCCACGATGCCGCGGACCAGGTCGAGGACGGTCTCGCGCCGCCGCTCCTGCGGCAGGGCGGCGATCCGCTGGGCCCAGGTGGTGCCCTCGGCGTCCGCGTCGGCCGCCCGGGCGGCCGTGCGCCGGGAGCGGGGGGCCGGGGCCAGTTCGCGCAGCAGGGGCGAGGAGTCGGCACGCAACGCCCGCTGGTCGAGGACCACGGGGACGCGCAGCGCGTCGTCGCCGGCCAGGGCGGCGTCGAACAGGGCCAGGGCGTGCTCGGGGGTGAGGGTCCGGATGCCCTGGCGGGTCCAGCGGGCCAGGTCGGCGTCGCCGAGGGTGCCGCCCATGCCGTGGGTGCCGTCCCAGAGGCCCCAGGCGAGGGAGGTCGCGGCCAGTCCGGCCGCCCGGCGATGCGCCGCCAACGCGTCCAGGAACGCGTTGCCCGCCGCGTAGTTCGCCTGCCCCGCCGTCCCCAGCAGACCCGACACCGACGAATACAGCACGAACGCCTTCACACCCATGCCCCGGGTCAGCTCGTGAAGATGCCACGCCGCGTCCACCTTCGGACGCAACACCGCCTGCAACCGCTCAGCGGTCAGCCCCTCCACCGTCACGTCGTCCAGCACACCCGCCGTATGCACCACACCCGACAACTCACCCACCCCGGCCAGCAGTCCGGCCAGCGCCGACCGGTCCGTCACATCACAGGCCGCCACCGTCACCGAAGCACCCGCGGCCTCCAACTCCGACCGCAACTCCCCCGCACCCGGAGCCGCCTCACCACGCCGGCTCACCAGCACCAGCGACCGCACCCCATGAACCCCCACGAGATGACGGGCCACCACAGCACCCAGACCCCCGGTACCACCGGTCACCAGCACCGGACCCTCACCCCAGACGACCTCACCGGCATCACCCGGCACAGCCCGCCGCAACCTGGGCACCACCAACCCACCCGACCGCACCGCCACCTGCGCCTCACCCGAAGCGACAGCGACGGCCAGGAGTCGGTCGTCGACGGACCGGTCCGCGTCGATCAGGACGACCCGGTCCGGATGCTCGGACTGCACGCTGCGCAGCAGACCCCACAGCGGGGCCTGGGTCAGGTCGGTGACGTCCTCGTCGGCCGCGGCGGCGACAGCGCCCCGGGTGACCACAGCGAGGCGTGCGTCGGTCAGGCGCTCGTCGGTGAGGAAGTCCTGCACGAGGCGCAGGAAGGCCTCCGTCGTGTGGTGGGCGCCGGCCGCCACGTCGTCGCGTCCGTCACGGGCGGGGGCGTGGACGAGCACCACCTCCGCCGTGGCGTCCACCTGCGTGAGGTCCGCGGCCTCCACGATGTGCGGGGTGTCGCCCTCGGGTGCCGTGACCGGTGTCCACTCCACGGCGTACAGGGCGTCGCCGAGCCGTGGGGCGGAACGGAGCCGGTCCTTGGCGACCGGGCGCAGGGCGAGGGACTCCACGCTCATGACGGGGGCGCCGACGGCGTCCGCCGCGTACAGGGCGTAGGTGCCGGACCCGCCGGGCTCGATCCGTACCCGCAGGGTGTCCGCGCCGCCGGCGTGCAGGGACGCTCCGGACCAGGCGAACGGCAGCCGGATGGTGTCCGCCGCGGTGTCGTCGTCGGCGGCGTGCAGCACGACCGGGTGCAACAGGGCGTCGAAGAGGGCGGGGTGCAGGGCGAACCGGCCGGCGCCGTCCTGGTGCGCGCCGGGCAGGGTGACCTCGGCGTACAACGCGTCGGCCGTGCGCCACAGGCGTGTCAGGCCCTGGAAGGCCGGGCCGTAGGTGTAGCCGAGTGCGGCCAGTCGCTCGTAGACGTCGTCCAGGGGCATCTCGTCGGCGTCGGCGGGCGGCCACTGGCTCAGATCGGGTCCGGTCTGCGGGGTGCCGCCGAGGGTGCCGGAGGCGTGCCGCGTCCACAGCCGCTCGGCGTCGGGGCCGTTGTCCGGGCAGGCGTGGATCTCCACCGGCCTGCTGCCCGAGGCGTCCGGTGCGCCGACGGCGACCTGGACGCGCACGGCGCCCTGCTCCGGCAGCTCCAGGGGGGCTTCCAGGGTGAGTTCGTCGATCCGGTCGATGCCGAGGCGGCCCGCGGCGGCCAGGGCCAGTTCCAGGAACGCCGTGGCGGGCACCAGGACGGTGCCGGTGATGGTGTGGTCGGCGAGCCAGGGCTGGTCGGCGGCGGCGAGGCGGCCGGTGAGCACCAGCCCGTCGCTTCCGGCCAGGTGCACCGAGGCGTGCAGCAGCGGGTGGCCGGCCGGCTCGAGGCCCAGTCCCCGTGCGTCGCGGGGGCGTTCGGGGGCGAGCCAGTAGCGCTCCCGCTGGAAGGCGTACGTCGGCAGGTCGACGAGGCGGGCGCCGGGGTGGAAGGTCTCGGCGGCGAGCGGCGCGCCGCCCGCCCAGGCAGCGGCGACACCGGCGAGGAAGGTCTCGTGCTCGGGGCGCGCGGCCCGCAGCAGCGGGACGGTGACCGCGTCCGTGTCGGCCAGTGCGGCGCGGGTCAGCGGGGCGAGCACGGCGTCGGGGCCGGTCTCGACGAAGACGGTGGCGCCGTGCCGGTGCAGGGCCCGGGCGGCGTCGACGAACCGGACGGGCCGGCGGATCTGCCGCGCCCAGTACGCGGGCGAGGTCAGCTCGTCCGGGCCGGCGAGGTCACCGGTGACCGTGGAGACGATCGGGATGCGCGGCGGGTGGAAGGTGAGGCTCTCGGCGACGGCGCGGAACTCGTCCAGGACGTCGTCCATGTGGGGCGAGTGGAAGGCGTGGCTGACCTGGAGCCGGCGGGTGCGGCGGCCCCGGTCGCGCCACTGCCGGGCCAGTTCCTCCGCGGCGTCCTCGTCGCCCGAGATCACCAGTGAGTCGGGGGCGTTGAGGGCGGCGAGGTCGAGGCGGCCGGCCGACTTCTCCAGGTCGGGGGCGATCTCGGCCTCGGTGGCCTCCACGGCGATCATGGCGCCGCCCGGCCGGGCCGCCTCCATGAGCCGTCCACGGGCCACGACCAGCCGGGCCGCGTCGGCGAGCGACAGTACGCCCGCGACGTGGGCGGCGGCGAGTTCGCCGATGGAGTGCCCGGCGAGGAGGTCGGGTGTGGTCCCGTGGTGGGCGAGGAGCCGGAACAGGGCGACCTCGACGGCGAACAGCGCGGGCTGGGTCCAGGCGGTGCGGTGCAGCAGCCGGCCGGGTTCGCTGTCCGCGTCGGCGAACATCACCGTGCGCAGCGGCAGGTCGAGGTGTTCGTCGAGGGCCGCGCACACCTCGTCGAGGGCCGCCGCGAACACCGGGGAGGCGGCGTACAGTTCGCGGCCCATGCCGGCGCGCTGGGCGCCCTGCCCGGTGAAGAGGAAGGCGGTCCGGCCCGCGCCGGTGGCGTCGCCGATGACGATCCGGGGGGTGTCCTCGCCCCGGGCCAGGGCGGCGAGCCCGGTCAGGAGCGTGTCGGTGTCGGCGGCGGTGACCACGGCGCGCCGGGGCAGGGCGGTGCGGGTGAGGGCGAGGGAGGCGCCGAGGTCGGCGGGGTGCGTGCCGCTCTTCGTGACGTGGTCGTGCAGGCGCTGGGCCTGGGCGCGCAGCGCCGTCTCGTCCCGCGCGGACAGCACGAACGGAACAGGACCGGACGGCTCCGGCCGCTCGACGACCGCCTCCTCCTTGGGTGCCACGAACTCCTCGACCACCACATGCGCGTTCGTCCCGCTGATCCCGAACGACGAGACACCCGCGCGCCGAGGCACACCCTCGCGGGCGGCCCACTCACGCTCCTCGGTCAGCAACTCGACCGCACCCGCGTCCCACTCCACGAACGGCGACGGCTCATCCACGTGCAGGGTTCTTGGCAGCACACCGTGCCGCATCGCCTGCACCATCTTGATCACACCACCGACACCGGCGGCAGCCTGCGCATGCCCGATGTTCGACTTCAACGACCCCAGCAGCAAAGGACGTTCACGGTCCTGGCCGTACGTCGCCAGCAACGCCTGCGCCTCGATCGGGTCACCCAGCCGGGTGCCCGTGCCGTGCGCCTCCACCGCGTCCACCTCGGCGGGCGTGAGACGGGCGTCGGACAGGGCGTCGCGGATGACGCGCTGCTGGGAAGGGCCGACGGGGGCGGTCAGACCGTTGCCCGTGCCGTCCTGGTTGATCGCGCTGCCCCGGACCAGCGCCAGCACCCGGTGCCCGTTGCGGAGGGCGTCGGACAGGCGCTCGACGACGAGGAGGCCGACCCCCTCGGCCCAGGAGGTGCCGTCGGCGGAGGCGGCGAAGGACTTGGAGCGCCCGTCGGCGGCCAGGCCGCGCTGGCGGGAGAACTCCACGAACATGCCGGGCGACGACATGACGGTCGCGCCGCCCGCGAGGGCCAGGTTGGTCTCGCCCGAGCGCAGGGAGCGCACCGCCATGTGCAGCGCGACCAGCGAGGACGAGCAGGCCGTGTCGACGGTGACCGCCGGGCCGAGCAGTCCGAGCTGGTAGGCGATGCGGCCGGACATGACGCTCGGGGTGGTGCCGGTCAGGAGGTGCCCCTCGACGGTGTCGGGGGCCTCGTGCATCCGGGGCCCGTAGTCGAGGGCGGTGGCGCCCACGAACACGCCGGTACGGCTGCCCTTGAGGGCGGCGGCGTCCAGCCCGGCCCGTTCGACGGCCTCCCAGGCGGTCTCCAGGAGGAGGCGCTGCTGCGGGTCCATGGCGAGGGCCTCGCGGGGCGAGATCCCGAAGAACTCGTTGTCGAACAGGGCGGCGTCGTGCAGGAAGCCACCCTCGCGGACGGTGCTGTGCCCGCCGTGCGTGGGGTCGGCGTCGTAGAGGTCCGCGTCCCAGCCCCGGTCGCCAGGGAAGCCGGAGATGGCGTCCCGGCCCTCGGCGACCAGGTGCCAGAGGTCCTCGGGGGATGTGACACCGCCCGGGTAACGGCAGGCCATGCCGACGATGGCGATGGGCTCGTGCGCCATGTCGCCGGTGGTGTCCGCGCGGTCGTCGTCGGCGGCGGCGGTGTCCGGGCCGGCGAGGAGGGTGGTGAGGTGGGCGATGAGGGCGGCCGGGGTGGGATGGTCGAACAGCAGCCCGCTGGGCAGCTTCAGGCCGGTGGCGGCGGCGAGGGCGTCGCGCAGCTCGACCGTCATCAGGGAGTCGAAGCCGAGGTCCTTGAACGCGGCGTGCGGGTCGACCCGCCCGGCGTCGGTGTGCTCCAGGACGGCCGCGACCCGCTCCAGCACGAGGGCGGTGGCGTCGTGAGCCGGGGCGGCCGGGAGTGCGGTGGGCTCGGCGTCGGGCCGGTCCGGTCCCGGTGTCCGCACAGCGGGGGCGGCGGGGCCGTCGATCCAGTGGCGCTCGCGCTGGAAGGCGTAGGTGGGCAGGGGGACGCGGCGGCCCGGGGCGCCGTCGTGCACGGCCGCCCAGTCGACCCGCGTGCCCCGGACGAACGCGGCGGCGACGCCGTTGAGCAGGGAGCGGACCTCGGCGCGCCCCGCGCGCAGCGTGGCGACGGGAGCGGTGTCCCCGGTGCTCGCGGCGGCCAGTGCGGTGAGGACGCCGTCGGGGCCCAGCTCCAGCAGGGTGGCGGCGCTCAGGCTCTCCAGGGTGCGTACGGCGTCGAGGAAGCGCACGGGGCGGCGCACCTGCTCGACCCAGTAGGCGGGCGAGGTCCACTGGCCCGGTTCGACGGCGGTGCCGGTGACGGTGGACACGGCGGGGATCCGCGGCTCGTGGAAGGTCAGCTCCTCCACGACCGCGCGGAACGGCTCCAGCATCGGGTCCATGAGCGGCGAGTGGAAGGCGTGGCTGACGGTGAGGCGACGGGTCTTGCGGCCCCGCGCGGCGAGTTGCTCCGCGACGGCCGTGACGCCGTCGAGTGCGCCGGAGAGCACCACCGCGCGCGGCCCGTTGACGGCGGCGACGGCCACCGGCCCGTCCTGCGCGGCGAGCAGGGGCAGCACCTCGTCCTCGGTGGCCTCGACGGCGACCATGGCTCCGCCGGCGGGCAGTTCCTGCATCAGCCGGCCGCGGGCGGCGACCAGGCGGGCCGCGTCGTCCAGGGACAGCACGCCCGCGACGTGGGCGGCGGCGATCTCGCCGATGGAGTGGCCGGCCACCTGGCCGGGGGTGATGCCCCAGGAGGTGACCAGGCGGTACAGGGCGACCTCGACGGCGAACAGCGCGGGCTGGGTCCAGGCGGTGTCGTCCAGGCCGGTCCCGGAGTCCACCACCTCGGCCAGGGGCCGGTCGAGCAGCGGGGCGAAGGCCTGGCACACCTCGTCGAAGGCGGCGCGGAACACCGGGAAGGCGGCGCGCAGTTCCCGGCCCATGCCGGTGCGCTGGGCGCCCTGGCCGGTGAAGAGGAAGGCCGTCGTGCCGGGGCGGACGGTGCCCGTGACGACCTGCGGCGCGGGCCGGCCCTCGGCCAGGGCGGTCAGGCCGGCGACCATGCCGGCACGGTCGTCGGCGAGGACGACGGCCCGGTGTTCGAAGACGGTGCGGGTGGTGGCCAGGGAGCGGCCGACGTCCTCGGGACGGGGCGCGGGTTCGGCGGTCACGGCGGCACGCAGCCGGTCGGCCTGGGCGGCGAGGGCGGTGGTGCCGCGCCCGGAGACCACCCAGGGCAGCAGGACGCCGTCCTGCTCGGGGGCGGCGGCCGCCGGTGTGGCCGGTGACGGCGTGGCCGGGGCCTGACCGACGACGACGTGGGCGTTGGTGCCGCCCATGCCGAACGAGGAGACACCGGCGATCAGCGGCCGGTGGGGAGCGGGCCAGTCGCCTGTCTCGCGCTGCACCTCCAGACCGAGTTCGGCCAGCGGGATCGCCGGGTTCGGGGTCTCGAAGTTGAGGCTGGCGGGCAGGCGGCGGTGGCGCAGGGCCAGCAGGGTCTTGATCAGGCCGACGATGCCCGCGGCGCCCTCCAGGTGGCCCACGTTGGTCTTGGCGGACCCGACCCGCAGCGGACCGGCGTCGGAGCGCGCCACGCCCAGCACCGCGCCGAGTGCGGCGGCCTCGACGGGGTCGCCGACCGGTGTGCCGGTGCCGTGCAGTTCGACGTACTGGACGGCCTGGGGGTCGAGGCCGCTGCGTTCGTAGGCCTCGCGCAGGACCCGCTCCTGGCTGTCCTGGCCGGGCACGGTCAGTCCAGGCGTGGCGCCGTCGTTGTTGACGGCGCTGGCGTGGATGACGCCGAGGACGTCGTCGCCGTCGGCGAGGGCCCGGGACAGCGGCTTGAGGACGACGGCTCCGCCGCCCTCGCCGCGTACGAAGCCGTTGGCGCGGGCGTCGAAGGTGTAGGTGGTGCCGTCGGGGGACAGGCCGCCGAAGCGCTCCCCGGCCACCGCTGCCTCGGCGAGGATGTTGAGGTTGACCCCGGCGACGATGGCGGCGTCGGACTCGCCGGCGCGCAGGGACTCGCACGCCAGGTGCACGGCGACCAGTGAGGAGGACTGGGCCGAGTCGACGGTGAGGCTGGGGCCGCGCAGTCCGAGGTGGTAGGAGACGCGGTTGGCTATCACGCCGCGGTTGACGCCGGTCATGGTGTGCTGGGTGACGGTCCGGGCGCCGTGCTGGTAGAGCAGGGCGGCGTAGTCGTCGCGCAGGGTGCCGACGAAGACGGCGGTGCGGCTGCCGCGCAGGGTGGCCGGGACGATCCCGGCGTTCTCCAGGGCCTCCCAGGCCAGTTCGAGCACGAGGCGCTGCTGCGGGTCCATGACGCGGGCCTCGCGCGGGGCGATGCCGAAGAAGCCGGCGTCGAAGGTGTCGACACGTTCGAGGAAACCCCCGTGGCGCAGACCGGGTGCGGTGCCCTCGGGCGCGGCCTCGCCGGTCGCGGACCGCCACCGGTCCGCCGGGGCGGGGGTGATGGCGCAGGAGCCCGTGCTGAGCAGGTCCCAGAACGCCTGGGGATCCCCGGCTCCGGGCAGACGGCAGGAAAGGCCGACGACGGCGATTTCCTCGCTCCGTGCACGGCGCGTTTCGATCGATTCGGACGGGTGCTGATTCGTCATCGCGCTCGACTGCCCTTTCGGCCGCATTACCGCAAGACTGCTGAGTGGGGAAATGTTCGGCCCGATCGTAGGCAGGGGGGTCTCTCCCCCTTCTCAGTGTCCGTCCTCGCTTCGGTAATTCGGCGCGAGCGACGTACGAGAGATGTGCGGCCGAAAGGGACAGGAGAAAAAGAGAAGGCGCCATGACCGGGCGGTGGACGGGGACCGCACTCCCCGTGTCCCACCGCCCGGTCATGGCGCTGCCGTCGGTCAGCCGGCGAGGGTGGCGGCCTGTTCCGCGGCACGGAAGCCGGACTCCAGGGCGCCTTCGACGAAGGCCCCGTTCCAGCCGCTCGCTATGTCACCGCCCGCGAAGACGATGCGTCCGAACGGCTGCTGGATGTCCGGCAGTTGACGAAGGAGCTGTCCCGGCCTGCGCAGGCCCCAGCCGCCGCGCGCGTACGGGTCCTTGTGCCATTCCTTGGCCCGGTACTCGACGACCCTGGCCTCCGGCAGCAGCCCGCGGACGGCGGCGCGCACCGCCTGCGGGTCGGACACGTCGAGGGCGGGCCCGGTGAAGGCGACGAAGATGCGGCCGTCGGGCAGCTGCTTCTGCGGGATCAGCAGCAGGATGGGGGCGCCCTCGGGGGCCTGGGCGGACACCGCCTCGGAGGTGCCCCGCACCCGCAGCCACAGCTTGGTGGCGTGCGGTACGCCGATTCCCTCGCGGGCGGCGTCGGCGTACACCTTGGGCAGGCCCGGCTCGAAGGTGAGCGTGGACCACATGTTGACGGGCGTGGCGAGCACGACCACCGGGGCCTGGTACACCCGTCCGCCGCGGACCTCGACATGGGTGAGGCCGCCGCGCTCGCGGATGGCGGTGACCGGCGAGTTGAGGCTGACGGTCGCCCCGGAGTCGCGCAGCATGCGTTCCAGGACGGCGATCATGCCGCCCTCGGGCAGCTCGCTCATCACGGAGAGGAACTTGTCGTAGGTGCCGCCGGCGAGCTGGTACCACTGGGCCAGGCCGGTGAGGGAGCCGGTGCGGTTGCCGCCGGCGAACACCGAGGTGGCGCCGCTCACCCAGTCGTGGTCGACCCCGGTCAGCTGGAGCTGGGCGATGCGGTCGGCGAGCGAGAGGCGGTCCACGGACGCCAGCAGGTCCTTGCGGTACAGCGGTTCGTAGGGCCGCTCGAAGTACTGCTCGGAGCCGGCGTAGAAGTCCGCGAACAGGCTGTTGAGCCGGGCTCCGGCCTCCTGCGGGGAGTGGCTGGTGTAGCCGTTCGGGCCGGGCATCACCATGCGGGTGGCGTGCACGTCCTCGCTGGTGGTCAGCGAGTAGCGCTTGAGTTCGCGGGCCACGAGGTTCTGGCCGGGGCCGAACCAGCCGCCGCCAAGTTCGATGGGCTGGCCCGCCAGTGTGCCGGGTTCGATGCGGCCGCCGATCCGGCCGCGCGCCTCCAGCACCAGGACCCTCATGCCGCGGGCGCCCAGTTCGCGGGCGACGGTGCCACCCGCGTAACCGGCGCCGATCACGATGGCGTCGTAGGGCTTGTCGTCCGCGGCGGCGGAGGAGGCCGCCGCGGTGACGGCACCGGCGGTGAGCGCGGTGGCGCCCGCCGCCTTCAGCAGCGTTCGTCTGGTGGGACGCCCGTGGGCGCGAGGGGTCGTGCTGTCGCCGTTCTCGGTCATGGAACACACCTTTCGCGAAGAGCGGGAAATGCCGGACGGAAAGCACTCGGAATCGGCGGATGAAAACACGGGAAGAGCGGCGCGGCCGATACGGAACGCCGGTGTTCCGGGCATGGGGAAGGGGCCGGTTCCGACGGGGGATTCGGAAACGGCCCCTTCGTCAGGGGGTGAGGCGAATACCGGACCCGGTCACTTGGCGGGGCGGCGGTATGCCTTCACGACACTGGCGTAGCTGTTCTTTGCGTGGCCCTGGGCGATGATGCCCTCCATCAGCGCCTCGGAGTACTTGGGCAGCTCGGTGTCGACACCGAGCGCCTCGGACTCCTCGACGAGGTGCTTGAGCGCACCGAGGTGCGTCTCCAGGGTGGCGTCGTTGGCCGGGAACTTCTCGTCACCGGCGTCGATCTGCGCGGCGTAGTCGGCCGTGAACATCTTGATGGCGTCGAGCCACATGTGGGCCCACGGCAGGAACTCCTGCGCCTTGACGCCGCCGGTCTCCACGATGGCCACACCGTGCAGGAAGCTGTTGAGGGCGCCCCACATCAGGCCGAGCAGGGACACGTCGAACAGGGCGGGCTTGCCGTGGTCGGTGCCGAGGTAGGTGGTGCCGCCGCCCAGGAGCTTCAGCACGGGCTCGTGGGCGTCGAAGACGGCCTGGTCACCGGCGTAGAAGAGGACGGAGGTCTCGGCGCCGATGCCGGGCGGGGTGATCATGATGGCGCCGTCGAGGTACTGCGCGCCGTTCTTCTCGGCCCACTCGGCGGTCTGCCGGGCCTGCTCGGAGGAGCCCGTGGTCAGGTTGACGACGGTCTTGCCGCGCAGGGCGTCGCCGAGCGAGCCGATGACGTCGTGCACCACGTCGTACGTCGACACGCACACGACCACCAGGTCGCTCGCGGCGACGGCGTCGGCGGGGGTCGCGGCGAGGACGGCGCCGTCCTTGACGAGGCCGTCGGCCTTGTCCGCCGAGCGGTTCCACACGGTGGTGGCGTGGCCCGCCTTCAGGAAGGCGGCGGCCAGGGCCTGCCCCATCAGGCCGAGGCCGAGCACCGACACCGAGGTGTGGTTGTCACCCATGAATCAGTTCCTCCAGTACGAAGTGGTGTGCTGAGCGAACCGGCGCGCCGGGCGCGCCGGTGAAAGAGGGGTCCGGGGCGTCGACTCAGAGGAAGACGGTGCCGGGCTCCAGGCCGACCAGGACGCGGCCCTGGAGTTCGAGGTTGACGTCGGCGTTGGCGAGCGCGTGCAGCGAGAAGCCCTGGATGTCGCGGTGGAAGCGCTGCAGGTGGACGTCACGCCGGATGACGGAGCCGCCGCCGGCTTCGAAGAGGATCTGCACGGCTTCCTTGGCCAGTTGGGCCGCGAAGCCGGTCTGGCCGCGCACGATGGCCTTCTCCTCGTCGGTGGGCTGCTCGCCGGCGTCGGCGCGCTCCTGGAGGAGGGTGAGCCAGCGGGTCGACAGGGCCTCGGCGGCGTCGATCTTGTTGGCGGCCGTGGCGACCTGGATCTGCGTGAGCGGGTGCAGCTTCTGGTCGGTCCAGTCGGTGTACGTGATGCCGCGGCCGGGGAGGCGCTCCAGGAACAGCTCGTAGGCGCCGCGCGCGATGCCGATGAACACGGCGGCGCACTCGGCCATGACGAAGCTGAGCAGTCCGTAGTTGCGGCCGGTGGCGCCCGTGTTGGAGCGGTCACCGGTCGCGCTGACCATGACCTCCTCGAAGGACACGGCGTGGTGGGCCGGCACGAAGACGTCCTCGGCGATCGCGGTGGCACTGCCGGTGGCGGCGCCTGCCGAGACGTCCCAGTCGTCGACGATCCTGAGGTCGGACATGGGGACGAGGGCCATGATCTCGCCCTCGGTGCCGTCCGGGTTGCGCACCATCGCGGCGGTGAAGTCCCAGTCGGCGCCCTTGCAGCCGGTGTTGAACTTCCAGGTGCCGTTGAGGAGGTAGCCACCCTCGGTGGGAACGGCGACGCCGGTGGGCGCGAAGGCGCTGGAGATCTTGACGGAGCCGGCCGCGAAGACCTCTTCCTGGGCCCGGTCGGGGTAGAGCGTCGCCGTCCAGGTGCTCGTCACCCACACCATCGTCACCCAGGCGGCGGCCGGGCAGCCGCGGCCGATCTCGGTGATGACCCGGGCCTGGTCGGCGAGCGGCAGGTCGAGCCCGCCGAACCGGCGCGGCACGGCCATGCGGAACACCCCGGCCTTCTCCAGGAGTTCGATGCTCTCGTCGAGCAGCCAGCCGCGGTCCTCGGCGGCGCGGCCGTTCTCCCGCAGGGTCGGGACGATGCTGTCCACGGCTTCCAGTACGGCTGCCAGGTCGTCGTTCGTGGCCATTTACGGCTCCTCGATTGTGATTCCTACTGCCGGTCGAGAGGCGTGAGAACCCAACGCTCCCCGGCAGTTCAAAACCTTACTGAAGGGCTCGGGGAAATGAGTAAGGGCACACTCATCGGCCGGTCATCACTGCCGTACCTCCGGAAACCGGAGGCGATCTGACGCGCCATTACCGGGCAATTACCGGACAGTGGACGGAAAATGATCGGAGGGTGCTCGCAAAGGCCGGTGTGGGACCATCCCAGCATGACTCTTTCATGGCCCGAACTCGTACGGACGGCGGCCGAGGACACCACCTCGGCACTCGAAAAGGGAGCCGATCAGAACTGGCACGGAAAGGCGGGTGATCTGGACTGGAGCTGCCGGGAGACGCTTTCGCACATCGCGCTCGGGGTGGTGGGGTACGCGGGCCTGCTCATCGCCCGCCCGACCGACCGCTACATCACCCTCTTCTCCTCGATCGACGGCCATGCCCCGGTGCCGGCCGCACTGGAGGGCATCCGGATCGCGGGCACGCTGCTCGCCGGCACCGTCCGCGACACCCCGCCGGAGGTCCGTGCCTGGCACCCCTACGGCCACTCCGACGCGGCCGGCTTCGCCGCGATGGGCGTGCTCGAACTCGTCGTGCACGGGCGGGACATCGCGCAGGGGGTGGGTGTGGAGTACACGCCCTCGGACACCCTGGCGGCGCCCGTGGTCGAGCGGCTCTTCCCCGACGCGCCCACCGGCCACTCCCCCGCCGAGACGCTGCTGTGGTGCACAGGACGCGCCACCCTGCCCGGGCTGCCGCGCCGCGGCGCCTGGCGCTGGGACGGCCGGGTGCGCCAGGCCTGAGGCCGCCCCCGCCCTCCCGTTCACGTGCCGCCGGGCGACTCGCACACCGTCGCCCGGCGGCACTGTCGTGTCCGGCCCCGCCCGCCGGGAGACCACGGCATTACCGCAGCGTGGCTGGAACGTTGAACTCGCCCGAATAGTGTCGGCCACGGAAATGCACGAGCACCCGCACCACCGTGCAGGACCCGCGTGGAACGTTTCTTCCTCTGGACGTTCCCCTCAAACGTTTCTCCAGCCAAGAAGGCAGGTCGATTTCCGCCATGTCCGAGCTCATCGCGGAACTGGAAAACCACACCGCCCGCTACGTGGAGGCCGTCAACGCCGGCGACTACGAGACGGTCGAGAAGTTCTACACCGCCGACGCGATCGCCGTCTGGGAACCGGGCAAGCCGCTCAGCGGTGACGAACGCCGCAAGTACCAGCGGGAATTCCTGGAGGCCGGGCCGCGCATGGCGGCCAAGCCCCGGCAGGTGTTCGTGACCGGCGAGACCGCGCTGATGATCGTCGACTGGACGATCGACATCACCGGCGCCGACGGCGCCACCGAGCACCTGGCCGGTGTCGGGGTGGACGTGCTGACCCGCGGCGAGGACGGGGTGTGGCGCTACGCCATCGACGACCCGTACGGCCAGGCCAGCTGACCGGCGCGAGCGCCACGGCACGCAGCACCGAGAACACCTTGGCTCATGAGTGAGATGCCGGTTCCGCACGGCGGGCCCGCACTTAGTACACGGGGGACACACAGCACCATGCACAGCACCGGACCCATCAGCGGGCGGCGGCCGACACGCCGCACCCTGCTCAAGGCGGCCGGGGCGGCCGCCGTCACGGTACCCGCCCTCGCCCCGATCGCCCCGGCGGCCTCGGCCGCCACCCGCGGCGCCGCGGCGGACTGGGACGTCATCGTCATCGGCGCGGGTTTCGCCGGCATCACCGCGGCCCGCGAACTGCGCGCCCGGAACAAGCGGGTGCTCGTCCTGGAGGCCCGCGACCGCATCGGCGGCCGCACCTGGACGGACACCTACGGCGGACAGTTGATCGAGCGCGGCGGGACCTGGGTGGAGCCGACCCAGCCCTACCTCGGCGCCGAACTCACGCGCTACAAGCTGGCGTTGGAGGAGGACGAGCCGATCTCGACCACCTGGCTGCCGACGCCGAACGGCCCGCGGCAGTTCACGCCCGAGGACGGTTTCGGCCGGATGGGCACCGTCTTCGAGCGCATGTTCGACGGCACGCGGACGTACTTCGACAAGCCGTTCCAGCCCCTGCACCGGGCCGACCTGCTGCAGAGCCTGGACAAGCTGACGCTGCGCGACCGCCTGACCCAGCTCGCCCTGACGCCCGAGGAGGAACTCCTCGTCAACGGGCAGACGGCGGTCTACGCCGGCGGCTCGAGCACAGCCGGTGCCTTCACCATGTTCGCCCATTGGTGGGCCCTGGCCGGTCACACCAACGCCGGCTGGAACGACACCATGCGCTGGCGCATCGCCAAGGGCACCAAGGCGCTGCTCCAGGCGATGGTCGACGAGGCCAAACCGACGATCCGGCTCAGCTCGCCGGTCGCCTCGGTGAACGACACGGGGTCACTGGTGTACGTCACCACCACCTCCGGCACGCGCTACAGCGCCACCGCGGTCGTCGTCGCGATGCCGGTCAACGCCCTGAGCACGGTCAAGTTCAGCCCGTCCCTGCCCCCGGCGCTCACCACGGCGACGAGTCAGGGCATCGCCGTGACGAACGCGGTCAAGCTGTGGATCCACGCCCGCAAGGGAGCCGGCCGCGTCTACGGCCAGGGCGCCGAGGGCGGTTCGCCGATCCCCATGCTGCTGCCGTTCAAGGAGACCTCCGACGGCATGCTCTACGTCGCCTTCAGCACCGATCCCCAGCTCGATCCGACCAGCACGGCCCAGGTGAAGAAGGCCGTGCAGCAGCTCGGCGTGAACCTGGACGTCATCGGCGTCAAGGCGCACGACTGGGGCCGCGACCCGTACGCGCGCGGCGGCTGGGCGTTCCGCAAGCCGCGGCAGCTCACCACGCTCTACCCGGAGGTCACCTACACCAGCGGGCGTCTCTCCTTCGCCAGCGGCGACATAGCCAACGGCTGGAGCGGCTACATCGACGGCGCCATCGAGTCCGGTCTGCGTGCCGCCCGGCAGGCAGCGGGCGAGGAATGACCACCGAGGCATCACCCACCCACCCCCCGGAAGGGAACCGCATCCCCATGTCAACCACGCCGGCCACGTCTTTCACCGTGCCCTTCGACCCGGAACGCCCCGACCTCACGTCCGACACGGACATCCAGAACGAGATCTTCATCCAGGTCTTCAACTCGGGCGACGGCGAGCTGTTCAACCGCCTCTACCTGGAGGACTCGGTGTCGAACTTCTCCGGCGAGCCCCTGACGGGCGCCGACCGGCTGGCGTTCTTCAAGGAGTTCCTGGCCTCGAAGCCGACCCTCAAGGCGAGTGTCACCCACTCCTATGTCGCCGGTGACGTGGCCCTGATCGGGGTCGAGTACTCCATCGACACCACCGGCCCCGACGGCGAGCCGGTCCGGCTGGAGGGCGTCTGCACCGACGTGCTCCGCAAGACCGAGGACGGCCGCTGGCTGATGGCCATCGACCGTCCGGTGGCCGCGACCGGTCTCGTCGCCGACTAGCGCGTCCCGGGAGCCCCCCTGGCACCCCAGGGGGGCTCCGCCATGCCGAGAATCCCGATGGCCCGAGGAGAGACAGTGACCGATCAGGAAGCCCTGGCGTCCGTGCTGGACGCCGTACGCGACGCCGTGCCCACGCTGCGCGCGAACGGCGCGGACGCGGAGGAACAGCGTTGGATCCCCGACGAGAACATCCGGCTGCTGGAGAAGGCGGGGGTGTTCCGCGCCGCGGTGCCCCGCGCCCATGGCGGGCTCGACCTCGGCGTCGCCGACCAGTTCAAGGTCATCGCCGAGGTCGCCCGCGGCTGCCCGTCCACCGGGTGGCTGACCATGGTGTGGCTCACCAGCACCTGGTGCGCCTCCCTCTACCCCGACCGGGCCCAGCAGGAGGTGTTCGCCGGGGGCGGCACCCGGGTGTCCATCGTCTTCGCCCCGACCGGCACCCTCACCCCCGTCGACGGCGGTTACCGGCTCAACGGCACCTGGGGCTACAACTCCGGTGTCCGGGGCGCCGACTGGGACCTGCTCGCCGCGATGGTGGAGCGTCCCGACGGGACCCACGAGGAACTCGTCGCGCTGGTCCCGGTCTCCGAGCTGGAGGTCACCGACGACTGGCACGTCAGCGCGGGAGCCGCCACGGGCAGCTGCACCACCACCGCCCAGGACGTCTTCGTCCCCGCCCATCGCGTGGTCTCCCTGGAGGAGGCCATGGTCAGCGCGACCGGTGACCGCGAGAACACGGGCGCCACCGGCCGCAACTACGGACTGCTCGGTTACGTCCTCTCCGGCGTCACCGCCGCGTTCACCGGCATCGCGCGCGGCGCCTACGAGCTGTTCCTGGAGCGGCTGCCCGGCCGCGGCATCACGTACACGGACTGGACCGACCAGAAGCTGCACCCGCTCACGCAGATCCAGGTCGCCACCGCCGCCAACAAGATCGACGCCGCCGAGGCCCTGGCGGACCTCTGGCTGGAGGTCCTCCAGAGCCGGGCCGACGCCGGCGAGCAGCCCACCGACGAGCAGAAGGCCGTGATCCGCGGCCGGACGGCGTACGCGGCGCAGCTGGCCAAGGAGGCCGTGGAGCTGCTGTACACGGCGAGCGGCGGCTCGGTCATCCGGCGCGAGGTCCCCCTGCAGCGCTTCCACCGCGACATCCAGGGCTTCTCGCTGCACGCCCTGGTCCAGCGGGACGCCAACCTGGAGGTACAGGGGCGGGTCCTGGTCGGCATGGACCCGGGCACGTACTTCCTGTGACGGACTTCCCGTGACGCACGGCCCCCGGCGAGGGCGGGGGCCGTGACACGCGGCAGGGGCGGCACCACCGGTGAGGTGGTGCCGCCCCTGCCGCGTCCGCCGGTCCCGGCGGCGGCCGGCGGGACCGGCGCGGTCAGGAGACGGTGGCGGGCTTGCCGAAGCGGCCGTTGACGAACAGCAGCTCGTCACCGGCCGCGCCCTGGCCCGCCGCCAGCACGGTGCCGATGAAGATGGTGTGGTCGCCGAACGCGTGGGACTCGGTCAGCTCGCACTCCAGCCACGCCACCGAGTCCTCGAGCAGCGGGGCGCCCGTGTGCTCGCCGGCACGCCAGTCCACCCGCTCGAACTGGGCGGCGCCCAGGGTGCGGCTCTTGTCGGCGAAGTGCCGGGCGAGGGACTCCTGGTGGGCGCCGAGTATGTTCACGGCGAAGCGCCCGGCGCCGGTGAGGGCATCGTGCATGACCGCGCTGTGCCCGACGCTGCACAGCACCGACGGGGGATCGAGCGAGACCGAGCTGAAGGCGTTCGCCGTCATGGCGTGCAGGTGCTCCCCGCCCACGGTGAGGACCGTGACACCGGTGGCGAAGCGGGACATCACCCCACGCAACCGGTCCGGGCGTACCGGCTCGTGACCGGAACGCACGGCGGCGTGATCGAGTTCGGCGGACGCGGAATTCATGCCACTCTCCGATGGGTCACGGGACACGTCTGGGCCGTCCGCACATCAGGGGCAGCCGGCGCCATCAACGTAACCGCGGTGTCTCGCGGTCACTTCATGCCCGGGTAACCGGTGGGCCTTCAGTGACCGGGCGTGACCGATGACCTCTCAGTGACCGGACGTTTACCCGGCCATCGGACCCTGAGGTCATGACTGAGACCTCCGCCGCGGCCGCGGTACGCGAACTCGCCGAGCCCTATCTGCGCCAGGTACTCGACACCGCGGGACTGGCGGTGGAATACGTGCGTGCCGAGGGAAACAGCCTGTACCTACGCGACGACGACGGCACCGAGGTCCCGGTCGTGGACTTCGCCGGCGGTTACGGCTCGGTACTGCTCGGCCACCACCACCCCGAGATCACCGCGTACGCCCGTCAGCTGCTCGCCGAACATACACCGATCCACGCCCAGTTCTCGCGCCACCCCTACGCCAACCGGCTGGCCGCCGAACTGAACCGCATCATCGCGCGTGAACTCTCCGACGACGAGCCTTATTACGCCATCTTCGGCAACAGTGGCGCGGAAGCGGTGGAAGCCGCCGTCAAGCACGCCGAGTTGGACCGGGGTCTACGCGTGTCGGAGCTGCTGCGCTCCGTCGACGCCGAACTGGCCGCCGCCCGCGCCGCGGTGGCCGGGGGAACAGCCACCGTGCACGGTGAGGCGGCCGCCCGGCTCGGGGTCGCCCTCGCCGCCGACGGCAACGACGCCGTCGGCGTCCTGGAGACGGCGATCAGGCGCCGCAACGACGAGGTCGCCGCCGCCCCGCCGCTGTTCCTCGCCCTGGAGGGCGGCTTCCACGGCAAACTCGCCGGCAGTGTGCAGCTGACCCACAACGAGGGCTACCGGCTGCCCTTCAAGTCGCTCGGGGCGCAGGCGCGGTTCGTCCCGCACGACAGCCCCGAGGACCTGAACGCCGTCCACGCGCGTGAACGCCGGGTGCTGCTCGGTCTGGGCGTGGAGAACGGCCGGATCACGGTGACGGAGCACGAGTTCCCCGTCTTCTGCGCCTTCCTCGTCGAGCCCGTCCAGGGCGAGGGCGGGATCCGTGTCCTGTCGGCCGAGTTCGCCCGGGAGATCCAGGAGTTCTGCGCCCGGATCGACTGCCCCGTCGTCGTCGACGAGATCCAGAGCGGAATGGGCCGCACCGGCGCCCTGCTCGCCAGCTCCCGGATCGGCCTGCGCGGTGACTACTACACCCTGGCCAAGACGCTCGGTGGCGGCGTCGCGAAGGCGTCGGTGATGCTGGTGCGCGAGAAGCGCTACCGCCGGGACTTCGAGATCGTGCACAGCTCGACCTTCGCCAAGGACAGCTTCTCCTGCCACATCGCGCTGAAGGTCCTCGAACTGCTGGAGAGGGACGGCGGCGCGGCCTACCGGCAGGCCGAGGAACGCGGTGCGGCGCTGCGCGCGAAGCTCGACGCGCTGCGCGAGGAGTTCCCCGACGTGGTGGCGGACGTGCGCGGGCACGGGCTGATGCAGGGCCTGGAGTTCCACGACCAGTCCGGCGCCTCGTCGCCGGAACTGAGCCGGATCGCGCAGAGCGGTCTGTTCGGCTACTTCCTGGCGGGCCACCTGCTGCGCCGGCACCGGGTGAGGACGTTCCCGACGGCCAGCGCGGTCGGCACGTTGCGCTTCGAACCCTCGATATATGTCACAGACGCCGAACTCGGTCAGCTGTACGCCGGACTGCATGACGTGTGCACACTGTTGCGCAAGCAGGCCGGCGACGAACTCATCGCCGCGGGCCGCTGATCCACCCCTGACGGGTCCGCCGCCTCCCCCCACCGGCGGACTCCCGGGGGACATTCCGGCCGCCGCCGGCCGTGACCGGGCCGGCGCCTTCGGCCGGGAGCAGTACGGGAAGCGGACGGCGTTGACGACCTGTCACGCGCGGTCCGGTTCCGGGGAAACGCAGCACGCCGGAGCAAGCGAAACGGGGGAGCTCATGCAGTTCCGCTTACTGGGGCCACTCGAGGTCGAGCATGCGGGGGGACCGCCGGGCGGCCTGGTGGATCTGGGCGGGCACCGGCAACGCGCCGTCCTGGCGTATCTGCTGTTGCAGGCGAACAAGGTGGTGTCCACCAGCCAGATGCTGTCGGCCCTGTGGCCCGACGAGGACGCGCCCATGACCGCGCGCAAGATCCTTCAGAACGCCGTCTGGAAACTGCGCGGTGTCCTGTCGCGGCCGCCGCGGGCCGAGCACGGCCCGGAGCTGCTGACCCGGGCGCCCGGCTATCTGCTGCGCGTACCCCAGCAGCGCGTCGACCTGCTCGACTACGAACAGCGGGTGGTGACGGGCCGCGCCGCCCTGGCGGCGGGCGAGGTGGAACGCGCCCGCCGCTCGCTCGGTGAGGCGCTGGGGCTGTGGCGCGGGCCCGTCCTGTCCGACCTGGTGGAGGAAGGTATCTGCTGGCCGGAGCTGACGGCCCTGCAGAACCGCCGGCTCGACGTCATGGAGGATCACTTCGAGGCCGCCCTGGCCTGTGGCCGGCACCAGCTCGTCCTGCCCGACCTGGAGAGCCTGGTGGCCGCCGAGCCGCTGCGGGAACGCGCCTCGGGGCAGCTGATGGTGGCCCTGTACCGGTGCGGGCGGCAGGCCGAGGCGCTGGCCGTGTTCGGCCGGGTGCGCACCGCGCTGGTCGAGGGGCTCGGGCTGGAACCCGGGCGCGAACTGCACCGGTTGCAGCAGGCGATCCTCACTCAGGACCCGGTGCTGGAGGCGCCCCGCACGGGGGGCGGCCGGGAGCCGGTGCGGCTCACCCCGGTCCCCCGGCCCGCCCTACCCGACCCCACGGTGCCCGCGCAGGCGGCGCCGGTGTCCGTACCGTCCGTGCGCACCGAGCCGGACCCGCCTGCCGGACCGGCCGCACCCGCCGGGGAGGCCGTGCCCACCGAGCCGGCCGTTCCCGCGAGGCAGGTTCTGCCCGCCGGACCGGCCGCGCCGATGCAGCGGGTCGCGTGCACCGACCCGCCCGCGCGCACCGCACCGGCCGGGCCCGCGGAGCGGACCGCGCCGGGCGTCGAGCACTCCTCGCCCGGCCGGCACGAGTCCCGTACCGCCAGCGTGGTCATGTTCCGCTTCGGGCTCGGCGCGGAACTGGAACGGGTGCTGGCCGAGGACCGCGACCGGGTGGTGGACGCGCTGACCCAGGTCGCCCGGGAGAAGACGGATCTCCACGGCGGCCGGGTGACGGCCGTGCTCGGTTCGACGGTGCTCGCCGTGTTCACCGACGGGACGGACCCGGCGGACAGGGCCGAGCGCGCGGTCCGCACCGCGTCCGCCGTCCGTGACAACCTCAGTGTCCCCACCGGCACCCTCACGCCTCCGCAGGCCGCCGTGCACGGTCTCACCGTCCACGCGGCCGTGGCGTCCGGCGAGGCCCTGCTGCCGCGCAGGCCGTCCGACGACCCGCCGCCGCCCTGGAGCGGCGGCAGGCTCGTCGACACCTGCCGGTCGATGCTCGCCCACGTGCAGGCCGGGGAGATCCACGTCTGCGCGCAGACCCACCGCCTGGTCGAGCGGGTGGCCACCTTCCGGCGGGCCTGCGCGTCGGCCCTCGCCCCGTGGGAACTGCACGCGCTGCACGATGACGTGACCGGTCTCTCGTGGGGCCCGGACGCCGGCTCCGCCGCCCACGGCAGCGAACTGGAACTGATGCGTCACACTTTGCTACACACCCGGCAGCGCTCGGCGGCACATCTGATCACCCTCATCGAAGGGTCCGGCCGGGCCCGCACACGCCTGCTGATGGAGTTCCAGCGGCGGGTCGAGGAGAACCACGGCGCTCCCGCGCGCGTGCTGGCGGGGACGGTCCCGGCACCCGGTACCGCCTCGGCCCTGTCGGTGCCGGCCGAGATCCTGGCCGCCTACTGCGGCATCGTTCCCGGCGGCCCCGAGGCCCACGCCTCGGCGCGGCTGCGGGCCACGCTGAACCGCCTGGGCTCCGGCCCGGCCGCCGGGGCGGACCTGTACACGCCCCTGGCCCGGCTGCTGTCGCCGCACCGGGCGGCGCACGAGCGGGAGAACTCCGCCGAGATGCTGCGGGCCTGGGCGGAGTTCCTGGCGCGGGCGGCGCGCGAGCAGCCGCTGGTGCTGATCTGGGACGACCTCCAGTACGCCGACGGGGCGCTGCTGGACATGGTGGAGCGGCTGACGCAGACCCATGCGGGGGTGCCGCTGCTCGTCGTCGTCGGCGCCGATTCCCGGCTGCCGGAGCGGCGTCCGGGCTGGGCCACCGCGCACCCGCGCACGGTGACCCTCAGCCTGAGCCTCGGCCCGGAGCCGGGCGACGCCCTGGACCGGCTACTTCAGTCGCTGCTTCCGCCGGTCCGGGAGTCGGAGGTCGCCTGAGCGCGTCCCGCCCGTGCCGGTGAGGCGGATGGCACGGGCGAGGGCGCCCAGGGCCCGTGTGACGTCGGCGGAGCCCTCGGGCAGGACGTCCGCGGCCGCTTCGACCAGCAGCGACCCCGCCAGGGCCTCCCAGGGAGCCGCCGCGCCCGCGCGCACCGGGCCGGCGGACCCGGCGGTCACCGCCGTGCCGAGCACCCGCCGCGCCCACGTGCTCATCCGTTTCCGGTCCGCCGCGGTGACGCCCGGCACGGTACGGAGGCCGGTGGCGAAGCGGGCCAGTATCTCCCCGGTGTGCTCGGCGAGCAGCGTGTTTCGTCGTACCCCCGTGCGCCCGGGCGGGCGGGCGAGGGGTGCGGAGTCGTCCGGCCGTGCCGGGCCGGCGTCCCGGGGGCGGCCGGCCCGGCTCAGTCCTTCGTGCAGGGCCGCGGCGAACCGGGCGCCGACGAAGACGGCCAGCGGGGTGTCCATCTCTCCGGCGCCGGACGAACGCCCGGGCCGGGGTGAGGCGTGCGTGGGGCGGCGGGTCTGTGGGGCTGCGATGTCCATGCGGACAGCACATCAAGTCCCGCCCACACGCCACCCATTCGCGACTCCTCGACCCGGTCATCCCACGCCCCGCCGCGCGGCCGCCACCCGGCCGACCCGGCCATCACACGGCCCGCAGCCCGCAGCCGACCGACCGGTCATCACACGGCCCGCCCCGCAGCCAGAGGCCGAGGGGCTGGGTCTCTCACTGCCCGCCGCCCCGCAGCCCGCGCCCGACCGACCCGGTCAGCCCATGGCCCGCCCCGCAGCCCGAGGCCGACGGGCCGGCCGGGTCATCACACCGCCGGCCGCCCCACAACCACACCCGACCCGGTCAGCCCACGCCCCGCACCGCAACCCGCACCCGACCGGCCAGGTCAGCTCACGACCCGCCACACAGCGCGTGCCTGACCGACTTGGTCAACACACGCCCCGCCCCGCAACCCGCCTCAGACCGGCCCGATCGGCACACGGCCCGCCGCCCCGCAACCCGCGCCCGACCGACCCGGCCATCACACGACCCGCCGCATAAGCCGCACCCGACCTCCCCCGGGCCCGGGCCCGGTCTCACACCGCCCGTCGTCCGGGCCGTACCTCGACCGGCTCGGCCCCCTTGGCCCGGAACCCGGCGTGGATCCGGGCGGACGGTCTCGCCCGTTCCTCCTGGCGGCGGGGGCGGCAGTCCGGGAAGGGCAGGGTGCGCCGGGGCAGCGGGGCCGCCGGCTCGCGCAGCCGCGGCAGGGTCAGCCGGCTGGCGTGCTCGCTGCCGCTGCCCCAGAACGGCCGTCGGCGCAGCAGGTCGGAGTGGCCGCACGCGACGACCAGCAGCGCCCCGGTACCGGCGACGGCCAAAGTCTCCGCCCAGTCCAGCACCGCCTCGTCGGCGAGGTGCAGATCGTCCAGGCACAGGACCAGGGGACGGTGGCGCGCCTCGTGCTCGATGACCTCACGCCAGGCGGCGAGCAGGTCGGCCCCGCGCACGGGCGGCCCGGAGTGGGGCGTGGGAGCCAGCACCCGCAGCAGCCGGGCGGCCACCACGTCGGAGTCGACGGCGGAGCGGACCACGGCCCGGATCCGCTGCTCCGGCGGATCCGGCCGCGCTCCCTGGGGCGGCGCCCACGCGTCCAGCACGGCGGCTGCCGTGCCCACGGCGTCCTGAATGCCCTTGGGGACGCGCGGCCGTACGACCCGCACCTCGTCGAAGTCGCCTGCGAGGCGGCGCTCGAACTGGGCGAGCAGGCCCGTCTTGCCGACCCCGTGGTCACCGAGCACCGTCAGCATGGAGGGCACGTCATGGTGGCGCGAGTAGTCCAGGAGGTTCTCCAGCAGGGCCAGTTCGGGCCGGGGCCGCCCGCCGGTGCCGGCCGCGGCGGGCTCGCCCGTGTGCAGCGCCCGGGCCCTGCGGATGACGACGGCGCCGTCGGCGGCAAGGGGGGTGTCGTCGTAGCTCACCCACGCGCCGGTGTCGCCGGCCACGTCCTCGCTCACGTACAGCTCGCCCTCCGGGACGCCGGTGAGCAGTCCGTGCGCCTTGTCGAGCAGGGTGCCCACCACCGAGACGGCGGCCCGCGGGTCGTGCGGGTCGTGCCGCACGATCGCCTTGCCGGAGATCACCACGGCGCGCATCACCATCCCCGCGCGGGCGGCCAGCCGTTCACGGGCCGCGAAGGCCGCGCGCACCGCGTTCAGCGACGCCTCGGGGCGCTCGGACCGGAGCCCGAACAGGGCGGCGCACAGTCCGCCCATGGAGCCGACGACGGTGCCGGAGCGTGTCTCGACGCTCTCGGTGAGCACGGTGACCGCGTCGTGCAGGGAGGTGTCCAGCTGCTCGCTCTCCATGGCCGCCGCGTCCCCGGCGGACTCGGTGCACACCACGAGCACGCACACGTCCCGCCGTTCGGCGACCGCGCCCCCCTCGGCGCCAGCCGGCCCCGGCCGTTCACCGCCGCCGAAGCCGCCGTACGAGGACGCCCCGCTCACGCCGGCGCCGCCGTACGAAGAGGTCCCGCCCACGCCGATGCCCCCGTGCGAAGACGTCCCGCTCGCGTCGGCGCCCCCGAGCGAGGACACCCCGCCCGACGGATCGCCCGTCCGCGCGCCGCCGTACGGGGACGCCGCGCTCGGGCGACCGCCCCCCTCGGCGACGCCGTACGAGGACACCGCGCTCGCACGGACACCGTCCGGCACGAGCCCGGAGGGCGACGTCCCGCCGGTCGGGCCCGCGTCGACGAACCCCCCGGCGGACGGCGCCGTGCGCGAGGGGCCCGCCCCCTGCGCGACACCGGCCGGCAGCGGCGTGCGCGTGCGGTCGTCGGCGTCCTCCGGGGCAGGCACCCGCCGGGGTTCCGGTACCGGGGCGTCCGGGGAGGCCAGCGTCCGGTCGTGGCGCAGGATGCGCCGTTGCAGGTTCTGCAGGGCGGCGGACGGCTCCAGGCCGTACTCCTCCACCAGGGCGAGCCGGACCCTGCTGAACACGCTCAGCGCTTCCGCCTGCCGCCCGCAGCGGTACAGGGCGAGCATCAACTGCCCGCACAATCGCTCCCGCAGGGGCTCGGCCTCGGCCAGTGAGGTGAGTTCGCCCAGCACGCCGTGGTGCCGGCCGCACGCCAGCTCCGCCTCGAAGCGGTCCTCCATGGCGTCCAGGCGCAGTTGGCGCAACGCCGTCAGCTCGGCCCACTCCACGCCCTGCTCGGCCAGATCCGACAGGGCCGAGCCGCGCCACTCCGCCAGGGCCTCCCCCAGCAGCTCGGCGGCCTCGGCCGCCTCACCGGCGTCCAGGCGGGCCCGGCCCGCTGCGACGGCGCGTTCGAAGCGGGTCGCGTCGAGCTGTTCGGGGTCGACGCGCAGCACATAACCCGGCGCCCGGGTGAGCAGCCTGGGCGGCTCGTGCCCCTCGGGGTCGCCGCTCTCCAGCAGGGCGCGCAGCCCCCAGACGGCGTTCTGCACCATCTTGCGCGCGGTGACCGGCCTGGCGTCCTCGGGCCACAGGGCCTCGAGGAGCTGGCTGGTGGCGACCACCTGGTTGGCGTGCAGGAGCAGCAGCCCGAGCACCGCTCGCTGCTTGACCCCGCCCAGCGGCAGACTCCGCCCGCCGCTCACCACGTCAAGCGGACCGAGAACCTTGAACTCCACGCCTACCCCCGTACGTCGAACACCCGTGTTCATTCATGGCGGGCGCCGTTGCCCGATCGTTCGGCGCCCGCCGGGCGGACGCCGCTCAGTACCACCTCGGCGACGTCGCCGAGCCGCTGGTCCAGATAGAAGTGACCGCCGGGAAAAACCCGCACCTCGGTCTCGGCGCGGGTGAACGTCCGCCAGCCGGACGCCTCCTCGACGGAGACGACCGGGTCGGCGTCGCCGCACAGCACGGTGACCGGCGTGTGCAGCGGCTCCCGGGGCGTGAAGGAGTACGCGGCGAGGGCCGCGTAGTCGGCTCGCAGAGCGGGCAGCACCATCGCCACCAGCTCGGGGTCGTCGAGCAGGGCCACGCCGGGTCCGCCGAGCCGGCGTACGGCGGCCAGGATCGCGTCGTCGTCCGGCAGCGCGTCGTGCGCACTGCGTCGCGGCCCCGGCGCCCCCCGCGCCGACAGGAAGAGCCGGCGGGGCGGGCGGGCCCCGTGCTCCTCCAGGATCCGGGCGGTCTCGTAGGCCACCAGCGCCCCCATGCTGTGGCCGAAGAACGCGAAGGGCGCCGCCCTCTCCTCCTCCTTCTGCTCTCTTTCCAGCTTCCCGGCGACGATCGCGGCCAGGGCCCGGATGTCCGCCACCGGCGTCTCCAGCCGGCGGTCCTGGCGGCCGGGGTACTGCACGGCCCGCACCTCGACGTGGGGTCGCACACTGCGGGACAGCGGCTGGTACGCGCTGGCCGCGCCCCCGGCGTGCGGGAAGCAGATCAGCCTGAGAGCGTCGGGCTGGGGATCGCCGAAACGTCGGAACCACTGGGCGTCCATGGCGCGTTGCGCTCCTGTCTGTTCACCTGGGGTACGTGGTATCCGCGCTCTGCCCTGGCCCGGTGCAGCACACCGGCCCACCAGCTGAGGCGGTCGAACATCAGCCGGGCCGAGGCGTCCCAGTCGTCGGACGCGGCCAGGGTTCCGTCGGGTCCGAGGCGCTCCCAGTAGTTGTGGAAGCTCACGGTCTCGTTCACCGTGACGGCGTGGACCTCGCCGAAGACCTGGCGCAGGGCCGCCACCGCGCACAGGCCGCTGGAGGGGCCGCCGTAGGAGAGGAATCCGACGGGTTTGGCGTGCCATTCCTCGTCGTACCAGTCGATGGCGTTCTTCAGCGACGCGGGGAACGTCCGATTGTGCTCGGGGGTGACCACCACGAACGCGTCGGCCGACGCCAGCCAGGGGGCCAGGTCCTTGACCGCCTGGGGTCGGGGCGCGGTCGGGTCGGCGGACATCACGTCCGGCAGCCAGGCCGTGGCGAGGTCGATGACGTCGACGTCGAAGTCGGGGCGCAACCGGGCCCGGGAGGCCAGCCATTCCGCCGCGACGTGCCCGAACCGGCCTTTCCTGATGCTGCCGATGATGATCGCCAGCCGCAGTCGTTCATTCTCGGCCACCTGCCCCCGCCCTCCGCGCCCCCGCCGAATCGCATTCCTCGGGGAAGCCTGGCATATGCCCCTTCGGATTCGCTTCGGACGGCTTCGGAAACACCTCGGAAACGCCCTTCGGGCCGATGGCCGAGGCCTTTTCGTCAGCGGTTGCGCCGGTCGTCGGCCGGTTACGCTGAGATCATGGAATTCGGGGTGCTGGGGCCGCTGGAGGTGCGCACGGACGAGGGTCGTCTCGTGCGGGTACCCGAAGTCAAGGTACGTATGCTCCTCGCCGATCTGCTCGCCCATCAGGGGCAGGTCGTCCCCTCGGCGCGGCTCATCGAGGACCTGTGGGGCGGCTCGACGTTCACGGCCCGGCCGGCGGCGTCGCTCCAGGCCAAAGTCTCCCAGCTGCGGCGCGCGTTGGAGGACGCGGAGGCCGGTGGCCGCGAACTGGTCGCGCACCGGCCGCCGGGATACGTCCTGGACGTCCCGGCGGGAGCGCTCGACGCGGGGCGCTTCCGCGAACTGGTCGCCCGGGCCAGGTCCGGTGAGGACCCGGTGACCCGCGCGGCGCTGTACACCGAGGCGCTGGCGCTGTGGCGCGGCCCCGCCTTCGCCGAGTTCACCGACCAGCCGTCCGTGCGGCCGACAGCGGCGAGCCTGGAGGAGGAGCGGCTGACGGCGGTGGAGGAACACGCCGCGGTGCGCCTGGAGTTGGGAGAACACAGCCTGCTGGTGGGTGAGCTGACGGAGCTCGTGGCGCAGCACCCGCTGCGCGAGGGGCTGCGGGGTGCGCTGATGTGGGCGCTGTACCAGGCGGGGCGTTCCTCCGACGCGCTCGACTGCTTCAACGACCTGCGGCGCCGCCTCGACGAGGAGTTGGGGCTGACGCCCGGACCGTCGCTTGAGGCGTTGCAGCGGGCCATCCTGCGCCACGATCCGGTGCTGGCCCGTCCGGAGCCGGCCGTGCGCTCCGCCACCGCGGTGCGGACGGGGCCGGGGCCGACCGGTTCGGCCTCGCCCCTGGTGGGCCGTGAACGGGAGATGGACGCGATCCGCCCCCTGCTCTTACGGCGCCGCCTGGTGACGCTCACCGGACCGGGCGGGGTCGGCAAGACCCGTCTCGCCCAGGCCATGGCGGAGAGCCTGGCGGGCGCGTTCGGTGACGGCACCTGGCTGGTGGAGCTGGCGGACGCCGGGGGTCTGGAGCGGTTCGCCGGCACGGAGGCGCTGGCCGAGCAGGTGATGGCGACGCTGGGCATCCGGGAGAGCACCTCGGACGATGACGCCGGGGGCCCCGCCGACCGCCTCGCGAACGCGCTGGCCGGCCGGCGGCTGCTGCTGGTGCTGGACAACTGCGAACACGTCGTGGAGGCCGTCGCCCGGCTCACCGGCCTGCTGCTCGGCAGGGCCCCGCATCTGCACATCCTGACGACCAGCCAGGAACCGCTGCGCACCCGGGACGAGACGGTGTATCCGGTGGTGCCGCTGTCCCTGCCCCCGGAGGACGGGCCTGACCTCGACGCGCTGACCGCTTCGGGCGCCGTGCGCCTGTTCCTCGACCGGACCAGGGCGACGGACCCGGACTTCGTGCTGGACGCCACCACCGCCCCGCTGGTCGCGGATGTGTGCCGGCGCCTCGACGGCATTCCGCTCGCCCTGGAACTGGCCGCCACCCGCGTCAGATCGCTGGGCATCAGGGAACTGCACGACCGGCTCGACGACCGTTTCAAGGTGCTCAACAGCGGTTACCGGGACGCCCCTTCGCGCCACCGGACCCTTCAGGCCACGCTCGACTGGAGCTGGGGCCTGCTCGACGACCGCGAGCGGACCGTGCTGCGCAGACTGTCGGTGTTCAGCGAGGGCTGCGGTCTGCGGGCCGCCGAGGAGGTGTGCTCCGGCGGTGGCGTGTCCCGCGCCGACGTGCTCGACGCGTTGAGCCTGCTCGTGGAGCGCTCGCTGGCGGTCCGCACCGAGGGACCTCAGGGACCGCGCTACCGGTTGCTGGAGTCGGTCGCGGTCTACGCGCGTGACATGCTCGCCGCGTCGGGTGAGCACGCCGAGATCGCGGCCCGGCACCTGCGGCACTGCGTCCGCCTCGCCGAGCGGGCCCGGCCTCATTTGCACGAACGGGAGCAGTCCCGCTGGTTCCAGTACCTGGACCTGGAGGCGGCGAACGTACAGCGCGCACTGGCCGAGGCCGACCGGTCCGGGGCCGCGCAGGAGGCGCTGCGCCTGGTCAACTCGCTGACCTGGTACTGGTACGTCCGCGGCCGGCTGGGCGAGGCCCGCAGGGCGCTGGCGACGGCCCTGGACACCCCCGGCGACGCCGCGCCCGAGGAGCGTGTGGAGGCGGAGTTCTGGTACACGGGCATCCGTCTGCTGCTCGGCGAGCACGACCGGGAGTGCGACGCCCCCGCGGAGGACCCTCCCGAGTCGACCCTGGAGTCCACCAGGGCCCAGTGGTTCCTGGCGCACGCGCAGTGGACGGTGGGGGCGCTGGTCAAGGGCGAGCAGCGGGTCGAGCGTGTCCTGCTCCGGTTCCGCACCCTGCGCGACGCGTGGGGCACCGCCGCCGCGCTGACCACCCGCGCGTGCTTCGCGCTGGCGCGCGGGGACCTGGAGTCGCTGCGCGGCAACGCCGAGGAGGCCCGCGCCCACTTCGCGGAACTGGGCGATCTGTGGGGCCGGTTGAAGACGACGGACGTGCTCGGCAGGCTCGCCGAGATCAACGGCGACTACGACCTGGCGGCCCGGCTGCACCGGGAGAGCCTGCGGATCGCCCAGGCCCTGGAGACCTGGCCCGAGATGTCCACGAAACTGTCGGGTCTGGGCCGGATCGCCCTGCTCACCCAGCGCTACGACGAGGCCGACGACCTGCACACCCGCGCCCTGCGGATCGCGGTCGGGCAGGGCAATCAGCCGGCCGAGCAGTTCGCCGCACTGGGCCTCGCCCTGAGCGCCCGCCGCCAGGGCCGCCTGGACGCCGCCGAGGAGTGGCTGCGGCCCTGGCTCG
The DNA here is from genome assembly GCF_056436585.1 of Streptomyces sp. NPDC043685. NCBI lineage: Bacteria > Bacillati > Actinomycetota > Actinomycetes > Kitasatosporales > Streptomycetaceae > Streptomyces > Streptomyces sp. NPDC043685. Next base: position 256,207 of record NZ_JBWKCH010000006.1, on the reverse strand, counting down.
ACTGGAACCGCCGCCGCGGTGACGGCCCGGGCCTCGCGCTGGTGCTGGCGGAACTGGGCTTCATCGCCGAACAGCGCGGCGACGCCGAGCGCGCCCTGGCCTGCCACCGGGACGGTCTGGCAGCCGCCGCGACGACGAAGGACCCCCGCTCGGTCGCCCTGGCCCTGGAAGGCCTGGCAGGCGCGTACTCCCTGGCCGGGGCCCCGGCCAGGGCGACCCGCCTGCTCGGCACGGCGGCGGCGACCCGGGAACGGGCCGGCGCCCCGCACCCTCCGGCGGAGCGGGGGGACGTGGAGCGCATCGCGGCCCGCCTACGCGCCACGATGGGCGAGGAGAGGTACCTGAGCGAGTTCAGCGCCGGCACCCGGCGCACCCATGAGGCGGAAGTCCTGGCGGAGACGCACACGCGGACACCGTGAGCCGGCGGTCCTCCCCCGGCCGGAACAGGGCTGCCCGGCGCGCACGGTGCCACACTGGATGGCGTGGCGGAGACGGACCGGCAGCTCGCCCGGCGGCTGGAGCGGGTCATCATGGACCTGCTGGAGCGCCGTGCGGCCACGGCTTCGATCTGTCCGTCCGACGCCGCCCGCGAGGCCTACGAGGGCGACGACGAAGGCTGGCGGGCTCTGATGGAACCGGTCCGCCGAGCGGCCTGGCGTCTGGTGGCGGCCGGCGAGGTCGAGGTGACCCGGGCCGGCCGGCCCGTCACGGAGACCGAAGCGCGCGGGCCCCTTCGCATCCGACGCGCGAGCCGGTGACGGCCCGGACAGGCTCGACCCGCCTCGACCCGCGAACGCGGCCACCCCACAGCCGCTCACGGAGGGTGCCCGTGCCTCCCGGCAGGAGCCGAGCGGACTGCCGGCTCAGCTCGCCGCGCGGCCCCGGGGAGCGGAACGCGCCGTGGCGATAACCCACCGATAACAGCGCCTCCTACCTTCTATAACTGTAGGAATGGCCGCACCAGAAGGGGGGTGCCCCATGGAGTTTCTGGTCCTAGGGCCGGTGGAGGCTGTACGGGACGGCGAGCGGGTTGCCCTCTCGGGGTCCAAGATTCACACGGTGCTCGCCGCGATGCTGCTGGCGCAGGACCGGGTCGTGTCCGACGCGCGGCTCAGCTCACTGCTGTGGGGCTGGGATCCGCCGGCGACGGCGAGCGCGCAGATCTACACGTACATGTCCCGGCTGCGCAAGCAACTGGGCGACGAGGCCGAGATCGTACGGCGGCCTCCGGGGTACGTGCTGCGCGCTCCGGGCGCCCGGATCGACCTGGTCGAATTCCGCCGGCTGGAACGGGACGGCAGGCGGGCGCTGGCGGAGCGGCGGTTCGAGGAGGCCTCGGAGTCGCTGCGCCGGGCGCTGCGGTTGTGGCGGGGGCCGGCGCTCGCGAACGTCACCGAGCACCTGCTCGACGCCGAACTGGCGCCGCTGGAGGAGGAGCGCATGCTCGCCCTGGAGTCCCGGATCGAGGCCGATCTGGAGCTGGGGCGGCACGAGCAGGTGACGGCGGAGCTGACCGGGCTGGTGGCCTCGTTCCCGGTACGGGAGCGGCTGCGCGCCCAGTTGATGACCGCGCTGTACCGGTGCGGCCGGCAGGCGGACGCCCTGAACGTCTACTACGAGGGGCGCGGCGTCCTCGCCGAGCAGCTCGGCATCGACCCCGGCGAGGTGCTCGGTTCGACGTACCAGGCCGTGCTGGGCGGAGAGCTGGGGCTCGGGCGGACCGCCGGGGCGCGAGCCGGGCGGATCGGTCCGGTGCCCTCGATGCTGCCGGCCTCCGACGGGGAACTCGTCGGGCGGCAGGACGAACTGCGGGCTCTGCGAGGCCGGTTGGGTCATGAGGAGCCCGCGCAGCGGCGCATCCTGGTGACCGGCATGGCCGGCATCGGCAAGACCGCGCTCGTGGTACGGGCCGCCGCCGAGAACGGGGAGCACTTCCCCGACGGGCTGCTTTTCGCCGAACTGTGCGGCTCGGACGGTGCCCCGCGGGCTCCGCGCGCCGTACTCGCGCAGCTGCTGCGGGCGCTCGGGGAGGGCGACCCGAACCTGCCCGCGGGCGATCTGGACGAGTTGGTACGGCTGTACCGGACGCGGACCGCCGGCCGGCGGCTGCTGCTGGTGCTGGACAACGTCTCCGGTGACCGGCAGCTCGCTCCGCTGCTGCCGGCCGGGCCGTCCGCCGTCCTCATCACCAGCAGGCGGCGGCTGGCCCGGGTGACGGCGGGCGACACGTTCGCGCTGCCGTTGCTGGACGAGGAGGCGGGGCTGGACCTGCTGGCCGCCCGTGCGGGACGCCAGCGGCTGCTGGAGGACCCGGACCGGGCCGAGGACCTGGTGGCGTACTGCGGCGGGCTGCCGCTGGCGCTGGCCATCGCGGGCGCCCGGCTGGCGGCCCGGCCGCACTGGACGGCGGCCCGGCTGGCCGGCCGGCTCGCCGACCCCGCCGCCCGGCTGGCCGAACTGGCCTTCGGCGACCTCGACCTGAGCCGGGTCCTGGCGTCCTCGGTGGAGCAGCTCGGAGCGGTCGAGCGGTCGGTGTTCGGGGTGCTCGGCGAAGCGGACGGCGAGCCGTTCCCCGCGCGGTGGGCCGGGGACCGGCTCGGGCTGCCGGAGGACACGGCGGAGAACGCCCTGGAGTCCCTCGTCGACGCCGCGCTGCTCGAACTGTCCGGGCTCGACGACCAGGGACGGCCGTTGTACCACTGCCACGAGCTGGTACGGCTGCTCGCGGCGGCGTCCCCGTGGGAGCCGCGGGGAGCGCGCGAGCAGGAGTCCGCGCCGGTGCTCGCGCCCGCGGCCCGGCGGGGCACACCCGTCACCGGGGCGGGGTGAGCCGGGCCGTGTCGCTGTCCCTGTTCCTGTGCCTGTACGTGGCGGTACCCGTGTGCGTGTGCCTGTACGCGGTCTCCTGCGCGGCGTCGCCCTCGCGTGAGGTGTCCGGTGAGCCGGGCACCTCACCACGCCCCGCGGGCGCGGGCGCGGGTGAAGCCGGGGCCGGCCGTCAGCAGGGCGGGAGCGATGATCTCCTGGGCGATCCGCCAGGCGTCGGAGACGACGCGCTCGCGCGGGGGCCGCGGGGACTGCGTGACGGCCAGCGCGGTGACCGACCAGACCGCGGCCACGGCTGCGGCGGCGCGGACGTGGGGGGTCGGCCGGGCGGGGCGGATACCGGTGCCCGAGACCTCCATGCGCAGACCGAGTCCGGCGGCCTGTGCGTGCTGCGCGCGACGGGCCGCAGCGGCGTCGGGATGGCCGAACACAGCGGCCGACAGGGGGTGTTCGTAGGCCGCGCGCACCCAGGTGGAGAAGCGCAGCCGCTCCCGCTCCTCCCAGCCGCCGGGCGCGGACGGGCCGGGGTCGATCCGCTGGACGGCCTCGGCGAGGGTGTCGAAGTACGCGGCCAGTTCGGCGGCCGGCAGGTGACCTGCGCGGGGGCCGCGGAGTGCGGTGTCGAGGTCGGCGGGACGGGCCGGCGGTGCTACGGATTCCGTGGTCATGATGCGTGACGTCCTCTCTCGGAGTGCGGTCCGGACTGCGGCCGGAGCCCGGGGTGCCGGGGACGGGCCGCCGGGTCACGGGCCGGTGGGCGGGTGGAGGTGGACCGGGCCGCGGGCCGCGGGGCCGGCCGCACGGGCCAGGGCCACCGCCAGGTGGTCGGACAGACGCAGGTCCTGCACCGTCCACTCGGTGGGGCGGCCGACGCCGTGGTGGGTGACGCGCAGCGGGCCGTCCCGGTCGGGGTGGGTCTCCAGCTGGTCCAGTTCCGTGCCGACGAGGCCCACGCCGACGGCCTTGACGACGGCCTCCTTGCGGGTCCAGACCCGGTGGAACGCGGCGTGCCTGGCCGGGCCCGGCGCCATGGCGTCCAGATGGCGCCGCTCGGCCGCGGTCAGGACGGACCCGGCGAACAGGGTCTCGTGCACCGGGCGCAGCGCCTCCGCGTCGACGCCGATGGCGAGGCCGGCGCCCACCACGAAGACACCCCAGCCGGCCGTACGGCTCAGACTGATCGCCAGCGGGAGTTCGGGGCGCACCAGCAGCGGCGGGCCGTGGTCGTCCGCGCCGCAGCCCGGGCAGCGCCGGTGCCCCAGCCGGACGGTGGCCGGGGTGATGTCGAGCAGTTCGCCGAGCGCGCGCCGGGCTCCGGCCCGGGTGCGCACGAACTCGGCAGCGTCCCGTTCGGCGAGCATGCCGAGGGCCCGCCGGAACTCGTCCGTGCCCAGCAGCGCGAGGTCGGCGGGGTCGACCCGCTCGGGGCAGCGCCACCACCACACGTGTGCCTCGCCCCGGGCGATGATCCGGTCGGCGGGGCTCTTCGGGTCCACGTCGGCGCGGACCACGCCGGGAGCCTCGGGGACGGGGTCGCCCGGGCGGGGGTCCTCCCCGGCGGTGTGACCGCCGGCCCGGTGAGCGACGCCGCCGTCGTCGGCCTCCGTGCCGCGGTGGGCGGCTCCGTCGGCGCCGCGGGCCTCGCCGTGGCCGGCATACCGACTCGTGGCGCCAGTCCCGCGGGGGCCGGCCGCCGCGCGTGCGGTGGTGCGGTCCCGCTCGTGTGTCCTGCCAGGGGTCTCCGCCCGGCTTCGATCGCGTGGGAGTGTCATGTCCCGCGTCTCCTTTCCCCGCCCGTCCGCCGGGGCGACCGGGCTGTTCGGATGTGCTCGATGCGTACGGTCACTGTTCTCGAGCCTCCTCCTCAGGACTATTGACGGCCTATACCGACGTCCCATAGGGGCGCGATAGGACGGCCTCCCAGAATTGCCCGGGACATTGCCGACAACCACCTGAGGAATCTCTCCTATGACTCAGATTCAGATGCTGGGGCCGGCCGCCTCGAGCACGGTGACCGGGTATGAACTCAGCGAACGGGAAAGGGAGCAGCTGGTGGCCCTGACCCGCCGGCTGACCGGCCCGGCGCATCCGCTCATCGACAGCTCCGAATGGCTGGGCGCGGCCCTCGCCGCCTCCTCGTCGATGCCGCGCACGCTGCTGGCCACGCTGCGCGCGTTCCGGCACGATCCGGGTCAGGACGGGGTGCTGCTGCTGCGCAATCTGCCGGTGGTGGCGGGTGATCCGCTGCCGCCCACGCCGAGTGTGCCGAATTCCGTCGAGCGCGTTCCGACGACCGCGGCCTCCGTCATCACCTCGCTGATGCTGCAACTCGGTGAGGTGATCGCTTTCCGGAGTGAGAAGAACGGCGCCCTGGTGCAGAACGTGGTGCCGGTGCCGGGCCGGGAGGAATCACAGAGCAACGCCGGTTCCGTACTGCTGGAATTGCACGTGGAAAACGCCTTCCACGACAACCGGCCCGATTACGTGGGGCTGCTGTGCATACGGGAGGACCCGACCGGCGACGCGAAACTGTGCACCTCCTCCGTCCGGCGCGCGCTGCCGCTGCTGTCGGAGGAGGCGCGCCGGGTGCTCGCCGAGCCGCGGTTCCTGACCGAGCCGCCGCCGTCGTTCGGCAGCCTCGACAGCGTCCGGTCGGCGCACCCGGTGCTCCTGGGCGACCGGGAGGACCCCAACGTGCTCGTCGACTTCGCCGCGACCCACCCGCTGGACGACCCGGCGAAGGCGGCGATGGCGGAGCTGCGGGACGCGTTGGTCGAGACGATGACGGCGCACCGGCTGCGGGTCGGTGACTTCGCCGTCGTGGACAACCGGATCGCGGTGCACGGCCGTACCTCCTTCGTTCCGCGCTACGACGGCGCGGACCGCTGGCTGGAGCGGGTCTACGCGCACCTGGACAACCGCCGTAGCCGGGTGGACCGCAGGGGTGGTGGCCCGGTCCTGAACTAGGACAGGACGGTGAAGGCGACGCACGGCTGAAGGGCCGGCCCCGCGGGGCCGGCCCTTCAGCCGTGCGTGCTGCGGCGCGGTGCCGTCACTGGCGGGAGCCGATGACGTCCGCGGGGCGGCCGGTCAGCGACAGCCGGCCCGGCACGACCGTCGCCAGCAGGGCCAGGAGACCGGCGAAGCCGAGGACACCCAGGTACATCCACGGGTCGACGGAGGGGGCCGCGGAACCCGTCATGCCGATGCTGAACGCGGTCAGCACGGCGAAGGCGATGCCGCTGCCGAGCGCCGCGGCGATGAGCACCACGACCAGGGACTCGATGCGCAGCATGCCCATGACCTGCCGGCGGGTGGTGCCGACCAGGCGCAGCAGGGCGAACTCGCGGAAACGGTCGGAGACCGACATGGCGAGCGTGTTGACCACGGCGATCGCGGTGAACGCGATGATCAGCCCCATGGCGACGTAGTTGACCTCGGCGTTGGACTGCTGCACCTCGGCCTGGAGGTCCTCGACCTGGCCGCGGTCCAGGACGCCGACGCCCGGGAACGCGCCCACGGCCTTCTGGAGCTGCTCGCGGCCCACCGTGCCGTCGTCGGCGGTCTTGACGAGGACGGAGGAGGCGAGCGGGTTGTCGACGTGCCGCGCGACCAGATCGTGGGCCATGGTCAGGTCGCCGAAGCCGAGTCCGCGGGCGTAGACGGCGGCCACCTTCAAGGTGACCACGGTGCCGTCACCGAGGGTGATCTTGAGGGAGTCGCCGGGCTTCTTGCCGAGGTGGTCGGCGGCGACCTCGCTGAGCGCGACGCTGCGGGTGCCGAACCCGGCCAGTGTTCCCTCGCTGACGTCCGGGTCCCAGTTCTTGCGCAGGCCGTCCGTGGACAGGCCCTGCGAGGGGTACTTGTCGAGGCCGACGCGGACGGTGGTACGGACCACCTCGGTGATCGCGGTGACGCCGGGGGTGGCGCGCAGGGCGTCGGCGGCCTGTTCGGGCACGCCGGGGCCGGAGGAGGCGACGACCCAGTCGGCCCGGTTGCCGTCCTTGGCCTGGGCCGAGGCGGCGTCGCCCATCGTGGTCTGCACGAACAGCACCGTGCAGGCCATGCCGATGAGCAGGGCCAGCGGCGTGATCGCGGACGCCATCCGTTTGGTGTTGGCGCGGACGTTGGCCGTGGCGAGGTGGCCGGCGACGCGCGAGGCGCGCAGCGGCACGCCCAGGACCGCGACGGCGAGCCGGGCGATGACCGGGCCGAGCAGGGCGACCGCGACCGCCAGCACCACGACGGTCAGGAACGTCACCGGCGTGGAGGCCGGCTCGGTCTTCAGCACGCTCAGCACGGCCAGCAGCACGATTCCGCCGGCCAGGGTGAGCGCTCCGGCGAGGAAGCGGCCCCAGGCGAAGCCGGTCCGCTCCATGGCGGATTCGGCGAGCGCCTCGGCGGGCCGGATACGGGCGGTGCGGCGGGCGGAGATGCGGGCCGCGGCCCAGGCGCCCAGCAGGGCGGCGCCGATGGCGGCGGCGAACGGGAAGAAGCTGAAGGTGACCTCGAGGGTGTCGGGGATGGTGCCGAAGCCGACGAACTTGTGGTGCAGCCAGTACGCGATCGGCAGTCCGGCGGCGGCGCCGAGCACCCCGGCGAGCAGACCGACGATCAGGGCCTCGCGGCCGATCAGCTGCCGTACCTGCTTGGGGGTGGCGGCGATGGCGCGCAGCAGGGCGAGTTCGCGGTAGCGCTGCTGGATGGAGAGGGCGAAGGTGCCCACGACCACGAGGATCGCGACCAGCAGCGAGGTGCCGCCGATGGCGCCGCCCATGGAGACGAGCTTGATGCGGGCCTTCGCCGCGTCCAGGAACTCGACCGGGCCGCGGTCGCCGCCGGTGACGACCTGGGCGGTGGTGCCGTCCAGCGCCTTCGTCACCTGGTCCGCCAGTTCGGCGGTGCCGACGCCCTTGGCGGGCAGCACGCCGACCGCGGTGATCTGCCCGTCGCGGCCGGAGAGCCGCTGGGCCTCGGGGGTGGAGAAGAACAGCGAGGTCTGCTGCTTCAGGTCGCCGCCGGCGGGTGCCGCGATGCCGCTGACGGTGTAGGTGCGGGGGGCGTCGGTCGACTGCACGGTGAGCTTCGAGCCCGGCTTCAGGCCGGTGCGGCCCGCGAGTTCGCGGTCCACGACGACGTCGGCGGCGGACGCGGGCGCGCCGCCGTCGACCAGCTTGAACGGGGTGAGGGCGGCCGAGGCCCAGGCGTGCCCGTAGGAGGGCTTGCCGTCGACGCCCTCGACGACGCGGCCGTCGGGACCGACCGCGTACGCGGGGAAGGTGATCTCGGGTACGACGGCCCGGGCGCCGGGCACCTTCTCCAGCGCGGTGACGGTGGAGCCGGGCAGCCAGACGCGTTCGCCGAGCGGCTTGGCCTTGTGCTTGGTCTTGGTCTTGCCCTTCTTCTTCTTGACGGTGGTCTGGTGGACGTTCTGGTCGCCGCCGACGATCACCGGGGCGGCGGCGTACCGCTCGGTGCCGATGGTGCCGCGCAGGCCGGTCTCCAGGAGGATGCCGCACGCGGTGACCAGGGCCGCTGCGCACATCAGCGCCAGGAACGCGCCGATGAATCCGCCCTTGCGCGCCTTGAGGGTCTGGAAGGCGTAACGCAGCATCAGGCCCACGCTCCCAGGTGCGTCATCCGGTCCGCGACGCGCTCGGCGGTCGGGGCGTGCATACGGTCGGCCAGGCGGCCGTCGGCGAGGAACAGGACGGTGTCGGCGTACGAGGCGGCGACCGGGTCGTGGGTGACCATGACGACGGTCTGGCCGGTGTCGTCCACGCAGGACCGCAGCAGCGAGAGGATCTCCTTCGCCGTGACGGTGTCCAGGGCGCCGGTCGGCTCGTCGCCGAAGATGACGTCGGGGCGGGTGATCAGGGCGCGGGCGATGGCCACGCGCTGCTGCTGGCCGCCGGAGAGTTCGGCGGGGCGGTGGCCGGCCCGGCCGCCGAGGCCGACGCGGGTCAGGATCTCCTCGAGCCACCGCTTGTCCAGGCGCTCGCCGGCCAGCCGCAGGGGCAGCTCGACGTTCTGGCGCACGGACAGGGACGAGATCAGGTTGAACGCCTGGAAGACGAATCCGATGCGCTGGCGCCGCAGCTTGGTCAGCTGGGTCTCGTTCATCCCTCCGAGCTCCGTGTCGCCGATCCAGGCCCGGCCGGAGGTCGGCTTGTCGAGGCCGGCGGCGCAGTGCAGGAAGGTCGACTTGCCGGAGCCGGACGGGCCCATGACCGCGGTGAACGAGCCGCGCTCGATGCCCACGGAAACGCCGTCGAGGGCCCGGACGCCACGGCCGTTCCTGCCGTAGACCTTGCTGACCTCGTCCAGCCGCAGGGCGTGGCTCCGGGTGACGGTGCCGCTGCGCGGCTCGGTGTTGGTCCTCTCGGTCATCATGCGTGACCAGTCCTCTCCATCCATCGTCGCGTGGGGCGTGAGCACCTCCGCCGACAGCGGAAAGTGCATCGGATCGAACCTGGCCGCCCGATCTATATCGGCCCTATGGGAAGGGCCCGTACGGGTGGATCAGGGCATGGGTTTCGGTCGATGACGCGCAGGATCGTCCGAAAGCAGGCAGGTGCGGGGGCTCGGACGCCCCTGGCTCGGCGCGTCCGGATCGACTGCGGCGCCCACCGGTGGCGGCCTTCGGCCGGACCGGCGGGCGCCGTGGTGGGGGTCGGCCGCGTTCGGTGTCAGGTGCGGCGTCCGATCCGGCGCAGGATCAGCGTGGCCGCCACCGCCGCGGCGCTCGTCATATAGGCGGCGACGACCCAGGGGGCCGGTGTGCGGCCCGCTGTGAGGCCGTGGGCCATGGCGGCGGCCCAGGCGGCGTAGGAGGCTCCGTGGAGGAAGCGGAACGGGCGGATCCAGCGGCGACGCGCGAAGACGCCGCGCCAGACGCCGGTGGCGAGGGCGAGCAGGAAGAGGTGGCAGGCGAGGGTGCCCAGGCCGACCAGGGCGTCGCCGCTGCCCCAGCCGAGCGCGGCGGCAGCGGCGTCCACCCGGCCGCCCGCCACCTTCACGCCGATGTGGGTCAGCAGCGCGCCGACGCCCACCACGCCGACCGCGCGGTGCAGGCGCTGCGCGTGGGAGCGGACCGGCGGCGGCAGCAGTCCGCGCAGGGCGGTGGCCAGGCCGAGCATGACGGCGGCGGACAGGGCGACCAGGGCGACGACGCCGGCCATCCGGTCCAGGAAGTCGCGCAGGGCGCCCGCGGCGAGCACGCCGGTCAGCAGGGCGGCACCGGCCGCGGCCAGTCCGCCGCCGATCAGAGCGGCGCCGGGGGACGGGGTGTGCGGGGGGCCCTTGCGGGTGGGCGGCGGTTCGGGGGGCGGGGTCAGGACCGGGCTGGCGGTGCCGATGGTGTGGGTCATCGTTCCTCCCTCGCGGGGATGCCGACCGGGACGGTTCCCGGCCTCCGCCGGGGAGGGCCGGGGGCCGGGAACCGTGGTGCCCCGGGAGCCGGGGGACGCTCCCCGGGGCGGACCGTACCGACGGGGCCGGTACGGGGGTCAGGCGGGCGGATGGACGTGGACGGGGCCCAGCGGGCCGGCGGACGGGCGGGCCAGGGACGCCGACCAGGGGCCCGGCAGGTGCAGGTCCTCGACGTGCCAGGTCGTGGTGCGCTCGCGGTGCACGTGGCGCACGGTCAGCGGGCCGTCCGCGGAGGGGTCGACCTCCAGGGTGTTCAGCGGCATGCCCATCAGGCCCAGGCCGACCGCCTTGACGACCGCCTCCTTCCGGGTCCAGGCCCGGTGGAAGGTTCTGGTGCGCTCCGGGCCCTCCGCGAAGGACAGGAGCTGTTCGCGTTCGTCCGGCGTCAGGACGAGCTCCGCCAGTGCCGCGGACTCCACCGCGCGGTACGCCTCCACGTCGACGCCCACCCAGTCGCCCGCCCGGACCGCCAGCACACCGCAGCCGGTGGTGCGGGACAGGCTGACCGCGAGCGGGACGGGCGGCCGGACGACCGCGGGCGGACCGTGTTCGGCGTCACCGCAGCCGGGGCAGATGCGCCGGCCGAAGCGGACGGACTGCGGAGCCACGCCCAGCAGTTGTGCCACGGCCCGGCGTGCGCCGGCCCGGGTGGTCGTGAAGGCCGCCGCGTCCCGCGCCGCGTGGAAGCGGCGGGCACGGGCCCGTTCCGCCTCGTCCAGCAGCGCGAAGTCGACGGGGTCCACGGCCTCGTTCAGCGGCCACCACCACACGTGTGCCGCGCCGTTCTCCCCCAGCCGGGCCACCACCGTGCGTGCCGTCTCCGGCACGTACACGTCGCTGATGTCCGCCGCGTGATCGATGTGCGCTGCGGCCGGGGCCGATAGTGATGCCATCTCTCCTCCTCTCTTCTCGTCACGGCCGGTCTCAGGCCAGTCCGTTGAGGCGCAGGAGGAGTTCCTTCACCTCGGTGGCGTGGTAGCGGTCCCGTTCCTGGACCGGGTCGGAGCACAGCAGCAGCGGCCCCTCCCGGTCGTCGGAGGGCAGCCGTCCGTGGCTGCCCCTGACCAGGCCGGGATCGAGCGGCACCACGGTCAGCGGTGCGCGCATCCCGGCCTTCTTCCGCAGCACGGTCAGTGCCGCCTTCGCCTTCACCGCCGGGATCGACGGGTCGAAGAAGAGCTCGGCGGGGTCGTAGCCCGGCTTGCGGTGGATGTCGACGCCGCGCGCGAAGTCGGGTGCGCGGGCGTCGTCGAGCCAGTAGTAGTAGGTGAACCAGGCGTCCGGTTCCGAGACCGCCACCAGCTCACCGGAGTTGGGGTGGTCGATGCCGTGGTCGGCCTGCTGGGCGCGGTCCCAGATCTCGTCGACACCGTCCAGCGCCTTCAGCACGTCCCGCACCCTCGGGACGTCGGTGGGGTCGGCCACGTAGACGTGCGCGGCCTGGTGGTCGGCGACGGCGAACGCCCGCGAGGTGTGCGGGTCGAGGTACTCCATGCCCCGCTGGGTGGACACCGAGAGCAGTCCCTCGCGGCGCAGGGCGCGGTTGATGTCGACGGGCCGGCTCACCGCGCTGATGCCGTACTCGCTCAGCGCTACCACCGTCGTGCCGCGCTCCCGCAGGTCGGCGAGGAGCGGGGCGAGGGCGGCGTCGGTCTCCCGGGCGGCGCGGACGGCCTGCGGGCTGTCCGGGCCGTAGCGCTGGAGGTCGTAGTCGAGGTGCGGGACGTAGACGAAGGTGAGGTCGGGGCGGCGGCGGTCGACGACGTACCGGGCGGCGCCGGCGATCCAGCGGGTGGAAGCGATCGACGCGGTCGGGCCCCAGTACTGGAAGAGCGGGAAGTCGCCCTGCGCGACGGTGAGTTCGTCGCGCAGAGACGCGGGGACGGTGTAGCAGTCCGGGGACTTGCGGCCGTCGTGGTGGTAGACGGGGCGGGGGGTGAGGACGGTGTCGACGTCGGCGCCCATCGCCCACCACCAGCACAGGTAGGCGGTGGAGTGCTCCGGGTCGCGGCGGCGGGCCGCCTGCCACACCTTCTCGCCGTGCACCAGCCCGTTGTGCTGGCGCCACATCATGACCTCGCCCTGGTCGCGGTGGTACCAGCCGTTGGCCACCGCCCCGTGCTCGCGTGGCAGCGACCCCGTGGTCAGGGTGGCCTGCACGGTCGCGGTGACGGCCGGGAAAACCGTGTCCAGGCGGGCGGTGAAGCCCTGTTCGCCGATCGCGCGCACATGGGGCATCTCGTCGAGCAGCCGCCGGGTCAGGCCGACCGTGCACAGGACGGCGACCCGCCGGCCCGCCCTCTCGCCGGTCACGACGTCACCTGCGTGAGACCCAGGGCCGTCAACTCGTCGCGCATCCAGGTCATCTCCGCGGCCAGGCCGGTCACGAGGTCGTCGTCGTGGTGGCCGGGCAGCACGGACCAGGTGTAGGTCTCCACCTCGACGTGGTCGGTGACCGCCCGCTCCCCCGCGAACAGCGTCCGCAGGGTCGCGCGCAGCACCTCGCGGGTGCCGGCCAGCGGCGGCGGTGGCTCCTGGTGCAGGGGCACGTGGTAGTGGATGCGCCAGGGCGCCCGGCCCGGCAGCGCGCCGGCGAGCGCGCCCCCGAGGTCGTCGCAGGCCAGCAGCGCCCCGCCGGGGCCCGCCTCCCTGGTCTGGTGCAGGAACCGCCGCTCCGCGAAGGGTGCGAGCACCTCGCGCACGGAGTCCTGGGCGGGGTCGGGGACCTCCAGCGCGGTGGACGCCTGGAGTTTGACCACCGGGACGCCCGCCTCGCGCAGCCGGGCCAGCGCGGCGGCCGGTTCCTCGTGGGCGACGGCGAGGTGGCAGGCGTCGAGGCAGACGCCGATCCACTGCGGGTCGGTACCGGCCAGCACGTCGACGGCCTGCTCGGTGGTCTCCGCCACGCAGCCGGGCTCGGGTTCGATGCCGACCCGTATGGTCTTGCCGGTGTCGGCGGCGACCTGCTTGAGCCCCTCCGCGAGCGCGTCCAGTTGCCGGGCCGCTGTGGTGCGCTGTGCCGAGGTCCACACGGTGCGCCAGGCCAGCGGCAGGGTGGAGATCGAGCCGCGTGAGGTGCCCTCGGGCAGCAGTCCGGCGAGCACCCGGGCCAGGTTCAGCGTGTACTCCAGACGGGCCGGTTCCGACCAGTCCGGGTAGTACACGGCCCGTTTGACGACGGGAGCGTGGAAGCCCCGGTAGGGAAAGCCGTTGAGGGTGACCGTCTCCAGGCCGCGGGTGCTCAGCTCGCGGCGCAGCCGGGCCACGCCGGCCGGGTCGGCGGCCAGCGCGCCGGCCGTCTCGGCGGGCAGCCACAGGCCGAGGCCGATCAGCCGGGCGCCGGCGGCGACGCGCACCGGTTCGGCGTACGCGGCGAGCTGGCCGACGATGCCGTCGAGGGTCTCGGCGGGGTGCACGTTGGTGCAGTACGCCAGGTGGACGGTGCTGCCGTCAGGGTGTCGAAAGCGCATGAGGGGGCCTCAGCTCCCGCCGCGGGCGATGGAGTTGCCCGCGAACAGGCCGGCGGCCTGGGTCTCGTTGTAGCCGTCGAGGTCGAGGCGGCCCGACTGCCCGTAGAAGCCGACGGGGTTGCGCCACAGGACCCGGTCCACGTCGTCCTCGTCGAAGCCGGCGGCGAGCATCGCCTCGGCGGTGGCGCGGGTCAGCAGCGGGTCGCTGTGGCCCCAGTCGGCGGCCGAGTTGACGAGCACGCGCTCGGTGCCGAACCGTTTCAGGACGGCGACCATGCGCTCGGCGGTCATCTTGGTGTCGGGGTAGATGGAGAAACCCATCCAGCAGCCGCTGTCGGCGACCTCGCCGACGGTGATCTCGTTGAGGTGGTCCAGGACGACCATGGCCGGGTCGATGCCGGAGGCGCGGATCACGTCCAGGGAACGCCCGGTACCGCCCGCCTTGTCGCGGTGCGGGGTGTGCACCAGGGCGGGCAGGCCGTGCTCCGCGGCGAGTTCCAGCTGCCGGGCGAAGGCGAATTCCTCGGCGTCGGTGACGGTGTCGTAGCCGATCTCGCCGACCGCGACCACACCGTCCTTGGCCAGGTAGCGCGGCAGCAGGTCCAGGACCGGCAGGCAGCGCGGGTCGTTGGCCTCCTTGGGGTTCAGGCCGATCGTGCAGTAGTGGCGGATGCCGAACTGGGCGGCCCGGTAGGGCTCCCAGCCCAGCAGCGAGTCGAAGTAGTCGGTGAAGCTCGCCGGGTGGGTGCGGGGCTGGCCGAGCCAGAACGCGGGCTCCACCAGGGCCCGGACGCCCGCGGCGTGCATCGCCTTGTAGTCGTCCGTCGTACGGGACGTCATGTGGATGTGGGGATCGAAGATGCGCATGGCCGTGGCTTCCGCTCGGGGTGGGTGGGGTCAGGCGTCGTACGGGGCGCGGTCCGCGGTGACGTCCGCGGCTTCCTGCGTGGCGACGAGCCACAGGTCGGCCGGTACGGTCCGGCCCGCGGCCCGCCGTTCCTCGGCGAACCCCTGTGCCATGCGGGCGAGTTCGGCGTCACGGCGTTCGTGCAGCCCGGCGACCCTGTGCAGCGGGATACCGGTGAACAGGCACTTCAGTACCGCCTGGCGCCAGCGGTACTGGTCCAGGTGGGCGCGCGCGTACGGGCCGAGCGCGGCCGAGATCAGCCGGGTGTCGTTGGTGCGCAGTGCGTCGTCGGTGAGCGTCAGGCCGGCGGCGCCGATGCGCAGGAAGGGCAGGGCGTGCAGGACGCCCCGGCGCTCGGCGGCGTCGCCGCCGTGGTAGCGGGCCGCGGCCTCCGCGGCCGGGTCGCCGCCCTGCGCCGGGAGCCGCAGCAGCAGGACGGTACGGATGCCGTCCTCCACGCTCCATCCGGCCCAGCCGGGCAGCGGGCCGCGGCCGTAGTACCGGCCGGCGGCGGGGAAGCGGGTGTCCAGGGCGGCGGCGCCCTGTTCGGCGACGGCGGCGGTGTCCCGGGCGAAACGGTTCCGCTGGTCCGGGGAGAGGACGGAGAGGAGGGACTCCCTCAGCGTGCGCACGGTCAGGGCGTCGTGGACGGCCCCGGGCGCCTGCGTCAGTGTGGGTGCGGTCATGTCGGTGTGACCTCCTTCGAGAGGTGTGCGGGCGCACGCGGGGTGCGGGGCGCGGGTACGGCGGTACGGGCCGCCGCGGCGCGCAGGAACTCGATGCTGTGGCGGGCCGTCGCGGTCGCGGCGTGGCTGTGCCGGGGCAGCTCCACGGAGACCAGGCCGCGGTAGCGGGCCGCGCGCAGCGCGTCGAGGACCGGCGGGAAGTCGATCTCCCCCGCGCCGAACGGCAGGTGCTCGTGCACGCCCCGCCGCATGTCCTCGATCTGCACGTGGGCCAGCGACTCGGCGGCCAGCTCGACGCACCTAGGCTCCGGGTACGGTTCCAGGCACCGGCAGTGTCCGATGTCCAGGGTCAGCCCGAGCCGGTCCGGTGCGCCCAGCGCCCGCCACAGCCTGCGGTACCCCGCCAGGTCGGCGACGAGCATGCCCGGCTCCGGCTCGAACGCGAGCCGGACCCCGGCCCGCTCGGCGTCGGTGAGGGCCGTCGCGCAGCCCTCCTCCAGCCGCCGCCACGCCTCCTCGCGGGTGGTGCCGGGGTCGGGTGTGCCGCTCCAGAAGTGCACGGCCTCGGCGCCCAGTTCGGCCCCGATGACGATCGCGCGCCGCAGCAGCTCCTGCCGGGCGGCCCGTCCTTCGGGCTCGGCGCTCAGCAGCGTCGGCCGGTGCTTGCGCATCGGGTCGAGCAGATAGCGCGCCCCGGTCTCCACGACCACGGCCAGCCCGGCCCGCCCGATCGCCCGCCCCGCGTCCCGGACACGGGCCGCCAGGCCGGGCGCGTACGGATCGAGGTGCTGGTGGTCGAGGGTGAGCGAGACCCCGTCGTACCCGAGGTCGGCGAGGACCTCGAGGGCGTCGGTGAGCCGGTGGTCGGCGAAGCCGTTGGTGCCGTAGGCGAAGCGGAGGCGCTCCGTCGGCGCGGGGTGTGCCTCCTCCTGGGGGACGGTTTCGGTCGCTGCCGGGCCGGTGCCGGGTGCCACGCCCGGGTGGGTTTCGGTCGCTGCCGGGCTGCCCCCGGTGACAGCCGGGTGCGTGCCGGGGCGGGGGCCCTGGTGGGCTGTCATGTCGGGGACACCTTCCTGGCGAGGCGGGCTGTCTGCGGGAGGACCGCGGCGAGCAGGGCGGCGAGCCCGGGAGAGCCGGTGCGGGAGACGAGGGCGGCCTGGAGGGGCAGCAGCGCGTGGATGCCGGCGCCGACCGCGGCCCGGGTCCGCGCGGCGTCCGGGTCACGCAGGGCCGCCCACTGGGCGCGGGCGCAGGTGACCGCGTAGACGGCGGAGGTCAGGACGGTCACGGCGAGGGACCGGCCGGGCAGCCGCGGCACGTCGCCGCCGACACCGGGGGCCGACCGCGCGGTGAAACCGGCGAGGTGACGCCCCACGGCGGACAGGGGGGCCGGTGGGCCGTCCGGCGCGATGCCGGGGCCCGACCGGGTGGCGAAGTCGGCGAGGTGACGCCCCACGGCGGACAGGGCGACCGGTGAGCCGTCCGGCGCGACGCCGGGGGCCGACCGCGCGGTGAAGTCGGCGAGGTGACGCGGCACGGCGGACGCGGTGGCCGGTGGGCCGTCCGGCGCCTGCCTCGTCGCGGCGGACGCCGGGTCAGGGCGCCCCCGCCCGGAGGCATATGAGGTGCCGGCCGTCGCCGCCAGGGTCACCGCCGCCGTCACCGCCAGGGACAGCAGGGGCTCGCGGCCCGCCGTGCCGTTCACCTCGTGGCGGCTGAGTCGGGTCAGCGCCCAGGTGTGGGCGCCGACCGTGGCCGCGGCGTGCAGCGCGGGACCGGCCGGTGAGGGGCCGGTGCCGTGCAGCACGTCGAGGGCACGGGCCGCCGCCATCGCGACGGGTCCCAGCGGGGTGTGCTTCAGGCCCAGGTCGTACGCCCACACGGTCGCCGCGAGCGGCAGGGTCCGCCGCAGCAGGACGCGGCGGCCGCCGGCGAGCGCGCCCAGGGCGAGGCCGGTGGCGGTGAGCCCGCCGGCGATGCCCAGGGCAGCCCCCGCGCTGATCCGCCCGGACGGCACCGGGCGTTCGGGGCGTTCGCGGGCGTCCTCCTCGCGGTCGGCCCAGTCGTTGAGAGCCATGCCGGCCCAGTACAGGCTGACGGAGGAGGCGGCGAGGAGCAGGGTCCGCCCGCCCGCCGGGCGGCCGGCGCCGAGCGCACCGGCCAGTACGTCGCCGGGGACGGTGAGCGCGGCGGGCGCCCGTACCAGCTCGGCGACCGCGGTGGCGTGCTGCCGGACCGCGACGGAACGGGGCCGGTACCCGGTGTCGTACCGGGGGCGGGGGGAAACGGAGGGGGTGGTGTCGGTCCCCCGCGCCGTCCGGAACGCCGTCGACGCCGCCCGGGCGGCCGCGCGGCACGCCGTGAGCGTGTCACGGGCGCCGCGGGTCAGTTCACGCAGGGTACGGCGGCGGGGGCCCGGCCGCGGGGGTGCCGAGGCGCCGGAGCCACCGGCGGCGGGCGGCGCTGCGGTCGCGGTGGTCATCGCGCCACCTCGGACCGGCGCGCGGGCTCGGCGGAGGTGGCCGCCCACGCGGTCAGGGCTCCGTACTGCAGGGTCAGGTTGTGCTCCGCGGAGGCCGCCGGGTCCTTGAAGAAGAAGCCGAGCGCGGGCAGCGCCCCGCTCTCCCCGCGGCGGCGGGCCAGCGCGGCGAGCCGGACCAGGTCGAGGACGAGCGGCGCCGCGAGCGCCGAGTCGCAGCCCTGCCAGGTGAACTGGAGGGTCATGCGCACGCCGAGGAACCCCTCGAAGGTGATGTGGTCCCAGGCGGTCTTCCACTCCCCCAGCTCCGGCACGTTGTCGATGTGCACGACGCCTTCGACGGCGTGTCCGACGGTCTCCTCCAGGGCGCGCTGCTTGGACTCGGTCTTGCTGCGCGCGGCGGCCGGGTCGGCGAGGGTGGCGCCGTCGCCGCCGCCGAGCAGGTTGGTGCCGGACCAGGAGCGCAGCCGCAGCGCGCGCTGCGTGAACATCGGCGCCAGGGCGCTCTTGACCAGCGTCTCACCGGTCTTGCCGTCACGGCCCGCGTGCGGTACGCCGCGCAGCCGGGCGAGTTCCTCCAGGGCGGGCAGCCCGGCACCGGCGGAGGGGGTGAAGTTCACGTAGGCGCAGCCGGCGTGGAAGGCGGCGTAGGCGTACAGCGCGCTCGGCGGCAGCAGGTCCGTGCTCGCGGCGAGGGCCTTGTCGAGGTCGGCGAGGTCGAGGAAGGCGGGGTGGGGCTCGGGCAGCGGTTCGGTGGAGGAGACGTTGACGACGACGACCTGCTCCAGGCCGCGCCGTGTGCGGAAGTCGTCGATGTCGGCCGCGAGGCGGCGCGCGGTGGTGTACTGGGGCTCGTCGGGCAGCGGCGAGCCGTCGCGGATCGCGGCGTCGGCGGCCTCCAGGGCCGGGCGCACCGCGGCCACGAGGGGCGCGGGCAGGACGCCCGCGTGGGCCAGTTCGCCCGCCCTCACCGTCAGCGGCACGTCGACGACGTCGTGGCCGCCGAAGACGAGGTCGGCGAGGTCCGGCAGGCCGGCGCCGGCGAAGTCGGGGGACTCGGTGACGCATCCGGTGGCGGAGGCGAGGCCCGCTGCGATGGCGGCCACGCCGGCGACGGCGGTGGTCGCGACCGAGCCTCGGGCGCCGACCAGCCAGACGCCGATGCGGGGAGAGGATCCGAGGGAGCGGGCAGTGTCCTGCATGGTGAGCGTGCCTCCTGCGCTGGGACGGGCCTGAGCTGGGTCGAGACGGGCCGAGCCGGGTCGGGACGGTGCCGAGCCGGGTTGCGACGGGGCTGAGCCTGGGCGGCGGGGGCCGGTGGGGGCGCCGCGGAGGGCGCCCCTGCCCGGTGGTGTCGGTGCCTGCCGCCGCTTGCCGCTACTTGCCGAGGTCGGCCGGGAAGGGAAAGACGTCGAAGGCCTTGTCCAGCTCGGCGCGGTCGCGGCACATCCACTTGGCGGTGACGCGGCGGACGGTGCGCTTGGGCAGGTGCGGGTTGTCGTTGCGGTCCGTGATCGGCTGGGCCAGCGACTGCAGTTCCCAGGCCACGCCGACGAGCCGGTTGATGTGGGTCCAGTAGTGCGGCTTGATGCCGAGGAGCGCGAAGCCGGCCAGGAACGGGTGCCAGCGGTGGTACGCGTGGGTGGGCGACGGCGGCGTGTAGTTCATCATGTGGACCTTCTGGCCGTCCGGGCGGCGCGGGTCGAACAGCGTGCCCTGGCCGTACTCCTGGAAGGCGAACAGCAGTCCGCGCGGGTCGCGGCCGTAGAACTGGTCGTAGACCTTGATCTGTTCGCGCGAGATGACCTCGAAGGCGGCCTTGTTCGGCCTGATCAGCTCCATGTAGCTGCGCGGGTAGCGGCCGCTCTTGCGGGTCTCGACCCAGGCGTCGTAGGTCTTGGTGAAGCCGCCGAACGGCGCGACGATGGCGTAGACCGCGTCCTTCATCTCCTGGGACGGGGTGTAGTACGACATCTCGTCGTACTGGTACCAGAACTCGTTCGCCCAGCGGTCGCCGACCATGCCCGGGACCTCCGGCAGGGAGGGGTGGCGGTGATGGCGGCCGTGGGCCTCGGCGGGCGTGGCGCCGATGAGAGACGCCGTGGCGGCTGCTCCGGCGACGCCGAGGGCGGCCCGCAACGCACTCCTGCGGTCCAGGGTGTTGAGCGTCATGCGCGTTCTCCTTACACGGGGGCGGAAGGGGCGGAATCACGGGTGTCTCGGGCGGGGCTGTGGGCCGGTGGCCCAATTGCTTGCGTGCTATGACTCTCGCGTATGGCCCTATCGGCGACCTATACCGGAAACTGGCAGGTCAGAGCCGGTTTCCGGTAGGTCTCAGGGACGCTTGCGGGAGGTGTCCCCGGGGGCGCCGGCGGGGGTGTCCCCCGGCTCGGGGAACGGCGCCGCGCGCAGGCCGGGCGAGGCCAGCGCCACCAGCGCCGTGAGCGCCATGACGGCACTGAGGACGAGGGCGGTGCGCAGGGCGTCCATGGACTCCAGGAGGAAGCCGGCGGCGACCGGCCCGGCCGCCATGGCGCCCGAACCCACCAGGTTGGCCAGGGAGTTGGCGCGACCGCGCAGCTGGTCGGGCGCGGCCCTGACGAGGAGCACCCCGCCGGCGACGTTGAAGACACCGCCGACGTAGCCGCTCGCCGCGAACAGGGCGCCGAGCAGCACGGGGGTGTCCAGGGCGACGGCCACCGGGACCATGAAGGCGGTCCAGGCGAGCAGTCCGCCCAGGACCAGGGTGCGCAGCGGGAACCGGGTGTTCCACCAGCCGCCGGTGATCGCGCCGACGAGTCCGCCGGCGCCGCTGAGCGAGAGCACCAGGCCGACTTCGAAGGGGGTGCCGTGCCGATCCTGGATGCCCGCCATCACGGCCAGGTTGAGGCCCTGGAAGAGGATGTTGGTGACCGCGACGGCGGTCATCACGGCCCGCAGGAAGGGCTGGCGCCACATCCACACCAGGCCCTCGCGGATCTCGGTGCCGAGCCGGGCCGGCGGTCCGGTGCGCTGCTGCTGGAGTTTGCCCCGCACTCCGAACAGGCAGATGACGGACGCCACTTGGCTGACGGCGGCGGCCGCGTAGGGCAGCGAGGCGCCGAGCGCGACGAGTCCGCTGCCGAGCGGCTGTCCGGCGATGGCGGCGCCGCGGGTGCGGGCCTCGTTGCCGGTGAGCGCGGCGGGCAGCTGTTCGCGCGGCACGACGGCCGGCACGGCGGCCCGTTCGGCGAGCTGGTGCAGGACGCCGAGGGCGCCCTCGGCGAACGCGGCGATCAGCAGCGCCCACAGCCAGGTGCGTCCGCTGAGCAGCAGCGCGGTCACCACGACCGCGATCAGCGCCTGGCCGAGCCCGGCGCCGATCATGATGCGCCGCCGGTCGTAGCGGTCGACGAGCACCCCGCCCGGCAGCTGCATCAGCAGCATCGGCAGCAGCAGCGCGGTGCCGACCAGTCCGGCGTCCCCCGGCGACCCGGTGGCCCACAGCACGGTCAGCGGGTACGCCACGGCGGTGGCCCGCCCGGCCAGCAGGGACAGTCCGGCGCCGCCCCACAGCAAGGTGAAGTCCCGGTTGCGGCGCAGCGGCGGGTGGGGCGCGGACCCGGCGGGCGCCGGCTCCGGTGCGGTGGCCGGTGCCGGCCCGGACGCCTCGGTGACCGTACCCACCCCGCTTCCGCTCGGCTCGCGCGTCTCCTGTGTCATCAGCCACGGCACTTCCGAGGGGTCCGTGGCCGGACGGCCCGTGGTGCCGCTCATCGGGCGACGGCGTGTTCGGGCACGCGGGCCGTCAGCGGGGCGCATGCGTGCTCCAGGACCGCCATGGCGCTGTGCATCTTGTTGGTGGCCTGCGCGAAGGCGATGCTCGCCGGGCCGTCCAGGACGTCAGCCGTGACCTCCTCGCCGCGATGGGCCGGAAGGTCGTGCATGAAGACGGCGCGGGGCGAGTCGTCCCACAGCCACCGGCCGACCTGGAACGGCGCGAAGATCTCCCGCCAGTCGGCGTCCGGCTTGCTGGTGCCGGTGGTCTGCCAGCGGGTGGTGTAGATGACGTCGTACGCCCCCGCGAGGGCGGCCATGTCGTGCCGTTCGGTGATCCGGGCGCCGCTGCGGGCGGCGTGGGCCGCGGCCCGGGCGGCGACGGACGAGGTGAGGCCGTAGCCGGGCGGGGTGCGCAGGTCGAGGTGGACACCGGGGTAGCGGCCGAGGGCCAGGGCGAGGGCCGCCGCGGTGTTGTTGCCCTCGCCGGCGTACAGGACGCGCAGGCCCTCGATGCGGCCGAAGTGCCGCGCGAGGGTGGTCAGGTCGGTCAGCGCCTGGGTGGGGTGTTCCTCGGCGCTCATGGCGTTGACGACGGCCATCCGGTGCTGGCTCGCCCAGCCGCGCAGTTCCTCCTCCGGCCCGGCGGTGCGGGCCACCAGCACGTCGAGCATGCCGGACAGCACCCGGCCGGTGTCCTCGGTGGTCTCGCCGGTGTTGAGCTGGAGGTCGCCGGGCCCGTAGGAGACGAGACAGGCGCCCAGGCGCAGCGCGCCGGAGGAGAAGGCGGTCCGGGTGCGGGTGGAGGTCTTGGCGAAGTAGACGCCGGTGACCAGGCCCCCCAGCGGGCGGACCGGGTCGGCGAGGCCGGCGGAGAACGCGGCGCCGCGGGCGACGACGCGGTGCAGTTCGTGGTCGGTGAGGTCGTCGACGGAGATGAGGTGGCGCGCGCGGCGCACGTCCCGGGGGACTTCCATGGTTCAGCCTTTCCTAGCTGGTTGCGGAGTGGTCCAGGGCGGCGGCGAGCCGCGCGACGGTGTGGTGGCGCAGGGCCGTGGTCAGGTCGAGGGCGAGGCCCGCGCGGCGGGCGGCGACCAGCAGCGGCGGCACGAGCAGCGAGTCGCCGCCCAGTTCGCGGAAGTCGTCGTCGACGCCGACCCGTTCGAGGCCGAGCACCTCGGCCCAGACCGCGGCGAGCCGCCGTTCGGTGGCGGTGCGCGGTGCCGTGTACGGTGCCGCGCCCGCGCCGGTCGCCTCGCGGGCCACGACGGCGGCCCGGTCGCGTTTGCCGTGCGGGGTGAGCGGCAGGGCGGCGACCACTTCGACGGTGGCCGGGACGAGCGCGGGGGGCAGGAGGGTGTGGAGCCGGTCCCGGAGCGCTGCGACCTCGACGGTGTGGTCCTCGGCGGGCACCACCCAGGCGGCGAGCCGCTTCCCGCCGTCGGCGGCCGGGACCGCTGTGACCAGCGCTTCCCGTACGGCCGGGTCGGCGGTCAGGGCGGCCTCGGCCTCTCCGGGCTCCACCCGGTGGCCGCGGATCTTGACCTGGCTGTCGGTACGGCCCGCGAACTCCAGGTGCCCGCCCGGCAGTCGCCGGGCCAGGTCGCCGCTGCGGTAGAGGCGGCTGCCGGGCAGTCCGTACGGGTCGGGCAGGAAGGCGAGCGCGGTCAGGTCGGGGCGGCCGCCGTAGCCGCGGGCGAGTCCGTCGCCGCCGAGGAACACCTCGCCGGTGACGCCGTCGGGCACGGGCCGCAGCTCCGCGTCGAGGACGCGGACCAGGACGCCGGGCAGTGCGGCGCCGAGCGGGACCAGGGCCCGCGCGGACCGGGTGCGTACGGGGCCGTAGGTGGCGGCGACGGTGGCCTCGGTGGGCCCGTACTCGGCGCCGAGGGCCATGCCCCCGCCGCCGGCGCGGATCCGGGCCGCGACCCGTTCGGCCTGCGCGGTGGGGTAGGCGTCCCCGGCGCAGACCGCGAGCCCGGCCAGCCCGGCCAGCTCCCGGTCGGTCAGCTGGTGTTCCAGCAGCGCCAGATGGCCCGGCGTCAGGCCGACGAAGGCGTACGGCGCGCCGCGCAGCAGCAGCGGCCCGAACTCCTCCGTGCCGTACCGCTGGGGCAGCACCCGTACCGGCTGCCCGGTCATCAGCGGCGCGTACAGCGCGGGCATCCCGAGGTCGAAGCCGGCCGGGGTGAACCAGGGCGCCCCGCCGGGGCCGGCCTCGGTGTACTGGCGCACGGCCCAGTCGAGGTAGTGCGCGAGGGCCCGGTGGGAGACCTCGACGGCCTTGGGGGTGCCGGTGGAGCCGGAGGTGTGCAGGACGTAGGCGAGCCGGTCCGCGTCGTGCCGCAGGCCGAGTGGTGAGCGGTCGCCCTCGTGGGCGGCGTCCTCGGCGAGCAGCACCTCGGCGAGGGGCAGCCGGAAGAGGTACGAGCGCTGGGTGACGGCGATCCGCGGCACGGTCCCGGCGAGCCGGGCGTCCGGTGCGCCCGGGTCGAGGGGCACCTGCACGGCGCCCGCCTTCCACACGCCGAGCAGGGCGGCGACCAGGTCCGGGCCGCGGTCGAGCAGCACCGCCACCCGGGTCTCGGCGCCGGCGCCGAGGGCGAGCAGCCGGCGGGCGATCCGGTTGGCGCGGGCGTCGAGCTCGCCGTAGGAGAGGCGGAAGTCCTCTCCGTGCAGGGCGGTGGCCGCCGGGGTGCGGGCGGCCTGAGCCTCGAAGGCGCCGAGGACGTCGGCCGGGGTCTCGGGGTGGGGCAGGGCGGGCGCCTTGAGGCGGGCGCTCTCGTAACGGTCGGGGAAGGCGCCGGTGCTGTCTCCGTCGGCGCCCGCGCGGGCCATCTCGGTGAGCACCGCGCGGTACAGCGCGGCCAGCCGGTCGGCGGCGGTCCGGGAGAGCGTGCGGGTGCGGGAGGCGAGGGAGAGGTGACCGCGCACGGGGGTGCCGACGACGACCGGGAACTCGTTGGGGCTGTCGTCGCGGCTGGCCATGATGTCGATCAGCTCGGTGTCGACCTGGTGGAAGTCCAGGTAGTGGAAGAGCACGTCGATCAGATGGGCCTCGCCGCCGGGCACACGCATCGCGGGCATCGGGTAGCGGCGGTGCGGCCACAGCGCGACCTCGTGCCCGAAGACCTGCCGGGCCAGTTCGCCCCAGGTGCGGGCGGTCCGCTCGTAGGGGAAGGGCACCGAGTTGAGGTACATGCCGGAGACGGTCTCGGCGCCGGCCTCCTCGGGCCGGGCGTCGGCGACCATGCCGCCGCGGAAGGCGGCGGAGCGGGTCAGCAGCGACAGCACCTTGCTGTGCGCGGCGTGCAGCACGCTCTTGTACGGCACCTCGGCGGCGGTCGCCAGGGCGCGCAGGCCAGGTTCCAGGTCGGTCAGCGGCAGGTCGATGCGGTAGCGCTCGTCGGGTCCCGCGGGGTCGCCCGCCCAGCCGGGCGGCACGGTGAACTTGTCGTGTCCTTCGACGATCCCGCGCCAGAACTCCTGGTCGGCCGGGTCGTCGAGGGCGCGCAGCTCCCCGGCGATGAAGTCGGCGTAGCGGACGGCGGGCGCGGGCGGCGCGGGGGCGGGCTCGCCGCCGGTGCGCAGGGCGCGGTAGGCGCGGAGCATCTCCATCAGCTGGGAGTGGTAGCTCCAGCCCTCGATGACGGGGTGGCACTCGGTGATCGACAGCCACCAGCTCTCGTCGTCGAGGAGGTGCACGGCCATCCGCATCAGCGGTGCCCGGGTCAGGTCGAACAGCTCGGCCCGGTCCCGGTCGGCGAAGTCCCACAGCGCCTGCTGCCGGGCGTCCTCGGGGAGGTGGCGCAGGTCCTCGTGGACGACGGGCATGCGGGCGGCGGCGTGCACCAGCTGGAGCGGCTGGGAGTACCCGGTCAGGGCGAAGGAGGTGCGCATCACCTCGTGCCGCTCGGCGATCAGGTCGGCGGCCCGCTGGAACGCGGCCGGGTCGAAGGGGAGTTCGTCGCGGATCCGGAAGGAGGTGATGTTGTGGTAGCGGTTCTCGCCGCTGCCGCCGTGCATCTCGACGAGCATCCCGGCCTGGATACGTGAGACGGGGTAGGCGTCGGTGACGTCGGCGGGCAGTTCCGCCCGGTCGGCGGCGTCGATCAGCGCGAACCGGGCGACGGTCCGGGGCGCGTCGGCGGCCGGGGCGCCGGTGCGGGCGACGGCCGTTGCCAGGCGTTCGACGGTCCGGTGCTCGAAGACGTCCCGGACGCTGGTCTCCCAGCCGGCCGCGCGCAGCGCGCCGACCAGTGCGACCGCGCGCAGCGAGTCGCCGCCCAGGTCGAAGAAGTTGTCGCGCACCCCGACGGTGTCGAGGCCGAGCACCCGCGCCCACACGGCGGCCATGGCCCGCTCGGCGTCGGTGCGAGCCTCGACGTGCGCGCCGACGGCCGTGGCGGCGCGGCCGGGCGCGGGCAGGGCGCGCCGGTCGAGTTTGCCGTTGCCGGTCAGCGGCAGCGCGTCCAGGGTCAGGTAGGCGGAGGGCAGCATGTACGGCGGCAGGGACGTGCCGAGGTGTGCGCGCAGGACGGCGGGGCCGAGCTCGTCGGCTCCGGCGCCGGGGGCCGGTACGACGTAGGCGACGAGCTGCTTGTCGCCGGGGGTGTCCTCGCGGACGATCGCGACGGCCTCGGTGACGGCCGGGTGCGCGGTGAGCGCGGTTTCCACCTCTCCCAACTCGATGCGGTAGCCGCGCAGTTTGACCTGGTGGTCGACGCGGGCGAGGAAGTCGAGGTTGCCGTCGGGCAGCACCCGGGCCAGGTCGCCGGAGCGGTAGAGGCGGCTGCCGGGCGGGCCGTAGGGGTCGGGCACGAACCGCTCGGCGGTCAGGTCGGGGCGGCCGGCGTACCCGCGGGCCAGTCCGGTGCCGCCGATCCACACCTCGCCGGGGACGCCGGTGGGCAGCGGGCGCAGCCGGTCGTCCAGGACGTACATCGTGGTGTGCGGGACGGCCCGGCCGATGGGGACCAGCTCGGTGGCGACCGGTCCGTCGAGGAAATAGGCGGAGTTGCCGACGGTGATCTCGGTCGGCCCGTACTCGGCGGCCAGCCGGGTGCCGCCCTCCCCCGCCGCCGTCGCCCATCGTTCGGCGAGCCGGGCGGTGAAGGAGTCACCGGCGGCGATGACGAGTCCGGCCAGTCGGCGCACCTGGTCCGGGCCCAACTGCTCCACCAGCAGGTTGAGATGGCCGGGGGTGAGCTTGATGAAGGCGTACGGTCCGCCTGCCGCGAGCAGCGCGCCGAGGTCGGCGGTGTCGACGTCCTGCGGCAGCAGGTGCACCGGCTGCCCGGTCATCAGCGGCGTGTACAGGTCGGGCACGCCCAGGTCGAAGGCGATCGAGGAGAACAGCGGCGCTCCCCCGGTGCCCGCGCTCGCGTACGCCTGGACCGTCCAGCCCAGGTAGTTGGCGAGGCCGCGGTGGCTGATCAGGACGCCCTTGGGGCGCCCGGTGGAGCCGGAGGTGTAGATGATGTAGGCGAGCCGGTCCAGGTCGTGGGCGGCGGGCAGCTCGGCGTCGGCCGCCTCCAGCGCGGCCCGCTCGGCGGGGTCGTCGACGACGACCGTGCGCACGCCGGTGAGGCGGCCGGTGTACCGGGTCTCGGTGACGGCCAGGGCGGTCGCGGTCTCGGCCAGCATGTGGGCGACGCGGTCGTCCGGGTGGGCCGGGTCGACCGGGAGGTAGGCGGCGCCTGCCCGCCAGATGCCCAGCAGCGCGGCGACCAGGTCGGGGCCGCGGTCCAGCAGGACGGCGACGACGGCCTCGGGGCCGGCGCCCAGTGCGGTGAGGCGGCGGGCGAACCGGTCGGCTCGGGCGTCGAGTTCGGCGTAGGTGACGGTGCTGCCGGCGTGCCGCAGCGCGGGTGCGTCCGGGGTGGCCGCCATCTGCGCGGCGATCGTCTCGAAGACCGGGCGCAGGGCCCCGGGTTCGAGTGGGCGGTCGGTGCCCACGGGGGTGGCCGGGCCGTCGAGGAGCAGGGCGCGCTCGGCGGCGTCCAGGACGTCGAGGTCGGCGACCGGGGTGCCGGGGGCCCGGGCGATCGCCGCGAGCAGGGTCCGGTAGTGGCGGGTGATCCGCTCGGCGGTGGCCGCGTCGAAGAGCGCGGTGGCGTACTCCAGGCTGCCGTGCAGGGTGCCGTCGGGCCGTTCGGTCAGGTGCAGGGTGAGGTCGAAGCGGGAGACGCGGCTCTCGGCCGGTACGGGCGCGACGCTCACGCCGGGCAGCTCGGGGCCCTCGGGACCGCCCTCGCCGGAGACGAGGTCGAACATGACCTGGAAGACGGGCGTGGTGGACAGGTCCCGCTCCGGTTCCACCTCGTCGGCGATCCGGTCGAAGGGGGTGCCCTGGTGGTCGAAGGCGGCCAGCACGGCCGTGCGGCTGTCGGCGAGGAAGCGGCGGAAGGGCGTCCCGGGCCGCCAGGCGGCGCGCAGCGCCAGGGTGTTGTAGGCGTAGCCGGCCATCCGGCGCAGCTCGGGCCGGGTACGGCCGGAGGAGGCGGTGCCGACGCACACGTCGGTGGTGCCGGCGTAGCGGCCGAGCAGCAGCTGCCAGGCACCGAGCAGGACCATGAAGGCGGTGGCGCCCTCGTCCCGGGCGAGTGCGCGCAGGCTCTCCGCGACCGGTGCGGGCACCTCGAAGCGCGTCATGGCGCCGCCGCCGTCGCGGACGGCGGGCCGGGGACGGTCGGTGGGCAGCCCGAGCGGGGCCAGTCCGGCCAGCCGCTCCCGCCACCAGGCCAGGTCGGCGGCAGCGGCCGGTGAGCCGTCCCGCCTCGTGAGCCACGCCGCGTAGTCGGCGTACTGGAGGGTCGGCTCGGGCAGCGCGCCCGCCGGGTCGTGGCCCTCGACGGCGGCCGTGTACAGGGCCGAGAGCTCGGACAGCAGCAGCGGCCGGGTCATCGCGTCGCAGGCGATGTGGTGCACCACCGCCACCAGCACGTGGTCGTCCGCGGCGAGCCGCAGCAGCCGTACACGCAGCGGCTGCCGGGCCGCGAGGTCGATGGGCCGGGCGGCCTGTTCCTCCGCGAAGGCGACGGCGCGGCCGTCGGCGTCGGCGTCGGCGTCGGCCTCGCCGTCTGTCTCGCCGCCCTGGACGACGGCGAAGTCCGCCGGGCCGGGCGGGTCGATCACCTGGCGGGGTTCGGTGCCGTCGAGGACGTACCGGGTGCGCAGGATCTCGTGGCGGGCGGCCAGCGTGTCGAAGGCGCGGCGCAGGGCACCGGTGTCGAGGGCGCCGCGCAGCCGGTACACCATCGGCAGCAGGTATTCGGGGCTGTCCGGGTCGAGCTGGTGCAGGAACCACAGGCTGCGCTGTCCGGGGGTCAGGACGAGGGGCTGCGAGCGGTCGGCGCGCGGGATTGTGGCGGGGACCGCGCGGCGGCCCCCGGCGCGGGCGGCCAGCCGGCGGCGCAGCAGGTCGGCCGCCAGCTCTTCCCGGTTCGGTGCGGTGGGTGCGGTCACGGCTGGTACTCCCGGTGGGCGAGGGCCAGTTCGGCCTCGGTGAGCGATTCGATCTCGGCGCGCACGGCCTCTTCCACGGCGGTGGCGAGGCCCCGCACGGTGGGCCGCTCGAAGACGGCGCTCAGCGGCAGCTCGACGTCGAACTCCTCCTGGACGCGGGCGATCACCCGGGCCGCGCGGACCGAGTTGCCGCCGATGCGGAAGAAGCCCTGGCGGGCCCCGACCGGCCGGGCGGCCGGGTCGCCGAACAGCACCTCGGACCAGATCGCGGCGAGGGCCTCCTCGACCGGTCCCTCGGGCGCGCTGTAGGGCTCGTCGGCGAGTGCGGCGGCCAGGTCGGGCACGGGCAGGGCGGCGGTGTCGACCTTGTTGTGCCGGGTCAGCGGCAGCCGTTCCAGGCCCACGAGCAAGGCGGGCAGCATGTAGTCGGGCAGCCGGCGGGCGCAGTGGTCGAGCAGTTCGCCGTCGGTGACGGGCCCGGCGTCCGAGGCGGGCGTCCAGTAGCCGACCAGGGCGGCCTCGGGCCCGGAGCCGTGCACGGTGACATGGGCCTGGGCGACGGCCGGGTGCTCGACGAGGACGCCCTGCACCTCGCCGGTCTCCACCCGGCGACCGCGGATCTTGACCTGGCCGTCGGCGCGGCCCGCGAACTCCAGGGTGCCGTCGGGCCGCATCCGGGCCCGGTCGCCGGTGCGGTACAGCCGGGCCCCGGCCAGGCCGTAGGGGTCGGGCACGAAGGCGGCGGCGGTCGGGCCGGGGCGGCCGTGGTAGCCGCGGGCGAGCCCGTCGCCGCCGACGCACAGTTCGCCGGTGACGCCGTACGGCACGGGCTGGAGGCGGTCGTCGAGGACGTACGCCGTCACGTGCGGGTAGGGGCGGCCGACGGGCACACCGGCGGCGGTGTCGTCGGCGTCCCAGCGGGTGGCGGCGATGGTGGTCTCGGTCAGCCCGTACTCGTTGATGAACCGCATCAGACGGCGCGAGAGTTCGCGGGCCAGAGCGGGCGGGCAGGGTTCGCCGCCGGTCTGGCCGACGATCGGACGGCGGCCGAGCCCCGCGTCGAGCAGCAGCTGCCAGTGCGTCGGGGCCACCTGGAGGTGGCTGACCTCGTGTTCGTCGATCAGCCGCAGCTGGGCCGCGTGGTCGCGTTGCTCCTGTTCCCGGGCGAGCACCACCCGGCCCCCGGCCACCAGCGGCATGAACAGTTCGGTGCAGGAGATGTCGAAGGTGACCTGGGCCAGCGCCAGCCAGGCGTCGTCCGGGCCCTGGCCGAAGTCCAGGTGGGCCTGGGAGGCGCGCAGCATGGTGAGCAGCGAGCCGTGCTCGACGGCGACGCCCTTGGGCCGCCCGGTGGAGCCCGAGGTGTACATCAGGTAGGCGAGGCGGGAGGGGTCGTCGGCGACGGCCGGGACGGGCCGCGCGGGCTCCGTGCCGGCGGTCTGCGCGACCGTGCTCACGTCCAGTACGCGGCCGTCGAAGCGGCCCGTGAGCCGGGCGGCGTGGGTGCCGTCGGTGACCAGGACCGTCGCCGCCGCGTCCGCCAGGACGTGCGCGGTGCGCTCGTCCGGGGCGGCCGGGTCCAGCGGCACATACGCGGCGCCCGCCCGCCAGGCGCCGAGGAACGCGGCGACCAGGTCGGGGGTGCGGCCGAGCAGGACGGCGACCACCGAGCCCTCGCCGGCGCCCGCGGCCCGCAGCCCGGCGGCGAACGCCTCGGCCCGGCGGTCCAGCCGCTCGTAGGTCCACCTCTCGCCGCCGCACACGACCGCGGTGTCCTGCGGCGCGCGCTGGGCCGCCGCGGCGATGGCCGCGTCGACGGTGCGCTCGGGTCCGGTGACCGTGCCGGGCTCCGGCCGGCCCGGGCCGCGGCCAAGCAGCTCGGCACGCAGCGGCGGGGGCAGCAGGTCGATGTCGGCCAGGGGGCGGTCCGGGTCGGCGGCGACCGACTCCAGCAGCCGGATCCAGCAGTCGGCCAGCCGCTCGACGGTGGCCGCGTCGAACAGGGCGGTGGCGTACTCGGCGAGGCCGAGCAGCGAACCGTCGGGGCGGCGCTGGAGCACGAAGGTCAGGTCGGTGCGGGCGGTGCGCCAGGCGCCGCGGAAGGCGGCCACGTCACCGGCGTCGACCGCGGTGCCGGTGCGGCCCTCCTCGTGGACGTCGAACATCACCTGGTAGAGGGGGGTGCGGGCCGGGTCGCGGGTGTCGTCCAGCTCCGTCACCAGCCGGTCGAAGGGCAGCTCCTGGTGGGCGAAGGCCGTACGGGCGGTGTCGCGGACCCGGACCAGCGCCTCCCTGAACGGGGTACCGGCGGGCGCGTCGCAGCGCAGCACCAGGGTGTTGAGGAAGTAGCCCGCCACCTCGGCGGCCTCGTCGCCGTGCCGTCCGGCGACCGGCACCCCGACCGGGACGTCCCAGCTGCCGCTGAACCGGGCCACCAGGGCGGCGAACGCGGTCAGCAGGGTCTGCTGCAAGGTGGCCCCGCGGCTGCGGCCGAGCGCGGCGACCTGCTCGGCGAGCGGGGCCGGCACGGTGAAGACGTGCGCGGCGCCGGCCGCGTCCCGGGTGGCCGGGCGGGGCCGGTCGGCGGGCAGGTCGACCGGCGTGATGCCGTCCAGGGTGTCCTTCCAGTGGGCGAGTTCGGACCTGAGGAAGGTGTCGGTCAGCCGGGCGCGCCGGTGGACGGCGTGGTCGGCGTACTGGACGGGCAGGGCGGGCAGGTGCGCGTCGGTGCCGGTGTGCAAGGCCTCGGCGAGCGCCTTGAGGTCGCGCTCCAGCACGACGGAGGTCCAGCCGTCGCAGGCGATGTGGTGGATGCTCAGCAGCAGGGTCAGGGTGCCCCGGCCGCGCACCGCGAGGGCCCGGCGCACTGGCCCCCGCACCAGGTCGAAGGGGAGGGCGAACTCGGTCTCCACCAGCGCGTTCAGCTCGTCCGCCGTGTCGGCGCGGGCAAAGCGGACGTCCCACTCGGCGGGCAGGTCGGCGAGTTGCACCGGCTCGGTGCCGCGCAGCAGGTAGCGGGTGCGCAGGATCTCGTGGCGGGCGGCGAGCGCGCTGAGCGCCCCGCGTACGACCGTGTCGTCGTACTCGGCGGGCAGGGTCAGGAAAACCGGCGCGTTCCACTCGGCGCTGCCGGGGCGCAGCCGGTCCAGCAGCCACATGCTCTGCTGGCCGGGCGACAGCGGCAGACCGTGCGGGTCGCGGACGACCGGGGTCACGGAGCGCTGTGCCGTGGGTGCGGTGGTGTCGTCCGCCGCCCGGCCGGCGGTGAGCAGCGCGGCCTGCTGCTCCACGGTGGTGGCGGTGAGCAGCGCGGTGGCCGGGATGTGCCGTCCGGCCGCCCGGGTCAGACCGGCCGCGAGCCGGTTGAGCATCAGCGAGGACCCGCCGAGCTGGAAGAAGTCGTGGTCGGCGCCGATCTCGGCGGCCGGGGTGCCGGTCAGCCGCGCCCACTCCTCGGCGACGACCCGCTCGGCGGGTGTGCGGACCGGGATGTGCGCGGTCTCGGCGGCGGCGTCCGCCGGGTCGGGCAGCGCGGACCGGTCGATCTTG
Organism: Streptomyces sp. NPDC043685; assembly: GCF_056436585.1. NCBI lineage: Bacteria > Bacillati > Actinomycetota > Actinomycetes > Kitasatosporales > Streptomycetaceae > Streptomyces > Streptomyces sp. NPDC043685. The sequence goes on along the minus strand of NZ_JBWKCH010000006.1, from coordinate 223,636 downwards.
CCGTTGGGGGTGAGCGGGAACTCGGTGACCGGTACGTAGGCGGTCGGCACCAGCGGCTCCGGCAGCGAGTGGCGCAGGAAGGCGCGCAGCTCCTGCGGGCCGAGCGGCTCGCCGCGTGACTGCACCCAGGCGACCAGCCGGTGTCCGCCGCGGCCGTCGGGCACCGCGGCGGCGACGGCGGCCCGCACCCAGGGGTGGGCGGCGAGCGCGGCCTCGATCTCGCCGGGTTCGATCCGGACACCGTTGACCTTGACCTGGTGGTCCAGGCGGCCGAGGTACTCCAGGACGCCGTCGGGCCGCCAGCGCGCCCGGTCGCCGGTGCGGTAGAGGCGGGCGCCCTCCCGGTGCGGGTCGGGCACGAAGCGCTCGGCGCTCTGGTCGGGGCGGCCGAGGTAACCGAGGGCGAGACCGACTCCGCCCGCGTGCAGTTCGCCGGGGACGCCCACGGGGACCGGGCGCCCGGCCTGGTCCAGGACGAGGACGCGCAGGTTGCCGATGGGCCGCCCGATCGGCACGGCGCCGGTCTCCTGCGCCGGGTCCCAGCGGTGCTCGGTGATGTCGACGGACGCCTCGGTGGGTCCGTAGGTGTTCCAGATCTCCGCCCCGGGCACCCGGTCGTGCAGGGCACGGCACAGCTCGGCGTGGAGCGGCTCTCCGGCGCTGAAGAGCAGGCGCAGGGCGCCGGCGCGTTCCCAGCCGGGCTCCTCGACGAGGCGGCGGTAGACGGACGGCACGCCCTGCAGAATCGTCACGCCACCGTCGATGACGGCCCGCAGCAGGGCGGCGGGGTCGCGCTCGGCGCCCTCGGGGGCGAGCACCACGGCACCGCCGGCGATGAGCGGGGAGAACAGTTCGAGGCCGGCGGCGTCGAAGCCGACGGTCGTCTTCAGCAGCATCCGGTCGCCCGCGCCCAGACGGTGCCGGTGCGCCAGCCAGCGCACCCGGTTGGCGATCCCGCCGTGCGGCACGAGCACGCCCTTGGGGCGGCCGGTGGAGCCGGAGGTGTGCAGGACGTAGGCGGGCTGGTCGGCGTCGACCGCGAACTGCACTCCCTCGTGGTGCAGTTCGCCCTCGGCGCCGGTGATGCCCTGGATGTCCTCGACGGTCAGCGTGCGGACGGTGCCGGGCAGGTTCCGCGCGGTGGCCCGCTCGGCGAGGACGACCGGGTCGCCGGTGTCCGCAAGGACCGCCGTCAGGCGGGCCGCCGGGTGGTGCGGGTCCAGCGGCACGTACGCGGCGCCCGCGAGCCAGACGCCGAGGAACGCGGCGACCAGCTCAGGGCTTCGGCGCAGGCACACCCCGACGAAGTCGCCGGGGCGCACCCCGGCCGACCGCAGCCCGGCCGCGAACCGGTCGGCGAGCGCGGCCAGTTCGGCATAGGTGACGGTGGTGCCGTCGGCGCGGACGACGGCGGCCGCTGCCGGGGTGCGGGCGGCCTGGGCACGGAACAGCGGGAGTATCAGCAGATGGCCGGGGACGCGTCCCGACTTCGCAGGCTCGTTCACGATCTCTCCTCCATCGGGATCGGCGGTGCGGATCAGCTGCCGGCGCCGGCCTCGGCCATGCGGCGGCGCAGGCTCAGCGGGCGCATGTCGGTCCACAGGGTGTTGATGCGCTCCAGGCACTCCTCGCGGCTGCCCTCGGTGCCCTCTGCGTGCCAGCCGGCGGGCAGGGCGCGGTCGGCCCACCAGATCGAGTACTGCTCCTCGTCGTTGAGCACGACGCGGTACACGCTTTCGTCGCTCATGTGTTCAGCCATGGGGTGTCCCTTCTGCGCGGTGAGGTGTGGCCCATGGTTGAACGCAGCGCTATCGGGCGTTTATCGGCCACCTATACGCTCCGCCCAGACACCGTGGACAGGGGCGAGCCCCCGGCGCCGAGGGGCGCCGGGGGCTCGTGGTTGCCGTGGACTGTTCGCCGGTGAGCGATCAGGCGGCGTTGTTGCGCAGGTTGTTGTTGATGTTGTTGTCGTTCAAGTTGGCCTCGACGTCGTTGGCGAGGATCCACGCCACATCGGCGGCCTGGTTGTTGACGTTGCGGTTGTTGACGCTGCGGTTGTTGTTCGAGCCGTTGTTGCCGAGGTTGTTGGTCATGGAAGGGTTCCTCTTCTGTGTGGTGGTGGGCTGTCCGTCCCGTGAACCCAGCTGCACACGGGTCGTGTGCGGCCGGCGGGTCGCTTCATAACGGCGGAGCGCGGCGGCGATGCCCGCGGCTCCCGATGCCTCCTCGTCGAGGCAGATCGCGAGGGCCACCCCGTCCTCGATGGCCTGGTTGGCTCCCTGTCCGTGGTGCGGGAGCATCGGATGGGCCGCGTCGCCGAGCAGCGTGGTGCGGGCGGTGCTCCACCGCTCCAGCGGCGCCCGGTCGTACAGCGCCCAGCGGCGCACGTCCCGCGCCGCGCCGGCCAGGGCCCGCACCTGCGGCGCCCATCCGGCCAGCGCCGCGTCGAGGTCGGCGGGACCGGCCGCGCTCGTCCAGGACTCGTCGGGCCCCTCGGGCGCCGGGGCGACGGCGACGTAGGTGAACTGCCGTCCGCCGCTGACCGGGTAGAGCAGTACGCGCCCGCTGGGGCCCGCGAACATGTACATCCGCGCGGGGTCGAGGTCCGGCAGTGCGGTCGCGTCGACCAGGCCCCGCAGCGCGCAGTTGCCGGAGTACACGGGCCGCTCGGGTCCGGTCAGCCGACGGCGGACCAGGGAGTGCACGCCGTCCGCGCCGATCAGCGCGGAGGCCCGGGTGACCGTGCCGCCCGCGAACCGGAGCGTGACGCCCTTGGCGCCCTCCTCGTAACCGGTCAGCTCGCGCCCGGTGTGCACCCGCTCGGCGGGCAGCAGCGAGGCCAGCATCCGGTGCAGGTCGCCGCGGTGCACGGTCAGGTAGGGGGCCCCGAACCGCTCCTCCCAGGCGGCGCCCATCTCCTGGCGCGCCACCGTGGAGCCGTCGTGGAAGGCGCGGACCTCCAGCGCCTCGGGCCGCACCGCCCGTCGGGCGAGCTGTCCGGCCAGGCCCATGCGGGTCAGCAGCCGGGTGGCGTTGGGGCCGAGGTGCATGCCGACGCCCTGTTCGCGCAGGGTGTCGCCGCGCTCGTAGACGTGGACGTCGATGCCGCGGCGGTGCAGGGCCGCGGCGGCGGCGAGCCCGCCGATGCCCGCGCCGATCACCGCGATCGTGGTGGTGGTCATCGGTGGTCCCATGCCTTCTCGAAGGAATCGAAGGAGTTGAAGGAGTTGAAGTCGTCGAAGGCGCCGGTCTCGCCGGAGCCGAGGGCGAGGACGGCGTCCAGGTCGGCGTCGGCGGTCAGTTCGACATCGGTGATCCGGGCGTGCGGGTCCCGCACGGCGGCCGTGAGCATCCGCTCGTAACCGTCCGCGAACCGCTCGACGGTCGTCCGGTCCAGGACGTCGGTGTCGTAGGAGAAGACCGCGGTCACGCCCTCGGGGGTCTGCTCGATGCGCAGCAGCAGGTCCAGCTGGCCCTCCTGCTGCGGCACGTCGATCAGGGCGATGTCGAGCCCGGCGTACGGGATGGCACGGCCGATCGCCTGGCCCGGCGGCACGTTGGGCACCGGCGGTTCCATGCGGTCCATGTGGACCAGGAACAGCGCGGCGCGGAACAGGGTGGCCTGCGGGAAGGCCAGTCCGCACGGGTAGCGCACGCCCAGCATGCCCCGCATGATCCGCTCGCCGGCCTGTGCGGCGGCGTCCCGGAAGGTGGTGCCGGGCCCGAACTCCGCCCGGACCGGGATGGTGTTGAGGAAGCAGCCGATCACGTCCCGCTGGCCGCGGCCGGAGCGGCTGGAGGCGGGCACCCCGAGCAGGAAGTCGTCCTGTCCCGTCCAGCGGTGGGTCAGCGACTGGAACACGGCCAGCAGATAGGCGAAGGGTGTCACGCCCGCCGCGCCCGCCGCCGCGCCGATCCCGTCGGCGGCCTCGGGGGCGAGCCGCCGGACGACGGTGTCGCCGCGCAGCGAGCGCACCCGGGGGCGCGGCCGGTCCAGCGGCAGTTCGGCGGGGGCCGATCCGGCGACCGACTCCCGCCAGGCGGCGGCGGCCCGCATCCCGGCCTCGGAGGCGGTGTGCGCCAGCTCCGCCGCCGCGTGCTCGGTGTAGGTGCCCTTCAGCGGGCGCCAGTCGGGGGCGGTGCCGGCGGCGTGGGCCGCGTAGGCGACGAGGACGTCACGGACCAGCAGCCAGCGGGAGGTGAAGTCGCTGACGATGTGGTGGGCGGAGGTGACCAGCGCCCAGTCGTCGTCGGCGCGGCGCAGCAGCACCACCCGGAAGGTCCCCGACTCCAGCCGGAACGGCCGGGCCCCGGCCTCCTCGACGGCGCGCAGCAGCCCGCCTTCGTCGATTCCGTCCAGGTCCCGCAGTTCCAGCCGTACGACGGGGGTGCCGGAGGCGATGCGGACCGGGCGTCCGCCGTGTTCGGCGAAGACCGAGCGCAGCAGTTCCTGGCGTTGTCCGACCGAGGTGACGGCGGCGTCCATGGCGGCGGGGTCGACCCGGCCGCTCAGCCGCAGCGGCATCACGATGTTGTAGGCGGCGCTGTCCGGGGCGATGCGGTACGCGGTCCACATCGCCTCCTGGATCGAGGTCAGCGGCAGAGCCTGCACGGAGGTGCTCATCCGCAGCCTCCCGCGTGGCTCAGGTCGGAGGCGGGGCCGCCGACGAGGGCGATGCCGGGCTCGGCCGGTTCGGGGTTCTGCGCGGCGGGCGCCGAGGTGTGCTCGGGGAAGGTCGCCGCGAAGTCGGCGACCCGGTCCAGGCCCCAGAAGGGCTCCGAGCCGTTGATGAAGAACGGCACTCCGAACACGCCGTCGCGGGCCACGTCCACCAGGGCCTTGGCGCCCTGCGCCCGGATCTCCGGGTCGTCGGTGACGGCGCCCGCCTCCTCGGCGTCCAGTCCGATGGAGACGGCCAGTTCACGCACGGTGGCCGGGTCGCACAGGTCACGGCCCTCCAGCCAGCGGGCCCGGCCCGCCCGCTCCACCCACGCCCGGCCCAGGCCCCGGCGCTCGGCGAGGAACCACGTCAGGTGCGCGGGCTCCCACCACGGGTCGGCGTCCACCGGCCAGGTCAGGGTGAGTCCGCGGGCCGCGGCGAGCCGGCGCACGTCCCGCAGGATGTAGAACTGCTTGGCCCGGGACATCGGGACGTAGGGGAACTCGGCGCCCGCCTCGGCCAGCAGCTTCCGGCTGATCTCGTCGGGCTCCCAGAAGGGCCGCCACTCCAGCCGGTCGAGCAGGCCGGGGTGGTTCTCGCGCAGCTCTCGCAGCGCGAAGAAGTTGTAGGGGCTGCGCAGGTTGAAGTAGAAGCGCGGCGGCCGGGCGGCGCGTGGCATGGCTGACTCCCTTGGGCGGATGGGGTTCTCAGACGACCAGTCCGCCGTCGACGGCGAAGACCTGTCCGGTGATGTAGGCGGCGCGGTCGCCGGCCAGGAAGGACACCAGTTCCGCGACCTCCTGGGGTTCGCCGAAGCGGCCCAGCGGGATGCGGCGGGTCATCTCCTTGGCGTGCTTCTCGGAGAGGCCGCCGGTCATGTCGGTGCTGATGAAGCCGGGGGCGACGGCGTTGGCGCGGATGCCGGAGCGTCCGGCCTCCTTGGCGAAGGCCGCCGTGAAGCCGATGATCCCGGCCTTGGACGCGGAGTAGTTGGTCTGCGTGGCGTGTCCCGCGGCGGCGACCGAGGAGAGCGTGACGACGGTGCCGCGGCGGCGCTTGAGCATGGGGAAGGCGAGCGTGCGGACGACGTTGTAGGTGCCGTCGAGGTTGGTGCGCAGCACGGCGTCCCAGTCCTCGTCGGCCATCATCGCCAGGTGCTGGTCGCGGACGATGCCGGCCGCGGTGACCACCACGTCCACCGGCCCGAGCAGCTCCTCGGTCTCGGCCGCGAACGCGGCCACGGCGGCCCGGTCCGTGACGTCGACGCGGCGGGCCAGGGTGCGGGCGCCGTGCGCGGCGGCGGACTTGGCGGCGAGCGCCGCCGCCTCCTCGTTCGACTGGTAGCACAGCGCGACGTCATGGCCGTCGCGGGCGAGGGTCTCCACGACGGCCCGCCCGATCCCGCGCGAACCGCCGGTGACCAGGGCGACCGGCCTCGGTGTGTCGGACATGTGACGTGCCTCTTTCCTCGGTGACGGGACGGGGGGCCGCGGGATGTCTCAGGCCAGCCGCAGCAGCAGCGCACCGACGGTGCCGTCGCGGTCGGCCGCGGTGATCAGGGCGAGCCGGTCCACCAGGCTCGGTTCGCTCTCCGCCTCGGCCAGCGCGGCGGCGAGCTGGAAGGCGGCGGAGGCCGCGCCGGCGTCGCCGACCAGGGAGCGCACCGGGAGCCGGTTGCCGGTCAGCCCGTCGAGGGCGGACTCCTCCTGCTTGCCGAGCAGCCCGGGCGGATTGCCGGGCACGATCAGTTCGACGTCGCCGGGGGCGGCGTCCGCGTCGGCCAGCACGTCGGCGACACAGCGTTCCAGCGCCGCTCCGGCCCGGCCCTTGTCCTGGAAGGCGCGGAACCGGGAGCCGAGGACCGAGGCGAGCACGGGCCGGCCTCCCTCGCGGGCGGCCGACGCCTCCTCCAGGAGGAAGAGCGCGGCGCCCTCGCCGAGCGGCTGCGGTTCGGCGCCGTCGTGGTCGGCGACCCGTTCCAGCCGGGCCCGCTGTACGGAGAACTCCTCGGCCGCGCCGGCCAGCAGCGCCGTGCCGTGTCCGCCGCGCAGCAGCCGGGAGGCGTACTGGAGGGCGAGCAGGGCGGTGGTGGCGCCGCCGGAGACGGTGACGTTGGGGCCCTTGAGGGTGTGCCGGATGGCACTGGCACCGGCGGGGCAGTTCATGACGGTGTTGGGGAAGCGGGCCGGGTCGACGAGGTAGGGCTTGTCGCCGGTGAGCGCGTCCCGGGTGAAGTCCATGATCGACTGGACGCTGCCGGAGGTGCCGAGCACCAGGCCGGTGCGCTCGGGGTCGGCGGCGAGCCGGGTGCCGTACTCGTCGAGGAGCATGCCGACCGTGGTGGCCGCGATGCCGGTGACCCGGTCCATGGAACGGGTGCCCTTGCGGCCGAGGACGGCCCTGATGTCGAAGCCGGGGATCAGCCCGGCCTCCGGGTAGGGGACCGGCCAGGTCGCCGCGTCCACCGGCGCGACCGCACGCAGCCCGGACCTGAGGCCCTCGGTGAAGCCCTGCCTGCCCAGTCCGTAGGGCGAGGACACGGCCCAGCCGGATATCGCCAGCCGGGGCGCGGCGGCGTTCGCCTGGAGCGCCATGCTCGTCAACTCCTCTCACAATCGCGGCTGCCGGCTCTCACGCCGCCTGCTCCCACTTGCCGAGCACCAGGACGGCGTTGTTGCCGCCGAAGGCGAGCCCGTTGTTCTGCACGACCCTGAGCTCCGCCTCGACCGCCTCGTTGGGCACGCAGTCGACCGCGCACTCGGGGTCGGTCGAGCGGTGGTTGATCGTCGGGGGGATGAAGCCGTCCCGCAGTGCCAGCGCGCAGGCCGCGGAGGCGAGGGCGCTGGCGGCGCCCATGGTGTGGCCGATCATCGACTTGATGGAGACCGTGCGCGGCAGGGTGTCGCCGAAGACCTGCCGGATCGCGCCGACCTCGGTGACGTCGTTGGCCCTGGTTCCGGTCCCGTGCGCGGAGATGAAGTCGACGTCCGTCGCCTCGATGCCGGCGTTGTGGTGCGCCGCGGTGATGCAGCGGGCGATGGAGTCCCGGTCGGGGGCGACCGGGTGGCTGGCGTCGCAGGACAGGCCGTAGCCGAGCACCTCGGCGTAGATCCGGGCGCCGCGGGCGAGCGCGGACTCCAGCGACTCCATCAGCAGGATCCCGGAGCCCTCGCCGGTCAGGATGCCCTGCCGGTCGGCGTCGAAGGGGCGGCACACGTCGGGCGCGATGGTGCCGAGCCGGTAGAAGCCGGTGAAGGTCTTGCGGCACAGCGCGTCCGCGCCGCCGCACAGCGCCATCTCGACGTCTCCGGAGCTGATGGCGTCGTAGCCGTAGCCGACCGCGTAGTTGCCGGCCGCGCAGGCGGTGGGCACCGTGACGGTCTCCACGTCCTCCAGGCCGAGTTCGCGGACGATGCCGGCCGACAGCCTGCCGGGCCACACCCGGCGGGCCGCCACCTCGTCGAGGGCGTCGTCGCCCTCGGCGACCTGGAGCGCGGTGAGGTGGTCGAGGTCGCGGGACTCGCCGTCGGTGGTGCCGACGGAGACCAGCGAGCGCACGTCGCGCACCTGCTGTGCGGTCAGTCCCGCGTCGGCGACCGCCATCCGGCTCGCGGCGACCGCGAACTGCGCGGCCCGGCCCAGGTCGTCCGGGGACTGGGCGGTCAGCCAGGCCGCCGGGTCGAAGTCGGTGATCTCGCAGGCGTTGGAGTACGCGAAGCCGGTGGTGTCGAAGGCACCGATCGGTTTCGCGCCGCTGCGGCCGGCCCGCAGGCCGGCGGCGAAGGCGTCGACACCGGTACCGATGCTCGTCACCACACCGAGGCCGGTGACGACCACCCGGTGCCGCGCGCCGCGCCCGCCGCGCCCCGGCGTCGCGTCCCCGCTCACTTGACCTGCGCCTCGGCGACCACGGCGTAGACGCCGGCGAGGTTGACCATCCGGCTGAGCTCGGACTGCGTCAGGGCGATGCCGAAGGTCCGCTCCAGGGAGGAGAGGATCTCGATGGTGCGCAGCGAGTCGGCGTCGTGCTCCTCCTTGAACAGGCTGACGTCGGTGACCTCGTCGAGTTCCAGCTCGAGGATGTCGCAGACGATGTCCTTGATCTCCGCCTTCTGCCCGTCGTCCAGGGCCGGGAGCTGAGTGGTCATGGGATGCCTCCGTGCATCGGTGTGCGGCCACGCGGGCCTCGGGTGGTGGTGTTCGGGGATGCGTTTCATGGTGGCGGGGCCCGCTATCGGTGCCCTATATCCGCCAACTCCTGCTCATCAGAGACGAGTTGGGGCGGCAGGTCGGTGTCCTGCGTGAGCTCGGCGACCTCGCCGAAGTGCCGGCGCACCCAGGCGTCGTCGTAGATCGTGTCGAGGTAGCGGTCTCCGCCGTCGGGCAGGATCAGCACGACGTTGGAACCCGGTTCCAGGCTCGGTGCGATGCGGTCCAGCGCGGAGACCACGGCTCCCGAGGAGCCGCCCGCGAGGATCGCCTCACGCCGTACGAGCCGGCGGCAGCCCCTCACGCAGTCCAGGTCGGTGACGTGGACGACGTGGTCGGCGTCCGAGGGCCGCAGCAGCTTGGGCCGGATCGACGCGCCGTGGCCCGGCACCAGCCGGGTGCAGCCGGTGCTCCGGCCGAACAGCACGCTGCCGACGGCGTCCACCGCGTGCACGGTCGTCGTCAGGCCGCTCTGCCTGATGTACTCGGCGCAGCCGCCCAGGGTGCCTCCGGTGCCGGCCGCCAGGATCAGGTGGTCGACCTTGCCGTCCAGCGCCTCGGCGATCTCGCGCATCGTGGTCAGGTGCGCCTGCCGGTTGAGCGGGTTGGCGTACTGGTCGGGCCAGTACGAGTCGGATGTCGAGGCCAGCAGTTCGGCCACCCTGCGCAGCCGCATGGGCAGCAGCTCCCCGGTGACCGGGTCCGGGTCGGTGACGACCTCGACCCGGGCGCCGTAGGCACGCAGGATCGCGAGGTTCTGCTGGGTGGTGCGCGCGTCGACCACGCAGATGAAGCGCAGTCCGAAGTACGCACAGATCTGGGCGAGTCCGATAGCGAGATTTCCGGAACTGGACTCGATCACGGTGGACCGACCGGGCACGAGTTCCCCGGAGCGGATCCGGTTCAGCACCATCGAGAGCGCCGACCGGTCCTTGACGCTGCCGCCGGGGTTGAACCGCTCTGCCTTGGCGAACAGCCGTACCGGTAAGTCCGGTGCGAGCCGTTCCAGCTCGATGAGCGGAGTGTTCCCCACCACGGCGAGGATTCCCCGGAGTTCCGCGAGCGGCATGCCGGGAAGTCCGCCCGGTCCCTGGGAAACGGCCTTCCCGTCTTCGTACGGCATCTGATGCAGCCATCCTCTGCTGGGAGTTGCGGGCGGTTTTCGACGCCTACCGAGAATCGTCGAGCCGCCTATACCTCACCCATACGAACCTGCTCAAGCGGCAATTCCGGCCACCTATAGATGCCGCATAGCGAGTCAGCCGATTCTGGCGTGTAAATCCACTCGACAGTGTGAAAAGGCGCTGCACACAGCGGCGCACGGACGCACCCGACCGGAGAAATGAGCCTTCCTATGACCGACATCGGTACGAACGACACCGACTCGCGCATCCGCAAAGTCGTCATCCTCGGCGGTGGCACGGCCGGCTGGATGACCGCCGCCTATCTCGGCAAGGCGCTCCAGGGCACCGTCGACATCCAGGTGCTGGAGGCCCCGGCCATTCCCCGGATCGGCGTGGGCGAGGCCACCGTGCCGAATCTGCACCGCGTGCTCTTCGACTACCTCGGCATACCCGAGGAGGAGTGGATGCGCGAGTGCAACGCCAGCTTCAAGATGGCCGTGCGCTTCGTCAACTGGCGCACTCCGGGCCGCGGCGAGCCCGGGGCACGCACCCTGGACAACGGCCGGCCGGACCACTTCTACCACCCGTTCGGCATCCTGCCCGACCACGACAACACACCGCTGTCGCACTACTGGTACAAGAACAGACACGAGGGCCGCACCGACGAGCCGTTCGACTACGCCTGCTTCCGCGAGCCGCCGGTGATGGACGCCAACAAGTCGCCGAAGTGGCTCGACGGCACCGAGTCCACCCGGTACGCCTGGCACTTCGACGCCGCCCTGGTCGCCGACTTCCTGCGTCGCTTCGCCACCGACAAGCAGGGCGTCGAGCACGTCCAGGACGAGATGGTGCGGGTCGAGCAGGACGAGCGCGGCTACGTCACGGCCCTGCACACCAAGTCCGGCCGGGTGCTCGACGCCGACCTGTTCGTCGACTGCTCGGGCTTCCGCGGACTGCTGATCAACAAGGCGCTGGGCGAGCCGTTCGTCGACATGAGCGACCACCTGATGTGCGACAGCGCGGTGGCCACCGCCGTGCCGCACGACGACGAGGCGAACGGGGTCGAGCCGTACACCTCCGCCATCGCGATGTCCTCCGGCTGGGCCTGGAAGATTCCGATGCTGGGCCGTTTCGGGTCCGGTTACGTCTATTCCAGCAAGTTCACCTCGCAGGACGAGGCGACCGCCGAGTTCTGCGAGATGTGGGGGCTCGACCCGGCGGAGACGCAGTTCAACCACGTGCGTTTCCGGGTCGGCCGCAACCGCCGTGCCTGGGTCAACAACGTGGTGAGCATCGGACTCTCCTCGTGCTTCCTCGAGCCGCTGGAGTCGACCGGCATCTACTTCATCACCGCCGCGATCTACCAGCTCGCCAAGCACTTCCCCGACCGCACCTTCAACCCGGCCCTGGTGGACAGCTTCAACCAGGAGATCGAGGTGATGTTCGACGACACCCGTGACTTCATCCAGGCGCATTTCTACTACGCACCGCGCGACGACTCGCCGTTCTGGCGGGCCCAGAAGGAACTGAAGCTGCCTGAGAACATCCAGCGGAAGATCGAGGCGTACAAGGCGGGGCTTCCGGTCAATTCGCCGATCGCCGACGAGTCCACGTACTACGGGAACTTCGAGGCGGAGTTCCGCAACTTCTGGACCAACGGCAGTTATTACTGCATCTTCGCCGGCCTCGGCCTGGAGCCGGACACGCCGCTGCCCGCGCTCGCCCACAAGCCGGAGTCCGTCGCGGGTGCCCAGCCGCTGTTCGCCAAGGTCAAGCAGGAGCAGCAGCACCTGCTGGACACGCTGCCCAGCGCCTACGACTACCTGCGCCGCCTGCACGGCAAGTAGTCCCCGGCCGCTTTGGCCATGGATCAGCCCGGCGGCGCTGAACCCCCGCAGTCCGCCGGGCGGACCCGCACCGTCCCGCATCCGGACCCGATCCTGCTTCCGACAGGAGCCGACCACATGACTGGTACAGCTGAGACGACCACGACCACCCCCACGACCCCTCCGAATCCTTCGGCGCCTTCGAACCTTTCGGCGGCATCGGCCGCCGCGCCGGACTCCACCGACATACGCCCCCTGATGGCGTCCTTCCCCTCCGGGGTGAGCGTGGTGACCGCGCTCGGCGCCGACTGCGCCCCGCGCGGCATGACGTGCAGTTCGCTGGCGAGTGTGGCGCTGGACCCGGCGACCCTGGTGGTCTGCCTGCGCACCGCCGGCCCGACCCTGCGCGCCGCCCTGGACAGCGGGCACTTCGCCCTGAACCTGCTGCACGAGGAGGCGCGGGCCGTCTCCGACCTGTTCGCCTCCGGCAGCACCGACCGGTTCGCGCACGCCGAGTGGCGGCTCCCGCTGGGTGCCGCGGGGCCGCACCTGACGGAGGCCGCGCTCGCCGTGGCGGACTGCGCGGTGGTGCACGCCGTGGAGGTCGGCGACCACACGGCCGTCTTCGGCCGGGTCACCCGCGTCACCCAGACCGACGGCAAGTCACCGCTGCTCTACGGCAGACGCCGGTACGCCCGCTGGTCGGCGGCCGCGTCGGCCCCGGCCCCGGAGGCCGGGCCGGCGCCGGCCCGCGCCCTGCCCGTACCCGCACCCGCACCCGCACCCGCACCCACGCTCGCCATTCCCTCACCCCTGGAAGGAGAAGCCCGTGTCGGCTCCTGACCCGCTGCCCGGCCTGCTCGTCGCCGTTCCCGTGGTGATCGCCGTGTGCGGTGTCGGCGCGGTGCTCTTCCGCCGGATCGGGCAGCCCCCGGTCATCGGCGAGATCACCCTCGGCATCCTGCTCGGCCCGTCGTTGCTCGGCTGGATCTCCCCCGCCGCCCAGCACTGGCTGTTCCCGGCGGAGATCCTCCCGCACCTGCTGGTGCTGGGCCATCTCGGCCTGCTCGCCTTCATGTTCCTGGTCGGCCTGGAGCTGGACCTGTCGGCCCTGCGCGGCCACAGCCGTACAGCCGTCACCGTCTCCTACGTCGGCATCGCGCTGCCCCTGGCGCTGGGCGCGCTGCTGGCGCTCGGGATGTACGGCCCGTTCGCTCCGGCCGGGGTGGGCCGGCTGCCGTTCGTCCTGTTCGTCGCCGTCGCCATGAGCATCACCGCGTTCCCGGTGCTGGCCCGGATCCTCACCGACCGCGGCCTCTACACCACTCCCCTCGGGTCGCTGGCGATGGCGTGCGCGGCGGTGGACGACGTCAGCGCGTGGTGCCTGCTGGCGCTGGTCGCGGCGGTCAGCACCAGCGGTTCGATGGAGCAGGCGGCCGTCACCGCCGCCTGGTCACTGGTCTTCGTGGCCTGCATGATGTACCTGGTCCGGCCGCTGCTGGCCCGGCTGACCCGGCAGGCCGGCAAGGCCGCGGAGAGCTCGGTCCTGGTGTTCGTCTTCGCCGGCCTGTGCGTGGCGGCCTTCGTGACGGACGGCATCGGCATCCACGCCCTGTTCGGCGCGTTCCTCTTCGGCGTGGTCATGCCGCGCGGTTCCCGGGCGGTCGAGCTGTCCGCCGCCCGGCTGCGGGCGTTCGCCGTCCCGGTGCTGCTGCCGCTGTTCTTCGTCAGCACCGGCCTGCGCACCGATGTCTCGCTGCTCACCGGTGACGCCGCCCAGTGGCTGTGGGCCGGCGCGGTCCTGGCGGTGGCCCTGCTCGGCAAGTTCGGCGGCACCACGGCGGCGGCACGGCTGTCGGGCCAGTCCTGGCGGGACGCGATGTCGGTCGGCGCGCTGATGAACTGCCGCGGCCTGACCGAGCTCGTCGTCCTCAACCTCGGTCTGGAACTGGGCGTCATCGGCCCGGACCTGTTCACCATCCTGGTGCTGATGGCCCTGATCACCACGGCCATGACCTCCCCCGCCCTCACCTGGTTCCTCCGCGCGCCGGCCCCGGAACCGCCCGTGCCCGCCCCCCGGCCGGTCACCGCCGCGTGACGCGGCCCGCCGCAGGCGCATCCGCCGGGCACACCGCTGCGGCCCGGCCGCGTGCGGGTCCGCCCGGACCCGTGCCACGGCCCCCGCCGCACGCCGGTCACCCCCCGCGGCCCCACGGCCCGCCCGGGCTCCGCTCCCCGCCCGGGCCCCATGCCCCCGGTCCCCGCCCTGACGGCGGGAACCGGGGGCGTCGTGGTCGTGGGGAAGCCCATCGTCAGGCCGCCGGTGCCAGGGCGTGGGTGCCGCTGGCCACGGCCCAGCGTTCGAGGGTGGACCGGGCCGCGCCCGAGTCGATCGCCTCGGCGGCCCGGCCGACGGCCGGGGCGAGGCGTTCGGTCACCGTCCGTCCGCCGGCCGGCTCCAGCGCGGCCAGGGCGGCGGCGGCCGAGAGCAGGACGGCGTCCCGCACCGGTCCCCGTTCACCGTCGAGGATCCGTCGCGCCACGTCCGCGTTGTATCCGGCGTCCGCCCCGCGCAGCGCCTCGACCGGGACGTACCCGAAGCCGAGGGTCCGCGGGTCGAACGACTCCTGGCGGACCGTGCCGCCCTCCACCGTGAGGACGGTGGAGGTGGTGGTGACGGTCAGTTCGTCCAGCCCGTCGTCGCCGCGGAACACCAGCGCGTCGACCCCCCGGCGCGCCAGCACCCCGGCGACGAGCGGCAGCAGCCGGGCGTCGGCGACGCCGACCGCCTGGGCCGCGGGCGCCGCCGGGTTGGTCAGCGGTCCGAGGGCGTTGAAGACGGTGGGAATGCCGAGCGCGCGCCGGGCGACCGCCGCGTGCCGCATCGCGGGGTGGAAGTCGGGGGCGAAGCAGAACGTGATCCCGACCTCCTCCGCCAGTGCCGCCACCTGTCCCGGCGGCAGCCGCAGGCTCACCCCGAGCTTTTCGAGTACGTCGGCCGAGCCCGAGGCGGAACTGGAGGCGCGGTTGCCGTGTTTGACGACGCGCGCCCCCGCGCCCGCCGCCACGACCGCGGACATCGTGGAGATGTTGACGGTCTTCGCCCCGTCCCCTCCGGTGCCCACCACATCGACGGTCCTCCCCGGCACGTCGATGCGTACTGCGTGCGCCATCATCCCCCGCACCAGCCCCTCCAGTTCGCCGGTCGTCTCCCCCTTGGCGCGCAGCGCCACCAGGAAGCCGGCGATCAGGGCGTCGGAGGCGTTGCCCCGCATCACCTGGTCCATCACCCACGCGGTGTCCGGCTCGGACAGATCGCGACCGTTCAGGACGGAGCCGAGCAGCTCGGGCCAGGACCGTTGCGGTCCACCCGGTGCGGTCCTTGCGTTCACTCCGGTTCTCCTTCAGTCATCCGGTCCCGGACCAGTGCCTCGCGGGCGTCAGCTCCAGGGATCCACATCGGCGTCGGCGGTCACGCTGCTCCACGGGTCCACGTCGGCGCCGGCGGCCGTGTTGCTCCACGGGTCCACGTCGCCACCGGCGGTCACGTTGCTCCACGGGTCCACGTCGCCACCGGCCCCGGGGTTGCTCCACGGGTCCACGTTCTCGGTGACGGCCACCGCGCTGTGGGGAGCCGCGTGCGCCTGGCCGGCCACCGCCACGCTGGTGAACAGGGCGCCGGCCGTGAAGGCGGCGGCGACAAGAGCGTGAATCCCGGACTTCTTGATCTGTGTGAGCTGCATTTCCGTCTCCCCGTCATTTGTTTTCCTGGCTTCGGTCCGGCCCGTTCCGTCCCGACACCGAGAAAATTACGGAGCTACGGCTTCAGTCGATTATCGGAGGCGCTTCCGCGATCTCCGCTGGAGCAATAACGGCGATATACTCGCAGGTCACAATGGGTTAAAGGGAAATTCGGACGCATAGATTCCAGGGGTTGTGCGGGGGTTGCGGGGCCCCTCCCCACAGCTCGCACGGGCCCTGCGCCGGGAGATTTGCATTCCTCAGGAGACGGGCGCGACGGCCCGTTCGGGAATCCGCAGGAAATTCTCCAGCAGCCGCATTCCTCCCACCGTGGTGATGGACTCGGGATGGAACTGCACCCCTTCCACCGCCAGCGCGTGGTGCCGCAGACCCATGACATAGCCGTCGTCGGCGGCCCGTGCCGTCACGGTCAGCTCCCGCGGCAGCGGCTCCTCGACGACGAGCGAGTGGTACCGGGTGGCGGTCACCTCGCCGCCGAGGCCGGTGAAGACCCCGGCACCGTCGTGCGTGACGGGGCTGGTCTTGCCGTGCTTGAGCCGGGCGGCGACGGCGATCCGTGCCCCGTAGGCGAGGGCGATCGCCTGGTGGCCGAGGCAGATGCCGAGCAGGGGCACCCGCCCGGCGAAGGTGTGCACCAGCTCCACGTGCCCGGAGTCGGCCGGGTGCCCCGGCCCGGGCCCCAGCACCACCGCCTGCGCGCCCCGGGCCGCGAGCTGCGCCGGGGTGCGGGTGCCCGACCGCACCACGTCGGTCTCGGCGCCCAGCGTGCGCAGGTACTGGTCGATGATGTGGGTGAAGCTGTCGTAGGCGTCGACGAGCAGGACCTTCACGGCAGCAGCTCCTCACCGGTCAGCGCCCAGTAGGCGGCGCCCATCTTGTGCAGCGTCTCGTGCCACTCGGCGAGCGGATCGGAGTCGGCGACGATGCCGGCGCAGCTCTGGGTGGAGTACGCCGTCCCATCGTGGGTGATGGTGCGGATGCACAGGGCGAGCCGGGACCAGCCGCGCACGTCGACCAGGCCGACCGCGCCCGCGTACATCCGCCGCGGGGCGCTCTCCAGCTCCTCGATGATCTCCATGGCCCGGATCTTCGGGGCGCCGGTGACCGTGCCGGCCGGGAAGGTGGCGCGCAGCACCGACCAGGTGTCCTCGCCGGGCGCGAGGACGCCCTCGACGGTGGAGACCAGGTGGAAGACGTGCGAGTACGTCTCCACGGTCATCAGCCGCTGCACGTCCAGCGTGCCCGGTGTGCTGACCCGGCCGATGTCGTTGCGGCACAGGTCGACCAGCATGACGTGCTCGGCACGTTCCTTCTCGCTGGCCTTCAGTGCCTCGATGCGCGGCCCGTCGACCGCCGGGTCGCCGCTGCGCGCGGTGGTGCCGGCGATGGGCCGCATGACGATCCGGTCGCCCTCGGTGCGGAACAGCACCTCGGGGCTGGCGCCGATGAGCGTGGAACCGTCGCGCGGGACGAGGTACATGTACGGCGAGGGATTGCGGTGCCGCAGCCGCCGGTAGACCTCCAGCGGCGTCAGCTCGGTGTCCACGTCTATGCGGTGACCGATCTGGATCTGGTAGATGTCCCCGACGCCGATGTGCGCCAGGCAGCGTTCCACCTTCGCCAGGAAGGTCCGCTCGTCGGTGCTGTCCCGGACCGTGCGCGGGGCGGGCGCCGCGGGCAGCGGGGCGGGTTCGGGCGCGGGCGGGCGCAGTCCGGCGGCGACGCCGGCGACGAGGCCGGGGACCGCGGCGGGCGGGAAATCGGGGCAGCGGGCGGTGAGCAGCCGGGCGGTACCCGCGTCGAGGTCGTAGCGCACGACCTCGCGGAAGAGGGTCAGGACGAGGTCGGGACCGCCGTCGGCGGTGCGCTCGGGCAGCCGTTCCATGTGCCAGGCGGCGCCGTAGCCGACGGTGGCCAGGAAGCCGAAGGCGTATCCGTCCGCGGGCGCCGAGGTCTCCACGGTGAACGTCCGCTGGGCGGCCCGCAGCAGGTCCCACACCTGGTCGGCGTCGGCCAGGGCGCGGGCGCCGTCCGGCAGTTCGGCCAGGCCCAGGTCGGCGGCGGCGGCACGCAGCGCCTCGGCGACGGCGGGGGCCCCGTCGACGGTGACGCGGTCGGCATGCACCTGGAGTTCGGCGAGCCGGCCGTGGCCGACGACGGCGCCGTTGCCGTCCTCCTCGGGGGCGGCGAGGCTCTCCAGCAGGAACACCTCGTCGCCGGCCCGGGCGCGCAGGGCCGTGTACAGGTCCAGCGGGTCGTGCGGGGGCAGGACGGTCTCGTCGACGCGGACGGTGAGGGACCGGCGTGGCGCGCCGGCCGCTCGGGGCGGTGAGTCGAGCAGTGTGGTCACAGGTGTACCCCATCCTCGAAGGGTGGCGGGCGATGGTCAGCCGTAGCGGCGCAGCTCGTGGAAGAAGTCCTCCTCCACGGCGAGTTCACCGGAGTCGAGCAGCCGGTCGTAGACGTGCTTGCCGACGGCGAGGTCGAGGACGCCGAGTCCGAACGGCGAGAAGAACACGGGCCGGCCGGCGGGCACACCGGCCGCGCCGGTCAGCACGTCGTAGAGGGTGCCGTCGATGAAGTCCCTTCCGCCGCTGAGCCGTTCGGCCAGGTGCGGGGAGGTGTCGGCCTTCAGGCAGTGCTCGACGTCGTCGACGAAGTTGGCGCCGGAGAGGATCACCTCGGGCGCCAGGTCGCGCAGCGACACGTGGAGCACCAGCGGGTGGTGGCCGAACCAGCCGGGGTCGGTGACGTGCGGGGTGCCGGCGACGGTGGCGAAGACGACGAGGTCGCTGCCGCGGACGAGGTCCTCGGCCGACCCGTGCACGGTGACCCGGCCCCCGGCCCCGGAGCGCTCGAGGTGTCCGGCGAACCCGGCGGCGTGCTCGGCCGACAGGTCGTGCACGCCGATCTCGTCGAACCCCCAGCCGGTGCCCGCCAGATACTGGTGGATGTACCGGGCGATGAGACCGGTGCCGAAGAAACCGACGCGGCGCGGCCGTTCCCCGCGGGCCCTGGTGAGGGTCTCGGCGGCCAGCGCCGCCGAGGCGGCCGTACGAGCCGCGCTGATGATCGAACTCTCCAGGCAGGCCAGCGGATAGCCGGTGCCCGGGTCGTTGAGGATGAGCACGGCGGAGGCACGCGGGAGGCCCGCCGCCACGTTGTCGGGGAAGCTGGAGATCCATTTCAGGCCGTCCACTCCGATGCCGCCGCCGATCGACGCGGGGAGCGCGATGATGCGGGAGGCGGGCCGGTCGGGGAAGCGCAGGAAGTAGGACGGCGGATTGACGGTGTCACCGGCACCGTGGACGCGGTACGCCGTTTCGATCAGACGCACCACCTCCTGGTGCCGGTCCGCCAGGACCCGGTGGACCTGGGCGCCGGAGATCACGGCGAAGGTGGGCGCCTTGGCGACAGGCGGCATCGTGTACTCCACGTTTCGGCTGACAGTGGTACCGGCCGAACGTAGGCAGCCCGCTTATCGGTGGGGTATCGGTCGTCTACAACGGCACTTGGGGGCCCGGCCCCCCGGCCCTCCTCGCCCCGCCGCCCGGCGTCGGCCCTCCCCAGCCCTCCCCGCCGCGCCGCCGCCCGGCGTCGGCCCTCCCCGGCCCTCCCCGCCGCGCCGCCGCCCGGCGTCGGCCCTCCCCGGCCCTCCCCGCCGCGCCGCCGCCCGGCGTCAGCCTTCCTCGGCCTCCAGGCGGGCCAGCGCGCGTTCGGCCTGCGCGCGCCACTGCGGGGCGTCGGCGCGGACGAAGACGTCGTGGGCGGCGGTCAGCCGTTCCCGCGCCGCGTCGTGGCGGCCCAGCCGGCGCAGCGTGTCGCCGAGGGCGAGGTTGATCCGGCCGTCGACGAGGGGGGCGTCGATGTGTTCGACGATCTCCAGCGCCTCGGCCAGCGTGGTGGCGGCGGCCTCCACCTCGTCCGCGCCCAGGCGGCTCTCCCCGAGCCCCAGCAGGGCGTAGGAGAGCCCCACCCGGTCGGACTTGTCGGTGACCAGCGCGACCACCTGCTGAAACGCCTTTTCCGCCAGGTCGAAGTCCAAGCGGGCCAGATGGACCCGCCCCAGCCGGTGCAGGGTCTGGGCGGCGCCGCGCCGGCTGCCGCCGCCGATCGACTCCATGAGCTGGACCGCTTCCAGACTCAGCTTCATCGCCGGCTCGGTGGCGCCGCGGTCCAGTTCGATCTGTGCCATGTTGTCGAGCGTGTGCGCTTCGGAGGAGGTGTCGCCGACCCGGCGCAGGATGTCCCGGGCCGTCCGCAGCCGCTCCATGGCGACGTCCAGGTTGCCGCGGAACCGGTCCAGGATCGACAGGTTGCGCAGGTTCAGCGCCTGCCCGTGTTCCTCGCCGGCCTGCTCGAACAGCTCCAGCGCCTCGCTGTAGCGGGCGTACGCCTCCTCCAGCCGGCGGTAGGACTGGGCGACGCCGCCGAGCTGGTGGAGCATGGCGGCCTGCCCGCGCAGGTCGCCCGTCCTGCGGGCCGCGGCCAGCGCCGCCTCGGAGCAGATCCGCCAGTCGTCCAGGTAGTGCCGGGTCTCGAAGAGCACCGCCGCCGAGACCGTGAGGTCCCAGGCGAGGTCGGCCATGTCCAGGGCGGCCGTCTGCTCGACCGCTGCGACCAGCGACAGGCGTTCCGCCTCCAGCCACTCCAGCGGCGAGTCGAGGAGTTCGTCGAGGTGGACGGGGTCGACCGGCCGGCGCGCCGCGTCGCTGTGCACGACGCTGAAATGGCCGCCGTACTCCCGCCGGTGGGCCTCCTCCGCGATCGTCAGCCAGGTGCGGAAAGCGCGCTCGCGGGCGGCGCGCTGGGCGTCCGGCGGCTCCTCGGCGTAGGCCCGCTCGCGGGCGTACAGGCGCATCAGGTTCTGCAGCCGGTAGCGCAGCCGTCCGGTCGCGTCGACGCCGACGACCTCCAGGAACTGGGCGTCGACGAGGTCCTCCATGATCCGCTCGGCGTCCAGCACGTCGATGTCGAGCAGCGCGCCGCCGACCCATGCCGCGAAGTCCGGCACGTCGAGCAGGCCGAGCCGCCGGTAGAGCAGCGCCGCGTCCGCGGGCAGATAGCGGTACGACAGCGCGAAGCTGGCCCGCACCCGGGAGGCGCCCTGGCTCAGCTCGTCGAGCCGGCGTGCCTCGTCGTTGAGCCGGGTCACCAGGTGCCGTACGGTCCAGTGCGGTTTGGAGGCGAGCCGGGCGGCGGCGATGCGCAGGGCCAGCGGCAGCCGGTCGCACAGCTCGGCCAGCCGTACGGTGTCGGCGCGGGCGGAGGCGATGCGTTCGGTGCCGACGATCCGGCCGAGCAGTTCCACGGCCTCCTGCTCGGGCAGCACCCCGAGGTGCACCCGGGCTTCCTGCGGCCAGGTGACCAGTTCCTCCAGCTGGTCCCGGCTGGTGACCAGCACGGCGCAGCGCCCGCTGCCGGGCAGCAGGGTGCGCAGCTGCGCGTAGGAGCGGACGTTGTCCAGGACGACGAGCACCTGCCGCTCGGCGAGCACGCTGCGGTACAGCGCGACGAGCGCCTCCGTCTCCGGCGGTATCTGGTCACTGGGCACACCCAGCGAGCGCAGGAAGCGGCTGATGACGTCGGCGGCGACGGTCGGCTCGTGCTCCTCGTCGTACCCGCGCAGGTCGGCGAAGAGCCGTCCGTCGGGGAAGTGGGCGGCGGCCCGGTGGGCCCAGCGGACCGCGAGGCCGGTCTTGCCGACGCCCGCGATGCCGGTGATCAGCCCGAAGGCGGGCCCCTGCTGCCGGTCCCGGTCAGCCACCAGCAGGTCCAGCACCGCCAGTTCGGGCTCGCGGCCGGTGAAGCCGGGCACGTCCGGGGGGAGTTCGGAAGGGACGATGACGGTGTCGGAGCGCAGGGCGTCGGTGGTGACGACCGGCGGCGCGGGGGCGAGGGAGGGGTCGTCACGCAGGATCGCGTCGTGCAGGTCCTGGAGGTCGGGGCCCGGCTCCATGCCGAGTTCCTCGATGAACTGGGCGCGCGCCTCCCGGAAGGTGCCCATCGCCTCGGCCCGCCGCCCGGACCGGTACTGCGCGAGCATCAGATGGTGCCGGGTGCGCTCGCGCAGCGGATGCTCCCGCACGACGGCCGCCAACTCCGGCACCAGATCCTGGTGGTTGCCGAGTTCCAGCAGGACGGCGGTGGCGTCGTCGTAGGCGTTGAGACGGTGTCCTTCGAGCCGGGCGGCCTCGTCCTCCACCATCGGGCTCGCGATACCGGCGAAGGCGGGGCCCGTCCACAGGGCGAGGGCATGCGCGTAGCTGTCGGCCGCGTCGGCGTGCCGGCCCTGCTCCACGGCCGTCTCGGCATCCTTGACCAGCCGGGCGAAGTCCACCGAGTCGACCGCGTGCCCCTCGGATCTGAGGACGTATCCGGGGTGGGTGGTGACGATGATGTCCTCGGTGACGCCCTCGGCCTTGAAGGCCTTGCGCAGGGCGGCGATCACGATCGCGATCTGGGTGCGGGCGGTGGCGGGCGGGCCGCTGTTCCAGACACCGTCGACGAGGGCGTCGACCGGCACGATCCGGCCAGGGTTGAGCAGCAGCAGAGCCAGGACCGTTCGCTGGCGCGCACCGCCGACGGTGAGCGCACGGCCGTTCGCCGTCACCGACAGGGGCCCCAGGATCTTGAAACCGAGCCGCTCGCCCACGGATGTTCCCCCCCAGAACTTCACCCACCGTCCTCACCGGAGCGCCTGGACGACAATACCTGAGCGGCCGGGCCGGTTCGCTGGTGTTTTCCAGCCGTCCCTGAGGTCAGGGGCTTCGACGGCGCGGAATTGGGTAATCCTCTTTCCTTTTCGCGGATTGCGCGAGGGATCAGCTGTGCGAATTCGCACCGAGTAATCCGGGGCGGAATACCGCTTCCGGGAATTAGTTGGTTCATACATCGGATAACCGCGAAACTCCCCGGTACCTGTAGTGGCCGGATCCCGCCCCGGGATCCGGCTGCCCCGCCCGCACGGATGGCCGATTCGCGATCGCACAGGCGATCCGATCAAGCCATACCGGCCGACCACCCCGCCCGGCATGCCCACCGACCCCCGGGCAGCAGCCGGAAAACGACGGCACCCGGGGCCGGATCGACGACGCCCGCCGCCCCCGCAGGAGGACACGGAACCGGCTGCCTGACCGAAAACGATCAGGCATGGGAGGCGCGAACGGCTACTCGGAGCCCGCCCGGAGCCCGTGTCCCCCGCCTCGCGGGGCGACCGGAGCCGGGAACGCAGACCGGACGCCCCGGGCCCCCGGGCGCCGGCCGACGCCGGCCCGGCCCTCACTCGGCCCGTACCCCCGCCCGCTGCTCGCGCCGAAGCCGACGGCCTCGTCCAGGAGATACGCGGCGGCCGGCCGGTACGGCGGGCCCGTCGAATGCGTCTCCCCCGCGGTTTCCCGGGTGCCGTAGATCCCGTGTTCGACGTACAGCGGCGGTGTCCGCAGGGACGGTTCTTCCGGGCGGGGGCGCGGGTACAGTGGCAGGCCCCATTCGCTTCATTCCTTCTCGTGGCCCTCGGCCGGACCTCCGGCCTCTGCCGGAAGGTCCGGATTCATGGCCCTGGTGGTGCAGGACCGCACGTTCCTCGATGTCCTCAGCGCCGAAGCGCGGAAGGATCTGTTCCGGATCAGTGTCGAGCGGACGTTCCGGGCGGATGAGCATCTCCTGCGGGAGCAGGACGACAGCAGCCATGTGCTGGTGCTGCTGGAGGGGTGGGCCGTGGTGTCCACGGCGACCGACCGGTCCTCGGCCCGGCTGATCCTGGCGCTGCGCCGACGCGGTGAACTCGTCGGCGAGATGGCCGCGTTGGGCGGAATCCCACGCAGCGCCTCCGTCACCGCGCTGGGTCCGGTACGTACCTTGGTGGTGCCCGGTGCCCGGTTCCGCGCGTTCGCCGGGCGCGACCCGGAGGTGTCGGCGCTGCTCATGGCCCAGCTCGTCTCCCGGCTGCGCACGTCCGACGAGGAGCGGCGCACACTCGCCTCCCTGACCGTCATTCAGCGGGTGGCCGGGCGACTGCTGGAACTCGGAGAACTCCAGCGAGCGGCCTCCGGTCAGGCGGGCATACGCGACGCGGGCGGGCCCGGGGACGAATTCCCGGTGCTGGCGCAGTTCGCCCAGCACGATCTCGCGGACGCCGTGGGCGCCACCCGCGAGGCGGTCGCCAAGTCGCTGCGGCTGCTGCGGGCCGCCGGTGTGGTCCGGACCCGGCCGCGCCGCGTCGAGCTGATCGACCACGACGCGCTGCGGCTGCTGGCGGCCGGCGGGAACATCGGGTTCCCGGCTCCCTGACCGGCTTTCGTACCGCCACCAGCCCCACTCCCCTCAGCGGACACCCCTGCCACACTCCTTTGAACACGCCTCTGTCAAGGGGTGGGTGAGGTTGTGTTGAAGTGCCCGGCGCGAAACGGCACAGCGTGAGAGGCGCGCGTTTTCGGCGCGCGATCCATGTGCCGCCACCGGATGTGTAAACGACCACATCGCGAGCCGGCGTGAGCCGCCATGCTGACGGTCGGTCACTGCACGACAGGGGGTGGGCAGATGGCTGACGGAGCCGTCTACAAAACTTTGATGAGCGTGGACACCCGGGGATCGGGCAACTACCTCGACGGCGCGAAGCGACGGATGCGCGGACGGATCTACGACCTGGCCCACGCGTCCTTCGCGGCGGCGGGCGTGGCGAAGTCCATGCTGCACCTGGAAGACCGGGGGGACGGGTTCATCGCCGCCGTGGACGCGCGCATCCCGCCGGTCCGGCTGCTCGGCACCTGGCTGGCGGAGATGCACCAGCGTCAGCGGGTGGGCAACGAAGACCTGGCACGCCGGCTCGGCCTGCGCGTCGGACTGCACGTGGGTCCGGTGGAACACGACGAGGAGGGTCTGTCGGGCCATGCGATGGACCTGGTCTGCCGGCTGGCGGACTCATCGGTGACGCGGACGGTGCTGGAGCACTCGGGGCGCGATCTGGTCCTCGTGGTCTCCGACTCGCTGCACCACGAAGTGGTCCGGCACGGTGGGCGGTTCGTGGAGCCCTCCGCGTACCGCTCGGCCCGGGTCGCGCTGAAGGAGGGCCCGGTCACCGCGTGGTTCCACGTGCCGGGCGAGGCCCGGCCCCGGGTGCCGGACGACGAAGGGTTCGACACGCTTCCCGTGGACGCGCCGTCGGGGGAGAACGGGGGTGGCGCGTCCACGGGAACCCAGGCGGAAGACCGCTCACCGGGGAGGGAACCGGGGCACGCCGCCCCGGCCCCGGCCGGCCGGCCCGCCTCCGGCGAGGATCACCGGGCGCTCCGGGCTGAGGCGTGGCCGGTGGACACCGGTGGGGGCGCCCACTGGGACATCAAGGTGGAAGGCGGCACCAGCGTCGTCCAGGACCGCGCGACCTTCCAGGCACCGGTCCACTTCGGAGGCGGCGCGGGCGCGGCCCAGGAGGACTGGCCGACCAGCGGCGACAGGGCGCGCGGAGACCGCGGGGCGCAGAGCCGCGCCACGCCCGACGGTGGCGGACGAGCCACCGGCCGCGACGCCCCGGACAGCGCCCGGCGCGCGGGGGACGACAACGACCGCACCGGGGAGTCACATTGAGCGGCGACGGCGAGAACGGGAGCGCCGAGAGCGCCGGAGCCGGTGGGTCCGGGGGCGCGTCCCCCGGACCGGACCGGTGGCAGCCCGGGGACGAACCGGCGTGGCAGGACGGCGAACGGCGGCCCGGCCAGGGTTCCGGCGGGGACGCCGAGGGGGAGGCGGGGCCGGACGGCGACCGGGACCGGGCGGACGAGGCGGAGCGCGCGGAGCGGCGGGAACGTCAGGAGGAGCGTTTCCGGGAGGCGACCCGGGACCCGCTGGCCGACTCGGGGATGCCCGGCGAGGCACGCGCGGCGGCCCGGATCCAGCGGGCCGCGCAGGCCCGGTTCGACATCCGGGGCAACAGCAGCGTCTTCGACCGGACCAGTTTCGACCGCGCGCACTTCGGCGATGTGTACGTCGGCGCCCGGGACACGGCGGCGCCGGTCTTCGGGGACGTGCCCGAGGACGAGTTGGACCGGCTGCGCCAGGTCTACCGGGCCCCGGCGGGCTACCCCACGCTGAAGCGGGTCCTGCGCGGGCGCCGGGTGCTGGTGCTGGGCGGCCCGCCCGGCACGGGCCGCCTCACCACCGGGCTCTGCCTGCTGGACGAGGTCACCACCGCCGTACGCGACACGGCGCCCGGCGCGGCGAAGCCCGTACCCGAGGCGGCGGAGCCCGAGGGGCGGACGGGCACCGGAGTCCTCACCCGGGGCCGGGTCACCCGGCTCGCCCCGTCCGACCTGGGGCTGCTCTCCGCGGACCCGGGCGCGGTGGCGGACGGTGTGCTGGACGGCGGTGGCCTGCTGGTTCAACTCCCGGAGAACACGGGGGGCTTCAGCCCACCGCAGGAGCTGCACCTGGACGCGCTCGCCGCGCGGCTCGCCGCGAAGGGGTCGTACGCGGTGCTGGTCGTCTCCCCCTCCTCGCCCGCCGGACATCTGCTGGGAGGGCGCTACGGCCTGGCGTGCCCGCCGGCGCCCGCCGGGGAACTCCTGGAGTGGCAGCTCGTAAGACACCTGGCCGACTGCCCGGACCCGGACGCGCTGGGCCGGGGCGAACAGATCCTCAAGCACCCGCTGTTCCTGGACGCGCTCGGCATCCTCCCGGAGGCGCTGCGGCCGTCCGAGACCGAGCTGGTCGCGGAACGGGTGGCCCGGCATGTGCGCGGCGAGCTCGGCCGGGACGAGCTCCTGGACGCCTGCGGCCAGATCGCACGCCGGCAGGCCCGCGAGTGGTTCACCGGGGCGGCCGACGCGCTGCCCGCGGCGCCCGAGCCCGCTCGGGCCAGGACGGACGGGCCGGTGGACACCACCGCCTCACGGGTACGGGAGGCCTCGTTCCGGATCGCGCTCGCGGTGCTGGACGGGGAGGCGGTCAGCTCGGTGGCCGACGCCGCCGAACTTCTCGCCCAGCAGATCCTCGCCGTACGGATGCCCGGGCGGGCGCACGGGCGGCCGGTGTTCGCGGAGGACTGGGAGGGGCTGCTCGCCGCCTGCCGGGCCGATGTGCGCACCGGCGAGGAGGAGTCGGTGGGCGGGGTGCCCGTGCCGGTCCGCACGGTCGCCTACCGGGGCACGGCGCTGGCCGGCTCGGTGCTGGCGGAGGTCTGGCACCGGCATCACGCGGCCCGCGGTCCGGTGACACGCTGGCTGCGCGACCTGGCGGGCGACCCCCGGCCGCAGGTGTGGGTGCGCGCCGCCGTGGTGGCGGGCGAACTCGCCACCGCCGACCTCGGGTACGGCTTCTCGGAACTGATCCGGCCGCTGTCAGTGGCCAAGGACACCCGGCGCCGCTTCTTCGCCGCGACCGCGCTGGCCCAGGCCGCCGGCCGCGAGCCGTACCGGTCGGCGGTGCGGGGCGTGGTCGAGGACTGGGCGGGCGCCCCGGTGGCGGCGCTGCGCTGGACGGCGGCGCTGGCCCTCGGCTCCGGCCGGATCGTGGACGACACCCGGCAGGCCATGGAGCTGCTGTGCGGCATCGGTGGCCGGGACGAGGGCGCCCAGGCGCTCGTCGCCTCGTACGGCGCGGCCCGGCTGGTGGCCGGCAGCCGGGCCGGGGAGGCGGCCACCGTGCTGCGCGACTGGTCCGAGCACGGCTCCGCCGAGCAGCTGAACCTGGCGATGCTCTGTGCCGTACGGCTGTTCTGCGCGCGGACCGACGACATGTGGCAGGCGGAGGAGAGCGACGGCCCCGGCGCGCCTCCCGCGGACGCCGCCAGGTCCGTCCCGGCATCCGTCAGCCGGGTGTGGGGGCCGGGCGGGGTGCGGCTCGCGGGCGGGATGCCGGGGCAGCCGGGCGGTGCCGGGCAGCACGCGCGGACCGGGCAGGACGAACGACCGCCGGTGCCGCGCGCGTCCGTCGAGGTGACCGACGCGGAGCTGGCCCGGCGGGCGCACTGGCCGCTCGCGCTCGCGGTGGCCGTGGCGGTGGAGAGCGCGGCCGAGCCGCTGGCGGACCTGCTGTGGCGGTCGCTGGCGAACCGGCTGTCGCACGAGAGCGCGACGGAGGGTCTGGCGACCTGGTTGCGGGCGGCCGAGGCGGACGCCGCGGTGCCCGGACGGGCGGGGCGCGCCTATGTGTTCGAGCAGGCGGCCGCGGAGGAGCCGGCCGACGGCACGGCCGGCCGGCGCGGGGAGATCCTCCAGGCGCTGCTGTGGCTGCTGCCCCGGATGATCCGCGGCCGTCGGGACGCCGAACGGCTGCGCTGGCTGCTGCGGTTGATGGCGGACGCGCCGGAGGAACCGATGACCGCCGCCTTCGCCCGCCATGTGGTGGCCGCGATGGCGGCGACGGGACGCGGCCAGGGCGGCCGGGGGGAGGAGCAGAGGTGACGGCGGGACAAGAAGAGGAACTGGTGATCCCGGAGAACCTCGCCGGACCGTTCCTGCGCGAACGGATCGTGCAGGGACGGGGGTTCAAGCACTGGGGCGCGCAGGTGGCCTCCGTGCTCTACTACCAGGACGGTGGGCACAGTGTGATCACCGCGCGGGGCGCCGACCACCGCGACCGGCTCAGCCGGTGGTCCCGGCCGACCAGTGTCTGCGAGGTCGCCTGCGGGCGGCACACGACCTCGTTCGCGCTGAAGCTGCCCGCCTACGGCTCGGCGACCTTCTTCGAGACCCGGGTGAAACTGCGCTGGGAGGTCATCGACTACCGACTGGTGGTGGAGAAGCGCCTGTTCAGCGTCGAGGACGACCTCGGGCCCGAGATCGTGGACCGGCTCCAGGGCGTCACCACCGGGTACTCCGTGGACCAGGCGCACGAGGCCAACCAGGCCGTACGGCTGGACATCGAGGCGGGCCGTTGGGCCGACCTCGGGCAGGAGGTGGGACTGCGTACCAAGGTGTTCGTCGAGGTGGGCACCGACCGCACGCAGATCGGCTTCGTCAGCCAGACCCGCAAGGATGAGGCGGAGGCCCAGCGGGTGACCGCCCGCTTCCGGGGGTTCGCGGCGATCGCGCACGGCACCGACGCGGAGAAGTACGCCTATCTGATGGCGTCCGGCAGCACCGAGGAGGTCGGCCGGCTGGTCAAGATGATGATGGAGAGCCAGGCCGAGGAGCAGCGCGCCAACCGCGAGTTCCTGGTCAGGATGGCGCACGAGGGGCGGGTGAACACCCCCGAACTGGACGCGTACATCCGCCGGATGGTGCTTCCCGGCCGGGCGGCGGACCAGCCTGCGCTCCCGGCGCTCGAACCCCGTGCCGCGCTCCCGCCCGCGCCCGTCGCCCCGGCCGCCACGACAGGAGCGGCCCGGCAGGACTGGCCGGACACCGCGGCGCGCGGGGACACGGCCGCGTACGACGCCCCGGAGCGCGGGACGGCGCGGACCGCCGGGGCGCCGCGCCAGGAGGAGGACGACTGGTGGGGCGAGCCGCAGGAGACCGTCGGGTACGAGACCGGTCCGCCGGCGGCGCGGGACGGGTACGGCAGGTCCGCGCACATCGGCGAGCGCGGCCACGAGCACACCTACGGCGGATCCTCCTCCCCGGGTGCCGGGCGCGCGGCGTCCGGGGCCGGGTCCCGTGACCGGGTCGACGAAGAGGACGACGACATCTGGGGCGGCCCGTCGGACGGGGACCCGGGCGGCCGGCGGTGACGGCCGCACAGGGCGCGCCGGCGTCCGCCGTCCCGGAGACGCGGTTCGTCGCCGAGCGGCTGCTGGCCACGGTCCGTGAGGACACCGGGCGGGCGGACATCAAGGCGTCGGTGCTGCTGTCGGTGTCCCTGGGTGTGCCGCCCCTGGTGGTCGGGGTGGGGCAGCGCCCGCCGGACCGGCCCTCCGTGGTGTGGCTGGTGCTGGTCGGGGCGGGGCTGCTGATGTGGCTGGCGGGGTCCGTGTCACTCGTTCGGGCGGTGTTGCCGCATGGCGGAACTGAGCGGGTGGGGCCCGGCATCACCTTCTTCGCCGATGTCGTCGCGGTGCACACGGCGGCCGGGGCGGGCGGCGTGGCCGAGGCGGTGGGCAGGGCGGGCGAGGACGTCACGGCCTGGCTGCTGACCCAGGCCGTGGATCACAGCCACATCCTCATGCGGAAGTACCGGTGCATCCGCTGGGGAGCGGTCTGGCTGGTACCGGGGGCTCTGTCGGCGACGGCCGGGCTGCTGCTCGGCTGACCCCGGCGCGCCAAGGCGCGGACGGCGGCACCGGCTGCCGTCACCCGGGGCGCACGCGGGCCCGCATCGGCTTCGCATGCCCGACATCTACGCCTATCAAGTGACAGTTGAGGGAGACGACATGGACGCATACGACACCGCACCGGTGCGCGGCGGCCCGGGACGCGCGGCACGGGGGCGAGGGGGACGTACGGCGTCCGACACCCGTACGACATACGACACCGGTACGGCAACCGCTACGCGGCGTGGAGCAGTTGGCGCCGGTACCGCGCCGGGCGCCCGCGCGGCGCGCCGTACGGAATCCGCCGGACGGCGAGGGCTCGGTGCCCGGCGGGCCGCCGCCGTGCTGGCGCTGCTGCTGCTCGGGCAGACCGCGCTCGGCCGGACAGCCCCGCCCACGCCGCTCGCCCCGGCCGCGTCGACCGCCACGGACGCCGTGGACCTGGCCGTGGCGGTGGACGAGTCGAACTCTCTGAGCGCGGCCGACGTGGAGCGGGAGCGGGACGCCGCCGGGCGGATCGCGGTCGGGGAGATATCCCCGGCGTCGCGGATGACGGTGCTGGGGTTCGCCAGCGCCGACAACGACGACCAGAGCCCGGTGGACGAGGTGTGCCCGACCACCGCGCTCGACGCGGTGGCCCGGGAGAAGATGGACGGCTGCATCGGCAAGCTGGCCCGGCGCGGCACGGGACAGGGCACCGGGACCGACTTCCCGAACGCGATCAGGCAGGCCGTGACCCGGCTGAGCGAACGCGACGGCAGCCGCCCGCGCATCCTGTTCCTGCTCACCGACGGCAAGCTGGACGTGACCGACAGCCCCTCCTACGGCACCGACGAGGAGAGCCGCACGGAGAACGGCCGCCGTGAGCTGACCAAGGCGCTGGCCGAGGCGCGCGCCGCGAAGGTGCAGATCTGGCCGCTCGGCTTCGGCGACGACGTCGACATGGACGCGCTGCGGGACATGGCGCAAGGCGGCTACCGGGGCGGGTGCGCCGACCTGGAGGCGGCCCGCCCCCGCGCGGACAGGGCGACGGATTCCCAGACCCTGGGCGACGCCGTGCAGCGTGCCTTCGCCGGGGCCCGCTGCCTGGTCACCGACCCACCCCGCAAGGACACACCGCCCGCGGACATCTCCGTACCGCTGTCCCCGCTGGCGACGCTCGCCACCATCGTCGTCTCCAAGGGCGACCGCGCGGTGCGGGCCACGTACTACGACCCGCGCGGCCGGAAGGTCGAGCCCGGCAGCCGGTCCGACGGCTCGACGTTCACGTCGGCCGGGTCCGGTGGCGAGGTGGAATCGCTGCGCATCACCGACCCCCGGCCGGGCCGCTGGCAGGTCCGGCTCGACGCTCCGCAGGGCCACCGGGACCGGCTGGCCAGTGTCTCCGTGCAGTGGCGGGGTGCCGTGCGCTCCTCCATCGTGATGACGCCCGCCGCGCCCCGGCCGGGCGAGAAGGCCCGCGTCGAACTGACCCTCCAGACGCGCGACGAGCAGGGCATCGGCGACCCCGCGGACCTGCGCAGGCTGCGGGTCTCCGGGCGGCTGACCGGTGACGGTTTCGAACCCCTGGACCTGGCGCTCTCCGACGGCGGGGACGACGGGGACGAGAAGGCCGCCGACGGCCGCTTCACCGGCGCCGTGACGATCCCCCGGGCGGCGAAAGGCGCGCTCAAGGCCGTCGGAGTGCTCGGTGCGGTCGGGCTGACCGCCGATCACCGCCCGTTCCTGACCCGTACCGCCTCGCCCAACCCCGAGGTGCGGGCCGGGCTCCGGGTGGACGACGCCGAGGTGCACCCCGGCGGCAGCGTGCCGTTCCGGCTGCTGGCGTCCAACGACTCGGACCGGCCGCACACCCTGCGCCTGGCGCTGCGGGACACCGAGCCGGGCGCCGTCGCCCTCTCCCTCACCGAGGTCACGCTGGCCCCCGGCGACTCCGTGGACCGGGCCGGCCGGCTCACCGTCGGCGGGCAGCTGAGCCCGCGCGAACTGAGCGCGCGGGTGGAGGTGTCGGACGCGGACGACTCCGCCCGGCCGCTCGACGCGAAGCTGGTGAAGGTGGACATCACGCCGGTGCCCTCCTGGCCGCATCGGGTCTGGGACGCGTGGTGGTGGGCGCTGGTCACCGGCGCCGTGCTGCTGGCCGCGTCGCTCGTCTGGTTCGTGTGGCACCGCAGGCAGGCACGCGAGGGCGTCTCACCGGGCGGACTGCTGCTCCGGCTCACCGTGTCCGACGAATCCGGGGAGCGGACGACCAGCGAGACGACGGTGCCCCGCAAGCGCGACCCCTGGTACCGGTTCGACGTGTCCGGCCCGGACGGCCCCAGCCCCCGTCTGGACCCGTCCCCCACCGGCCGGTACGCCGTGCAGCGCGACCCGCGTACCGGGGTCCGGCTGCGCACCCCGGACGGGCGCGACCAGTCGTATCCGCTGGCCCGTGAGATCCCGCTGGAGGGCCGGGTCCGGCTGCGGGCGGAGCGTGGCGCGGTGGGCCGCCGGCCCGCGGCCCGGCGCTCACCCCGCCGGCTCGCGGACCTGCTGCCCCGCTGGCTGCGGCCCGTCCCGGCGCCGTCCGACCGGAGGGACGCGGACGACCTCGGAGGGCGGGACCCGTACGGCGGTTCCTCGTACGGCGGTTCCTCGCACCGGGGTTCCTCCTACGACGACGAATTCGACGAGGCCACCTGACACCGGAGAACGGACGACCGGTGGCCGGGCCGCCCCACGAGACGGCCCGGCCACCGGAACCGCACCACCAGCCCACGACAGGTCCTCCCTCGGGACCCGGGGCCCATCGAACGTCCGGTGCGCGGGCACCGGACAGGGGGGGAAACGAAGCCATGAAGATCTTCCAGCCGATGCTGTTCGTCGGCCTCGGCGGCACAGGCGGCCTGATCGGCGCCGAACTGGAGCGCCGGCTGCGCGCCGAACTCTGCGGTCCGGACGGCACCGCCCTCACGGGCAACGGCCGGCTGCCCTACGAACTGCCCGGTTGCCTGCAGTTCGTGTACGCCGACTACAGCGAGGCGGAGCTGGGCCGGCTGCCGCATCTGAGCGCGGACACCGCGCTGCGGCAGGCCTACAGCCGCACCTCGCGCGCCACGCACGACCTGCTGCCCGCCGACTACGACAGTTCGCCCGAGGTGACCCGGATGCTGCGCGCGCTGCTGCGCGACGAGGTGTCCGACTGGCTGCCGCCGCACGGTGGCGAACCCAAGATCAACCCGCTGCGCAACGGTGCCGGCCAGCTGCCCACGGTGGGCCGCGCGGCGCTGTTCGCCACCCTCGCCAACGGTCCCGCGCCGGTGCTGACCCCGCTGCACCGGGCCATCGACGCGATCGCCGGGTCCGGCGGGGAACTCCAGGAGGTGGGCGGCGACACCATCAACGGCTGCGACGTGTTCGTGGCGTTCTCGGTGGCCGGCGGAACCGGCGCGGGCATCTTCCTGGACTACCTGCATCTGATCGGGCAGGCGTTCAAGGACAAGAAGTTCCGGGGCGCGCGTATCTATCCGCTGGTGGTCATGCCGTCGGCGTTCCCCGAGGCCAAGGGTGGCGGCCGGGAGGCCGAACTCAACGCCGCCCGCGCGGTGGTGGACCTGTCCCGGCTGGTGGACGAGCAGAACGCGCCGGACGCGGAGGCGGAACTGGGTGACGTGGACCTCCAGGAGTCGCTGCGCATCCGCTACCCGCAGACCCACCCGGTGTCGCTGCGGCCGGGCACCGTGCCCACCGCGTTCCTGTTCAGCCAGACGGCCGGCATCCGCCCCGACGACCTGCGCCGCTCCATCGTCTCCCTGGTGGTGTCCCTGATCGGCACCGACCTCAACCTGGGCGAGGCCAAGGGCGGCGGACGCGACGACGACTACCAGACGTTCGCCAGCAACTTCGTCAACGGCGACATCAGCCGCCGGACTCGCTCCGCGACCGGTATCGGCCGCAAGGGCATCTCCACCAGCCTGGTCGCGTCGATGACGGCACCGCTGGACGAGCTGGCCGAACTGGTCGCGGCCAAGATGCTGGCCCACGCGGTGACCGGACTGACTGACGTCTCCGCCGCCGTACCGCACGAGACGGCGCCACTGGTCCGGGAGATGTTCACCGCCGCCGGGCTGGGCGAGCTGTGGCGGCGCGAGCCCTTGGAGGTGACCGAGCCGGATCCGCTGCCGCGCGGCAGCGGCGAGATCGAGACCGCGCTGCGGGACCGGCTGGAGCAGATGCGCCGGCTGCTGGCCGACCTGGAACGGCAGGTCGCGCATCGCATGCCGGTGCTGGTGGAGGGCTTCTCACCGCGCGCGGCGGTCGAGCAACTGCTGCTCAAGACCGACCTGTTCACGCTGGGCCGGGTGGTGTCGGGGGTGCCCGGCGAGACCAACACGGTGGCCCGGCTCGGCTTCCTCGGCATGCTCGACAACCGCCGGCAGGACCCGGCGCGGCCCGCCGGAGTCGAGGTGCAGCCGCCACCGGTGCCGAGGATCAGAGGCCGGGTGGTGGGGCCCCGGCTGCGCTGGGCGGACGACGAGGTGGCCGCCGCGCTGGAGGAACAGGACCGCTGGTACAAGTGGCGGGCCCGCACGGTCTGGCACCGCGCCTGGAGCGAGCACGAGCCCCGCTGGCGGCAGGCCGCGAATCTGCTGCGCAACGAGGTGCACGCGGTCGCCGACGCGTTCCGCAAGCACGTGGACGACCAGCCGCGCGCACACGCCGCGCAGGTCAAGGAGCTGTACGACGACCGTACGGGCGTCTCCTACCTGCTGCCCCCGCAGGGCAATCTGGGCCGTTTCTACCAGGCGCTGATGGAGCGTCTGGTGGAGAGTCACCAGCTCGGGCCCAACGGCGACGAGGCCGCGCTGCTGCACAAGCTGGTCGACGCCGAGCTGCGCCGCAGCGCCTTCGCGGCCGGCCGCTACTCGCCGGACGCGGCCGTGTCGGAGGTGAAGGCCGCGTTCAAGCACCGGGTGCAGCGGTTGTTCTCCGAGCGTGCCGATGGCCGGCAGGCCCGCGCGCTGCTGCCCAGGATGAGCACGCTGCTGGCCGCCGAGGCGGGCGACGCCGAAGCGTCCCAGCAGGTCAGCGCGCGGGCTCTGGAGCAGTTCCGGTACAAGCTGGCCGGTCTGCTGCCGGCCGCGTTCACGCCCGAGGGCAACGGGCGGCTGAAGGTGCTCATCACCTATCCGGGCTCGCGCCGGGTGACGGTGGACAACTACCTGGAGAAGCATCTGCGTCTGCCTCCCGACAGTCAGCGCACCATCGAGTACCGGGCCGTGGACACCGACTCGATCTCCGTGGTGCTGTTCCGCAGCGAGATGAGCCTCACCGAGGTGCCGGAGGCCCGCAAGGTGCTGCGCCAGTGGGCCAGGGCGCAGGAGAACCGCCGCGACGAGGACGTGCTGCGCTGGCGGCAGCGGCTGGGGTATCGCGACGACTGGCTGGCGAGCACACCCGACGACCGGGCGCACATCCTGAACCGGCTGCTGTGCGCGCTGTGGAACGGCCAGATCGACTACCAGGGCGACCCGGCGTCCCCGCAACGGCTGCGCATCCGGCTGCACGACGACGCCGGCCAGGACGCGCTCGGCATCCAGCTGGCGCTCACCGACTTCCAGGACGGCATCTCCAGCTGGGCCGGGCTGCTGCGGGCGTACGAGCGCTGGGCGCTGCTGGCGGAGGAGAACATCGTGCAGAGCTACTGCAAGGTGGTGATGAACACGCTGCCGCGCGGGCTCGGCACCTCGGGAAGCGAGCCCTCGGAGCTGTACCTGAAGCTGGTCCACGAGGTGGCGCCGCGTCAGCTGCGGCTGCTGGACGAGCGGGAGCGGCGCTACGGCGCACGGGTGACCGACTGGACGCGCCGACTGCGCGAGTTCTGGGCGGAGACCCTCCCCGACGCGCTCGACCTGCCCTTCCCGGAGGGCGAGAACCGTGCCCACCCGACGCTGCGCGAACTGGAGGCGTGGGTCCGCGAGAGCCGGAGCGCGGGCGAGGACCCGCGGCACCGGGAGGAGGAGCGGTGGGTCTCCGACCGCGCCTCGGACGGGCCCTCGGCCCGGGTCCGGGACCGGTCCTGGGAGCAGCGCCCCGACGAGCGTCCGCAGTCCCCCGGCCGGGCGGACGGCGGGCGGTCCGCCGATCCGTACGGGGCGGCGGGCGGCGCCGCGCCCCGGCGCGCCGACGGCTGGGACGTGCCCGCACACGGCAGGCCGGGCGGCGACGGCGGGCCGGACGCGGGCAGCCTGCCGGAGGGTGTGCCGTCCGCCCGGCCCGGCCCCGCGCCCGGTGCCCCGCACGCCGGGGAGGTGCCCGCCGCCCGGCACGGCGGCGACGAGGACGCGCGGTGGCCGTCGTCGGCCCCGCACGACGAGCGGACCCGGCACTGGCCGGACACCCCTCCCCCGGCCGCCGGGGTTCCGGCGGAAGGTCCGCGCCAGGACGTGGGCCGGACAGCGCCGCCGGACCCGGGCCGGGTCCGCTCGGTGCCGCCCGCCGGCCGTCCCACGGCACGGCAGGCGCCGGCCGGGTGGCCCGCGCCGGGACCGTCGCCCGCTCGGGCGCCGGAGTACCCGCCTTTCCCGCGTGCCGCCGAACCCGACCCGGGCTGGCCCGGCGCCGGTTCCGCCGCGCCGTGGGGCATCTCGGACGCGGACGGCGACGCCGACTGGCCCGACGAGGAGATCACGTCCGACGGGGACGAGGCCCGCGAGAGCCGGGAGTGGCACGCGTGAGCGCGATGGGGAGCCCGGTGGTCGTCCTCGACTTCCGGGGCGGCCGGGACGTACCCGCGGACGGCGCCGATCTGCGCCGCCGGGTGGGCGCGCGGCTGCCGGACAGCGGCCGGGGCGACGCCGGGGACCTGCGGTTCCTGGTGGTGGACGAGCCCGACGGGCTGACGGCGCACGCGGCGGCGTACGAACTGGTCGCGGCGGCCCCGACGTTGGGCGCGGTGAGCCTGCTCTGCCTGGTCGTCGGCGACCTGGAGCGGTCCCGGTCCGCGAGCCCGCCGTCCCCGGACGCGCCGTACCGGACCGCGTCGTTCCCGGGCCCGGAGGACCGGGACGCGTCGTACCCGGACGACCGCCCGGTGGAGGGTGGGCGTCGGCTGCGGCTGGCGTCCGTGCTGCAGTCCTCCGGTACGGGGGTGCTGTGGGCACCCGATCCGCGGGCGGGCCACGATCCGCGCACCACCGACCCGGCCGCGGAAACCGAGGCGGCGCTGGCCGCGCTGACCGATCTGCTGCGGGTGCCGGAGATCTTCGACAAGGTGCTGTCCGAACTGCACGACTCCCCGGTGTCGGTGGCCACGCTGTCCCTGCGGGTACTGGAGCACGATCTGACACCGGACGCGCGGGACAGCGCGTGGACCGGCGCGCTGGCCCGGTTCGCCGGGGGCGAGGTGCCGGTGGCCGGGCCGCCCGATGCCCAGGAACTCCCGTCGGCGCTGGCCGAGTTGCTCGGCCCGGGCCCGGAACGTCCGGTGACGGCGCTGCTCCGTCCGGGCGGCCCCGCCGACGCCGCCCGCGCCGCCTGTGTGCGGGCCGTGGACGACCTGGCCGAGGCGCGGGCCGGGCTGAGCTCGGCGGGAGCACTCCTGACGGGCCGCCAGGTCGCGGACTCGGTGCCCTCGGCGATGGCACGGGCGATGGAGTCGCTGCACCGGTACCGGGACGTGGTGGCCGGTGTGCTGCGGGACAGCGGCTCGCCCGGCGTCCCGCACGGCGACGCGCTGGCCCGGCTCGCCGACGGGGGTGTGGCGTTGCCGGAGGAGACGTGGCTGCGCCGGTCGCGTGGCGGCGAGTCGGACGAGGGGCTGGAGCGCTGCACCGCGCGCTGGCTGACCTCGGGGCTGCCGCTGCGCGCGGTCGCGGCCCGGCTGTCGGCGCTCGCCGAACGGGTCGCTCCGACACCGTCCGCCGCCCGGCTGCGGGATCTGGAGCGGGCGTGCCCGGAGGAGTCGTTGGGACGGATGTCGGCGGCGGTGCCGCTGTACTTCGCCCGCGCCCGTGCGGGGCAGCTGGTGCCGACGGCGCTGGCCGCCTTCGTCTGCGCGCTCGCGCCATGGCCCGGCACATTGCTCGCGCTGCTGCCCGCGGCGGTGTTCCTGCTCGGCGGCGCACTGGCCGGCGCGGTCCGGCCGGGCCGGGCGGCGGGCGGCCGGGTGCACCGGGCGGAACTGGCCCGTGCCCTCTCCCTGTCGGCCGGCGCGGGTGCCGGGTTCGGTCTCACCCTGGTGGTGAGCGTCCCGCGCGAGCTGGTGCTCGGGGGTGTGCTGACCGGGGTGCTCGGTGCGGCGCTGTGCGTCGGGGCCTGGTGGCGCCGCGCGGTGGCCGACTGGTGGGAGGCGACCGGCACCTGTGAACTCGGGCCGTGTCTGGCCCGGGTGGACGCCGTCCTGGCGGACGCGCTGCGCCGGCAGTGGTGGGCGGCCGAGGAACGCACCCGGTGCGCGGACGGCGCCCGGACGCTCGCGGCGGTGCTGCGGGGCGCGGCCGTCGAGGCGGACGCGGGACACCCGGTGTCCGGCCCGCCGTACACCTCCGGCGTGGGACCGGCCGGTGCGGACGGCTGGTCCGACCCCGGCTGGGACGAGTCGTCCTGGCCGGACGACCGGGCGGAGGCCCCCGGCGCCTGGCAGGTTCCGGCGCGGCCGGACGCGACACAGGGGTACGCGGCACCCCCGTACGCGTGGCACCCGGCCCCGGCACGGCAGTACTCGCCCGGGCCGTACCCGCCAGGCCCGGACCGCTCGGAGCCGGACCCGTCGGAACCGGACTCGTCCTGGCCGGACGCCGACTGGCCCGAAGCCGACTGGCCCGACGCCCCGGCGGCAGGTGCGTCGGCCGACGGCCGGGCCGAGCCTGCCGACGCGCCCGGCGGCCGCGCCCGGCATGTGCCCCGGGTGGACCCGCCCTGGCTGCACCGGGGCGCGGCCGAGGGCGGCCCCGACCTGGTGCCCACCCTGGTGGCCGACCTGGCCGACGCGACGGTGGCCGCGCTGCACGGCCACACCGGCTCCCACGGCGGTGCGGGCGGTACCGGGCCAGTGGGCGGGGCGCCGACCACGCTGGAGGCCGCCGTGTCCCGGGCCATCGCGGCGGCCGGGCTGAGCCTGCGCGACAACGGGGTGGTGCCCGCCCCGCCCTACGCCCGGCAGGACCGGCCACGGGGAGACGCCTCGGCCCTGCTCGGCATCGGGGCGCAGCGGGTCCGGGACGTGCTCAACACCGGTTCGGATCAGGGCAGGCCACTGCTGCTGTGCCCCCCGGCGCAGCTCTCGCTGCTCAGCCGGGACCCGGCCGAGGCGCGGTCCATCGCGTTCGCCCCGCAGGCCGTACGGCCCGCGGTGGAGGTGCGCGCGGGTGGGCTCGGCCCCGACGGCGTACCGGCGGCGATGGTGTGGACGGAGTCCGGCCGTTTCGCCGGCACGCTACGGCTGGTCCCGC
This sequence comes from Streptomyces sp. NPDC043685, assembly GCF_056436585.1. NCBI lineage: Bacteria > Bacillati > Actinomycetota > Actinomycetes > Kitasatosporales > Streptomycetaceae > Streptomyces > Streptomyces sp. NPDC043685. The sequence goes on along the minus strand of NZ_JBWKCH010000006.1, from coordinate 184,435 downwards.
TGCGTGCCGGTGTGGTGGAGAACGTGCGCGTGCGCACCTGGGCCGACGACGGTCCCCTCCCCGGCCCGGACCGCGGCCCGACCGGAACCGTCCCGGATCCCGGCGAGGAATGGGCGCAGCGGTGAACCGTACCCGTACGACGACGACCGACCGCGCCCCGGGCGCACGGACCAACACAGTGGGGAAGTCATGGTGAACGACCACCGACCCGCACCGCACCCGGACCGGTTCGGGCCCGCGCCGGAGCCGTACGCGGCGGCCGCCCCCCGGCCGACGGCCCGTCAGGAGTCCGTCCACGACGCGGAGGGTGACCGCCCGGAGCGGGTGCGGCCACGCGAGCACACCGGCCGGGAGCCCGGCACCGGATCCGCCGCGTCCCGGGAGGCGGCCGTGGAGTTCTCCTTCGTCTCGCCGCAAGGCGTCACGCACCGGGTGCGGGCCAGGTTCGGGCCGGACCGACCGCGTCTGGTCCGGCCGCCCGCGCTGGCCCGGCCGGTCCGCTTCGAGGACGGCTGGCAGGGCTTCCAGGTCCGGCTGCCGCGGGAGGCGGGCGCGGACCGGGAGGCGTACGCCCTGCTCCAGGCGGAGATCACCGCGGCGCTGGCGCTGCACCGCGCGTACGCGGGCACCCGCTTCGGCGGCCTCTTCCCGACGCCGGTCGGCTACGACGTCAACACCTTGACGCCGTTCGTGCTGTACGCCGTACCCCGCGGGCGCCCGCTGTCCGGGCCGACCGAGCGGGTGTCGATGGGCGACCAGCGGGCCGTGGAGCGTGATCTGGTGCTGGCGGTACGGCTGATGGAGGCGGTCGGCCTGGTGCACCGGGGCATCGTGCCGGGCGCCGTCCGCTGGGACGCGCAGGGCGTGCAGGTGTGGGACCTGGGCTCGGTGGTCCGGGCCGGGCGTCCCCGGGTGCCGTACGGCATCCCGCCCTACGCCTCGCCCGAGCAGCGGGCCGGGGTGGGCACGACGGAGGCCCGGGACGCGCTGTGGAGCGTGGCGCAGGTGATGTACCACCTGGTCACCGGCCGGCCGGGGAACGCCGACGGACCGCCCGCCGACCTTGCCGCGCAGCGGTCGGTGACGCAGACGCTGGGCCAGGTGTTCGCCCGGCACGCCCAGGACCGGCCGACGCCGGACACGCTGTTGCGCACCCTGGTGCCGGAGGTCGCCGCCGAGGCGGCGAGCGTGCTGCTGCCGGACCCACTGGAGCACCACCGGCGGGAGTTCGACGAGATCCGGCGCCGCAAGCACGCCTCCCTCGCCCCGCCGCCCCCGGCGCACGCCCCGTACCACCCGGAGCGAGAGCCCGCCGGGGACCCGGGCGGCTACGGCGCGGACGGGCCCCGGTACGGCGAGGCGCCGCCGGCACCGTTCACCGGCTACGAGTATCCGGCCCGCGAGCGCGGCCGGCTGCGCACCTGGATCAGCGGAGGCCGTACCTCCGGCACGAACGAGCCCGGCGGGAGCCGGTCCGAAGGAGACACCCGCCGATGACCGCTCCGATGCCGCCGGGCGCCACCGCCCAGGAGATCCTCTGCCCGTACTGCCTGGAGGTCATCTCCTACGACGAGCAGCAGCTGTTCGCCCGCAACGACAAGCAGCTGTTCGAGAAGCTGCACGTGGACCGGCGGATCAGTCCGCTGCGTCTCGCGGACACCCTCCGCTCCGCCTATCAGCGGTGCGGCAACTCCGAGGGCGAGCAGACCCATTACATCCCGGTGCCGTACCTGACCAACGGCAGTCCGCTGACCGTGGCGATGGTCGGGGACTCGGCCACCGGCAAGACACACCTGCTGACCCAGATGATCGCCGAGATCGCCGACGGCGGTCTGAAGCGGCACGGGCTGCAGATGCAGTCGGTGAACCCGCAGGACCACCAGACGTTCATGACCGAGCGGGTGGAGCGGCTGCGGTCCGGGACGATGCTGGAACACACCCGCAGCGCCGGTGAGTTCGCCGCGTTCGTGGACGCGCTGCTGCTGAGCCGCCCGGACGGGACGGCCCGGCCGGTGGCCTTCTTCGACCTGGCCGGCGAGGACCTGCGCCGCACGGACGCGCTGACCCGGTTCATGGTGGGCGTGGACGCGCTGATCTTCGTGGTGGACCCGCTGCGGGCGCTGCCGATGCCGTATCTCGACCCGCTGCGCGGCGACCTCGGCTACACCCGGGGCGGTGATCCGGCGTTCCAGACCGTGCTGGACCGGCTGCCGCGGGCAAGCGGGCAGTATCTCGGGGTGGCGGCGGCGGTCGTGATCAACAAAAGCGATCTGGTGCGGTTCGAACCGCCTGTGGACCGCTGGCTGGGCGAACCCCCGCCGCAGCGGCGGCTGGCCGAACGGTTCACGGAGGAGAGCCGGGACGCCTACGCGTTCCTGCGCCACCACACCGGGCAGGCGTGGGTCAGCCCCTTCGACAGCGTGCTGCGCTGCACCCTGCACTTCGCCTCGGCCACCGGCAGCCACGACCATGAGGGCAGATTCCCGCACGGCACCCGGCCGTTGCGGGTGCTGGAGCCGCTGATCTCGGTGCTCGCCATGTGCGGGCTGCTCGACGACGGCACCGAGGACGGACCGGCGGCGGTGGGCTTGTGACCCGGACGCAGCCCGGCCGGCCCGGTGACACGGCCGCACCCGACGACCGGGTGCACCAGGTCGTGTTCCGCTGGGCCGGCAACCTCGGTCACCGGGGCGCGGGGATCGCCGCGGTCGCCTACTCCTGCCCCGAGCCCGAGGCCCGCGCACTCGCCGACCGGCTCGGCCCCGTCCTTCGCGTCATGGGCGGCGAACAACGCCCCAGCCTGGTCCGGCACATCATCCCCGGCGGCCGAGTCCTCCTCGTCCGCCGCACCCCGGGCTCCGACGCCCAGGGGCGCGACAGCACGGTGTGCCATGCGCTGCTGGGACCGGCGAAGCTCCTGGTGCCGCTGTACTGCGTCAGCCTGGGCGCCGTTCCCTGGGCGGAGCAGGGCTGGGCCGACCGGGTGACGGGACGGATCGAGCCGATGCCGCGCGAACGGCTCCACGCCCTGGCCGGCCACATGCGGGACCGCATGTGGGAGAACGTACGGCTGGTCCGGCGCCCGCTGCTCTGTCTGGTGGCCCAGTTCCTCCGCACTCCGGGGGCCCGGGTGTCGGCTCTCGTGGGAGAGCTGGACGAGTGCCTGGCCCAGGCGCACGCCCAAGTCCGGGAACATCGACCGGTGCCCCCGGTGCGGGAGTTGCCCGAGCCGGCGCTTCTGGTGCTGTGGGGCCTGTGGTGGATCTTCGGTTCCTCGCTGGACCCGGGTTCGGGAAGCTGGCAGTTCGCCACCTTCGACACGATGGACGACCAGGCGTACCGGGTGGTGTTCGTCCCGGCCTGGCGGGTCTCCCCCACCGAGGACAGCCGTCTGCGCCGGATCGACCTGCTGGACCCCGGCACGGACCTGGCCGCCGAACTCGCCGCCACCCTCGTGGACCACTACCTGCAATGGCCCGCCGTCAAGTACCAGCGCCTGCTGGACACCGACCCGAACACGACCGACCCCGACCACCGGCACTTCCACGCCCGGCTCCGCGCAGTGTGGCCCGCCAGATACGAGAGCCCGGCGACCACGGACACGGGTTCCGTCCCCGTGATCTCCCCACCCCCGGCCCCGGAACGGCGCCAGGAGCCCGCTCCGGCCCAACAGCCGCACATCCAGGACGAGTTCCCCGCTCGTCCACCGGCCCAGCAGCCCACCTCCGCCTCCGACGCGAGCTGGGCCTCCCCGCCGGAGTGGCACCGACAGCAGCTCACCACACCGGAGTCACCCCCTCAGCACTTCCGCCCGACGTCGGAGCCGACGACAGCGCAAGCGGGGCGTGCCACGGAGGAGGGGCAGGACGCACTCGAAGCGACGGAAGCGCGGCGGTCCGGCACGGAGTCCATGTCGTCGGCGTCGTCACCGGACGGGTCGGTGGCTGCGGCGGCACAGGGGGCGTACGCATCCGGGCAGGCCGTGGAGCGGAGGCAGCCCGGGCAGCACGCACACTCCGAACGGCCAGGTCAGGGGGTCCACCACGGATACCCGGAGCCACCGAGCACGCCGCCCCCGTACCCGCCGCCGCCGAACCCGCCGCCCGAGTTCCCCCCACGGGCGGACGTGTCCGTCACCCGCCACACGACGGGCCACGCCACGGGGGCCGGCATGGGTTCCGCGGCGGCCCCGGCGATGAGAGCGATCACCGAGCGGCTGACGCCGGACCGGCAACGCGCGCTGTGGGAAGCGGCGTTGCCGGAGCTCTTCGACCAGCCGGTCGCGGGACGCTCGACGGTCTCGAAGCTCTGGGGACACAAGAGCCGCCGTGCCCGTATGGAGACCTCCCAGATCCGGGCCCTGGCCGAGGACCTGACCTGCGCGACGAACCGTTCGGGACACGCCACAGACCTCCGGCACAAGGCCGAGGAACGCCTGGCCCAGGCCCACCACGAGGACCTCCTGTCCCTCCTGCGGGAACCCCTGTCCTACGACGCCCAGAACATCGTCCTCGAACATCTCCCGCCCGCCGTCCAGGCGGAGGAGTCGGCCCGCGACCTCCTCGCCGGCCTCCTGGCGGTCGGCTTCCGGATCACCCAGCCCCCGGACCTCCCGGACCCGTACGTGACCGACCTCCACACCCGGCGCACCGCCCGCATGATCCGCTGGTTCTTCAGCTGGCTCGTCGAACCCCGGACCACGAAGACCCAGAGCCCTCGGCTCACCAAGTACCTCAGCTCGATCGCCTCCTCCGATGCCCCGGCCGACCGCCACATCCTGGAGGAACTCCTGATCGACAGGGAGGAGGACCAGATCCCGGCATTGCCGAGGGAGACGTGGCTGGCGATCACCCGGGCGCTGTACGAGAAGGCACACCCCTGAGCCCCCGAGCCCGGCGTCCCGTGCTCAGGAGGGACGGGTGAGCACGCGGTTGAGCGCGCTGCCGGGGCGGCTGGTGAGGTCCTCCCAGGTTCCCTCCTCCGTGATGCGGCCCTTGTCGAGGACGGCGATGCGGTCGGCACGGCGGATGGTGGCCGGCCGGTGGGCGATGACGATCGTCGTGCGGCCCTCCTCCCGCAGCGCGGCGGCGAGCTGGGCGTCGCCGGTGTTGTCCAGGTGGGCGGTGGACTCGTCGAGAATGAGGACGCGCGGGCGTACCAGCAGCGCACGGGCGAGGGCTATGCGGGCCCGCTGTCCTCCCGAGAGCGTCGCGCCGCGCTCCCCGACGAGGGTGTCCATCGCGGCGATCCTGTCGACGCCGCACCGGCGCGCTGCCGTGGCGAGCAGGTCGTCGTCCGCTTCGGGTGCGGCGAGCCGCAGGTTCTCGGCGAGTGTGCCGTGGAAGAGGGGCGTCTCCTGTCCCACGAGGACGACAACCCTGCGCAGTTCGGGGTCGCTCACGTCCCGGATGTCCACGGGGTCGCCCTGGGCGGGCACCAGCTGGACCGCTCCCCGGGAGGGGTCCCAGAACCGGGCCAGGAGGTGGGCGCAGGTCGACTTGCCGGCTCCCGAGACACCGACCAGGGCGAGTGTCCGGCCCGGCGGGACGGTCAGGTCGACGCCGTCCAGCACGGGCTGTCCGCCGTAGTCGAACCGCACGCCGTGCAGCCGGACACCCAACGGGCCGGGCGGCAGGGGACGGGGAGCGCGGGGCGGCGGGGCGAGGGCGGGGGCCGTGACGGCCGCGCCGACGCGGGCGGCCGCCGCGCGCAGTGCCACGGCCTGGCTCAGGGCGCGGGCCGACTCCGCGACCGGACCGAGGACGGACAGGGCCAGGGCCATCGCCGCCGGGGCCCACGCGCCGTGCAGCCGGCCGGAGGTCACGGACTGCGCCGCAGCGGTGACCACGCCCAGGACGGCGGCCACGATGAGCAGGTCGCGCACCGACGCGGCGACCGCCTCCCACGTGGCCTCGGCACGCTGGGCGTCACCCACCTGCCGTCCCCGCTTCGCCAGCGTGCGGCAGCGTTCCGTCAGCCGGCCGAAGGCGAGCAGTTCGCGCAGCCCGTCGACGGTCTCCACCGTGTCGGCGGACAGCCTCGCCACGGCCGCCCGGGTGCGGCCGCCGCGCGCCGCGCGCTCGCGCGCGTCTGCGAAGGGCGCCGCGGCGAGCAGGGCCGCGACCGGGAGTACGGCCGCCAGCAGCCACGGCTCCACCACGGCGAGGACCAGGGAGCCGGCGGCGAACACCGTCGCGGACGCCAGCAGTTGGGCGGTGGTGTGGGCGTAGAAGAATTCCAGCGCCTCCACGTCGGCCATGGCCGTGGCGGCGAGGTCGCCGCTGCGCCGGCCCGCGATGCGGGCGGGCGCGCTGCGGGCGAGTCCGTCGAAGACGCGCACCCGCAGTACGGCCAGCACCCGGTAGGCCAGGTCGTGCGAGAGGTCCATCTCCCGCCAGGTCGTCAGGGCGCGGACGAGGACCAGGACGACGAGTGCGGTGACGGTGGCGGCCGAGGGGGCTCGCCCTTCGATGACGGCGGTACCCACCGTGTGCGCGGCCAGGGTGAGCAGCGCGACGAGGGAGCCCTGTTCGAGGAGGGCGGCGGCGCAGGTGCGGGCCGTCATGGCGCGGTGAGCGGCGAGGGCGGGGAGGAGGGCCCGCAACGCGCCTCGCGCGGGCACGTCCGCGCCGGAGGGGGCGGAGGTGCCGGTGGAGGTGGTGCCGGTGGAGGTGGTGCCGGTGGAGGTGGTGTCGGTGGAGGTGGTGTCGGTGGAGGTGGCGGTGCTCATGCGGCGAGTTCTCCTCGGTGGGCGCGGCCGGCGTCGACGAGCCGCGCGTAGACGCCGCCGGCCTCGACGAGGCCGGCGTGCTCCCCGACGGCGTCGACCCGTCCTTCGTCGAGGACGACGATCCGGTCGGCGTGCCGGACGGCGGCCAGGCGGTGGGCGACCACCAGGACGGTCCGGCCGCTGGCGGCGTCCATCAGGTCCCGCAGGATGTCCGCTTCGCGGCGCTCGTCGACCGCGCTCGTGGCCTCGTCGAGGACCAGCACCGGGGCGTCCGCGAGCAGGGCGCGCGCGAGGGCGAGACGCTGGCGCTGGCCACCCGAGAGGGTGGCGCCGCGCTCGCCGAGGACGGTGTCGTAGCCGTCGGGGAGGGCGGTTATCTCGTCGTGGACTCCGGCGACGCGTGCCGCCCGGGTCAGGTCGTCGTCCGTCGCGCCGGGCCGGGCCAGGCGCAGGTTGGCGGCGATGCTGGCGTGAAAGAGGTAGGTCTCCTGCGACACGACGGCGATGCCCCGCCGCAGCGAGTCGAGGGTGTACTCGGTCGTGGGACGCCCGTCGAGCGTGATCCTGCCCTCCTGCGGGTCGTGGTGGCGCAGCAGCAGGGCCAGCAGCGTGGACTTGCCCGCGCCGGAAGGGCCGACGATCGCCGTCGTCCGTCCCGCCCGCGCGCTGAAGGAGACGCCGTCGAGGGCCGCCGCCCGTGTGCCGTCGTAGGTGAACCGGACGTCGTGGAAGCGCACTTCGGGAGGGGCCGTCCAGCGGGCGGGGGCCTCTCCGGTGTCGGGGACGGCCGGCTCGGCGGTGCGCAGGGCAGCGAGACCGTCCGCGGCCGACACGCCCAGGTATCCGGCGTGCCATTCGCGGGCCAGGTCGCGGACCGGCCGGAAGCACTCGGAGGCCAGCAGCAGCACCAGATAGGTGCCGGTCGCCGTGGTGGAGCCGGTGACGGCCGACCGGCACGCCAGGAGCGCGGCCGCGACGGTGCCGCCCTGGATGGCGAGGTCGGTGATGGCGGTGTCGACCAGGGACACCCGCAGTTTGGCGACGGTCGTCCGGTGCAGCGCGGCGGACCGCTCCTCCAGGCGTGCTCGGGTGCGCCCGACGGCGCCGGCGGCCCGCAGGGCGGGCATGCCCTGGAGTGCTTCCAGGTAGTCGGCGCCGAGCCCTTCGTAGGTGTCCCAGTGCTCCTTGCCGCGGGCGGCCAGGAGCCGGTCCCAGGCGCGCGGACCGGCCAGGGCCAGCAGCAGCGCGGGGACGAGGCCGAGGAGTGCCCACGGTTCGACCAGGGCCAGGGCGGCCAGAACCAGGGGCGGCACGGTGAGGGTGATCAGCAGCTGGGGCAGGTAGCGGGAGACGTAGGCGTCGACGCCCTCCACCCCGTCGACGAGGGTGGTGCGGACGGCTCCGGCCCTCGCGGTGGTCAGGTGGGCGGGCCCCAGCCGGCCCAGGTGGGTGAGGAGTTCGTCCCGCAGGGCCACCCTGACCCGGGCCCCGGCACGGGTGGCGGTGCGCCGCTGCCACAGGGCGAGCCCGGCGCGGGCGGCCACGACGGCGAGCACCGCGGCCAGCAGCCACGGAAGCGGGCCGGTGTCGCCGCGGGCCAGCTGGGCGAGCGCGAGGGCCAGCAGTACGGCCTGCGCCAGGTGGGTCAGGGTGACGGCGCCCAGCAGGACGGTGGACGCGAGCAGGGGGCGCCGGGCGCCCCCGGCGGCGCGGCGCAGCTCGGGGTGGACGATCACGTGGTGTTCTCCTCGTCGGCGTGGCGGGTGCCGAGGGCCAGTCCGTGGACGACCCAGTCCCGGCCCGGGGTGGTGCCGAGGGCGGCACCGAGGTCCGCCTGCTGCCACGAGCCGACGGGCCGAGCCGCCAGCCCGTGGCGCAGGGCGGTGACGTGGGCCAGGTGGACGGCGAAGCCGGCCCGCAGGTGGACGCGGCGGATGTGCGCGGCGTCGGCGTCCGCGGGGCAGCCGTGGGCGAGCAGGACGGCGCCCGCGTCCGCGATCCAGGCCTGGCCCGCGGCCCAGGCAGCGAGGGTCGGGCGGGCCTCTCCCACCGCGTGCCGCCGCAGGGTCGTGCCGTCGGCGGACAGCGCCACCAGGGCGGGGCCCGGCGGGCCCACCGCGACGCACCAGCGCAGGTCACCGCCGCCCGGCCGTGCGGCGGCGGAGCGGGCCTCCCGCTGCGCGCCGGTGCCCGCCCGTTCCGCGGTGGTGAGAACCGCCAGCAGCGCGCCCTTCGGCGGGGTGCCGGGCAGAGGCGGTGAGGTACTGCGGCGCGCCAGCAGTTCGGTGGGGGTGGGCGTGCCTCCCGGCGGGTCCGGGAACCCGGCGCCGCCGTCCGGGCCTTGGGCCCGCCCGCCCTCCTGGTGCGCCGGGCCGCCCCGCCCGCCGGGTGGCGGGACGTGCACGGCGGCCAGGGGGCTCTCGGCGAGACCGTCCAGCCGCACCTCGGGCTCGTCCGTGCCCAGCGCGCGGGCCGCGAGGAACAGGGCGGCCGCGGCGTGCCCGGTGTCCAGCAGGAGCAGCGGCCAGGCCCGGTGGCCGTAGTGGGAGACCGTGCGCCGGGCGGTGACGGAGAGTTCGGCGGTCACGCCGGGCGGTGTGCCCTCGGGTTGCCGGCCGAGGCGATGGACGTGGTGGCGCAGCGGGTCGTAGCCGTAGCGGCCGGGCGGCAAGGAGCAGCCCGCGCCCACATGCAGTTCGGCGTCCACCGGGTGCAGTGCACCGGCGGAGGACACGGGCCTGAGGCGTCCGGAGTCGTCCACCGCGGACAGCGAGCAACGCAGCAGGGCCCCCAGGTCGAGGTCGGCCGGGCCGGCCGGCGGGAGGGGGCGCGGCGGTCCGGGCCAGGCCCGGACCGCTCCCCCGGCGGGGGTGTCGGGTCCGGGCGGCTCCGGGGAGCGGGCGCGGGCGAGGGCGGTGACGAGGTCCACCGGGCGGTCTGCGCAGGGGTCTTCCACGGATGCGGCCCTCACATGTGCGGCGGAGGCGCCAGAGTGAAGTCCTCCGGCGCGCTCGGCGGGCTCGTGCGCCACCCTCGGGCGACGGCGGCCTCGGCGAGGCGTGGGCAGCCGAAGTAGCCGAAGGCGGCCGGAGCGTTGGGCAGCAGCCCGGAGACGAGCACCCGGGCGACGCGCAGGGGGGTCTCGGCCACGTCCTCGGTGGTGAGGTCGAAGGTCATGACCCGGTGGCCGCCCGCGTGCAGCGTGCGGTCCAGCCGCTGCCGGCTGCCGCGTTCGACCTCGTCGAGGGAGACGGTCCCGAGCGCCGGCTCGGTGAACCGCCTGGCCTCGGTGGCCATCCTCTCGTCCAGCCACACCTGCACATGGGCGCCCAGGTCCCTCACGTGCTCGAACTGCTCGCCGCACACGTCGAGGTAACGGCCGTCGGCCCGGTGGTCCAGGTACAGCCCGCGGGCGAGCAGTCCGGCCTCCACGGCCTGGAACACCCAGCCGCCGGAGCCGGTCAGGCCCTGGGTGAAGACCCAGGTGTGGACGGCTTCCAGGACGGCCTTGCGGGCGGCTTCGGCCGGGTCGTACTTGCAGGCGAACCCGGCTGCGTACAGACCGAGGCGCGGGTCGTGCACGAGCGCGGCCATGCAGGGGGCGAACTCCGAGTGCATCTCGACGATGTGGACGTCGAACGCGGAACCGGCGAGGTCGTCGGCGAGGCCGGGCACGCTCGCCGGGTCGATGCCGCGGGCCGGGCCGTCCAGATGCCACCACAGTTCCAGGGCGTCGCGTTCGACGATCTCCAGCAGGCCGCGTTCGACGGCGTCGTCGAGGCCCTGTCCGGTGGCGATCCCGGCGTAGTTGAGGTGGTGGGTGCGGGGCAGCTCGCGCAGTTCGCCCTGGCGCCAGTTGAGATGGGTGAGCGCGACGGGCGCCCAGACCTCCGTGGTCCTTTGGCCGGGCAGCAGTTCGGTGCCGCGTGTCCACAGGGCCGGGGTGTCGGGGGTGAGGGGGCGGTAGGGGAACTTCTCCCGGGCGTACTGCCAGTCGGCGTAGGCGGGCAGGTCACCCGGGCCGTAGAGCCGCAGGCCCTTGTCTGCCAGTTCGGTGGCGGTGGCCCGCACGGGGGCGTCGGGGTGGCCGGGCGGCGGGACGCGGTTGCCGCAGTACCGCTCCACCCCCTCGGCTATCGCGGCGACACGGGCTTGTGCCGGGTCGCCGAAGGTGGTGCCGAGGGAGACCCGGTCGGCGGGCCACAGGCCGTGTCTGCGGGCGTCGGAGATCGCGGCCGTGAGGGCGGTGTAGCGGGGCGGGGCACCGGCGGGGTGTGCGACGGGCTCGACCGAGCGGACGATGCCGCAGACGGGGTCGACGAGTGCTTCCAGCGACAGCGTCGTCATCTCAGGATCTCCTCGGCGGGGTCGACGGGGGTGGGGCGGGACGGGAGCACGGGCAGGCTCAGCACCACGCTGTCCGGGTCGATCTCGCGCCGGGAGGCGTGCAGCCGGCCGGCCGTCACCGGGTCGTCCCCGGTGTGGGGGTTGCGGGCGTGGGCCGGGAAATGGTGTCCGGCGATCTCCAGGCGCAGCCGGACGCCGGCGCTCAGCCGACGTGCGATCCGGCCGAGGCCGACGGTGAACGCGGCCTCAATGCCTGCCCGTTCGTCGCGCCGGACGACTCCGACGGCGAGTTTCTCGGCGGTCCCCCGCGGTGTGAGGGCGACCAGCCGAGCGGCCCAGTCGGCGGACGGTGTGTGGGCCGTGGCCCGCAGGCGCACGCTGACGGGGCCGACCAGGTCGAGCGGACGCGGGAGCGGCGGGGTGAGAAGCAGGCAGCGGTCGGGCGGGCCGTCGGCGGGGACGGTCAGATCGTCGGAGCGGACGGGCCGGCCGGGGTCGGCGGTGAACGCGGCCCCGTGCAGCAGCCGCGGCCGCCGGGTGCGCGGTTCGCCCTCCGTGGTGGCGGACAGCCACAGATCGGATGCGCCCAGCGCCTGAGAGCCACGGCGGCCGGGGGCCAGTTCACCGGCCAGGGCGCGGCGGGTCCAGCGCACGTACAGCTCACCGAGGTTCACCCGGTGGGCCGGGCGGGCGTCGGGGCCGGGTGTGGAACCGAGGCCATGGCCCCAGGGGCCCAGCAGCAGCCGCGCCGAGGGGCCGCCCCAGGCGTGCCAGAGTGCGACGGTGTCCTCGGTGAAGTGGTCGTGGTGGCCGCCCACCGCGAGCAGGGGCACGGCGGCGTGCGCCGCCCGCGCGATCAGGCGTCCGCGGTCGCGGTGCCGCCACAGGTCGGTCCAGGACGGCAGTCCGCGGCCCAGTCGTTCGGGGAGGCCGGTGAGCGGCAGGTGGGTGAGGAGACCGGGGTCCGCCGTGAGGGCCGTGTCCAGCGCCCTCTCGTCCGAGTCCGGTCGGTCACCGTGGGCGGCCCACCATCCGGCGCGGGACGCCAGCCGCTCCACGCCGGACGCCTCGCGTGCCGTCTCCGCCAGGCCGAGGGCGGGTACGGCCGCGAGAACGGCGTCGGGCCGGGCGTCGTCGGGCACGTCGAGGGCGAGGACGAGGGCGCAGTGGGCCGCGTAGGAGGCGCCGACGGCCACCAGCCGGCCGTCGCTCCACGGCTGCCGCCGGACCCAGCGGACTGCCGCCGCGCCGTCGGCGGCTTCGTTCGCGTAGGGGTGCCACCGGCCCGGTGACGCGAACCGGCCGCGCACGTCCTGGACGACGGCGGCGAAACCCCGGCGGGCCCAGCCGCGCGCCTCGGCCCGGTGCCGGGTCCGGTCGTAGGGCGTGCGCAGCAGGACGGCCGGGAAGGGGCCGTCGCCGGCCGGGAGGAGCACGTCGGTGGCGAGTTCCTCCACGGTCGCGTGGAACGTTGTCATCCGTCCGTCTCCGGCATCGGTGCGACCTCGGGCACCGGGAGGACGGGGTGCTCGGTGACCGTCAGCGTGCGCAGGTCCACGCGGCGGAGCCGGCGGCGGGCCGGGAGGCCGGCCGTGTCCGGGGCGCCGGTGGCCCACCGGCCGAGATCGTCGGCGAGCAGTGCCGCGAGCAGCGTGGCGGCCGGCGGGGTGAGCCGGACCGGCGCGCCGGACGTACGGGGTCCGCTCCAGTAGGCGGCCAGTTCGCGGTGTGCGGGGGTGGCGGCGAGACGGCGGGATCGGACGTGTGCCGAGGTGACGTCTCCGGGAGCGGCGGCCACCGGCTCGACGTACGCCTGCCAGCCCTCGCGGTGGCAGCGCAGCCACGCGACGCCGTGGTCGGGCAGGGTGTCGGCGGCGTCCCACAGCCCGTCCGGTACGGGGCCGTCGAGGCACCACACGACCGCGGAGGGCTCTCCGTCGAGCAGGTCCTCGACGCCCACCGGTGATCCGCCCGAGGCGGTGACCACCTCGGGCGTCAGAGGCCGGGCACCCAGGGCGGCCAGCTGCGCGGCGAGCGGTTCGGTCAGCACCGGGTCGCCGAGGATCCGGACGGTCCGGCGAGCCGCGGGCCACCGCGAGTCCTGCGGCCCTTCCGCCAGATGGCCTGCCTCCTCGAACGCCCGCACCACACGGTCGAGTTCCTCGCCCACCGGGCCCGTTGTCACGCCGGTGAGCCGGGAGAGCAGAACGTCTTCGTCCGCACTCCCCGTCCTGACACTGAGGAACTCCCCTTCCTGGGTCCGGACGGCGAGCCCTCGCCCGGGCACGGTGACGACCTCGACACCAGGGACGAGTCGGCTGCGGGACACGGCGATCCTCCTGACGAAAGGTGGGGATGGGCGTGGGCCCGCCCGGAAGGCAACGGGCGGGCCCACGGTCGAGGGTGGCTGGACCCTCGCTTACTCCTCGTTGTCGTCGAAGGGGTTCTCGACGAGCGCGTTGGAGTGGGAGGCCGAGGCGTGGGCCAGCTGACCCTGGTCGGCGATCGGCGTGAAGATCTGCTCGTTGTCCATGAACTCTCCTTTTACATACGGGAGTTACGGCGTCCGTGTGAGCGCCGTGGGACACACGTTAATGAATCTGATTTTCATATTCTAGAGCTGGGAGAGGGTGATCTGGGTAACACACCGGCCAGCCTCCCTCGGGATCCCGGCCGACCCGTCCCGCCACCTTCAGCACGTCCGCCAGCAACCTCGGGGTCACCACCTCCCCCGGTGCCCCGTCGGCCACCACACGGCCGTCGCGCAGGGCGACGACCCGTTCGGCGAACCGGGCCGCGTGGGCGAGGTCGTGCAGCACCATCACCACCGTGAGCCCGCGTTCCCGGCGCAGGCGGACCACCGTCTGGAGCACGCCGAGCTGGTGGTGCAGATCCAGGTAGGTGGTCGGCTCGTCGAGCAGCAGGACGCGCGTGTCCTGGGCGAGCGCCATCGCCAGCCGGACCCGCTGCCGCTCACCTCCGGACAGCGCGTCGACGTCACGGTCGGCCCACTCCTCCACCCCGACGTCCCGCAGCGCCCGGTGCACGACGGGGTCGTCGCCCTCACGCAGCATGCCCAGCGGCCCGCGCGCCGCGTACCGCCCCTGGCGGACGAGGTGACACACTGTCATACCCGGCACCGCCGGGGCGGATTGGTGCAGCAGAGCCACCCTCCGGGCCGTGGCGCGCCGGGACAGCCGGGCGAGGTCGTCCCCTCCGAGGCGAACGCGCCCCTCGTCCGGATGCAGCAGCCCGGCGGCCAGCCGCAGCAAGGTCGACTTGCCGCAGCCGTTCAGCCCGATGAGAGCGGTCAGTTCGCCCGGCCGGACGGTCAGGTCGACGCCCCGCAGTACAGGTCGCCCGGGATAGCCGAAGTGGACCCCCTCGACGTGGATCCCCACGGACTCGGTCATGCTCTGTCCTCGATTCGACGTCAGAACGTACGGCTCGGCATGCGGCGCACGACGACCAGCAGCAACGCGGCGCCGAGGCAGGCGGTGAGCGCCCCGACCGGCAGCGTGAGCCGTCCGGAGTCCAGCGCCCCCGCCAGCAGACGCGAGGACAGCTGCGCCGCCGCGTCCGCCCCGCACACCACCACCGCGCCCACCAGGGCGGCGCCGGGCAGGCTCACCCGCAGGTCCGCACCGAAGACGGCCACTGCCAGGTGCGGAACGAGCAGTCCCACGAAGCCCAGCGCCCCGACGGCGGCCACCGCACCCGCCGTCAGCGCCACCGCGCTCAGCAGGGCCAGGGTCCGGGCCGGGCGGACCGAGAGGCCGGCGGCCAGGGCGATGTCGTCCCCGCAGCGCAGCAGGGTCAACGGCCCGGCCGACGACCAGGCCGCGACCCCCCAGACGAGGGCCCACGGCCACAACAGGTGCCAGTGCTGCCACACCCGGCCCTCCGTGGTGCCCACCAGCCACTGGACGACACTGCCGAGTTCACCCGGCTTCACGAGGAGCACCATGGCGGTGAGTCCGCCGAGCACCGCCGACACCAGCACTCCGTGCACGGCGGTCTGCGCGGGGTCACCGCGTCCACGGCCGGCGAGCAGCCACAGCAGCGCGGCTCCGGCACACCCGCCCGCGCACGCGGCGAGGACCACGGCCAGGGGCGAGTCCCACCCGGCGAACCCCAGGGCGGTCGCGGTGACGGCTCCGAGCACCGCCCCCGGGGTCACACCCGTCACCTCCGGCCCGGCGAGGGGATTGCGCAGGGCGGACTGCAGGACCAGCCCCGCGACGGCGAGACAGGCACCGGTGACGAGAGCCACCAGCAGCCTGGGCAGGCGCAGTTGGAACAGGATGTGGCGCTCCGTCGCGTCACCGCCACCGTTCAGGACGTCCCAGGCCACGCCCGGGGACATGCCGCGCCCGGCCACCAGCTCCACACCGGCGCACACGACGGCCAGTGCCGCGAGAGCCACGAATCGCCGGGTCACCGTACGTCCTCCGTCCTGGTCGCCCCGGAAGAAGGCGGGCAGCCGTCGCCGAGCTCTTCGGGCCCGGGCGCGCCCGCACCGACGTCGCCCGACGCCCGTGCACCAGGGAGGTCGGCCGCGACACCCGGAGCCTCCTTCCCCGGCCCGGGCAGCGGCTCGCGCACCGCGTCCGAGGCGGTCGGCCGGCGCCTGGCCGCCCGACCGCGACCGCCCGACCGCATCAGCGCGATGCCGGCCGGCACCCCCAGCAAGGCCGTCCACGCACCGGCCGGTGTCTCCACGGGCGCGAGCGCCAGCCGGGCCGGGAGGTCGGCGACGGCCACGGCGACCGCGCCCCAGAGGGCGGACCACGCGAGCCAGCGCACCGCCCCCGCCGCCGGGTTGAACCACCGGGCCAGGTGCGGGGCGAGGAAGCCCACCCACGCGACGGGCCCGCACACGGCCGTCACCGGGGCGATCAGCACCACCGCGATGGCCAGTGCCGCCAGCCGGGCGCGCTGCGCGCGCACCCCCAGCGCCTCGGCGTCCTCGTCGCCCAGCCGCATCACCGACAGCACCGGCGCGCACAGCACGAGCGCGGGAGCCGCGACGAGCAGCCACGGCCACAGACCCGCCACGTGGTCCCAGGTCCGGCCGGACAGGGAGCCGAGCAGGTACCGGTAGATGAGCTGGAGGTCCAACTGGTCGGCCATGACCATCAGGACGAGCAGTGCGGCCTGTAACGCGGCCGCCACCGCGGCGCCGGTCAGCAGCACCGCGGACGGACCGCGGCCGAGCCCGGCGGCCAGGAGCGTGAGACCGCCGCCCAGCGCGGCCCCGCCGATGGCCGCCATGGGCTGGACGGCGGCGGGCAGCGACAGGCTCAGCACCAGCGGTGCGGCCACCCCGAGGGCGGCACCGGACGACACACCCAGCATCTCCGGCACGGCCAGGGGATTGCGCAGCGCCTCCTGGAGCACGAGCCCGGCCGCGCCCAGACAGGCTCCGGCGACGAGTGCCAGCACCAGTCGGGGCACGCGCAGTTCCGTGACGACGATCCCGGCGAGCGTGGTGTCCCCGTCCAGCATCGCGGCGACCAGCCGGTGCGGTGGGACATAGGGGGTGCCGAGGCTGAGCGCGCAGACCGAGGAGACGGCCAGCAGGACGACCACCAGGAGCGGCTGCCCCCTGCGCGCGCCGCGCGAGGCCCGCTGTCCGCCCGGTGCGGCGGGTGCCGAGAGGTGCGCCCTCACCGCAGGGCGGCCGTGGCCTCGTCGAGGACGATGCCGAGTGAGCGGGTGCCGCGGCCCTTGGCCCACACCTCCGAGTTCACCTCGTGGACGTCGCCGTTCCGCACCGCCGGGATCTTGCCCCAGAGCGGGTTCTCGGCCAGCTTCTCCGACAGCTTGCCGTCCGCGTCGCCGAAGCTCAGCGTCTCGACGAACAGCACATCGACGTCCTGGACGAGAATCTCTTCGAGGCTGTAACCGCCCTGCACGCCACGGGACTTCCACGGATATCGGGCGATCTTGGGGAAGAGGCCGGCGACCACGTCGGATTCCGGGGTCGCGACGCCGAAGTTCTCGTCACTGCCGTAGATGATGAGGGCGGTCTTGTCGCTGGGGGCCTTCTCGGCGGCGGCGAGTGTGGTCCGGAAGGTCTTCTCGGCCTTCTCGCCCTCGGCGGTGCGCCCGGTCAGCGCGGCGACATCGCGCAGGTATCCGACGCTGTCCTCCCACGTCTCGGGCTGCATGGCCCAGAACGTCGTGGCGCCCTTGAGTGCCGGGGCGAGCTTGCCGTGCGTGTCCCCGAGGCCGATCACGAGGTCGGGCTTGTGGGAGAGGATCGCCTCCACCTCCGGGGCGATGAATCCGCCGGGGATGACGTCGACCTCCTTGGCCTTCTCCTCCCCCAGGAAGTCCGGGTGGGCGAGCAACGCGCTGTTGGTGGCCGTCGGGACGATGCCCAGCTCGGTCAGGATGTCGTCGCAGAGCGCGAACAGGCAGACGATCCGCTCGGGTTCCTTCTTCAGGGAGACCTCGACGCCGTTGGTGTCGGTCAACTCCAGGGACGCCTTGATGGGTTCGACGCCGACGTCCGTCCTCGCCGTCGGCCCGGCCTTGTCGCTCGCGGATTCCTCGGGCGACGAGCCGCAGCCGACCAGCATGGACCCCACCATCGCTGCGGTGATCCAGCCACGGACGAATCTCGACGGTGCGCGCAGCATCGATGCCCTCGCTCTTTCTCGGATACCGGGAACGCACCGAAGATACATGATAATCGTTTTCATCAAACTGGTTTTCGGAGGGACCCATGCCCGCACCCGTCCTGCTCGTCTCCGACCACGTGGACGGATCCGTCCATGTGCTGACCGTGCCGGACGGCACCGTCGTGGGACGCCTCACCGGCCGTCACCTCTCCGAGCACGCCGGGTTCCTGGCGCTGCCGGGCGGGCGGGTGGCCTGCGTCGACGACCGTCGAGGGGAGCTGCTGGTACTCGATCCGTTCGCCGAGAGGCTCGTGGAACGCGCGGTCCCGGTCGCCGTGCCGGCCGAGCACCTCGCCTGCGATCCGTCCGGTCGCCGGCTGGCCGTCACCACCGGACTGGGCGAGAACGCCGAACCGTGGTCGGACCTGCTGACCGTGCTCGACCTGCACACCGGGGACACGGCACGGGTGCGCACCCGCGTCGGCGAACCGGGGGTGACGGTGCTGGGCGGCGACGATCCGCTGATCGTGCTCCGGCACCGACAGCCCGGGGAGCTGGCCGTCCACCGGTTCGCCGACGTCCTCGCGGCACCGCCCGGCTGCCCCGAGGTCGCACCGCACGCGGTCCTGCCGCTGCCGGACGACGGCCACGGGGACGCGCAGGCACCCGGCACGGGAGAGGTGTTCGCGGCCACGGGCGAGGGAGTGCACCGGGCCCGGTGGGCGGGTGACGTACTCGTCGACGAGGCGGTCGTCCCGTGGGGGTCGCCTGCCCGCGGCTGGTACCTCCGGCTCGACACCCGCCGGCGGGCGCTGTGGAGCACGCTGCGCGGCGGTGACCCCGACCCGCTGCGCTGGCCGGAATGGACCAACCAGGCGTGGCGGCACGACCTGGAGACGGGCCGCACGCTTCACACGGACCTCGGCCCCGGGCTCGTCTTCCGGCTGGCCCTGGCCCGGCGCCACACCGCCTTCACCCGCATCCACCCCGACGGCGATGAACTGGTCCTCCTGGGCACGTCCGACGGCACCGTCCGCCGGGTTCCCCTGCCGGCCATGCAGGGTGCTCCGCGTCGCGGCGGCACCCCCTGGGAGGGCGTCCAGCGCCGGGCGGTGGCCGCCTCACCGGGGTCCGACTGGATCGCCGTCAGCCGGGGCGGCCACGGCGAGGTGCACCTCTTCGACGCGGAGACGGGGCACGAGGTGACCCGTCTGCGACCGGGTACTCCGCTGCACCACGGCGGCCACATGACGCTGCGCGGCCTCGGCGACGGTGCCGAGGGTGATCCCGTGGGCAGGTGACGACGGGTTCGGGCCGGCAGGGTCCGCGTGTCCGGGGCGGTCGAGGGGGGGGCGGCGCGCCCGGGCTGGCCGGGGTGGGCGCAGCGCCTGGGCGACGCGGGGAACCTCAGGATTCGGACACTCGCCCCTCGCTCGATGGGGAAGCGTCGAAGCGCTTCGACAGCGCCATGACACTGAGCCATGCGTCCATCACAAGTCCTCCAGCCGTCGAACGCGTTCATGCGGCGTCGGCGTTCCTCTCTGAGAGGTCTCCCAGGAGGCCTGTTTACATGGGTTAAAGCCGCATGGAGGACGGTGCGCGCCCTCCCGCCCGACCGCGCCTGTTATCGAAAAGTGACCTTCGCGGTCCATTGCCACCATCAGGACACGGTCGTAGTCTCACAAGAAATGTCGAAGCGCATCGACTTGAGCGGCCGCCGCCCCCGGACATGGGACCGTCCGCCTGGGCGGCGTACCTGGGACATCCACGAGAACAGGGGCTTTGCACCAGCGGCCACTACGTTTCTGGCGCCGCGCTGCCCCTGTGCGTCACCGCGCCGCCCGCCACCCCGTCGAGTCCGTCGGCGAGCACGGCCCGCACCGAGACACCGGCCCAACAGCCCACGAACCGCCGCCCGGTGGCTGCGCGGTCCCATGCAGCCCCTGACCTGGAAAGGACATCATGGAGAACGATCAGCGGAGCTTCTGCTGGGGTCATGACGCCCTGCGTCTCGAGTTCGTCCTCGGCGACGACGGCAGCGCCCGCCTGACGCATCTCGGACTGCCCGACGAAGCGGGCAGCGACCCCGGTGCTTCCCTGCCGCTGGTTGAGGTGACGGCCGCGGGTCACGGCCGTGACTGGTCGGGCAGCCGTCTGACCGGGACCGCTCTCGGCGGGCGGCTGCGCCACCGGTCCCACCGCGCGGCCCGCGACGGTGACTGGCACACGCTGACCGTGCATCTCCACGACCCCGAAACCGGGTTGGCCGCAGAGGTGACCTACCGGTCGCCGGACGGCATCCCCGTGCTCCGCAGCGAAGTGGTCCTGCGCAACGAAGGGCGTACCACACTGCACCTGGAGTCGGTCAGCTCACTCACGGTGGGCTGCCTCACCCCGCAGGACCCGGCGGCCGTCGACGCCGTCGACGTGCTGTGGGCGGACAACGACTGGCTCTCCGAGTGCCGCTGGCAGCGGCAGCAGATGCGCCGGACCACCCCCGGCGTCAGCGGACGCGTGGGATACGGGCACGGCAAGGCCGGCTTCGCCCTGAACGGCCAGGGCACCTGGTCCAGTTGTGGACACCTGCCCATGGGCGGGCTGACGGACCGGCGGACCGGCCGCACCTTCGTGTGGCAGATCGAGCACAACGGAGGGGGCTGGCGCTGGGAGTGCCAAGAGCACGACCGGGCGGCCTACGCGGCGCTGTTCGGACCCACCGACGCCCATCACGGGTGGCGCCACCCCCTGGAACCCGGCGCCGCGTTCCGCACCGTACCCGCCGCCCTGTCCTTCAGCGCCGACGGTGGCCCCGACGCCGCGTTCGCCGCGCTCACCCGCTACCGCCGGGCCCACCGCCGCCCGCACGCCGACCACCGGCATCTGCCCGTCATCTTCAACGACTACATGAACTGCCTGATGGGCGACCCCACCACCGACAAACTGCTGCCGCTGATCGACGCGGCGGCCGAGGCCGGCGCCGAGTACTTCGTCATCGACGCGGGCTGGTACGACGGCGACAACGGCGGCTGGTGGACCACCGTCGGCGCCTGGGAACCGGCCGCCTCCCGCTTCCCCGGCGACAAGGGGATCCACGAGGTGCTGGACCGCATCCGGGAGCGCGGCATGGTCCCCGGCCTGTGGCTGGAGCCTGAAGTCATCGGCGTCGACAGCCCCATGGCCAAGTCCCTGCCCGACGAGGCGTTCTTCCGCCGCGACGGCGTCCGCCTCACGGAGACCGGCCGGCACCACCTGGACCTGCGCCACCCGGCGGCCCGCGCCCACCTGGACCAGGTCGTGGACCGCCTGGTCGGCGAATGGGGCGTCGGCTATCTCAAGCTCGACCACAACATCGACCCCGGCTCCGGCACCAGTGCCCACCCCGGCGAGACCCCGGGCGCCGGTCTGCTCGGCCACAACCGCGCCCACCTCGACTGGCTGGACGGCATCCTGGACCGTCATCCGCACCTGGTGGTGGAGAACTGCGCCTCGGGCGGCATGCGCTGGGACCACGCCCTGCTGTCGCGGCTGCAACTGCAGTCCACCAGCGACCAGCAGAACCTGCGGCTCTACGCGCCCATCGCCGCCTCCGCACCCACCGCCGTCACCCCCGAGCAGGGCGCCGTGTGGGCCTATCCGCAGGCGGAGGACTCCCTCGACGAGGTCGCCTTCACCATGGCGAGCGCCCTCCTCGGCCGCGTCCACCTCTCCGGCAACCTGCCGGAACTGGGGCCCGAGGCCCGCGCCCTGGTCCACGAGGCGGTCGCCGTGTACAAAGCCGTCCGCGCCGACCTGCCGGGGGCCGTGCCGTCCTGGCCGCTCGGCCTCCCCGGCTGGGACGACCCCTGGATCGCCCTGGCCCTGCACACCCCCGCCACGACCTACCTCACCGTCTGGCGCCGCTCGGGCGGCGAGGCCACCATCACCCTCCGGCTGCCTGAACGGGCGGGCGGCGCGGCCCGTGCCGAGGTGCTGTACCCCGCCGCGAGTCAGGCCCTTGCCGTCTGGAACCCGGACACGACCGACCTCACCGTGACCCTGCCCACCGCGCCCTCCGCGGCACTGCTGCGCATCACCCCCACGGAGCCGGACGCGAGCCTTCCTCCAGCCGGCTGATCAAAAAAGATGGCGGCGTGGGCCAGGAGGAGCACACCGCAACTCCTGGAACAGCGTCATCCAGACGCTGTTCGGCGCGCCTACCGCCCCACGAGGTGATCTGAGAAAGTTTCCGGCTCGCGGCAACCCTGCGCGGAACCTGTGACAACAAGGAAGCGGATCCGGCCACGTACGGCGTCGGATTCCCGCTTCCTCTGTTGAACAGTGTGCAAGGAGAACGCCTCCCCATGAACAACCCCCTGAACGGCGGGCGCCGCGGGCGTCACCGCCGCCGCTGGACCGCGACCGGTCTGCTGCTCGGCGTGCCCGCCGTTCTCGTGCCGTATTTCCTGTTCGTGCAGGAGGACTCGCAGGCCGCGACGGTCGACGGCGATGCCTACTACCGGCTGGTCTCCGTGCGCAGCGGCAAGGTGCTGGACGTCAACGGTTTCTCCACCGCCGACGGCACCCGTATCCAGCAGTGGACCGACCAGAACACCGCCAACCAGCAGTGGAGGCTGCGGTCCACCGGGGACGGCTACTACGAGCTGGTCAACCGCAACAGCGGCAAAGTGCTGGGCATAGCGGGCGGTTCGACCGCCGAGAAGGCAGCCGCCGAGCAGCAGACCGACAGTTCCGCCGCCTCGCAGGAGTGGCGGATCGACCAGGTGAGCGGTTCCGACGCCGTCACCTTCACCTCCCGCAGGAGCGGCCTGGTCCTGGGCGTCTCCGGGGGTTCCACGGCTCAGGGTGCCGCGGTCGCGCAGTATCCGAACCAAGGCGGCGGCGGCCAGCAGTGGAAGCTGGTGAAGACGGCCGAGACCCGGGCGGCCGGGGCGGGCACGGCGCGGACCACGGCAGCGGCCGGTCCGTATGTGTGGAAGAACGCCCAGGTGGTGGGCGGTGGTTATGTCACCGGACTGGTGTTCAACCAGCGGGAGAAGGGCCTGCTGTACGCGCGGACCGACATGGGCGGCGCCTACCGCTGGGACACCGGGGCCGAGCAGTGGATCCCGCTGACCGACTGGATCGGCGAGAAGGACTGGAACCTGCTGGGCATCGACTCGGTGGCCACCGACCCCGTCGACCCCAAGCGGCTCTATCTCGGTGCGGGCACCTACACCAACGAGTGGGCGGGCAACGGCGCGATCCTGCGCTCCACCGACCGGGGCCGCACCTTCAAGCGCACGAATCTGCCCTTCAAGATCGGCGGCAACGAGGACGGGCGCGGCGCGGGCGAACGGCTCGTGATCGACCCCGCGAACCACGGCACGCTCCTGCTGGGCACCCGCAAGAACGGCCTGTGGCGCAGCACCGACTACGGCGTGACGTGGAGTCAGGTCTCCTCGTTCCCCGTCAAGGACGGGGCGGGCAGCGGCGCCGGCATCTCCTTCGTGACGTACGGCCCGGCCGGAAGCAAGACGGTCTACGTCGGTGTCGCGGACAAGTCCACCTCCCTGTACCGCTCCACCGACGGCGGCACCACCTGGCAGGCCGTCCCCGGGCAGCCCACCGGCCAACTGCCGCAGCACGGCGTCGTCTCCGGCGACGGCTCGCTGTACCTGACGTACACCGACGCCCTCGGTCCCAACGGCGTGACGGGCGGTTCGGTGTGGAAGTACACGCCGGCGAGCGGGGCCTGGAAGAGCATCTCCCCGTCGAAGGGCTCCTACGGGTTCTCCGGTCTGGCCGTCGACCCGCGCAAGTCCTCCACGGTGATGGTCACCACCCTCGGCCGCTGGTGGCCCGAGGACGAGATCTACCGCAGCACCGACGGCGGCACGACCTGGAAGGCACTGGCCGACAAGTCCAAGCGCAACGCCTCCGCCGCCCCGTACGTCGGCACCCACACCGGGCACTGGATGACCGCCCTGGCCATCGATCCCTTCAACTCCGGGCACGTGCTCTACGGCACCGGCAACGGCATCCTGCGCAGCAAGAACGCCAATGCCTCCGACAGCGGCGGCACCAGCCACTGGAGCATGGGCGCCCGAGGGCTGGAGGAGACCGCGCTGCTGGACGCGATCGCCCCTCCCGGCGGCGCCGCCGTCATCACCGCCATGGGAGACCAGGGCGGCTTCCGCCATGACTCCCTGACCAAGGTGCCCTCGGGGCGGCTGAGCAACCCGATGATGACCAACAGCACCGACATCGACTTCGCCCAGGCCAAGCCCTCGATGATGGTCCGTGTCGGTCGTGGCGGCGCGCAGGACGGCGCCTACTCCACCGACGGCGGCCGCAGCTGGAACGGCTTCAAGGCCGAGCCGGTGGCCAGTGCCCAGGACGGGCATGTCGCGCTCGCGGCGGACGGCTCCACCCTCGTCTGGACGCAGGCCGGACAGGCCCCCTACCGCTCCACCGACAAGGGGGCGAGCTGGTCGAGGGTCAGCGGCCTGGGCAACGACGCCGTGGTCGTCGCCGACCGCTCCTCGGCCAGGACCTTCTACTCGCTGTCGGGCGGCACGCTCTACGCCAGCACCGACGGCGGCGCGACCTTCACCGCCCGCGCCACGGGCCTGCCCGACGGCCGGCTCAAGGCCGTCCCCGGCATCGCCGGAGACCTGTGGATCGCCGGCGGCGGCAAGGGGCTGCTGCACTCCACCGACGGCGGCCGCACCTTCACCACCCTCAAGACGGTGCAGTCCGCCTCCGCCCTCGGCTTCGGCAAGGCCAAGCCGGGCACCAACTACCAGGCTCTGTACCTGATCGGCACCGTCAAGGACGTCACCGGCGTCTTCCGCTCCACCGACAAGGGCGCCACCTGGCTCCGCGTCAACGACAACGCCCACCAGTGGGGCGCCATCGGCGGCGTCGGCGTCATCACCGGCGACCCCGACACCTACGGCCGTGTCTACGTCGGTACCAACGGACGCGGCCTGCAGTACGGCGACCCGTCCTGACCCACACACCCGAGCGGGGCCGCGGCCATCACGGCCGGCGGCCCCGCCACGGCGGAGGGACCTGGCCCGAGACGCAGGCCGCGTCACCTCACCAGGCCAGGAACCCCTCCCTGTCGCTCCCCCGCACGAAGTCGGTGTGGTCGGGCCGGTGAGTGTTTCGAAACGTCCAGCACCTTTCGCATGCCGGCCTTCTTCGCACCATATTGTCGAAGCGCTTCGAAACGTAAGCGGACTCAGCAATCTCTTTCTCGAGACGCTCTACATCCACTGCGACCGGCAGGGCCAGCAGCTCGTGGACGACGCGTCCACCGGCGATCAAGGCGGGTCGGCAGCCTTCAGCGAGTGGTGAAGTCCTCACTGAATACCCTGAGTTGCCGCGAATTCTCTGCTGAAACAGAGGAATGGAAGCGACGCTGCCTCGCTTACCGCGAGGCATTGACACCACCCCCAGGTCAATGGAACCGTCGAAGCGCTTCACCACCTGGCTCTCCCCCGGTCGGCCGGATTCCAGAAAGGACACATCATGTCCCGGAAGTCCAAGAAGAGAAGCGTCACGGATGTGCTGGTAGCCCTGGTGATGGCGATCTCGCCGCTGATCGCGGCGCTCGTACTGACCGGCGCCTCGGCCACCACCGCGTCGGCCGCGTCACTTACCGAGGTGACCAACTTCGGTAGCAACCCCGGCAATCTGCGGATGTACGTCTACCGGCCCGACAACGCTCCGGCCCGCCCGGCCGTGCTGGTGGCGGTGCACTACTGCACCGGCACGGGGCCCGCCTTCTACTCCAACACGGAGTTCGCCCGCCTGGCCGACCAGCACGGGTTCATCGTCGTCTACCCGGACGCTAACGTCAGCGGGCAGTGCTTCGACGTCTCCTCGCCCCAGGCGCTCAAGCACGACGGGGGCAGTGACCCCACGAGCATCGCCCAGATGGTCCGGTACACCCTGCAGAACATGAACGCCGACGCCGGCCGGGTCTACATCACCGGCGCCTCGTCCGGCGCGATGACGACCAATGTCATGCTCGGCGCGTACCCCGACCTGTTCAAGGCCGGCGCGGCGTTCATGGGTGTGCCGTTCGGCTGCTTCGCCACCACCGACGGCTCCGGCTGGAACACCGACTGCGCCACCGGCAAGATCAGCAAGACCCCGCAGGAGTGGGGCGACCTCGTCCGCAACGCCTACCCCGGGTACACCGGCCCCCGGCCGCGGATGCAGCTGTGGCACGGCACCGAGGACGAAGCGCTGTACTACGCGAACTTCGGTGAAGAGATCAAGCAGTGGACCAATGTGCTCGGGGTGAGCCAGACCCCGGTCTTCACCGACTCCCCGCAGTCCAACTGGACCCGCACCCGCTACGGCTCCGCCGGCGCGCAGGCACCGGTCGAGGCGAACAGCTTCCAGGGCGTCGGGCACTCCCTGCCCGAAAGCGGCATGGCGGCCCGGGCCATCACATTCTTCGGACTCGACGGCTCCGGCGGGACCACCACAGGTCCGGTCCACGCCACCGGCTCCGGCAAGTGCCTGGACGTGCCCGGCTCTTCGCAGACCAACGGAACCCAGGCGCAGATCTGGGACTGCCACGGCGGCACCAACCAGCAGTGGACCAGCACGTCGGCCAAGCAGCTCACCGTCTACGGCGGTGCGAAGTGCCTCGACGCGACCGGCACCACGGCCGGCGCCAAAGTCGCGATATGGGACTGCAACGGCGGCACCCACCAGCAGTGGAACCGCAACTCCGACGGCACCATCACCGGCGTCCAGTCAGGCCTGTGCCTGGATGTGACCGGTGCCTCCACCGCCGGCGGCGCACTGGTCCAACTCTGGAACTGCAACGGCGGCAGCAACCAGCAGTGGCGCCTCACCTGACACCCGCCCTGGGCTGAGAAGGCCCCACCACCACTGCGCGAACGGCTGGAACCGGCCTGTGGGGTCGCGGGGACCCACTTCGCGGAACGCGCCCTGGGCCTCGTCTTTCTGAAGGCTGGAGATGTCATGCAATTTTCACGCCGTGGCGTTCTGATCCTGGGCGCAGCCGGCGCGGCCCTCGCCGGAGGCCTCCCCACCGGCTCGGCCGGGGCCGCCGAGGCCGGGACGGCCGACGGAACGGACGCTTCCACGCGCACCGAGCGCCTGTACCTGTCCGGCGAAGACGCCGACCACCCGGCCGACTGGGACTTCCTGTGCACCAGCGGGCGGCGCAGCGGCAGTTGGGGCAGCATCCCGGTGCCGTCCAACTGGGAATTCCACGGATACGGCACGTACAACTACGGCTGGAATCTGCGCCCGGAGGAGAAGGGCCGCTACCGGCACACCTTCACCCCGCCCGCCCACTGGCGTGACAGGCGCGTCTTCCTCGTCTTCGAGGGGTCGATGACCGACACCGAGGCGTGGATCAACGGCGAGCCGGCCGGGCCCGTCCACCGCGGCGGCTTCTACCGGTTCCGGCACGAGGTGACCGGAAAGCTGCGTCCGGGGCAGGACAACCTCCTGGAGGTGACCGTCAGCAAGGAGTCCACCGATGACTCCGTCAACCGGGCCGAACGCCTCGGGGACTACTGGAACTTCGGTGGCATCTACCGCCCCGTCCATCTCGAGGCGTTCCCGCTCCAGCACATCGAACGCGTCGCGGTCGACGCCCGCGCCGACGGCACGCTGCGGATCGACGCCCATCTGTCGGGTACCGGTCCCGCCGACCGTCTCGTCGCCCGGGTCACCGACCTCTCCGGGCGCCCGGTCGGCACCCCGTTCACCGCGGCCGTCGCTCCCGGCGCCACGGCGGTGACCCTCAGGACCACTGTCGGCTCGCCCCGGCAGTGGACGGCGGAGACCCCGCACCTCTACCGCGTCGAGGTAGCGCTCCGCACCGGCGACCGCCGCACCGTCCACCGCGTCGACGAGAGATTCGGCTTCCGCACCGTCGAGGTCCGCCCCGGCGACGGCGTGTACGTCAACGGCGTCAGGATCCTCCTCAAGGGAGCCAACCGGCACACCATCTGGCCCACGTCCGGCCGGGCGACCAGCGCGCGCATCAGCCGCAAGGACATCCTCCTGATGAGGGAGATGAACATGAACGCGGTCCGGATGTCCCACTACCCGCCGGACCCGCACTTCCTCGACCTCGCCGACGAACTCGGGCTGTACGTGCTCGACGAACTGGCCGGCTGGCAGAAGTCCTACGACGAAACGGCGGGCAGGCCCCTCGTCGCCGAGATGGTCACCCGTGACGTCAACCACCCGTCGATCCTGTTCTGGTGCAACGGCAACGAGGGCGGCTGGAACACCGCCCTCGACGACGACTACGCCCGCCACGACCCCCAGCGGCGCACCGTTCTCCACCCCTGGGCGAACTTCGGCGGTATCAACACCGACCACTACGAGACCTACGACAGCACGCGCCGCATCCTCCAGGAACGCGGCGACGTCTTCATGCCCACCGAGTTCCTCCACGGCCTGTACGACGGCGGCGCCGGCGCCGGCCTCGACGACTACTGGCGGCTGATGGGCCGTGAACGGCTCTCCGCTGGCGGCTTCCTGTGGTCACTGATCGACGAGGGCATCGTGCGGGACGACCTCGGCGGCGCCATCGACGTGGCGGGCAACGCCGCACCCGACGGCATCCTCGGCCCCTTCCGCGAGAAGGAGGCCAGCTTCTACACGATCAAGGACATCTGGTCTCCCGTACAGCTCGCCGAGCCGGAGCGGTTCGCCTCCGGCCTGCCGGACGACTTCGACGGGCGGATCGGCCTCACCAACCACTACGCCTTCACCAATACCCGTATCTGTCGGTTCACTTGGCGGCTCCTGGACTTCCGCACCCCGTCGCAGCGGCGGGACGGCCACACGGTGCGCGCCCAGGGCACCGCCTCCGCTCCCGACATCGAGCCCGGCGCGCGAGGAGTGCTGCGCCTGCCCCTGCCGTACGGCTGGCGACGCGCCGACGCCGTGGCTCTCACCGTCACCGATGCCGACGGCCGTGAGATCCGCAGCTGGACCTGGGCCATCACATCCGCCGCGGACCAGGCCCGACGACTGGTACGGACGGGCCCGGGACCGGTCGTACGCGGCCGGCTCGCGGACGACAGGCTCACCCTCGCCTCCCGCCACACCACCGTCACGCTCGACGCCACGACGGGCATGCTGGCCGGCGTCACCCACCGGGGGAGGGACTTCGCGCTGTCCCGCGGCCCGCTGCCCACCACCGGAACGGCCGACCTCACCCGCCTGACACACGGGCCCGACGGCGACGCCTACACGGTGGAGGCCGAGTACTCCGGCGTCCTGCGCCACGTCCGGTGGCGTCTGCACCCCAGCGGCTGGCTGCGGTTGGACTACCGCTACCACCTCACCGGCGAGCACGACCTCTTCGGCGTCGGCTTCGACCATCCCGAAGCGCAGGTGACCGGCGTGACATGGCTCGGCCACGGACCGCACAGGGTGTGGAAGAACCGGCTGCGCGGCGTCGCGACGGACGTCTGGACGAAGCAGTACAACGACACCGCGACCGGCGCCGACGGCTGGGTGTACCCGGAGTTCAAGGGCTACCACGCGGACGTCCGCTGGGCGTCCCTGCACACCACCGCCGGACGTCTCACCGTGGTCTCCGAGGACGAGGACCTCTACCTGCGCCTCTTCACGCCCCGGTTCGGACCCGACCCCCGCCACACCGCGCCGCCCTTCCCGAAGGGAGACCTGTCCTTCCTCGACGCCATCCCGGCCATCGGCACCAAGTTCGACGCGCCGGCCGCGCTCGGCCCCAGCGGCGCCCCCACGACGGCGACGGGCGACTACGGCCGAAGCCTGTACTTCTCGTTCTCCCGGTAGCGCGTCCACCCACCCGCCGACACCGCACCATGCAGCCGGCCCCCGCCGACCGGCGCTGCACACAGGTGCTCGACCTCACGTGCCCGGGGTTCCCGGGATCCGAGCCCGGAGCGGGCTCGGATCCCGGGCTCGGGGTTCATCCGGTGGTCAGAGTGGTCCACTTCTGGTTGGAGCCGCCGTTGCAGTCCCACAGCACCAGCTGTGTGCCGTCGGCCGTGGACGAGCCCGGAACATCGAGGCAGCGGCCGGAGGCGGGGTTGCGGTAGCCGCCGTTGTAGGGCTGCCACACCTGGTTGGCACCACCGTGGCAGGCCCAGAGCTGCACCTTGGTGCCGTTGGCGGTGGCCCCGCCGGCGGCGTCGAGGCACTTGCCCAGGGAGCGCAGGGTGCCGTCGGTGTAGGCGGACCAGTACTGGTTGGCAGCGTTGCCGCAGGCCCACGTCTGGACGGCGGTCCCGTCGGCGGTGCCGGCACCGTTGACGTCCATGCATTTGCCGGCGATGCCGGACTGCACACGGGCGGGCGCGGGAGCGGGGTTTTTCAGCCACCCGGCGCTGTCCGCGGCCTGGACGCCACGGTGGAAGGCGTCGGCCATCTTCTGGTAGCCCGAGTCGTTGGGATGCAGGGGGTCGGCCAGGTCGGCCGTGGTCAGACTGCTCATGTCGACGAACGCGACGCGTTTGCCCGCGGCCTGCGCGTCCCTCACGATCTGCGGGATGGCCTGGTTGTAGGTGCCCCGCCACTGCTCCTCCGAGTTGTTGGTGGACACGACCAGGGAGGCGACGAGGACGGTCGCGTCGGGAACGTCGGCGGTGATCTGGTTGACCAGCGACTTCAGCTCGGTGATGGCGGCGTTGGCCCCGGACGCCCCTATGAGGTCGTTGGTGCCGATGTGCAGCGTCACGACGTTGGGCCGGTAGCGGGTCAGCGAGGCGTCGGCGAGTGCGGCGATCTCGTTGATGTGGTACCCGGGGTGGCCTTCGTTGTCGGGGTCTGACATCGAGCCGTTCTGCACCGTGCCGACGAAGTCCAGCGGATGGCCGTCCGCTGCGAGCTCGTTCCACAACGGACCCCGGTAGCCGTTACCCGTGCTGCTTCCCGCACCCCAGGTGATCGAGTCGCCCAACGGCATGACCCGCAAAGGCGTGTTGGGGGCGGCGGAGGCCGGGTTCACACCTGTCGCCGTCACCCCGAGCGCGGCTGCGACAAGCGTGATCACGGGGAGAATCCAAGACTTTTTCATGCATGTCCTCTGTTCTGGGCGTGATTGCTGAACCAGCCAGGCTGATCGCCGTCCGGCCGTGCCAGGGGGTGATGCGTGACGACGCCCGGCTCGGCACCCGGCTCTGCGAACCGTGCGGCCGGCCCGTCCAGGGCGGGGCGATGGAGGTGAGACGGGAGGACCTGCCGAAGCCGCCTGCCCGCATCGGCCCCGGGAGCCTGTCCTGCCAGCCGAACTCCCGTGCTCCTGGGCGAGGTTCGGGCTTCACCCAGGCCGGGCCCAAGGACATGGAGGCGACGTTCGGCGTCATTGCGTCAACCCTGAGCTGAGAGCGGACATCCCATCACTGTCGAGCCATACGCAATCGAAGCGCTTCGACGCTGCTGTGAGATTAAGTGAACACCCATGGGCACACAAGGGTCGCTTCAAAGATTCCTTCGACGCCCACGTCTGCTGTATGTGGGCGTCGATCGCATGACGCACTACTGCTGCCTCGGGAGGCATCGAAGCGCTTCGAATGAGCGATTGGCGGGCCGCTTCACCCGGGCCTTGCGTGAACCGTTCACGCGAGGCCACGGCGTGGTCTTCGGCAAAGGGGGAGTGAAGGCCGAGCGGCAGCACCAACGGCCCGATCAGTGACGGTCCATCAGGACGAGCGCCAACTGAGCGTCGAGGCGGTCAGCCTCCCTTCACGCCGACAGGCGCGGAGATCGCACCGCCATCCCGGCACGTTCCCTGAACGCCAGGTCAGACGGCGTCAGCAGACGACGCGCTTCACCTCGTGCACTCCGGGAAAACAGGTCGAGCACGCCCGGCCGTACTGGCCGATTCGCAAGAAACAGCAGGTCAGACGCCCTTTGCGGCAGGCTCCAGAATCGCCACGCACTCCACATGATGCGTCATCGGAAACAGATCGAACGCCCGCAGCGTCCGCACCCGGTACCCCCCGTCCCGGAAGTACCCCAAGTCCCGCGCCAACGCCGCCGGATCACACGCCACGTACGCGATCCGCCGCGCGCCCAGCGAGGCCAGGTGCTGGACCGTCTTGCGGCCCGCTCCCGCCCGCGGCGGGTCCAGCACGATCAGGTCGACCTCCGAGATGCCCGTGCGCGGCAGCACGCTCTCGACCTTGCCCTGCTCGATCCGCACCCGCTCGAAGTCCGCGAGGTTGTGCCGCGCGTCCTCCACCGCCCGCTTGCCCGACTCGATGCCGAGGACCGCTCCCTGGTCGCCGACGCGGTCCGCGAGGGCGCCGGCGAAGAGGCCGACCCCGCAGTACAGGTCGAGGGCCATGTCGCCCTTGCGCGGGAGCAGGCCCTGCATCACGGCCGTGACCAGCGTGTCCGCCGCCTTCGGGTGGACCTGCCAGAAGCCGCCGCCTCCGACCCGGTGCGTGCGGCCGTCGGCGCGTTCGCGGACGAAGGGGCGGCCGTGGACGCGGTGGACGCCGCCGGAGCGCTCGTCCACACGCAGGACGGAGACGGGGCGGTCGAGTTCGACCAGCGGCAGGCGCGCGCCCGGCTTCGGGGTGAGGATCACCTGGCGGTCCTGGGAGCCCGTCGCCGCGATCGCCTCGACGGAGTCCATGCCCGTCCAGACCCGCTTCTCGATGCCCAGCTCGCTGACGCCCTCCGCCGCGATCATGCAGTGGTCGATCGGCTCCACCTCGTGCGAGCGGTGCCGGCGCAGACCCGCCCGGCCGTCGGCGGTGACGGCGTACTGGACGCGGGTGCGCCACGCGGGGACCTGGCCCGCGGGGACCTTGTCGCCCTCGGCGGGCAGCACCGTGCCGTCCCAGCCGGCTTCCTCCGGGGTGAGCCCGGCCAGGTGCTGGAGCTGTTCGGCGATGACGTCGGCCTTCAGGCGCCGCTGCGCGCCGGGCTTGGCGTGCTGCCAGTCGCAGCCGCCGCAGCGGCCGGGGCCGGCGAACGGGCAGGGCTCGTCGATCCGGTCCTTGGAGGCGTCGAGCACCGTCACGGCGTCCGCGCGCAGGAACCGCGCGCCCTGCTCGCCCTCGGTCACCCGGGCCACGACCCGCTCACCGGGCAGGGCGTGCCGGACGAACAGCACCTGCCCCTCGGACGTGCGGGCGATGCAGTGACCGCCGTGGGCGACGGGGCCGACCTCGACCTCGTACTCCTCCCCCACCAGCGACTTCCTCGGTTCTGCCTGCATGGCGGGGTGACTCCAAAACACGTGAGGGGAAAGGGCCGAACGAAAAACGGCCTGACAACAGCCCACCAGTCTACGTGGCTGTCGCCCGGCCGTTTCACACGAGCCGTCGCGTCGGCAATCCTCAGGACTTGGGCTCGGAGGACTCCTTCGACCGCACCTGCGCGGGACCGCGCCGCACCGACCCGGGCGCGTTCCAGTCCTGCTGCCTGCGGGCCCGCCGCTTGGCCGCCTCGGAGGACTGCAACTGGTACGGCACGGAGGTGACCATGATGCCCGGCGTGAACAGCAGCCGGCCCTTCAGCCGCAGGGCGCTCTGGTTGTGCAGCAGGTGCTCGTACCAGTGACCGACGACGTACTCGGGGATGATCACGGACACCGCGTCGCGCGGCGACTCCTTGCGCAGGCTCTTGACGTACTCGATGATCGGCCGCGTGATCTCGCGGTAGGGCGAGTCCAGGACCTTCAGCGGGACGTCGATGCCGCGCCGCTCCCACTCCTCGCGCAGGGCCTTGGTCTCCGCCGGGTCGACGTTGACGCTCAGGGCCTCCAGCGTGTCGGAGCGCATCAGCTTGGCGTAGGCCAGCGCGCGCAGCGTGGGGCGGTGGATCTTGGAGATCAGCACGACCGAGTGGACGCGGGAAGGCCGTACGAGGTCGTCGCTGGGGCCCTCGGGGGCGGCGATCTCGGCGGCGACCCGGTCGTAGTGCTTACGGATGGCCGTCATCGTCGCGTAGAAGATCACCATGCCGAGCAGGGCGACCCAGGCGCCGTGCGTGAACTTGGTGAGCAGCACGACGACCAGGACGAGGCCGGTGAAGAACGCGCCGAAGGCGTTGATGGCGCGGGAGCGGACCATGTGGCGGCGCTTGGCCTGGTCCTTCTCCGCGGCCAGGTGGCGGTTCCAGTGCCGGACCATGCCGGTCTGGCTGAGCGTGAAGGACACGAACACGCCGACGATGTACAGCTGGATCAGGCGCGTGGAGTCGGCGCCGTAGATGCCCACCAGCAGTCCGGCGGCTCCGGCGAGGAGCACGATCCCGTTGGAGAAGGCCAGCCGGTCGCCGCGGGTGTGCAGCTGGCGCGGCAGGTAGCGGTCCTGGGCGAGGATCGAGCCGAGCAGCGGGAAGCCGTTGTAGGCGGTGTTGGCGGCGAGGAACAGCACCAGCGCGGTGGCGGCGGCCAGGATGATGAACAGGACGCTGCCCTTGCCGAAGACGGCCTCGGCGACCTGCGAGATGACCGGGTTCTGGACGTAGTCCCCGCCGAG
This sequence comes from Streptomyces sp. NPDC043685, assembly GCF_056436585.1. Taxonomy (NCBI): domain Bacteria; kingdom Bacillati; phylum Actinomycetota; class Actinomycetes; order Kitasatosporales; family Streptomycetaceae; genus Streptomyces; species Streptomyces sp. NPDC043685. Next base: position 150,248 of record NZ_JBWKCH010000006.1, on the reverse strand, counting down.
CGGCACACCGTTGTGGAACAGGTCCCTGGCCGGGTTCTCCGCCATGCGGACGTCGGTCGCGGCGGCCAGGGCGATGATGCCGCAGAACATGGTGACGGCCAGCAGGCCCATCATGGCCAGGGTGGTCGCGGCGTTCTTGGACTTGGGCTTGCGGAAGGCCGGGACACCGTTGGAGATCGCCTCGACACCGGTGAGCGCGGCGCAGCCGGAAGAGAAGGCGCGCAGCAGCAGGAAAACCAGAGCGAAGCCGGCCAGGCCCTGGTGCTCGGGCTTGATGACGTAGTCCGCCGTCGGTGCCCGCATGCTGTCGCCCAGGACCAGTCCGCGGAAGGCACCCCAGGCGATCATCGTGAAGACGCCCGCGACGAAGACGTACGTCGGGATGGCGAACAGCGAGCCCGACTCCTTCACACCCCGCAGGTTCATCAGGGTCAGCAGCACGATCACGCCGATCGCGCAGAGCACCTTGTGCTCGACCACGAAGGGGATCGCGGAGCCGAGGTTCTCGATGCCGGAGGAGATCGACACGGCGACGGTGAGGACGTAGTCGACGAGCAGCGCGCTCGCGACCGTCAGGCCGGCCTTGGGACCGAGGTTGGTGGTCGCCACCTCGTAGTCGCCGCCGCCGCTGGGGTAGGCGTGCACGTTCTGCCGGTACGAGGCCACCACGGTGAACATCAGCACGACGACCGCGACGGCGATCCACGGGCTGAAGTGGTAGGCCGTCACGCCCGCGATCGACAGGACCAGCAGCACCTCGCCGGGCGCGTACGCCACGGAGGACAGCGGGTCGGAGGCGAAGACGGGGAGTGCGATGCGCTTCGGCAGGAGCGTTTCGCCCAGCCGGTCACTGCGCAGTGCGCGCCCGATCAGGATCCGTTTGGGCACGTCGGTCAGTTTGGACACAACAGAGGATCGTAGGCGTTCGATTGCGGGGGTGCCCACCCGCCACCCCCCATCGGCGTCCCGTCTGCTCTCCGGGTGAATTCCCGGGCCCGTACCGCTGCGGATTCCGCAGGTCATCCGCTTGGCATGCCTATATGACTAAGCCCCGTCCGTCTTCCGGCCGTTGCCGCCCCTGGAGGTCCCATGCACACGCCCGCCCAGTTGATCGGCGCCGCGGCCACCCTTGTCGCCCTCGGAATCCTGACCGTCGCGAGTGTCCGCAGCATCAGCCGCCGCAAGGACGTGTCACCGGGGGCGCGCTAGCCACGCCCGCGCGCAGTTCCTCCGGCCCGATGGCGGCGGTCCGGGTCGAGGGGATCGTGCAGGCGTGGGCGCCGGCCACCGTGCCGTACCGGGCGCTGCGCAGGGGTGAGGCGCCGTTCAGCCAGGCGTGGAGGAACCCGGCGGCGAAGGCGTCACCCGCGCCGTTGGAGTCGACGACCGGGGCCGGTGGCACGGCGGCGGGTACGTGGGTGAGCTCCCCGTCGGCCAGCAGGTACGCGCCGTCCGCCCCGGCGGTGGCGACGACGATCCGGGCCCGGCCGCGCTCGGTGATCCGCCGCATGGTCCGCTCCGGGTCGGTGAGGGCCGCGCAGGACAGGAAGACCAGGTCGGCCTGGTGGGCGAAGGGCTCGTGGTAGGGGTTGGAGCCGTCCCAGTCGTGCAGGTCGGTGGAGATCGTCGGGCCCGCCTCGCGCAGTACGGGCAGCGCCTGGGCGCACGGCTGGGTGATGACGACGTGGGCGTGCCCGCTGACGGCCGCGAGCGCGCGCACGGTGGCCTCGGGCAGACGGTCCGTGTCGGCGGCCCGGGTGGCGTCGTAGAGGGAGCACCGTCTGCCGTCGGGGCCGACGAGGTTGACCGCGCGTTTGGTGCCCAGGGGCTGCGGGACGGCGGTGAGCCCGATGCCGTGCTCCCGGTGCAGTGCGCGGACGAGGTCGCCCTCGGGGTCGTCGCCGAGCAGGTCGAGGTGGTGGGTGCGCAGGCCCAGCGCGCTCGTGCCGAGGGCGACGAAGTCGCCGCTCTGGCCCGCCCGTGTCACGATCCCGGGCCGGATCATGTGGCTGTCCGCGAACGGCACGGGCAGCTCGGGCACGTGGACGACGGTGTCCACGCCCGCGCCGCCCAGCACGAGGACGTCGATCTCGTGGTTCATGGCGGGTTCCTCCCCCGGCCGGGGTCCGTCGGGACCCTCGGCGCCCTTGTCGGCTTTGCGGATACGTTGGAGCCGGCGGTCGAACGCGGCACCGCCCCCGGAGGGCATCATGGCGTGGTTCCACCGGCATGATGGTCCTGGCGGTCCGCACAGAAGGCCGCGAAGTGCTGCCCGGCGACCCGAGAGAGAGACATGAGCAGAACACTGACGCAGGCCGGCCGGTCTGCGGGGAGCGTGGTGTGAGGCCATGCACATCGTGATCATGGGTTGCGGAAGGGTGGGTTCCGCACTGGCCCAGAACCTGGAGCAACAGGGGCACACGGTCGCCGTGGTCGACCAGGACCCCACCGCCTTCCGCCGGCTGGGCTCGGGGTTCGGCGGGCGCCGCGTCACGGGCGTCGGCTTCGACCAGGACACCCTGCGTGAGGCGGGCATCGAGGAGGCAGGTGCCTTCGCCGCCGTCTCCAGCGGTGACAACTCCAACATCATCGCCGCCCGCGTGGCCCGCGAGATGTTCGGCATCGAGAACGTCGCCGCCCGCATCTACGACCCCCGCCGCGCGGAGGTCTACCAGCGCCTGGGCATCCCGACCGTGGCGACCGTCCGCTGGACGGCCGACCAGATGCTGCGCCGGCTGCTGCCCTCCGGTGCCGAGCCGCTGTGGCGCGACCCCACCGGCGGTGTCCAGCTGGCCGAGGTGCACACCTCCACCGCCTGGGTCGGCCACAAGATCAGCCGGATCCAGGAGGAGACCGGCGTGCGCGTGGCGTTTTTGACCCGGCTCGGCGAGGCGGTCCTGCCCACCTCGCAGACGGTGCTGCAGGAGGGCGATCTGGTCCACGTGATGATGCGCACCGACGAGGTCGACAAGGTCGAGGCGGCGTTCGCCAAGGGTCCCGAAGAGGAGGGCGGTCACTGATGAGGGTCGCCATTGCCGGAGCCGGCGCCGTCGGCCGCTCGATCGCGGGCGAACTGCTGGAGAACGGCCACGAGGTCCTGCTGATCGACAAGGCGCCGACCGCCATCTCGGTCGAACGCGTCCCGCAGGCCGAGTGGCTGCTCGCCGACGCCTGCGAGATCACGTCCCTGGACGAGGCGGCGCTCCAGCGCTGCAACGTCGTGATCGCCGCGACCGGCGACGACAAGGTGAACCTGGTGGTCTCGCTCCTCGCCAAGACGGAGTACGGCGTCCCGCGCGTCGTCGCCCGGGTGAACAACCCCAAGAACGAGTGGCTGTTCAACGAGTCCTGGGGCGTGGACGTCGCCGTCTCCACCCCGCGGCTGATGTCGGCCCTGGTCGAGGAGGCGGTGAGCGTCGGCGACCTGGTCCGTCTGCTCCGCTTCAGCCACGGCGACGCCAACCTGGTCGAGCTGACCCTGCCCGAGGAGTCGGCCCTGGCCGGCACGCAGGTCGGTGACGTCGAGTGGCCGCAGGACACGTCCCTGGTGACGATCATCCGCGGCAACCGTGTGCTGACGCCCTCCCGGGAGGACTCCCTGGAGGCCGGCGACGAACTCCTCTTCGTGGCCGCGCAGGCCCGTGAGGAGCAGCTGGAGGACCTGCTGTCGGTGCGGCGGAACGCGGCGAGCTGAGCGCGTCCCCGCCGGACACGGGGGCAACAGACGCAACAGACGGAAGGGGCGTCCCGAATGCTCGGGACGCCCCTTCGTCAGCTTCGGAGAATCACTGCTCGGCGGACCGGGCGGCGGCCTGCCGCTCGCGCTCCTCGGCGGCCTTCTCCTCCGCCTCCATCTCCGCGAACACGTCGATCGGCGCGGGCGCCTTGGCCAGGAACACCCACGTCAGGTACACGGCGAGCAGGAACGGCGGGATCTTCAGGGCGACCAGGACCCAGCCCAGCTGGGTGGTGTCGGCCCACCAGTACAGCGGGAAGAGGATCGCGCACTTGGCGAGCAGGATCGCGCCCCAGGCGTAGCTGGCCTTGGCGTAGGCCTTCTTGCGGCCGGGGTTGCGGGTGCGCCAGGAGAGGTTCTCCTTGAAGACCGGGCCGAGGATGAGGCCGATCAGCGGCACCCCGCACAGGGTGGTGATGATGTAGGCCAGGCCGAGACCCAGCGTGTAGAGCATGCCGGGCAGGTAGAAGTCCTTGGCGTTGCCGGTCATCATCGCGAAGACGACACCGAAGGCCACGCCGAAGACGCCGCTGAAGGCGTGCTTGACGGTGTCCTTCGTCACCAGCCGGACCACCACCAGCACCAGCGACACGGCCAGCGCCGCGATCGCCGACAGGTGCAGGTCCTTGTTGATCGTGTAGATGGTGACGAAGAGGAGACCGGGAAGCACCGTCTCCACCATGCCCCGCACGCCGCCGAACGCCTCGAACAGGGCGGCCTCGGTCACCGCCCGGGCGTCGTCCGCAGATGTCTCTTCGGTCGGCTTGTCGAGCGACGTCACCGGCTACTCCCGTCCGAGGGGTCTCAGTTCGTACTTGGGATTGAACAGCACCCGGCGGCCCCGGCTCATCGAGACCCGGCCCGATGCGATCAGCTTGCGCCCCGGCTCTATCCCCACGATGGAGCGCCTGCCGAGCCACACCACGTCCAGCGCGGCGGAGCCGTCGAACAGCTCGGCCTCCAGGGCCGGGACTCCGGCGCGCGGCCGAAGGGTGACCGTGCGCAAGGTACCAGTAACCGTCACGATCTGGCGGTCCTGACAGTCTCCGATCCGGGTACAGCCGGCCGTCTCGGTGTCCTCGCGCAGCTCCTCGGACTCCAGGTCCTCCTGCGACGAGGAGAGCCGGTCGAGCATGCGCCGGAACCGGCCCGCCGGCTTCTCGGAACGAGGAACAGCACTCATGTCTGAAGCGTACCGGGGCTCGGGGACGAAGGGCGAAGAGCCTGTTGCTCGAAGCGGTAGCCCCTGCCCGGCTCGGTGATGAAGTGCTTCGGGTGCGAGGGGTCCGCCTCCAGCTTGCGCCGCAACTGGGCCATGTACACGCGGAGATAGTTCGTCTCCGTCCCGTACGCCGGCCCCCACACCTCCTGAAGCAGCTGCTTCTGCCCGACCAGGCGGCCGCTGTTGCGCACGAGAACCTCCAGCAGATGCCACTCGGTGGGCGTCAGCCGTACGTCCTTGCCCGCGCGGGTGACCTTCTTCGCGCCCAGGTCGACGGTGAACTCGCCGGTGTCGACGATCACGTCCCCGTCTCCGGCGGGCTCGGCGCGGCGCACGGCGGCCCGCAGCCGGGCCAGCAGCTCGTCCATGCCGAACGGCTTGGTCACGTAGTCGTCTGCGCCCGCGTCGAGCGCCTGGACCTTCTCGTCGGAGGAGTGCCGGGCGGACAGCACCAGGACCGGCGTCCGCATCCGGCCGCGCAGGCGCCGGATCACCTCGACGCCGTCCATGTCGGGCAGCCCGAGGTCGAGGACGACCACGTCGGGGTGACGGTCGGCGGCGAGCCTGAGGGCGGTGGCGCCGTCGTGCGCCGTGTCGACCTCGTAGGAGCGTGCCTTGAGGTTGATCACGAGGGCGCGCACGATCTGCGGCTCGTCGTCGACCACCAGGACGCGGGTCATGAGGCCTGCCTTTCCGCTTCCGCCGTGGGGTGGGGCTCCGGGCGCGCTCCCGCCGCGCGCAGCGTGAGGACCATGGTGAGCCCGCCGCCGGGGGTGTCCTCGGCGTTCAGGGTGCCGCCCATGGCCTCGGCGAAGCCGCGCGCCACCGCGAGCCCCAGACCCACGCCCGCACCGCGCGGGGCGTCGCCGTAGCGCTGGAACGGCTCGAAGACGCGGTCCTTCGCCTCGTCCGGGACACCCGGGCCCCGGTCGACGATGCGTACCTCGACCCGGCCGGCGAGCGCGCTGGCGGCGACCAGCACGGGGACGCCGGGCGGACCGTGCTTCACGGCGTTCTCGACGAGGTTGGCCATCGCCCGCTCCAGCAGCCCGGGGTCGACGGCGACCATGGGCAGGGTCTCGGGCACGTCCAGGGCGGCGCTGCCGTCGGGGACGCCTACGAGCGCCATGGGCACCACCTCGTCGAGGTCGATCTCACGGATCAGCGGCGTGACGGTGCCGGTCTGGAGGCGGGACATGTCCAGGAGGTTGCCGACGAGGTGGTCGAGGCGGTCGGAGCCCTCCTCGATGCCTTCCAGCAGCTCGGCCCGGTCCTCCTCGGACCACTCCACGTCCTCGGAGCGCAGGGAGGACACCGCCGCCTTGATCCCGGCCAGGGGCGTGCGCAGGTCGTGGCTGACGGCGGCGAGCAGGGCCGTGCGGATGCGGTTGCCCTCGGCGAGCGCGCGGGCCCGGTCGGCCTCCTCCGTGAGCCGGCGGCGGTCCAGGACGACGGCGGCCTGGGCGGCGAAGGCGGCCAGCACCCGGCGGTCCTCGGCGGGCAGGACGCGGCCGGTCAGCGCGAGGGCCAGGTGGTCCCCGACCGGCACGTCCACGTCCGCCTGGCCGGGCCGCTCGACGAAAGGCCCCTGACCGGCCCGGCCCGCGCAGGTCCACGGCGCGCCGTCGCCCGCCCGCTCCAGCAGGACGGCCGACTCCATGCCGAAGGTCTCCCGGACCCTCTCCAGCAGTTCCTCCAGGCCGGTCTCGCCGCGCAGCACGGTGCCCGCGAGGAACGACAGGATCTCCGACTCGGCCCGCAGCCGGGCCGCCTGGTGGGTGCGGCGGGCGGCGAGGTCGACCACGCAGGCCACCGCCGCGCCGACCGCCACGAAGATCACGAGGGCGACGGCGTTCCTCGGGTCGGCGATGGTCCACCGGTGCAGGGGCGGTGAGGAGAAGTAGTTCAGCAGCAGCGACCCGACCGCCGCCGAGGCCAGCGCGGGCAGCAGCCCGCCGAGCAGGGCCGCCGCCACCGTCAGCGCCAGGAACAGCAGGATGTCGTTGGTGAGGCCGAGGTCGACGGTGCTCAGCAGCGCCGTGAGGGCGGGCGGGCCGGCGGTGGCGGCGATCCACCCCCACACCCGCCGGGAGCGGCCGAGGCGCGCACCCCGGGCCACCGGCAGGCCGCGACCCTCGGCGGCCTCGCCGTGGGTGACGAGGTGCACGTCCAGGCCGGGTCCGGAATCCCGCGTGACGGTGGCGCCGACGCCGGGTGCGACGACGTGCCGCCAGGCCGTGCGGCGCGGGGAGCCGAGCACGATCTGGGTGGCGTCGACCCCGCGGGCGAAGGAGAGCAGCGCGGCCGGTACGTCGTCGCCGACCACGTGGTGGAAGGTGCCGCCGAGGTCCTCGGCGAGGGCTCGCAGGTGGGCGAGTTCGCCGGGCGGGGCGCAGGCCGGCCCGCCGCTGCGCGCTATGTGCACGGCGAGCACCTGGCCGCCGGCGCCGTTCCCGGCCAGCCGGGCGGCGCGGCGCAGGAGCGTGCGGCCCTCGGGACCGCCGGTCAGGCCGACCACGATCCGCTCGCGGGCGCCCCGGGTCCGCGGCGCCCGGTGCTCGCCGCGGTACCGGGTGAGGTGGGCTCCGGCCCGGTCGGCCACCCACAGCAGCGCCAGCTCGCGCAGCGCGGTGAGGGTGTCGGGCCGGAAGTGGTGCGACAGGGCCGCGTCGACCTCGTCGGGCCGGTGGACGTCGCCGTGCGCGATGCGCCGCCGCAGGGCTTCGGGCTCCATGTCGACCAGCTCGATCTGGTCGGCCCGCCGCACCACCTCGTCCGGCACGGTCTCCGGCTGCCGTACGCCGGTGATCGACTCGACGACGTCGCCGAGGGACTCCAGGTGCCCGATGTCGACGGTCGTGACGACGTCGATGCCGGCCGCGAGCAGTTCCTCCACGTCCTGCCAGCGCTTGGCGTTGCGGGAGCCGGGGGCGTTGGTGTGGGCCAGGTCGTCCACCAGGGCGACCTCGGGGCGGCGGGCGAGCACGGCGTCGAGGTCCATCTCGGTCCGGGCGCCGCCGAGGTGCTCCGGCTCCCGGCGCGGCACGTGTTCGAGACCGTGCAGCAGCGCCTCGGTGCGGGGCCGGCCGTGGTGTTCCACGAGGGCGGCCACGCAGTCGGTGCCCCGCTCGATGCGGCGGTGCGCCTCGGACAGCATCGCCCAGGTCTTGCCGACGCCCGGTGCCGCCCCGAGGTGGATACGTAGCCTGCCGCGTGCCATGGCCTCATCGTCTTCCGGTCTGCTGTCCGCGCAGCGTCGACCTTACGGCCGGCCGGGGCGGCGTGCCGGTGCCGGGCGCGTGAGCGGGCCCGTCCTTGACGAAACCCTGACGCGCCCGGCCGGGCGAGGCGGCTCAGGCCGGGTTGTCGCCGTGGGTGAGGGTCTCCCAGGCGACGAAGAGGTTGTTGCTCCCGGCGGGACGGCCGCGCAGGGTCAGCGTCACGGTGTTGGTCATGGCGTGCCCGAGACGGTTGGCCAGGGCGTTGTGGCCGACCTCGGTGATCGGCCCGAGGCCGGGCTTGAGCGAGCCGCCGCACAGCCAGCCCGGCACGGCGGTGCCCAGCTCGTACTTGGCGTGGAAGCCGAGCCCGTGCCGCAGCCGCTCCCCCACGTCGGTGCCGTAGAGGTCCTGGCCCTGGATGCGGCTGGTCTCGGCGATGTGCGAGATCGCGGAGAGGCCGTAGCCGGTGTGGGTGAAGTCGCGGCAGGTCTCCTGGCTGAGCCCGTCGACGAAGGTCGACTGCCCCTGCCAGTACCTGACGATCTTGTCGCGGGTGTCGAGGTTCTGGGTGGGGACGGTCTTCGGCAGCGCTCCGTCGGACTCCAGGTAGACGTAGGCGGCCGTCCGGGTGCGGAACTTCGCCATGGCCTTGTCGTAGGAGGCCTTGTCCTCCAGGAAGACGGAGATGCCGACGGCGGCCTCCATCATCGACAGTTCCCAGTTGCCGTTGGAGTTCGAGCCGTTGATGATCTCGGGCAGGTAGACGGTGCGGAGCATGGTGGCGAAGCGGCCGGAGTTCGCCCAGGTGCCGGTGTAGGTGTACTTGATGATCTCGGCGGCCCGGGGCCAGGTGGAACCGGCCCAGCCGGTCTGCAGGGGCGCGTTGCTGTTGGTGTGGTCCCTGATCACGGCGGACCAGGCGTCCATCAGCTCGATCGCCTTGCGGGCGTGCCGTTCGTCGCGGGTGATGTACCAGGCGAGCGCCTGGGTGTACGCGGCGATGGCGTCCTCGCGCTCGTCCGTGCAGCCGTGATTCGGGTTGGAGTACGAACCGCACTCGACGACGGCTCGGGGCCTGGGCGTGCGGTTCAGGTCGGCGTATTTGCTCGCCATCATCCGGTCGAAGGCCCCCTTCCAGGGCTGGGCACCGGCGGTGACCTTGGACCGGGCGAAGTCCAACTGTCCTTGGGAAACGGTGACTCCGGGGTGGACGAAGGTGGCGGGGGCGCCGGGGGCCCGGGGAGCGGCACCGGCGGGCCGGACGAGAGCACCGGCGACGAGGGCGGCCGAGGCGGCGAGAAGTGCGGTTCTGCGCATGCGTGGGGGGCCTTCCGTTCTCATATATGAACGTGAAGCGCCTTTATGAACAGACGCGTTGGACGGAGACGGTAGGTACAGACCAATGCGCCGTCAAGGTTCCGCGCACGAGAAAGGCCGCACCCCGGTGGGGTGCGGCCCTGGTGTCTCTGCGGGGTCAGCGGACCTCGGTGATCTCCGGTCCGCGCTGGAGCTGACCCATTCCGCCCGCGAAACGGGAGCCCTCCTCCTGCTGAACGCCCTCGGGGACCATCTGGGCGTCGTTCGGCAGCTTGAGGACGATCGGGTCGCGGGGCGCCATCGGGCCCTCGCCGCGCACCACGACCGTGTCCCGGAAGATCTGCTCCAGCAGCCCGGCGGCCTGCGGCTGCACCGCGCCCTGCCCGGAGATGACCCCGCGCAGGAACCAGCGGGGGCCGTCCACGCCGACGAACCGCACGACCTGGAAGCCGCCGGTGCCGTCCGGCAGCTGCACGGGCACCTGGGCGCGCAGCTCCCAGCCCAGCGGCCCCTCGACCTCGTCGACGATGCCGCCCTGCTGGGTGATGCCGGTGCCGATCTCCTCGCGCACCTCGCCCCAGATGCCCTCGCGCTTGGGAGCGGCGAAGCCCTGCAACTGGATGGCGCTGTCGCGCAGCACGACCGTCGCAGCGACGATCGCGTCGCCCGCGACCTCGACCCTGAGCTCCATGCCGTCGACGCCCGGCACGAACAGACCGCCCAGGTCGACCCGGCCTTCGCTCGGGTCACGGACCTCGGAGCTGTCCCAGGGCCCGTCGGGGCGCGGCGCCGGCTCGAGCCTCAGGCGCTCGCGCTCTTCGTCCGCATCGGTGTCGACACCGTCGACGACCTGCTCGGCCTCGCCGGCCGCGTCCTCGGCGGCATCCCTCTTCTTGCGACGTCCGAACACGTCACTGTCCTTCCCGGTCGGATACGACCGAAGCGTATCGATTCCCACCCGCCTGACCGCCCAGGGCGGCCTGACCGCTTGTGCCGCTCGTCCCGTCCACCGCGGCATGGCCTCCGGTGGACCCGAAGCCCCCTTCGGCCCGCGCGGAGCCGGGGAGTTCCGCCACCTCGCGGAAGCGGACTCGCTCGACCTGCTGAACCACCAGTTGGGCAATCCGGTCGAAGCGCTCGAACCGCACGGCCTCGCGCGGGTCGAGATTCACCACGATCACCTTGATCTCCCCACGGTACCCGGCATCAACCGTCCCCGGGGCATTCACCAGGGCGACGCCGCAGCGAGCGGCCAGACCGGATCGCGGGTGCACGAAGGCCGCGTACCCCTCCGGCAACGCCACAGACACCCCCGTGGGCAGCACGGCCCGCTCCCCGGGCGCCAGTTCGCACGCCTCGGTGGTGCGCAGATCGGCGCCCGCGTCCCCGGGCTGCGCATACGACGGAAGGGGTACGTCCGGATCCACGCGCCGGATGAGCACGTCCAGCGGCGGCCGGCTCACGGGTTCACCTCGAAGGCCCGGGCCCGCCGGACCTGGTCCGGGTCGCTCATGGCCGCCTGGATCTCCTCCTGGCGGCCGTGGTCGACGAAGTGGTCGACCTTCACCTCGATGAAGAGCGCGTCCGCGCGCACGGCGACGGGCCCGTCCGGGCCGCCGACACGTCCGGTCGCGGTGGAGTAGATCTTCCGCCCGGCGACCGCCGTCACCTCCGCCTCCAGGTACAGCGTGGTGCCGACGGGCACGGGCTGTACGAAGTCGGTCTCCAGCCGCCCGGTCACCGCGATCGTGCGCAGCAGCCAGTTCAGCGAGCCGAGGGTCTCGTCCAGGGCGGACGCGAGCACGCCTCCGTGGGCGAGGCCGGGGGCGCCTTGGTGGGCGGGCTGGACGGTGAACTCGGCGGTCAGCGACACGCCCTCGCCGGCCCGGGCCTCCAGGTGCAGCCCGTGCGGCTGGTCGCCGCCGCAGCCGAAACACGCGCCGTAGTGCGCGCCGAGGAGCTCACCGGGCGCGGGCGCGTCCGGATGCCGCACCGGTCGCACGGCGTCGATCGGAGGCCGAAGAGCTGGGGAAGTACCACTCACAGCCGGAGACCTTACCCGCGCGTCGGCTCCTTCCGGACACCGTGTCAAGCTTGGCCTCATGCAGCTCTCCGCCGCCCCCTACGAAGAACGCCTCACCGCCCCGCGGACCTGGTGGCTGATCTCGTTCCTCGTGGGCGTCTCCATGGCCCTGGTCCTGCTCCCGTTCGGCACGCTGCCGATGCTCGGCGGCCTGGCCGGAGGCACCGCGGTCGCGGCCGTCGCCGCGAGCTCGTACGGCTCGGTCCGCATCCGCGTGGTGGGCGACTCCCTGATCGCGGGCGAGGCGAAGATCCCGGTGGCGGCCCTGGGCGAGGCGCAGGTGCTGGACGCGGAGGAGGCCCGCGCCTGGCGCACCTACAAGGCCGACCCGCGCGCCTTCCTGCTGCTGCGCGCGTACATCCCCACGGCCCTGCGCGTGGAGGTCACGGACCCGCAGGACCCGACGCCGTACCTGTACCTGTCCACGCGCGAGCCGGAGCGCCTGGCGGAGGCGCTGAGGACGGCGAAGGCGGCCTAGCACACCTGCGCGGGACCTCACCCGGCCGCCGCGCGCGGCCGGCCTCAGCGCCCGTCGTCGTGCTTACGGCCCAAGTGCCCGTTGCCGTCTTACGGCCTCAGCGCCCGTCGCCATGCCCACGGCCTCGGCGTCGCTGTGCTTACGGTCTCAGCGCCCGTCGTCGTGCCTGCCGTCACCGCCGTCGCCCGGGCGGTCGTCGTGGTGGCCCACGGGATCGTGGGTGATCTTGTCCAGCTCCAGGGCGTCCGCAGGACGTTCCAGGGCGGGGAGGGCCTCCAGGGACTCCCAGGGCACCTGGATCTTGCGCAGGTCACGGCGGATCCGCTCGGCGAGCTTTCTCGTCTCGCCGCGGTTCATGACCGCCCCGACGGCGGCACCCACCAGGAACGGCATCAGGTTCGGCATGTTGCGGACCATCCGCTTCATGATCCGCTGGCGCAGTTCGCGTTTCATGCGGCTGTTCAGGGCCGTGCTGAACGTCGTCGGCTTGGACGCGTCGATGCCGCGCTCCCCCGACCAGGAGTCGAGATACGCGGTGCTGCGCTGCTTGAGGTTGCCGGGCGGCCGCACGCCGTAGACCTCGTGGAGTTCGGCGATCATCTTCAGCTCGATCGCCGCGACGCCGGTGACCTCGGCGGCCAGCTCGGTCGGCATCGCCAGGGGCACGGGGAGCATGGCGGCCGCGCCGATGCCCGCGCCGACCGTCGCCGTCGCCTTCGCGGCGCCCGCCACGAGCTTGTCCGCGAGCTCCTCGGGCCCGAGGCCCGGGAACTGTCTGCGCAGTGTCGCCAGGTCCCGCACGGGGACGCGCGGGGCCAGATCGATGATGCGGTCGGCGAGGTGGGCGAGCCCGGCCCGGGCCCGGTCGCCGCCCTTGCGGGCGCCTTCCCTGGCCCGCTCCCGGATCGCCCCCGCCCGCCGTCTCGCGACGGGTGCGGGGACCTCCACGGACGCCGGGAGGTCACCCCGGTCCGCCGCCGGTTCGAGCGAGGCCGGCCCCGTACCGGTTGAGCCCCGCTCGTCGTCACGCGTGCCGTACCGCGGGCCGTCCGTCGGCCCTTCGTCCGCCCTCCGCTTGGAGAAGCGGCGCTTCCAGGGAGGGGTCGAGCCAGTCACGGCCGACCCGCCCTCAGTCGCAGTCGCGGCAGATCGGCTGACCGTTCTTCTCCCGGGCCAGCTGGCTGCGGTGGTGCACCAGGAAGCAGCTCATGCAGGTGAACTCGTCCTGCTGCTTCGGGAGCACCCGGACTGCCAGTTCCTCGTTCGAGAGGTCGGCTCCGGGCAGCTCGAGGCCCTCTGCGGCCTCGAACTCGTCGACGTCCACGGCGGAGGCCGACTTGTCGTTCCTCCGAGCCTTCAGCTCTTCGAGACTGTCCGAGTCGACGTCGTCGTCGGTCTTGCGTGGAGTGTCGTAATCGGTTGCCATGGTCGCTCTCCCCCTCTGGGTGTCTGCGGTGTCTCCAGCGCACGTAACGCGTGAGAGGCCGGACTTGTGCCCGACCTGAGGCGGAGATTTTGCCTCACATCAAGGTCTGTTACTCAATCGACACCCAACCGGACTCCTCATGAGTGATCGGCTTGGATGGCGATGGGGACCGTACACGGTCCGAATGCCGCACTACAAAGGCGTCTCACCGTGTACTTCCCGTGATCAAGACCCCCGAAAACCGGGATTTTCCCGGCTTTCCGACAGCGTGCATGATCACGGAACGTAAATGACCGGAAAGGTGCCCCTGTGATCGATCACACACGGGGCCCGTACGGCGAGGTCCAAAAAATTCCGCGCAAAGCGAACATCCCCGTGTGCCGCCGAGTTGATCGGCGACATGATCTCAGATGGGAAGCGTGACTCGCATCACGAGTCCTCCTCCCTCGCGCGGCTGGGCGTAGATGTGCCCGCCGTGCGCCCGGGCCACGGACCGGACGATGGACAGCCCGAGTCCGACGCCCTTGTCGCTGCCCGTCCGCTCGGTGCGCAGCCGCCGGAACGGCTCGAAGAGGTTGTCGATCTCGTACGCCGGGACGACCGGACCCGTGTTGGCCACGACCAGGACCGCCTGGCCGTGCTGGACCTCGGTGGTGACCTCGACCCAGCCGTCCTCGGGGACGTTGTAGCGCACGGCGTTCTGCAGCAGGTTGAGCGCGATCCGCTCCAGCAGCACGCCGTTGCCCTGGACGACCGCGGGCTTCTGCTCGCCCCGGATGCGCACGCCCTTGCTCTCGGCCTCGCCGTGCACCTGGTCGATGGCCTGCTCGGCGACCTCGGCGAGGTCCACCGGCCCGCGCTCGACGATCTGGTTGTCGCTGCGGGCGAGGAGCAGCAGGCCCTCGACGAGCTGCTCACTGCGCTCGTTGGTGGCCAGCAGTGTCTTGCCGAGCTGCTGGAGCTCCACGGGCGCCTGCGGGTCGGACAGGTGCACTTCGAGGAGGGTGCGGTTGATCGCCAGCGGCGTTCTCAGCTCGTGGGAGGCGTTGCCGACGAAGCGCTGCTGGGCCGTGAAGGCCCGCTGGAGCCGCTCCAGCATGTCGTCGAAGGTGTCCGCCAGCTCCTTCAGCTCGTCGTCCGGGCCGTCCAGCTCGATCCGGCGGGACAGGTCGGAGCCCGCCACCGCGCGGGCGGTACGGGTGATCCGCCCCAGCGGGGAGAGCACGCGCCCGGCCATGGCGTAGCCGAAGGCGAAGGCGATGACCGCCAGGCCGAGCAGGGCCAGCAGCGAGCGGCTGAGCAGGCTGTCCAGGGCGTGCCGGCGCTGCTCGTTGACGCACGCGTTCATGGCGCTGTTGAACTCGTTGGGCGAGGCCTGGTCCGGCAGGTTGCAGATGTCGCTGGTGACCTTGCCCTCGACGATCTTGAAGGGCAGGTCGCTGCCCACGTTGAGGGCCTGCGCGGCCAGCAGGTAGATGATCGACAGCAGCAGGATGCCCGCGATCAGGAACATGCCGCCGTAGAGCAGCGTGAGCCTTATGCGGATCGTCGGGCGCAGCCAGGGGAAGGGCGGCACGGGCCGCCTGGGGTCCCAGGTGGGCTTGGGGGGCGCCTGCGGGGGCGCGGGAGTCGTTGCCACGGGGGTATCTCAGATCCGGTAGCCGGAGCCGGGGACGGTGACGATGACGGGCGGCTCGCCCAGCTTGCGGCGCAGGGTCATGACCGTCACGCGCACGACGTTGGTGAACGGGTCGGTGTTCTCGTCCCACGCCTTCTCCAGGAGCTGCTCCGCGGAGACGACGGCGCCCTCGCTGCGCATCAGCACCTCAAGGACGGCGAACTCCTTCGGCGCGAGCTGCACCTCCTTGCCGTCGCGGAAGACCTCGCGGCGGTTGGGGTCGAGCTTGATCCCGGCGCGCTCCAGGACGGGCGGCAGGGGCACGCTGGTGCGCCGGCCGAGGGCGCGCACGCGGGCGATGAGCTCACTGAACGCGAACGGCTTGGGCAGGTAGTCGTCGGCGCCGATCTCCAGTCCCTCGACCCGGTCGCTGACGTCGCCGGAGGCCGTCAGCATCAGCACACGGGTGGGCATGCCGAGCTCGACGATCTTGCGGCAGACGTCGTCGCCGTGCACGAGCGGGAGGTCGCGGTCCAGGACGACCACGTCGTAGTCGTTGACGCCGATGCGCTCCAGGGCGGCCGCGCCGTCGTACACGACGTCGACGGCCATGGCCTCCCGGCGCAGTCCGGTGGCCACCGCATCGGCGAGCAGTTGCTCGTCCTCGACGACGAGTACGCGCACGTTCCTGGTCCTTCCTGATGTCCGCCCGCGCAGCCCTCATCGAGCGCACGCGGGCAGGGGTCTACGACGGTGTCGTGGTGTGTTGCTCTCCATCCTGCCCTTTTCGGTCATAAGTCGGAGGTAAGGCGGGTGAGAGGGCGGTGACCGCACGAGGGAATACGAGATTTTCTCCTCCGGTTAGGTTTCCACGGAAGGGAGCTTGGGGAGGACGGCTTTACATCCCACGATCACGCTCTGTCGGCGCCGCAGCACCATGCGGTGTGCATCAATCCGCTTTTCCGCAGGGCGGGCGTGGGTGTCCGGCACCGTCGCCGCCCGGCCGTGCGGCGCTGGGCATCCACATGCGGCGTGATCGTCCCTTCCGAACGGCACACCCCCGTGCCATCGACCCACGACCCAGGACGAGGGGGCGCAGCATGGACGCATTCACCGCAGGACT
Organism: Streptomyces sp. NPDC043685; assembly: GCF_056436585.1. Lineage (NCBI taxonomy): Bacteria > Bacillati > Actinomycetota > Actinomycetes > Kitasatosporales > Streptomycetaceae > Streptomyces > Streptomyces sp. NPDC043685. The sequence continues at coordinate 134,024 of NZ_JBWKCH010000006.1, read as the reverse complement.
TCTGCAGCGCATAAGGGCGACCGAGTCCGATCTGTCCCGGGCTCGCGACGAGGGCGACGAGTTCCTCGTCGACGTGGAGCAGGGCGAGCTCGACGACCTGCGCCGACTCGCCGCCGAGCACGGTGTGGAGGTCAGCGCGACGAGCGTCTGATCAGGCCGCAGGAAGCGGGCCCCGGTGAATCCAGCGCCGGGGCCCGCTTCCTTGCCGCAGGGCCGCCCGAAGACCGCGCGCGGGACCGGTTGGGCGCGCGTTCACCTGGAGTTCAGCGTGCCGTCGGCCGTGGTCGGGGAGCCCTCGTCCGTCTCAGTCGTGCCAGGCGCCGAAGTCCTCCAGGAGGCGCTGGAGGGGCTCGAAGACGCCGGGGGTGCCCGCCACCGCCAGCTCGCCTGAGGGGCGCTCCCCGGGGCGTCCACCGGTCAGCGCGCCCGCTTCCCGGGCGATGAGGTCGCCCGCGGCGAGGTCCCAGGGGTGCAGACCGCGTTCGTAGTAGCCGTCGAGGCGTCCCGCGGCCACGTCGCACAGGTCGACCGCGGCCGAGCCGCCGCGCCGGATGTCGCGCAGCAGCGGGATCAGCCGCTGGGCCACGTCGGCCTGGTGGGCGCGGACGTCGGCCACGTAGTTGAAGCCCGTCGAGACCAGTGCCTGGTCCAGGGGCGGCGCGGGACGGCAGGCCAGCCGGCGCTCACCGTCCCAGGCGCCGGTGGCCCAGGCGCCCCGGCCGCGCACGGCGTGGAACGTCTCGCCGCGCATCGGTGCCGCGACCACGCCGACGACGGTCTCGCCGTCCTGCTCGGCGGCGATGGAGACGGCCCAGGTGGGCAGGCCGTACAGGTAGTTCACCGTGCCGTCGAGCGGGTCGATCACCCAGCGGACACCGCTCGTGCCCTCCGTGGCGGCGCCCTCCTCGCCGAGGACGCCGTCGTCCGGACGGCGCTCGGCGATCAGGCCCGTGATCAGCTTCTCCGCCGCGATGTCCATCTCGGTCACCACGTCGATGGGGCTGGACTTGGTCGCGGCGACCGCCAGGTCGGCCGGCCGGCCGTCCCGCAGCAGGGCGCCGGCGCGGCCGGCGGCCTCCTGGGCGAGTGCGAGCAGGTCCGAGTGCAGGGGGTCGGTCACGGGACTCCTCACGCGTAGGGGCTGTCGGCGCCGGCGGCGGCGGGACGGGGGGCGCGGGCCGGGCAGCAGCCGACCGGGCAGAGGTGGTGGCTCGCGCCCAGGGCGCCCAGCGCGCACGGCGTCACGTCCTGCCCGCGCTCGGCGGCGGCGCGCTCCACGACCAGCTCGCGGACCGCGGCGGCGAACCTCGGGTCGGCGCCGACGGTGGCCGAACGCCGCATCGGCAGCCCCAGCTCCGCGGCCCGGGCCCTGGCCTCCGTGTCGAGGTCGTAGAGGACCTCCATGTGGTCGGAGACGAAGCCGATGGGGGCGATGACGACGGCCGGGACACCGGCCGCGTGCCGTTCGTCGAGGTGGTCGCAGATGTCCGGCTCCAGCCAGGGGATGTGCGGGGCGCCGGAGCGGGACTGGTAGACGAGCTGCCAGGGGTGGTCGACGCCGGTGCGCTCTCGCACGGCGTCGGCGATCTGCCGCGCCACGTCCAGGTGCTGCCTCACGTAGGCGCCGCCGTCGCCGTGCTCCTCGACGGGGCCCGAGGTGTCGGCGGAGGCCGTCGGGATCGAGTGCGTCGAGAAGGCGAGGTGCGCCCCGTCCCGGACGTCCTCGGGGAGCTCGGCGAGGGACCGGAGCACCCCGTCGATCATGGGCTCCAGGAAGCCCGGGTGGTTGAAGTAGTGCCGGAGCTTGTCGACCTTCGGCGGCTCCAGGCCCTCGGCCTCCAGGGCCGCGAGCGAGTCCGCGAGGTTCTCGCGGTACTGGCGGCAGCCCGAGTACGAGGCGTAGGCGCTGGTGGCGAGGACCAGGATGCGGCGGCGGCCGTCGCGGACCATGTCGCGCAGCGTGTCCGTCAGGTACGGCGCCCAGTTGCGATTGCCCCAGTAGACCGGCAGGTCCAGGCCGTGCTCGGCGAAGTCCTTGCGCAGGGCGTCCAGCAGGGCGCGGTTCTGGTCGTTGATCGGGCTGACCCCGCCAAACAGGAAGTAGTGCTGCCCGACTTCCTTGAGGCGTTCCTTGGGGATGCCGCGCCCACGTGTGACGTTCTCCAGGAACGGGACCACGTCGTCCGGGCCTTCCGGGCCGCCGAACGAGAGCAGGAGCAGGGCGTCGTAGGGGCTGACATCGCGCGCGTCTGGCATGAGTCGATCCTGCCACCCGGCACCGACAGCCGGGAAACGGCGGGGGGACGCCCGCGCGGCGCCCCCGCTCCGGGGCCGTCCGGCGCCGGGCCGGACGGGTGCGTCGGGGCGTTCCGGGCCGTAAGCTGTGTCGACTGCGTTCGCAGCTTACCGAGCCCTTCGGAGACCCCGTTGCCCAGCCCCTACCGCGCCCTGTTCGCCGCTCCCGGCTCCAAGGGTTTCTCCGCTGCGGGCTTCCTCGGCCGGATGCCGCTGTCGATGATGGGCATCGGCGTGGTCACGATGGTCTCCCAGCTCACCGGGCGGTACGGGCTGGCCGGTGCCTTGTCGGCGACCATCGCGCTGGCCGCGGCCGTGGCCGGCCCGCAGGTCTCGCGCCTGGTGGACCAGTACGGGCAGCGGCGGGTGCTGCGCCCGGCCACGCTGATCTCGCTCGTGGCGGCCGCTCTCCTGCTGTTCGCCGCGCACTACGGGTGGCCGGACTGGGTGCTGTTCGCGGCCTGCGCCGGCATCGGCTGCGTGCCGAGCGTCGGCGCGATGATCCGGGCCCGCTGGGCGGCGCTGTACCGCGGGACCCCGCAGCTGCACACCGCGTACTCCTTCGAGTCCGTGGTGGACGAGGTGTGCTTCATCTTCGGGCCGATCATCTCCATCGGTCTGTCCACGGCCTGGTTCCCGGAGGCCGGCCCGCTGCTGGCCGCCGGCTTCCTGGCCGTCGGCGTGTTCTGGCTGACCGCGCAGCGTGCCACCGAACCCGAGCCGCACCCGCGCGAGCGGAAGGGCGGCGGCAGCGCGCTGCGCGCGCCGGGCCTCCAGGTCCTGGTGGCCACCTTCGTCGCCACCGGCGCGATCTTCGGAGCGGTCGACGTCGTCACCGTGGCCTTCGCCGACGAGGAGGGCCACAAGGCCGCGGCGAGCGTCGTCCTCGCCGTGTACGCGGCGGGTTCCTGTGTGGCGGGCATGATCTTCGGGCTGCTGCACTTCGCCGGGGCGCCGGAACGACGGTGGCTGCTGGGCGTATGTGCCATGGCCGTGAGTATGATCCCCCTCCTACTGGTCGGAAACTTGCCGTTTCTGGCCGTGGCGCTGTTCGTTGCGGGTCTGTCCATCGCTCCCACGATGATCACGACCATGTCCCTCATCGAAGAGCACGTACCACGCGCGCAGCTCACCGAAGGCATGACCTGGGTGAGCACCGGGCTCGCGGTGGGGGTCGCACTCGGCTCCTCCGCGGCCGGCTGGGTGATCGACGCGGCCGGGGCGCGTGCGGGGTACGGGGTTCCGGCCGTGGCCGGGGCCGTCGCGGTCGCGGTGGGTTTCCTCGGTTTCCGCCGGCTCAAGCGGCCGGCACCGGGTCGGGGAGGCTCCGTTGAGCAGCACAGCGCACGGAAAGAACGGCACGTGGCGTAACTGGGGCCGCAACGTCACCGCGCGACCCGCGCGCGAGGTCACCCCGGCATCCGTCGACGAACTGGCCGCCGCCGTGCGGCGGGCGGCCGAGGACGGCCTGAAAGTGAAGGCCGTCGGTACCGGACACTCCTTCACGTCCATAGCCGCGACGGACGGCGTGTTGATCCGCCCTCACCTGCTGACCGGCATCCGCGGCATCGACCGCGAGAACATGACGGTCACCGTGGAGGCCGGCACCCCGCTGAAAAGGCTCAACATCGCCCTCGCGCGCGAGGGTCTGTCGCTGACGAACATGGGCGACATCATGGAGCAGACGGTCTCCGGCGCCACCAGCACCGGCACGCACGGCACGGGGCGTGACTCCGGCTCGATCGCCGCCCAGATCAAGGGCCTGGAACTGGTCACGGCCGACGGCTCCGTCCTCACCTGCTCCGAGAAGGAGAACCCGGAGGTCTTCGCCGCCGCCCGCATCGGCCTGGGCGCGCTGGGCGTCATCACCGCGATCACGTTCGCCGTCGAGCCGGTCTTCCTGCTCACGGCCCGCGAGGAGCCGATGCCGTTCGACAAGGTCCTCGCGGACTTCGAGGAACTCTGGGCCGAGAACGAGCACTTCGAGTTCTACTGGTTCCCGCACACCGGCAGCACCAACACCAAGCGCAACAACCGCAGCGCGGGCCCGGAGAAGCCGGTGCCGCAGCTCCAGAGCTGGTTCGAGGACGAGTTCCTCTCCAACGGCGTCTTCCAGGTGGCCAACTGGGTCGGCCGCGCGGTGCCCGCCACGATCCCCGCGATCGCCCAGATCTCCAGCAAGGCCCTGTCCGCGCGGACCTACACGGACATCCCCTACAAGGTCTTCACGTCCCCGCGCCGGGTGCGCTTCGTGGAGATGGAGTACGCCGTTCCGCGTGCGGCGGTGGTCGAGACGCTGCGCGAGCTGAAGGCGATGGTGGACCGCTCCGGCCTGCGGGTGAGCTTCCCCGTCGAGGTGCGCACCGCCCCCGCCGACGACATCACGCTGTCCACCGCCTCCGGCCGGGACACCGCGTACATCGCCGTCCACATGTTCCAGGGCACGCCCTACCAGCGGTACTTCACCGCCGCCGAGCGCATCTTCACCGCCCACGAGGGCCGTCCGCACTGGGGCAAGATCCACACGCGGGACGCCGAGTACTTCTCCGGGGTGTATCCGCGCTTCGGCGAGTTCACGGCGCTGCGGGATCGCCTCGACCCGGAACGCCGGTTCCAGAACGACTACTTGCGGAGGGTTCTGGGCGCGTAGGCGACGCGCCGGTGACGGCGCTCCCGGCGATGACGTGAAGTTCCCCACGTTCAAGATCGAAAAACGGGGGCAAGTGACGGCCGAGTCCCCCCTCTTGCGAGAAGTCGGACGGCGCGCCAATCCACGCAGGTGGCCCAAATGGAGTACTGTGGCGAGCCCTGGGTCCGGTCTCCCGTAAGGGTGTACGGGGCCTTTAAGGACCGCCGGGAGGGGGCTAGTTGCACAGGGTGACAGGGTTCGTCACTTAGCGTTGCGAATAGGTAACCGTGCCATAACGGCGTTCCAGGGCCCGCGCCCGACACGCCGGGCAACTCGGCAAGGTTGTGGCAGGCTGCACCCGGGCAGGCCACACTCGACTAGCGGAAGCAGCGACGCACGTGACGTCGGCAGGCACCACCCGGGAGGTCCCCATGCCCGAACTGCGTGTCGTGGCCGTCTCGAATGACGGCACACGGCTGGTGCTGAAGGCTGCCGATTCTACGGAGTACACGCTTCCGATCGACGAACGCCTGCGCGCCGCCGTGCGTGGCGACCGTCCCCGTCTCGGCCAGATCGAGATCGAGGTGGAGAGCCACCTCCGCCCCCGCGACATCCAGGCACGTATACGTGCGGGCGCGACCGCGGAAGAGGTCGCGCAGATGGCAGGCATCCCCGTCGACCGGGTGCGCCGCTTCGAGGGCCCCGTGCTCGCCGAGCGTGCCTTCATGGCCGAACGGGCCCGCAAGACCCCGGTCCGCCGCCCCGGCGAGAACTCCGGTCCGCCGCTGGGTGAGGCCGTGCAGGAGCGGCTGCTGCTGCGCGGCGCCGACAAGGACACCGTCCAGTGGGACTCGTGGCGCCGCGACGACGGCACCTGGGAAGTCCTGCTGGTCTACCGCGTCGCGGGCGAACCGCACTCGGCGAGCTGGACCTACGACCCGCCCCGGCGGCTCGTCCAGGCCGTCGACGACGAAGCCCGCTCCCTCATCGGCGAGTCCGACGACCTGGCCGCGCCAGAGCCCAGCTTCCCGTTCGTCCCCCGCATCGCGCGCCTGCCACGCGACAGGCCGCTGGACCGCCCCGAGCGGCCCGGGCTGCCCGCCCAGGCGTCCGAACCGGCCGAGGAGGCCACGGGTGAACGCGACTCGCTGACCAGCCTGCTGGAGGCGGTGCCGAGCTTCCGCGGCGACCTGGTGGTTCCCGAACTCCCCCCGGCGGAGCCCGAGGAGGAGACCGTCGTCGCCGAGGTCGAGGAGGAGGAGCCCCCGGCTCCCGCCGCCTCCGCCGGAGCCGGTTCCGCCTACGCGGACGTCCTCATGCCGCGATCCGTGGGCAGCCACCGCGACCGGCTCATCGGCGCCACCGACCGCCAGGCCGAGGCGGACGGGGTGCGCCCGGGCCGCAGAGCGGCCGTGCCGAGCTGGGACGAGATCGTGTTCGGGACGCGGCGCAAGAAGCAGGAGTAGCCGGACCGGCTGTCGGGTTGCGGGGCCGCGCCTGCCGGGCGCGGCCCTCACCTCGTGTCAGGTCACTGCGGATCCGGCCCGACGGCGACCGGCCGGTCCGGGTCCGAGGACCACTCCGACCAAGACCCCACGTACAGCTCGGCCGGGATGCCAGCGGCCGCCAGCGCCAGGACCTCGTGGGCCGCCGAGACCCCCGACCCGCAGTACACACCGACCCGTACGCCGTCGCCCACGCCGAGTTCCTTGAACCGCGTGCGCAGTTCACCGGCCGGCAGGAACCGCCCGTCGGCCCCGACGTTCTGTGTGGTGGGCGCCGACACCGCGCCCGGGATGTGCCCGGCCACCGGGTCGATCGGCTCCACCTCACCCCGGTAGCGCTCCCCCGCCCGCGCGTCCAGCAGCACCCCGGACCGGGCCAGCGCGGCGGCGGCATCGGCGTCGAGCAGCCCGGTCGCCCCCGGCTCGGGCACGAAGTCACCCTCCGCCGGAACCGTCACGGACGTCTCCAACGGCCCCTCCCAGGACGGCAACCCGCCGTCGAGGACCCGCACGTCCGGGTGACCCGTCCAGCGCAGCAGCCACCACGCCCGGGCCGCCGCCCAGCCCTGGCCGCCGTCGTAGACGACGACCGGTGTCCCGGACGACACGCCCGCCCGGCGCATCGCGGCACCGAAGTGCGCCAGGTCCGGCAGCGGATGGCGTCCGCCCGCGCCCGGCGCGGAGGCCAACTCCCGGTCCAGGTCCACGTAGACGGCTCCGGGCAGGTGCCCTGACTCGTACGCCGCCCGGCCGTCGAACGGCGGCTCGCCGGCCGCCTTCGCCGCGGTGAGCTGCCAGCGGACGTCGAGCAGGACCGGCGGGTGGGCACCCGCGAGGCCCCTCGCGAGATCGGGTGCGGAGATGATGGCGTTCATGGCCCCCATCCTCGCGCACCGGGTGGCCGAGCCGTCCCCGCCCGGCTACTCTGCTCGGCCGGAGCGGGACGATCACCCGCCGTACGCGAACAAGCACATGCTGTACAGCTGAACGACACAAGTCGACAAGCGCGCCGCAAGGGACAGGGGCCCGCACATCGGGCATTCTCCCGGACTGGGGACGCCCCACAGGGCTGCCCCGGCAGGGCTGCGGAGAACACGGCCGGCGCGAGGCCGAGAAGAGAGTGACGATGACCGACGCACGGGGGTCCGCCGGGCCGAACGGTGACACATCCGCTCGGCACACGCCGGGCACACCCTGCTGGGTGAGCCTGATGGTGCACAGCCCGGCCGCGACCGAGGAGTTCTACGGAGCGCTGTTCGGCTGGGAGTTCCAGCCGGGCCCGCAACAGCTCGGCCCGTATGTGCGCGCGCTGCTCGACGGGCGCGAGGTGGCCGGCATCGGGCGGCTGCCTCCGGACCGCCATCTGCCCATCGCGTGGACGCCCTACTTCGCCTCTCAGGACGTGGATCTGACGGCCGAGACGGTGCGCAGCCGCGGCGGCACGATCGGAGTGGGCCCGCTCGACGCCGCCGACGCGGGCCGCCTCGCCATCGGCTCCGACCCCTCCGGCGCGATCTTCGGCATCTGGCAGGCCGCCGCGCATCTCGGCACCGCCGTCGCGGGCGTCCCCGGCACACCCGCCTGGAACGAACTGCTGACCTACGAGTCGGCGAGCGCCGCCAAGTTCTACCGCACGGTGTTCGGCTACGAGGAGGAGCCGGAGGTCTCCGCCGACTTCGACCACGTGACCCTGCACCTGGGCGGCGGGCCCGTCGCCGGCATCCACGGCCTGGGGCATGGCCTGCCCCGGGACCGGGGGGCGCACTGGGTCACGTACTTCCAGGTCGCCGACGTGGACGACGCCCTGGACCAGCTCGTCCACCTGGGCGGGCACGTCATCGAGCCGGTGCACGACACCGCGCACGGGCGGGTGGCGCACGTGGCGGATCCGGAAGGGGCACGGTTCGCGCTGCTGCAACGGCCGGACTGACGGCCCGGCCTGCCGCGGGTCAGGCGGACGTCACCGGCAGCACGTCCGGGGACAGGGCCGCCGCGCGAGCCGTCGCGGCGGTCATGCGGCGGCGGTGGTGCCGGCGGCACAGCACCTCGTAACCGATCTCGTCTGCGGAGTGGGTGACATCGCCGACGACGACCTGGGCGCCTTCGACGACCATCACCCCGCCTATCGTGCGGGCGTTGTGCGTGGCGCGGGCTCCGCACCAGCACAGCGCCTCCACTTGGAGCACCTCGACCCGGTCGGCCAGTTCCACCAGCCGCTGCGAGCCGGGGAACAGCTTGGAGCGGAAGTCGGTCGTGATGCCGAAGGCGTAGACGTCGAGGCTCAGGTCGTCGACCACCCGGGCCAGTTGGTCGATCTGCTCCGGGGCGAGGAACTGGGCCTCGTCGGCGATCACGTAGTCCGCGCGGCCGCCCTGCGAGAGGTGGTCGACGAGGTAGCCGTAGAGGTCCTGTCCGTCCCCGACCTCCACCGCGTCCGTGACCAGGCCGAGGCGGGAGGAGAGCTTGCCCTCGCCGGCGCGGTCGTCACGCGAGAAGATCATGCCCTGAAGGCCGCGCGCCGAGCGGTTGTGCTCGATCTGGAGAGCCAGCGTCGACTTCCCGCAGTCCATCGTTCCGCAGAAGAACACCAGCTCGGGCATGGGGAAGTGAGCACCTTTCGGCGTGGGGAGGTCGGGGCGGGGCTGTTTCAGGAGCGTACTTCGAGCAGGGGGACCAGTTGCTCGGCGGGGGTCATCGAACCGTGGTTGCCGACCATCGCCGACTCCTTCGGCTCCCGCTCGGAGGCGATGAGCAGGACGTCGTCACGCGCTGCCGCGACCACGTCGCCGATCCGGCCGTAGACCCGTTCGTCGATGTGCGGGCCGAACCAACCGGCCGCGATGGCCTCGTCGCGTGAGGCCACCCAGAACTGCTCGCCGAGCACCTCGCGCCAGCAGGTCAGCACGTCGTTCGCCGCGCCGGGCACCGCGTAGACGTGGCGGGCACGGCCCTCGCCGCCGAGCAGGGCGACCCCGGCGCTCAGCTCCCAGTCCTCGTCGAAGTCGATGCGGTGCTGCTCGTCGAAGGGCACGTCGATCATGCCGTGGTCGGCGGTGACGTAGAGGGCGCTGCGCGGCGGCAGTTGCTCGGCCAGGCGCTGGACCAGGCGGTCGGCGTACATGAGCTGGCCGCGCCAGGCGTCGGAGTCGACCCCGAAGCGGTGCCCGGCGCCGTCGACCTCGGCGAAGTACGTGTAGACCAGGGAGCGGTCGCCCGCGGCCAGTTGCTCGGCCGCCAGGTCGACGCGGTCCTCGCCGGACAGCCGTCCGAGGAACGTGCCTCCACTGAGCGCAACCTTGGTCAGCGGGGTGTTCTCGAAGGTCGGGGACGACACCTGCGCGGCGTGCACCCCGGCCGCGTGCGCCAGCTGGAAGACCGTGGGGTACGGCTGCCAGGGACCGGGCGGGGTCCACGGCTGCCAGCGCAGCTGGTTCATCAGCTGGCCGGTGTCGGGGTTGCGCACGGTGTAGCCCGGCAGGCCGTGCGCGCCGGGCGGCAGGCCGGTGCCGACGGAGGCGAGCGAGGTCGCGGTGGTCGCCGGGTAGCCGGCGGTGAGCGGACGCCCGGTGCCTCCGCGGGAGGTGGCGAGCAGCGACGCCATGAAGGGGGCTTCGTCGGGATGCGCCCTGAGCTGCTCCCAGCCGAGGCCGTCGATCAGGAACACGCAGTTGCGGTCGGCCGGGGTCAGCTCGGTGATCGTGGCGCTCATGTCCGGTACGCCCAGGCCTGCGGCCAGGGTGGGCAGGAGGTCGGCGAGCGATCCGCTGCCGTACTCGGGTACCGGTGCGGAGGCGACGGTGAGCGGTTCGGGGTGGTCGTCCCAGACCGTCTTGGGCTGTGCCATCAGCGGGTGACGTCCGCGGTCGCCTCGGAGAGGGCCTGTGCGAAGGCGAGCGCCTCGCGCACGGTCTCCGGTCCGTCCCCTGCCTCGCTGACGCGCAGGCTGAGGTCGTCCGCCGTGGAGTTGCCGGTGTAGCCGTGGTCCGCCTCGCAGTTGGGGTCGCCGCAGGCGGCCGGCTCCAGGTCGATGCGGGAGACGGCGCCCCAGCCGATGGTGAGGACGACCTCGCGGGGCAGGGTGCCCGGCTTGTAGGACTCGGGGTTGGCGACCACGCGGCTGACCACGATCGACGAGATGCGGCCGATCTTCACGGACTCGGTCGAGGTGGTGGCGTAGGGGGTCGGGGAGGTGCTGTCGGCGGCCTGCTCGTCGGTGTGGCTGACGATGAAGCGGTTGTCCGTGAGGACGAGCACCGTCACGTGCCGCCGGACCTCGTTCTGGTCGAACGTCGTCTCCTGGTGGACCAGGTACGACCGGATGGGCTCGCCGCCCACGGCGGCCTCCACCGCCTCGGCCACGAGGGCCGGGTAGTAGCCGCTGCGCTCGATCGCCGCCCGCAGCCCCTGGGTCGTCGTACTGGTCTTGGCCATGACGCCCATCCTACGGGGGACCACTGAGTGCGAGGGACAGCTCGCCCCCTGTCAGTAGGCGGGGAGGGTCCGCGGGCCGAGGTCGTCACGGGCGGGCGGCGGCGCGAGGCGTACGGAGGCGCCGAGGACGCTCAGGCCCTGCGAGGCGACGACGACCGGCTCCAGGGTGACCGCGACGACCTCGGGGTGGTCGTCGACCAGCCGGGACACCCGCAGCAGCAGCTCCTCCAGGGCGCGGGTGTCGGCGGGTGCGGAGCCGCGCCATCCGAACAGCAGGGGGGCGGTGCGGATCGAACGGACCAGCGAGGTCGCCTCCCGGTCGGTGACCGGGATCAGCCGGTGCGCGGTGTCGCCGAGCAACTGCGAGGCGGCCCCGGCGAGCCCGAAGGAGAGCACGGCCCCGGCCGCGGGGTCGATGACGGCGCGTACGACGACGTCCACGCCGCGCGGCGCCATCCGCTGCACCACCGGCCGCAGCTCCTCCGGCGAGCCGAACAGCTCGGTCAATTCGGCGTACGACCGGCGCAGTTGCTCCTCGTCCGCGAGGTCGAGCCGGACGCCGCCGAGGTCGGCGCGGTGCCTGAGGTGCGGGGCGGTGGCCTTGAGGGCCACGGGGTAGCCGAGGGCGCGGGCGGCTTCGACGGCCGCGTCGGGGGTCGGTGCGGGCAGGGCGCGGTGGACCCGGACGCCGTAGTGACCGAGGAGGTCGCAGGTCTCGTCCGTGCCGAGCGTGAGGCCCTGCCCGCGCGCGAGCAGGCCGTCGATCAGCGCGGCGGCGCCCTTCTCGTCGATGTCCTCGTACTCGGGCACCTTGCCGGGTTCGGCGGCGTCGCGCCGCCACTGCGCGTAGGCGACGGCCTGGCCGAGGGCGCGTACGGCGCGCTCGGCGGCGGGGTAGGCGGGGATGAGGTGGGCGCCCTCGAGAGCTTCGGCGGCGGCCTGGGCCTCCGGGGCCCCAGGGCGTCGTCCGGCGAATGCCGGGCGGGGGGTGTCGTCGGGGTCCACTGCGGCCTGCGGGACCGGGCGGGGGGCTTGGTCGGAGTTCCCGGAGGTCTGCGGGGCCGGCCGTGCGGCTTCGCCGGGGTCCCCGGAGGTCTGCGGGGCCGGCCGTGCGGCTTCGCCGGAGTTCCCGGCGGCCCGCGGGGCCGGCCGTGCGGCTTCGCCGGAGTTCCCGGCGGCCCGCGGGGCCGGGCGGGGGGCGTCGGGGTCCGCCGGGGTCTGCGGGGCCGTGCTCGCCGCCGCCGACAGGGCCTCCGCCAGGCCGCCGAGCTCCACATGGACGACCAGGACCGGCTTGGAAGGGGCCGCGGCCGCGGCCGAGCGCAGGGCCTGCGCGAGGGCGGCGTCACCGACCGAGCCCTCCCCCACCGACGGTATGGCGGTGACGACGACGGCGTCGCACCGGTCGTCGGCCAGCGCGCGGGACAGGGCCGCGTGGAAGTCCGCCGCGGAGGCGGCGGTGGTCAGGTCCTGCGGCGGATGCGGGCGCAGCCCTTCGGCCAGGCAGGCGTCGTAGGTGAGCAGGCCGAGCGATTCGGAGTTGCCGAGGATCGCCACCCGGGGCCCGGCGGGCAGGGGCTGGCGGGCGAGCAGCAGGCCCGCGTCCACGAGCTCGGTGATGGTGTCGACCCTGATCACACCGGCCTGCCGCAGCAGCGCCGAGACGGTCGCGTGCGGCAGCCGGGTCGCCCGGACGGCGTGCCCCTGGGGCGCGGCGCCGTGCCGGGCGCCCTGGACGACGACCAGGGGCTTGGCGGCGGCGGTGCGGCGGGCGAGGCGGGTGAACTTGCGGGGGTTGCCGATGGACTCCAGGTACATGAGGACGACGTCGGTGTCGGGGTCCTCGTACCAGTACTGCAGGACGTCGTTGCCGGAGACGTCGGCGCGGTTGCCGGAGGAGACGAAGGTGGAGACTCCGGTGACGCCCGTGACACCGCCGCCGCGCCGGTGCAGCCGGGAGAGCAGGGCGATGCCGATGGCGCCGGACTGGGCGAACAGGCCGATCCGGCCCGGGCGCGGCACCTCGGGGGCGAGGGAGGCGTTGAGCCTCACCCGGGGGGAGGTGTTGATGATGCCGAAGGCGTTCGGCCCGATGATCCGCATGCCGTACGTGCGGGCCTGCCGGACGAGTGCGCGCTGGCGTTCGCGCCCCTCGGGGCCGCTCTCGGCGTACCCGGCGGAGACGACGACCAGCCCTTGGACGCCGTGCTCGCCGCACTCGGTGACGACCTCGGGGACGTGATCGGCCGGCACCGCGACGACGGCGAGGTCGACCGGGCCGTCGATGTCCCGGACCGAGCGGTGCGCGGGCACCCCGTCGAGCTCCTTCTGCCCCTCCGGCAAGGCCTTGTTCACCGCGTAGAGGCGGCCGCCGTAGCCGGCGTCCCGGATGTTGCCGAGGACGCTGCGGCCCACCCCGCCGGGGGTGCGTCCGGCCCCGATGACGGCGACCGAGCCGGGCGCGAGCAGCCGCTGCACGGAGCGCGCCTCGGCACGGTGCTCGCGCGCGTACTGCACGGCCAGGGAGCGGTCGGTGGGTTCGAGGTCGAACTCCAGACGGACGACGCCGTCCTCGAAACTGCGCTTCTGGGTGTAGCCGGCGTCCGTGAACACCTTGATCATCTTGGTGTTGGCGGGCAGCACCTCGGCGGCGAAACGGCGGATGCCGCGCTCGCGGGCGACGGCTCCGATGTGCTCCAGCAGGGCGGAGGCGACTCCGCGGCCCTGGTGGGCGTCCTGGACGAGGAAGGCGACCTCGGCCTCGTCGGCGGGTGCGGACGCGGGCGTTCCGTCGGCGCCGATCCGGTCGTAGCGTACGGTGGCGATGAACTCGCCGCCCACCGTGGCCGCGAGTCCCACCCGGTCCACAAAGTCGTGGTGCGTGAAGCGGTGGACGTCCTTGGCGGACAGGCGAGGGTACGGCGCGAAGAAGCGGTAGTACTTCGACTCGTCGGAGACCTGCTCGTAGAAGCTGACCAGGCGATCGGCGTCATCAACGGTGATGGGCCGGATGCGCGCGGTGCCCCCGTCGCGCAGCACCACGTCGGCTTCCCAGTGGGCGGGATACTCGTGCCGGTCCGGCGAGGTCTGCATGGGCCCCAGAGTACGGCTAGCGTCCGACAGCGGCGCGAGGCAGTCTGTGGAGGGCGTCAGTCGGGTCGAGGCCGCGATCCGACGGCACCCCGGGGCGGTCCGAGGACCGCTCCCGGTACGGCTTCACGATATGGGAAACTGGTCTAGACAACCCTGAAAAGCGAAGGGCAGCAACACATGGCTGAGCGCCGCGTCAACGTCGGCTGGGCCGAGGGTCTCCACGCCCGTCCCGCCTCCATCTTCGTCCGAGCCGCCACGGCCGCAGGCGTCCCGGTGACGATCGCCAAGGCCGACGGCAAGCCCGTCAACGCGGCCTCCATGCTGGCCGTCCTCGGCCTCGGCGCCCAGGGTGGCGAGGAGATCGTCCTCGCCTCCGACGCCGAGGGCGCGGACGCCGCCCTGGACCGGCTCGCGAAGCTGGTCTCCGAGGGTCTCGAGGAACTGCCCGAGACCGTCTGATCCCGGGCGCCCGATCGGGTGCACAGCGAAGGGCTCGTCCGAATTCACCGGGCGGGCCCTTCGCCATTTGACGCCGAAATGGGGAACGAATTCAGGAATCCGGGCAGCTGAAAGAGACCCCCGGAAATTGACTGCTCTCTTTGTATACGGCTGCCGTGTTAATGCCGCAGGCTCGCCGTGTTTACGGGATGTTGCGAGTTCCTCACACGCTCGGCGCCTTCCCCGACGGAGCCGGAACGCAAGCGGTGTGCGCCCGTCGCGCGCTCGGTGTGCAGCGCCGTGACCGCCCGCGCGCGCTCGCTGTCGCCGCGCGCCACCGCGTCCACGATCGCGCCGTGCTCCGCCCAGGACTCCACCGGACTCAGCGGCGCGTCCACGGCGTACATCCAGGCGATCTTGTGGCGGAGCTGGGTGAGCATCGAGGTCAGCGCGGGACTGCCGGAGGCCTGGGCGAGCGTCTCGTGGAACCAGCCGTCCAAGGAGCGCAGATCGTCGCTGTTGCCCCGGCGGGCCCGCTCCTGGCCCAGCCGGACCAGGCCGCGCAGGACCTTCAGATGCCCCTCGGTGCGGCGCTGGGCGGCCCGTGCGGCGCCGAGCGGCTCCAGCAGCAGCCGCATCTCCAGCAGGTCGGCGGCCTCCTGCTCGGTGGGTTCGGCCACGCACGCGCCCGCGTGCCGCCGGGTCACCACGAAGCCCTCGGCCTCCAGGGTGCGCAGCGCCTCCCGCACGGGGACCCGCGAGACGCCGTAGCGGCGCGCGAGGAGTTCTTCGGTGAGCCGGCTGCCGCGCGCGTGGACACCGGCGACGATGTCGTCCCGGATGGCCGTGCACACCGAGTGCGCGGGAATACGCATGACCGACCTCCGCTTAATCCCCGTGAAACGCCGGCGAGCGGCGCGTGTTCCGTGACTCTATTGCAATGAGCGGGAATTTCCGACGGCAAGCGGGAATCCATGAATATTTTTTGGACAGTCCGCCGGCGTGAACGCCGAAAGCCCCGGCTCGGGGAGCCGGGGCTTCGGGGAGTGCGATGAGGTGCCGGTCAGACGTTCACGCCGTGCGAGCGCAGGTAGGCGACCGGGTCGATGTCCGAGCCGTACTCGGGGCTCGTGCGGGCCTCGAAGTGCAGGTGCGGACCGGTGACGTTGCCGGTCGCGCCGGACAGGCCGATCTGCTGGCCCGGGGTGACCTGCTGGCCGACCGAGACGCCGATCGAGGACAGGTGGCCGTACTGCGTGTACGTCCCGTCGTGCATCTTGATCACGATCTGGTTGCCGTAGGAGCCGCCCCAGCCGGCCTCGACGACGGTGCCCGCGCCGACCGCGTGGACGGAGGTGCCGGTGGCGGCGTGGAAGTCGACGCCGGTGTGGCTGCCGGAGGACCACAGGCCGCTGCTCGCCTTGTAGCCGGTGGAGACGTACGAGCCGGAGATCGGGGCCACGAAGGCGTTGAGGCGCTTGCGCTCGGCCTCGCGGGCGGCGCGCTCCTTGGCCTCACGGGCCTTCTCGGCGGCTTCCTTGGCCTCCTGGGCGGCCTCGGCGGCACGCTTGCGGGCGGCCTCCTCGGCCTTCTGCTTGGCGGCGGCCTCCTCGGCGGCCTGCTGCTGCGCGATGGCCTGGGCGTCGATCTGCTGGGCCACGGTGTCGCCCATGGTGACGACCGGGGTGAGCCCCGTCTGCTCGGCGGTGGGCTCGGCGGCGAAGGCCGCGGGGGCCGCCACGGTGCCAATCACGCCGGTGGTGGCGAGGGCCGCGACGCCCGCCGCGCGGGCGGTGCCGCGCTGGATCCTGCTGGGACGACGGTGCTTGCCGGTGGCGCGAGTGAACGCCATGAAGTGGCTGGTCCTTTCCTTCCCTCTCGCCTACCGGGTTAGCTGACGGGTTCGGAGCAGGAAGGTCTCCTACGGACTCCCTCGCCACTGGCGCGGGCGTCCGATTCACCCCAGGGACTGCGATGGGTCCCCGGCTCCCCTGGCTCGCGCCGTACGGGGACTCGGCGATGACTGTCCGGTGCCGCGGGTGCGGCGCACTGCCTGACGAACAGCCCGGATGACGCTAAGCGGCGTCACTTTCAATTCCCAAATGAATCCCGGCTTTTGTAGCGCATCCCACAGGGCAGACAGGCAACCTCCGTATCAATTCGGGCATAAAGGGGCCCTGGCGCCTTCGAAGACGGCCAGGGCCCCTGAGCGTGTGCCGCTACTCGGCGGCGACGACGGTGACTTCGCCGATGCCGAGGGCCTCGACGGGTGCCTTGATCTGCGCCGCGTCACCGACGAGAACGGTCACCAGACGGTCCACCGGGAAGGCGCTCACGGCCGCCGCGGTGGCCTCCACGGTGCCGGTGGCCGCGAGCTGCCGGTACAGGGTGGCCTGGTAGTCGTCGGGCAGGTGCTGCTCGACCTGGTCGGCCAGCGTGCTCGCGACGGCCGCCGCCGTCTCGTACTTCAGCGGCGCCACGCCCACCAGGTTCTGCACGGCGACGTCCCGCTCGGCGTCGGTCAGCCCCTCGGCGGCGAGGGTGCGCAGCACCGTCCAGAGGTCCTCCAGGGCGGGGCCGGTGTTGGGCGTGTCCACGGAACCGCTGATGGCGAGCATCGCGGCACCGGTGCCGTCCGGCGCGGACCTGAGGACCTGGCCGAACGCCCGCACGCCGTAGGTGTAGCCCTTCTCCTCGCGCAGGACGCGGTCCAGGCGGGAGGTGAGGGTGCCGCCGAGGCAGTACGTGCCGAGCACCTGCGCAGGCCACACGCGGTCGTGCCGGTCCGGGCCGATACGGCCGATCAGCAACTGCGTCTGGACGGCGCCCGGGCGGTCCACGATGACGACCCGGCCGGTGTCGTCGGCGGTCACCGGCGGCACCGGGCGCGGCTCGGCCGAGGAGCCCGTCCAGGCGCCCAGGGTCTCCCCGAGCAGGGCGTCGAGGTCGATGCCGGTCAGGTCGCCGACGACCACCACGGTGGCCGTGGCGGGGCGGACGTGCTTCTCGTAGAAGCCGCGCACGGCCGCGGAGTCGATCGATGCGACCGTCTCCTCGGTGCCCTGCCGGGGCCGCGACATGCGCGAGCCCGCCGGGAACAGCTCCCTGGAGAGCTCCTTGGCGGCGCGCCGTGAGGGGTTGGCCAGCTCGTGCGGGATCTCGTCGAGGCGGTTGCGGACCAGCCGCTCGACCTCGCTGTCGGCGAACGCGGGCGCCCTCAGGGCGTCGGCGATCAGGTTCAGTCCCTTGGCGAGCCGGGAGGCGGGCACCTCCAGGCTGAGCCGGACGCCCGGGTGGTCGGCGTGGGCGTCGAGGGTGGCTCCGGCGCGCTCCAGCTCGGCGGCGAACTCCTCGGCGGAGTGCTTGTCGGTGCCCTCGGAGAAGGCCCGGGCCATGATCGTGGCCACACCGTCGAGGCCGGCCGGCTCGGCTTCCAGGGGGGCGTCCAGCAGCACCTCCACCGCGACGACCTGCTGGCCGGGGCGGTGGCAGCGCAGCACCGTCAGGCCGTTGCCGAGCGTGCCGCGCTCGGGGGCCGGGAAGGCCCAGGGGCGGGCCTCGCCCGCCTGCGGCCGGGGGTGGAAGTCCATCGTGGCGAGCTCGGTCACTTGGCCGCCTCCTCGTTCTCGTCGCCGGCCGCGGCTGCGGTCTCGTCGGTCTCGTCGGCGACGGGCTCGTAGACGAGCACCGCGCGGTTGTCGGGGCGCAGGCGGGCCTTGGCGGCCTCCTGGACCTCCTCCGCCGTGATCTCCAGGACGCGGTTGACCGCCGTCAGGGCGAGCTGCGGGTCGCCGAACAGCACGGCGTACCGGCACAGTTCGTCGGCGCGGCCCGCGACCGTGCCGAGGCGGTCCAGCCACTCGCGCTCCAACTGGGCCTGGGCGCGCTCCATCTCCTCGGCCGTGGGACCCTCCTCGGCGAACCGGGCGAGCTCCTCGTCGATGGCGCTCTCGATGACCGGGACCTCCACGTCACCGGACGTCTTCACGTCCAGCCACCCCAGGGAGGGCGCCCCGGCGAGCCGCAGCAGGCCGAATCCGGCCGCCACGGCCGTACGGTCGCGCCGCACCAGGCGGTTGTAGAGGCGGGAGGACTCGCCGCCGCCGAGGACGGTGAGGGCCAGGTCGGCCGCGTCGCATTCGCGCGTGCCGTCGTGGGGCAGCCGGTAGGCGGCCATCAGCGCACGCGCGGGGACGTCCTCCTCGACGACCTCGCGCAGCTGCTCGCCGATGATCTCCGGCAGCGAGCCGTCGCGCGGGGCGGGCTTGCCGTCGTGACCGGGGATGGAGCCGAAGTACTTCTCGACCCAGGCCAGCGTCTGCTCGGGGTCGATGTCGCCGACCACGGACAGCACGGCGTTGTTCGGCGCGTAGTACGTGCGGAAGAACGCGCGCGCGTCCTCCAGCGTCGCCGCGTCCAGGTCGGCCATCGAGCCGATCGGGGTGTGGTGGTAGGGGTGGCCCTCCGGGTAGGCGAGGGCGGTCAGCTTCTCGAAGGCCGTGCCGTAGGGGACGTTGTCGTAGCGCTGGCGGCGCTCGTTCTTGACGACGTCCCGCTGGTTCTCCATCGACTCGTCGTCGAGCGCGGTCAGCAGGGAGCCCATCCGGTCGGCCTCCAGCCAGAGGGCGAGCTCCAGCTGGTGGGCGGGCATGGTCTCGAAGTAGTTGGTCCGCTCGAAGCTGGTCGTGCCGTTCAGCGAACCGCCCGCGCCCTGGACCAGCTCGAAGTGGCCGTTGCCCTTGACCTGGGCGGATCCCTGGAACATCAAGTGCTCGAAAAGGTGAGCCAGGCCGGTACGCCCCTTGACTTCGTGGCGTGAGCCGACGTCGTACCAGAGGCACACCGCCGCGACCGGGGTCAGGTGGTCCTCGGAGAGCACCACGCGCAGGCCGTTGGCCAGGCGGTGCTCGGTCGCTGTCAGGCCTCCGGAGCCTGCCTGGGCTGTGGCCGTGTGACCCATGGGCATGTACGTCCCTTCGCTCGCTGAGCGGTTGTTCAGACCGCGGATTCCTGCCGGTCCTGCCACTGTATGCAAGCGCGCGAAGCCCTGGTGAAGTTCCCGGGGGCGACCTCGGTCCGCGTGCGGAGGCGCCGCTTGCCCCGGGCCCTGGTCCCGCTTGTCAGTGCGGCGGTCCACAATGGTCCGCGTCAGATCTGGATCGCAGCAGCAAGGAGCCGGCAGCGATGGCCCGCCGCAGCACGAAGACCCCGCCGCCCGACGACTCGTACGAGGAGCGGATCCTCGACATCGACGTCGTCGACGAGATGCAGGGCTCCTTCCTCGAGTACGCGTACTCGGTCATCTACTCCCGCGCCCTGCCGGACGCCCGCGACGGCCTCAAGCCGGTGCACCGGCGCATCGTCTACCAGATGAACGAGATGGGCCTGCGCCCCGAGCGCGGATACGTCAAGTGCGCCCGCGTCGTCGGCGAGGTGATGGGCAAGCTGCACCCGCACGGCGACGCGTCGATCTACGACGCCCTCGTGCGCATGGCCCAGCCCTTCTCGATGCGGGTCCCCCTGGTCGACGGCCACGGCAACTTCGGCTCGCTGGGCAACGACGACCCGCCGGCCGCCATGCGGTACACCGAGTGCCGGATGGCCGAGGCGACGAGCCTGATGACGGAGTCGATCGACGAGGACACCGTCGACTTCAACCCCAACTACGACGGCCAGGAGCAGGAACCGGTGGCCCTGCCCGCCGCCTTCCCGAACCTCCTGGTCAACGGTGCCTCGGGCATCGCGGTCGGCATGGCCACGAACATGCCGCCGCACAACCTGCGCGAGGTCATCGCAGCCGCCCGCCATCTGATCAGGTACCCGAACGCGGATCTCGACGCCCTGATGAAGCACGTCCCGGGCCCCGACCTGCCCACGGGCGGCCGCATCGTCGGCCTGACCGGCATCCGGGACGCCTACGAGTCCGGCCGGGGCACGTTCAAGATCCGGGCGACGGTGTCGGTGGAGCCCGTGACGGCCCGCCGCAAGGGCCTCGTCGTCACGGAGCTGCCCTTCACGGTCGGCCCGGAGAAGGTCATCGCCAAGATCAAGGACCTGGTCGGCTCCAAGAAGCTCCAGGGCATCGCCGACGTCAAGGACCTCACCGACCGCGAGCACGGCCTGCGCCTGGTCATCGAGATCAAGAACGGCTTCGTGCCCGAGGCGGTGCTGGAGCAGCTCTACAAGCTGACGCCGATGGAGGAGTCCTTCGGCATCAACAACGTCGCGCTGGTCGACGGGCAGCCGCTCACGCTGGGTCTGAAGGAGCTCCTGGAGGTCTACCTCGACCACCGCTTCAACGTGGTGCGGCGGCGTTCGGAGTTCCGCCGCGGCAAGAAGCGCGACCGGCTGCACCTGGTCGAGGGTCTGCTGACGGCCCTGCTGGACATCGACGAGGTCATCCGCCTGATCCGCTCCAGCGACAACTCCGCGCAGGCCAAGCAGCGCCTGATGGAGCAGTTCTCGCTGAGCGAGGTGCAGACGCAGTACATCCTCGACACGCCGCTGCGCCGCCTCACGAAGTACGACCGCATCGAGCTGGAATCGGAAAAGGACCGGCTCAACGCGGAGATCGAGGAGCTGACCCGGATCCTCGACTCGGACACGGAGCTGCGCAAGCTGGTCTCCTCCGAACTGGCCCATGTCGCCAAGAAGTTCGGCACCGACCGGCGTACGGTCCTGCTGGAGTCGGGCGGCGCCCCGGTCGCGGCCGTGCCGCTCCAGGTGGCCGACGACCCGTGCCGGGTGCTGCTGTCCTCCACCGGTCTGCTGGCCCGTACGGCGAACAACGAGCCCTTCGCGGAGGACTCGGGTGCCAAGCGCGTGAAGCACGACGTGATCGTCTCGGCGGTCCCGGCCACCGCCCGCGGCGAGGTGGGCGTGGTCACCTCCGCGGGCCGGCTGCTGCGGGTGAACGTGGTCGACCTGCCCCAGCTCCCGGAGTCGCTGCCGGCGCCGAACCTGGCGGGAGGCGCCCCGCTGGCGGAGTTCGTCTCCCTGGAGGACGACGAGACGGTGGTCTGCCTGACCACGCTCGACGAGTCCTCACCGGGGCTGGCGCTCGGCACGGCGCAGGGCGTCGTCAAGCGCGTGGTGCCCGACTATCCGGCCAACAAGGAAGAACTCGAGGTGATCACCCTCAAGGAGGGCGACCGGATCGTCGGCGCGGTCGAGCTGCGCACCGGTGAGGAGGACCTGATCTTCATCACCGACGACGCGCAGTTGCTGCGTTTCCAGGCGTCCCAGGTCCGCCCCCAGGGCCGTCCGGCCGGCGGTGTGGCGGGCATCAAGCTCGCCGACGGCGCGAAGGTCATCTCCTTCACGGCGGTGGACCCGGCCGTGGACGCCGTCGTCTTCACGGTCGCCGGTTCCCGGGGCACGCTGGACGACTCCGTCCAGACCACGGCCAAGCTGACGCCGTTCGACCAGTACCCGCGCAAGGGCCGCGCCACCGGCGGCGTCCGCTGCCAGCGGTTCCTGAAGGGCGAGGACTGCCTGTCCCTGGCCTGGGCGGGCCCGGTCCCGGCCCTCGCCGCGCAGAAGAACGGCACCCCGGCCGAGCTCCCGGACATCGACCCGCGCCGCGACGGCTCGGGGGTGTCCCTGCCGAAGACGGTGTCGGTGGTGGCCGGACCGGTCTAGGCCGGGTCCGTGCCGTCCCCCTCGAGGTCGCGTACGTACCGCAGGACGCCCCACATGCCGTGCTCGTCGGCGTGTGGGGCCTCGCTCCCGCACGCCTCGAGCTCCTTCTCGAGGGCCGGGGCGTCGATCCCGGAGCCGATGAGGACCAGCTGGGTGAGGCGTTCGTCCCCGGCCGGCCAGGGCTCCGGGTAGAAGCGCAGGAACCGTCCGACGGCATGGACGGCGTAGCGGTTGCGGACGTCGTGGGGCCCGAAGTCGATGTAGCCCTTGATCCGGTAGAGCCCCTCGGGCCGGCTGTCCATGAACGTCATCAGGCGGCGCGGGTCGAGGGGGGCCGCGGAGACGAAGGACAGGCTGTCGTAGGCGGCGTGCAGGTGGCCGGCGTGGTCGTGCGGGTCGCCGCCGGGGGCCTCGGGGTCGCCGTCTTGGTGGAGGTCGTCGAAGGACAGCTGCCCGATGCGCTCCTCGCTCGGCCGGCAGTCGAAGAGGAACTCGGGGTCGATCCGGCCGTAGTGGGCGGGGACGACGGCGGCGCGGTCGACGAGGGACCGGACCAGCCCGAGGACGCGGTCGCCGTCCGCCACCCGGTCGAGCTTGTTGACCACGACGAGATCGGCCAGCGCGAGATGCCGGTCGATCTCGGGGTGCCTGGCCCGGGTGGCGTCGAACTCGGCGGCGTCGACGACCTCGACGAGCCCGCCGTACACCACGCCGGGATGCTCGCTGGCGAGCAGCATCCGCACGAGTTCCTGCGGTTCGGCGAGACCGCTGGCCTCGATGACGATGACGTCGATGCCGAGGGAGGGCTCGGCGAGCCGCTCCAGGTACTGGTCCAGTTCGCTCGCGTCGACGGCGCAGCACAGGCAGCCGTTGCCCAGGGAGACCGTCGAGTCGCCGAGCGCTCCCGCCACCGCCATCGCGTCGATCTCGATCGCCCCGAAGTCGTTGACGATCGCGCCGATCCGGCTGCCTCCGCTGCGGTGCAGGAGGTGATTGAGCAGGGTGGTCTTCCCCGAGCCCAGGAAGCCCGCCAGGACGACGACCGGGATCTGCTGCGGTTGCGGACTGGGCTGGCTCACCGTTCGACCTCTCTAGCGCCGACGCGTGCACCGGCTCGCGTTCCCGGCACACGTGGGGATGGGGATACCGCCCCAGGATACGAGCCGTGCGATCAAGGCCACGGGGGACGACGGCCGGTGCCGGATCACCGGCAGACCACTGCCGGAGTAGCGCGGGGCGGGGCCAAAAGTCACTCCGGGCGAAGTCAGGTTAGGCTCACCTCTGTGAGTACGTGCTCAAGCGTCTCCCGAGACTCCGACGAGCCCGTTTCGGGAACCGCGGCCACCGCGAGGACGTGGCTGTTGCTGGAACAGCCCGGTCCGTGGGGTGCCAAGGCGCTCACTTCGAGCCACCTGGACCCCGCCCTGGGCCGTGCCCTGGAAGCGGCCGCCAAGGACACGGGCGTTCGGATCGCGCTGATCCGCCGCCCCGGGCGGCACGCGGACCGCCGCATGCCCGCCGCACGCCGGGTGTACGCGGCCCACGTCGTCCCGGGCAACGTGTGGCTGCACAGCGCCTCGACCGCGGATCCCGGGGATCTGCTCGGTCTCGACTTCGCCGCGCTCGGCCGTGGCGACCACCACACCTTCGACGCGGTGCTCGGCGGCCGGCCCCACGACGGGGATCCGCTCGCCCTCGTCTGCACCAACGGCAAGCGCGACCGCTGCTGCGCCCTCCTCGGCCGGCCCCTGGCGGCCGAGCTGGCGACGTCCGGGGTCGAGGGCGTCTGGGAGGTCACCCATCTGGGTGGCCACCGCTTCTCCCCCACCGCGCTCGTGCTGCCGTACGGATACGCCTACGGCCGGGCCGAGGCGCACTCGCTCAAGGAGGTCCTGCACGGCGCGCGCGAGGGGCGCATCGTCGTGGACGGCTGCCGGGGCAGCTCGGCATGGGAACGCCCCGGGCAGGCGGCCGAACTGGCCGTGCGCACCGCGACCGGCGAATACGGCGCCGAGACGCTGAGCGTCGTCCGGACGGTCGGCACCGCCCCGCGCTGGGAGGTGACCGTCGCCCACACCGACGGACGCCGCTGGCAGGTCGAGGTGGCCCAGAAAACGGCGCTCCCGCCCCGCCAGGAGAGCTGCGGAGCATCCGTCCTCGGCTCACCCGCGCGCATGGACGTGGTGGCGGTGCGCGAAGTGCGGTTGACGACGGCCCTGGCCGGCTGACCGCCCGGCATGCCCGCGGGCCACACCGGCCCTCCGCCCGCGAGCCGTCCGGTCCGGCACCGCGGCTCCGGAGGCCGATCACGCCCGGGCACACATTGATCTGGAGATCCGTGCCACACCGGTCTACGGCCGCCGCCCGGCCGCACGTACCGTCTTGGGTATGAGCGCCACTCCCCCCGCACGCCGTCTGCGCCTCGGCCTGCCCCGGCGGATGTTCTCGCAGGTGCTGCTGATGCAGGTGGCGATCGCCGCGGGAGTCGCGGTCCTCGCGACCGGACTGTTCCTCGCGCCTCTCGGCGACCAGCTGGACGACCAGGCGATGCGCCGCGCCCTCGCGATCGCGCAGACCACAGCGCAGCAGCCCGGGCTCGCGGACGAGGTGAGGGACACGCCTCCGTCACCGGACGGCCCGGTCCAGCAGGAGGCGGAGCGGATCCGGAAGGCGACCCGGGCCGAGTACGTCGTGGTGATGGACTGGCGGGGCGTGCGCTGGTCGCACACGGACCGCGAGCAGATCGGCGGCACCGTCTCGACCGACCCGGGCCAGGCCCTGGCCGGCAAGGAGGTCATGGAGATCGACAGCGGCACCCTGGGCCGTTCCGCCCGGGGCAAGGTGCCGCTGCGCGACAGCGACGGCACGGTCGTCGGCGCGGTCTCGGTCGGCATCGCCTACGACAGCGTCCGGGCCCGGCTGATCCACGCCATCCCGGGGCTGCTCGCGTATGCCGGCGGCGCCCTGGCCGTGGGCGCGCTGGCCGCGTGGCTCATCTCCCGGCGGGTCCAGCGGCAGACGAGGGACCTGGCCTTCTCGGACATCGCGGCGCTCCTGTCGGAACGCGAGGCGATGCTGCACGGCATCCGCGAGGGCGTCGTCGCCCTGGACCGCACCGGCCGCATCCGCCTCGTGAACGACGAGGCACAGCGCCTCCTGGGGCTCGGGGAAGTGGTGGTGGGCCGCTCCCCCGACGAGGCGCTCGGTGCGGGCCGTACGGCCGATGTGCTGGCCGGACGCGTCACCGGCACGGATCTGCTCACCGTGCGCGGACAGCGGGTGCTGGTCGCCAACCGCATGCCCACCGACGACGGAGGCGCCGTGGCGACCCTGCGCGACCGCACCGAGCTGGAGCAGCTGGGCCGCGAACTGGACTCCACCCGAGGCCTGATCGACGCCCTGCGCGCCCAGGACCACGAGCACGCCAACCGTATGCACACGCTTCTGGGCCTGCTGGAGCTGGAGATGTACGACGACGCCGTCGAGTTCGTCGGTGAGGTGGTCGGCGATCACCGGGCCACCGCGGAACAGGTCACCGAGCGGATCGAGGACCCGCTGCTCGCCGCCCTCCTGGTCGGCAAGGCCACCGTCGCGGCCGAGCGGGGTGTCGCCCTGTGGGTGTCGGACCGGACCCGGCTGCCCGACCGGCTGGTCGACCCCCAGGGCCTCGTCACCGTCGTGGGGAACCTGGTGGACAACGCCCTCGACGCCGTCGCCGGGACGCCGCACGCGCGCGTGGAGGTCGAACTGCGCGCGGAGGGACGGAAGGTGACCCTCAGGGTGCGCGACACGGGGCCGGGGATCCCGCCGGAGCACCGTGAGTTGATCTTCACCACGGGGTGGTCCACGAAGAAGCCGCCGGCCCACCGGGAGCGGGGTATCGGACTCTCCCTGGTGCGCAGGCTGGCCGAGCGGCAGGGCGGCAGCGCGACCGTCGGCGAAGCACACGGCGGGGGCGCGGAGTTCACCGTCGTCCTGCCCGAGGCGCTTTCCGAGCCGGGTCCCGGACCGGCCGCCCTGACCGTGCCGTCAGCTCCGCAGACCTCCGAGGAGGAGTCCTGATGATCGAAGTCCTGGTGGTGGACGACGACACGAGAGTCGCACGGGTCAACGCCGCCTACGTCGAGAAGGTGCCGGGCTTCCACGTCGCCGGGGAGGCCCACAGCGCCGAGGAGGCACTGCGCCGGATGGAGACCCTGCCCCGGCTGGACCTGGTGCTCCTGGACCACTATCTGCCGGACGCGACGGGACTCGCGGTCGTCCAGGAGATGCGGCGGCGCGGCCATCAGAGCGACGTGATCATGGTGACGGCGGCCCGGGACGTCTCCACCGTGCAGGCGGCGATGCGGCACGGCGCGTTGCAGTACCTGGTCAAGCCGTTCGCCTTCGCCGGTCTGCGCGCCAAGCTGGAGGCCTACGCGGAGCTGCGCCGCACCCTCGACGGCGGCGGGGAGGCGGAGCAGGCCCAGGTGGACCGCATCTTCGGCGCCCTGTCCGCGTCTTCGGAGCCGGACCTGCCCAAAGGCCACTCCCCCACCACCGCCGAGCTGGTCCGCCAGTCCCTGATGAGCGCGGACAAGCCCCTGTCCGCCCAGGAGATCGCCGAACGGACCGGGGTGAGCCGCCAGACCGCCCAGCGCTATCTGAAGCTCCTGGAGCGCACCGGACGGGCCAGGCTGACCCTCAAGTACGGCGACGCGGGCCGCCCGGAACACCGCTACGTATGGGCGACCCGCGGTTAGGGCGGCCCGCTGACGACTGGCGACAGCTCCCGACCCGACGCCGCTCCTGCCCCCGTCCTACGCCGCTCCTGCCCTGCCCTACGCCGCTCCCGCCCCGGTCAGCGACCGGACCTCGGTCTCCGCGTGCTTGGCCTCGTCCGGGACCTCCGCCGAGGTGACGGTGCCCAGCCAGCCCGCGAGGAAGCCGAAGGGGATCGAGACCAGACCTGGGTTCTGCAGCGGGAAGTACTGGAGGTCGATGCCCGGGAAGAGCGAGTCGGGGCTGCCCGAGACCACCGGGGACAGCACCACGAGCACCACGGCCGGGACCAGGCCGCCGTAGACGGCCCACACGGCACCCCGTGTGGTGAAGCCGCGCCAGAACAGGGAGTAGAGCAGCACCGGCAGGTTCGCCGACGCGGCGACGGCGAAGGCCAGACCCACCAGGAACGCCACGTTGAGATCCCGCGCCAGCAGTCCGAGCGCGATCGCCACCACGCCGACCCCGACGGCCGCGACACGGGCCACGGCCACCTCGCTGCGCGGCTTCCCGCCCCGGCGCCGCAGGGACGCGTACAGGTCGTGGGCCACGGACGCCGAGGACGCCAGCGTGATGCCGGCGACCACGGCGAGGATCGTGGCGAAGGCGACCGCGGCGACGATCGCGAAGAGAACCGTGCCGCCGGTGGATCCCGCGCCACCGCCCAGATCGAGCGCCAGCAGCGGCACCGCCGTGTTCCCGGCCGCGTTCGAGCTCCGTACCGCGTCCGGCCCCAAGACGGCGGCCGCGCCGAACCCGAGCACGATCGTCATGAGGTAGAAGCCCCCGATGAGCCCGACGGCCCAGACGACCGACCTGCGGGCGGCACGCGCGGTGGGCACGGTGTAGAACCGGGACAGGATGTGCGGCAGCCCCGCCGTGCCCAGCACCAGAGCCAGTCCCAGACTGATGAAGTCGAAGCGGGCGGTCCAGTCCCCGCCGTACTTGAGCCCCGGCGCCAGAAACGCCTGCCCGTGCCCACTGCGCTCGGCCGCCGTGAGCAGCAGCCGGTCCACGTCACCGTGGAAGCGCACCAGGACGAGGACCGTCAGCGCGATGGTGCCACCGAGCAGCAGGACGGCCTTGACGATCTGGATCCACGTGGTCGCCCGCATCCCTCCCAGCGACACGTAGATCACCATCAGCGCGCCGACCCCGATGACGGTCCAGGACCGCGCGGCCTCGCTCGTCCCCCCGAGCAGCAACGCCACCAGACTGCCGGCTCCGACCATCTGCGCCACCAGGTACAGCACGGACACCGTGACCGAGGACGTCCCCGACGCGATCCGCACCGGCCGCTCCCTCATCCGCGACGCCACGACGTCGGCGAGTGTGAACCGGCCGCAGTTGCGGACCAGTTCGGCGACCAGGAACAGCACCACCAGCCACGCCACCAGGAACCCGACGACGTACAGCAGCCCGTCGTAACCGAACAGCGCGATGAGGCCGGTGACTCCCAGGAAGGAGGCGGCCGACATGTAGTCGCCCGCGATGGCAAAACCATTCTCCATGGGGGAGAAGAGCCGCCCGCCCGCGTAGAACTCCTCCGCCGAGCCGCGCCGGTTGCGGCTGACCCACGTCGTGATCCCCAGCGTGACCGCGACGAACGCGCTGAAGAGCAGCAGCGCCAGCGTCTGGTGTTCCTCCGTCACGACCCACCACCGTTCACGCCACGCGTCAGTTCCTGGGTGTCCCAGCGCAGTTCGAGCGCGGCCCGGTCCCTGCGCAGCCGCGCGTGCCGCGCGTACGCCCAGGTCAGCAGGAACGTCGACAGGAACTGCCCGAGCCCCGCCGCCATCGCCACGTTCACCGCTCCCGCCACGGGCCGCGCCATCAGCTCCGGCGCGGTCGTGGCCGCCACGACATAGCCCAGGTACCAGACGAAGAAGGCCGCGAACCCCGGCACCACGAACCGCCGGTACCGCCTCCTCACCTCCTGGAAGGCCGCGCTGCGCTGCACCTCCAGGTACACATCGCCCGCCGCGGCCACCCGCTCGCTCTCCCCCCGCGCCGACGGGATCACCGAGGGGGCGGGTGCCCCGGCGTCGGCCGACTCGCCCCAGCCGGAGGCCAGGGCGTCGTACCAGGGATCCTCGTACCTGAGTTGTTCGGCCTCCTCGGCCGGGACCGGCTCATGGCGGTCGAGAGGATCGACCCGACTCTCCTGGCCGGTCCCGCCGCCGCGGGAACGGCCCTTGCTTGGCTGCATGCCCAAGGATGGACAGAACGGGAAGATCCCCGACTCTTCTTCCCTTTGCTCTTCACCCCATCAGGTGACTGACCTGCTGGTGGCCGCACGCGTCCCTTCGCAGTGGCGTAACGCACCGGCCGCGCCCGCCCCTTGGGGCGACGGGCCCGCAACCCCCGGCAGGGGGCTGGGCACGTCCCGTGCGAAGAGCCCCACGCGGCCGGGCCCTCCCGGGCCCGGCCGCGGTGTCACAGGCCGCCGACGTCTACGCGTCGATCCGCGACCGGTCCAGCGTCGCCGCCGAGTTGGAGATGAACTCCTTGCGCGGCGCCACGTCGTTGCCCATCAGCAGATCGAAGACCTGCTCGGCGGCCTCCAGGTCGGACAGGTTGATCCGGCGCAGGGTGCGGTGACGCGGGTCCATCGTGGTCTCGGCCAGCTGGTCGGCGTCCATCTCACCGAGACCCTTGTAGCGCTGGATGGAGTCCTTGTAACGGATGCCCTTGCTCTGGAACTCCATGAGCGTGTCGCGCAGTTCGCGGTCCGAGTACGTGTAGACGTACTTGTCCTGGCCCTTCTTCGGCTGGACGATCTCGATGCGGTGCAGCGGCGGCACCGCCGCGAAGACCCGGCCGGCCTCGACCATGGGCCGCATGTAGCGGTGGAACAGGGTCAGGAGCAGGGTGCGGATGTGCGAACCGTCGACATCGGCGTCGGTCATCATGATGATCTTGCCGTAGCGGGCCGCGTCGATGTCGAAGGTCCGGCCCGAGCCGGCTCCTATGACCTGGATGATCGCGCCGCACTCGACGTTCTTCAGCATGTCCGTCACGGACGACTTCTGCACGTTGAGGATCTTGCCCCGGATCGGCAGCAGCGCCTGGAACTCGGAGTTCCGGGCGAGCTTCGCCGTGCCGAGCGCGGAGTCGCCCTCGACGATGAACAGCTCGCTGCGGTCGACGTCGTCACTGCGGCAGTCGGCGAGCTTGGCCGGCAGGGAGGAGGACTCCAGGGCCGTCTTGCGGCGCTGCGCGTCCTTGTGCTGCCGGGCGGCGATACGCGTCCTGGCCGCGGCGACGGCCTTCTCCATGACGACACGGGCCTGCTGGGCGGCGTCCCGCTTGGTGGACGTGAGGAACGCCTTCAGTTCCTTCGAGACCACGTTGTTCACGATGCGGCGGGCCGCCGAGGTCCCGAGGACCTCCTTGGTCTGCCCCTCGAACTGCGGCTCGGCGAGACGCACGGTGACGACCGCGGTCAGGCCCTCCAGGGCGTCGTCCTTGACGATGTCGTCCTCGGCGACACGCAGCAGCTTCTTGGCGCGCAGCACCTCGTTCATCGTCTTGGCGACGGCCTGCTCGAAGCCCGCGACGTGGGTGCCGCCCTTGGGCGTGGCGATGATGTTGACGAACGACCGGAGCGTGGTGTCGTAGCCCGTCCCCCAGCGCAGCGCCACGTCGACGCCGAGCTCGCGGGTGACCTCGGTGGGCGTCATCTGCCCGTGGTCGTCCAGGACGGGGACGGTCTCCTTGAAGGTGCCCTGCCCGGAGAAGCGCAGGACGTCGCAGACCGGCTTGTCGTTCGCCAGGTACTCGCAGAACTCGCTGATCCCGCCGTCGAAGCGGAACGACTCCTCACCCTTGCTGCCGCCCTCACCGAGCCCGTACTCGTCGCGCACGACGATGGTCAGGCCGGGCACCAGGAACGCCGTCTGGCGGGCGCGCTGGTGCAGCGTCTCCAGGTTGAGCTTGGCGTCCTTGAGGAAGATCTGGCGATCGGCCCAGTACCGCACGCGCGTGCCGGTGCGGCTCTTCGGGATCTTCTTGGCCTTGCGCAGGCCGCTCTTGGCCTCGAACTTCGACTCCGGGCTGTTTCCGGCGAAGGCGCCGGGGACACCGCGCCGGAAGCTGATCGCGTGGGTGTGCCCGTTGCGGTCCACCTCGACGTCCAGCCGGGCGGACAGGGCGTTCACCACGGAGGCGCCGACGCCGTGCAGACCGCCGGAGGCGGCGTACGAGCCACCGCCGAACTTTCCGCCGGCGTGCAGCTTGGTCATGACGACCTCGACACCGGAGAGGCCGGTCTTGGGCTCGACGTCGATCGGGATGCCCCGGCCGTTGTCCCGGACCTCGACGGAGCCGTCGTCCTGGAGGATCACCTCGATGTGGTCGCAGTATCCGCCGAGGGCCTCGTCGACGGAGTTGTCGATGATCTCCCAGACGCAGTGCATCAAGCCACGGCTGTCGGTGGATCCGATGTACATACCCGGGCGCTTGCGGACGGCCTCGAGCCCCTCGAGGACGAGCAGGTGCCGCGCGGTGTAGTTGGAACCGTCCCGGTCTGCTCCTGCCAGCAGAGCTGTGGACGGCACGGACGTCTCGGCGGTCACGCGGTTCGCTCCTCGCTGAATTTCAGATGGGGCCCTCATGGGTAAGGGCGCGGCTTCAGTCACCGGTGAGAGGGTACCGAGGCCTGGTAGAGCCGTTGTAACGCCACCCTCGTCGGAAACTCACCCTAGTCCAGACTCGCATGTACGTTCGATCCCTTGATGGAGTGAAGCACACATCACGTTCCCTTCCAGGCATGAACCATTTAGGCTCCGGGCACGTCCTCATGAACAACCGGCAACCCAGCCGGGAGGACCGACCACCGATACGACGCGAAGCCCCGTAAGACACATAGACACGCAATACGGCACATTCGCCGCCAACCGGCAGCAGACAGCCGCCTCGCAAGATTCTTTCGAGGAAAAGCCACGAGCGGGAACGTTTTGGGGCTGGTTGGATGTTGACCCTGGTACGACAGCTCGTCGAGCTAGAGAAGAGGCGACGTGACTACTGTTCTGACCCCCGCGAGCCCGCTGACGGCCGCTGATCGTTGCGACCGCTGCGGCGCCCAGGCGTACCTGCGCGTCGTACTGCTCAGCGGCGGCGAACTGCTCTTCTGCGCCCACCACGGCCGCAAGTTCGAGCCGGAACTCAAGAAGATCGCCGCTGAGATACAGGACGAGACGGAGCGACTCACGGCCGCTCCCGCGAACGCCGCCGAAGAAGAGCGCTGACACCTCGCGTCCGACGACGAGCCAGCCCGGCACAGGCCGGTGAACGGGCGGTTGCCTCTGGTCACCAGAGGCAACCGCCCTTCCTCGTCCCCCAGGCCGGCCTCATGCTCCGTCGGACGCCTCACACACCGTCCGTGGCTCGTGTCCAGCCGAGCGTCCGCACGATGTCGGACACCCGCATGTACACCCCGGGGTTGCCTGCCCGTCCGCAGCCGATCCCCCAGGACACCAGCCCGATCAACCGCCCCTGAGCCACCAGCGGCCCTCCGCTGTCCCCCTGGCAGGCATCGCGGCCCCCTTCGACCTCCCCGGCGCAGAGCATGCTCCTGGCGTCGTAGGTACCGTCGGCGCCGCCCGAATACGCCTGCTCGCACAGCGTGTCCGGAAGCACACGCACCCGCGCCGCCCGCAGACCGCTCGGGTACTCCCCCGCGCCCGAGATGTCGCCCCAGCCGTACACCGTCGCGGTTTCGCCGGCCGCGTACGCGGGGTCACCGTCGGCGGCCATGGGGATGACCGAGTCGCCGGGCAGCGGCTGCGCCAGGGTGAGCACGGCGAAGTCCCCGGCGTTGGTGAGACCGTCGTAAGCCGGGTTGACCCAGGTGCGGCGCACGGCGATCTCCTGGCCCGCGCTGCCCGTGAGCAGGTCGGTGCGCCCCGCTATGACCTTGAGATCCCGCACCCGCTCCGGCGGCCCGCCGAGGACACCCTCGTCCAGGCAGTGGGCCGCGGTGAGCACGGTGGTGGGGCCGACCACAGCGCCGCCGCAGAACTGGCCCGCGCGCGTACCCCCGAACCGGTCACGACTGGACAGGGCCACCGTCCACGGGCTCTGGGACACCTCGATGGGAAACCCGCCTATGACCACGCTGTCGGCGGCCACAGGGGCGCTGGAGCCCATTGATATGACGGATCCGGCGGCTGCCAGGGCCAGCGACAGGCCCACAGCTCGTGCCAGTCGGCGACGCATACGCTCTCCTCACTCCGTGGTGTCCGTGAGACACCCAGAGTGATCCACCTCGCCGGACCCCGCACCCGCGGCGGGACAGCACCGCGAAGGCCCGGCCCCCGAGGGGGGCCGGGCCTTCAGCGTCGTACGACCGTGTTTAGTCCAGGTAGTCGCGCAGCACCTGCGAACGCGACGGGTGGCGCAGCTTCGACATGGTCTTGGACTCGATCTGACGGATCCGCTCACGCGTGACGCCGTAGACCTTGCCGATCTCGTCGAGGGTCTTCGGCTGACCGTCGGTGAGACCGAAGCGCATCGAGACGACGCCCGCCTCGCGCTCGGACAGGGTGTCCAGGACCGAGTGCAGCTGCTCCTGGAGCAGCGTGAAGCTCACCGCGTCGGCCGGGACGACGGCCTCGGAGTCCTCGATGAGGTCACCGAACTCGCTGTCGCCGTCCTCGCCCAGCGGGGTGTGCAGCGAGATGGGCTCGCGGCCGTACTTCTGGACCTCGATGACCTTCTCCGGGGTCATGTCGAGTTCCTTGGCCAGCTCCTCCGGGGTGGGCTCGCGGCCCAGGTCCTGGAGCATCTGACGCTGGACGCGCGCCAGCTTGTTGATGACCTCGACCATGTGCACCGGGATACGGATGGTGCGGGCCTGGTCGGCCATGGCGCGGGTGATCGCCTGACGGATCCACCAGGTGGCGTACGTGGAGAACTTGTAGCCCTTGGTGTAGTCGAACTTCTCGACCGCGCGGATCAGACCGAGGTTGCCCTCCTGGATGAGGTCCAGGAAGAGCATGCCGCGGCCGGTGTAGCGCTTGGCCAGGGAGACCACCAGACGGAGGTTGGCCTCCAGCAGGTGGTTCTTGGCGCGGCGGCCGTCCTCGGCGATGATCTCCAGCTCACGCTTGAGCTTGGGGGCGAGCTTGTCGGCGTTGGCCAGCTTGTCCTCGGCGAACAGACCCGCCTCGATGCGCTTGGCGAGCTCGACCTCCTGCTCGGCGTTGAGCAGGGGGACCTTGCCGATCTGCTTGAGGTAGTCCTTGACCGGGTCGGCGGTGGCACCCGCGGCGGCGACCTGCTGCGCCGGCGCGTCGTCCTCGTCCTCGTCGGAGAGCACGAAGCCCGCGTTCTCGGGGGTGCCCTCGGGCTCCTCACCGGCCTTGCCGGGGGCTGCCTCCTCGAGCACCTCCTCCTCGAGGATCTCGGCGTCGTCCTTCTTGGCGCTGGTCTTCTTGGCCGCCGTCTTCTTGGCGACGGTCTTCTTCGCGGCCGCCTTCTTGGCGGTCGTCTTCTTGGCAGCCGCCTTCTTGGCGGGCGCCTCCTCCTCGACGGCGGACTCGGTGGCGGGCGCCGCCGGCGTGGCGGTGGCGGTGGCCTTCCGGGTGGTCACCGCCTTGGCCGCGACCGTCTTGGTGGCGGTGCGCTTGGCGGGGCTCTTCGCTGCGACGCTCTTTCGGGTGCGCTTGGGCTCTGCGGCACTGACCATCAGCGTCACACCCTCTTCCTCGAGGATCTGGTTGAGGCTGCGCAGTACGTTCTTCCACTGAGTGGCCGGAATCTGGTCAGCTTCGAAGGCCCGACGCACGTCATCGCCGGCGATCTGCCCCTCAGCCTTTCCCCGCTCAATGAGCGCCATGACAGAGACGGACTCGGCGATCTCCGGCGGGAGCGTACGGGATGTGCTGGCCGACACGAACAACCTCTCGGAACGTTGGAAAACGGCTTCCGGCCCCGTCCACGGAGGGACAGGAGCCGACCGCCGGCTTGGGGATGGGCCGACGGTGCGGGCGGGGGCCGGGAAGATGCACAGCGCCGTGTACGGCGTCCGTATTCCCTCCGCGGCTGTCACCTCTTAGGTCATCGCGTTCTTCCCGGGAGTGTTACGCCCAATCTGCGTGGCCCGAGTCACACCCCGTAAGCGAACAAAAACGGTCAGACGCTGACATAAGAGGTCAGACGTGATGGCGACCGGGCCGTCCCGTCGGGTTCCTGCCCCCTCGCGCCGTCGGACCCCGCGAGATCACAAGGATCCCACGGGGTCCGACGGGAGGCGGATCACCGAACAGGCACTGCCACAGGAGGGGGGTGGCACACCCGGCCGCGCCGCCCGCGGAACGGGTTCAGTGCTCGCGCGGGGCGGGTACGACCCGTTCCACCTCGGGGTGGACCGTGAGGAGTTGCCGCATGGCCGCCTCGGCCGCCGCCCCGTCGCCGGCGGCGAGGGCGTCACAGATGCGGCCGTGGTGCGCCAGGGACGCGTCGTTCGGCCGGTCACAGCCCGTGACCGGACTGCCGGAGACATGCAGGGCCGCGGACACGATCCCGGACAGGTGTTCCAGCATGCGGTTGCCCGCGACCTGGATGAGCAGCGAGTGGAACTCGGAATCGGCGCGGGAGAAGGTGAGCGCATCACCCTGGGTCATCGCATGCCCCATGATCTCGACCATGTCCGCCAGGCGCTGCTGGACGTCCTCGCGCCCGTGCCCGGCGGCGAGGCGGGCGGCCAGCGGCTCGATCGTCCACCGCAGCTCGCTCAGCTCGCGGCGCTGGTCGTCGCGCTGCGGCCCGTAAGCCCGCCACTCGATGATGTCCGGGTCCAGGAGGTTCCAGTCACTGACGGGACGCACGCGCGTACCGACGTTCGGACGGGCGCTCACCAGGCCCTTGGCCTCCAGGACGCGCAGCGACTCGCGGACGACGGTGCGGGAGACCTCGAAACGCTGGCCGATCTCCTCGGGCACCAGCGGGCGGTCGGCGCCCAGGTCGCCGGAGACGATCATCTGGCCCAGCTGCTGAACGAGTTGGCCGTGCAGCCCGCGCCCGCGGCTGCCCGCGGCGCGTCGGCCCACACGGCCGAGCTCGGGGTCCGCGCCCTCCCAGGCAGGGATCCCGACGCGGTCGACGGCGGGCGCCTCCGCGTACGGGTAGCGGTCGAGTTCGCCCGGGCTCGCGAGGCCGGAGTCAGCGGAGCGGGCGGCGGTCATCATGGTGTGCGCAAGGGTACTCACGCATCCTTTGTCGGCGCCCTCTCCAACTCCCTTGAGGTCTTTGGTGAAAAGCACACGAAAGGGTGATCGCTCACCCCGTCGCAATTGACGCCTTATCGGAAAGAAATGGGCGCTCTGCGGGGAGTTGTGCGCATGGCCGGACTAAGGGTCACGGACAGTCGTCACCGGAACCGGCTGCGCAGGGTGGTGAGGAGATACGCGCAGAGCAGCGCGGTCAGCGACAACGTCAGGGCCCCGCCCACAGGTTGGGAGACCACCGCGAAGACGGCCTCCAGGTAGTGCTCACCCCCGAAGGGCCAGCGCGGCAGCAGGGCTTCCCGCAGCCGCATGGGCAGGCCGGCCGCGGTTCGCACGGACGGTCCCTCTACGAGCTTGTGCACGACGGGCACGACGAGGAGGGGGACGGCGGCCACGGCGGCGAGGCCGGCCGTGGTCGACCGGAAGACACCGGCGGCCAGTACGCCGGCCCAGGCGCAGCCGATCACGAGCCCGAGCCAATTCGCACTCAGGGAGACCCAGTCCGCGGGAACCTGGGCCAGCTCCGGTCCGTAGACGAGATAGAGCACTTCGGCGTCGCAGCCGACGGTGAGGGCGGCCAGCAGCAGCGCGCTGACCGAGGAGACGAGCAGTTTGGCGGCCAGCAGCCCCAGCCGGCGGGGGACGGTGCCGCGGTCCGCGGCCAGGGCGGGGTGCCGGAACTCGTCACCGAAGGCCAGCGCGCCGAGCAGTCCCGCGCCGAGTGCCGCGGGCGGCAGGGGGAGCTCCCGCGGCCAGGCGGCCAGCAGGCGCGGCTGCGGGGTGTGCCCGATGCGCGCGAGTACGACGGCGGTCACGGCGGACACGACGAGAACGACCGCGCCGGTCAGGAACCCGGTGCCGATCCCGGTGGCCCGCCGGATCTCGTAGCGGAGGGGACGCAGGGGGCTGGGAGCGGGGCGCACCGAGATGGGGGGCGGGAGAGGGGGCAGGGCGTCGAGTGTGCGGATCGCGCGAGCGGCGGGAGGGCGGGGCGCCCGGAGCGGGGAGGGTGTGATCTCCGCCGGTGGAGTCTCGCTCGCGTGGCCGGCCGGGTTTCCGTCCGGAACCCGGTGCGACGGCTCGGCGGGCGGCAGCGGCTGCCCGTGGAGGGGCAGGTGCGCGTCCTTGACAGGCGTCGGCGCGTCCGGGAGGGGTTGCTGTCGGAGGGCGGGAAGCGGTTCGAGGGCGGGAGGCGGTTCGAGCGTGGGGCGCGTTGCCAGTTCGGGGCGCGGTTCTAGTGCGGGAGGCGGTTCGGTGGTGGGACGCGGTTCGAGCGCGGGGTGGGGTTCATCCGTGGAATGCACTTCGAGTGCGGAACGGGGCTCCGGCGTGGGACCGGGTTCGAGCACGGGATGCGGATCGGGCGAGAGGCGGGGTTCAAGCGGGGAGTGGGGCTCCAAGACGGGACGCGGTGCGTGCGGGGGGCGTGGCTCGGTCGTGTCAGGCTCCGCCGGGTCTGTCGCGGCCGGCCGCGACGGGTCGAGAGGCAGTGCGAGTCGCCCGGACCGGAGCGCGGGGGCCGAGTGGCCGGTGTCAGAAGCGTGCCCTGGCTCCACGAGGCCTTCGCCCCAGTGCCCTCTTGCCTGAGTGAGGCTCGCCCCGGGGCCCATGTCGCCGATCTCGTCGGCCAGTTGGTGGACGACGATGCCGTGACGGAACGCGATCTCACCGACGTCCGCGCAGGTACCGCCGTACACGGAAAGGCGGTTGCCGCCCTCTCGGACGACCTCCAGGGAGCGCTGCGAGGTACGTGCCTGTTTGGCCAGGAGAGCGGCCAGACGGGCCGCGTGCGGGCTGCGTACGGCGACACGGGGGCGTAGGCGGGTGCGCGAGAACTCCGCGGCCTCCTGGTCGGCCACGAGCCTGCCCTGTTCCAGGGTGACGACGCGATCGGCGGTGCGGGCGGCGCCCTTGGGGTCGGCCGTGGTGAACAGGACGGTGCCGCCCTGGGCGGCGTGGGCGCGCAACATGCCGTGCAACCAAGCGCTCTCCCGCGCGGAAAGCCCGTCGGCCGGGTCGTCGAGCACGAGGGTGTGGGGGTCGGCCAGGAGCACGCAGGCCAGGCCGAGACGGCGGTCCATGCCACGGGACAGGGCGCCGAGACGTTCCTCGCGCAGGCTCACGAGCCCGACAGCTTCGAGGACTTCGTCGGCCCGCCTGACCGAAACCCCGGCCGCGGCGCACAACATGCGCAGATGACCGCGGACCGTGCGGGCGGGATGGCCGGGCACATCGCCCAGCAGTACGCCGACCTCGCGCGAGGGGTGGGCGATGCGATGCAGGGGGCGGCCCCGGAAGTGGGTGATGCCACGCCCCTGTTGGAGTTCGAGCATGAGTCTGAGGACCGTCGTCTTGCCGGCGCCCGGTGCTCCGAGCAGCGCGGTGATGCGGCCCGCCCGCGCCTCGAAAGAGACGTCATCGGCTGCGGGCGGAAGCTCTTTGCGGGGGTTGCTGGTCAGTCCGAAGGCCTGGATCACTCACAGCAAGATAGCGCGCTATGTCCGTTTTTTCGGGCATCCCGAGACTCCCCTCGGGCAGGGACGTCTCCTGGACCGGCCTGCGGACGAACCGGTTTGCGGACGGGCCGAGGTCCCCGCCCCCGCCCGTCACACCTCGGGACGCAGCATCGGTGGGTTGAGCAGCGTCGCACCGCCGGCCCGGAAGAGCTGGGCCGGGCGTCCGCCCTGACGCGTGGTCGTCCCACCGGTGGGCACGAGGAACCCGGGTGTGCCGGTGACCTTGCGATGGAAGTTGCGCGGGTCCAGTGCCACGCCCCACACCGCCTCGTAGACCCGGCGCAGTTCCCCGACGGTGAATTCGGGCGGGCAGAAGGCAGTGGCGAGCGAGGAGTACTCGATCTTGGAGCGGGCGCGTTCCACCCCGTCCGCCAGGATCTGGGCGTGGTCGAAGGCCAGTGGCGCGACCGGCTCGGTGGCATGCCCGTAACCGCCCTGTCGCAGCAGTTCCTCGACCGGAGCCCAGCGCGCGTTGCTGGCGTCTCCGCCCGCCCTGGGCGCCGGCAGGTCGGGAGCGAGAGCGAGGTGGGCGACGCTGACGACCCTCATCCTGGGGTCCCGCTCGGGGTCGCCGTAGGTGGCGAGCTGCTCCAGATGTGCGCCGTTGTCCTGGGCCGGGACGGACGGGTCGTGGACGCGCAGTCCGGTCTCCTCGGCCAGCTCGCGTGCCGCCGCCTGGGCCAGGTCCTCGTCGGCCCGTACGAAGCCACCGGGCAGCGCCCAACGCCCCTGGAACGGCGGTTCGCCCCTGCGTACCGCCAGCGCGCACAGGGCATGGCGGCGCACGGTCAGCACGACCAAGTCCACGGTGACGGCGAAGGGCGGAAACGCTGACGGGTCGTAGGGCATGCGGCGATCATAGTCGTCTGCCTGACGATAAACACTCCTTTCACTGGTCGCTTCGCTTACTGATCCGCTGCGGCCCGGCAAGGGTTCTGCTGTCTTGCCACTGATCCGGGGGCGGCACATCGCCGCAGGTCACACGCCCAGTTGAAGCCCGTCCGCTGCCTCCTCCACCATGGCGAGCCCCAGTCGGCTGACCCGGACGGAGAACGGGGCGCCCGCCACCCGCAGACCTGTGAAGCCGACCTCGCCGAGGGGTGCCCCGCGCACCGGGCGCAGCGTCACCGTCCCGGCCGGGGCATCGGGACGGATGCCGGCGAGGGTGGTCAGCAGCAGGACTCCACCGGCCGCCGCCGTGGCCGCGGGGCGGCAGGCCGCCGGGTGCGGGAGCGGGGCGCTCCCCTCCGTGCGCTGCTCCCCCGCGTACATCTCGGGCAGCCGGTGTGTGAAGGCCTCGGCCGCCGCGAGCACTCCACGCAGCAGCGAACTCGCCTCCTTCTCGTAGCCGGCCGCGGCCAGTCCCGCGACGGCCAGCGCCGTCTCGTGGATCCGTACGGCTCCGGTGCGATGGCCGAACGGATTGAAACCCGGCTCCTTCGCGCCCAGTCCGCGCAGGCCCCATCCCGAGTCCATGAGCGGGCTGCCGAGCAGGCGGGCGAGGTGCTCCGTCTGGACCTTGTCGAGCAGGCCCGGCGCAGGCTCACCGCCGCCCAACAGGCCTGTGTCGAGGAGGTGCACGGCGGACGCGCCCAGGTGAGGCACGAGATCGCCGTCCCGGGCACGGGCCGCCGCGGGCCGGCCGCCTCCGCGGTCCTCGAGCCAGAAATCCTTGCGAAACCGGGTCCTCAGCGCTTGCGCCCACTGCCGGAGTTCCGCTCCACCTGCCCGGCCGCAGCCGTCGAGCAGGTCGGCGCCGAGCACGGCGGCGCGGTGGGCGTGGGCCTGTGTGTCGCAGCGGACGAGACCGCCCGGGTTCGGGTCCGGCAGGTACGTGCCGTCACCCACGGTCTTCCGCAGCCAGGCCAGACAGCGCTCGGCGGCGGGCAGCAGCGCGTCCGTCTCCTGCTCGGGGAGGCCCCAGCGGCGGGCCTCGGCGAGCAGGGCGGGGAAGAGCAGAGTGGCCTCGGTGCCGGTGCACTGCGGTGGGAGGTGCGGTCCCGCGTCCCGCAGCGGACCGGGAATCATGCCGGACTGCGCTGTGGGACCCGTCATCTGGGTCCGGGCGAGGGTCCGCAGCGTTCCCGCGGCCAGGCCGGTGCCCAGCGACAGCACCATGCGGGCGGCCACGAGCGCGTCGGCGGGGGCGAGACCGCAGCGCCAGGGCGCTCCGGCCGCGAGGTGGGTGTCGGCTGGGTTCGCGGAGTCGCGCAGGAGGAGGGCCTGAAGATCCTCGATGCTGGTGCGCAGGAGGGCGGGGACTCTGGGATCGTCGCCCTCCGCGCACGCGGCCGCGAGGGGGCTGGTCGCCGCCCGGCCCGCGGCACGCAGGGGCCCGGCGCCGTCCGGCCGCACCCGCAGTTCGATGGTTCTGCTGCCACCGGGCGGCAGGTCGACCTCCCAGCGCAGCAGCCCGGCCGAGGCCAGGGCGTCCGCGGGAGGAGGTTCGGCCGTGACGGTCGCGTTGCCGGTGGCGCAGGACCAGCGCAGCCCGGAGCCATGGACACTGGCAGTGAGTTCGGGTCCCGCTTTGCCGGAGGCGATCGCCCCGAGGTCGGCCAGGTCGGTCCCCAGCACGATCTCCATCGGCAGACGGAGCGGGCGGGGCACCGCGTTGTGCAAAGTGATCCGTTCCGTGCCGTCCGCGAAGCGGTTGCGCTCCACGATCACCTCGGGGTCCGGCCCCGCCTGTGGGGAGGTGCGCAGCGTGCCGACGAACCTGGCCCGGTCGGCCGAGGCCATCCGTGCCTGCACCGCGAGGGGTTCTCGTCCGGCCACGCGGATCTCGCACCGGGAGAGCACGCGTCGGCCCGCACGGTAGAACCCCTCCAGCCCACGGCCGGCCATCTGGCCCTTCTCGGTCGAGATGGCGAGGCCGGGGAGGGCGATTCCGATCATCACGGTGTGGGCGGGTGGCAGGTCGGCGGACCCGCGCAGCCCGGGGCCCGTGGCGCCCCGGGGAGGGGGCGAGGGCGGATACGTCGCCGGGAACGGCCTTCGCCCCTGGGGGAAGGACGCCGGCGCCGAGCCGTGGTCCGGACCCGGCCCGGGCCGACGATTCTGATCCGTCCACCGAGGCGACGACCGCCCCGGACCCGGTGACGAGGGCGGGCCCGAATCGGGTCCGGTCGGCGAAGGGGCATGTGGCCCACTGCCCGGGGAGCTCTGCCCGTAGCCGTCGCTCCGGGTCGCTGGACGCGGCGCGGCGACCTGGTCTCCGGCGGGTGGATCCCCAGCCCGGGCTGGGGCGGGACCCGGGCCGAGGGACGGTTGAGGCCCGCCCTGGAGGCGGCGGTCATCGGCAGCGGAGGAGGGCGGAGTCGGCTGTTGCATAGGAGGGCTTCCTCTGCGCTCTGTGCGCCTCGTTCGGGTTCGGCGCCGGTGGCGGGGGGCTCCGGCGGGGCGGGGGCCGTGCGGCGTCACGGCCTCTCCAGCCGTTCCGCCACTCAGGTGAACGGCGTGAGCGTCCTCCGAGTCACGCCCGTGACCCGGCGCCCTGCGCCTCGACGCCGCCCGGCTAGGGCTCACTCCTCTGCGTCCGGTCCGCGGCCGGACTGCCCGCTTTCCTGGTCCGCTCGCCTGCCCGGCACGGCCGTCGTATTCGGCGCACCTGCGCGGGTGCGGCCCCTGCGGACGCTGCCGGGCCGGGTGACGTCGGCCGTCATCGGACGCCCCGGACGCGTACCTGTCTCAGCGGCACCGGAGAAGCGTTTGGCAGCCGCCGGTGTGCGCCGACGGGGAGCTTGCGCGCCCTGGTCACCGGCTTCCACGCTCGTACGGTTGGGGGCCGCGCCGGTAGAGCCGGCGGAGCGAAAGCGGCGACGCCTGCGGGATGGCGGGGCTGCCGATGCGGGCTGGTGGCTGGGTCCGAACTCGGGCGGCGCCCCTGCTTGTGTGCGGGTGTCGTTCGGCCCGACATCCTTCGGCGCCTCTGCCTGTGTAAGGGTGCCGTTCGGCTCGGCGTCGCGCGGCACCTCTACCCGGGCCGTCTCGTCACTCGGCTCACACTTCGCTGACACCGCCTCCCGCGCGGGATCGCCCCTCACCTCGAGCTCGGGCGCCGTGGCGGCCCCGCTGCGCCCATCCGGCATGTCACCGTCCGCCAGCGGCTCCAGGACATCGGTCACCACGCCCCCACGGTCCTTGCGCCCCGCTCGCAGGCAGCTGCGGATCGCCTCCGGGTCGAGGCCCTCGTTGCAAGCCTGGTGCAGGAGGCGGGCGAAGAGGTAATCGGGATCGGCACCCAGGGCCATGGCGAGAGCTTCCCGGGCCTCCAGTTCGTCGCCGGTGGACCAGGCGACCCAGCCGGCGAGGGTGAGCGGTGCCGCGGCATGTTCGCCGTACGGCCCGACGCAGCGTCGGGCCAGCGTCCGCCAGAGGCGAAGGGCGGGTGCGGCCTCGTCGCCCTCCATCCACTCGGCCGCACGGTCACGGGTCGCTCGGTCCTGGAGCCCGAGGATCAGCCGGGCCGCCTCGTCACACCCGAGCAGTTCATCGTCACGAAGGTCAGCCAGCAGCGTGCCGGAGACAGGCTGTGCCTCGGCGAAGCGCTTCAGGGTCTGCCCGGCGAGATACAGCGTTTCGTCTGCCACCGCGGCGCGGCCCACGTCGTCGAGGATCCTCGGCACGAGCGCCATGCTGGCGGTGTCCAGAGCCGTTTCCTGCTCGAGTGCCGCGGCGTTCTCCCAGGGCAGCAGCCGCGCCCGGAGCTCTCGCAGGGTGCCGCGCACCTGGATGCCGGCATACGTGGCCGCTGCGGCCAGCACCGAGGTGCCGGGCAGGCCCATGGGGGCTCCCTCGGGGGAGCAGCATGCCGCGTTGTCGCAGCAGTAGGACCAGTAACGGCCATCCG
This sequence comes from Streptomyces sp. NPDC043685, assembly GCF_056436585.1. NCBI lineage: Bacteria > Bacillati > Actinomycetota > Actinomycetes > Kitasatosporales > Streptomycetaceae > Streptomyces > Streptomyces sp. NPDC043685. Next base: position 90,633 of record NZ_JBWKCH010000006.1, on the reverse strand, counting down.
AGATGCACAGCGCCTCGACCACCACCACGTCCATGGAGCCACACTCGACACGCAACCTCTGGGCCAGGGGCCGCAGGCGCTCCATCACCTGCCGGCCGGTCTCGCCCTTCTCCGGTTCCTGGCACAGGAACGCGACCATCGACTCGGGCCGGGCCCCTCGGCGCTCGCTGCCCCTCACGAGGCCTTGGGACAGCTGCCGGGCGGCGGAGGGCCAGTCGTCCGCGTTCGCCGGGATGCCGAGCCGGGCCCGGCCGCCGAACCGCCCTCGTCCGTCCCTGTCGTGCAGCGCGACCAGGACGATGCTGTCCTCGGGCCGGTAGCCGAGCAGGTAAGGGAGGGCGTCGGCCAATTCGGACGGGGTGCGCAGGGTGACCTGGTGTTCTCCGCCGTGACTGTCGTACGCGGGGCTGGGGGTGTCCGGCCCGGACGCGTGACGCCCCTTGTTCTTCTGCGCTCCGGTCTGGTGCCCGCCCTGCGTCTCAGACCCGCTGATGTCACCGTTCTCAGGGGATCCGGTCGTTTCGCTGTGGTTCGTCATGCGAAGACGATCTCGCGGAACGAAACCCTCCGCTTGCCCCTGTGGATAAGTCCGATCAGGGACACGTCACCCAGGGTCGCTGAGTCCACAGCTCTCGGTACGCCGCTCCGAATGTCACAGCCGTCCTGTTGTATGGGTCGCATGGAGCACACGAACAACGCGGAACTCCGAGCGGCGGCCGACGCGGTCCTCACCCGTCTCGTCGGGGACGTCTCGGGCAAGGCACGGCTGCGCGAGGACCAGTGGCGGGCGATCGAGGCGCTGGTCGCCGACAAACGCCGTGCCCTGGTCGTCCAGCGCACCGGCTGGGGGAAGTCCGCGGTGTACTTCGTGGCGACCTCGCTGCTGCGGGCGCGGGGCAGCGGTCCGACGGTGATCGTCTCCCCGCTGCTCGCGCTCATGCGAAACCAGGTGGAGGCGGCGGCTCGGGCCGGCATCCACGCCCGGACCATCAACTCCTCCAACACCGAGGAGTGGGATGCCGTTCAGGCCGAGATCGCGGCGGGCGAGGTGGACGTCCTGCTGGTGAGCCCCGAACGGCTCAACAACCCGGATTTCCGGGACCAGGTGCTCCCCCGGCTCGCGGCCGCCACCGGTCTGCTGGTGGTGGACGAGGCGCACTGCATCTCCGACTGGGGCCACGACTTCCGCCCGGACTACCGCAGGCTGCGCACGATGCTCGCCGATCTCCCACCCGGTGTGCCGGTGCTCGCGACCACCGCCACGGCCAACGCGCGTGTGACGGCCGACGTCGCGGAACAGCTCGGCACCGGCGGCGGCACGGACGCCCTCGTGCTGCGTGGCCCGCTGGACCGGGACAGCCTGTCCTTGAGTGTGCTGCGGCTGTCAGACGCCGCGCACCGGATGGCCTGGCTCGCCGAGCACCTCGACGATCTGCCGGGCTCCGGAATCATCTACACCCTCACCGTGGCCGCCGCCGAGGAGGTCACCGCCTTCCTCAGGCAGCGCGGGCACACGGTCGCTTCGTACACCGGCAAGACGGAGAACGCCGATCGTCAGCAGGCCGAGGAGGACCTGCTCGCCAACAAGGTGAAGGCCCTGGTCGCCACCTCCGCGCTCGGCATGGGCTTCGACAAGCCCGACCTGGGCTTCGTGGTGCATCTGGGCTCGCCCTCCTCCCCCATCGCCTACTACCAGCAGGTGGGCCGCGCGGGACGCGGGGTGGAGCACGCCGAGGTGCTCCTGCTCCCGGGCAAGGAGGACGAGGCGATCTGGACGTACTTCGCGTCGCTCGCCTTCCCCTCCGAGGATCTGGTGCGCCGCACGCTCGACACCCTCGCGCACGCGGAGAAGCCGCTGTCCCTGCCCGCGCTGGAGCCGCTGGTGGAGCTGCGCCGCTCCCGCCTGGAGACGATGCTCAAGGTCCTCGACGTGGACGGGGCGGTGAAGCGGGTCAAGGGCGGCTGGATCGCGACCGGGCAGCCGTGGTCGTACGACGCCGAGCGGTATGCGTGGGTGGCGCGTCAGCGCGAGGCCGAGCAGCAGGCGATGCGCGCGTACGCGTCGACGACCGAATGCCGGATGGAGTTCCTGCAACGCCAACTGGACGACGAGGCCGCCAAGCCGTGCGGCCGGTGCGACAACTGCGCCGGTCCGCGCTTCGCGGCCGACACCTCCGAGGAGGCGCTCGACGCCGCGCGCACGGACCTGGGCAGAGCAGGCGTCGAGGTCGAGCCCCGACGGATGTGGCCCACCGGCCTGCCGGCGATCGGGGTGGACCTCAAGGGACGCATCCCTGCCGGTGAACAAGCCGCACCGGGACGCGCGCTGGGACGCCTTTCGGACATCGGCTGGGGCAACCGGCTGCGGCCCATGCTCTCGCCCCAGGCAGCCGACGGGCCAGTGCCCGACGATGTGGCGAAGGCAGTGGTGGGCGTGCTGGCCGACTGGGCGAAGGGCCCCGGCGGCTGGGCTCCGGGAGTGCCGGACGCCCAGCCCCGCCCGGCCGGTGTCGTCACGATCGCCTCCCGCACCCGCCCGCAATTGATCAACTCCTTGGGGACGCGCATCGCGGAGATCGGCCGGCTTCCGCTGCTGGGCGCCGTCGAGTACGCCGGCGACGCCTACCCGGGCTCCCGGAGCAACAGCGCCCAGCGGCTCAAGGCACTCGACGGGGCCCTGGCCGTGCCGCCCGCCCTGGCGTCCGCTCTCGCCGAGGCCCAGGGCCCGGTCCTCCTCGTGGACGACTACACGGAGACCGGCTGGACCCTCGCCGTGGCGGCGCGCATGCTCCGACGTGCCGGTGCGCAGGGGGTGTTGCCGCTGGTCCTGGCCGTGCAGGGCTGACGGCGCGCCCGGCTCGTGGCGGCTGCCCCGGCGCGCACCTCTGGACGCCGCGCACCCCCATGGCGTACGAACGTGTCGGGCTCGAACGCCCCATGGGTGGTCCGGCGACACACAGGGTGGGGATATTAGCCGCGCATCATCTGATAACGGTCGGCTGCCTCAATTGCTCGTTGCCGCAATCAAGTTCGACAGGAAGAATTGAAGTCCGCTCCCGCACGGCTCGTCCGCCAGCTTTGGTAGGGCTTCGCTGCGGTGCGCGCTCCCAGGAATCCGACCCCGCCCGCAGTGTGGGCGCGTAGCCGAAGGGAGGACCGTGACCTTCGGATTCGCTCCGGCCTCGGCAGCGGCGTCGACGTCCGCCGCTTCCGCCAACCGCTTGCTCGAACCCGCGGAATGGGCCGCCGCCGGGATCCCACTCCTGCGCAGCCCCCGCGAGATCGTCAGCGGACTGCACGCCCGGCACCACCCGCAGCCGGCGACCGCTGTCGTGGCCGTGCTCGACCCTGATGAACGGCTGTGCGCGAGCGCCTCGTTCGTGCGCCGTCCGGCACCGGCCGACGGCTGGATGTTCCGCAACGCGCTGCTCGCACAGCTACGCCGGGTCATCCCGCACGATCTGCGCCGCCGCACGCCGGTGCGCACCGCGGTGCTGCTCTACTGCCGCGAGGGCGACGCGCGTTGGACGGAGGAGGACGGTGCGTGGATGTGGGGGCTGCGTGACGCGTGCACCCTGCACGGGCTGCGCTGCGGGGCGTACATCACGCTGACCCGTGACGGCTGGCAGGTTCTCGGTGAGGGGCGCGGCGGACGCCGCCCTCACTCGGCCTCGGCACCGGAGCCCTTCGCCACGTCGGAGGCACCGCCCCCCATACCGCGCACCGGCGGGGCCTCCGAGGTACTGCGCCGCGCGGCGGCGGCACGCTGAGTCCCGGACCGGCCGTTCCTCAAAGGTCCGGGACGGGACCGCGCACCACCCCATGGCACACCACGATTCCCGGGCGGACAGCCGGACCGAACACCTCGACTCACCGTCGCGGGCGATCGCACGGCCAGGTACCCAGGGGTACCCCACCGACGTGATCACGCACCGGCCCGGGACGCCGTGGGCGCGACGGTCGGGGACAGCCACAGAAACGCTGCACAGCCAGCCCCGATGTCCCGGTGTGGTCACGGCTTTTCGGCCCTCCCGGCAGGGTGAACCGCCCGCCGTGCGGAGCCGCGTCAGCGGGTGCGAAGTGATTCCCCAGCGCCCTGCCGGGCGCTGGGGCACCGGCTCAGACGCCCGCGCCCAGCACCGAGTTGATGCGCTGCGGGTCTCCGCAGACGATCAGCAGGGCACCGGCCCGGGAGTGGGCCAGGGACAGGGCGCTCACGGCTGCCGCCTCGGGTCCGCCGTTGACGGCGACCACGACCACGGGACGTGACGCGGCGCGGGCCGCGATACCGGCGTCCGTGTAGAAGACGTCGTCGCCGGCGTCGTGCTGGGCCCAGTAGGAGGCCTCACCGAACGACAGCTCGTGGGCGGCCCACGGGTGCTGTTCGCCGGTGGTGATCACCAGGACGTCGCCGGGTGCACGACCGGAGTCCAGCAGCAGGTCCACGGCCTCCTCGGCGGCGTCGAGCGCGCCTTCCACGGAAGCCGGGATCAGCTGGATCTGCGGAGTGACCGGAGCGGCGGCACCGGCTGCGGGACCCGACGGAGCGGGCTCGGCGGCCACCTCACGCGGCGCACGCTGCACCGGCGGCGCCGGCCGCGAAGGGCCGGGACGACCGGGACGCGACGGAGCCGCGGGACGGGGGCCGGGTACGGGACGGGGGGTCGGCGCGATACGGCCACTGGCCGGAGTGGCGCGGGGACCCTGGGCACTCTCGTGAATCTGAGGCTCCTCGGGAATGAGAGGCATGGGCTGATATTTATCAAACGTTAGTACGGACCGCATCGGCGGGTGACGCATGTGCACGAACGAAACCGTCAGAAATCGAAGCCGAGCTGACCCTCGATCTCCGGAACGCTTGCGTCCGCCCAGCTGCGGGCCTTCTTGAGGTGCCGCCACTGGGGCAGCGCATCAAGATACGCCCACGACAAGCGGTGGTAGGGCGTGGGGCCCCGCTCCGCCAGTGCGGCCTTGTGCACGGGGGATGGATACCCGGCGTTGTCCGCAAAACCGAAGTCTGCATGGTCGATACCCAGTTCGGCCATCATTTTGTCGCGCTGGACCTTGGCGATCACCGAGGCCGCGGCGACGGCCACGCAGGACTGGTCCCCCTTGATCACCGTACGGACCCGCCAAGGGGCACCGAGGTAATCGTGCTTGCCGTCGAGGATGACCGCGTCGGGCCGGACCGGCAGGGCATCCAGCGCACGCTCCGCCGCGAGCCGCAGCGCGGCCGTCATCCCCATGGCGTCTATCTCCTCCGGGGAGGCATGTCCGAGAGCGAACGAGGTCACCCAGGTCCGCAGTTCCTCGGCGAGGGCGGTGCGTCGCTTGATGGTGAGCAGCTTGGAGTCCGTGAGCCCGTCGGGCGGCCGACGCAGTCCGGTGATCGCCGCGCAGACGGTGACGGGACCGGCCCAAGCGCCGCGGCCCACCTCGTCGACACCTGCAACGATCTTTGCTCCGGTCGTAGCGCGAAGGGAGCGCTCGACGGTGTGAGTAGGCGGTTCGTACGGCATGGCGCCCCTAGATTACGCCGCCCGGAACCGCCCGCGACACCCCGGTCCACACCGACGGTGTCGCGGCCTCGGCGAGCCTGCGCGGAGCTCCGGCCGACCGGAGCGGCGGACATGCTCGGCCCGAGCGTCGCACCCCTCAGGCCCGCAGCAGCGGAACCATCAACTGGTCGATCATCTCCTCGACTTGATGATCCTCCCATTCACAGCCGCACATCTTGGAGCGATACATCATCATGGCCGGCATGGCGTCGAAGACATAGCCGTTCGCCGCCCCGGGGCGCACCTCGCCTCGCTTGATCCCGCGGTCGACGACTTCCCGCAGCATCTTCATGGTGGGCTCCACGACTCCCTCGAAGATCACGCCGTGGAAGCGTTCCGCTTGCGCCGTGTCGCACTCGTGAATCACCGAGCGAAGCGCGAGGCCCGGGCGGGAGAACATCGCGTCACGGGCGCGCAGACACAGCACCAGAAGATCCTCACGCACCCCACCTTCGTCCGGGGTCGCGTCGAACTGCGGCAGCCCGGCGCGCAGGGCGTCGGCGACCAGGTCCTCCTTGGACGGCCAGCGCCGGTAGACCGCCGCCTTGCCCGTCTGGGCGCCGGCGGCGACCCCCTCCATCGTCAGGCCGCTCCAGCCGACCGTGCTGAGTTGATCCAACGTGGCCTCGAGGATCGCGTGTTCGAGTACCGCGCCGCGGCGGCGGGCGGCCGTCTGAGCGGGGGCATCCGCCCAGCTGGGGGTAACCATCTGACTCTCTCCAACGAGCAGAGGAAGCGGGCATTGCGGGGATGGGGGACGCGCCGGGCGGCCACACAGGGGGACGTACCGCACGACGACGCCGCGAGTGAACGCTTGCGTTCACTGTCGAGGGGTCACTACCGTTGACCCGGCAGTGAACGCCAGCGTTCACTAATTCAGTCGTGGGGGACTCATCGTGACAACCTCTCCATTGCTCCAAGATCGAAAGCCAGGCGCGGCACGCCGGGAGGGACGCCCCGGCATCGCACTCACCGTGATCGCGGCCTGCCAACTCATGGTGGTGCTCGACGCGACGATTGTGAACATCGCACTCCCGCACATTCAAGACGCGCTCGAGTTCAGCACGACCGACCTCACCTGGGTCGTCAGCTCCTACACACTCACCTTCGGTGGCCTGCTCCTCCTCGGCGGCCGAGCCGGTGACATCCTCGGGCGACGCCGGGTCTTCATGACCGGCATCCTGCTGTTCACCTTCGCCTCGCTGCTGGGCGGCCTCGCCCAGGAGCCCTGGCAACTGCTGGCTGCCCGGGTGCTTCAGGGCGTGGGAGGCGCGATCGCCTCGCCCACGTCGCTCGCGCTCATCACCACCACGTTCCCCGAGGGCCCGGAGCGCAACCGGGCCTTCGGTGTCTTCGCCGCGGTCTCCGCGGGTGGCGGCGCCATCGGCCTGCTCGCCGGGGGCATGCTCACCGAGTGGCTCGACTGGCGCTGGGTGCTGTTCGTGAACGTGCCGATCGGCGTGCTGATAGCCGTGCTCACCCCGCTGTACATCAGTGAGTCCGAGCGGCACAGCGGTCGTTTCGACGTCGCGGGTGCGGTGACCTCGACCGCCGGCATGGCGTCCCTGGTCTACGGCTTCATCCGCGCCGCGGACGAGGGATGGCGGGACAGCCTCACCATCGGGTCCTTCGTCGCCGCCGTGGTGCTGCTGCTGGCCTTCGGAATCATCGAGTCCAGGGCCAAGGAGCCGATCACGCCGCTTCGGATGTTCGCCGACCGTAACCGCTCGGGCACGTACGTGATCATGCTGAGCCTCGCGGCGGCGATGTTCGGCATGTTCTTCTACATCGTGCTGTTCGTGCAGAACGTGCTCGGATACAGCCCGATCGAGGCGGGGCTCGCCTTCCTGCCGGTGACCGTCGTGATCGCGCTCGGCGCGGGGCTGTCGCAGCGGTTCCTGCCGGTACTCGGTCCCAAGCCCTTCATGCTCACGGGCTCCGCGCTCGCGATGATCGGACTGGCCTGGCAGGCACTGATCAGCTCCGACAGCTCGTACGTCGGCGGTGTCCTCGGCCCGATGCTGGTGTTCGGCTTCGGGATGGGACTGAACTTCGTGACCCTGACCCTCACCGCGGTCTCCGGGGTCGCCCCGCACGAGGCGGGAGCGGCCTCCGGGTTGCTCAACACGACACAGCAGGTGGGCGGATCGCTGGGCCTGTCCATCCTGACGACGGTCTTCGGCACGGCGACCAAGGACGAGGCGGAGAAGCAGCTGCCGCAGTTCATGGCCGACGGGTCCGCGGAACAGAAGGCGGAGTTCGCCAGGACGCATCAGCTGCCCGCTCCGTGGGGGCACGAAGTGCTGGCCCACGGCATCTCGACGGCCTTCATCCCGGCCGCCGCGATGGCCGTCCTCGCACTGGCGACGGCCTGGCTGGTGATCCGCGTCCGCGCAAGCGACCTCGAAGCACTCTCCGGTTCTGCCGGACCGGGCCTCGGCTGACACGAGAGCACCGCGACGCGGCCGCGGCGGCGCGCAGGCGGGTACACCGGAGACCCGCCGGCGGTCGCCGGGCCGGTTCGCGGCGAGCGGGACACGGCCGGGGCGAAGGCGGGGGACGGAAGGCGAGGGCGCCACACCAGCAGCCCACAGCCGCCCGGCACGGTACGCGACAACCCCCATCCATGGGATCAGAACCGCGAGCAGAACCTCCATGACCACCCACCACCCCCATTTCGCGCCCGGCATGACCTCCGGCGTGGCCGAGGTCTCTCGGCTCACACAGCGGATGTCAGGACAACGGACGGCCGGTCACGGAGAGTTCCCGAGATATACGGAGAGTTCCGAAAGCGCCGAAAGCTCCGGGGCTCAGGCCGACCTGGGCACCCAGTCCGGCAGCGGCTCCGTCCGCTCGATCCACTCGGCGGGTGGTGTCCCCGCCTTCGAGGCAGCGATCACGCCGCCGACGATGGCGCAGGTGGTGTCGACATCCCCGCCGACCTGGGCGGTCGTCCAGAACGCCTGCTCGTAGTCGCCGAGGCTTCTCGCCGCCGACCAGAGGGCGAAGGGCACCGTGTCGTGGGCCGTCGTACGCCGTCCGCACCCCAGCACCGCCGCGACCGTGCCCGGATCGCCGTAGTCGAGCATGTCCCGGGCCCGGCGCAGGCCGGCGCCCACGGCGCTCTTCGGTACCAGATCGATGACGCCGTCGAGGAGGGCTCCGGCTCCGGGCGGTCCGTCCGGGGCGGCGGCGAACGCGGCGGCCGCGGCGACGGCCATGGCCCCGACCACGGCCTCGCGGTGCTGGTGCGTGGTGTAGGCCGAGATCTCGGCCTGGTGGGTCGCCTGCTCAGGGTCGTCCGCGTACCAGGCGCCCAGCGGAGCGATCCGCATCGCCGCGCCGTTGCCCCACGACCCCTGCCCCTTGAAGAGCGCGGCCGCGAGTTCCCGCCAGTCGCCGCCCTCCCGGACGAGCCGCAGCAGGCGGTTGACGGCAGGGCCGTAGCCCCGGTCGAAGTCGTGATGCTCGGCGAAGGAGTGGGCCAGGGCGTCCTGATCGATGCGGTGGTGGGCGGCCAGGACGGCGACGACCGAGCCGGCCATCTCCGTGTCGTCCGTCCACTGCCACACTCCGGCGGGCACCTCGCGGCGCTTGAGCAGCGGGTAGTTCACCGGAACGAAGTACTGGGAGCCCAGGGCGTCCCCGACGGACAGTCCGCGCAGGCAGGCCAGGGCGCGGTCCAGGCGCACGTCGGGGGAGGAATCAGCGGTCATCGCCCTGCCACTCTATCCGGTGATCCCGTACGGCTCGGGATCTCGCCAGCGGTCGAAAGGCCGGTCAAGCGTGTACTTGCCGTCGTCCCCCAGAACGAGCATCCGCACCTCGCCGTTCCCCGGGTTCGACAGCGACTCGAACTCCGCGACCGTCCAGTGGAACCACCGCATGCAGAACAGCCGCATGGCCAGACCGTGGGTGACGATGAGGACGTTCGGCGGGTGGTCGGGGTCCTCGAAACTGCGGAACAGGCTCTCCAGGAAGCCGCCGACCCGGTCGTAGACGTCGGCGCCGGACTCACCCTGGGCGAAACGGTAGAAGAAGTGGCCGTACGCGTCCCGGTAGGCCTTCTGGAGGCGGACCTCGTCCCGGTCCTGCCAGTTGCCCCAGTCCTGCTCACGCAGCCGGGGTTCCTCGCGTACCCGTATGAGTCCGGGGTCGAGGTGGAAAGCCCGCAGGGTCTCGTGCGTACGACGGTAGGGGGAGACGTACACGCTGACGTGCTCGTCGCCGAAGAGCTCGCGCAGTTGCTCGCCCGTCGCCTCCGCCTGCCGCCGGCCGCGCTCGGTCAGCGCCAGGGCATGGTCGGGTTCGCGCTCGTAGACGGAGTCATCGACATTGCCCGTCGACTCGCCGTGCCGGACAAGGACGATGCGCCGTGGTCGTGCCATGCCAAGACCCTAGATCGGGTGAGGGTTCGCTGAGCACTCCCACCCCACCCATACAGCGTAGGTCACACGAAACCCGCACCAGGGGGCACGCGGTCGCACGCTCCTCCGGCCGGACCTGCCGCCCGGAGACGCTCCGCGTCGGGCATCCGGAGCATCCGCCGCCGGGCGGAATCAGACCGTCCAGCTCATCTCCATGTCCACGACGTCGCCGGTGAGCGCCGCGACATCCGCCTCCGTCTGGGCCCTCAGGGCGAGCCGTTCCACGCGTTCGGTACGGTACTTGCCGTGTTCCGCGGCCGACCGCCACATGGACAGCACCAGGAACTCGTTCCCCGGTGCCTCACCGAACAGCCCGCGCACCATGCCGGGCGAGCCGGCCATCGCCGGGTTCCAGACCTTCTCCTGCATCAGCACGAAGTGCTCGGCTCGCTCCTCGTGAACGCGGCAGAGCGCCACGCGCAGCAGGTCGGCGTCGGTGAAGCGCGGCTCGAAACCGGTCTTCACGTCGAAGCGGTAGTCGAAGAGCCTGACCTGGGCGTCCTTGAACGTGCCCGCCTGGGCCGACGCGAGCCGGTCGTGGGACCGGGCCATGAAGGAGTCGTAGAAGGCACGGCTCTCCCAGAACGCGAAGATGTGCGCCACATCCGGCCGCCCCCGGCTCCAGCCACCCCCCTGTCCGCGAAATCCCGGCTCCCCCAGAAGCCCCGCCCACTTCCGCTGCCCCCGCTCGAAACCGCGGCGGTCCACCACGGTGCAGCGAATCCACTTGACCAGCACCGCGCCATGGTAAGGCCATGGACCGTGGCGTCGGTCACTGTCGGCTGGACCGCTCTCCCACGGCTGCACCCGCGCGCGTGGCAGGATGGACAAACAGTCGTGGACGCCGCGCAGTTGGGGTCGACGGACGGGTCGGTACGGGGAAGGGGACTTCGGTGGACGGGCTCAACAAGGGGCTTCGCAAGGTCGAGATCGCGGTGCGGTGGGATCCCAGCCCGACCGGGCAGCCGTCCACCGACCTGGACCTGGTCGCGGCGACCTACCTGGCGGACGATCCGCACGGCGACCCGGCGTACCTGGTGCACTTCGACCGTCGCTCCCCCGACGGCACCATCACGCTCAACCGGGACAGCAAGGACGGCCAGGGCTTCGGCTACGACGAAGTCATGACGCTCGAACTCGACCGGCTGGACGTGCGCTACGCGCGCGTGGTGGTCGGTGTCGTCATACAGCAGCACCCGGCCGAGCGCACCTTCGTCAGCGTGCTCAACCCCGGACTGCGCATCCGTGAGGGGTACACCGTCCTGGCCGAGGACGACTTCGGCGGTGTTCTCGGGGCGACGGCGGCGACGATCGCCGAGTTCGCCCGGGAGGGCTCCGGCCCCTGGGGCTTCCATGCCGGCCTCCGCGGTTTCGAGGGCGACCCCGTGGACTTCGCCAGGACGATGGGTGCGGCGCGGCGCGCCTGAACCTCGCCCGCGACGCGTCCCCGGAGAGGCGCGGACCGTCGGGCACCGCGGCGGACACGACGAGAGGGGCACCACCCGCGGGTGGTGCCCCTCCGTCATCGGCTCAGGCGCTCGGCGTCAGCTGCAGCCGCTGGTCGAGCCGCAGCCCTCGCAGATGTAGCAGGAACCGGCGCGCTGCATCTTCGTGCCGCAGGAGAAGCACAGCGGGGCGTCGGCCTGGATGCCCAGCTGCATCTCCACCAGTTCGGCGCTGGTGTGGGCCTGCTGCGGGGCGGGCTTGGCCGCCTCCTCAGCCTTCGGAGCGGCAACGGCCTTCAGCTCCTGGGCGCGCGGCGCCGACTGGGCCAGGCCCTCGACGTCGACCTCGTCGTCGGACGGCTCGTAGGAACCGGTCTCCAGGTGACGCTGGCGCTCCTCGGCGGAGTGGATGCCGAGCGCGGACCGCGTCTCGAAGGGCAGGAAGTCCAGCGCCAGGCGGCGGAAGATGTAGTCGACGATCGACTGCGCCATCCGCACGTCCGGGTCGTCCGTCATGCCGGCCGGCTCGAAGCGCATGTTGGTGAACTTCGAGACGTACGTCTCCAGCGGCACGCCGTACTGGAGGCCGACGGAGACCGCGATGGAGAAGGCGTCCATCATGCCCGCGAGGGTCGAGCCCTGCTTGGACATCTTCAGGAAGACCTCACCGAGACCGTCGTCCGGGTAGGAGTTGGCGGTCATGTAGCCCTCGGCGCCGCCGACGGTGAAGGACGTGGTGATGCCGGGACGTCCCTTCGGGAGGCGCTTGCGGACCGGGCGGTACTCGACGACCTTCTCGACCGCGGTACGGATCGTCTCCTCGGCCTTCTCGGTGATCTCCGCCTTCTCCTTGTCCTTGGTCTTGGCGGAGAGGGGCTGGCCGACCTTGCAGTTGTCGCGGTAGATCGCGAGGGCCTTGACGCCCAGCTTCCAGGCCTCGAAGTAGATCTCCTCGACCTCCTCGACGGTCGCCGTCTCCGGCATGTTGACCGTCTTGGAGATGGCGCCGGAGATCCACGGCTGGATCGCGGCCATCATGCGGACGTGGCCCATCGGGGAGATGGCCCGCTCGCCCATGGCGCAGTCGAACACCTCGTAGTGCTCGGGCTTGAGGCCCGGGGCGTCGATCACGTTGCCGTTCTCGGCGATGTGGGCGACGATCGCCTCGATCTGCTCCTCGAGGTAACCGAGGCGGCGCAGGGCCTGCGGCACGGTGCCGTTGACGATCTGCATCGAGCCGCCGCCGACGAGCTTCTTGAACTTGACCAGCGCCAGGTCGGGCTCGACACCGGTGGTGTCGCAGGACATGGCGAGACCGATGGTGCCGGTCGGGGCCAGCACGGACGCCTGCGAGTTACGGAAACCGTTCTTCTCGCCGAGGCGCAGGACGTCGCCCCAGGCCTCGCTGGCGGCGGCCCACACCGGGGTGTCGAGGTCGTCCATGCGGACGGCCTTGTCGTTGGCGTCGGAGTGCTGCTTCATGACGCGCTTGTGGGCGTCCGCGTTGCGGGCGTAGCCGTCGTACGGGCCGACCACCGAGGCGAGCTCGGCGGAGCGGCGGTAGGCGGTGCCGGTCATCAGGGAGGTGATGGCACCGGCGAGGGCGCGACCACCGTCGGAGTCGTAGGCGTGACCGGTGGCCATCAGCAGGGCGCCGAGGTTGGCGTAGCCGATGCCGAGCTGGCGGAACGCGCGCGTGTTCTCGCCGATCTTCTGGGTCGGGAAGTCCGCGAAGCAGATGGAGATGTCCATCGCGGTGATGACCAGCTCGACGACCTTCTGGAAACGCTCGGCCTCGAAGGACTGGTTGCCCTTGCTGTCGTCCTTGAGGAACTTCATCAGGTTCAGCGAGGCCAGGTTGCAGGACGTGTTGTCCAGGTGCATGTACTCGCTGCACGGGTTCGACGCGGTGATCCGGCCGGACTCGGGGCAGGTGTGCCAGGTGTTGATGGTGTCGTCGTACTGAATGCCGGGGTCGGCGCAGGCCCAGGCGGCCTCGGCGATCTTGCGGAAGAGCCCCTTGGCGTCGACCTCCTCGATGACCTCACCGGTCATCCGGCCGCGCAGCCCGAACTGGCCGCCCTGCTCGACCGCCTTCATGAACTCGTCGTTCACGCGGACCGAGTTGTTGGCGTTCTGGTACTGGACGGACGTGATGTCGTCGCCGCCCAGGTCCATGTCGAAGCCCGCGTCGCGCAGGACGCGGATCTTCTCCTCTTCCTTGACCTTCGTCTCGATGAAGTCCTCGATGTCCGGGTGGTCCACATCGAGGACGACCATCTTGGCGGCGCGGCGGGTGGCGCCACCGGACTTGATCGTTCCTGCGGAGGCGTCGGCGCCGCGCATGAAGGAGACGGGACCGGAGGCGTTGCCGCCGGAGGACAGCAGCTCCTTGGAGGAGCGGATCCGGGAGAGGTTCAGGCCGGCGCCGGAGCCGCCCTTGAAGATCATGCCCTCTTCCTTGTACCAGTCGAGGATCGACTCCATGGAGTCGTCGACGGACAGGATGAAGCAGGCGGAGACCTGCTGCGGCTGCTTGGTGCCGACGTTGAACCAGACAGGGCTGTTGAAGCTGAAGATCTGGTGCAGGAGGGCGTACGCGAGCTCGTGCTCGAAGATCTCGGCGTCGGCGGGCGAGGAGAAGTAGTTGTGGTCCTCACCGGCCTTCCGGTACGTCTTCACGATGCGGTCGATCAGCTGCTTGAGGCTGGTCTCGCGCTGCGGGGTGCCCACGGCACCGCGGAAGTACTTGCTGGTGACGATGTTGACCGCGTTCACCGACCAGAAGTCGGGGAACTCGACGCCACGCTGCTCGAAGTTGACCGAGCCGTCGCGCCAGTTGGTCATGACGACGTCACGGCGTTCCCAGGCCACCTCGTCGTAGGGGTGGACTCCCGGGGTGGTGTGGATGCGCTCGACACGCAGGCCCTTGCTCGCCTTGGCGCTCTTGGCGCGGGAACTCCGTGCCGGACCGCTCGCCGTCTCTGTCATGCCGCCTCCCTGTGCGGGCGAAAACGCCCTGAAGTGCCCCGTTGTTCCCGTGGCACGGTGTTCTGTCTGGTATTGCGGGCCCTCACTCATCGCCCGCAACGGGTCTTCATATCGCCGCCGTCCGGCCGGTCCCGGAGCTGCCTTCCGGGTCCGGCCCGCCTGTCAGTCGGCGGCGCCTGCGGGCTCGGGGACGTGCTCCGCCTCTCCGGGCCCACGGTGGTCTTCCTGGCTTCCCGCAGCCGCGCCCTCGCGGTCTCCACCGTCCGCGTCGGCCCGCCCGGTCTGCGCCCTGAGTTCCTCGATGGCCGCCTCGAAGTCGTCGAGCGAGTCGAACGCCCGATAGACCGAGGCGAAGCGCAGGTAGGCGACGAGATCGAGCTCCTGCAACGGGCCGAGGATGGCCAGCCCCACGTCGTGGGTGGTCAGCTCGGCGCTCCCGGTGGCCCGCACCGCCTCCTCGACCCGCTGGCCGAGCTGGGCGAGCGCGTCCTCGGTGACAGGCCGCCCCTGGCACGCCTTGCGCACGCCGTTGATGACCTTCGTACGACTGAAGGGCTCGGTGACTCCGGACCGCTTCACCACCATGAGCGAGCACGTCTCCACGGTCGTGAAACGACGGGAGCAGTCTGGGCACTGGCGGCGCCTGCGGATGGATGTGCCGTCGTCGGTGGTACGGCTGTCGACGACACGACTGTCGGGGTGCCTGCAGAAGGGGCAGTGCATGAACTCCGAACCCTCCTCACAGCAGACTCAACAACCTCGCCGGGCCTCTTGCGCCCCACGAAGCAGCCCCAAGCATAGGGGATGACCATCGGCCTCAAGACCCGGGGGACCACAACTTCTGGGCTGCTGCGTCAATCCAACCACTAGATGTGGGGATTGGCTCATACATCCACGCCGTTACCGCGTGTCGCGCACGTAGGCGCAGGTGACGCGGGCGGGCCGGTTCCCAGGCCCCGCACCGCCACTGAGGCGGGCCGGTTCAACAGGCCCCGCACCGCCGCTGAGGCGCCGCCGTGGACACGGCCCGCGGGGACGCGACCGCATCCGTTTCCGCACAGCCGTATCGCCTCGGCACATGCGCAGATACGGTGGGCGCCGCGCGGAGAGTACGTGGGACTCCCGCACAGATGAGGGTTGGTCCCGGGCCCGGGGAATGCCGGATGGCAGACTGGGGCACCAGTCCTCGAGCGATCACCCCGGCGGTGAAGAGTACAGCAATGGACCCTTTTGCCCGCCAGGTGGCACGGCCGCCAATACACCCGGACACCTGACCGCGTCCGATGATTCGCGATTTTTCACTCGAACGTGTGTTTGGCGCAACCTTTCGAAAGCCACTACCGTTGTCCAGCAGGGAGACCATCGAGAGGGGCCGACGTGACCACCACCGCAGACAGTGCCGCCATTACTGCCCAGGACCGCTCCCAGGGCCGACTGGAGCCGGTGCATGCGATGAACGAAGCCACGAACCCTGAGGGGCACAAGCGCTCCCTGCCGGGCCGACCTCCCGGCATCCGGGCGGACAGCTCCGGACTCACCGACCGCCAGCGTCGCGTGATCGAGGTCATCAGGGATTCCGTGCAGCGGCGCGGCTACCCGCCGTCGATGCGGGAGATCGGTCAGGCCGTCGGCCTTTCCAGCACCTCCTCCGTCGCACACCAGCTGATGGCCCTGGAGCGCAAGGGCTTCCTGCGCCGTGATCCGCACCGCCCGCGCGCGTACGAGGTGCGCGGTTCCGACCAGGCCGCCTCGGTGCAGCCCACGGACACAGCGGGCAAGCCGGCCGCCTCGTACGTGCCGCTGGTCGGCCGGATCGCCGCCGGTGGCCCGATCCTCGCCGAGGAGTCCGTCGAGGACGTCTTCCCTCTCCCCCGCCAGCTCGTCGGCGACGGTGAGCTGTTCGTCCTGAAGGTCGTCGGTGACTCGATGATCGAGGCCGCGATCTGCGACGGCGACTGGGTCACGGTGCGCCGCCAGCCGGTCGCCGAGAACGGTGACATCGTGGCCGCGATGCTCGACGGCGAAGCCACCGTCAAGCGCTTCAAGCGTGAGGACGGCCATGTCTGGCTCCTGCCGCACAACGCGGCCTACGAGCCGATCCCCGGCGACGACGCGACCATCCTCGGCAAGGTGGTCGCCGTACTGCGGCGCGTCTGACAGCGCGCACCGCGTCAGGCCGACCCGCGAGGTCGCCCTCAGACCGGGCCCCGGAACCCCTGCGCCGGTTCCGGGGCCCTGCGCTGTCCATGGGGCGGGTGCCGGAGCGCGGGCCGCCGCCCCGGCACCCGCCCCCGCGGCTCAGCCGTCTTCTCGACTCAGGCCCTCTTCCGTCTGCCTGGCGACCGCGTCGATCGCCGCCAGCGACTTGCGCACCTGGTTGCGGTCCGTCGTGAACCAGAAGTCGGGCAGTGACGCCTTCAGATAGCTGCCGTACCGGGCCGTCGCCAGACGCTGGTCCAGGACGGCGACCACACCGCGGTCACCCGACGCCCTGACGAGACGGCCGGCGCCCTGGGCCATGAGGAGCGCGGCGTGTGTGGCGGCGACTGCCATGAAGCCGTTGCCGCCCGCCTCCTCCACGGCCTTCTGCCGGGCGCTCATCAGGGGGTCGTCCGGTCGCGGGAACGGGATCTTGTCCATAACGACCAGCTGGCAGCTGGGGCCCGGGACGTCGACGCCCTGCCAGAGCGACAGGGTGCCGAAGAGACACGTCTTCGGGTCGGCCGCGAAGTTCTTGATGAGCTCGCCGAGCGTTTCCTCGCCCTGGAGGAGGATCGGGAACTCGGGGATCCTGGAACGCAGCTCCTCAGCCGCCACCTGGGCACCGCGCATGGAGGAGAATAGACCGAGGGTCCGGCCGCCCGCGGCCTGGATCAGCTCGGTGAGCTCATCCAGCATGTCGGCGCGATCGCCGTCCCGCGCGGGCCGCGCCAGGTGCTTGGCGACGTAGAGGATGCCCTGCTTGCGGTAGTCGAAGGGCGAGCCGACGTCGATCCCCTTCCACTTCGGGACGTCGTCGCCTTCGGTGCCCTCGGGAGCGAGACCCAGGGAGGCGCCCACGCCGTTGAAGTCGCCGCCCAGCTTCAGCGTCGCCGAGGTCAGCACCACGGAGCGGTCCGCGAACAGCTTCTCCCGCAGCAGCCCCGAGACGGACATGGGGGCGACGCGCAGGGAGGCGCCGAAGCGGTCGTGGCGCTCATACCAGACCACGTCCCACTCGGAGCCGTTCGTGATCCGCTCCGCCACGTCGTGCACGTTCTCCACGGAGGCGAGGGCCTGCTTACGCACAGCGTCCTCGTCCTGGACCGACTTGTCCCGAGTCGCGCCGATCGCGGAAATGACCGTGCGGCACGCGTCGCGCAGCGCCATGAGGGCGTACCCGAGGTCCTCGGGAATCTCCTCCAGACGGCCCGGCAGCGCGAGCTCCATCAGCCGCTCGAAACCCTCGGCGGCGGTCTGGAGCTGGTCCGCGGCCTTCTCGTTGACGAGCTTCGCGGCCCGGCGCACCGCGCGGTTGACCTGGCCGGGAGTGAGCTCGCCGGTGGCGACGCCGGTGACCCGGGAGACCAGCTCGTGCGCCTCGTCGACGATCAGCACTTCGTGCTGCGGGAGGACCGGGGCGCCCTCGATGGCGTCGATGGCGAGCAGCGCGTGGTTGGTGACGACGACCTCTGCGAGTTTGGCCCGCTCACGGGCCATCTCGGCGAAGCACTCCGCGCCGTACGCGCACTTCGACGCGCCCAAGCACTCCCTGGACGACACCGACACCTGCGCCCAGGCGCGGTCCGAGATGCCGGGCGTGAGGTCGTCACGGTCACCGGTCTCGGTCTCGTCGGCCCAGTCGCGTACGCGCAGCAGGTCCTGACCCAGCTTGCTGGTGGGCGCTGCGGCCTCGAACTGGTCGAAGAGGCCCTCCTCCTCGTCCTGCGGGACGCCCTCGTGCATCCGATGCAGACACAGGTAGTTCGACCGGCCCTTGAGCATCGCGAACTCCGGGCGGCGACGCAGCAAGGGGTGCAGCGACTCGACCGTTCTCGGCAGGTCGCGCTCCACCAGCTGGCGCTGCAGGGCCAGGGTGGCGGTCGCGACGACCACGCGCTCCCCGTGCGCGAGCGCGGGCACCAGGTAGCCCAACGACTTTCCGGTACCGGTGCCGGCCTGGACCAGCAGGTGGGAGCCGTCGTCGATGGCTTCCTCGACGGCTTCGGCCATGGCCACCTGACCGGGGCGCTCCGTACCACCGACGGCGGTGACGGCGGCATGCAGGAGTTCGGGGAGTGAGGGCTTCGTCATAGCGCGACCACCCTACGACCCTGCACTGACAAACGGGCGATCAAGGCGGGGGTAGGGGGTGGGATCAAGAGCTCGGGCTCCTCGGCGATGCTGGTGGGGGCGGTGGTCGCGGGCGGTGGGGGCGGCCTGTGGACCGGAGCGTAGGTGGTGCGCTGGACGCGGAGTGAGGCCTTGCGGGTCTTCTCGGAGATTCGCGCGACGAGTGGGAACTGCGGCGGCACGGGCTGCGTTCAATGAGTGATGGCGCGGTGACACAGCGCTACAACAGGGGCTGGAGGGACCGGTCTCGGACCATGAGGGCGGCCCGCTTGCCGGGCAGGTCGACCTCGGCGGAGAACCGGAAGCCGGCGGTAAGGAAAGCGGCGATGGAGGGGGTGTTGCGCATGTCGGGTTCCGCGACGACGCGGGCACAGGAAGGCCGCCGCGCGAGAACGAGATCGGCCACGGCCCGGAGCAGCAGACCGCCGAGACCGCGCCCCCGGTCGGCGACCTCGCCGACCAGGAGGTGGACTCCCGTGTCGTGAGGCCGGGCGGGGTAATGACGAGCCAGCGGGTCCAGATCCGCCCGGTAGATCTCCCAGTAGCTCATCGGGGCTCCGTCCAGCACGCCGACGCACGGCACGCTGCGACCGTCGCCGGCGAGCTGGGCCCGCAGGTGTTCCTCGGTCACGTCCTGCGGTCCGGACAGCTCCCAGTACGCCGCGGTGGCGGGGTCGTTCATCCAGCTGCTGATGAGCGGGAGGTCGCGTTCCAGGCGGGCGGGGACCAGGTGGAACACGCCGGCCGGCGTGTCGACCGGCCCCCAGTCGGCGACACGGTCGATGAGGTCGTCGTGACGTGGGAGGAAGGAGGAGGGCCGGGGAAGGTCTCGGGTCTCGGCGGCGAGGGCGACGAGCTCGGCCGGAAGGCGCAAGTCCAAGGTGTCCTCGCCCTGCCCGTCCACCCCATGGCGCTCAGCGGGCCGGTTGTCCCAGGCGCGTGACCCTGCACCGGAGGCCGCATCGGCGATGGCAGGGACGGCAGGTCCGCTCTCGGCGATCGGGTCGGCGGGAAGCACCGAACGCTCCTCTCGGCAGGGGGATTGTCCGCAGGGATGAAGGAGGTCAGTTGTGGTCAGGCGACGGATCAGGGTGATCAAGCGTGCAGGGGGTTGGCGATGGTGACGTAGACGGACTGGGTGGCGACCGGGCCGACGAGTTCGTCGAGGCCGTGGAGCCGGGTCAGCAGGTTGGCCTTGCAGCGCAGTACGGGTGACTCGAGCAGCCGGGCGGGCAGCGAGGTGCGCAGCCGGGACGGCCCGGAGGCGACGTGTTCGAGGAAGCGACGGAAAGCGGCCAGCAGCAGTCGCTCGTCGGCCAGGCCTTGGGAACCGAAGGAGCCGATGAGACCGAACACGTTGTTGACGGCGAGGTAGTACACCAGCCGCTCGTCGGTGACCTCGTCGCGGACGAAGGTGTCGCTCCGTTCCCCGAGGCCGGGCAACCGGGCGTCGAGATCCGCGCGCCGGGACGCGCGGAAGTAGTAGCCCTGGTTGTCGCGGTAGCGGCCGCCCGTGGGCCAACCCTCGGCGTCCAGCAGAAGCAGGGTGTTCTGCTGGTGCGCCTCGAGGGCGATGCCGGCCTCACCGTCCAGCCACAGCACGGGCCGCACGACGTGCTCGAGGTAGCGCAGGAACCACTCGGCGGCGACGGCGCCCCGGGGCCGGCCGGTGCGGCGGGCGAGACACGTGACGACCTCCGCCAACCGAGAGCGCATGCTCGGCTGGTGCCTTCCGAAGTGCCCCGGGGCCTCATCCGGCGTGGCCGATGGGTACGGACGCGGCGAGACGAGGCCGGCCAGGCAGGAGACGTCGTCCGAGGGACTGAACGGGTTGTGGCGGATCATCACGTCCAGTCCGGGCACCGGGCCGCCGCCCGTGGTGTCCACGGCGAGCCAGGCCGGATCCCGGACGATGTCGAAGTCCGGGTGCACGGCCCGCCACTGCTGCGCGAGGCCGCTGCGGAGCAGGCGGTGGACTTCGACGCCGCGGTGGAGCTCCTTACGGAGGTTCTGGCGACAGGAGTTGGTGACGCGCAGGCCCAGGGAGAGCTTGAGCATCGCGGGGGCCTGGGTCCGGTAGACGGTCCGTAGCGAGGAGGTGGGGTACCAGGGCGCGCCGTGGGTGCCGAGGTCATGGAGCAGTCCGCTGTCGAGCAGGTCGGTGATCTCGGGGCGGTGCCGGATCTGGTGTGCCTGCCAGGGGTGCAGGGGCAACAGGGCGTACCCGTCCGGTAGGACCGGTCCGGCTCCGGCCAGGCGGGCGGTGAGCAGGGGTGCGGCGACAGGACGGCCGCGTTCGGTCCAGGAGGAGTCGGTGGCGAGGACGGAAAGGGCGACAGCCATCCAGTGCAGGGGGAAGGAGCCGCGCAACTCGGGTGAGTACCGCAGCGCTTCGGCTTCGGAGAGGCCTTCGCGGCTCTTGGGGGTCGGGTGCAGGGGATGCCCGAGAAGGAGTGCCTGCTCGGCGGAGAGGAAGAGGTCGGGTCCGTCGGCGGGGCGTTCCCGGCGGTCGGTGATGAAGCCGGCGACGCGTCTCAGGGAGTCGGCTACGCCCGCGACGAGTTCCGCGCTGTCCCCTGCGTCAGCGGTGAGGGAGCGGGGGATGTCCGTCGAGCCGGAGTCGGTGGCGCAGCCGGTGCGACGGGCGCCCGCGGCCGTCTCCCTGGCGAACAGAGCGGCGATCGTGACCGCATCGACCGGTGGGGCGTGCTCAGGGGCACCGGCGAGACGCGGAGGGCCGAAACGGTGCCAGCCCGTGGGGGACCAGTAGCGGACGGGGGCGAGGAGGGCCGTTCCGCTGGCCGGAAGGGGCACGTGGAGGACCCCGTCGGCAGGAGCGGCCTGGTCGGTCTCGCGCGCCCAGCAGCGGAGCAGGTTCTCCGTGGCGGCCGCTTGGGCGGCTACGTGCGGGGCGGGATGTTCCAGGGGGTCGATGCCGTGGACTTCGCCCGGTCGCTCGCCCGGTGCCGCCGCCGGGCGCTGCCGTGGAACACCGGGGTGAGGTGGCGCCCCCGCAGTCAACGGGTCGACCGAGGAACCTTGGCCCGACGCCTGCGTCGGTGCGTGGTCGTCAGGGTGGGGGGTGGTGTTCAAGGCAGGTTCCTCTTGGCGTGGTTCCGAGTCATGCGGGTGGGGGGCGAACCGACGGGCTCCACCTCGGCTGCGCGGGGAGTGCGGAGGAGCATGCGGCGTACGGGCGGACAGGTACCTGACGGGCGGACAGGTCGAGGCCCGCACGGCCTCGACGAGAGACGACTCGGCCCGCAGGCCCGCGGCGTGCGTGGGCTCTCACGCCGCAGAGGATCGCCGTGTTCACGGTGCGGCTGCTGTGCCGCCCCCGCGGAGTCGAGCCGCTGCCCCGACCGCGTCGGCCAGGCGGTCCAGCACGGCGGCCGCTTGTTCATCGGTGATGGTCAGGGGAGGCAGAAGTTGTACGACGTTCGCGTGTGGGCCGCCGAGGCCGACGATGAGGCCGCGCCGCAGACACTCCTGCTGGACGGTGGCCGCGAAGGCGGGAGCGGCGGCAAGGGGCGGCCGGGTGGGGCCCGACGGCATCGGCGCCCCCTCGCGAGCCCCCGCCCTCGGCCCCGCGCCCGTCCCCGTCCCCGCGCCTGCCTCAGCGGCGGCGGCCGGACACGGCGCTTGGGGTGCTCCCTCCGGGTCCACCAACTCGACCCCGATCATCAGTCCCCTCCCCCGCACGTCCCCGACCCACGAGAATTCGGAGGCGAGGCCGCGGAGTTGGTGCAGCATGCGCGCACCCAGGGTTGCCGCGCGGTCGGCGAGGGCGTTCTCGCGGACGTGGGCGAGGGTTGCCGTGCCGGCGGCCAGGGCGAGTTGGTTGCCCTGGAAGGTGTCCGAGGGAATGCCGGTCTCCGTGGTCTCGAGGTCGTCGCTGTACACCACGACGGCCAGCGGCAGGCTGCCGCCGATGGCCTTCGAGAGGACCATCACGTCGGGGGTCACGCCGCTGTGCCCCACCGCCCAGAAGGCGCCGGTGCGGCCCACGCCCGTCCGGGTCTCGTCGGCGATCAGCGGGACGGACCGGTCGGCGGTGAGCTGTCGCATGCCCCGCAGCCAGGCATCCGGCGCGGGGACCACCCCGCCCGCGCCCTGGACCGGCTCGACGATCACCCCGGCGGGCACCGGCACCCCGGCCCTGGAGTGGTCGAGGAGGGACTCGGTCCAGCGTCCGGCGTTGGTGAACGTCAGCACGCCACTGCGGCCGGTGGCCGTGCGTACCAACGCGCAGGCGGTCTCGATGGCTTCGCTGTCGGCCGGTCCGCAGAACCGCACGCGTGCCCGGTCGGCCAGCCCACTCGGCAGGGTGCGGAGCAGTTCAGTGAGGAAGGCGTCCTTGACGGGTGTGGCCAGGTCCAGGGCATTGAGCGGCGCACCCGAGTCCAGGACCTTGCGGATGGCTTCCAGCACGACCGGGTGGTTGTGGCCGAGGGCGAGTGTGCCGGCGCCGGAGAGGCAGTCCAGGTAGCGGCGGCCGTCGGCGCCCTCGATGGTCAGTCCCCGGGCCCGTACCGGCACGATCGGGAGGGCACGGGCGTAAGTCCGGGCGGCGGACTCGCGAGTGGAATGGCGGCGCAGCACCCCTTCCTGCGCCGAGCGTGCCGTGAGGGCGGGAGGGGCCGCAGGGGCAGGGACGGCCCTGTCGTCGAGGAGCTCGCCGGGACCTTTCACCTGCGTAGGCCCCACGGCGGCCTCCTCCGACGCACACCCCGCATGGGTGGATTCCGCCACGACGTCACTGACCTCCCCTTGGGCACGGGCACAGAGGACCGCGCACAGACAGCAAACCCCCCACCGCTACCAACCGCGGATCACTCACCCGGTTACGGGTTGCCTCAAGATCCTTTCCGTAACGGAACTGTTGCGGATCCGTCGGATCGCCCCCACAGCCACCGCATAGGGTGTGATGCCGTTCCCGGACACCGTGAGGCGGCCCGAACATCCCGCAGGGCAGCGGGAATCGCGGCCCAGGCACCGGTTTCGTCCACGTTCGTTCCACATCAGGGGGAGTCACATCATGCGATCCACCAGGCCGTCGTCCGCCGTCAGCCGGGGGAGGGCGCGCCGCAGGAACTCCCCCGTCCTGGCCGCCGTGGCCCTCGCCTCCGCACTCGCGCTGACCGCCACCGCCTGCGAGTCGGGCGACGCCACGGCCGACGGTGAGGCCTCCGCGTCCGCCACGGCCTCCGACGACGGCAAGCTCAGGATCCCGGACGACATCAGGGACCGGCTCCGCGAGCACGGGATCGACATCGACAAGTGGAAGAACGGCGCCTGGAAGAACTGGGACCGGGACGACTGGCTGCGCGAGGCCAACGAGTACGTCAACCCGATCATCGAGGGGCTCTGGAACCCGGACCGCATGCGGGAGGCCGAGGAGCCCGACCAGGGTGTCGACACCGGCGATCTCTCCGGTGACCGGGGAGTGACCGACCCGACGCCCGAGCCGGTCGAGGCACAGGCTGTACCGCCGTCGTACCACGCCAACGCCCCGACGGCAGGGAAGGTGTTCTTCGACTCCCCCGAGGGCTCCGCCGTCTGCTCGGCGACCGTGGTCACGGACCCGGCGCACCCGGGCAAGTCGAACCTCGTGTGGACGGCGGGTCACTGCGTGCACGCGGGCAAGAAGGGCGGCTGGTACCGCAACATCGCGTTCGTGCCGTCGTACAACGACGACGGCCGGCCGGTGGAGGCGCTTCAGAACGCCACCCGCGAGGACGTCGCTCCCTACGGTGTCTGGTGGGGCGACTGGGCGCAGACCTCGGACCAGTGGATCGAGCAGGGAGGTTCGACGGGCGGGGACGGCGCTCCGTACGACTTCGCAGTCATCCATGTGACGCCGGAGAAGGGCAGCGGCGGCAAGTCGCTGGAGGAGATGGTCGGTTCGGCGCTGCCGGTCGCCTTCAAGGCGCCCGCCGTGCCGCAGGTCAAGAGCGTCACGGCGATCGGCTACCCGGCCGCGCCGCCCTACGACGGGCAGAAGCTGTACCGGTGCCAGGACCGGCCCGGCCGGCTGTCGGTCACGGCCTCGGACCCGACGATGTACCGCATCGGCTGCACCATGACCGGCGGTTCGTCCGGCGGCGGCTGGATCGCGACCGGCGCGGACGGCAAGCCGGCGCTGGTGTCCAACACCTCGATCGGCCCGGTGACGTCGGGCTGGCTGGCCGGTCCGCGCCTGGGCGATGTGGCCAAGGGCGTGTACGACTCGGTCAGCAAGAAGTTCGCCGGCCGGTGACAGCGGACTGAACGACGCCGTCGGTGGGGCGGCGCACCCAGCGGAAACCTTCACCGCCCCACCCCGGTACGCCCTCAACTCCACGGGCATAGTGGGGTGTCGCGCGGATCCACCCGCACGGGAGCACTCCTGTGCCCGTCACGCCCGTGAGCCCGTGACCTGCCGACGCGGCACGATCCCACACCAGCACGGCACACCCCACACCTCACGGCACCGACACAAACACCAGCACCAGCACCAGCACGCATTTCACACGCACCAACGGGGGTCATCCACCATGCGTTCCACTCGTTCCACCCATGCGCCCGCGCCCAGGCGCCGGCGTCGCGCCGTCCTCGCCGCCACCGGACTCGTCACCGCCCTGGCGCTCACCGCGACCGCCTGCAACGGCTCCGACGACGAGGCGAGCGACAAGCCCGGCACCACCAGCTCCCCGGCCGCGGCGAACGGCGGCGGCAAGGTCGAGATCCCTGCGGACCTCGCGGGCAAGCTGAAGGAGCACGGGATCGACGTCGACCGCTGGAGGGACGGCGGCTGGAAGGACTGGGACAAGGACAAGTGGCTCAGTGACGCCAAGGACTTCGTCAACCCGGTGATCGAGGGCCTCTGGAAGCCCGAGCGGATGCAGTCCGCCGAGGAGGCCGAGAAGACGGTCACGACGAAGGACGCGTCGGCCGGCCAGGGCGTCAGCGACCCGGATCCGGCACCCGTCCGTGCGCAGGCCGAGAAGACGCCGTACCACCGCAACGCGGCGCCGGTCGGCAAGGTCTTCTTCGACTCCCCCGACGGCCCGGCCGTCTGCTCCGGCACGGTCGTCAAGGACGTCAACCACCCGGGCAAGTCCAACCTGGTGTGGACGGCGGGGCACTGCGTGCACGCCGGTGGCAACGGCGGCTGGTACCGCAACATCGTCTTCGTCCCGGCCTACAACGACCTCGGCAAGTCCGAGGCGGAGCTGACCGACGCCAACCCGACGGAGATCGCCCCCTACGGCAACTGGTGGGCGAACTGGGCTTCGACCTCGAACCAGTGGATCCAGGGCGGTTCGGAGACGGGCGGCGACGGAGCCGCGTACGACTACGCCGTGCTGCACGTGAAGCCGGAGCAGGGGGCCAAGTCGCTGGAGGAGACGGTCGGCGCCGCGCTGGACGTGGACTTCTCCGCCCCGTCCGCGGCCGAGTCCCGCAAGATGGGCGCCTGGGGCTACCCGGCCGCGCCGCCCTACAACGGCGAGAAGATGTTCAAGTGCATCGACGTCCCCGGCCGGTTCTCGCTCAGCCCATCCCTGCCGACGATGTACCGCATCGGCTGCGACATGACCGGCGGTTCCTCCGGCGGCGGTTGGTTCCGGGTCCTGAACGGCAAGTCCGTGCTGGTCTCCAACACCTCGATCGGCCCGGCCGACAACACCTGGCTGGCCGGTCCGCAGCTGGGCCGGGACGCCGAGGCGCTCTACCAGAACATGAGCAAGACGTACGGCGGTCAGTGACCCGCACACGTTGAAGGCCCGCTCCCCGGTGACTTCCGTTCTCGTAGTTGTGCGGCAGTACTTTCCCGAGAGCACGGACCTGTGTCCGTCCACACCCGTGAGCACCTGGCCGCTGTCGCCGCAGGACTCGACGGCCGCCCACGCGAAACGCTCGGCCGGGAAACCCCGGCCGAGCGCCTGCGCACCAGGCTCGCGGCATGAGTCCGGCTCTGTGCCGACCGCGCGGGATCAGCTGACCGGCCAGGTGTGCTTGGCCGCCCAGGTACCGAAGCGATGCCAGCCGATCTCCGGAAAGTCACGCCGCAGCGCGTCCACGTCCACATCGAGGCCGACCTCGGTGAAGTAGCGGAACATCGCGGCGAGATCGGCCGAGAACGCCTCGACGTGGGCGATCGGCAGCCGCTCGAAGACGATCGGCCGGCCGCACACGCCGGTCAGGGCTTCCGCGATCTCCGGGCAGGTCAGCTCGTCGGAAGCGATGTCGATGCGCCGGCCCGCGAACTCCTGGGGCCGAGCGAGAACATGGGCCGCGAAGGCGCCGATGTCCCGCGCGGGGATCAGTGTCAACGGCCGGTCGGCCGGCATCGGCAGCACGAACCGGCCTTCACGCAGACCCTCGAGCGACCACTCGACCCGGTAGTTGTCCATGAACGCGGCCGGACCGAGGATCGTCCAGGGCACACCCAGCCCTCGCAGGTGCCGCTCGATGCGGTACTTGCTCTCGAAGTGCGGAATGCCCGTGCCGCGGTCGGCGTGCGCTGCCGAGGTGAACACGATGTGCCGGACACCACGGGCGGCCTCCAACAGGTCGATGCCCTGCCGGACTTCGGTCTCCGGGTCCGAGCCGAATGGCGTGGACATCGCGAACAATCCGTCAGCGCCCTTCAGGGCGGCCTCCAGCGACTCGCTGTCGTCGAAGTCGGCCGCGTGCACCTCGGCCCCGAGACCCCTCAGCGCGTGGGCCGCGGCCGAGTCGGGGGTGCGGGTCAGGGCACGGACCTGGAAGCCCTGATCGAGCAGCGAGCGGGCGGCCGCACCGCCTTGGGCGCCGGACGCTCCGGCGACGGCCACCACGGGCCGGTAAGATTCCTTCGTCATGCGGTTACCGTACAACACAGTTACTGCGTCACGCAGTTATTTAGCGAGGGTATGCATGCTGATTGACGAACTCCAGCAGGAGTCCCGCCGGTACCTGGCCTCGTACGTCATGTTCAACCAGGCGGTCGCGGACCACCTGAAGCTGCACCCGACCGATGTCCAGTGCCTCAACCTGCTGACCGCCGAGCCCGGCCCGTTCACCACCGGCCGGATCGCCGAACTCACCGGTCTGACCAGCGGATCGGCGACCCGGCTGGTCGACCGTCTCGAGAAGGCCGGCTACGTGGTCCGGCACCGCGACACGGCCGACCGCCGCCGGGTCCGGGTGGAGCCGGTCCCGGAGGCGATGCGGGAGCTCATGGAGCTGTGGTCCGAACTGGGCGAGGGATGGCGGGCGATGTTCGCCGACTACACCGAGGACGAGCGCGCGCTGCTGTACCGGCACATGCGGCGTACCGTTGAACTCTCCCGGCAGCAGATCGCCCGCCTGCGCGGCAAGGAATGACGGCCGCCCGCACGAACGCTCGGCCGGCAGACCCAGGCCGGCAACACCCGGCCGGCCGGTCCGCAGCTCGGCCGGGACGCCGAGGCGCTCCCCCAGAACATGAGCAAGACGTACGGCGGTCAGTGACCCGCACATGCTGAAGGCCCGCTCCCCGGCATGGGGGCGGGCCTTCTCGCGTCGGACGAGACGCGCGCTCAGGTCATGCTCAGAGCGCCGGCGCCGGAACGTACGGCATGAGCTCCGCCGCCAGTTCCTCGTGCACCCGCACCTTGAGCAGGGTGCCCTCCGGGGTGTGCTCCTCGGAGATCACCTCGCCCTCGTCGTGGGCACGGGCGACCAGCTTGCCGTGCGTGTAGGGCACGAGCGCCTCGATCTCGACCGACGGACGCGGCAGCTCGTTGTCGATGAGCGCGAGCAGCTCGTCCATGCCCTGGCCGGTGCGGGCCGAGACGGCGATGGACCGCTTCTCGACGCGCAGCAGCCGCTGGAGCGTCAGCGGGTCGGCCGCGTCGGCCTTGTTGATCACGACGATCTCGGGAACGCCGGTGGCGCCGACGTCCCTGATCACCTCGCGCACGGCGGCCAGCTGCTCCTCCGGGAACGGGTGCGAACCGTCGACCACGTGCAGGATCAGGTCGGACTCGCCGACCTCTTCCATCGTGGAGCGGAACGCCTCGACCAGGTGGTGGGGCAGATGGCGCACAAACCCGACCGTGTCGGCCAGCGTGTACAGCCGTCCGCTCGGGGTCTCGGCCCGGCGCACGGTCGGGTCGAGGGTCGCGAACAGGGCGTTCTCGACCAGCACGCCCGCGCCCGTGAGGCGGTTGAGCAGCGAGGACTTGCCCGCGTTGGTGTAGCCCGCGATGGCCACGGACGGCACCTTGTGGCGCTTGCGCTCCTGGCGCTTGATCTCGCGGCCGGTCTTCATCTCCGCGATCTCCCGGCGCATCTTCGCCATCTTCTCGCGGATCCGGCGCCGGTCCGTCTCGATCTTGGTCTCACCGGGACCACGGGTGGCGAGGCCGCCGCCCTTGCCGCCGCCCATCTGCCGGGACAGCGACTGACCCCAGCCGCGCAGCCGCGGCAGCATGTACTGCATCTGCGCGAGCGCGACCTGCGCCTTGCCCTCTCGGGACTTGGCGTGCTGGGCGAAGATGTCCAGGATCAGGGCCGTCCGGTCGATGACCTTGACCTTGACGACGTCCTCGAGGTGGATCAGCTGGCCCGGGCTGAGCTCACCGTCGCAGATGACGGTGTCCGCGCCCGTCTCGACGACGATGTCGCGCAGCTCCTCGGCCTTGCCGGAGCCGATGTAGGTGGCCGCGTCGGGCTTGTCACGGCGCTGGGTGACACCGTCGAGCACCAGCGCGCCGGCCGTTTCCGCGAGGGCGGCGAGCTCCGCGAGGGAGTTCTCCGCGTCCTGCACGGTTCCCGAGGTCCAGACACCGACGAGGACGACCCGTTCCAGGCGGAGCTGGCGGTACTCGACCTCGGTGACGTCCTCGAGCTCGGTGGAGAGGCCCGCGACACGGCGCAGGGCCGCGCGCTCGGAGCGGTCGAACTGGTCGCCGTCCCGCTCTCCGTCGATCTCGTGGCTCCAGGCGACGTCCTCTTCCATCAGGGCATCGGCCCGAAGACCCTCGGGGTGGCTGTGCGCGAAGCGCTTGGTGTCCTGGGAGGAGGAAGAAGAGGAGGTCATTGGATCCTTACGTCGATGGGAAGTCGTTCATTGTCTGCAACGCGTGGGCGGTCCGGGAGATTCCCGGCGCTCCGTACCGCGCCGACCTGAAGATGGTCGCACGGCACGGGGCGTCTCGTCACCGGGATATCGGGCGGGCCTCAGGGCCGGGGCGCGGTCCGCTCCGCAGGGGCCTGCGGCTCGGCGGGCGTCTCCGGCTTCCAGTCCGGGTGCCCCGGCATCGGCGGGGTCTTCTCGCCGTACAGCCAGTCCTGGAAGAAGCCGCCCAAGTCGCGCCCGGAGACTTCGGCGGCGAGCCGGACGAAGTCCCGCGTCGTGGCCGTGTCGTCCTGGTGACGGGTGACCCAGGCGCGTTCCAGGCGTTCGAAGGCCGGGCGGCCGATCTCCTGGCGCAGGGCGTACAGGACGAGCGCCGCGCCGTCGTAGACGTTGGGCCGGAAGATGCTGGTCTTGCGGGCGGTGTCGGGTGGCTTGGGGGCGGCGGGTGGTCCCCCGGCGGCGCGCCAGCGGTCGGAGGCCCCGTAGGCCGCCTTCATCCGGTCCCGCAGCGGCTTGCCGGCCTGCTCCTCGGCGTACAGCGCCTCGTACCAGGTGGCGTGTCCCTCGTTGAGCCACAGGTCGGACCAGGTGCGGGGGCCGACGCTGTTGCCGAACCACTGATGGGCCAGCTCGTGGACCATGATCGATTCGACATACCACGGGGGGTAGACCGGCTCGGTGAACAGTTCCCGCTCGAAGAGGGAGAGCGTCTGGGTCTCCAGTTCGAAGCCGGTGGTGGCGTCGGCCATGAGCAGGCCGTACGTCTCGAAGGGGTAGCGGCCGACCTTGCTCTCCATCCAGGCGATCTGGGCGGGCGTCTTCTCCAGCCAGGGTTCGAGGGCCGCGCGGTGTTCGGTGGGGACGACGTCCCGTACGGGCAGGGCGTGCGGACCGGTGCGGTGCAGGACCGTGGAGCGGCCGATGGAGACCTGGGTGAGCTCGGTGGCCATGGGGTGCCGGCTGCGGTAGGTCCACGTGGTCCTCCCGCCGGACTTCTCCACTGCGGCGGGCAGCCCGTTGGCGACGGCCGTGTGCCCGTCGGGAGCGGTGACCCGGATGGTGAACATCGCCTTGTCGGAGGGGTGGTCGTTGCAGGGGAACACCAGGTGCGCGGCGTCGGCCTGGTTGGCCATGGCGAGGCCGTCCGCGGTGCGCACCCAGCCGCCCTCGCGGTCCTTTGCGGGGACGGGGTCGCTGGTGTGCCGCACGGTGATCCGCATCCAGCGGCCGTCCGAGACCGCGTCCTCGGGCGTGATCACCAGGTCCTCGCCGGCGGTGCGGTACTGGGCGGGGTCGCCGTCGACCTCGACGGACTCGACCGTGCCGTGGGCGAAGTCCAGGTTGACGCGGTCCAGGTCGGCGGTGGTCCAGGCGTCGATGGTGGTGACGGCCCGCAGCGGCTCGCTGTTGTCGCCCGTGTAGGTGAAGGAGAGGTCGTAGGCCGCCACGTCGTAGCCGGGGTTGCCGAGGTACGGGAAGAGGCGGTCGCCGACGCCGAGCGGGACGACGGGGGCGCTGGCGGCGACGAGGCAGACGGAGATCGCCGAGGTGAGCAGGGCGGCGGCGGTGCGGCGGCGCCGGGTGTGGGTGGTGGCCTGGCTGTGGGGGGTCAGGAGCATGTCCCACGGCTACCAGCGCGCCTGTGCGAGGCGCGGACGGCGCGCTTTCGTCCCACCCGAACCGGGGACCGGGTCCTGCGCCGGGTGCCGCCCCACCCGCCCGCACGTCCGTCCCGAGCCCGGGCCGCCGGTCAGCCGTTCTGCGGCTGTGGCTGCGCCCGGCTGACGTCGTACACCCCGGCCACCTCCCGCATCGCGCGCATCAGGGCGGGCAGGTGGCTAGCGTCCGGCAGCTGCACGGTGTACGTGTGCCGCACCTGCTGCTGGGTCGGGGGTTCGACGGTCGCGGAGACGATCTCGGCACCCTCGGAAGCCATGGCCTCGGTGAGGTCGGCCAGCAGATGGGGACGGACGAACGATTCGGCCGTCAGCGTGACCCGGCACTCGGCGGCCTCACCCCAGCGCACGCCGACCTCCGTACGCCCCCCGTCCTTCATGCGCGCCACCGCGGGGCACTCCACGCGGTGCACGGTGACCGCGCCCCCGCGTACGGCGAAGCCGGTGATCTCGTCGGGCGGTACGGGGGTGCAGCAGCGGGCGAGCCGGACGGCCGCACCGGGCAGGTCGGCGAGGACATGGCCGGTGCCGGGGCGGTCGGCGGGCTGATCCGGGGCCGCCGTGTCCGGGTCGGGAACGTCGGCCGGGCGGAGCGCTGTCCGCTCCTCGGCGGTCCGCGCCTCGCTGTGCTGGGACTCCGCCTGCGCCGGGTGGGCGGCCAGCCAGCGCTGGATGGCGATCCGGGCCGCGGGCGTGTGGGCGTGCTCCAGCCACTCCCGGGAGGGCTCCGACGCCGCGTCCTGGCCCATGAGCAGCTGCACGGTGTCGCCGTCCTTGAGGACGGTGCTCAGCGTCGCCAGACGGCCGTTCACCCGGGCGCCGATGCAGGCGTGGGCGTCCTCGCCGTACTGGGCGTACGCGGCGTCCACGCAGGTCGCGCCCTCCGGCAGGCCGAGGGTGCCGCCGTCGGGCCGGAACACCGTGATCTCCCGGTCCTGGGCGAGATCCTCGCGCAGGGTCGACCAGAAGTGATCGGGGTCGGGCGCGGCCTCCTGCCAGTCGAGGAGCCGGGAGAGCCAGCCCGGGCGGGTGGGGTCGACTCTCTCGCCGTCGGCCGGGTCGTCGGGGGCGGGTGCGTACGGGTTGCCGAGGGCGACGACACCGGCCTCGGCGACCTTGTGCATCTGGTGCGTGCGGATGAGGACTTCGACGACCTGGCCGTCCTCACGCGCCACGGCCGTGTGCAGCGACTGGTAGAGGTTGAACTTCGGTACGGCGATGAAGTCCTTGAACTCCGAGACCACCGGGGTCATACAGGTATGCAGTTCGCCCAGCACGCCGTAACAGTCGGCGTCCTCGTTCACCAGGACCAGGACACGGCCGAAGTCCGAGCCGCGCAGCCGGCCGCGTTTGCGGGAGACGCGGTGCACCGAGACGAAGTGGCGGGGACGGATGAGGACTTCGGCCGGGATGTCCGCCTCGCGCAGCACGGCGCGCACCTCGTCGGCGACCTCGGCGAGCGGGTCGTCCGAGCGGGCCGCGTTGCGGACGATCAACTCCCTGGTGTGCGCGTACTCCTCGGGATGCAGGATCGCGAAGACCAGGTCTTCCAGTTCGGTCTTGAGGGCCTGGACGCCGAGCCGTTCGGCGAGGGGGATGAGCACGTCACGTGTCACCTTGGCGATGCGCTCCTGTTTCTCGGGGCGCATGACGCCGAGGGTGCGCATGTTGTGCAGCCGGTCGGCGAGTTTGATCGACATGACGCGGACGTCGTTGCCGGTGGCGACGAGCATCTTGCGGAAGGTCTCGGGTTCGGCGGCTGCGCCGTAGTCGACCTTCTCCAGTTTGGTGACGCCGTCGACGAGGTAGCGGACCTCCTCGCCGAACTGGTCGCGGACCTGGTCGAGCGTCACATCCGTGTCCTCGACGGTGTCGTGCAGCAGGGACGCGGTCAACGTCGTGGTCTCGGCGCCCAGTTCGGCGAGGATCAGGGTCACGGCGAGCGGGTGCGTGATGTACGGCTCGCCGCTCTTGCGCATCTGACCGCGGTGCGAGGACTCGGCCAGCACATAGGCGTGACGCAGGGGTTCGAGGTCCGCGTCGGGGTGGTGGGCGCGGTGGGCGTCGACGACGTGGCTGATGGCGTCGGGCAGCCGGCCGCGGGCTGCGGGGCCCAGCAGGGCGGCGCGGCCGAGACGGCGCAGGTCGATCCGGGGGCGGGCCTTTCTGCGGGGGGCTGTCGGCGTCACCGGTCCTGACACCGCGCCCGGCAACGGGCCTGGGGTCACGGAATTCGTGGCCTCCGCACTCATGGGCACCTCCGGCTGCGTCAACCGGCGGACGGGGTGCCCCAGAGCGGACACGGCTCAGGAGGCGGCTTCGGTCCCCCGTCCGGGCCGGTGCTTGATGCTACCGAGCCCACCATGCCGGACCGACCGCCTCTCGCCGAGCGTGAAACTGATCACCCATTCGAGGGACGAATGTGAGGTTTGTGCCCCCGCACACCACAGCCTCCATGGTTCGGTTTCCGCCAAGTGGCCGATTGACAACGGTGGTTTCGGGACGGGTTGGAGGGGGTCGGGTCGAGTGGCCGAAGGTGCGCGGGAGGCGTGCGGGTGTTTCCAGGGCGACCCGCAGCGGCTCACGCGGACGTGGCGGTCTCCAGCCAGTCCGCGTCGATCTCGCCCTCGGCCACGATCACGGCCGGGCCGGTCATCTCGATCTCGCCGTCGGGCCGCTCGGTGATCACCAGGGTGCCGCCGGGGACGTCCACGGTGTACGTGACGGGGGTGCCGGTGACCGTCGGGTCGGCGCCGTCGCGGCGGGCTGCGGCCACGGCGACCGCGCACGCGCCCGTGCCGCACGAGCGGGTCTCACCGGAGCCGCGCTCGTGCACGCGCAGTGCGACGTGCCCGGGGCCGCGGTCGACCACGAACTCGACGTTCACCCCGTCCGGGTAGGCGGCGGCCGGGCTGAAGGGGGGCGGGGCGTACAGATCCCCGGCGTGGGCCAGATCGTCCACGAAGGCGACCGCGTGCGGGTTGCCCATGTTGACGTTGCGCGCGGGCCAGCTGCGCTCGCCGACGCTCACCGTGACGTCACCGTCGGGGAGGACGGCCTTGCCCATGCCCACGGTCACGTCCCCGTCCTTGGCGATGTGCACGGTCTTCACGCCCCCGCGTGTGGCGACCGCGAGGTCTCCCTCGGTCACATGACCGGCGCGCTGGAGGTAGCGCGCGAACACCCGCACGCCGTTGCCGCACATCTCCGCGATCGAGCCGTCGCCGTTGCGGTAGTCCATGAACCACTCCGCCTCGGCGGCCATGGCCCGCGCCTCCGGGTGCGCGGCGGACCGCACGACGTGCAGCAGCCCGTCACCGCCGATGCCCGCGCGCCGGTCGCACAGGGCGGCGACGGCGGCCGGTGGCAGGTCGATGACGTTCTCGGGGTCCGGGACGATCACGAAGTCGTTCTCGGTGCCG
The DNA here is from genome assembly GCF_056436585.1 of Streptomyces sp. NPDC043685. Lineage (NCBI taxonomy): Bacteria > Bacillati > Actinomycetota > Actinomycetes > Kitasatosporales > Streptomycetaceae > Streptomyces > Streptomyces sp. NPDC043685. Next base: position 55,693 of record NZ_JBWKCH010000006.1, on the reverse strand, counting down.
TGCCCCTTGAGGAAGGCGATCCGCGTGCTCATGCCTCGATCGTAAGGGGTGGCAGCGACAACGCCCCGGGGTGCCCGCGAGGGCGCTCCCGCGCCTCTGTGGCGATCAGCGCAGCCGGGCCACGCGCCACACGGCGAGCACCACCACGACGGCCACGAGCAGGGCGTACGCGAGGACGACCCGCCAGTCGGGTCGACGGCCGGAGCCCTTCGCGGGCAGGCCCGGCCAGGTGTAGCCGACGCGGCGGGCGGCCATCATGCCCCAGCCGGCCGCGCAGGAGCAGATCAGCAGGCCCAGCATGGCGATGACGGCCCCGCTGTCGCCGAAGTCGAAGGCGAGCGGGAAGGCGAACATCAGGGAGCCGAGTGCCGCGAGGCCCACGATGGGCGCCAGCTGCCAGATGCGGAGCCGGCGCTGCGGGCGCAGCTCGACCTCGACCTCGCCGGCGAACATCTCGCCGGGCTCGGGGCCGTCGTCCGTCACACCCTGTGTCTCGTCGGGCCCGTCGGAGCTGAGGTGGTCCGCCTCCTGCTCGGGTGCGTCCCCACGCTCCGTCCCATCCCGATCGGCGGTGATGTGATCGGTGCTTCGTGCGGTGTCGCGAGGGCCGGCCTCCATCGCCACGCGCCCTCCCAACTAGGACTCAACTCGGTCGATCGAAGCTCGATGATGGCACGCCGTCGAACAACCGGATGACGGCCTGGGCGTCCCGATGCCATGACGTGATCAGGCTGTAACCGGTCGTTCGACCAAGGACAGCGCCAGCTGCGGAAGTTCCGCGAGATCGGCCGCCGCCCCACTCAACCAGTGCACCCGCGGGTCGCGCCTGAACCAGGAATCCTGGCGGCGCGCGAAGCGCTTGGTGGCACGGACGGTCTCGGTCCGCGCGTCTTCGAGGGTGCACTCCCCGGCGAGCGCCGCGAGCACCTGCTGGTAGCCGAGCGCACGCGACGCCGTACGCCCTTCGCGCAACCCCTGCGCCTCCAGTGCGCGTACCTCGTCCACGAGGCCGGCGTCCCACATCCGGTCGACCCGGCGCGCGATGCGCTCGTCGAGCTCGGGGCGGGCCACGTCGACACCGATCTGGAGGGTGTCGTACACCGAGTCATGGCCGGGGAGGTTGGCCGTGAAGGGCTTGCCGGTGATCTCGATCACCTCCAGGGCGCGGACCACCCGGCGGCCGTTGCTCGGCAGGATCGCACGGGCGGCCTCGGGGTCGGCGGCGGCCAGACGGGCGTGCAGCGCACCGGAGCCGCGCAGCGTGAGTTCCTCCTCCAGGCGGGCGCGGACCTCGGGGTCGGTGCCCGGGAACTCCAGGTTGTCGACGGCTCCGCGCACATACAGTCCTGAGCCGCCGACCAGGATCGGCCAGCGGCCCTCGGCGAGCAGTGCCTCGATCCGTTCCCGGGCCAGGCGCTGGTACTCGGCGACGGACGCCGTGGCGGTCACGTCCCAGATGTCCAGTAGGTGATGGGGGACGCCGCCGCGCTCCTCGGGCGTCAGCTTGGCGGTGCCGATGTCCATCCCTCGGTAGAGCTGCATGGAGTCGGCGTTGACGACCTCCCCGCCGAGGCGCTGGGCCAGGAAGACGCCCAGATCGGACTTTCCGGCTGCGGTGGGGCCGACGACGGCGATGACGCGGGGGGCGGGGGGTGCACTGCTCACCGCCCCAGTCTCGCAAACCTCCCACCCTGGTCTCGAACGAGTTACGTGACGCCACGGCCGCGGGGTCGTTGCCCGTTGCGAGGTTCCTGCCGCCGGATCGCGAGGGCGGTGGCCCGGGCCGCGCAAACGGACGCACCGGGCAACGCGGGATTTCGCCCGCACGAGTAACGTATGGAGTGGATATGGGCGTTTTGGCACGAATTCTTCGGCGGTCGAAGGCCACGGCGGAGACGCCTGCGGCCGAAGGTCAGACGGACACGGCCCAGGCCGCTCCCGAGACCGAGGCGGCCGGGACCGCGGCGGCGAAGGGCGAGGACGCGGCCGGGGAAGCGGCCGGGCAGGCTGCCGAAGCCGCCCCGGAGGCCACCGAGCCCGAGGTCGCCGACATCCCCAAGCAGCAGTCCACCGACAAGGCGGCCGACAACGAGGCCGGTGAGGGCGCCCGTACGTGACCGCCCCGCGCCAGGGAAGGTGAGCCATGGGTCTCCTGGACAACGTGAAAGCCAAGCTGGGCCCGGCCAAGGGCAAGGTCTCGGACCTCGCACAGCGGCACGAGGGCAAGATCCACCACGGTCTCGACAAGGCCGCGCAGGTTGTCGACAAGAGGACCAAGGGCAAGTACAGCGACAGGATCCAGTCGGGGACGGGCCGGGCCAAGGGTGCCATGGGCCGGTTCGCGCACAAGGACGACGGCGGACCGGGCACGGGCGGCATGACGACGCCCGGCACGGGCGGCATGACGTCGCCCGGCGCGAGTGGCACGACGACGTCGCCCGGCACGGGCGGCACGACTCCACCTCCGGCCGCGGGCGCCACCCCGCCGCCGGAGGGGCCACCGCCCACTTCCTGAGCGCGTCGGTAGGCGGAAAAGGCACATCGGCGGACGGCCGCGGAGCACGGGGGCTCCCGGCCGTCCGCCGTTCCCGCGCTCTCCGGGCGGTGCGGGCGCGTCGCCGCCCGTCGCCGCTTCTGCTGGCCGCTCCCCCGCCGCGGGCGTCACGCGGCATCGGACATAAGGGCGGCCCGCGCCCGCTCCCCGGCTACGACCAAGTGGCGACGACGTATCCGACGCCGTACGGCGCGTCCTCGTAGAGCAGCGATCCGCCCAGGTCAGCGCTCTCGGCCGCGCCCGCCAGGACCTGCCAGGGGGCCCGGCCGGAGGCCTTCAGCTCCTGGGCCAGCACGGTGTCGAGGCCGGCGAGAGCGGCCACGTCCGCCGCGCCGAGCGCCCGGGCGGCCTCCGCGTCGAAGGGCGCCGCCCGTTCGTCCAGATAGCCCGGCGCCTTCAGGGTCCGGCACGCGCTGGCATCCCCCATCACCAGCAGGGCCACCCGCTCGTCCCGGGCGGCGATGTCCCGCCCGGTCCGCGCGCACAGCTCGGGCGCGCACGACTCCCCCACCCCGAGTCCCTCGAGCGGGGCGTCGGACCACCCGGTCCGCTCCAGCAGCCAGGCGGCCACCGCCAGCGAGTACGGCAGTCGTGCTTCCGGACCCGCGTTCCCGTCCGCTCCCAGCCGTACGTCCAGGTCGACGCCGAAGCCCCGGAACGACCCCCGGGTGCCCTCCGGATACGGCTCGCACCCGGCACCGTCGAGAGGGCCCACCACCACGAGGCGGCCCGGGCGGGAGGCGGCGAGCACGCCCAGCGCGTCCGTGCAGGCGGCCCGGGCGGCGTCCAGTTCCGGGGCGGCACCCGCCGCGACCTCGGGAACCAGGAGGGGCGGGCAGGGGCAGACAGCGGCGGCGACAAGCATGATCGGCAGGGTAACCCTCAGAAGCCGCCGTCACCGCACAGGGCGGCAGCGGCCCGGCTCAGTCGCAGCCGCACCCGCTCGCCACGGCGGGCTGCGGCGCAGGGGCGCCGATCTTGGGCAGGCCCAGCATCACACCGACGGGCTTGGCCTTCTCGGCCGCGTTCCGCTTCTCCCAGGCGTCGCCCGCGCGCGTGCGGCGCACGTCCAGCACGGCGCCCTCCGCGAGGAGGTGGTGCGGGGCGGCGTAGGTGATCTCGACCGTGACCACGTCGCCCGGGCGGACCTCCTGGTCCGGCTTGGTGAAGTGCACGAGCCGGTTGTCGGGGGCGCGGCCGGACAGCCGGTGGGTGGTGTCGTCCTTGCGGCCCTCCCCCTCGGCGACCATCAGCTCCAGGGTGCGGCCGACCTGCTTCTTGTTCTCCTCCCAGGAGATCTCCTCCTGGAGGGCGACGAGCCGCTCGTAACGCTCCTGGACGACCTTCTTCGGGATCTGTCCGTCCATCTCGGCGGCCGGGGTGCCGGGGCGCTTGGAGTACTGGAAGGTGAATGCCTGGGCGAAGCGGGCCTCGCGCACCACGTGGAGCGTCTGCTCGAAGTCCTCCTCGGTCTCGCCGGGGAAGCCCACGATGATGTCGGTGCTGATCGCGGCGTGCGGGATGGCGGCGCGGACCTTCTCGATGATCCCGAGGAAGCGCTCCTGGCGGTAGGAGCGGCGCATCGCCTTAAGGATCGGGTCGGAGCCGGACTGGAGCGGCATGTGCAGCTGCGGCATCACGTTCGGCGTCTCGGCCATGGCGGCGATGACGTCGTCGGTGAAGTCGCGCGGGTGCGGGGAGGTGAAGCGGACGCGCTCCAGGCCGTCGATCTTCCCGCAGGCGCGCAACAGCTTGCTGAAGGCCTCGCGGTCGCCGATGTCCGAGCCGTAGGCGTTGACGTTCTGCCCGAGCAGGGTGATCTCGGAGACGCCCTCGGCCACCAGGGCCTCGATCTCGGCGAGGATGTCGCCGGGGCGACGGTCCTTCTCCTTGCCGCGCAGGGCCGGGACGATGCAGAAGGTGCAGGTGTTGTTGCAGCCGACGGAGATGGAGACCCAGGCCGCGTAGGCGCTCTCGCGGCGGGTGGGGAGCGTCGAGGGGAACGCCTCCAGCGATTCGGCGATCTCGACCTGCGCCTCGTCCTGCACGCGGGCGCGCTCCAGCAGGACCGGGAGCTTCCCGATGTTGTGCGTGCCGAAGACGACGTCCACCCAGGGCGCCCTCTTCACGATGGTGTCGCGGTCCTTCTGCGCCAGGCAGCCGCCGACGGCGATCTGCATGCCGGGACGGCTGGCCTTCTTCGGGGCGAGGTGGCCGAGATTGCCGTACAGCTTGTTGTCGGCGTTCTCGCGCACGGCGCAGGTGTTGAAGACGACGACGTCGGCCTCGTCGGCGCCCTCGGGGGCGCGGACGTAGCCCGCGTCCTCCAGCAGCCCGGACAATCGCTCGGAGTCGTGGACGTTCATCTGGCACCCGTAGGTGCGTACCTCGTATGTGCGCGTGCCGCCCACTGACTGGCTCCGGTCGATGCTGCTCATGGGGACAAGGGTAGGCGCTCGGCGAACGTGGCTCGGCCGCCTGTGGAAACCTTCGCCCCGGGCTCAGGGTTCGATGAGTCCGGCCCTGATCGCGTACCTGGTCAGCTCCAGGCGGTCGCGCATGCCGAGCTTCTGGAGGAGGTTGGCGCGGTGGCGTTCGACGGTCTTGGCGCTGATGAAGAGGAGTTCACCGATCTCCTTGGAGGTGTGGCCCTCGGCGACCAGCTTGAGGATCTCCTCCTCGCGTTCGGTGATGGCCCTCTCCGGCAGGCCGTCGCCGCGGTGCAGCCGCTCCAGGTAGGAGCGGACGAGGGCGCGTTCGGCGCCCGGGTAGATGAACGGCTCGTCGCGCACGGCCGCCCGGCACGCCTCGACCAGGTCGCGGTCGGCGACCGACTTGAGGACGTAGCCGCTGGCTCCGGCCCGCAGCGCCTCGAAGAAGTACTCCTCGTTGTCGTACATGGTCAGGATCAGGATGTGCAGGTCGGGCAGTCGGCGGGAGAGTTCCCGGGCGGCCTGGAGGCCGGTCATCCGGGGCATGGCCACGTCCAGGACGGCGAGGTCGACGGGGGTCTCACGCGCGCGTGCGACGGCCTCGGCGCCGTCCCCGGCCTCGGCCACGACCGTGAGATCGGGCTCGCCGTCCAGGATGAGGCGCACGCCCCGGCGCACCAGGGTGTGGTCGTCTGCGAGCAGGACACGGATGGGTTGGGGCATCAGCGGGGTCCTTCAGTCGCTGGTTCGCGCGGGGCGACCGGGATGCGCAGTCGTACGTCGGTGCCCCCGTCCGGCGCCGGTTCCAGGGTCAGGGCCGCGCCGATCAGCAGTGCGCGCTCACGCATGCCCGTGATGCCGGAGCCCTCGGGGGCGTCGCCGAGGCCGGTGCCGTTGTCGCGCACGAGAAGTTCCACGCCGCCGGGGACGGGCTGGAGGCGGAGTTCGGCGCGGTCGGCCGCGGCGTGCCGGGCGGTGTTGGTCAGGCCCTCCTGGGCGACGCGGTAGACGACGAGTTCGGATTCGGGGGTCAGGGCGGGGAGCTCGCCGGTGATGTGGTGGCGCACGGTCAGCCCGTGGGTCGTGAACTCCCCGGCGAGCGAGCGCAGGGCGCTGGTCAGACCGAGTTCCTCCAGCACGCCGGGGCGCAGACGGCGGGCGATCCGGCGGATCTCGTCCAGGCCGGCCCGCGTCGCCTCCTGCGCCTGGCCCACTTCCTCGCGCAGGTCCTCCGGCGCCCGGTCGGCGACGCGCTTGAGCTGGAGGAGGACGGCGGTCAGGGTCTGCCCGACCTCGTCGTGGAGCTCCCGCGCGATCCGGTGCCGTTCGCTCTCCTGCGCGGACAGGGCCCGGGCGGCGCCCGCGGCCCGCTCTGCCTCCAGCCGGTCGAGCATCGTGTTGTACGTCGTGATCAGCCCGGCCGCCTCCGCCGGTCCCGCGACCACGGGCCGGGAGCCCGGACGCAGCAGGTCAGCGGTGGCCATGGCCCGGTCCAGCCGTTGCAGGGGCGCCAGGCCGAAGCGCAGCACGAGCGCGTTTCCGGCGAGCAGCAGCGCCAGACCGCCGAGCAGGACGAGGGCCTCGCCCGCGAGGACGGGGGTGGACACGGTGACCGGGCCGAGCAGCAGCGCGGTGGCCACGACCAGGCCGGCGGCGTTGAGCGAGAAGATCCGCCAGAACAACGACACGTTTCCGGATCCGCTCCTTCCCGCCCTCGCGCAGTGCACCGCCCCGTCCAGCCTCTCCGGCGGCCGGCGACCGCGTATATCCGTCACGACACCCATGTCGTCACCGTACGGCCGGATGGGAGCATGCGGAGTTGGGCCGTCCGATGATCGACGCCGCTCATCAGGCCGACAAAGTACGACAAGCAAGACCAATCGAACGAACAAGACGGACAAGGGGAAGCAACGTGTCAGCTCCGCGCCTGAGGGCGACGCCACTACCGGGTATCGGGGTCCAGTACGACCTGGAGACCCGGGAACACCGCCATCTGTCGGTGGTGGCGCACCGCGACGGCACGCGCACGGTGAACGTCTACCGGTCCGACGATCCCGACTCCTGCGCGCACTCCCTGCGGCTGACCAGCTCGGAGGCGGGGTCGCTGATCGACGCGCTGAAGCCGACCCACCACAGCCCGAGCCTGCTGTACACCACGGACCTGGGGCTGGTCGCCGAGCGGATCGAGGTGCCCGCGACCTCGCGCTGGAACGGGCGGGTGCTGGGCGACATGCGGATGCGGACGGAGACGGGCGCGTCGGTGGTGGCGGTGCTGCGCCGGGCCGAGGCCATCCCGTCGCCCGCGCCGGACTTCCGGCTGGCCGGCGGGGACACGCTGATCGTCGTCGGGACCCGTGAGGGCGTCGACGCGGCCGCGACCATACTCGGGCGGGAGTGAGCCGTTGCACTCCGCGGTTCTGCTCATCGAGTTCGGTTCCATCATTCTCGGCCTCGGCCTGCTCGGCCGGTTCGCCGCCCGGTTCCGGCTCTCCCCGATACCCCTGTACCTCCTGGCCGGTCTGGCCTTCGGCGATGGCGGTCTGCTGCCACTGGGCGCGAGCGAGGAGTTCATCGCCACGGGCGCGGAGATCGGCGTCATCCTGCTGCTGTTGATGCTGGGCCTGGAGTACACGGCGAGCGATCTGGTCTCCAACCTCAAGACCCACTACCCGTCCGGCCTCGTGGACTGCGCCCTCAACGCACTGCCAGGGGCGGCCGTGGCGCTGCTGCTCGGCTGGGGGCCGGTGGCCGCGGTCGTGCTGGCCGGTGTCACCTGGATCTCGTCGTCGGGCGTGATCGCGAAGGTGCTGGGCGATCTGGGCCGGGTCGGCAACCGGGAGACGCCGGTGATCCTCAGCGTGCTGGTGCTGGAGGACCTGGCGATGGCGGTGTACCTGCCCATCGTCACGGCGCTCGTGGCAGGAGTCGGACTGATGGCCGGGAGCGTGACCCTGGCGATCGCACTGGGCGCGGCCGGGCTCGTGCTGTTTCTGGCCCTCCGCTACGGCAGGGTCATCTCGCGGTTCGTCTCCAGCGACGACCCGGAGAAACTGCTCCTGGTCGTGCTGGGCCTGACGATCCTGGTCGCGGGTGTCGCGCAGCAGCTCCAGGTGTCGGCGGCCGTGGGGGCCTTCCTGGTGGGCATCGCGCTGTCGGGGGAGGTCGCCGAGGGTGCGCACACCCTGCTGAGCCCCCTGCGTGACCTGTTCGCGGCGGTCTTCTTCGTCTTCTTCGGGCTGCACACCGACCCGTCGAGCATCCCGCCCGTCCTGCTGCCGGCCCTCGGACTGGCCGTCGTCACCGCAATGACGAAGATCGCCACCGGCTATTGGGCGGCCCGGCGGGCCTCAATCTCGGTCAAGGGCCGCTGGCGGGCGGGCGGCGCACTGGTGGCCCGCGGTGAGTTCTCCATCGTCATCGCCGGCCTGGCGGTCTCGGCCGGCATCGAACCGTCCCTCGGTCCCCTGGCCACGGCGTACGTCCTCATCCTGGTGGTCCTCGGCCCCCTCACCGCCCGCTACACCGAGCCGGTGGCGAGCTGGTGGACCCGCCGCCGCGAGCCTCAGCACCCGGAGCCCACGCCCCGGGCGACGGAGGCCGAGGCGCCGGTTGCCGATTGAGGAGGGCCGGGGGCGTGGGGTGGGTGTGAGCCGGGCGGCTTGATGATCCTTGCCCGACCCCGAATGCGGGTGCCCCCGTCCGGGCAGCCCGAATTCAAAGCGGCCCGGTGTCCAGGCGGCCCGAGGCCCGAGGGCCTGAGGCCCCCGGGAGGACGAGGTCCAGGCGGCCCCGACCCTGGTGACCCTGCGTGGTTACCCGGGCCAAAGCGGCACGGCCCACGCACCCTGGGTCCGACCAGAGCCCGCCCGCGCGACCCGGCCCGAGCACCCCGCGTCCGAGTTGCCCGAGACGGCCCGGCCGCCCGAGCCAGGGGGCAACGGGGGAGCCCCGGAGCCCGGCGCCGGAGGTCGTCACTCCCGTTCAGGCCTCCCCGCCCGGCACCCACCCCTGCCTGCGCAGCACTCCCGACACGTCCGGTGCCTCGTAGTGGTCGCCCTTGAGGACCTTGCCGTCCTCGCGGCGCGAGACCACGCCGTCGGGGCCGATCTTCGTCATGTTGGAGCGGTGGATCTCGGCGAGCACCGCGTCGAGGTCGATGCCGTGCACCAGGGCGGTGCCGTACGCGACGTAGACGACGTCGGCCAGCTCGTGGGCGAGCCGGTCGAGGGGGCCGTTCACCGACACTTCGGCCACCTCCGCCGCCTCTTCGGCGAGCAGTTCACCGCGGTGGGCCGCGAGCTCCGGCGGCACCTCCGTCGGGGTGGTGCGGGCGTCCAGCCCGAAGGCGCGGTGGAATTCACGGACCAGGTCGGCGGGCGAAGAGCTCATGGGGGCGACTGTAGTGGCGGCCACCGACACTCCCCCCGCCCCCGCCTGTGACCCCCACCCTGGTCAGAGGGGCACCCCGGCTGGCAGGATCGCCCGCATGTCCAGGACGCTCCCCCCGATCGGCAGAAGCCGGGCCCTGCAGGTCGGCGCCGCCGCCCTCGTGGTCCTCGGCCTGCTGCTGTGGTGGCTGCGACCCTGGGCCGAGGAGCCGCCGGGCGGAACCATCAAGTTCAGCACGGGCACCCGCGCGGGGGTCTACCACGAGTACGGCAAACTGCTGCGCACCGAGATCGACAAGGACATGCCCGACCTGAACGTGCGGCTGATGACCAGCGCCGGCTCCCAGGAGAACGTCGCCGACGTGGCGACGGGGAAGGCCGACTTCGCCATCGCCGCGGCCGACGCCGTCGCCACGTACAAGCTCGGCAACGCCCCGGACGCCGACCGGCTGCGCGGCGTCGCACGCCTGTACGACGACTACGTCCAGCTCGTCGTACCGCCCGACTCGGACATCCGCTCCGTCGCGGACCTGCGGGGTAAGCGCGTGGCCATAGGGCTGCCCGACTCCGGTGTCCGGCTGATAGCCAACGGTGTGCTCAAGGCCGCCGGCATCGACCCGCAGAAGGACATCAAGCCGTCGTCGGACGGCATCGACACCGGGCCGCGGCGGCTGGGACGCGGCCTCGACGCCTTCTTCTGGTCGGGCGGACTGCCCACGGACGGCCTCAGCCGGCTGGCCAAGAAGTCGTCCTCGGCGTTCCGGTTCGTGCCGATCGACGCCACGCTCGTGGCCAAGCTGCACGACCAGGGTGGCGCCACGCGCTACTACCGGGCCACCAAGATGCCGGAGTCGGCCTACCCCACCATCCAGCGCGGCGACCCGGTGCCGACCCTGGCGGTGTCCAACCTGCTGCTCACCCGCAGCGACGTGGATCCGCGGCTCACCGAATGGCTGACCCGTACGGTGCTGGACAGCCGGGACCTCATCGGCGCGACCGTCCACTCCGCCCAGTTGGTCGACGTCCGCACGGCGATCTACACCGACCCCCTGCAACTGCACGTCGGCGCCCAGCGCTACTACCAGTCCGTCAAGCCGTAGGGCACCCTGCCCGGGGCACCGTCACGCCCTCGGCCCCGACCTCGGCACCGCCACCGTCACCTTCAGCCCGTGCGGCTCGTGGCGGTCGAACGTGATCGAACCGCCGCCCGCCGCCAGCAGCGCGCGTGAGATGGACAGGCCCAGCCCCGAGCCCTTCACGTTCTGGTGCCGGCCGCTGCGCCAGAAGCGGTCGCCGACCCGGGCCAGTTCCTCGTCCGTGAGGCCCGGGCCCTGGTCGGCGACGACGACGGTGGAGAGGTCGCCCCGGGAAGCGACGGTCACCTCGACGGTCCGGTCCTCGGGCGTGAACTTCACCGCGTTGTCGATCACCGCGTCCAGCGCGCTGGACAGCGCGACCGGGTCGGCCCACGCGGTCGTCGGCGGGCAGTCCCCGACCAGGCGCACCCCCTTGGCCTCGGCGGTGGGGGCCCAGGCGGCGAGGCGTTCGGCGGTCAGCTCGCCGATGTCGGTGATCCGCAGGTCAGCGTCGGTGTGCTCGGCCAGCGCCAGGTCCAGCAGGTCGTCCAGGACCTGCGCGAGGCGCTTGCCCTCGGCCTGGACCGAGGCGATCTCCTTGTTGCCCTCGGGCAGTTCGAAGGAGAGCAGCTCGATGCGCAGCAGCAGCGCCGCGAGGGGATTGCGCAGTTGGTGCGAGGCGTCGGCGACGAAGGCGCGCTGCTGCTCCAGCACGTCCTCGACGTTGTCCGCCATCTCGTTGAACGACGCGGCCAGGCGCCTGAGTTCCGGCGGCCCGCCTGCGGCGGCGACCCGGGACTTGAGCCGCCCGGTGGCGATGTCGTGGGTGGTGGCGTCCAGCACCCGTACGGGCTTGAGCACCCAGCCGGTCAGCCGCAGGGCCGCACCGACGGCCAGCAGCATCGCGGCGAACTCGCCCGCGCCGATGACCAGCCAGCCGTGCAGCGTGCGGGAGCGCAGCTGTCCCGTCGGCGAGTCCGTGACGACGACCGCGACGACATCGCCGTCCCGGATGACCGGCGAGGCGACCACGAGATTGCGGCGCTGCCAGGGCCACACCTGCTGCGGGTCGTGGCTGCGGCGGCTGAGCAGAGCCTCGGCGAACGCGTCCCGGACCTCGCCCTCCTTCGGCAGGGACCAGTCGGCGGGGGCGAGGGCCATGGCACTGCCACTGCGGTAGAAGACACCGGAGCGGATGCCGTAGACCTCGTAGTAACTGGTCAGCTCACTGCTGAGGGTGGCCAGGCGCTCGTTCTCGAAGGCGCCGGCGGTTCCGTCGGGCGAGTCGGTGACGAACTGGGCGAGGGCGGCGAACCGAGCCGTGTCGTCGATCCGGTCGACGACGACCTTCTGCTGCTGGGCGCCGGCCAGGCTCACGGCGAGCGGGACGCCGAGCGCGAGCAGCACGGCCGCCATCAGGACGATGAGCAGGGGGAGGAGACGAGTGCGCACCCAGCCCCGCTACCCGGCAGGCGCGACGAGCCGGTAACCGACTCCGCGGACGGTCTCGATGAGGGCCGGCATGCGCAGCTTGGCGCGCAGGGAGGCGACATGCACCTCCAGGGTGCGTCCGGTCCCCTCCCAGCTGGTCCGCCACACCTCGCTGATGATCTGCTCCCGGCGGAAGACCACTCCGGGCCGCTGTGCGAGCAGGGCCAGCAGGTCGAACTCCTTGCGGGTCAGCTGGATCACGGACCCGTCCACGCTGACCCGGCGTGTGGGCAGCTCGATGTGCACCGGGCCGAGTCGCAGCTCGGTCTCTATGCCGCTGGAGGTGTCCTCGTGGGAGGTGCGCCGGCTCACCGCGTGGATGCGGGCGAGCAGCTCCCCCGTGTCGTAGGGCTTCACGACGTAGTCGTCGGCGCCCAGGTTGAGGCCGTGGATGCGGGACCGCACGTCGGAACGGGCGGTGACCATGATCACGGGGGTGCTGGTGCGCTTGCGGATCTTGCCGCAGACCTCGTAACCGTCCTGGTCGGGCAGGCCGAGGTCGAGCAGGACGACACCGAAGCAGTCACTCTCGGGCACGAGTGCCTGGAGGGCCTCCTCACCGCTGCGCGCGTGCGTGACGTCGAACCCGTGCCGCGCCAGAACCGCCGACAGGGCGGCGGCGACGTGGTTGTCGTCCTCGACGAGCAGCAGTCTCATCCGGGCCCCCTTCGGTTCACTGGTCGTACGATCTAGATGTGTACACAAACGGGTGCACGCGCGCGCGTGCACCCTGTGCAGTCACGCTGATGGACGAGGACGGCGTCAAGAGGGTTCCGGTTGCGGGCCGCTTCCGTTACCCGGCTGGTATCAGCGCCGCTCCAAGTGCTACGACACGTGTCCGATTGCTATCGGATCGTGATGCTCAGATTCCCCTCAGATGTAATGACGCAGGTCGTAGAGGGTTACTACTGTCCTCCGAAACCGAGGAGGACGGAGCCTGAGAGCGATGACCGAAGTATCGGTGGCCAAGGAAGATGTGGCCGCGACCGGAGAACTGGTCGTCCTGAAGAGCGTCAACAAGCACTTCGGCGCGTTGCACGTACTCCAGGACATCGACCTGACGATCGCCCGCGGTGAAGTCGTGGTGGTCATCGGGCCCTCCGGGTCCGGCAAGTCCACCCTGTGCCGCACCATCAACCGCCTGGAGACGACCGACTCCGGCTCGATCACCATCGACGGCAAGCCGCTGCCCGCCGAGGGCAAGGAACTCGCCAGGCTGCGCGCCGACGTCGGGATGGTCTTTCAGTCCTTCAACCTCTTCGCGCACAAGACCGTGCTCGAGAACGTGATGCTCGGCCAGATCAAGGTCCGCAAGAAGGACAAGAAGGCCGCGGAGGAGCGGGCCCGCGCCCTGCTCGACCGGGTCGGCGTGGCCGCCCAGGCCGACAAGTACCCGGCGCAGCTCTCCGGCGGCCAGCAGCAGCGTGTCGCCATCGCCCGGGCGCTGGCCATGGAGCCGAAGGTGATGCTCTTCGACGAGCCCACCTCCGCGCTCGACCCCGAGATGATCAACGAGGTGCTGGAGGTCATGCAGCAGCTCGCCCGCGACGGCATGACCATGATCGTCGTCACCCATGAGATGGGTTTCGCACGATCGGCTGCAAACCGCGTGGTGTTCATGGCGGACGGCCGAATCGTCGAGGAGGCTGCGCCCGACCAGTTCTTCAGCAATCCGCGCAGCGACCGTGCCAAGGACTTCCTGTCGAAGATCCTGCACCACTGACGGCGCGGGTCGCGTTCGACGCGCCCCGCCCGTGTCGCTCACCCCTTGAGGGCCCGCATCTCTTCACCAGGCAAAGGATGTTCACCATGAAGCTCCGCAAGGTCACCGCCGCATCGGCCACCGTCTTCGCTCTCGCCCTGACCGCCACCGCCTGCGGCGGCGACAAGAACGAGGGTGGCTCCGGTTCCGGCGACGGCAAGACGATCACGGTCGGCATCAAGTTCGACCAGCCCGGCCTCGGCCAGAAGACGCCGCAGGGTTACGCCGGCTTCGACGTCGACGTCGCCACGTACGTCGCCAAGAAGCTCGGTTACAAGGCGGATCAGATCGAGTGGAAGGAAGCGAAGAGCGCCGACCGCGAGACCATGCTCCAGCGTGGTGACGTCGACTTCATCGCGGCGACCTACTCGATCACTCCGGAGCGCCAGGAGAAGGTCGACTTCGCCGGTCCTTATCTGCTGGCCCACCAGGATGTTCTGGTGCGTGCGGACGACAACAAGATCAAGGCGCCGAAGGACCTGAACAACGCCAAGCTCTGCTCGGTCACCGGCTCCACCTCGGCGCAGAACGTCAAGGAGAAGCTGGCTCCCAAGGCGCAGCTGCAGCCGTACCCGACGTACTCCGCCTGCCTGCCCGGTCTGCAGAACGGTGCCGTCGACGCGCTGACCACCGACGACTCCATCCTCGCCGGTTACGCCGCCCAGTCGCAGTTCAAGGGCAAGTTCAAGCTCGGCGGCTTCAAGCTGACCAACGAGAACTACGGCATCGGGGTCAAGAAGGGCAGCGACCTCAAGGACAAGATCAACAAGGCTCTCGAGGACATGGTCGCCGACAAGTCCTGGCAGAAGGCCGTGGACAAGAACCTCGGCCCGGCCGACTACAAGAACGAGCCGGCGCCGAAGATCGGCGAGATCAAGAGCTGAAGCAGCGCCTGACAGGGTGCGCCGTCCACCGGAAGGGGCGGCGCACCGGCGTGCGCATCCCTACACGCGGAAGCACGGGAGATCGTGTTCGACTTTCTCAAGGATTACGACCTGCTGGGAGCCTTCTGGACGACAGTGCAGCTCGCTGTGCTCTCCGCCGTCGGCTCCCTGATCTGGGGCACCCTGCTGGCCGCCATGCGCGTCGGCCCGGTGCCGCTGATGCGCGGCTTCGGGACCGCCTACGTGAACATCGTGCGGAACATCCCGCTGACCGTGATCATCCTGTTCACGTCGCTGGGCCTGAACCAGACACTGGGAGTCTCCCTCGGCGCGGACGACGTCGAGACGATCAACTTCCGGCTCGCCGTCCTAGGCCTGATTCTCTACACATCGTCCTTCGTGTGCGAGGCGCTGCGTTCCGGCATCAACACGGTGCCGGTCGGGCAGGCCGAGGCGGCCCGCGCCATCGGGCTCAACTTCCGCCAGGTGCTGAGTCTGGTCGTGCTGCCGCAGGCGTTCCGTTCGTCCGTCGTGCCGCTCGCGAACGTGCTGATCGCCCTCATCAAGAACACCACGGTGGCCGCCGCCATCGGTGTCGCCGAAGCGGCGGTACTGATGAAGGAGATGATCGAGAACGAGGCGCAACTGCTGCTGATCTCGGCGATCATCGCGTTCGGTTTCGTGGTCCTGACGCTGCCGACCGGCCTGATCCTCGGCTGGGTGGGCAAGAAGGTGGCGGTGAAGCGATGAGCTCCGT
Source organism: Streptomyces sp. NPDC043685 (assembly GCF_056436585.1). Classification (NCBI taxonomy): domain Bacteria; kingdom Bacillati; phylum Actinomycetota; class Actinomycetes; order Kitasatosporales; family Streptomycetaceae; genus Streptomyces; species Streptomyces sp. NPDC043685. The sequence goes on along the minus strand of NZ_JBWKCH010000006.1, from coordinate 40,349 downwards.
CCTGTACGACGCGCAGGGACCGCGCGCCAAGCGGCGCAACGTCATCCTCACGGTGGTCTTCCTGGTCGCCGTCGCGGCCCTGCTGTGGTGGGTGTTCCGGACCCTCAAGGACAAGGGGCAGCTGGAATGGGCCCTGTGGGAACCGTTCTTCACCGGCACCGAGGCCTGGTCCACCTACATCTGGCCGGGTCTGCAGAACACCCTGAAGGCCGCCGCCCTGGCGGTGATCATCGCGATGCCGCTCGGCGCGGTCCTGGGCATTGCCCGCCTTTCTGACCACGTGTGGGTCCGGGTACCGGCCGCGATCGTGGTCGAGTTCTTCCGGTCCATCCCCGTGCTGGTCCTGATGATCTTCGGCCTCGCCCTGTTCGCCGAATACACCAACGTCACCTCCGACGACCGTCCGCTCTACGCGGTCGTCACCGGCCTGGTGCTGTACAACGCCTCCGTCCTCGCGGAGATCGTCCGGGCCGGCATCCTGGCCCTGCCCAAGGGCCAGTCCGAGGCGGCGATGGCGATCGGTCTGCGCAAGGGTCAGCTGATGCGCCTGATCCTGCTGCCTCAGGCCATCACCGCGATGCTCCCTGCCATCGTGAGCCAGCTCGTCGTCATCGTGAAGGACACCGCGCTCGGCGGCGCCGTCCTCACCTACTCCGAACTGCTCTCCTCGGCGAACACGATGAGCGGCTACTACGGCGCCAACGTCATCGCCAGCTTCACGGTCGTCGCCGTCATCTTCATCGCCCTCAACTTCGCCCTCACCACGTTCGCCGGCTGGCTGGAGCGCCGCCTGCGGCGGGCGAAGAAGTCGACGGGCGCGGTCGTGGGCGCGAACGACGCGGAGATCGCCGGCACGGCCGGCACCGGTGCCGGAGGCACCGTCTGACACGCGTTCACCTCACGTGACACACTCAGGGGCAGTGGCATGATCGCCACTGCCCCTGGTCACTTGACGCAAGCACCGGCAATGGGTTGCATACGTTCTGTGATCGTGCACCCTGCTCCACCTTCCTGTTCACCCACGTCTCTCAGGACACCACCGCGGGCAGGGGGCGCCACGCCGTGGACCCGGTGATCATCGTCGGGGCGGGGCCCGTCGGGCTCACGCTCGCCCTCGCGCTGGCCCGTCAGGAGGTGCCCTGCGTCGTCCTCGACGAGGGCCCGGGCAAAGACGAACCCCGTGCGGCACGCACCGTCGTGCTGCGCGAGGACACCACCGCGCTGATGGAACGGCTGACCGGCCTCTCCCTCGCCCGTGCCGGTGCGTACTGGGCCGGATGGCGGTCGATGCGGCGCAAGCAGGTGATGCGCGAGATCGTCTTCGACGACACCGAGCCCGCTCCCCTGCACATCGCCCAGCACGTCCTCACCGACGCCCTGCGCGCGGCCCTCTCGGGCGAACGGCTCGTCAAGGTCGCTGTGGAGAGCCGTCTCGACGGCCTCGAACAGGAGTCCTCGGGCGTCACGGCTCACACCCGCGGCCCCAAGGGCACCTGGTGGCGCGGCAGTTATCTGGTGGGGTGCGACGGCCCCCGCTCGACCGTCCGCAAGCTCCAGGACATCCGCTTCCCGGGCCGTACGGCGGTGGAACGTCACGCCGTCGCCGCGCTCCGTACCGAACTGCCCTGGCACGACGAGGCGTTGCTGCACCGGCTGCCGCCCTGGCGCACGTCCGGCCCCTCGGCCGGCGAGGTCACCGCCCGCCCGCTGCCGGACGGCGTCTGGCGTCTGGACTGGCTCCTGCCCCCCGGCAAGGACCTGGTGACCCCCGAACTGCTGCTCACCCGCATCCGGGAGACCCTGGCCGGCTGGGCGGGCGGCACCACGCCGCCGTACGAGTTGCTGGACACCGGTGTCCACACCGTCCACCACCGGCTGGCCCGGCGCTGGCGTGCCGACCGGGTGTTCCTCGCCGGGGACGCGGCCCATCTGCTCGGTGCGCTGGGCACGCACGGCCTCGACGAGGGGCTGCGGGACGCCGACAACCTCGCCTGGAAACTGGCCGTGGCCTGGCACCACGGGCCGCACGAGGCACTCCTCGACAGCTACCAGACGGAACGGCGGGCGGTCGTCTCCGCCCGGCTGCGCGCCGCCGACCAAGCGCTGCCCGTGCTGCGCGGCGGTGGCGGCCTGCGCGCCGTCGTGCCCGGCTCGTCCCGGGGCCACGACGCCCTGCTCACGGAGGGTCACCTGGGGCAGGGCCAGCTCGGCGCGCCGGGGGCGTACGCCGACTCACCGCTCGCGCCCCGGGGCCTCGAAGGGGAGGTCCCGGTCGTCACGCCGCTCGGCGCGCCGGTCACCGATGTCCGGGTCACCGCCGAGGACGGCACCTTCGTACGGCTGCGGGACCGGCTCGGTCGCGGCGCGCTGCTCGTGGTGCTGGTCGCGCCGGGCACCGGTGTCTGGGAGCGCAGGCACTGGGTGAGCGCGGGCATCATGCCGCAGCTCGCGGCGGCGGTCACGGCCCTGCCGTACCCGGCCGAGCTGCTCGTCGCCGAGAGCTATCCGGGCGCCGCCGCGCACACGGTGCTTCTGGTGCGCCCCGACGGGCACCTCGTCACCGCGCTGGGCGGCGTGCGCCCGGCCGACCTGTACGCGGCGGCGGAGGCCACGATGGGCGGGCCGGTGAAAGCGCAGGCAGAGGCCGGGGCGTCGGCCGGCTCCCGCTGACGCCCGGCCCGGACGACGGGCTCACTGTCACGGTGCGTCCGCATGGTGACAGTGAGTTGACCGGCCCGGACGGTCATGGTGTACTCCGGTGCGTGACCGACACCTGTGTGCGCCTGTGGCGGAGGGTCCATATGGATCTCCTCCGTTACGCGGGCTGCGTGTGTCGCCCGTCCTGCTGATTTCGCCTCCCCCTTCCCCTGTGCGCCGCGCCGCGCTCTGTCCGTCGGCTGCCGCGCCTTGCTCGCGAACCCTCATCAGGACCTTCAGGACGGCACCCGTGTCTGTATCCCCTTCCGCGACTCCCGCTGTCTCCTCCGAGGCAGCTCCCACCCAGGCCGACCTCTACGACTTCGTCCGGCGCACGGCCGCCGACACCGAGCTGATCGACTCCCTGCCGCTCGACCCCGAGGGCCGTACCTGGGTACGGCTGGACGGGCCCGGCGGCAGCGAGGCCTGGCTGATCGGCTGGCCGCCGGGCACCGGCACCGGCTGGCACGACCATGCCGACTCGGTCGGCGCCTTCCTGATCGCCTCCGGCGAGCTCAAGGAGAATTCGCTCGCCGCACGGCTGCCCACCGACGGCTGGAAGACCCTGGAACTCACCGAGGACGTGGACCGGCAACGCCGGCTGCGGGCCGGCCAGGGCCGCGCCTTCGGAAGGCACCACGTCCACGAGGTGCTCAACGAGTCCCCCGACCGGCACGCGATCTCCGTCCACGCCTACTACCCGCCGCTGCCGCAGATCCGCCGCTACAGCCGCAGCGGCCCGATCCTGCGCCTGGAGCAGGTCGAGCGACCGGAGGACTGGCAGTGAGCACCGCACCCGGACCGGACGGTCACGCCCCCGGATCACCCGTGGGCATCGACGAGTTGCTGGAACGCGTCCGCGCGGGCTACGAGCGGATCGAACCGCAGCAGGCGTACGAGGCCGCCCGGGCCGGCGACGCGCTGCTGGTCGACATCCGCTACGCCGCCCTGCGCGAACGGGACGGCCTCATCCCCGGCGCCCTGGTCGTCGAACGCAACGAACTGGAATGGCGCCTCGACCCTCAGGGCAGCCACCGCCTGCCCGAGGCGACGAGTCACGCCCTGCGCGTCGTCGTGATCTGCAACGAGGGCTATGCCTCCAGCCTGGCCGCCCAGTCGTTGCACCAGCTGGGCCTGCACCGGGCCACGGACCTGGTCGGCGGGTTCCAGGCCTGGCGGGGGGCCGGGTTGCCGGTGGAGGGCTAGCCGCCATCCGGGACGGGCGCCGCCCCGGACGAGCGCGTCGCCGTCACCCGCCCGTCCCTCAGAATCCCTCGTCCCCGGGAAACTCCGTGTCGTCGCCCTCCTCCTCCAGCGCCCGGCGGACGACCCGTAGCGACATGCCCTCGGGGTAGCCCTTGCGGGCGAGCATGCCCGCGAGGCGGCGGAGGCGCTTGTCGCGGTCGAGGCCGCGGGTGGAGCGGAGCTTGCGCGCGACGAGCTCGCGCGCGGTCGCCTCTTCCTGCTCGGAGTCGAGCTGGGAGACGGCTTCGTCGATCAGCGTGGAGTCCACGCCCTTGGTCCGCAGTTCCCGGGCGAGCGCGCGCCGGGCCAGCCCCCTGCCGTGGTGGCGGGACTCCACCCAGGCTTCCGCGAAGGCGCTGTCGTTGATGAGGCCGACCTCTTCGAACCTCGACAGCACCTCCTCGGCCGCGTCGTCCGGGATCTGCCGCTTGCGCAGGGCGTCGGCGAGTTGCCTCCGCGTGCGCGGGGTCCCGGTGAGCAGGCGCAGGCAGATGGCCCGAGCCCGCTCGACCGGGTCCGCCGGAGGTGTCTCCTGCTCGGCCCTCGACGAGGAGAGGACACCTCCGTCCTCGGCATCGGCAGCCGCTTCCCCGAAGCCACGCCGACGGCGGCGACGACCGCCCCTCGGCCCACCGTCACGCGAGCTGCCCCCGCGCGGCCCGGTGTCGTCGCCGTACTGCCGATCACCCTCGGGGGGCACGGGCCCAAAGCCGTCATCCCCGTCCATGGCCGGGCCCGGGTCGCCTCCGGTGCCCCTCCCCCGTGGGACACCGGACGCGTACTCGTGCTCCGCCCAGTCGGTTCGCCGTGTCACGGGTCAGCTCTTGGCTGCGGCGGCCTTGGACTTGGCGGTCTTGGCCGGTGCGGGGGCGGTAACGGCCGGGGTCGCGTCGGCCGGTGCGGCGGCGGAGTCCGCGGCGTCGGTGCCCGGCTCGGCGGCCGGCTCGGCGGGACGCACGCCCACGCCCAGCTTCTCCTTGATCTTCTTCTCGATCTCGTTGGCCAGGTCGGGGTTGTCCTTGAGGAAGTTGCGCGCGTTCTCCTTGCCCTGGCCGAGCTGGTCGCCCTCGTACGTGTACCAGGCGCCGGCCTTGCGGACGAAGCCGTGCTCCACGCCCATGTCGATCAGGCCGCCCTCGCGGCTGATGCCGTGGCCGTAGAGGATGTCGAACTCGGCCTGCTTGAAGGGCGGCGCGACCTTGTTCTTGACGACCTTGCAGCGGGTGCGGTTACCGACCGCCTCCGTGCCGTCCTTCAGAGTCTCGATGCGGCGGATGTCGATGCGCACCGAGGCGTAGAACTTCAGCGCCCGGCCACCGGTCGTGGTCTCCGGGGAGCCGAACATCACGCCGATCTTCTCGCGGAGCTGGTTGATGAAGATGGCGGTGGTCTTGGACTGGTTGAGCGCGCTGGTGATCTTCCGCAGGGCCTGGCTCATCAGACGGGCCTGCAGACCGACGTGGCTGTCGCCCATCTCGCCCTCGATCTCCGCGCGCGGGACGAGCGCGGCGACGGAGTCGATGACGATGAGGTCGAGGGCCCCGGAGCGGACCAGCATGTCCACGATCTCCAGGGCCTGCTCGCCGTTGTCCGGCTGGGAGAGGATGAGGTTGTCGATGTCGACGCCGAGCTTCTTCGCGTACTCGGGGTCGAGTGCGTGCTCCGCGTCGACGAAGGCGACCTGGCCGCCGGACTTCTGCGCGTTCGCCACCGCGTGCAGGGTCAGGGTGGTCTTGCCGGAGGACTCCGGTCCGTAGATCTCCACGACGCGGCCGCGGGGCAGGCCGCCCACGCCGAGGGCCACGTCCAGGGCGGTGGAGCCGGTCGAGATGACCTCGATGGGCTCGTTGGTCCGGTCGCCCATGCGCATGACCGCGCCCTTGCCGAATTGCCGTTCAATCTGTGCGAGTGCGGCATCCAGGGCCTTCTCGCGGTCGGTTCCTGCCATGGGTTCCACCCGATTTGCTTGAGTCGATCGCTTCACGTCAAAGACGCTAACGCCTGCCACTGACAATGCGCCCCGACGCACGTCCGGCCTGTGGATAACTCGGGCACTTCTCCACCCAAAGTATGTCGAAATGCCCTTCGTTGAGCCGGGCCGGTGCCCCAATCAGAATGGATGTTCGATTTTTGTGTCAAGCGCGCCACACAGCGCCGAGCATCCGGCGAGCGGCGGCCTCGGGAGGTCGCGACGCAGGAGGACCCGGACGGCTCAGGCCGTTCAGGAGGAGGAGGTGGAGCCGCCCGTGGAGTCGTCGTCCGCGGGCCGCTCGGCGCCCGGCCGCCGCGCCCACATCCCTCGCGCGCGCGTGAGCAGACCCGGTCCCTCTCCCCCGCGGCGGTGGCCGTGGACCCGGGGATCGTCCGTGACGTCGTAGCGCTTCACGTACGCCCCGAGGAAGGCCTGGAGCGTGGCGATGGCGGGGATGGCGATCAGCGCGCCGACGGCACCGAGCAGTGCCGTACCGGCGATGACCGAGCCGAAGGCGACCGCGGGGTGGATGTCGACGGTCTTGGAGGTCAGCTTGGGCTGCAGCACGTAGTTCTCGAACTGCTGGTAGATGACGACGAAGACCAGGACCCACAGCGCGTACCAGGGATCCACCGTGAACGCGATCAGCATGGGCAGGGCACCCGCGAGATAGGTGCCGATGGTGGGGATGAACTGCGACACCAGCCCCACCCACACGGCCAGCACGGGCGCGTAGGGCACGTCCAGGGCCTGGAGCAGGATGAAGTGGGCCACGCCGGAGATCAGCGCCATCAGGCCGCGGGAGTAGATGTAGCCGCCGGTCTTGTTCACGGCGATCTCCCACGCGCGCAACACCTCGGCCTGGCGGGCGGGGGGCAGGACCGAGCAGATCGTGCGGCGCAGTCGCGGGCCGTCCGCGGCGAAGTAGAACGAGAACAGGCCGATCGTGAGCAGCTGGAAGAGTCCCCCGATGACCTGGGCGGACACGTCCAGGACGCCGGTGGCGCTGTTCTGGACGTAGTTGCGCAGCCAGTCGGAGCGCAGCAGGCCCTCCTGGATGTCGACGCGCTTCAGGTCGGTCTTGAAGTGCGTGTTGATCCAGTTGATGACGGAGTCGAGGTAGCCGGGGAAGCCCTCGATCAGCTTGATGATCTGGTCCGCGAGGACGGATCCGAGCAGGGTGACGAAACCGGCCGAGACGATCATCACGCCGATGAAGACGATGAACGTGGCCAGTCCTCTGCGCATGCCGCGGGAGGCCATCCAGCTCACCGCGGGCTCCATGGCGAGTGCCAGGAAGAACGCGATAAGGATGTTGATCAGCAGGCCGGTGAGCTGGTGGAAGGCCCAGCTGCCCAGCTGGAACGCGGCGACGAGGGCGAGCGCGAGCACCAGGGCGCGCGGCAGCCAGCGCGGCATGCGGCCGTTCGCCCCGGCCCCGCCGACCGGGGGCCGGGCAGGCGGCGTAGTGCCGGAATCTGAGGGCTGCGGGGCTGCCTGCCCGGTCTCGTCAGTGGGTGCCACGGTCCAAGTCTCGCCCACGTCACCGACAGCCGTCCGCCCGGCTGCGATCTTCGTGCCCGGCCGGCCCTCTGCGACCGAGCCGCTCCGGCCCGACGCCGGTGATCTGCGAGCGCCCAGGCCAGCCGCCGATGCTCTGCGAACTGCAATGCCCCCCACCGGCGCTCCGCCGAACCACTCCGCCCCCCCCACCGGCGCTCCGCCGAAGTGCTCTCCCCCACCCCACCGGCGTTCCGCCGAACGCTCCGCCCCCACCCCACGGACGCTCCGCGATCCGCTTCGCCCAGTCGCCGACGCTCCGCGAACGCCTCGCCGCCAGCTGTCCGGGGGGCCGGCCGAGCCGGTCAGCGGTCTCCGGTGCCCGGCCCGGTGCCCGGTGCCCGTGGGCAGGGTCAGCGCCTCTCCCGGGGCACGTCCATCACCGCGCAGACCACCTGCCAGACCTCCTTGGCGTCCCAGCCGGCCTCCAGCGCCCCGTGCACCGTGCGCCCGCCCAGCTCCGACATCACATGGTCGCGCGCGAATGTTTCGGCGTAGCCGGGACCGAAGTGCTCCGCCATCCGCTGCCAGAAGACCGTCAACCGCATGACTCCAGTATCCCGCCCCTGAGGGTGGGCCTGAGCCGGGACCGCCTGCCGGCCCCGCTTGGCGCCCTACGGTCTGACCCATGGCCGATACAGGAGCTACCGAACTCCCCCCGACGCCCCCGCGGCACAGTCCCGTCACGCGCGCGGAGCGCTTCGTCTGGCTCACCGCGCGCGTGCTCGATCAGCACCGCTTCGCCCACCACTTCCGGGGCGGCGCCGCCGACCCGGTGGAGACCGCCCTCGACGCCTACCGCAACGAGGACGGCGGGTACGGCCACGGGCTGGAGCCCGATCTGCGCGGTCCGGTCAGCCAGCCGCTGCACACCGCGCAGGCCCTGCGCGTGCTGGACGCGGTCGGGCGCTGCGCCGGGCGGAGCGTGGAGCGCGTGTGCCGCTACCTGACCTCGGTCTCCACGGCGGACGGCGCCCTCCCGGCGATCCACCCCAGCCAGAGCGGCTACCCCACGGCCCCCTTCGTGACGGTGGTGGACGATCCGCCCAGTGATCTCCTGGCCACCGGGCCGGTGGTGGGGCTGCTGCACCGCAACGAGGTGTGGCACGCCTGGCTGTTCCGGGCGACGGACTTCTGCTGGCAGGCGGTCGAGTCACTGGAGAAGTCGCACCCCTACGAGATCGAGGCCGCCGTGGCCTTCCTGGACTCCGTCCCGGACCGCCCGCGCGCGCAGGCGGCCGCCGACCGTCTCGGCCGCCTGGTCCGCGCACACCGCCTCGCGGCCCTGGACCCCGGTGACCTGGGCGCGTATCCGGTCTCCCCCGGCTACGCACCTGGTGAGCACCACTTCCCGTACGACTACGCGCGTACGCCGCGCTCACTCGCGCGCGCGTGGTTCACGGACGACGAGATGGCCCGGTCCCTCGACCACCTCGCGGCCCAGCAGCAGGAGGACGGCGGCTGGCCCGTCCGCTGGCGCCACTGGGCACCGGCACCCGCCCTGGAGGCCCGCCCGGTGGTGACGATCGAGGCGTTGAGCGTGCTCAGGGCGTACGGCCGGCCCATCGACTGATCACCCCGCGCCCAGGGCCCGCACTCCCGCGGTCACGAGCACGGCCACGGCGACGACGAGCAGGAACGGGGCGCGCAGCAGCAGGGCCACGGCCGCGGCGGCGAGGCCGGCGGCCCGCGCGTCCAGCACCGGTGTCCGCCCGTCGGCGAAGGTCTGCTGGGCGGTGAGGGCCGCCAGCAGCGCGACGGGCAGCAGCGCGGCGAGACGCTTGACGAGGGGCCGTTCCAGGGCCCCTGCGGGCACCAGGAGCCCGGCGAGTTTGACGGCGTAGCACCCGAGGGCGGTCACCCCGATCGCGATCCACACGTTCACCGCGCGTCCCCCCGGCCCTTGCGGCGGCCGTCCGCCCACAGCACGACCGGCGCCGCCAGGGCGGCCAGCAGCACCGGCACACCGGCGGGCAGCACGGGCAGCAGTCCGAGCCCCAGCAGCACGGCGAGCCCGGCGACGGCCCGCTCGGTGCCGCTCTTCAGCATCGGCGCGAGCAAGGCCAGGAAGACCGCGGGCCCGGCGGCGTCCAGTCCCCACGCGTCGGTGTCCCCGATGGCCTCGGCGCCCAGGGCCCCGAGCAGCGTGGTGAGGTTCCACAGGATGTACAGGCTCAGCCCGGTCACGACGAACCCGAGCCGGGCGGTGCGCCGGGTGGGCTGGGCCAGCGCGACAGCGGCCGTCTCGTCGATCACCCACTGGGCGGCGAACGGCCGCACCGCGCGCGGCAGGGCGAGCAACTGCGACAGACGCAGGCCGTAGAAGGCGTTCCGCACACCCAGAAAGAAGGCCCCGGCGGCGGCGGTGAACGGGCCGCCACCCGCTGCGAGGGCCCCCACCAGGGCGAACTGGGAGGCACCGGTGAACACCAGGAGACTGAGCGCGCACGTCTGGAGCAGCGAGAGTCCGCCGCCGGCCGAGGTCACTCCGAAGGCGAACCCGGAGAGCCCCACGGCCACTCCGACCCCCAGGGCGTCGCGAACGACCGCCCGGTCCGTCTTCCCGCCGATGTCGTTGTCTTCGAGAGCTGTCTGATCTGCCACGCCCCGCACGCTAGGGCAGCGGCTACCTCGGGTCTTGTACGTTCTTGCGCTCGCGCTGGTACGCCCCCGGAGGCACGCCGACGATCCGGCTGAAGTGCCGGTTGAGGTGCGGCTGGTCGGTGAATCCCACGGTGACGGCGACCTCGGAGGGGGCCGCCCCGGCGTCCAGGAGACGCCGTGCGCGCCGCACGCGCGCGTCCGTGAGCCAGGCGTGCGGCGGCATGCCGTAGACGTCCCGGAAGGCCCGCAGCAAAGCGAAGGGGCTGGTGCCCAGACCTGCCGCCAGTTGTTCCAGGGTCGGCGGCCGGGCCATGCGTTCCTCCAGCACCGCACGCGCGCGTGCGGCGATCCGGGCTCCCGCCGTGCGCACCTCGCGCTGCGGCATGGGTCCGCCGTTCGACCGCAGCAGCCTGGTCACGGCGACCCGCAGCAGTGTGTCCGCGGCCAGCGCGTTGCCCTCGTCGGCTGCCCGCAGCACCTGGTGCACCAGGCCGGCGGCGTACGGATCGTCCACCACCGGGCTGACGAATCCCGGCGTCCCGCGCAGCGCCGTCGTCTCGGCCGCGATCTCCGCCACCACCTCGGCCGGTGGGTACACGGCCCCGTAGCGCCACCCTTCGGGCACCCCGGCCCGCCCCGTGTGCGGGGTGTCGGGATTCACCAGGGCGAGAGCCCCGGCGCCCGCGTACTGGTCGCCGCCGCCGTGCTGGAACACCTCCACGCCGTCGGCGATGGCGGCTATCACGAAGTTCTCGTGCGTGTGCCGCACGAACGTCTTGTGCACGTAGCGGGCTCTCAGCAGATCGACCCCGGGCAGCTCGTCGTACCGCCAATGCCGCGCGCGCTCGCTCATACGGCCATTGTCCGCGGCGGCGGACGACGCGGCGCTCCCCCACCCGCTTCCCGCGGTGAAGCGGCAGGTCAGGGGGCGGCCGGGACCCGATGTCAGTGCCGAGGTGCACGATGGACGCATGCCCAGCAACGCACGCCGAGCCCTGGACGCCTTCTCCCCCGCGACCCGCGCCTGGTTCACGGGTGCCTTCTCCGCGCCCACCACGGCCCAGGCCGGAGCGTGGCAGGCCATCCACGAGGGCTCGGACGTGCTGGTCGTCGCCCCCACCGGCTCCGGCAAGACCCTGGCGGCCTTCCTGGCCGCTCTGGACCAGCTGGCCTCGGCGCCTGCCCCCGCCGACCCGAAGAAACGCTGCCGGGTCCTGTACGTCTCCCCGCTGAAGGCCCTGGCGGTGGACGTCGAGCGCAACCTGCGCAGTCCGCTGACGGGCATCCGCCAGGAGTCGGTGCGCCTCGGCCTGCCCGAGCCCGAGATCAAGGTGGGCATCCGCTCGGGCGACACCCCCGCCGCCGAGCGCCGCGCCCTGTCGACCCGACCGCCGGACATCCTGATCACCACCCCGGAATCGCTGTTCCTGATGCTGACGTCGGCCACGCGCGACGCGCTGGCGGGCATCGAGACGGTGATCCTCGACGAGGTGCACGCGGTCGCCGGCACCAAGCGCGGCGCCCATCTCGCGCTCTCCCTGGAGCGGCTGGACGACCTCCTTCCGAAGCCCGCCCGCCGTATCGGCCTGTCCGCGACGGTCCGGCCGGTGGACGAGGTGGCCCGTTTCCTCTCGCCGCGCCGCAAGGTGGAGATCGTCCAGCCGGAGTCGGGCAAGGAGTTCGACCTGTCCGTGGTCGTCCCGGTCGAGGACCTGGGCGAGCTGGGCGGCTCCCCGGTGGCGGAGGGCCAGGAGGGCGCCGAGCGCCCATCCATCTGGCCGCATGTGGAGGAGCGGATCGCCGATCTCGTCCAGTCCCACCGCTCCACGATCGTCTTCGCGAACTCCCGGCGCCTCGCGGAGCGCCTGTGCAACCGCCTGAACGAGATCGCCTACGAGCGGGCCACGGGCGAGACCCTCGACGAGCATCACTCCCCCGCCGAGCTCATGGGCGGCTCGGGAGCGGCCCAGGGCGCCCCCCAGGTCATCGCCCGTGCCCACCACGGCTCGGTGTCCAAGGAACAGCGTGCCCTGGTCGAGGAGGACCTCAAGGCGGGCCGCCTCCCCGCGGTCGTCGCCACGTCCAGTCTCGAACTGGGCATCGACATGGGCGCGGTGGACCTGGTCGTACAGGTCGAGTCGCCGCCGTCCGTCGCCTCCGGCCTCCAGCGCGTCGGCCGGGCGGGGCACCAGGTGGGCGCGGTCTCCACCGGTGTGGTCTTCCCGAAGTACCGCGGCGACCTCGTGCAGGCGGCGGTCGTCACCGAGCGCATGCGCACCGGCTCCATCGAGTCCCTCAAGGTCCCCGCCAACCCTCTGGACGTCCTGGCCCAGCAGATCGTCGCCATGACGGCCCTGGACACCTGGCAGTTCGACGACCTCCTCGCCGCCGTGCGCCGGGCCGCCCCGTTCGCCTCCCTGCCCGAATCGGCCTTCACCGCGGTCCTCGACATGCTGGCGGGCCGCTACCCGTCCGACGCGTTCGCGGAGCTGCGCCCGCGCGTGGTGTGGGACCGCGTCACCGGTGAGATCACCGGCCGCCCGGGCGCACAGCGCCTCGCCGTCACCTCCGGGGGCACGATCCCCGACCGCGGCCTGTTCGGTGTGTTCCTGGCGGGCGCCGACCCCAAGAAGGGCGGTGGCAGGGTTGGCGAGCTCGACGAGGAGATGGTCTACGAGTCCCGCGTCGGGGATGTGTTCACGCTCGGCACCAGCTCCTGGCGGATCGAGGACATCACCCGCGACCGCGTGCTGGTTTCCCCGGCGCCGGGCGTGCCGGGCCGGCTGCCCTTCTGGAAGGGCGACCAGCTGGGCCGGCCGCTGGAGTTGGGCCGGGCGGTGGGCGCGTTCCTGCGCGAGGTCGGATCACTGTCCGACGAGGACGCCCGCCTGCGCCTCCTCGCCGCCGGCCTGGACGCGTGGGCGGCGGACAACGTGCTGTCCTACCTGCGCGAACAGCGCGAGGCCTGCGGCCACATCCCGGACGACCGGACGATCGTCGTGGAGCGCTTCCGCGACGAGCTCGGCGACTGGCGGGTGGTCGTGCACTCCCCGTTCGGCGCCCAGGTGCACGCCCCCTGGGCGCTCGCGCTCGGCGCCAAGCTCTCCGAGCGGTACGGCATGGACGCGCAGGTGATGCACGCCGACGACGGCATCGTGCTGCGCCTGCCGGACGCCGACCTGATGGGCCTGGACCTGCTGGACCAGGAGCCGGTGAAGGCTGGCCGGGAGTACGACGCCGAACAGGCCCCCGTGGGCGCCGCGGACGTCGTCTTCGACAAGGGCGAGGTCGACCAGGTCGTCACGGACCAGGTGGGCAGCTCGGCCCTGTTCGCCTCCCGGTTCCGCGAGTGCGCCGCCCGCGCCCTGCTGCTGCCGCGCCGCAACCCGGGCAAGCGCACCCCGCTGTGGCAGCAGCGGCAGCGCGCGTCCCAGCTGTTGCAGGTGGCGAGCGAGTTCGGCTCGTTCCCGATCGTCCTGGAGGCGGTCCGCGAGTGCCTCCAGGACGTCTTCGACGTGCCGGGGCTCGTGGAGCTGATGGGGGACCTGGAGTCCCGCAAGGTCCGTCTGGTCGAGGTCACCACTCCCGAGCCGTCCCCCTTCGCCCGCTCCCTCCTGTTCGGTTACGTCGCCCAGTTCCTGTACGAGGGCGACTCCCCGCTGGCCGAGCGCCGCGCCGCCGCCCTGTCGCTGGACTCCCGGCTGCTGGCCGAGCTGCTGGGCCAGGCGGAGCTGCGCGAGCTGCTCGACGCCGAGGTGCTGGCCGAGCTGGAGCAGGAGCTCCAATGGCGTACCGAGGACCGCCGCGTCAAGGACGCCGAGGGCGTCGCGGACCTGCTGCGCCTCCTCGGCCCGCTCACCGACGCGGAGCTGGCCGAGCGGGGCGCCGAGGCCTCATGGGCCCAGGAGCTGGCGGGCAGCCGCCGTGCCATCAGGGTCCGGATCGCGGGCCGGGACCACTGGGCGGCGATCGAGGACGCGGGCCGGCTGCGCGACGCGCTGGGCACCGCCCTGCCGGTAGGCGTCCCGGAGGCCTTCACGGAGCCCGTCAAGGACCCGCTCGGCGACCTCCTCGCCCGCTTCGCGCGCACCCACGGCCCGTTCACCTCGGCCACGGCAGCGGCTCGTTTCGGTCTGGGCGTCGCCGTCACCGAGGGCGCCCTCCAGCGGCTCGCCGCGGCGGGCCGGGTCGTCCAGGGCGAGTTCCACCCGGCCGGCATCGGCCAGGAGTGGTGCGACGCGGCCGTGCTGCGCCGGTTGCGCCGCCGCTCCCTGGCCGCCCTGCGGCACGAGCTGGAGCCGGTGCCACCGGCCGCGCTCGCCCAGTTCCTCCCGCAGTGGCAGCACATCAGCAAGGGGCACTCCCTGCGCGGCATCGACGGGCTGGTCCGCGCCATCGAGCAGCTCCAGGGCGCGTCCGTACCCGCCTCCGCCCTGGAGAAGCTGGTGCTGCCGTCCCGGGTCGCGAACTACACCCCCGCGATGCTGGACGAGCTGACCGCGGCCGGAGAGGTCGTCTGGGCCGGCGCGGGCTCCCTGCCCGGCAAGGACGGCTGGGTCTCCCTCTACCTGGCGGACGCGGCCCCCTTGCTCCTGCCGCCTCCGCACCCCCTGGAGCTGACCGCCCTGCACCAGTCCGTCCTGGACACCCTCTCCGGCGGCTACGGCCTGTTCTTCCGCCAGATCGCCGACCAGGTCCGCGCCACCACCCACCCCGAGGCCGGCGACCCCCAGCTGGCCGACGCGCTGTGGGACCTGGCCTGGTCCGGCCGCCTGACGAACGACACCCTCACCCCGATGCGCTCGCTGCTCGGCTCGGGCCGCACCGCGGGCTCCACGGCCCACCGCGCCAAGCGCTCGATGCCGCGCGGCCGCTACGGCTCCCTGACGGCGGCGGCCCGCACCGCTTCCCGCTCGGGCCCGCCGACGGTCGCCGGCCGCTGGTCCCTGCTCCCCGCCCACGAGCCCGACCCCACCGTGCGGGCCCACGCCCTCGCCCGCACCCTCCTCGACCGGCACGGCGTGGTCACCAGGGGCGCGGTCTCGGCGGAGGGCGTCGAGGGCGGCTTCTCGGCCACCTACCGCGTGCTGTCCGTCTTCGAGGAGAGCGGCCAGGCCCGTCGGGGCTACGTCGTGGAGGGCCTGGGCGCGGCGCAGTTCGCGATGGACGGCGCGGTGGACCGGCTGCGCGCCGTCTCCAACGCCCGCGACCGCGGTGCGGACCTGCCGGGACCGGCCTCCGGCACGCAACCCGATCCGTTCGCCGCTCATGACTTCGCCGGTCCGGACGTCTCCGCCCCCTCCCATGACCACACCGGTGCCCCGGGCCCCGACGGCTTTCCCGACCTGCGTTCCCCCTACGACGTTCCCGAGCCGTCCCCGGGCGAGTGGGTCCCCCCGCGCGACTACGGCCCCCAGGCGGCCCCGCCCTGGCAGAACGGCGGACGCGGCGCGTACGACCAGGGTTTCCCGGGCCGCCGAGGCCGCCCCGACGGCGCCTCCCGGGCCGTCGTCCTCGCCGCCGCCGATCCGGCGAACGCCTACGGCGCGGCCCTGCCCTGGCCCGAACCGCCGACCGGCGCCGGTCACAAGCCCGGCCGCAAGGCGGGCTCCCTGGTGGTGCTCGTCGACGGTGAGCTGACGCTCTACATGGAGCGCGGCGGCAAGACCCTGCTGGCCTGGCCCGCCGACCCGGACGGCGCACTGGCCGACGACTCCCGGCTGGCCGACGCCGCGGAGGCCCTCGCGGCGGCGGCCCGCGCCGGGTCGCTCGGCACGGTCACGGTGGAGCGCGTCAACGGCGCCCAGGCCCTGACCTCCCCCATCGGCACGCTCCTGGAACGAGCGGGCTTCATCGCGACACCCCGGGGACTCCGCCTGCGCACCTGAGGACTCCGCCCGAGCACCGGACGACCGCACCAGCACATCGGGACCACCCACGCCATGAGGACCGCGCCAGAGCACATGAAGACCACTCGCGCATATGAGAACCAGGCTGAGCACATCCACCCCACCCGCACACAGCCGCCCCGACGAAGCACGCCTCCTCCGTGCCACCCTTGACCCATGCCCGAAGGTGACACGGTCTGGCAGGCGGCGAGGCGGTTGCACGACGCCCTCGCGGGCACAGTGCTGATCCGCAGCGACCTCAGGGTGCCCCGCTTCGCCACGGCCGACCTCACCGGCCGCACCGTCCAGGACGTCACCGCGCGCGGCAAGCACCTCCTCACCCGCATCGAAGGCGGCCTGACCCTCCACTCCCACCTGCGGATGGACGGCTCCTGGAAGGTGTACGGCAACGGCCGGCGCTGGACCGGCGGCCCCGGCCACCAGATCCGCGCGATCCTCGGCAACACCGACCACACAGCCGTCGGCTACCGCCTCCCCGTTCTGGAACTGCTGCGCACCAGCGACGAGCACCGCGCGGTCGGCCACCTCGGCCCCGACCTCCTGGGCCCCGACTGGGACCCCGACCGGGCCCTCGCCAACGTCCTCCAGGACCCCGCCCGCGAACTCGGGGAGGCCCTGCTCGACCAGCGCAACCTCGCCGGCATCGGCAATGTCTACAAGAGCGAGCTCTGCTTCCTGCTCGGCGTCACCCCCTGGCTCCCCGCGGGCGACCTGCCCGCCGACCGCGCCGCCAAGCTGCCCGGACTCGCCAAGAGGCTGCTGGAGGCCAACCGCGACCGCCCGATCCGCAGCACGACGGGCCGTCGCGGCCAGGACCTCTTCGTCTACGGCCGGGCACCGCGCCCCTGTCTGCGCTGCCGGACCTCGATCCGCGTCGCCGACCAGGGCGACGGCTCCCGCGAACGCCCCACCTACTGGTGCCCCACCTGCCAGCCGGGCCCCACCCCGGCCGCCTCCCCCACCCGGCGGCGCGACCGCGCCAATTGACGACCCGTCAGAAATGCTCGTACGGTCCCTGTATGCCTGTCACGGCGTACGACCTCACCGGCCGCACCGTGTTCGTCACCGGCGCCGCGAGCGGTATAGGCCGCGCCTCGGCCCTCCTGCTCTCCGAGGCGGGCGCGACCGTGCACTGCGCGGACCGTGACACCGAGGGCCTGCACGAGACGGCGTCTCTGATCAAGGACGGCGGCGGTACGGCCCGCACCCACACCCTCGACGTCACCGACCGGACCCTGCTGCGGCAGGCCCTCACCTCCTGCGACCGCCTGGACTCCCTGGCCGCGATCGCCGGGATCATGCATCGCAGCCCCGTCCTGGACACCCGGGACGAGGACCTCGACCGGGTGTGGAACATCAACTTCAAAGGAGTGCTGTACGCCTGCCAGGAGGCGGCCCGTCTGATGATCGCCCATGGCACCGGCGGCAGCATCGTCACCATGGCCTCGGGCGCCGTCGACACGGGCGGCCCCGGACTGCTCTGCTACGGCGCGGCGAAGGCGGCGGTGGTCCAGCTGACCAAGACCCTCGCGACGGAGGTCGGCCGCTACGGCATCCGGGTCAACGCGGTCGCCCCGGGCTGGGTCCGTACGCCCATGACCGACCGGCACGACAGCGCGTCCCAGGCACACACCGAGTCCGCCATGGCCCGTATGTCACCTCTGGGCCGGGTCGGCGAGCCCGAGGACATCGCCCACACGGTCCTTCACCTGCTCTCCGACGCGTCGGCCTTCACGACGGGCCAGATCCTGCGTGCGAACGGGGGCGTGGCCATGCCGTGGTGACGGGAACGGCCCGCCTGCGCCGGCCAGAGCCCCTCACCGCCGCTCCGGGCGCCAGGGCCCCGCCCGATCGCCCCACGAGCCCACAGGGCCGCCCACAGCCGCCAGAAGGGCCGCACGCCGCACCGGCATCGCCCCTCACACCCGCCCAGCGCCACCCGCCACACTGACCGGCCTCAGGTCAGACGGCAGCCACCACAACCGCTCAAGCCCACCATGGCGCTCAGGTCCGCTCCACCCCTCACCACACCCCTGACAGACCCCGCGCATGAATCTCACCCACCCCGCCGCTCCACCACCCCTCGACTCCCCACCCTCCACACCCCCCGCCATCGCCCCGCTCCCACCACCCCCCGCGCCCGCCGCTTGGGCACGCAATGCACCGGCAGCACGCTCAGCCCCCACCCTCCGGCCGCGACCGCCGCCTCCAGCGCCCCCGCCTCAGGCACGGTCACCAGCCGCAGCACGGCCCACCACCACAGCGCCCCGAACCCCAGCGCGACCCCGCGAAACCCCCAGCGCCGGCTCCCCGGGCGCGCTATGCCCGCCACGGCCGCCACCTCCAGCCCGAGGCCATGAAGCGCCCCCGGGCCCCAACCAGGGCACACCACCGGCGCACAGGCACGCCAGCCACGCCAGGCACCTCACCGAGGCCGCATACGCCCGCACGCACACCACGCACCCCCGCAGGCCAAGCGGTGGCACATCTCCCGCCCGGCCCGGTATCCGTGCCCGCGCTCCGCGTCACCCGTTCTCGGCCTGGAACATCCAGTGATGCTTCTCCAGGTCCGCCGTGATGCCGATGAAGATGTCCTGACTCACGGGATCCGGCTCACCGGTGGTGTCGACCCGTTCCCGCATGCGTGCGATCACCGCGCCCAGCGCCTCGACGAGCGTGCCCACGGCGGTCGTGTCGTCGACCCACCCTTCGGGCGTCACCCCGATCCCGCTGCCGACGGCCACCGTCGCGGCACGTCCGTCGGGTGAGATACCGAGAGCCGCGGCACGCTCGGCCACGGTGTCGGAATGCCTCCGCGCGGTGTCGACGACCTCGTCGAGCTGGAGGTGCACGGAACGGAAGCGCGGCCCCACCACGTTCCAGTGGATCTGCTTCGCCACGAGGGCGAGGTCCACGAGATCGACGAGGGCACCTTGCAGCGCCTCGGACACGGTCTTCAGGTTCGCGTCCGACAACGGGCTCTTCACGACGTACATCCGCACCTCCGAGGACTGCCCCCCGCCATCCCCTCAACGATGACCGCCGCACGCCCTACCGGCAAACGCACACACATCACCCAAGGCTTGGCGAGAGCGGCTCGACGTCACCCGGCCCCGGACAGGCGAAAACCCCGGGCGGCACCCCTCCGGATCTCCCGGAGAGGCCCGGCCGGGGCCTCTGTCATGCCGTGTGGGCGCAGAGCCTCACGCGGCGACGACGTCCACCGCTTCGGCAGGCGCCTTGATGGTCACCCGTTCCGGTGGCACACCGGTCACCGAGACGGAACCCAGCATCGGGCGAACCGGCGTGGGAACAGGCTCGCTGGGGGTGGCCGCAGCAGACTGGGCCAGCTCGGCGAGGGCGAGTTCGTCGCTCACTTCCCGCATGAGCTCGGACATCCGTACGTCCAGCGCGTCGCAGATGGCGGAGAGCAGCTCGGAGGAAGCCTCCTTCTGCCCCCGCTCCACCTCGGAGAGATAGCCGAGTGAGACTCGGGCGGACGAGGAGACTTCGCGCAGAGTACGGCCCTGGCGCTGGCGCTGCCGACGCAGCACGTCACCCAGCAGGCGACGGAGCAGAATCATCGGTGGCTCCCTCCTCGGACCGCGTAGCCGCATCCATTACGCCCCACCGTACCGCCTTGCGCCGCGGCCGTGCGGGGAGCGATGTCGTGTTCACTCAGGGCTGCAAACATCAAAACCCCCCGTTCCGTTCCGTATCCTGTGCCCGCTCATTCCCAGTCTGTCCGCTCGCAAGCTCCTTCAGAAGCAGTGCGAGTACGCTCCGTACACTCTCTCTACGAATTTCCGCGCGGTCGCCGTTCAACCGCAGAGCCTCCACTTTTCCGCCGCCGGCAGAACCGGAATCGGCTCCGGCCGGTCCGTCCACGGCGACGAAAACGGTGCCGACGGCCTGTCCGTCCTGAGGCTCTGGACCCGCGACGCCGGTGGTCGCGACGCCCCAATCGGCGCCCAGCGCCTTGCGGACGCCGGCCGCCATCTGGGCCGCGACCTGCGGATCCACCGCCCCGCGCGCCGCCAGCAGGGCCGCGTCGACACCGAGCAGTTCATGCTTCAGCTCGGTGGCGTAGGCGGTCACGGAGCCCCGGAACACCTTGGACGCCCCGGGGACGGATGTGAGGTCCGCCGCCACGAGGCCACCGGTCAGCGACTCCGCGACAGCGAGCGTCTCGCCCTTCACCGTGAGTAGTCGCACCACGTCGGTGGCCGTGGAACTCACGCTTCCTTCTCCTCCAACGCGGCCTTGCGCGCGGCGATTCCCTGCCTGCGCAGCACAATGGCCTGTTTCACATAGTCGAGCCCGGTCACCACGGTCAGCACGACCGCCGCGGCCATCACCCACCACCTCAGGGTGGCCAGCCACCCCGTCAGCGCCAGCACGTACATACCCACGGCCACGCCCTGGATGAGGGTCTTCAGCTTGCCCCCGCGGCTGGCAGGGATGACGCCGTACCTGATGACCAGGAAACGCAGCAGGGTGATGCCGAGTTCCCGGCCGAGGATGACACCGGTCACCCACCACGGCAGATCGCCGAGCGCGGACAGACAGATCAGCGCCGCCCCCATGATCGCCTTGTCGGCGATGGGGTCGGCGATCTTCCCGAAGTCCGTGACCAGGTTGTAGGCGCGTGCCAGGTGACCGTCGAACAGGTCGGTGATCATGGCGACGGCGAAGGCCGCCCAGGCGAAGGCCCGCCACGCGGGGTCGTAACCGCCGTCGGCGAGCATCAGCGCGACGAAAGCCGGCACGAGGACCAGCCGGAGCATGGTCAGGAGGTTGGCGATGTTCCAGACGCTGGCCTGGTTGACGGCCGCGGCAGCGATCTTCCCGCCTCGCGGGGTCTTCCCGTCGCCCTGTGCGTCGGCGTCGGTGTCCTCACCCAGCACCGTCTCACCGGCCCCGGGCACCGCCCCGGCATCCTCGCCATGATCCGTGTCGGACGAGGCACCGGGCCCCGCGCCGGGCGCCCCGCCGTCGGCGGATCGCACAGCAGGCGTCCCGGCCGCCACAGCCGGGGCCACCGGAGCGGCGGACGCCGCCGGGGCCGGAGCGCCCGCTCCGGCCGCTGCCCTCCTCGCGCCGGAGGCGCCTCCCGCCGCGGATGCCGGGACACCGGTCATCTGCCCGCCTCCTCACTCCACGCAGGCGACGTGAGCGAGCCCTGGAGCGGCTCGGCCACCAGGTCGACACCTTCGGTACCGACCACCTTCGCCTCGACGATACGGCCGATGCTCAGCCCCTCGCCGCTCGTGAGCAGCACCTGGCCGTCCGTCTCGGGTGCCTGGTGCTCGCCACGGCCGTACACGCCGTCCTCGCCGTCGACGGACTCGACGAGGACGCGGACCGTCTGGCCGACGCGCTCCTCGGCACGCTGGGAGACGAGTTCCTCGGCCAGGCGGGAGATGTGGGCCAGACGCTCGGCGACGACGTCCTCGTCGAGCTTGCCGTCGTAGCCGGCGGCCTCGGTGCCCTCCTCGTCGGAGTAGCCGAAGACGCCGATGGCGTCCAGGCGCGCGCCGTTCAGGAACCGCTCCAGCTCGGCGAGGTCGGCCTCGCTCTCGCCGGGGAAGCCGACGATGAAGTTGGAGCGCACACCGGCCTCGGGCGCCTTGCTGCGGATGGTGTCGAGCAGCTCCAGGAACCGGTCGGTGTCGCCGAAGCGGCGCATCGCGCGCAGCACGCCGGGCGCGGAGTGCTGGAAGGACAGGTCGAAGTAGGGCGCGACCTTCGGGGTGGAGGTCAGCACGTCGATGAGGCCGGGGCGCATCTCGGCGGGCTGGAGGTAGCTGACGCGGACGCGCTCGATGCCGTCGACCTCGGCGAGCTCGGGCAGCAGCGACTCCAGCAGGCGGATGTCGCCCAGGTCCTTGCCGTAGGACGTGTTGTTCTCGGAGACCAGCATGATCTCCTTCACGCCCTGCTCGGCAAGCCAGCGCGTCTCGTTCAGCACGTCGCTCGGGCGGCGGGAGATGAAGGAGCCGCGGAAGGACGGGATGGCGCAGAAGGAGCAGCGCCGGTCGCAGCCGGAAGCCAGCTTCACGGAGGCGACAGGGGAGCCGTCCAGGCGGCGGCGCAGCGGTGCGCGCGGACCGGAGGCGGGGGCGAGGCCCTCCGGCAGGTCCGCGGGCGCGACGGCGGGCTCGGCCGGGCCATGGCCGGGCAGTGCCACCTCGGCCGCCGACTCCTGGCGCTCCGCCGGGCTGATCGGCAGCAGCTTGCGCCGGTCGCGCGGGGTGTGCGAGGCGTGGATGCCGCCGTTGAGGATGGTCTGGAGGCGGTCCGAGATGTCCGAGTAGTCGTCGAAGCCGAGCACACCGTCGGCCTCGGGGAGGGCCTCGGCGAGCTCCTTGCCGTACCGCTCGGCCATGCAGCCCACCGCCACGACGGCCTGGGTTCTGCCGTGGCCCTTGAGGTCGTTGGCCTCCAGGAGGGCGTCGACGGAGTCCTTCTTGGCGGCCTCGACGAAGCCACAGGTGTTCACGACGGCGACGTCCGCGTCCTCGGCGTCCTCCACGAGCTGCCAGCCGTCCGCCTCCAAACGGCCTGCGAGCTCCTCCGAGTCCACCTCGTTACGGGCGCAGCCAAGGGTGACGAGTGCGACGGTACGGCGTTCAGGCATGGGCTCAAGACTACTTCGTCCCGCTGACACCCCACGTCGACGGGGTTGGCCGTTTCCCGGCCAACCCCGTATCAACTGGACCTTTCGGACCGGTCACCCGGCCTCGGGGTCGCCCTTTGTGTAGGTCAGGCGCTCCACGGAGCCCGGCTGGAAGTTCTCCTCGATCTTCTTGCCGTTGACGAAGAGGTCGATCGCGCCGGCGTCTCCGAGGACGAGGTGCACCTTCGAACTGTCCTGGAAGGTCTTGGAGTCGCCCTGCTTCAGGACGCCGTCGAAGATCATCCGTCCGTTGTGGTCCTTGGCGGCGATCCAGCTGCGGCCGTCGGCGGCGGCCACCTGCACCGTCACCTTGTCCTGCGGGGCGGCCGCGATGGCACTGTCGGAGGGTTCGGGCTCGGGGTCGGCGGGCTTCTTGGTCTTGGTGGTCGGGGAGGCGGAGTCGCTGGGGGTGGAGCCCTCGGCCACGTTCGCCTCGTTGCCGCTGTCGTCACCCTGGAACATCGTGAACCCGACGAACCCGATCACGGCGACGATCGCCGCGACCATGGCCGCGGTCCAGTTGGGGCCCCGCCGCTCCGGACGGATGCGTTCCGCCTCGAAGAGGGGAGCCGCCGGGGTCGGCGCCGGGCCCCCGCCGTGCTCGTCGCCGTACTGGGCGAGCAGCGGCGCGGGATCCAGATCGACGGCCTTGGCCAGCGTTCGGATGTGCCCACGGGCGTAGACGTCCCCACCGCACGGGGTGAAGTCGTCCGCCTCGATCGCGTGCACGATGTTCATGCGGACACGGGTGGCGCTACTGACGTCGTCGACGGTCAGCCCGGCGGCGATACGAGCCTGCTGCAGGACACGACCGATGGAGGGGCGGGCTTCCTCGCGGTCTGCTTCGACGCGCTCGTCTTCGAACGGACGCTCGTCTTCAGGGGAGTTGCCGATGGACACGGGGGCGCCTTTCGAGCGTGTAGCCGCCTGTGCTGGAAGTTCAGTCTAGGGGGGGTACAAAAGGGTGGGGCAACCGGGCGGTGTCACTTTGTACGCCATCGGAATGGCCCGACAGTCCGATGGTGGGCTCACTGCGTTTCGCTTCGCTCAACTTGACGTACGCCGAAGGGAAACGGTTGCCCGGCGTCCCTTACGGGTGAGTCACGATCAGGACACCCGTTTGCCGCAACGCCCCGCGAGAGACCACCGCGTCCTGTTTCCCTACCCTTCAGACTCCCCCCGGATCACGGCGAGCACGCCATCCAGCTCGTCAGGCTTCACAAGAACGTCACGAGCCTTCGAACCCTCGCTCGGTCCGACGATGTTCCTCGACTCCATCAGGTCCATCAGCCGGCCGGCCTTGGCGAAGCCGACGCGCAGCTTGCGCTGGAGCATGGACGTCGACCCGAACTGCGTGGAGACGACCAGTTCGGCCGCCTGGCACAGCAGGTCGAGGTCGTCGCCGATGTCCTCGTCGATCTCCTTCTTCTGCTTGGTGCCGACGACGACGTCGTCCCGGAAGACGGGGGTCATCTGCTCCTTGCAGTGCCGGACGACCCCCGCGATCTCCTCCTCGGTGACGAAGGCGCCCTGCATACGGGTGGGCTTGTTGGCCCCCATGGGCAGGAACAGCCCGTCGCCCTTGCCGATGAGCTTCTCGGCGCCCGGCTGGTCGAGGATGACCCGCGAGTCGGCCAGTGAGGAGGTGGCGAATGCCAGCCGGGAGGGCACGTTGGCCTTGATGAGGCCGGTGACGACGTCCACCGACGGCCGCTGCGTGGCGAGCACCAGGTGGATGCCGGCCGCGCGGGCGAGCTGCGTGATGCGCACGATCGCGTCCTCGACGTCCCGGGGCGCGACCATCATCAGGTCGGCGAGCTCGTCGACGATGACCAGCAGGTACGGGTACGGCTGGAGCTCGCGCTCGCTGCCCTCGGGCGGCTTGACCTTGCCCTCGCGCACGGCACGGTTGAAGTCGTCGATGTGCCGGTATCCGTAAGCCGCCAGGTCGTCGTACCGCAGGTCCATCTCGCGCACGACCCACTGGAGCGCCTCGGCGGCCCGCTTGGGGTTGGTGATGATCGGCGTGATCAGGTGCGGGATGCCCTCGTAGGCGGTCAGCTCGACGCGCTTGGGGTCGACCAGGATCATCCGGACGTCCTCGGGGGTCGCCCGCATCATGATCGAGGTGATCAGGCAGTTGATGCAGGACGACTTGCCGGAGCCGGTGGCGCCGGCGACCAGCATGTGCGGCATCTTCGCCAGCGAGTGCATGACGTAGCCGCCCTCGACGTCCTTGCCGAAGGCGACCAGCATCGGGTCGTCGTCCTCGGCGGACTCCGCGAGGCGCAGCACGTCGCCGAGGTTGACCATCTCCCGGTCGGTGTTCGGGATCTCGATGCCGACCGCGGACTTGCCGGGGATCGGGCTGATGATCCGCACGTCCGGGCTGGCGACGGCGTAGGCGATGTTCTTGGTGAGCGCGGTGATCCGCTCGACCTTCACGGCCGGGCCGAGCTCGACCTCGTAGCGCGTGACCGTCGGCCCGCGGGTGAAGCCGGTGACACTGGCGTCCACCTTGAACTCGGTGAAGACCGTGGTCAGCGACTCGACGATGAGGTCGTTGGCGGCGCTGCGGGCCTTGCCCGGGCCGCCGCGCTCCAGCAGGTCCAGTGACGGCAGGGAGTAGGTGATGTCACCGGACAGCTGGAGCTGCTCGGCTCGCGCGGGCAGGTCCCGGGGTTCGGCGGGCGGGGCCTTGGTGAGGTCGCGGACCCCCGGCCTCGGCTTCTGCGGCTCGGGCTGCTCCTGCTCGCCCCTGTCCTGCTCGGGCGGGTTCTGCCGGCGCCCGGGCTGCTGGGGGCGTGCGGCCGGGACGGGCGTCGGTGTGGTCGCCTCCTGGTCCCCCGCCCGTACGCCCTGGGTGAGGTCGGCGACGATCGGTGACGGCGGCATGCCGTGCAGCACGGCACCGTCGAGCGCCGCGGCGGCCGCCGCGGCGACGTCCACGGCGTCCCTGGGCCGGTCCATGTCGGGCTGGGGCACCGCGGAGCGCCGGGGGCGGCCCCGGCGCCGCGTGAGCGCCTCCTGCTCGGCACCCTCCGGGTCGTACGCCGCGGGCGCCGGCGCACGTCTGCCGCGCGGGCGCTCGGGCAGCGCCTCACGCCACTGCTCCTCGTAGCGCTCGTCGTCCTCGGCGTATCCGAACTCGTACTCGGCCGGATCACGGACGATGCCCAGCCGCACCCCGAGCAGCCGCAGCCGCTGCGGGATGGCCGCGACGGGGGTGGCCGTGACGACCAGCAGCCCGAAGACCGTCAGCAGCACCAGCAGCGGCACGGCGAGCACGTCGCCCATGGCGTACGACAGGGGGGTCGCCATGGCCCAGCCGATGAGGCCGCCGGCGTCCCTTATGGCCTGCATGCCGTCGCCGCGCGCGGGTGAGCCGCACGCGATGTGCACCTGGCCGAGCACGCCCATGACGAGCGCGGACAGGCCGATGACGATGCGTCCGTTGGCCTCGGGCTTCTCCGGGTGCCGGATGAACCGCACGGCGATGACCGCGAGGAGTATCGGCACGAGCAGGTCGAGACGGCCGAAGGCACCGGTGACGAGGATCTCCACCAGGTCGCCCACCGGGCCCTTGAGGTCGGCCCAGGTGCCCGCGGCGACGATCAGCGCGATGGCCAGCAGCAGCAGGGCGACACCGTCCTTGCGATGGGCCGGGTCCAGGTTCTTGGCGCCTTGCCCTATGCCGCGGAACACGGCACCGACGGCGTGCGCCACACCGAGCCAGACGGCGCGCACGAGCCGGTAGACGCCACCGGTCGGGCTGGGCGCCGGTCTGGGCGCGACCTTCTTGGCCGCGGCCTTCCTGGCGGGCGCCTTCTTCGCGGGAGCCTTCCTGGCGGCGGCCTTCTTCACCGGAGCCTTCGAGGCCGCCTTCTTCGCGGGTGGCGGCTTCTTGGCTGCGGAGGGACGTGAGGCCATGGGTGTGAGGTTACCGGGGGAGACGACAGGGGACACGTGTGTCTACGGCTTCACCCGTTCGTGTCGCTCCGGGGAAGGCACGGAACTGACGCGCGGTCACGGGGGGACAATCCCGCCCGCGCACGCGTCAGTTCGGCGAGGACACCGAGGAGGCGCTTCCGGTGCCCGGCTCGAGCGCGTCCAGCGCCCGCCGCAACCCCGTGAGCTTGCGCTCCAGATGAGCCGCCGTCGCCACCGCTGCGGCGTCCGTCGACTCGTCGTTGAGCTGCTTGGTCAGCGCTTCGGCCTGCTCCTCGACGGCCGCGAGCCGCGCGGAGAGCTCCGCCAGCAGCCCGGCCGACTCCTTGGCCTCGCCGCCCGTCTCCTTGCCGTTGCCCTCCAACTGGAGCCGCAGCAGCGACGCCTGCTCCCGGAGCTGGCAGTTCTTCATGTACAGCTCGACGAAGACGGAGACCTTCGCGCGCAGCACCCACGGGTCGAACGGCTTGGAGATGTAGTCGACCGCGCCCGCCGCGTATCCCCGGAAGGTGTGGTGCGGGCCGTGGTTGATCGCCGTGAGGAAGATGATCGGGATGTCCCTGGTCCGCTCACGGCGCTTGATGTGCGCGGCCGTCTCGAAGCCGTCCATGCCCGGCATCTGGACGTCCAGCAGGATGACCGCGAAGTCGTCCGTGAGCAGCGCTTTGAGCGCTTCCTCCCCGGACGATGCCCGCACCAGCGTCTGATCGAGCGCAGAGAGGATCGCCTCCAGCGCCAGCAGATTCTCCGGCCGGTCATCGACCAGGAGGATCTTGGCCTTCTGCACCATGGCCCGCCCTCCTCGCCCCGGCGTGGGGCCTCCCCTGTCCGCAGGACCTGTGGAAGCACCGGTGGGTGCCGCCGCAGCGGACGACTCCCTTGCGCCGTCCGTCCTTGTGCCGGTCATCGTAGCCGCACCCCGCCCGTCGCCACACCCTGTCACCGTGATGTCACTGCGCACGTAGCGGAAACGCAGCAGGAGACCAGAAGGTTCCCCAGATCTTGTACTTCTACACGACTATGCGCACACCGAGTCGGCAACTCCGTGTGAACACCGAACCTTCCCGTCATGCTCGCGCGACTGCCCGACGTTCCCCTCATTCCCCTCGCATCCACTGATCCATCACCGTCAGCAGATGATCGGGGTCGACCGGCTTCGTCACGTAGTCGGACGCGCCCGACTCGATCGCCTTCTCCCGGTCGCCCTTCATCGCCTTCGCGGTCAGCGCGATGATCGGCAGCCCGGCGAACTGCGGCATCCTGCGGATCGCCGTGGTCGTGGCGTACCCGTCCATCTCCGGCATCATGATGTCCATCAGGACGACCGCCACGTCGTCGTGCTGCTCCAGGACCTCGATGCCCTCACGGCCGTTCTCCGCGTACAGCACGGACAGGCCGTGCTGTTCAAGGACGCTCGTCAGCGCGAAGACGTTGCGGATGTCGTCGTCGACGATCAGGACCTTCTCGCCGCCGAACCGGATGCCGCGGTTCGGCTTGGGCGCCGGATCCTGCTCGGGCGGCGTCCACTGATCCAGCTGCGCGGGGCGCGGCGGCAGCTCGGGCATCCTGCGCCGCCGCCGGAACAGGGCGGCCGGACCGTTCTGCGTCTCGCGGTACGACGTCACCTCGGCCGGCGTCTCGACCTCCGCCTCCGACAGCTCGGACGTCGACGCCACCAGGTCCCCGGCCTCCAGGGCGGGCAGCTGCTGCTGGTAGCCCTGCGGCGGCAGCTCGCTGGGGTGCAGCGGCAGATACAGCGTGAACGTCGAGCCGCGGCCGGGCTCGCTCTGCGCGTGGATCTCACCGCCCAGCAGCTGGGCGATCTCCCGCGAGATGGACAACCCCAGTCCCGTGCCGCCGTACTTGCGGCTGGTGGTGCCGTCGGCCTGCTTGAACGCCTCGAAGATCACCCGCATCTTGCTGGACGCGATGCCGATCCCGGTGTCGGTCACGGAGAACGCGATCAGCTCGGCGTCCGGCTCGGTCAGCGACCCGGTCTCCAGCAACTGCTCCCGGATCTTCTGCGGCACGTCGTCCCGCGCCGGCCTGATGACCAGCTCCACCGAACCCGAGTCGGTGAACTTCACCGCGTTCGACAGCAGGTTGCGCAGCACCTGCAACAGCCGCTGCTCGTCGGTGTGCAGCGTCGCGGGCAGCTCCGGCGAGACCCGCACCGACAGGTCCAGGCCCTTCTCCGCGGTCAGCGGCCGGAAGGTGGCCTCCACGTAGTCCACCAGCTGCACGAGCGCGATCCGCGTCGGGGAGACGTCCATCTTGCCCGCCTCGACCTTCGACAGGTCCAGGATGTCGTTGATGAGCTGGAGCAGGTCCGAACCGGCCCCGTGGATCGTCTCGGCGAACTCGACCTGCTTCGGGGAGAGGTTCCCCTCGGCGTTGTCGGCGAGCAGCTTGGCCAGGATCAGCAGCGAGTTGAGCGGCGTCCGCAGCTCGTGCGACATGTTCGCGAGGAACTCGCTCTTGTAGCGCATCGACACCGCGAGCTGTTCGGCGCGCTCCTCCAGGACCTGCCGCGCCTCCTCGATCTCGGTGTTCTTCACCTCGATGTCGCGGTTCTGCTGGGCCAGCAGCTCGGCCTTCTCCTCCAGTTCGGCGTTGGACGCCTGGAGGGCCTTCTGCCGCTGCTCCAACTCGGCCGAGCGCTCCCGCAGTTGCTCGGTCAGCTCCTGCGACTGCGCCAGCAGCAGCTCGGTCTTGGTGTTGACCGAGATGGTGTTGACGCTGGTGGCGATCATCTCGGCGATCTGGTTCAGGAAGTCCTTCTGGATCTGCGTGAACGGCGTGAAGGACGCCAGCTCGATGACGCCGAGCACCTTCCCCTCGAACAGCACCGGCAGCACGATCACCTGCGCGGGCGGCGCCTCGCCGAGCCCCGAGGAGATCTTCAGGTAGCCGCTGGGCGCGTTCTCCACGAGGATCGTGCGCTTCTCCGTGGCGGCCGTCCCGATCAGCGCCTCACCCGGTTCGAACGACGTCGGCATCGAACCCATCGAGTAGCCGTAACTGCCCAGCATGCGCAGCTCGTACTGGTCGTCGTCGGCGGCGTTCATGTCCTCGCCGTCGACGAGCGGCATGGCCAGGAAGAACGCGCCGTGCTGCGCCGAGACCACCGGCGTCAGCTCGCTCATGATCAGCGAGGCCACGTCCTCCAGGTCCCGGCGGCCCTGCATCAGCGCCGAGATCCTCGCCAGGTTGCCCTTGAGCCAGTCCTGCTCCTTGTTGGCGATCGTGGTGTCGCGCAGGTTGGCGATCATCTTGTTGATGTAGTCCTGGAGTTCCTGGATCTCCCCGGACGCGTCCACATCGATCTTCAGGTTCAGATCGCCCCTGGTCACCGCCGTCGCCACGCGGGCGATGGCACGCACCTGCCGGGTCAGGTTCCCGGCCATCTCGTTCACGGACTCCGTCAGGTCCCGCCAGGTGCCGTCGACGTCACGCACGCGTGCCTGGCCGCCGAGCTGCCCCTCCGTGCCCACCTCGCGGGCCACCCGGGTGACCTCCTCGGCGAACGACGACAGCTGGTCGACCATCGTGTTGATGGTCGTCTTGAGTTCCAGGATCTCGCCGCGCGCGTCGATGTCGATCTTCTTCGTCAGGTCACCCTTGGCGATGGCCGTGGTCACCATGGCGATGTTGCGCACCTGACCGGTCAGGTTGGACGCCATCTGGTTCACGGACTCGGTGAGGTCCTTCCACGTACCGGCCACACCGGGTACGTGCGCCTGGCCGCCGAGGATGCCGTCGGTGCCCACCTCACGGGCCACCTTGGTGACCTGCTCGGCGAACGAACTCAGCGTCTTCACCATCGTGTTGATGGTGTCGGCGAGCTGCGCCACCTCACCGCGCGCCTCGATGGTGACCTGCCGCGTCAGGTCACCGTTGGCGACCGCCGCCGAGACCTGGGAGATGTTCCGCACCTGGGTGGTGAGGTTCTTGGCCATCAGGTTGACGTTGTCGCTCAGGTCCTTCCAGATGCCCGTGACACCCGGCACGTGGGCCTGGCCGCCCAGGATGCCCTCGGTGCCCACCTCACGGGCCACCCGGGTCACCTGCTCGGCGAAGGAGGACAGCTGGTCCACCATCGTGTTGACGGTCGTGACCAGCTCGAGGATCTCGCCCTTGGCGTCGACGGTGATCTTCTTCGACAGATCGCCCCGGGCCACCGCCGTCGTGACCTCGGCGATGTTGCGCACCTGGATGGTCAGGTTGTTGGCCATGCCGTTCACGGACTGGGTGAGGTCCTTCCAGGTGCCGGAGACGCCCTGCACCTCGGCCTGACCGCCGAGGATGCCCTCCGTACCCACCTCACGGGCCACTCGCGTGACCTCTTCGGCGAACGACGACAGCTGGTCCACCATCGTGTTCAGGGTGTTCTTCAGCTCCAGGATCTCCCCGCGCGCGTCCACAGTGATCTTCTGGGACAGATCACCCCGGGCCACCGCCGTGGCCACCTGGGCGATGTTGCGCACCTGGCCGGTCAGGTTGGACGCCATGCCGTTCACGGAGTCCGTCAGATCACGCCACACACCGGCCACACCCGGCACCTGCGCCTGACCGCCCAGCCGGCCGTCCGTACCCACCTCGCGCGCGACCCGGGTCACCTGGTCGGCGAAGGCCGAGAGCTGATCGACCATCGTGTTGATGGTGTTCTTCAGCTCGAGGATCTCGCCGCGCGCGTCGACGTCGATCTTCTGCGACAGATCACCCCGGGCCACCGCCGTCGTCACCTGCGCGATGTTGCGCACCTGGGACGTCAGGTTCCCGGCCATCGAGTTGACGGAGTCGGTGAGCTCCTTCCAGGTACCCGACACACCGTCCACGCGGGCCTGACCGCCCAGACGGCCCTCCGTGCCCACGTCCCGGGCCATCCGCGTCACCTGGTCGGCGAAGCTCGACAGCTGGTCCACCATCGTGTTCACGGTGTTCTTCAACTTGAGCATCTCGCCGGAGACGTCGACCGTGACCTTCTGCGACAGATCGCCGTTGGCCACCGCCGTCGTCACCTGGGCGATGTTCCTCACCTGACCGGTGAGGTTCCGGAACGCCGTGTTGACGGAGTCCGTCAGGTCCTTCCAGGTGCCCGCCGCGCCCGGCACCTGCGCCTGGCCACCCAGCTCACCCTCGACACCGATCTCCCGCGCCACACGCGTCACTTCGGCACCGAAGGCGGACAGCTGATCCACCATCGTGTTGACGGTGTTCTTCAGCTCCAGCATCTCGCCGGCCACGTCGACCGTGACCTTCTGCGACAGATCACCGTTGGCCACCGCCGTGGTCACCGCGGCGATGTCCCGCACCTGAGTGGTCAGGTTCCGGAAGACCGTGTTCACCGAGTCGGTGAGGTCCTTCCACGTCCCCGCCGCACCCGGCACGTTCGCCTGGCCGCCGAGCTGCCCCTCGGCTCCGACCTCGTTGGCCACCCGCGTGACCTCGTCCGCGAAGATCCGCAGCGTCTCGGTCATCTGGTTGATCGTGTCGGCGAGCTGCGCGACCTCACCACGCGCCGGCACGGTCACCTTGCGCGACAGATCACCGTTGGCGACCGCGGTCGTCACCTCCGCGATCCCGCGCACCTGGGCCGTGAGGTTCCCGGCCATGGTGTTCACCGAATCGGTGAGTTCCTTCCACACACCGGCCACACCCGGCACCTGCGCCTGGCCGCCCAGCGCGCCCTCCGTGCCCACCTCACGGGCCACCCGCGTCACCTCGGAGGAGAACGCGGAGAGCTGGTCCACCATCGTGTTGACGGTGTTCTTCAGCTCCAGCATCTCGCCGGCGACCTGGACCGTGACCTTCCGGGACAGATCGCCCTTGGCCACCGCCGTCGTCACCAGCGCGATGTCCCGCACCTGAGCCGTCAGCCGGTACGCCATCGTGTTGACGGAGTCCGTCAGATCGCGCCACGAACCCGACATGCCCCGCACCCGGGCCTGCCCGCCCAGCTTGCCCTCGGTGCCCACCTCACTGGCCACCCGCGTGACCTCGTCGGTGAACGTCGACAACTGGTCCACCAGGTTGTTGACGGTCCGCCCGACCTTCAGGAACTCGCCCCGCAACGGCTGGCTGTTGCCGTCCGGCACCTGCGTCCGCAGCTCCATGCGCGGCGACAGATCACCCTCCGCCACCGCCGACAGCACCCGGCCGACCTCGGAAACCGGCCGCACCAGGTCGTCCACCAGGGCGTTCGAGTTGTCGATCGCCGTCGCCCAGGAGCCCTCGCAGGCACCCGTCTCCAGCCGCTCGGTGAGCTTGCCCTCGCGACCCACCATCCGCCGCACCCGCGACAGCTCACCCGTCAGATGCAGATTGCGGTCGGCCACCTCGTTGAAGACCGCCGCGATCTCGGCCATCACGCCGTCCCCGGACACCGTGAGCCGCTTGCGGAAGTTCCCGTCCCGCATCGACACCAGGGCCGCCATCAGCCGGTTGAGGGCCGCCGTGTCCACCTCGGTCGTGCCGCTGCGCATCCTGCCCTGGTTGCTCGGGGACTGTCCGCCTTTCGCGCGCGCCTTCTTGCCGCGCGTCGCTGCGCCAGACTCCACTGTGTCCCTCCCGCAGGGGTCGACCGTCTCTGCTGTGCTCGGGTACCACGCTCGGCGTACCAGTTACTACTGCGTATTCTCGCCCTGACATACCGGTCCGGTTCCATGGGGCTGCTGCCCACGGGCCGCATCGGGCACACGGCCTGCCCAGACCTTCACAAGAAGCCTGCCCAGTGTTTCACCCCGGCCGAACCAGGCCATAACAGTTCGGCAGCTTCGCACATCGTCCGCACACCCTGCGGACGGAAACACTGCAGACCGGCATCCGCTCGGACCGCGAAGGTAAGTAACCTTGCATCCGGCTGTCCAGCCGCGCCGGTCCGTCCGGCCTGGGCGGTGGCACGAAGACGAGCGGGCATCGGAGGGGCGGCCGCACACATGACCACCGGACTGATCCCGGGGGGACAGCCCCCGGACCCCCGGCCGACGGGCGCCCTGCCGCAACAGCGGCGCGAGCCGGTCGGTCCCGCAGCCCAGCACGTCGAGAACCGGTCGAGGAGTTCTGTGATCACCGCGCGCGCGGCCGCCAGTTTCGAGCCCGTCGGGCGATCTGTCGCGAGCGCCCGCTCCTTCGTTCGCGACACCCTCCAGGGCTGGGGCTTCGCCGACATCGTCGACGACGCCGTCGTTCTCACCAGCGAACTGGTGACCAACGCCGTGGTCCACGCCGGCACCTCGGCCGACGTGCTGTGCCTGCGCAGCGACGAGGGCGTCCGCATCGAGGTCGCCGACCGCTACCCCGAACGCGAGATCCCCCTCCAGGGCACGGCCATCAACATGGGCAGCCCCGACCGCGAGGGAGGGCGCGGCCTCCAGCTGTGCGCGGCCCTCGCCGGCCGCTGGGGCGTCGAGTACACCCCCACCCACAAGACCGTCTGGTTCAAGCTGGACCTGCCCGCGCGCGCGGTGGGCACCCGCGCGGCCGGCCCGGCCCTCCCTTCCGACCTCCTCCCCCTCGCCGACGGCCGGGTCCGCGTCGCGGTCATCCAGATCGACCGCACCGGCCACATCACCGCCTGGAACGAGGACGCCGAGGAACTCTTCGGCTACCCGGCCGAGCAGGTCACCGGCAAGCCCCTGACCGACCTCGCCGCCTGGCCGCACACCCCCGGCACCAGCACCGGCATCGCCGAGGCCCTCCGCCTCTCCCGCTGGGAAGGCAGCTACGG
Source organism: Streptomyces sp. NPDC043685 (assembly GCF_056436585.1). Taxonomy (NCBI): domain Bacteria; kingdom Bacillati; phylum Actinomycetota; class Actinomycetes; order Kitasatosporales; family Streptomycetaceae; genus Streptomyces; species Streptomyces sp. NPDC043685. The sequence continues at coordinate 6,006 of NZ_JBWKCH010000006.1, read as the reverse complement.
CATCCGCGCCGCCACCGGCCGCGTCACCCCCGTCTACGCCTCTCACCTGCGCGTCCGTGACACCGGCGGCGAACCGTCAACCGTGTGCCTCCTGGTACGGGACCACGAACGGGCAGTTCTTCAGACGCCCCTGCGCGTCCCCTCCTCCGACTCCGCCACCGGCTCCGAGGGCCAGAGCACCGACCCCTTCGAGGTCTTCATCGGCTCCCCCGCCCCGGACGACCTCGACGGCCTCCTCCAGCGCACGGTCGAACGCGCGCGCGACATGCTCGACGGCGACTCCGCGTTCCTGCTGCTCGCCACCGACGACGAGACGGAACTGGAGGTCCGCGCCTCCACCGGCCTCCCCTCCGCCCGCCAGCGCTTCGCCCGCGTCCCCGTCGAAGCCGGCCCCGGCCGCTACGGCTCGGCCCGCATGCCCGCCGTCCACGACGACCTCACCGCCGTCCCCGGGGCGGTACCGCTCCTGAACGGCACGGGCATGCGCTCGGTCGTCACCGTCCCCCTCAAGGTCGAGGGCCGTCTCACCGGCTCCCTCGGCGTCGCCGCCGAGGCCCCGGCCAGATACTCCAACGAGGAGGCCCTACGCCTCCAGTTCGCCGCCGACCGCATCGCCCTCGCCGTCGAGTCGGCCCGTCTGGGCGAACTGGAGCGCCTGCGCCGCGGCTCCCTCAGCTTCCTCGTCGAGGCCTCCGACCTGCTGGCCGGCACCCTGGACCGCGACCAGACCCTCGCCCTGATGGCCCAGATGACGGTCCCCACCCTCGCCACCTGGTGCGCCGTCTACACCATCGCCGACCAGGCCTCCGAGCCCTACCTCTCCTACGTGCTGCACGAGGACGAGGAACTCATCGACGGCATCAAGTCCCTGCTGTCGAAGGTCCCGCCGCCCGACCCGGTCCCCACCCCCGGCGCCCGCGTCTGGACGGCCCCCGGCGAGGTGGCCCACCAGGCAGCCCTGCGCAGCTCCATGCGCAGCCTCGGCCTCAGCGGCAGCACGACCCGCCAGGTCACCCCGGGCATCGGCCCGACCCTCGCCACCGCCTCCGCCGTCGGCGGCGAGACCGTGGTCCTCCCGCTGGTCGCCCGCAACCGCGTCATCGGCATGCTCACCCTGGGCAAGCCGACCGACGAGCACTTCCGCCAGGAGATCCTGGAACTGGCCGAGGACCTCTCCCGCCGAGCCGCCCTGGCCCTGGACAACGCCCGCCTCTACTCGGAGCGCACGGCGATCAGCCAGTCCCTCCAGCGCAGCCTCCTCCCGCCGGAGCTGCCGCTGATCGACGGCGTCGAGGTGGAGGTCATCTACCGCGCGGCCGGCGAGGGCAACGAGGTCGGCGGCGACTTCTACGACCTCTTCCCCATCAGCGACGGCGCCTACGGCTTCGCCATCGGCGATGTCTGCGGCACCGGCCCGAACGCGGCCGCGGTCACCGGCCTGGCCCGCCACGCCCTGCGCCTCCTGGCCCGCGAGGGCCTCAGCGGCCCGATGGTCCTGGAGCGCCTCAACTCCGCGATCCTGGACGAAGGCGCCCGCAGCCGCTTCCTCACCCTCCTCTACGGCGAGATGCGGCCGCAGGAGGACGGCAGCGCGGAGCTGAAGGTGGTCTGCGCCGGTCACCCGCTCCCGCTGCGCCTGCGCCAGGACGGCACGGTCGAACCGGCCGCGGAACCGCAGCCGCTGCTCGGCGTCATCGAGGACCTGGAGCTCTACGAGCAGACGGTCACCCTCGACCCGGGCGACGTGCTCCTGTGCGTCACGGACGGCGTCACCGAACGCCGCGAGGGCGCCCGCATGCTGGGCGACGACGGCCTCGCCGATGTCCTCACGACCTGCACGGGTCTGACGGCCGGCGCGGTCGCGGCCCGCATCATGCGCGCGGTGGAGCGCTTCGCGTCGGACGCCCCGTCGGACGACATGGCGATCCTGGCGATGCGCGTCCCGGGCCTCCACAAGGACTGAGGGCTGTCCCGCCAATAACCGCCTATGGCTCCGGGAACGGCGGCGTCTCGTCCATCACCTGCAACAACTTCCGAGCAGGTGTTGCTTCTTCTGGCCGTACGGAGGAAGCGACACCCTCGATGACTGACCGGCCCGCGTACACGGCTGCCCTTGAGTCTGCCTCCCAGCCGGTTTGCTGCCGGTAGCCCGCGTCGTGCTTGCGGTCCTGGGCCGCCGCAGCGGCGGAGTGCCACTGGTCGGTCCGGCATATACAACCCAGCAGGTCCAGCACCTCGGCCTTGCAGGCGACGTGCGGGGACCCGACCAGTTCGAGAAGGAACGGAACAGTGGGAGCCGTCGCCTAGCCAACAACGAACCCCAGCGCACAGACGGCATCGCCCAAGTCATCGATGGCGATGCGAGCTGTGTCCTCATCCCCGTATGCGATCCGGGACAGCAGAGAGGGGATACCTCCGGCCGCGGTGCCCGTCGCGCCGCGCAGTTCTCCCCAGCGGCCCCCGGAGACACTCCTCAACAGACTTCCCACGTCCTGCTCCTCATCAGGTCGCCCGGCGGTGCCTTGAGCATCGTGCAGCTAAGAGCTCGTCACACGATCACGATCCGGGCTTCTTGAGGCGTGTCCACGCACACGCGGGTCGTTGGCGGTGCGCCCCGAAGGCGCGATGTCCTTCGGAGCGCGCGGCAGGGGTTCGGGTTCAGGCGTTGTAGCCGCCGTGGGCGTCCAGCACTGCGCCCGTGACGTACGACGCTGCGGGGCTCGCCAGGAAGGCGATCGCCGCGGCGATTTCGTCGGGGTGCCCCATGCGTTGCAGGGACAGCGAGCTGACCAGGGCCTTGAGGGTCTCGGGGTCCGGCGGTTGCATGCCGCCCTCCATCAGTCCGGCCTCCACGACGTTGGCCGTGATGTGCCGGGGCCCGAGGTCGCGTGCGACGCCCATGGTGTACCTCTCGATCCCGGACTTGGTCGCCGAGTAGTCGGCGAGGCCGGGGGCGCCGACCCGGGAGCCCAGTCCGGAACTCACTGTGATGATGCGGCCGCCCGTGCGCAGCACTCGGGAGGCGGCCCGGATGACGGCGATCACGCCGAGGTAGTTGGTGGCGTGCATCCGGTCCAGTGCGGCGGTGTCGGCATCCGGGTCGTCCACCGTGCCAGCCACGGAGATCGCCGCGTTGTTGACGAGGATGTCCAGGCCGCCGAAGTGCGCGACCACGTCGTCGATCAGTGCCGGCGCCCGGCTCGTGTCCGCCTGGTCGGACTGGAAGGCGACGGCCTTGGCTCCCTTGCCGTGCACCTCGTCGACGACGGCCTGCGCCTGTTTCTCGGAGCTGACGTAGGTGAAGGCGACGTCGGCGCCCTGCTCGGCCAGCAGTCGTACGGTCGCGGCTCCCAGTCCGCGCGACCCCCCGGTGACCAGGGCGACTTTGCCCGTGAGTGGCTTGCTCATTCTTCTCACCTCGTTGATTGACCCTTCCGGCAGTCGCAACGTTATTTGTTACGACAGGCTGTTGCAACCTGCCCTGTTACGACTGCCGTAACATGAAGCAGTGCGGCCGAGAGGAGGAGCCCATGAGCGCCAACAGCAGGCTGACCATCGCCGCCCACGCGCTGGCCTGGATCGGCCTCTACCAGCGCCAGGGCCATGAGGTCGCCACCTCCGAGCAGATCGCGACCAGCGCGAACACCAACCCAGTGGTGATCAGACGGCTGCTCGGCGAGCTGCGCAGGGCCGGGCTCGTGGAGTCCCGGCGGGGCGTGGGCGCGGGCTGGTCGCTGGCACGCGAGCTGGAGTCGATGACCCTGCTCGACGTGTACGAGGCAGTGGAACCCGGCCCGCTGTTCGCAATGCACCGCACCACCCCGGACCAGGGATGCGTGGTGGGTCACGGCATCCAGCCGGCGATGCAGAGCATCTACGAGGGCATCGAGAAGACCCTGAGACACGAGCTGGCCCGCGTCACGCTCGCGAACGTACTCCGGGACGTACTCGCGGCACCTCGCTAGCCTCCCCGTTACGCCCTGACATCACCAAGACTCCCATCCATGCCCAGGCCGGCGACAACTTGATCTTGTTGTAGTGCCCGGGTCCGGCGTGACCGATGTGACGATTCCGCCGTTCGGGAGGATGTGAGCACCCGGCCATGGAGCGTGGACGACGACTTGTGGGCGCTGTTCGAGCCGCTGCTGCCGCCCTGGCCAGAGAAGTCGCCGGGCCCACGGCCGGTACCGGACCGGCTGTCTCTGCAGGGCATCCTGTACGTCCTCTGCAACGACATAGCCTGGCAACTCCTGCCGCTGGAGCTGGGATTCGGCTCAGGACAGACCTGCTGGCGGCGCCTGGACCGCTGGCAGCAGGCCGGAGTCTTCGACCAACTGCACCGCATCCTGCTCGCCGAGCTGAACGCGGCCGGCGAACTCGACTGGTCCCGCGCGTGCGTGGACGGCTCCCACATCCGCGCGAAAAAGGGGGCGCCGACACTGGTCCGTCGCCGGTCGACCGCCGCAAGACGGGCAGCAAACACCACCTGATCTGCGACGGACGAGGCACCCGCTCAAGGTCATCACCACCGCGGCCAACGTCAACGACGTCACCCAGACCCTCGCCCTGGTCGATGGCATCCCGCTCGTGGCCGGACGGCCCGGGGCGGCCACGCCGCCGCCCCGACTCGCTCCTCGGTGACAAGGGCTACGACTCCAACCCCGCCCGCCGGGAGTTGCCAAGCGGCGGATCCTGCCGGTCATCTCCCGCAAGGGCGCCCCGAACATCAAGGGCCTGGGCAAACTCCGTTACGTCATGGAGCAGACCCTCGCCCTGCTCCACCAGTTCAAACGCCTTGCCGTCCGTTGGGAACGCCGAACCGAACTCCACGACACCTTCGTCTCGTGGGCCTGCAGCCTCATCTGCTGGAGACGCCTCAAGAAGGCCCACCCATGATCGTGTTACGAGCTCGAAGGGTCAGGGCCTGTACGGGACAAGGCTCAGGGAACGCGAAAGGCCCCACCCGTGAGGGTGGGGCCTTTTCTGGTGGAGCCCCCAAACGGAATCGAACCGTTGACCTTCTCCTTACCATGGAGACGCTCTACCGACTGAGCTATAGGGGCCTGTTGCTTTGCGAGGTCTCCCCCGCGGCAACGGAATAGATCATACCCCGAACAGACCCGTGCTCCCAACCACGTCAGAAGGCGGGCTGGAGAAGTCCTCCGAGGGCATTGCAGGCGGACACGATCCGCTGCATGTCCCGCTTGGTGAGGGACGCGTCCACGGGCAGCGCAAGCGTCTCGTCGGAGGCACGCTCGGTTTCCGGCAGCGCAACACACCGCCGGAATTCGGGCAGCCGGTGCACGGGCGTCTTCACCGGCACGCGGCATTCAACTCCCTTGCTCCGCACGGCCCGCGCGAAGGCGTCCCGGTCGGGCCGCCCATTGCCCGGTACCCGCACGACGTACTGCTGGTAGGTGTGCCCGTCCCCGTCCTCCGGTGTCCGGACGCCCCTCAGCTTCGCATCGAGGTAGGCCGCCCGCTCCCTGCGCTGGGCTATCTCGTCGTACGGCGCCTCTGACTCCCCTTGCTCCAGCACCAGCAGCCCGTGCCGCTGCCCCAGGGCGTGCAGCCGAGCGATGTCGGCGAGCCGGCCGAAGCGATGCACGACCACCACCGCAGCGGTCCGCGAAGTGACCGCCGCTTCCACCGCGGTGACGTCGAGGCAGTAGGTGGCGGGGGCTATGTCGGCGAACACCGGAAGCGCCCCGGCCATGGTCACGGCCTCGGCCACCTCGACGTTCCCGAAGGCCGGCACGACGACTTCGTCACCGAGTCCGACACCGGCGGCCCTGAGCATTGCAGCAGTACCCATGCCGTGGATGGTGGTAGCGCAACGTGAACTTCAAGTGACGCGCAACAAAAAAGGGTTGGACCCGGAACCTAAGTTCCAGGTCCAACCCTTTCAATGATTGTTCGGCGGCGTCCTACTCTCCCACAGGGTCCCCCCTGCAGTACCATCGGCGCTGTAAGGCTTAGCTTCCGGGTTCGGAATGTAACCGGGCG